>NZ_JAVGCW010000007.1:0-213570 GCF_052928345.1 Bacillus sp. BSL6
GTCCGCCGCTAACTTCATAAGAGCAAGCTCTTAATCCATTCGCTCGACTTGCATGTATTAGGCACGCCGCCAGCGTTCATCCTGAGCCAGGATCAAACTCTCCAATAAAGTTAGTTTGTCTAGCATCTAAAATAAAAATTGACGTTTCACGTTGTTTGTTTCGTTCAGTTTTCAAAGAACTGCTTAGTCGCTCATTTGCGACTTCCTTATGTTAACATCTTCGTTTTTCGATGTCAACTAAGTTTTTTAATTTCTTTTTTATCGTTTTCTGCGTTTCCGCATCAGCGACGGTTATTAATATATCATGCAGTACATATATGGTCAATACTTTTTACAAAAAAATTTCACATCCCGTTAAAAGTTTAAAAACATGTTTCAAAAATCATTATAATTTCCCTTCCTTCTGCATTTCATATCTTATCACTTTACCATATTTCTGTACGATAGAAAATTCTAAATTTTATGTTATATTATTGTTATAGGAGCGTGGTGAGAATGAGCATTAAGTATTCAAACAAAATCAATAAAATCCGGACCTTTGCATTAAGTTTAGTATTTATCGGCCTCTTCATTGCATACTTAGGAGTCTTTTTCCGTGAGAACATTATTATTATGACAACATTTATGATGGTTGGCTTTTTAGCTGTTATCGCTAGTACAGTCGTTTATTTTTGGATTGGTATGTTATCTACTAAAACTGTACAAATTATTTGTCCAAGCTGCGATAAACCTACAAAAATGCTCGGTCGTGTCGACGCATGTATGCATTGCAACCAACCTTTAACAATGGATCGAAATCTAGAAGGAAAAGAATTTGATGAAAAATATAATAAGAAGAGCTATAAATCATAGGTACATATGATTACCTAAAAAAAATATAGCCTTACAGGGCTAAACATTAAAAGGTGATTTCTTGGTTAAGAAATCACCTTTTGTATTTATCCTTAATTAAATCCTCCACTGAACATTTTAACTCCTTCTGAACCTAACGTAATTCCCATATATAATAAAGAAAGAGGCTGACGTAAATCCGTCAGCCTCTTTCTTTATTATATATTACGCCTTATGACACTCTGGACAAACGCCATAAATTTCTAAGCGATGACTATTAATAACGAAGCCTGTTGTTTTTGCAGCTTCCTCTTCAAGTTGTTCCAAACCTCCATAAGGAAAATCAACAATTTTACCACATTTTTCACAAATCACATGATAATGTTGACTTGTAACATAATCAAATCTACTTGAAGCGTCTCCATAAGTTAATTCCTTTACAAGCCCAACCTCTTTAAATACACGTAAGTTATTATAGACAGTTGCAACACTCATATTTGGAAACTTACCTTCTAATGCTTTATAAATATCATCCGCTGTTGGGTGCGTCATTGATTCCACAAGGTACTCTAAAATAGCATGACGCTGTGGAGTAATGCGTACACCCGTATTTTTCAGCATTTCTAGCGCTTCTTTTAATTCTTCTTTGACCACCGTCATGCACCCCGATTCTATACGGATTATTATTTTATAATTCTTATAAAGAGTGTACTCCTTTTCTTATAAATCGTCAATATTTCTACTATAAGTATGTGGTTTATTTTTGTATATAGCCTTATTCTTATGTATCTTTCCCTATTTTTTATGCATTTACAATAGAAAAAAAGTGCGACATAATCGCACTTGGAATACTATCATCTGAGGAGGTATGCCCTACACTTCACTTTATGTAAGACAATAAAATATGTATAGACACTCGCCTTACTTCTATATATTTTATCTCCACAATGGATTTAGTTTATATAAGAAAGAACATCTTCAATATGTCCCTTCACTTTCACTTTACGCCACTCTTTTACAAGCTCACCGTCTTTATTAATAAGGAATGTAGAGCGCTCAATTCCCATGTACTCTTTCCCAAAGTTCTTTTTCAATTTCCAAACATCGTATAATTCTGCTACTTTATGATCCTCATCTACTAAAAGTGTAAATGGAAGTTCATGCTTCTCAATGAATTTCAAATGTCTATTTGCCGAATCCGGACTCACTCCAAGAATAACCGTGTCCTTCTCTTGAAATAATCCATATGCATCTCGAAAATCACATGCTTCAGTTGTACACCCTGGAGTCATATCTTTCGGATAAAAATATAGAACTACATTTTTACCACGAAAATCAGCCAAGCGAACTTGTTCCCCGTTACTTCCCTCTAATGTAAATTCTGGAGCCATTTCTCCTACTGTGATCATTGTTATCACTCCTACTCTTTTCTTTTACTATAACAAATGCTTCCTTATTTTTCATTGTCTGTTACAGACCTCATTACAAAAGCAAACGGTAATGTATATCCAATTAGCGCTTCTCCAATCGCAATCCATCGCCCAATTCCAATCGGAGATATGTCACCATATCCAACAGACAATAAAGTAACTGCGCTAAAATATAAACAAATTTCAACGAGTTGAAAAGAGTGAGCGTTTAAGCTTTCTCCATCCTCTTTCAAAACTGCAAAACCCATTTCCTCTAATACAACGTAACTTAATCCAAATGCAATCAATACTGTTGTATAAATCAAAAATAATGTAGCTAAATTATACAGCGAAAAAAAACGCGTTGAATCTGAATAGGAACTCCATAACAATTGGACACTCCTCAAAATAGCAATTGCTGCAATTAATAGAATAAATCCCCATAACATGTCCTCCACCTCATTTTATATGTATGAGACAGCCATTAGATTTATCCCTTAGAAACAAACGAGCTTTTATAATTAATTCCCTGCACCACGGTACCTTTTTACCCCTTGGTTCCAAAGAGTAATTGCAATTGTAAAACAGATAACACCAACGAGCGGTGTTGCAAATGCATAGCTATTCCACTCTGTTTTTCTTAAAAAGTACGCTGCTGGATACACTCCGACAAACGCAAATGGTAGGACAAACGTTAAAATGAAGCGAATCACACGGTTATAAATATTAACAGGATAGCGGCCATAATTCCCTATGTTATACATTAGCGGCATAATCGAACTTTTCGCGTCCGACCAAAAACCAAGACTTGCAAGCGTAACAAATATCCCTCCGTATACAAGTGCGCCCCCTCCTACCATCAACAAGAATAAGAAGATATCGTACCAGTAAAAAGATAATTGCAACTCCACTGCTGCGTAGCCCATTACAATCATTCCCGTAATCGCTCCAATTAAAGATTCAAGCTCCATTCTTTCTAAAATAATTTGAAATAAACTATGAATCGGTCTCGTTAATATGCGATCCATTTCTCCTTTAATAATGTAACGATCATTAAAGTCCCATATGTTAAAGAAAGCTGAGAAAATGGCAAACGGCACTAAAAAGAAACCATAAATAAAGATGACTTCTTCTCTACTCCAACCTTTTAATGCTTGCGTATGTCCAAACACAACGAGAATAAAAATTAAATTAACAGCCTGTAGTGATAAATCAGAAAGTAATCCAACGATAAAATCGCCCCGATACTCCAATTTTGTTTTTATATATTGGCTTGCATATTGCAAAAATAGTTTTATATATATCATCTCATCATCCCCCTTGTACAATTAGACGTTTTCTCGCCGTTCTCCACATGAGTACAATTGGAATAATAAGTACAATTGCCCAAATTACTTGGAATAATAATGCCTCATACAATTTACTTCCTTGTATACCTTCTGAAAAAATCATACTCGGAATATAACTAATGGCCTGAAACGGTAAAAACATCATTGCCTTTTGGGCCCATAACGGATAAAAACTAATTGGTAATAATAGACCTGAAAACAAATCAATAACAACACGTTTTGCATACATAATTCCGCTATTATTAAATAAGAAGAATGTGAGCATTCCCGTCATTAAATTAATTTGTGTATTAATAATAAAACTAAATATTAAAGATAAGAAGAAATATAACCACGTTTGAAAGTTCGTTGTAATTTGCAATGAAAATAATAAGGTAACGATGACCATACCCGGAATTGAAAAGAAGACAAAGCGAAATATTCCTTCACCAAGACCTTGCATCACTTTCATCCCTAAATAGTTATATGGACGTATCAGTTCTACCGCTACACGTCCTTCTTGAATCTCCATCGCAATTTCCCTGTCTATATTATTAAAATAAAAAGCACGTGCCATCCACGCAATTGCGATATACGTAGTCATTTGCGAAATAGATAAACTTTCAATATTCTCTTTTCCGCTATAAATTGCTTGCCACAAAAAATAATATGCGCCGATATTAATCGTATAAATTAAAATCCCGCTATAGTAGTTTGTACGATACGCAAGCATCATTAAAAAGCGAATTCGAATCATTTCAATGTACTTACCCATGTTTAATACCTTCCTCATAAATGTTACGAATAATTTCCTCTGTAGACACTTCGTTAATTTTTAAATCTTTAATTTGAAAGGCTTGTACCACTTTAGAAATAAGCATTGAAATAATAACTTCTTCATTCGGTATTTTGGCAATCCACGCGTTTTCCTCTTTCGCTTTCGACCAAACGACATGACTATCTGGCATAACCATTGATAAATCCTGATAAGAAACTGGTGCGACAAACTGAAAATGTATTTCTTTCTCTGCTCCCCACTGCGTACGAAGATTATTTAAAGAACCGTCATACATAATATTGCCTTCATCCAGCATGATAACGCGCTCACATAAAGCTTCAATATCAGTAATATCATGAGTTGTTAATAAAATCGTTGTTTTATAACGTTCATTCATTTCTTTTAAAAATTCACGTATTTTCAATTTCACAAGTACATCTAACCCAATTGTTGGTTCATCTAAAAATAATAACGGCGGATTATGAATTAATGCCGCCGCTAATTCACAACGCATTCTTTGACCTAAAGATAGCTTTCGAACTGGCTTATCTAATAAAGGACCAATATCTAACGTTTCGATCACGTGCTCCATATGTTCTTTATACTGAGCGTCTGATACACCGTACACTTTTTTTAATAAACGAAACGATTCTTGTACCGCAATATCCCACCAAAGCTGTGAGCGTTGTCCGAAAACAACACCAATCGTTCTTACAAATTCTTCCCTCTGCTTATGCGGGTTCATCCCGTTTACTAAAATGTCTCCTGATGTCGGAGTCAAAATCCCCGTAAGCATTTTAATTGTCGTTGATTTACCAGCACCATTCTCACCGATATATCCAACCATTTCACCTTGTTTCACAGTAAAAGATACATCATTTACTGCTGGCACTATTTTATAATTACGATTTAATAAATCGCGAAATGCACCCTTTAAACCTGGACGACTTGAATAGGCTGTAAATTCTTTACGTAACCCTTGTACCTCAATTACCGATTTCATAACCGGACCCCCTTCCTAAATGTCACAACGAATAGTTTACCCAACTGCCTTCTCTATCACAAACAATACGTCTTTTCGAAAAACATGTTAGAATAATACATAGATTTTTGTAAGGAGATGAATGGTAGTGAAATTCACAAAATCAGAAGCATTACATAAAGAAGCTTTAGAACATATCGTTGGCGGTGTTAATAGTCCTTCTCGTTCTTTTAAAGCAGTTGGTGGCGGCGCTCCTGTTGCTATGGAACGTGGAAAAGGTGCTTATTTCTGGGATGTAGACGGAAATAAATATATCGATTATTTAGCAGCATACGGTCCTATTATTACTGGACATGCTCACCCGCACATTACAAAAGCAATTACAACAGCTGCTGAAAATGGTGTACTTTACGGAACTCCAACAGCGCTAGAAGTAAAATTTGCAAAAATGTTAAAAGAAGCAATGCCTGCATTAGATAAAGTCCGCTTCGTAAACTCTGGTACTGAAGCTGTAATGACAACAATTCGTGTCGCTCGCGCTTACACAGGCCGCACAAAAATTATGAAATTCGCTGGTTGTTACCACGGTCATTCTGATTTAGTACTTGTAGCAGCTGGATCTGGCCCTTCTACACTAGGAACTCCTGACTCAGCGGGTGTACCACAAAGTATCGCTCAAGAAGTTATTACCGTTCCATTTAATAATGTAGAAACTTTAAAAGAAGCATTAGATAAATGGGGACATGAAGTAGCAGCTATTCTTGTAGAACCAATCGTTGGAAACTTCGGTATTGTAGAGCCAAAACCTGGCTTCCTTGAGAAAGTAAATGAACTTGTTCACGAAGCTGGTGCACTAGTAATTTATGATGAAGTTATTACTGCTTTCCGCTTCATGTACGGTGGTGCTCAAGACTTACTTGGCGTAACACCAGACTTAACAGCGCTTGGTAAAGTTATTGGCGGCGGACTTCCAATCGGTGCTTACGGTGGTAAGAAAGAAATTATGGAACAAGTTGCCCCTCTTGGACCTGCATATCAAGCTGGTACAATGGCAGGAAATCCTGCTTCTATGGCATCTGGTATTGCTTGTCTAGAAGTTCTTCAACAAGAAGGGCTTTATGAAAAATTAGATGCACTTGGTGCAATGCTTGAAAAAGGAATTTTAGAGCAGGCTGAAAAACATAATATCGATATTACATTAAACCGCCTAAAAGGCGCTTTAACTGTATACTTCACAACAAATACAATTGAAGATTACGATGCAGCACAAGATACAGACGGAGAAATGTTCGGTAAATTCTTCAAGCTTATGCTGCAAGAAGGAATTAACTTAGCACCTTCTAAATACGAGGCATGGTTCTTAACGACAGAACATACAAAAGAAGATATTGAATATACAATTGAAGCTGTAGGTAGAGCATTTGCTGCTTTAGCAAACAATAAATAATCCCGCCATTAAAAGGAAAAAAGAAAGCACACCTTTCTTTTTTCCTTTTTTCTATTTCATAAATTCCTCATTAATAGTATAATTATTCATAATTATCTGTTTAATTTTATTTTATATCCTTACTATCTTTGTATACAAGGCTGCTCACGCCTCAAATAGTAAGATTATTCAAACTTTCATAAGAGGGGGGATTGACGGATGCTCAATAAAACAAACACATGGACACCGTCTTTATTTCGAGATTACAAAAATGCGGAACACGATGCGTGTGGAATCGTTTCCGTTATGGAGAAACGAAAAATTCCTACAAAAGAAAATATTGACCTTTGCATACAATCGCTCGTCAAAATGAATCATAGAGCTGGTTTCATTAATGGCGAAGGCGATGGAATCGGTATTCACATTGATGTACCAAAATCACTTTGGAATGAAAAATTAAAAAGTAGCGGATATAATCCAACGATCGTGGATCATCCCCACTTTATCGTTGGACATTTTTTTCTAAACAAAAACGAAAATATAGTTAATTTAAAAAATCATATTCGTACACAACTAAACAACGAAAACTTTGCAATTCTTTTCGAAAGTGACAATGTAATAAACTCCGATGCACTCGGTCCACTTGGTAAACAAGAAGAACCTTTATTTTGGCAAGTTGCTCTTATCGCAGAAAATGAAGTTGCAAATATTGATCAAACATTATTTACAGTAACGATAAAAATAGAAGAAAATGAAGCGATTCATGTTGCTTCCTTAAGTCGTGATCACGTTGTATATAAAGTTCTCGGTGCTGGGGATACACTTGTTGCCTATTACAATGATTTACAACACCCACTTATCGCTTCAACTATGACACTAGGACATAATCGCTATTCTACTAATACATTATCTAACTTCTTTCGTGTACAACCATTTAGTATCCTCGGACATAATGGTGAAATTAACACAATTGCAAAATTACGCGATCAAGCTGAAATGATTCATGTTCCACTTACTGCTGGGGGCAGTGACTCCCAAGATTTAAACCGCACCTTAGAAACCCTACTTGTTCAATACAACTACAGTTTATTTGAAGCAATGGATATACTATTCCCGCCAATTATTAATGAAATTAAACTTTATGAACCACATTTACAAGATTTATATACGTATATACGTGAAGCATGGGGCCATTTTGCACAAGGTCCAGCTGGCATTATTTCACGTTATAAAGATGAAGCTGTTTTCAGCGTGGATTCCCTCGGGCTACGACCAGTATGGAAAGTAGAGACAGAAAGCTCTTATATTTTCTCTTCTGAACCTGGAGTTGTATCCCCAACTGAATATGTAGCAGAACCAAAACCACTCGCTCCAGGGGAGAAAGTCGGACTAAAGTGGAATGAACAAGATGAGCTTGTTCTTTATGAATATGACAAATACCAAGCTCAAGTATATGACCGTTTTAAAAAACGAGTGGATACTAAAGATTATCATTTAAACTTATCTACCCCTGAAACGAAAGAAATCCAAGGATTATGTGATTCTATGCAAGTTGACACAAAACAATACGTTGCTTTCGGATGGGATCGTGAACATATTCAGCTTCTTGAACAGATGGCAACAAAAGGTGTTGAACCAATTCGCTCACTTGGGCATGACTCACCACTCGCTGCACTTGATACTGATAGACGGAATATCGCTGACTTCATTAAGGAAAGTGTAGCTGTTGTTACAAATCCAGCAATCGATCGCGATCGAGAAGTTGAACACTTCTCCACACGAACGATACTTGGCAAACGTCCAAGTTTATTGGCTGATGCTAAACAGCCATTTGTAGTTGAGATGCTTTCCCCAATCATTTTAGAAGGAAGTGTAGCACAATCTATTGTAGAAGAATTACACACAATTACGTACGAGCAACTTATACAACTATTCAATACTCATAGCTCTATCGCTACAATCTCTGCTACATTCACTCAGGCAGAAACTTTACAATATGCCTTAAGTCGAATTAGCTCTGAAGCGATAACAGCCGTGAACGATGGAGCTTCCCTATTATTAATAGACGATGCTGATGCTCACCTAAATGGACGATTATGGATTGACCCGCATTTAGTTACCGCGAAAGTACATCAAGTATTAAGCGAAAATAAATTACGCCGAAACTGCTCTCTCGTTATACGTTCGGGTGCCCTTCGCTCCTTACACGATATCGTCACACTGTATGGATTAGGAGCAGATAGTATTAATCCCTATTTATTATTTGCAACCGTAAATGATGGGACAAAAACACCAATTATGAATTTATACAATGCACTTAATAAGGGACTGGAAAAAGTCATTTCAACAATTGGAATTCATGAATTGCGTGGTTACGGTCGCCTCTATTCTTCTATTGGATTACATGAGGAAATCGCAAATATATTGCAAATTACAAATTTCTTAGGTTCAAATGATTTAGCTTTTTCTCTTGAATCACTTGCTGAAGATGCACAAATGCGAGCGAACGATTATAACAATCCTAAAGTTAGAATGCGAAAATCTTTTCATATATTCCCACGAATTTGGAAAGCAATCGGCGATGTTGCAAAGGGAAACTCTTATGATGATTACCGTGAAAAATTAAGTGAATTAGAAGAAAATAACCCAATCGCAATTAGACATCTTGTTCAAACGAAAGAAACAAAACATGTCGTTCCGGCTGAAGAAGTGTCCATCAGTATTCAAAATCATGATTTACCATTTATTATTAGTTCCATGTCATTCGGCTCTCAAAATGAAATTGCCTTTCGTGCATATGCAGAAGCGGCCGACCAGCTAAATATGATTAGCTTGAACGGTGAAGGCGGCGAAATTAAAGATATGATTGGAAAATATCCACATACACGTGGACAACAAGTTGCATCTGGGCGATTTGGCGTAAACGCCGAACTACTAAATTCATCAAACTTAATTGAAATAAAAATCGGGCAAGGCGCAAAGCCTGGTGAAGGTGGACATTTGCCAGGTTCAAAAGTAACAGCCAAAATCGCCGAAGCACGTAATGCAACAATTGGCTCAGATTTAATTTCACCTTCGAACAACCATGATATTTATTCCATTGAAGATTTAGCTCAAATGATTACAGAAATTAAAACGGCTAATCAACTTGCGAAAGTAGCTGTAAAGGTTCCTGTTGTCCCTAATATTGGAACAATTGCTGTTGGCATCGCAAAAGCTGGTGCTGATTTTATTAACATTAGCGGATTTGATGGTGGTACAGGTGCTGCACGTATTCACGCATTGCAGCATGTAGGCCTTCCTGTAGAAATTGGTGTGAAAGCCGCTCACAATGCTTTATTAGAAGCAAATATGAGACATAACGTAGAAATTTGGGCTGACGGTGGTATTCGAAGTGTGAATGATGCCTTAAAAATCATGCTTCTTGGGGCAAATCGCATTGGATTTGGTACATTATCCATGATTGCAATCGGCTGTACAACTTGCCGCGGATGTCATTTAGATACTTGTCACGTTGGAATTGCAACACAAATTGAATCTGAAGCTCAGGCGAAAGAACACGGATTACGCCGCTTCGTCCCGCGCGAACTAGAAAGTGCCGTGGCTGGATTATTACATTTATTCACTACTTTTGGCGAAGAACTAAAACGATTAACAGGAAATCTTGGCTATACAAATTTACAAGAAATTGTCGGACGTTCCGATTTATTAGAGCAAGTTAGAGGCAAAAAATTATTAAACTTATGTAATTTACTACAAACGATAGAACATCCATCTGTTACAAACACGGAACAGATGCCTGAAAAACAATTTGAAACAGTTCATTCCCCTCATTCAAAAGAATTAGTAGGCGTTGGTGTAGAGCAACGCGTTATGGGCGGTCTAGAATCTTGCTATCGCGTTCGTAGTAAATTATATGAAGATACAAAACTTGAACCACTTACATTAAAGTATACGAATGGCTCGATTCCTGGAAATGGATTAGGTGCTTACAATAGTGAAAATTTATTTATACATGTAAATGGCGGTGCACAAGATGGTATTGGTAAAACCTCCTTTGGTGGTGGTATTTATATAACGAAAGCAAAAGGAAAAGATGACCTATATTATAACGGTTCTGTCGGAAAAGGTTTTGGATACGGTGCACAAAAAGGAGCGTTATACGTTCAAGGTAACGCTGATGCTCGCGCTGGCATTCGTCTCTCTGGAGCAGACATGATAATTGGAGGGCGCATGACGAAGCCACTCCGAGAAAAAGAGCAAGGGAATATAGGCGCATACTCTAATATTAAAGGTTTTGCTTTTGAATATATGACAAATGGGCGAGCGCTTGTTTTAGGGGATCCTGGCCCATGGATCTGTGCTGGTATGACTGGCGGCGTTGTTTATTTACGTCATGATTCAAGCTTAGGTTTAACAGAACAGGCCTTAAAAAGAAGAATCGCAAAAGGAGCAAATGTTACATTACAACCAATTAGTAAAAATGGTGTGCAAGATGTGACCGAGTTATTACTAGATTATATCCGTGTATTAAATGAACATGAGCAATATGAAGAAGTTGCTTTGTTAACACCGTTACTCGATGATATGCAGCAACAGTTTTTTGAAATCATTCCGAAAAAAGAGCAGGCTGATCCATCTATCTCAACAGAGTGATATGCCTATTTTTCATCTTCAAGAAAAAAAATTGACGAAGTACACTTCTCATAGTAATCTATAGTAACAATTTGAAACCTGCTGAAATTCAGCAGGTTTTTTTACTAAAAATTGATGTTTCAAAAGAATTAGGAAAAAGTATAAAATGAATCTTAATTTCTTATTAACGTCACTAAAATATCACTTGCTAACATATTGTAATGAATGTATAGTATCATGTTGTACATTCATTATGACAAGAGAAAGGATCTTATTTAGGGTATGAAACTTGGTGCTCGCATTTTAAAAACGGGTATTGCCATCACACTAGCTTTATTTGCTTGTATTTTACTTAACTTACCGAGTCCGGTATTTGCGGGAATCTCAGCTATCTTCGCTGTTCAACCGTCTGTATACCGTTCGTATTTAACTGCACTTGAACAAATTCAAGCAAACGTCATTGGTGCGGTATTCGCTATCGCATTCGCTACTGCTTTTGGACATAATCCTTTTATTATTGGATTAACATGTATATTAGTAATTGCTCTTACATTGCAATTACGATTAGAAAACACAATATCAATCGCTTTAGTAACTGTTATCGCTATTATGGAATATCAGGGTGAAGATTTCTTTAGTTTTGCCTTACTTCGATTTGCGACGATTATGGTTGGTATTATTGCCGCTTCACTTGTAAATTTAGTATTTATGCCGCCAAAATACGAAACAAAGCTATATCATCGCATCGTTGATAACACAGAAGAAATTGTAAAATGGATTCGAATGAATAGCAGGCAAGCTTCGGATTTTACAACGCTAAAAACTGATATTGATCGTATGAAAGAAAAAATGATCAAATTAAACCATTACTATTTGCTGTATAAAGAAGAAAGAAGTTATACGAAAAAAGTACAGTTCGCAAAAATTCGTAAGCTCGTTTTATTCAGACAAATGTTAGCTACGACAAGCCGTGCTTTAAGTACGTTAAAATCATTACATCGTACTGAAAACGAACTGCGCTATATGCCAGAAGAATTTCAGGAATCTATCCAGAACGAACTTGACTCATTAACACATTATCATGAACAAGTTTTATTAAAATTTATTGGTAAAGCAAAAAAACAACAATCTGTTGAAATGCTTGATGAGGTTGAAACAGGTAAACAAGAATTAATTGATATCTTTATGGAATATCAAAACAAAGACGATGAAGAAGCATATAAAACATGGCTACATCTCTTCCCTCTTATTTCTGCCATTATTAACTATAGTGAAGAAGTAGAGCATTTAGATTTACTTGTGGATAGCTTCTACACATACCATAAACCAGAAGCAGAACTTAAAATCGATGATAAAAAAGAAGACGAATAAAAAACAGCTCCTTTTACGCTAAAGGAGCTGTTTCTGTTATATGTTGAAGTTGATATAAGTTGTAATAATATCCTCTTTTTTTCATTAATTCTTCATGAGAACCTGTCTCTTTAATTTCACCATCTTCAATGTAAATAATCGTATCCACATGCGTAATCGTCGCCAATCGATGTGCAATTATAATTGTCGTTCGATCAGCAGCTAACGTCTGAAGCGCCTCTTGAATATATCGTTCATTTTCTAAATCTAAAGCGGAAGTCGCTTCATCTAATATAAGTAATGATGGATTCTTTAAAAACACTCGTGCAATCGCTACACGTTGCCTTTGACCACCAGATAACTTCACACCACGTTCCCCAACGACAGTATCATAACCATCAGGTAACTCTATAATAAAATCATGAATTTGCGCAGCTTTGGCAGCTGCAATTACTTCTTCCTCTGTAGCTTTCGGATTTCCATATAAAATGTTCGCCCCGATTGTATCGCTAAATAACAAATTATCTTGCAGTACAATTCCAATATGACTACGTAAATTTCTCATATCATACTTTCTGACATCTATCCCATCTACATACACTGCGCCTGAAGAAACATCATAGAAACGCGGGATTAAACTAGCAAGAGATGACTTCCCTCCTCCACTCGCTCCTACAAGTGCTACCTTCTCTCCTGGTAACATAGTTACCGAAAGGTTATGTAATACCTCTTTTTCATCCGCATTGTAACGAAAAGATACATTATCAAATATCACTTCACCATTTAATTTTTTCGTTTGTACCGCACTTGGCACATTCACAATATCGTATTTTTCATCTAATAGTTCAAACACTCGGTCCATCGATGCGAAAGACTGCGTTAATGTCGTAGATGAATTAACAAGGCGGCGAAGCGGACTATACAAACTATCCATATATCCGACAAAAGCAACCATAGTCCCTAATGTTAACTGCCCCTGAATCACTTCATATGCTGCAAAACCAATTACAAGTAACGGCCCTAAATCTGTTAACGTATTTACTGCCGAAAATGTTCTCGCCGTCCAACTCGTATGCGTTAACGCTTTCGTCAAAAATTCATTATTTCTTTTTTCAAACTGCTTCCCCTCATACTCTTCTAATGCAAAGCTACGTGTCACTTGCATCCCTTGAATACGTTCATGTAAATATCCTTGCATCGTTGCTAACGCTTGTGAACGCTCCTTCGTCAATTTACGAAGACGCCCGAAAAAATATTTCACTGCTACTACATAAATAGGTAAAATTAATAGCGCAACAAATGTCAATTTTATATTCATAGAAAACATAACAATAATAGCGATAGCAATTGTTGCCGTATCTAACCAAACATTCATCAAACCAGTAATTACAAAGTCCTTCGTTTGTTCTACATCATGAATGACACGTGAAATAATCTCCCCTGTTTTTGTATTCGAATAATAGCGTAAACTCAACTTTTGTAAATGACCAAAAATATGTTTTCGCAAATCATATAGTATTGTATTTGCGATACGCTGCGCAAAATATTGACGATAATATTCAATCGGTGGTCTTAACACCGCAAAAATAAAAAAAGCAATCCCAATCGCTGTTACTAGTTGGGACGTCTTATCTTGAAGTGACCCTCCGCCCTGAATGACATCATCAATAATATATTTTAATAACCACGGCATAATAAGCGGGATGCCGAATTTAACTAGACCAATCATAATCGTAATAGCAATAAGCCATCGATATGGTTTAACAAATTGCAAATATCTTTTTATACCTTGCACATAATCCCCCCTCTAATAGGACAAACCTGCGGGGAAATCCCCTGCAGGTTTGTTTTAATTTCTGTACATTAAATATCTCTCATACCACATATCTACAAAGTCTGGTGCGAATGGCCCTTTTCTTTGATGAATCCATTGTGTTAGTTGTGCTACATTTCGTTTTAAAATCGTATCAATTACAGGTGGATATTGCATAATTTGACTATGTTTTTCATACTCATCTTCATCTAAAAGCGTATATGTCATATCTGGATACACTTTAATATCTAAATCATAATCAATATACTTTAATGCTTCAGAATCATATGCAAAAGGTGAGCTTAAATTACAATAATAATATACTCCCTCTTCTCTTAACATTCCAATTACATTAAACCAATAGTTTGCATGAAAATAACAAATTGCTGGTTCACGAGTAATCCATGTTCGGCCATCTGATTCCGTCACTACTGTACGATCATTTGCTCCGATCACAAGACTTTGTGTCCCTTTTAAAATCGTTGTCTCTTCCCACATTCTATGAATGGAGCCATTATGTTTATAACTATGTATTTGTACTTTTTCTCCTTCTTTGGGAAATCCCATATATGCTCCCTTCCTTCAACTGCAAATGCCCTTTGAACTGCATTCACTTTTTTTCTATTATAACTTTTTTGTCGAAATTTTAAAACTAAAGCGATAAGACTCTATATTTTACACTGAATACGATATCCTTAATCCTATTAAGAAACAAGGATCTTCGCTTAACATTTTATAAAGGAAGAAATGAGAATAAAAAAAGTCCTTCCTCATTTCCATGTAAAGAAGGACCTTTCACCTAAAGGTAACGATATATCTTATCCTAAATTTGAAATCATTTTTTCAGTTTCAAAAGATTGAATCACACTATTTGTTTGCTCTTCAAATTTCTCATGTAATAGCTTGAGCGCTAATTCTGTTCTATATATTTCTTGGCGAATAAAATGTAATTCCTTTTTATCGCACGTATCCTTTTCGCTCATTTCAATTTGCTGATACTTCTCTAGGTGAGCTTGTAACTTCAACAACTCATCCATCGTTTCCAATTGCTCTCCTACCAACTTATCAAAATCGTTCATTACTTACCCCCTTTTGGACTTATTTATCATTTATTATTCCTCATTACATATTTCTAATCTTTAACTTCCTTCTCCTTTGACTACATTTGTTGACTTATTAGAAGTTATGTCGTTCGCTTTATTTTCATTACCAAGACCCATGCACAAAGAAAACACTTCTCCCGAATTAGAGAAGTGTTTTTCTTTCATTACTGATTTGAACTAGAAGATTGTGATTGTTTTGCAGCTGATTGTGCATTTTGTTTTTTCACAGCATGCACGTCTGTTTCAGTTGCAAATTCAGTACCATAACTAGCGTTTGCACTTTGTGCACCAGAAGCTTGTGCTTTCTTTGCTTCTGATTGCGCGTTTGCTTGTTTTACTGCTTGCACATCTGTTTCAGTTGAAAACTCTGTACCATAACTAGCATTTGTACTTTGAATGCTAGCACCAGAAGTTGCCTTGTTATAACCTTGTTGTTTTTTACTCATCTTTCTCACCTCCACAACCAATAATGTAACCAATTCACTTAGAAGCTATCCGTGATTTTCTTTTTTTAATCTCCGTATATATCTCTTGTCACTCATTCAAACTATAGAAAATGGAGGTGGAAATATGTATATCGGACGCGATATGACTGAACTAACGATGATTTCAAAAAATGAGTGGAAAGAAGATGAATTGGCTTATTTTCATCATTCATTACAACAGATTCTGCCGTATTTAAATGCAGAAGGTCAAAGTATCTACAAAGAAATTGTAATAGAAATTGAATCAAGAGGCGGCTTACAAGAAGGTGATGCTAGTTGGACTCATGGGACAAAAATTTCTTACGATTAAAAAAGTGTTCCCACCTGGGAACACTTTTTTTGTTTATCCCGCTTTAATGGGCAGTAAGACCCCCACCTCAAAATGCAGCGAAAGAAAAGAAGTAAGGTGGGGGTCGAGCTGCCCATTAAAGTCCGATTGGTGAGGGCTAATCATCAGTGGGGGATGAAGAAAACCCCCACTGATTAAAGTTTCACTTTATTGCATTGTAATTTTCTCAACACAATTCTCATAAATTGTACGATGCGATTTAGAGAAAGGTAACTGCTCAAATGCTTCTTTCGATACAAATTTCAATGTATCTGTTTCAACGATATCACCAGTTACTTTTCCGTAAAATACGAATATATCCCATGTGCGATGTGTAAATGTATGTTGTACATTCATTGCGTATTCATCAATAGAAATCGAGAGCTCAAATTTTTCTTTCATATAATCTGTAAGCTGTTCTTTCTGACTTCGAATCCCTTCGCCAAGTTCAATATTCGGAAACTCCCACATGTTAGCTAATAAACCGGTACTTGGACGTTTATTAATGACGTAACGACCATCTTCAGTTTGAAGTACTCCTGCAACGATCGGTACCATCGTAGGGGCTTTCGCTTTACTTTTTACTGGTAATTCCTTTTGAACACCTTCAGCATATCCCCTGCAATGCTCACGTACAGGACAAAGTAAGCATGCTGGATTTTTAGGAATACAAATCAGTGCTCCTAATTCCATCAAACCTTGATTAAAATAAGATGGATTTTCAGCCGAAATAATTTCACGCACAATCTCTTCAAACACTTTTCTCGTTTTCGGTTTTGCAATGTCATCCCATACTGATAAAATGCGAGATAATACACGCATAACATTTCCGTCAACTGCCGGCTCTGGTATACCATATGCGATACTTAAAATAGCACCTTTTGTATAGGGACCGACTCCCTTTAATTTCTCAATCTTCTTTACATCACTTGGCACAATCCCGCCATATACTTCTTTTACTTCTTTTACGGCTGCATGTAAATTTCGCGCTCTAGAATAATACCCTAAACCTTCCCATGCTTTTAACACTTCTTCATCATCAGCATTTGCCAAAGCTTCTAGAGTAGGAAACTTCCCCATGAAATTTGCGTAATATGGTTTTACAGCTTCTACCCTAGTTTGCTGCAACATAATTTCCGAAACCCAAACACGGTATGGATCTTTATTTTTACGCCACGGTAAGTCGCGTTGCTCTTTTTCAAACCAACCAATTAAATCATTTTGAAACTGCTCTATGTTAAAATTATTTAATATTTCAAGTGTCAAACTTGGTCCCCCTCATTTTTTTGCATATAAGTACTATTATAAAGATTTTAGGAAAAAATTTAAGTAAGATGACATAGGAAATAGAAGGCAAAGGACTTGAGGTATCGAATAAAAAGAGTTACATTAATAAAAAACGGAGGTGGATTTCTATGGACACAGCCACTCACCTTGTTATGGGCGTTACTCTAGGCAGTTTGGCCACGTTAGATCCAGCCATAGCACAAAGTGATATTGGGCCACAAGCAGTTATGCTCGCTACAATTGCCGGCTCCAATATTCCTGACATCGATACAGTTTTAAAATTGCGTAATAACGCTAAATATATAAGAAATCATCGTGGGATTACTCATTCCATTCCTGCAGTGATTCTTTGGTCTTTCCTTATAAGTGGCATCTCTTTCGCCTTCTTTTCAGACGCTCCATATTTGCATCTACTACTTTGGTCCTTTATTGCCGTCTTTCTTCATGTCTTTGTAGATATTTTTAATGCCTACGGTACACAAGCATTACGGCCCTTCACAAAAAAATGGGTAGCGCTCGGCATCATTAATACATTTGATACCGTCATTTTCTTTATCCATATACTCGCAATTGCTTGTATGCTCGTAGGTTCCCATAAAGGATATACTGCCTTAGCAGCGTATATATTAATGATTGTTTACTACATCGGACGGATTATGATGCATAGAAATATAAGAAGTGTTGTACAAAAACGTTTCAAAAATGTTGAGAAGATAATCATTTCTCCTTCTTATCGATTTTATCATTATCATTTAGCAGTCGTTACAACCGATTATTACTACGTTGCTAGATGGCATCGTGGTAACATTATGATCTATGATAAGTTCGATCGGGTACCGTTCCCAGATAATGCTATTATGCGCGCAGCTAAACAAGATGAAAACATCTCAGCATTTTTATCTTTCTCCCCTGTATATCGCTGGGACATTTTCGATTATGATCATTATTATGAAGTTCGATTCATTGATTTGCGATATCGTAGTAAAGACTATTATCCATTCGTTGCGATCGTTCAACTCGATCATAATTTAAATATTATTAGTTCCTATACAGGATGGATTTTTAGTGAAGAAAAACTTCGAAAAAAACTGGAGTTACTTCCACATTAAAAAAAGCGACTTCAGTCGCTTTTTTTAATGTTTCAAATGATCTTCTTGATTGATTAGATGGCTATATTTCGGATTATTTGTACGCATTTCATGAAGGCGTCCTCCATGATTATTAATCCATGATCGCACAACTTGTTCAGTCATTTCTTCTCCTTGATAACGACCTGATTTCGCATAAGTCGTTTGAAAATCTTCCCACAGTAATTCAACCCAAGCACGCGCTTGTGCGTAAGAAAGCTTGTCATTTTTGTCTAATAGTTCTTTCGTTAATGCTTCATAAATATCATTCATGTTCTAGTCTCCTTTACCTAATTATCCCTTCATTTCTAAAGGATAGTTTCTTCTATTTTGCACATTCTATAATTGATACTTCTTCAAGAGGTATCAACTGATGATGAGGAGGGCGTTCGCAATGGGTAAACAAGCCGAATTTTGGTCTGAGTCAAAAAACAACAGCAAAATCAACGGTCAACCGAAAGCGAAATCACGCTTCGCTTCGAAACGACCTAACGGCACAATTAACACGCACCCACAAGAACGTATGCGTGCTGCAAATCAGCAGGAAGAGTAGTAACAAAGTAACTTAACTTCCTACACGAGGTGATAAAGATGAGCTACCGTGATCGCTTAGATAGTCGTTCTGAATTATTTAACCATACGTGGACTCGTCCGAAACATGCAAAAGCGCAAGTTAACGGACAGACGCAACAAACCCAGTCTCTCATTATATTGGCGAATGAATGTAAAAAACGCCAATTTTAGAATCTCCTATCTCCTGTAACGCCTACCAAAGATGAAAACCAGAGAGATATTCGCTCTCTGGTTTTTATTTTTCTTGCAATAAAGAAATCGGTATTCCAATCTCTTCATTATCATTTTGCTTATGTCCCCAAGCAAATACCCCATTGAAATACGTAATTTCAAATAATATACCAGGTTCTTCTACTAATTCATACGTTTCACCAATATGGAATTTGTTTATGTCAGTCATATAAGCGCGAGCCATTGCTATCTTTCGCATTAATACATCGAACTCATTTACAATTCCAAGTTGCTCAGCTTTTATTGCTTGCTCTTTCAAAACCCCAATTTCTTCCCTTAGCTCATATGGTGTCATTTCACTGTAGCGTTTTGGCATATTCATTTTATTCCCTCACCCCTCTTCGCGTTTCATTTGCAAAAATATCTCTATCTCATCAATAGAGAATCCTTTACGATATAACGCTTGTTTCATCTTATTTTCAAATGTCCATCCATCATACTTCTTATATTTCTCATAGTATTTATTCCCATGATAGTGTAACGCTTCTTGTTGCTTTTCGTCATCTTTTTCGTCTTTCAATTCTTCCAAACAAATTTGAATCACATCTCTAGAATATCCTTTACGAACAAGCATTTCGTCTAACTTTAGCTTCATTTGTAAAAAGGAATGCTTTTGATAAGACTTTTTCTTCTTTTCTATAAGAATTAAAGCATTCTCAATTTGCTTTTCCTTTGGATATTCTTGTAAACTATGCGTAATAATTAAATCCTGAATACCTTTATTTAACAACTCTCTTTTAATAACCGTTGGACCTTTTCGATTCACATTACTTTGCGTTCTCGTATATAAAATAGCATACTCTTTATCATTAATATATCGGTCATGTAATAATTTCGAAACGACTTCAGAGATGATGGCTTGTCCTACTTCTTTTTTTCGTAAGAAATCTTCTATTTCTAGTTTCGTTCTCATTTGATAGGATAAATAGGAGATTGCTTGTAAATATGCTTTTTGTACCTCTTCATTGTACAAAATATTTCCTAACGCTATTTCATCAATTTCTAAGCCTTTTTGTAATCCGTGTTTTATTAAGATTACTTCGTTCACACTAAATCCGTATTCTTCCCCTTGACCTTTATCGATATAAATATTAAACCGTTCTTTCGATCGTTTTTGCACTTCTATTTTTGTAATGACAGCCATACTCTCACCTCTCTATTATTTTAACATAGTCGAGGAACGTTTTTGCTTTTCAAGAATATATATAATGAGGAGGAAATAATTGTGAAAATCGCAATTTCTGGTGGTACCGGCTTTATCGGCACATACCTTTCTACTTTTTTTATTCAAAAAGGATATACGGTTTACATTCTCACAAGAAAAGAAACTACTGAAACTTCTCACCCTAACCTTCAGTATGTGCAATGGACACCAGATTTGCAAACCTTCCCCCTCTCTTCTATTGATGTAGTTATTAATCTAGCTGGAGAGTCTATTAATAGTAGATGGACAAAGAAACAAAAGAAAGTCATTTTAAACAGTAGAATTCAAACAACAAAAGGACTCATTAAACAATTGCAGGCACTCCCTACAAAACCACACACATTTATTAACGCAAGTGCAATTGGATACTATGGAACGTCTGAAACCGAGTCTTTTACAGAACAGCATGTGACTCCTGGAAATGACTTTTTAGCAAATACAGTATATTCATGGGAACAAGAAGCATCTAAAGCACGTGCTCTCGGAATACGGACAATCTACGCAAGATTCGGAGTTATATTAGGTCCAGACGGAGGAGCCCTTCCCAAAATGCTACTTCCCTATCAATTCTATATCGGAGGTACAGTTGGATCTGGAAATCAATGGTTATCATGGATTCATATAGACGATGTCGCTTCCATGATTGATTTCATCATACACAAAGAAGAAATTGATGGACCGCTTAACATTACAGCTCCTGATCCTATAAGAATGAAGGAATTTGGAGAAATCATTGCAACTATAATAAAAAAACCTCATTGGTTACCTGTCCCTTCATTTATGCTTCGTGCTTTATTAGGCGAGATGAGCATACTTGTACTAGAAGGGCAACATGTATTACCTAGTAAAGCAATTGAGTATAGGTATCAATACACATTTCCGTCAATAGACCATGCATTACAAAATATACTTTCGCATACAATGTAGTACTTCTAAAACACAGTTTTACAGAGGGCCCTTTCAAAACTTTTATTTTCTAGCATCCGGAGCATTATTACACAAATAATCTTTCAGTTACTTTCCCTTACATTCCATTAACATTATAAAGTAACAGAAATGAGGTACCTATGAAAATATTGCTCAAACAAGCCATTGTCTATCCTATTACATCCCAAAAATTTCAAGGGGATGTACTCGTTATAGGAGAAAAAATTGCTGAGGTCAAGCCTTCCATTCAACCTACTCAAGATATGACAGTTATAGACGCACGTGCTCTTCATCTCTTACCTGGATTTATTGATGTCCATACCCATCTTGGTCTCTATGATGAAGGTACTGGTTGGGCTGGCAATGATGCAAATGAAACGTCTGAAGTTTCAACACCACATATCCGTTCTTTAGACGGAATCCACCCTTTGGATATTGCATTTCAAGATGCGGTACAAAATGGAATTACAACTGTTCACGTTATGCCAGGAAGTCAAAACATTATCGGTGGTACGACTTGTGTAATAAAAACAGCTGGAACTTGTATTGATCATATGATTATCCAAGAACCTGCTGGTTTAAAGATTGCCTTTGGAGAAAATCCTAAAAAGGTCCATAGTAATGGCACAAAAGAGTCCATTACGCGTATGGGAATTATGGGATTACTTCGGGAATCATTCTATGAAGCACAGCACTACGGGCATGAAGCTGATTTTCGAATGCTTCCTATCTTAAAAGCATTACGCCGTGAAATACCCGTACGTATCCACGCTCACAGAGCAGATGATATTAGTTCTGCTCTACGCTTTGCAACAGAGTTCAATCTTGATTTACGTATTGAACATTGTACAGAAGGACACTTTATTGTTGAAGAACTTTCAAAACACAATTTGAAGGTTTCAGTTGGCCCCACGCTTACACGCCGTTCTAAAATCGAACTAAAAAATAAAACATGGGATACTTACCATATATTATCAAAAAATGGAGTGGAAGTTTCCATCACAACAGATCACCCCTATACACCCATTCAATATTTAAATGTTTGTGCTGCTGTCGCAGTAAGGGAAGGATTAGACGAAAAAACTGCACTAGAAGGAATCACTATATTTCCAGCGCGAAATTTACGTTTAGAGGATAGAATTGGAAGCATTGAGGCTGGAAAAGACGCTGATCTTGTGCTCTGGACCCATCATCCTTTCCATTATTTAGCCAAGCCTGTACTAACTATGATTGATGGAAAAATAATTTACAAAAAAAATAAAAAAAACTAGTTTATTTTTTTGACTAGATAAAGTATTATACGATTATAAACTGAATGAAACCATAATCAATTTGTGTCGTGATTATCATTTTCAAATTGATGAATGGGGAAGGCAAATGGTGCGCCACCAGCGTTAGAAACTGGTTCTAGTGGGTTCGATTCCCACCCCGAAATTTTTTAAAGATTGATATAAAAATTTCGAGGGTGGGGTGTTTTTTCGTCATGCTACCCTCGTGTGAGGAGGAGTTAGTATGTTGAAAAAACGCGACTTACACGACAGCCACGTTCTATACGAGTTAATGGTGGATCCAGCTGTCTTCCCTTTTGTGCGTCAAAAGGCTTATTCTTATGAGGAATATTTATTTTTAACGAAACAAACGATTGAAGCTGAAGAGCGTGGGGAATTAATTTCACGCACAATTTTAGATGAATGGGGTAACCCTATCGGAACAATTACTTTATTTGATGTGCAAGAAAAAGCCGGATTCCTTGGAACATGGCTTGGCAAACCTTATCACGGAAAAGGCTACAATAAATTGGCAAAAGATTCATTTTTTAGCGAACTTTTCTACGAGTTAGATATTGAAACGATCTTTATGCGTATTCGCAAAATAAATATTCGTTCTATTAAAGCTGCAGAAAAATTACAATATGTAAATCTAGCAAACGAAACAAGAAAAGCCGTTTATGATGAAATTAACGCAAATGAAGAAGTATATAACTTATATGAAATTCCAAAAGATCAATATACACTTGCTACAATGCGAGATACAACGTTCCAAGATTCTCATCACTTAAAAGAAGCATAATCTAAATTTTCAGAAATAATAATTAACCATTAACATTTTGATATATACGTATATCACCCCATGTCTCTGGAAACGATAGATAGTAACTTTAGGACACGAGGTGATTTGTAATGGATAAAAAGAAACGTGATAAAGCAAAAAACGCATTATCTAGTACACAAGAAGTTCTTTACCAACGAGAATTTCGTAAAGCAGATCGCGCAGCGGGTTATCGCTCGAAAAGTATTTAAAGTGAGAATGAATAATTAGAAGTTCTCCCCCCTAATTATTCATTCTCATTACATATTTTTTCTACGTGATAGAGTAGAAAAAAGGTTCCTTATAAATAAGGAACCTTTTTTCTGTGGATAACGTTATCCACAGAATTGATAGAATTGTTAATAAATTATACAAACCCTTCACCAGCTTTTATGTTGTAGCGCACATCAAATGTTAGAATTGTGGATATTTTTCTAAAAATTGTGGATGATGTGGATATAGTTGTTAATATTCCGACTTTAATGTTTAATAAATACGCAATCTTCATGTGGATAAGTCTTTATCTTCGAAAATAATAAAGAACCCTCTTTAAACATACAAAAGAGGGTTTCATATTAAGTAAATGATTGTGCAAGAGCAGGTGATTTAATAGGTATATGATTCGGTTCTACATGGTTTTCTGCCAAAATTGTATCCACAATATGATCAGCTGGCTCTGGACGATAAATGCTTTTCATCGCTTCTTTCATTTGAAGAAGCCTCATATCATCTTGTAATAACGCCTCTGTTTTTGCAAAAACCTCACTATCATCACGAATGACAACTGCAGCCCCTTTTCTTTCAAAGTACATCGCATTTTCATTTTCTTGTCCTGGAACAGGCTTATATAAAATGACAGGTACTTGCAATGCTGCCGCTTCACTTAACGTAATACCGCCTGGCTTTGTAATCATACAAGAAGTAACGCGGAATAGTTCATCAATATTTTCTACATAACCAAATACTTTTAATGCATCAGGATTTTTTTCCTGTAACCCTAACAAATCCTGTTTTAACGCTTCATTTTTCCCACAAACGACAACTACTTGTAAATCAGGTACTGACATAAATGATTGGCATAGTTCTTTTACACTTCCTAATACTCCATGAGCACCTGCTACAATTAGTAAAATCTTTTTATTCTTACATAACTGATATTTATTATATATAATATCTGAATTGATCTTTAACTCAAAACTACTACGAATCGGAATTCCAGTTTCAACAATTTGCTCCGCAGGCACACCAATATCAACCATAACTTTTTTTACGTGATCAGTTGCTACAAAATAACGATCTACTTCCCGATGAATCCATATTTTGTGCACACAAAAATCCGTTAATACGTTATACACAGGAATTGAAATACCTGTTTGCTTTTTTAATTCTGGTACAGCTATAATCGGAAAAGTATTAATAACAATATCCGGTTTCTCCGCTTGTAAAAGTAATTTCAAACGTTTTCTTCCAAAATTAGCATACCAAGATGCTATTTTTTTATCATAAATTTTTTCTACGCCATAATAAAACAAGCGGTACAATTCTTTTCCTATTGTATAACTTTTTAAATATAAATATTTTGTAATATCGGTTATAACCGGATGTGATTCTCCGAACAAATCGCATACAATTACATCTTTAATTCCTTTTTGGCGAAATGTTTGTTCTAATGTTTTCGCTACTTGCACATGACCGTTTCCGTAATGTGCAGTTAATATTAAAACCTTGGGGTTTTTTATCAAACAAATCCACTCCTAGCTTATTGTTTCTCCATATTGCATATACGACAATAGGAAAAACATTTTCCTTAAAAATTACATAAACAGACTCTAATATTTCTCTTTCAGCTATGTACCTGTCGTGGATATGCAAAGCATATAAGATTGACCCCTTAATCCTATCTGTGCTCATATCTTTACATTATACTTTCCTATAAGAGCTTTCGCAATAACTTACAAATGTTCTCTATTCCATGATACTCACTCTTTTACTTCTTAATTCTTTTTACTATTTTGATTTCCCTTTACAATTATGTAAATTTCTCCACTTATTCCTTACAAAAATATGGATATTCTATTTTCAGTATACTCTTTTCTCCATATATACTCTAGGTTTTATTGTAAAGAAAGCAAAAAGCCTAACCCAACATTTGGATTAGACTGCTTGTAAAATATGTCTTGCTTCTTCTACATTTTTTTCAGTAGGCGGTTCTACATTTGCGAGTGGATACTTATGCCCAAGTGCCTCCCATTTATATACACCAAGCTTATGGTATGGTAGCACTTCAACTTTCTGAACATTAGACAGACTTTGAATAAAACTAGATAGTTTTTGTAGATCCTCCTCATTATCAGTAATACCAGGAACTAATACGTGTCGTACCCAAATCGGTTTATTTTTATCCGATAAATAACGAGCAAATTGTAAAATATGTTCATTTGGTTTTCCTGTTAATTTACGATGTTTCTTTGAATCAATATGTTTCAAATCCAATAAAACTAAATCTGTGTACTCCATTAAAATATCTAGCTTATTTTGGAATTCTGGTTCTTCAGAATAACAACCACCCGAAGAGTCAATTGTTGTATGAATTCCAATTTCCTTACATTTCTTAAATAATTCAATTAAGAAATCTAGTTGTAATAATGGTTCCCCACCACTAACTGTTATACCGCCTCCGGAAGCTTCAATAAAAGGAAGGTAACATGTCACATCCTGCATTACTTCTTCGACTGTTATTTCTTTTCCTTTACCGATCTCCCACGTATCAGCATTATGACAATATTGACAACGTAATAAACACCCTTGTGTAAATATGACATAACGAATTCCTGGGCCATCAACAGTACCACAAGACTCTACAGAATGAATTCTTCCTTTTACCATGTTACTTCCTCCTTTATTGAAACAGCCTCCCTCTGCTATTTATAAAATGCAGAGGGACACTTTTTTCATTTACATGCTTTCATGCATTGTACGGTTAATTACATCGATTTGTTGTTCACGAGTTAATTTAATAAAGTTTACAGCGTAACCAGATACGCGAATTGTTAATTGTGGATATTTCTCAGGATGTTCCATTGCATCCATTAATGTTTCACGGTTAAATACGTTAATATTTAAGTGATGTCCTTCTTTTACTGCATAACCATCAAGCATTGATACTAAGTTACGTACTTGTACTTCATCCTCTTTACCAAGTGCTTTTGGAATAATAGAGAATGTATTAGAAATGCCATCTTGTGCATCTTCATATGGTAATTTAGCTACAGATAATAATGAAGCTAACGCACCTTTTGTATCACGTCCATGCATCGGGTTCGCACCTGGTGCAAATGGTTCTCCAGTACGGCGACCATCTGGAGTGTTACCAGTTTTCTTACCGTATACAACGTTAGATGTGATTGTTAAGATTGACATTGTATGAACAGAATTTCTATATGTTTTATGTTTACGAAGTTTATTCATAAATGTTTTCACAAGATTTACAGCAATTTCATCTACACGGTCATCATTGTTACCGTATTTAGGGAAATCTCCTTCAATTTCAAAGTCAACTGCAATTCCATTTTCATCGCGAATTGGTTTTACTTTTGCATGTTTAATTGCACTTAAAGAGTCTGCTACTACAGATAGACCCGCGATACCTGTTGCCATTGTACGAAGAACATTTGTATCGTGAAGTGCCATTTCAATACGTTCATAGCTATATTTATCGTGCATGTAGTGAATAACATTTAATGTGTTTAAATATAGACCCGCTAACCATTCCATTGTCATATCAAACTTATGCATAACTTCTTCATAATCTAATACTTCAGAAGTAATCGGTGCGTACTCAGGACCAACTTGTGCTTTAGATTTTTCATCTTTACCACCGTTAATCGCATATAGTAATGCTTTTGCTAAGTTTGCACGTGCACCGAAGAACTGCATTTGTTTACCGATTCTCATTGCAGATACACAACAAGCAATCCCGTAGTCATCGCCGTAGTCAGCACGCATAATGTCATCATTTTCATATTGAATTGCTGATGTTTTAATAGACATTTTCGCACAGTAGTTTTTAAAGTTCTGTGGTAATTGTTTAGACCAAAGAACTGTTAAGTTTGGTTCTGGAGCTGGTCCTAAATTATCTAGTGTATGCAAGAAACGGAATGAGTTCTTTGTTACTAATGGACGGCCATCTAATGCCATACCGCCGATAGACTCAGTTACCCAAGTTGGGTCACCAGAGAATAATTCATTATAATCAGGTGTTCTTGCAAATTTCACAAGACGTAATTTCATAATGAAGTGATCCACAATTTCTTGTACGTCTTCTTCTGTTAAAGTACCATTTGCTAAATCTCTTTCAATATAAATATCTAAGAATGTAGAAGTACGTCCAAGACTCATTGCAGCTCCGTTTTGCTCTTTAATTGCTGCAAGATATGCAAAGTATAACCATTGGAATGCTTCTTGAGCAGTTGTTGCTGGCTTAGAAATATCAAAGCCATGAGAAGCAGCCATTTGTTTTAACTCTTGAAGTGCACGTATTTGTTCAGATAACTCTTCGCGTAAACGCATTGTATCTTCACTCATTACACCGCCAGTTAAATTTAAATCTGCTTTCTTCGCTTCAATTAAATGATCTACTCCATATAATGCTACGCGGCGGTAGTCACCGATAATACGTCCACGTCCGTATGCATCCGGAAGACCCGTAATAACACCTGATTTACGAGCAGCTCTCATTTCTGGTGTATAAGCATCAAATACACCTTGGTTATGAGTTTTTCTCCAATCTCTAAAAATACGACTAAGCTCTTTATCCATTTCGTATCCATAAGATTCACAAGCTTGTTCCGCCATACGAATACCACCATACGGTTGTAAAGAACGTTTAAATGGTTTATCAGTTTGGAAACCGACTACTTTTTCAGTCTCTTTATTTAAATATCCTGGTTCATGTGATGTAATAGAAGAAACAATTTTTGTATCCATATCAAGAACGCCACCGTTTTCACGTTCTTTCGTTGTTAAATCCATTACTTGCTCCCAAAGTTGTTTCGTTGCTTCAGTTGCTCCCGCTAAGAAAGATTCATCTCCCTCGTAAACGTTTACATTATTTAAAATGAAATCGCGAACATCAATCTCTGCTTTCCATTTTTCACCTTTAAAGTTTTCCCATGCGTTTTTAACATTTTCTAATACTTGAGTCATCCTAATCTCCTCCATTTTTGATTAGTACAGGACTAAGATTTTTTATATAACAGCTTACACACTTAGAATACTACTTTTTTACGAAAGTGAACGAAATAGTTGTGACATGTTTGTGAAACGTTGAGCAAACTACTATATACATAGTGTTAACTTCATTTTAAAGTCTTTAAAATTAACCCTTTCCTTAATTGTATTTTTTTGGTATTCTTATATACGAGTCCTATTTTGTAATATAAAAACAATACCCATTGTAGAGCTGTAATACTCTTATCTCCTAATCTGTTATAGTTTTTATAACAGAACAAAAAAGTGTACATATGTTGTACACTTTTTTGTTACCTATAAAATATCTCTTTTTCTATTTCCATCATGGAATCCACCACGACTGCCTGTTAATACAATTAATTGCTCTAACCCTTCTATATGATCACCAATAATTCGAAGTACAGCTGGTGGATGACCTATTTTAGCAAAATGTTCACTGGGTCGAATACGGTTCATCTTATCGACTTCAACACGACTTACACATGCAACTTCAAATCCTGAAAGAATAGCTTTCACTTGAGCTACACACGGTGCCAGTAAAGATCTATATCCAATTTCTTTCAAACACTTACGACTAAATGCATTCGGTACAGCGATAAGAGAGCCTACGCCTAGATCTTTTCTATCACAAGCTAAATTTAATGCATATTTAAATGCAGTTACAAGATGAAGCGGTACTCTTAAATCTAAATAATGATTTAGATCATTTAATGCAACATCTGTTCCATCTGCAATAGCTTTCGCAAAAGGATATAACTCACTCGCTGGAATAACAAAATCGCCGTCTATAAATAATACAATTTCTCCTTTTGCGAAATACGTTCCAAGTGAGCGCCCCACATCATTTCCGAGTGCTTCTTTATATACGATTGTCGTTGCTCCCTTTTCTTTTGCAATCGTTGCTGTTTGATCAGACGAACCATTTACAACAACGATAATTTCAAAAGGTTCAATTTTGCGAAGTTCTTCTATAACGTTTCCAATTGTTTTCTCTTCATCTTGTACAGGAATAATGACCGATAATTGCTTTCCCTTATACAAATTCGATGTAACGCCCCATCCTTGATAAAAATCTTCAAAATCTAAAGTATGATAGACACTATCTCTTTTCCTATTTCCATCATAATACCCTCCGCGCTCATCGCTACCTACTATTCGCTCCGCTACAGCTTCTATATGGTCACCTATCATCCGTTTTTCAGAATGAGAAAGACCCGTGCCATACGCAGCATGCTCGGTCGGCCGAAATTTATTTGGTGTAATAACGTCAATTGCACAATGTCGACTAATTCTCCATTTGCTTTGAACAAGACGTAAATGAGCGACAATAGGATTAACAAAACATTCATACCCAATGCTTTGAACAACTTCTTTCGTCAACGCATGAGGTACAGATAATAAAGAGTCAATTTTTAACTCCTCACTCTCTAACATTGCATTTAATATTTGGCGCCACACTGTCACTGAGTGCGGTTTTTGTTTCTTTAAAAATAATGCATCCAAATTATTTAAAACGATGTCGGCCTGATCATGTAAAATTGGATTTAGGAATAATTGTAACTTTGAAGTTTGAATAACAAAATCTCCATCTATAAATAGTAATACATCACCTATCGCGTGTTTTGCGCCAACTGCACGGCCCACATCATTCCCCAGTAGCTCTGTATACTTAATTACTTTACACCCTAAACGATCAGCAACCTCTTCTGTACCATCGTTACAACCGTTTGCTACTACAATAATCTCTACTGGATTTAATCCTTTTGCCGATTGAATAACGTCTGAAATCGTATCCACTTCATTACATACAGGTATAATAATCGATAGTGACTTAGCCATTGTTTTCTTCACGAAACCATTTAATAGTTTCTTTCAACCCTTGTTCCCACGTTACTTTCGCTTGAAATTGAACAAGTTCTCTTAATTTCGTTACATCTGGTCTTCTATTTGGAATTTCTTCAAAGCCATGTGGATATACCTCTTCGAAAGGAACTTGAACAATTTTTGAAGAAGAATTCGTTAATTTTTTTATTACTGCTGCTACTTCTTTTATACTCTTTTCATTCTCAGAACCTATATTAATAATCTCACCATTTACCTTCTCATCCATTGCTCGAATCGTTGCCTCTACCGCATCACTTACATACGTAAAACAACGTGTCTGCTTTCCATCTCCATATACGAGAATGTCTTCTCCTCGCAGTGCTGCGCGAATAAATCGTGGGATTACCCCTGCATACGGACCATCTTTCGCTCTTGGACCATAAATATTAAAATAACGAACAATCGTTACAGGTAAACCTTCTAAAGCGTATCCTAAACATAATGTTTCTTCTAACGTTTTACAAATTGCATAACTCCAACGTATTTTAGAGGTTGCACCGTATAATCGATCTCCTTCTTCAGAAAAGGGCGGCTTTGCCTTACCATATACTTCTGAAGTAGACGCAAAAACTACTTTCTTCTTTCCTTTTAGCGCTGCTTGTAAAATGTTTCTCGTTCCATCAAAATTCGTTTCAATAAGCTCTATACTCTTTTCCATTGTCGTTTTCACACCTAAAATTGCTGCTAAATGAAACACTACATCATGTTGATTTACTAATTCATAAATAGAATTTTTATCTAAAACACTTATTGGAATAACCCGAATTTCTTTCATTAACTCATCATGATATTTATTTTTCCCTTTATAGAAGTTATCAACGATAGTGACATCATAACCTCTTTTCACCAGCTCTTCAGCTAAATGCGATCCAATAAATCCTGCTCCACCTGTAATTAAACATTTCTTACTCATACACTCACCTTCTTTATAATTCCACGTGTATCTACGACTTGCTTTATCCCTTTAAAAACCTTCCAATCGATATTAGAGTGATCTGTTAAAATTAAAATACAATCCGCTTGTTTAACGACTTGTTCATCCAAAGAAACAGATTGATACACCTTATCTCCAAATTTTGCAGAAGAAATATATGGATCGTGATACGCTATCTCATATCCTGCTTTTATTAACAATTCAATAATTGGTAACGCTGGCGATTCTCTTAAGTCATTTACATCTTTTTTATATGCAATCCCTACAATTAAAACCGTTGCAGGTGATTGCACCACACCTTTTACTTTCCGGACCACTTTCTCTGGCATTTCCTCATTAATTACATGTGCCGCCTCAATTAATTGACTAATTGCTCCATTCTTTTTTATTCTCCACTGGAAATATAAAGGATCTACCGGAATACAGTGTCCCCCTATCCCTGGTCCTGGCCAATACGGCGTAAATCCAAACGGTTTTGTAGATGCCGCTTCAAGTGCCTCATAAAAATCAATTCCTAAACTTTCACATAGTGTATTTAACTCATTTACTAATGAAATATTGACTAAGCGCTGAATATTTTCAAATAGCTTACACATTTCTGCTACTTTTGGAGAGCTAACTGGAACAACTACATCAAATATAGTGCTATACAAAGCCTGTACTTTTTGTTTACACATTTCTGTTTGTCCACTAATGACTTTTGGAATCGTTTGAACTGAATATTGACTATTAGCCGGGTCAATTCTCTCAGGAGAATACCCAATATAGAAATCTTCTCCTACCTTTTTTCCTGTTTGAGAAATAATCGGTATAATAACTTCCTCGAGCGTACCTGGATATGTGGAACTTTCGAAAATGAAGGTTTGTCCTTTTTGAAGGTTTTGTTGTATATAATGCGAAGCTGAAATGAGGGCACTTAAGTCTGGTTCTCTTTGTTCATTAATTGGAGTTGGGACAGTGACAATAACGTAATCACTATTTTGAAAATCAGCAATACCTTGATCCGGTGTATTGACTATTAATTTTTTTCTAGTCAATAAACTTTGTAACAATTTAGAAGAAACATCTGGAATATAACTTTCTCCCTGTATAATTGATTCTATTTTTCTAGTATCTTTATCTAATCCAAGCACTGTATGTCCTCTCTCTGCAAAATGAACTGCCAAAGGAAGACCAACATATCCTAATCCGATAATGGCAACTGTACTACTAACATTCATCTGTATTCTCTTCTTCCTTTCTCAATTGTTGAATGATATCTCTATTCCGCTCTCCATCTGTAAAACTCCCGCGCTCGTCTGTGGATTGCAATAAATATGCAATCGCCTCAAGTTGATCACCGAAAATACGATCAAATGCTGGAATACGCCCATTTACAAATCCATGTTGCTCTGGGCGTACTCGATTTGTTTTTATGACATCTACAAAGTCTACCGCTGTAATAGAAAATCCCTCCAAAATAGCTTTCATTTGAGCGAGTGGTGGAATGATAAGAGAATCATATCCGATTTTCTCTATTACCTTTTTATGCATAGCATGTGGTACTGCCGTTAATGAGTTATTCCATAAATCTGGTCGTTTCGCTACCAAATTCACAAAATATTTTCCCATGCTAATTGGGTCTGCCGGATGAAACATATCTAATAAACACTGTAAATCATTCAATGCCACATCATTTCCATCTTCGATAGCATGTAAAAATGGAATTAGTTTTTCCCCTGGAATAACAAAATCACCATCGACAAATAAACAAATATCGGCCGTAGCATGCATAGCTCCTATCGCTCGGGCTACATTATGTCCAAGCGCTTCCTCAAATTCAATAACAATGACATTCTCTAGCTTTGCTTGTTTAACTGTCTCAACGTCCGCTCCATTCGCAACAACTATAATTTCATCTACACCTGATTTTTTCACTTCTTGTATAACAGATCTTATAGTCATCTTTTCTTCTGATACTGGGATAATTGCACTATATTTCGCTTTTTTCTTTTGTAATAAAACTGGTTTATACTTTCCTATAAACTCTCTATCCCTATTTCCTTCCGAAAAGCCACCACGCTTACCATATATTTCGATTACGTATTGCAAAGCACGTAAATGATCCCCCATAATACGACTAGTCGCTTTCGGATAAGGAGAGCCAGGTGATGTACCACTATGAACGGGACGCACTTTATTTGTATGAATGACATCGACAGAAGCCATATCAACAATATCTACTCCTCTAGACATCGCTATCGCTTGAAATAGTGCTGGATCCGCTAAATTCCACCAACCAAACTTTTGAATAACTTCCCTACTCATTGCATGCGGAATTGCGATTAAAGATCCAACAACAAGCTCTTTTTTATTCAAATAACGATTCAACATAAATTTGCCAACTGTCGTATAATGCGGTCTCATCTTTAAATAAACAGACCATGTTAAATTATTCACAACAATTTGGTGACCTTGCTGAATGCCTTTTATAAAACGTTGTAGCTCTTTATTATCAATGACGATATCACCGTCTAAAAACAAAACAATGTCGCCTTTCGCTTCTCTTGCACCAATTGCCCGTCCAACATCATTACCAAGAGAATATTTATAATAAATGACATGGCAATGATGTTGTAAGGCTATTTCTTTTGTTTCGTCTGTCGATCCATTATCTACTACGATAATTTCATATGGTTTCAATTTCTCCACTTCTACTAAAACTTGTGATAAAGTACTCGCTTCATTATGCACTGGAATAATAACTGATACCCTCATACTTGTACCACGCTTACCCTTCCAAGCGAACATAAGAAATGATAGGAATACGTACAACTACATCTTCCGGTGGTCCATAAGAAGGAGAAGTACGAACACTTACTGCCCCGTCTGTCACAGATAACAGAATACCTGCAACAATTTCGGCCGCTGTCACAACTTGCACTAGCTCACCAACATGATTACGTAATTCTTCAGTAAATAACATATATAAGTCTCCTTTCTTACGCTTCTTTAATTGATATAATACTTGTAAATGGTAATAAAACTTCTGTTCCTATTCCTTCTTGCAGTGTTAAGAAATCATCACCAACTGCTACAATTACACCTGTTAACTGTCCAACTGTCACCGTAATTTCTACATTTTTACCTAAATACTGCTCTGCAATTTCTTTAAAAGGTGATGTATTACATTCTTTTAAAATGTTACAAATAATAGATTGAAATCTACTTGATTCAATAAATTCTTCCGTAGCTTGCTTGGAGTTTCTTTGGATAAACCTCGCGAAGTTTTGCGAAAACAAAAGTCGTTCCATAGCAGGCAATAACTTATTATCTAAAAAATAATCTAATTGTCTATTAAACAATCTCGATAACTTTTTCCAATACTTACCGAATAAACACATACACTTCTCCTCCTATTATTTTTAAATTATAAAAATATATCCATACATCTTAATGTATACAAAGCAGACTCTTTTTGTGATAGGTAAGACATACATTTTTCAACGAAACAATATGTTCTAATCACATAAAAAAAAGACTACCTAAAAAGATAGTCTCTTACACTTCAATATTTCGTAACATCGTATAAATGTCATTATTCACTTTACCAAAAGATTTAATGTTGTTTTGAATGTTAGATAATAAAACAACATACACACTACCATTTTTACTAAATCCATTTAAACAGTTCCAGCCTGGCATTACACCGTGATTCGAATAACTTCCCGGGTCTACGTACCATCCAAACCCGTAATCTTTTTTTCCACCTGTAAACATTTGATCGTAGCTTTCTTTTGAAATCAACTTTCCAGAGAAGAGCGCTTCATTAAATAAATATAAATCATGGGCACTTGTATATATATCACCACAACCATAAAGTTGTGACATACTTGGAATATTAGGTGTTGTCATATTGTTATTTACTATTTTATAACCTGTCGATGGAAATCTTGTTTGTTCTAGCTCTCTACCAAAACCAGAATGTTTCATACCAGCAGTAGCAAAAATATGTTGTTTAATATACTCTTCTAACGGTTGTCCGCTTACCTTCTCAGCAATATAGGCAAGTATCGAATAGTTAGAATCGGAATACTTCCATTTCTCTCCTGGACTTCCAATACGCTTTTGCTTTCCTATTCGTTTTATCAATTCTTCATGAGAGATATCCTCTGTTCCCTGCTCGTACTCTGGAATTCCTGATGTATGTGTTAGTAAATGTTTTAACTGAATGCCATTACCTTGAGGGAAATCTGGAATATACTTCGCAATCGTATCCTCTACATTTAACTTATTTTGATCTTTTAATTGCATAATAGCAGTCGCTACAAAAGCCTTTGAAATAGAACCAATATAAAAAGTTGTCTCTGAATTATTCGGTACTTGTTTCTCTTTATTCGCCATACCGTATCCTTTATTCAAAAGAACCTTTCCGTTCTTCACAATAACCGCTGTCCCGCTAAATCCTGTTTTTTGCAAATATTGATCTAATTGAGCGTTTTCATTAATTTCTTGAGGTGGTCCCTCAGCAGGCTGTTCTGCAGCTTGTGCTTGCTTCACTTGTTCTTCCTGCTCTATTTGTTTTTTTGCTTCTTGCTTCTTTTTTTCTTCTTTCTTTTTTAGCTCTTCTTGTTTCTTCATTTCTGCTGCTGCTTTTAAAGTTTCTTCTTTCTTATTATGCGCAACAATTTTTGTATACATGAAATATACAAGTGAAAATAGTAAGACGAGAATGATTGTTCTTTTTATGTATACAATCGGCCGACGTGATTTCCCATTCGCATTATTTTTTTCGTGATCCATGATTACTTTTTTCCCCTTATTCACCAATAATTTAATCTCTCTACTAAAGATTTATTTTAGTAGATTATGGATAATCCATTCTATGTCATCCCTACTTTATCACGCACTGCACATATTACCAACCTATATGTATAAAAAAGAAAAAGAAAATTTACAAAAGTAAGATTCCCGTTAAATTTTTAACATAAAAAAAGAGGATATCCTCTAAAAACTGATGTTATCAATCTTTTTGGATATCCTCTTATCTAATTATTTATACGTGTTTTTTCATATCATCGGCAACAGATTCAACATTTGTACCTACGATAACTTGGACACTCGTGTTACTTAATTTCATAACACCTTTTGCACCAGCACGTTTTAATGCTGCTTCGTTTACTTGACCAGCATCTTTCACTTGTAAGCGTAGACGTGTTGCACAGTTATCAATAACTGTTAAGTTTTCTTTTCCACCTAAAGCTGCTACGTAAGTTTCACCAATTGAACCTGCAACTGGAGCTTCTTCGCCTTCAGCCATTTCCTCTTCATCTTCACGACCAGGAGTTTTTAGGTCGAACTTCTTAATTAAGAAGTAGAATACTACAAAGTAAATTGCTGCGTAAATTAAACCGATTCCTGCTAGTAACAATGGTTTTGTTGCAATACCGAAGTTTAAGACGTAATCAATTGCCCCGGCACTAAATGAGAAACCATCATGAATGCCAAGTGTTGTTGTAATGAATAGAGACAGACCTGTTAATACAGCATGAATTCCATATAGTACTGGTGATAAGAACATGAATGAGAATTCAATTGGCTCTGTAATACCAGTTAAGAATGAAGTTAATGCTAGACCACCTAACATACCTGTAACCATTTTACGTTTTTCTGGTTTAGCAGCTGCAATCATTGCGAAACATGCTGCTGGTAAACCGAACATCATAACTGGGAAGAAACCAGTCATAAACATACCTGCTGATGGATCTTTTGCAAAGAAACGTGCAATATCACCATGAACGATATCGCCTGCTGCATTTGTAAAGTCACCAAGTACGAACCAGAAGTATGTGTTCATTACGTGGTGTAAACCAATTGGAATTAATAAACGGTTTAATAATCCAAATAAACCAGCACCAATTGAACCTAAGTTCACGATACCATGTGCCACTGCATCAATACCACTTTGAATTGTTGGCCAAATTTGACCGAATACTAATCCTAAAAGTAACATTACGATTGAAGTAATGATTGGTACGAAGCGTTTTCCTGCAAAGAATCCTAACCATTCTGGTAGTTTAATCTTATGGAATTTGTTGTATAATAATCCCGCAACAACCCCTGCAATAATACCACCGAGTATGGCCATGTTTATTTTTGGCGTTAACGCCGCTGCTTTTGAAACCTTTGTCATTGTATCTGCTAATTTAGTTGGATCTACTGAACCGACTAAATCTTGAACACTTTTTAATTTATCATTTAACTCTGCTGCTGAATACGTCTTACTTAGAGCATTCGTTGTATTTTGTAAAACAAGATATCCGATTGCTCCGGCAAGTCCAGCTGCTCCACTACCGTCAACAGACAAACCGATTGCAACACCAATTGCAAAAATAAGTGCTAAATTATCAAAAATTGCTGCACCGGCCTGTGCCATAACAGGAATGTTAAATACGTCTTCTTGTCCTAAACGAAGCAATAATCCTGCTGCTGGTAGTACGGCAATTGGAAGCATTAACGCTTTACCAATACGTTGTAGAAACTGCAACATTTTAATTCCCCCTATCAAATTTATGAAATCGTTATCATTATAAGTACGCCTTAGAAAACGCTTTCTATTTACATAACCATAATAACATATAGTTGTATAGATGTGTAGTTTTTATTTTTGAATTTTTTATGGATAAATCTCCTATTTCCAAACTGTTATATAAAAGGAAATTTCTCCTTTTTCACTACAGAATATTCAAAACGAAAGACCCTCTATAGAACATGCAACTTTCGTTTTATCATTCCACTTTTTCATGTTATTATTTATTTCCGAGCATATCGGGAAAAGTAAACTTAGTTAATTCGAAATAGGAGCGTTGGTACTATGCAGTGCATTGAAACAAACAACTTACAACAGTTGTTAGAACAAGTAAAACCATATACGAAAAAAGGAAAGCTTGCCACTTATATCCCCGAACTAGGAAATGCCAATCCAGATGATTTAGGGATTGCCATTTTTCATAAAGAAACAGAATACATCCATGCTGGCAACTCACAAACACTATTCACTCTTCAAAGTATTTCAAAAGTAATTACACTTGCACTTGCCCTTTTAGATCGTGGTGAAGAATATGTATTTTCTAAAGTTGGAATGGAACCAACCGGTGATCCATTTAATTCTATTATTAAATTAGAAACGACAAGTCCTTCTAAACCACTTAATCCAATGATTAATGCAGGGGCACTAGCCATTACAAGCATGTTAGCAGGAAAAGATAATGAAGAAAAAATGGATCGCATTCTTCATTTCGTACGTGAAATAACAGATAATCCTACTATTAATTATTCTTCTAAAGTTGCCAATTCAGAATTAGAGACAGCTTACTTAAATCGTTCACTTTGTTACTATATGAAACAAAACGGAATTATTGATTGTGATATCGAAGAACTGATGGATTTATACACTCGTCAATGTGCAGTTGAGGTAAACTGTATCGATTTAGCGCGTATCGGTTTAATTTTTGCGATGGATGGATATGATCCATATAAGGAAAAACAAATTATCCCTAAGCATATTACAAAGATTTGTAAAACATTTATGGTTACATGCGGTATGTATAACGAGTCTGGTGAATTTGCGATTCGTGTTGGTATTCCCGCAAAAAGTGGTGTAGCTGGTGGCATTTTCGGCTGTGTAAAAGGAGAAATGGGCATTGGTATTTTCGGACCAGCTTTAGATGCAAACGGAAATAGTATCGCTGGTTTTAAAATTCTTGAACTTCTTTCTGCCCAAGAAGGTTGGAGCATTTTTTAATTTAGAACCATCCTGCTATACTAGCAGGATTTTTTTATTTCATAAAATCCTCAACTTTATCAGCTATCCGTCCCCTTAAAAAAACCGTACTGAAAGTTTCTCTATATCATGCATATTTGCTCCTCCCTCCTGAATAATATAGTACAACCTAGCGCTATATGTGGAGGTGTGAAAGATGAAACTAATATTTCAAATGGGAAAACAGCCTGTTCTTGAAAAAACAATTCTTCTTTTTATATTGAGTATTGTAGAAAGCTTAAAGCTAAAAGTTGTTTCACTCGATGAAGCTCACCGATACATATTCAATTTAGAAGTACTTGAACTATTAATGGATCGGAACATCGATGATCAAGTACTTGAACTTATTCATTTCGGAATGGGACTTGAAGACATTCATCATGTGCTTCCTGAAGAACTTGAACATACAATCGAAGAATTAAAGTGGCTTTGTATCCAAGTATTAAGTGAGTACAGTATGCACGAAGAATCGGAACAATTAATTGAAGATATACGTTAAAAAAAAAGCACCTATGTAGGTGCTTTTAATGTTTTTTCAAACTATTTTTATACGCTTCAATATTTACTGGTAGCTCTTCCTCTTCCAAAGTATGTTCATTTACATCTTTATGAATGAACGCACCTTTAGGTGGTTGGTGATCATGCCCTTTTTTCTTATGATCAAATGCTTTCCCGCGTCCCATACAAATCCCCCTTTCTTAAAAGAAATCCGTATTAGTATGGAGAAAAGTACGTCGATATATGCAATCCCTTGCTGTATTTCCAAGGAAATACTCGAACCTTGTTTTCTACTCTCCTTACAACAACTGATCTATCCCGATAAGAATTAATAACACGCCCGCAATAACCGTAGCCCATTTCCCTAAGTATTCTGCTAAATATCGTTTTCCTACATACGCAAAACCACTTATGCAAATAAAACTAAACACCCCAGAAATAGTTGCTGTAAGCCAAAGGTTCAAGTTTGTTACTCCAGCATCAAATCCACCTGCAATATTATTAATAGACAACGCAATCCCTAAAACAATTGCTTCTGAAAAACTAATTGTTTTAGAACCATCAAAATCTGCTTTTTCTGGATCACGTAAAATCCCCATAAGTACATTACCATCTTTAGAGCCTACGGTATTTCTTTGCCCCAAGAAAGGCTGGCACAAAATAAACACACCGATTATCCCTAAAACGATTGCTCCAATCAAGTTTGCTGTAAACTCTGAAATAAATAACGCAATCCAGTTCCCAAAAAATCCAGCTAATAAAGTAAATAAAAAACCAAAAAATGCGATGATAAAATTGTTGAACCACGAAATTCTAATTTTACGAATGCCATATGCAATCCCAACACCTGCATTATCTAAATTAGAAGCAATCCCAATTAAAAAAATTGAAAATAGACCTGCCGTACTCATAAATAGCCACCCCTTTTTCTCACTTTTCAATGCATCTTATGAAAATGTTGAGCAACTGTGCCTGTCTGTTTCATATACATGTAATAAATGCTCAACATTTTTTCAACAATAAAAAGGAGTGCCTTCGCTATGCCTAAAGAAAATCCAAATGAGCGGCTTAGTAGATTAATAAAAAAACTTTTAAAAGAACGTGCCTTATCTATGCGTCAACTCGGAATGCTTACAAATATTGATCCCGCAACAATCTCAAGAATTATGAATGGTAAACAACCGCCAAAACAAAAACACCTACAAAAATTCGCAGAATGTCTGCAAGTTCCACCCCAATTGTTATTCGATGAAATGTATCCGGATTCTCCTCACATTAATAAAGAAAAGACGGATATGTACACATCTCTTGATACCATTCAGCAAACGCTGCAATCCTCTAACTTATTCGATTTCGACTACACAACAACCCGCGTAAAACAAGAACTTGAAAACTATGAACGATATGCGCAAACAACAGAGGGTGAAAAACGTATTCATGAAAGTTTTGCAAGCAAGTTAGAACAAATTGATAGTGCTGGTCCTTTCATTGAACAATTAACGGATATGTATCAACAATTTTGCAATGAAACGATTTCAAAAGAAGAGCGTGCAGTTCTTGGCGGCGCATTACTGTATTTCATTTTATCGACAGATATTATTCCCGACTATCTCTTTCCAATTGGTTATTTAGATGATGCAATTGCTGTTGAATTAGCGAAAGAGAAATTAATTGAGCTAAAACGAAAGACATAGAAAAATAAAGAACTATTTCAGTTGTTTCTATCCAACTCTGAAATAGTTCACTAAAAAATCGTACAAGTATACATACCTGTACGATTTCAACATACTAATCTATTTTTTTCGTATGACACCATTCGTATATAAATGCTGTTATTACTTTTGTAAATTCAATTAACTGTTCTATTTCTACTTTCTCATTTATTGAATGAGCTTCCTCTAATGTACCTGGTCCGTAAATAACGGCCGGAATATGAAATTCACTAAACCAACCACCATCCGTTACCGTTGCAGACATATCTAAAATTGCATTTTTAGAAAGAATTGATTCGTGTACTGAGCTAAGCGTTTTTACAGCTGCATGTTCACTATCTATTTCTAAAGAAGGAAAAATTTCGCCACGATCCACAATCATTGATTCTCCGCCCCACTTAAATTGTGGTGGATTTTCACTTAGCCATGGATCAGCAGCTGCCACTTTCCCAATATACTCTTCAATTTCTTTTATTATTTGTTCATGTGTTTCATTCGGATAAAAATGTACTGTTATCCATAACCGGCACTCATCCGCAATAAATGCTGCATGTCTTCCGCCTTCAATAACAGCTGGATTAATTGTTGTTGTTCCAGATGGATAGCCTTCATATGTTTTCATGACTGCCCAATGACGCTCTAATTCTTGTAAACTTTGCACAATTTTCATCATTTTTTCAATCGCGCTCGCTCCGAATAAACGACCCCCTGCATGGATCATTTGCCTACGTGTTGCATCATGAAACGTTTGGGGGCTTTTCACAGTAATCCATCCAGTAATTACGCCCCCCTGTCCTTGCATATGTAAATCACTCGTATCCACTACGACTGCAAAATCAGCTTCATATCCCCTTTTACAGCATTGAAGTGTTCCCGCCTCTCCAACTTCTTCCCCAATTACGGATTGAAAGATTAAATCTCCAGGTAATTCAATGCCAGCTTCTTGTAAAAGCTGAATAGCAAATAGTGCCCCAGCCAGTCCCCCTTTCATATCTGCTGCACCACGTCCAACTAACCAACCATCTTTTATAAATGGCTCAAACGGATTCGTTTCCCACGCCTCATCTGCTGATATTTCCGCTACATCCATATGCCCATTAATAATAAGACTTTTATATGTGTCACTTTCTATCCCTTTTTTCACCCCAACAACGTTCGGGTCATTCGGATATACATCCCATTTATCAACACTAAAATTTCGTTTTCTTAAAAACTGTGCAACAAATTCTTGCGCCTCATTTGTATTTCTCGCCGGCGGTGCTGGTGTTTCAAAACGAATTAATGTTTTTGTAAGCTCTAGTAACTCATTTTTTCGTAGATCAATCTGTTCTAATAACTGTGCAACTTCTTCATTCATCGCTAATTCCCCTTTGCATACGTAGTATATTCCCAGCTTTATTTTCACAAAAAAAGAGACTGTTTACAATTTTACAGTCTCCAAATTAATCACTATTATAAACTTTCTATTTCTGTTGTCTTTGTCTTTTCAATATGCTCTAAGTTACCCCCCTTATTTCTTGTCGCACGGTAAAACAGTAAACAAACAATCATAAAGGGAATACCACAATACAATGCCATTCTTTGTTCTGGAATAAAGGCCATACCTACAATTACTGTTATATTTAATACTAACGCAAGCAGTGGAACGAATGGATACAGCGGTGTTTTAAATTTCAAGTCCTTCACATCCCCGCCCTGCTTTATATATGACCTTCTAGCTAATAAGTTAGATAGAGCAATAGATGCCCAAACTAATATCGCTCCGAACCCAGCAATGGAAAGTAACCATAAATAAACTGTATCTTCCGCATAAATACCTGATAGTAATGAAAGACAACCTACAATCGTACTTACAATCAACGCATAAATAGGAACACCATTTTTAGATAACTTACCAAAAATCGGACTAATCATTCCTTGATTAGACATAGACCATAGCATACGAGAAGTTGCATATAATCCTGAATTCGCAACGGATAATACTGCTGTAATAATAACGAAATTGATAATATCGGCTGCATAAGGAATACCAATTTTATCAAATACAACTACAAATGGACTTTCTATCACTCCTGCTTGTTGCCATGGGAATAATCCTGCAAGAATGAAAATAGATAATACAAAGAACACAAGTATACGCCAAACTGTATTATTAATTGCCTTCGGGATCGTTTTCTCTGGATTTTCACTCTCTCCAGCTGCAATACCAACTAGCTCTGTTCCTTGGAAGGAAAAATTAACAGCAATCATCGTAATTAAAATAGCGGATAATCCATTTGGAAACAATCCACCATAATCAGTAAAACTAGAGAACATTGGTGCTGGTTCATTTCCTTTCATATCTAGAAAACCAAACATCGCTGCCCCACCCAAAATAATAAATGCAATGATTGTAATGACTTTAATACTTGCAAACCAAAATTCAACTTCTGCAAAACTTCTTGAAGATAACGCGTTAATAGCAAAAAGTAGTACCGCAAACACTACGCACCAAATCCAAGACGGTACATCAGGAAACCAGCGTTTCATTAAAATACTAACTGCAATTAGTTCAATACCTATTGTAGCCGACCAGTTTAGCCACGACATCCATCCGACTACATAACCCGCTGCAGGGGAAATATGCTTCGTAGCATACGTTTGATAAGATCCTGCGTCAGGCATCGCAACAGCTAATTCTCCGAGACAGAGCATCGTTAAATACATAACAAATCCTCCAACAAGATAAGCTACAATCGCTCCTCCAGGTCCAGCTTCATGAATTGTATACCCCGATCCTAAAAAAAGTCCGGTACCAATAACTCCTCCAAGTGCGATCATAAATATGTGTCTGCTTTTCAATTCCCTTTTTAATACTTGGTTTTGATCCATCATACAAATCCCCCCTTTTCCCTTTGGAAACCCATTTCATGTAAGCATTTTTAAATTTTTTTATACGAAAAATAATTATTGAAAAGAGCAAAATACATAGTATTAATCACTACCTGTTATTAAAAGATCATCCCTCACCGTTATTAATAGCTTTTTATCAGCGATAGCTTGTCCTTCTACTACTTCTAATGACTCGATATACCCACTGATTCCTACCTTAATTTCTACTTTCTGTTTATCTATTGTTTCAATTAATGCTAATTTCTCCCATTCGTATACGTAAGAACTTTCCGTAACAAATAACTTCTCAACTTTCCCGTAACAAGGACTATACACGCCTTCTATAACCGTCTTCACTTTATACACTCCTCCTTCTTATTAATTGGTACTGAAACGTTGCATATCCCTCCTTTAGAGATTTCAACTATTCTTTATGCAAAATGCGTACCAATCTTAAATTCCTATTTAAAATAAGGGTTCCTCACAAAAAAATCTTCATAACCGCAAATTTTTTCTACCGTGTAAGAAGTTTTAAAAGGAAAATTGCAAAAAAATTTTGCGGTTTTATAAGAATTTTAATAAAATTATAAAAAGTCAGTCTTCATAGGGTGAAATGAGGAGAAGATAATCTATGCGTACAGAAGAAATTAATTTGAAACAGATCATTGAAATGAATATGCTATATGAAACTTTGCTCAATGAACTCGATATCGGGATTCATATTATTAATGAGGAAGGTAAAACGATTATCTATAACCGTAAAATGATGGAAATTGAATCAATGGAGCGCTCAGATGTGCTATATAAAAATCCTTTAGAAGTATTCGCATTTGAAGAAAATAAAAATAGTACTCTTATAGAAGCATTAAAATTAGGAAAAACAAACAAAAATATAAAACAAACTTATTTTAACAATAAAGGGCAAGAAATTACGACGATTAACAATACTTTCCCTATAATAGAAAATGGAAAAATTAAAGGCGCTATTGAAATTTCAAAAGAGATTAGCAATTCTAAACAAACAATGAAAACAAACCTTTCCCGAAAACAAAATAATAAGTTTACCTTTGATCACATAATTGGTGATTCTGAAGCCATTCAATCAATCATTGCGGAAGGAAAAAGGGTAATTCGTACATCCTCCTCTATACTTCTCGTAGGAGAGACAGGCACTGGGAAAGAACTATTTGCACAAAGTATCCATAATGAAAGCCAGCGTTCAGGCAAACCATTTATTTCACAAAACTGTGCCGCTATACCTGATACGTTAATGGAAAGTTTATTATTTGGTACGAACCGAGGTGCATTTACAGGAGCTATCGATAAAGCCGGTTTATTTGAAGAAGCGAACGGAGGAACTTTGTTATTAGATGAGATCAATTCGTTAAGTCCAGCACTTCAAGCGAAGTTACTGCGGGCTATACAAGAAAAAACAATACGAAGAGTCGGAGGCACACAAGAAAAAGAAATTGATGTTCGCATTATAGCAACTATTAATGAAGACCCTCTTGAAGCTATTACACACAATCGATTACTTGAAGACTTATATTACCGATTAAGCGTCGTTACTTTATGCCTCCCGCCGTTACGCGAACGAAAAGAAGATATTCCCGCTCTTGTTCAGCACTTTATCGAAAAGTACAACATTCAATTTGAACTTAGCGTAACAGATATAGATGTACATGTAAGAGAATTCTTGTATGCATATGATTGGCCTGGAAATGTACGAGAATTGGAACATATCATTGAAGGTTCAATGAACTTGGTTGAAGATGAAAATATTATTACAGCGTTTCATCTTCCCACTCGCTTTCGCGAACGAATAAAAAAGAATTCAATACGCAACCTTTCCTAACTAATAACGATACTGATACACCTAAAACATTAAAACACACAATAGAAGCAATGGAAAAGAACTACATCGATCAAATTCTAAAAGAATATCACGGTAATATTTCACAAGCTGCAAAGTTTTTAGGATTAAGTAGGCAAAACTTACAATATCGAATTAAAAAATTGCATTTACACATATGAAATGAAGCTTGGATGAGTGGATTACTAGCCCTCACCAATTCGACTTTTATTGCTTGTTAATGCAGCATAAATCTGCTTTAATGTACAAATAAAAAGTTGGTAAAATATGCTATAATGAACATATAACATACTCGAAAGGAACGATATATATGAGTAATGATAAAAAATTAAAATTATTACAATACTTAGCCTTCTTCCCTACCATTGTATGTATGATGTTACTAGTTGATATAAATGCCTATCCTTATGCAAAGCTACTAGCAACACTTAGCGGCTCTTTTGCAGCTATTATGCTTGCTGCTTTTTGGAATTTGAAGATACGTATGAAGAAAGAAAGATCTTCTTAACGCTAAAGCATAAAAAAAATCGAGCCTACACAGCTCGATTTTTTTACTGATTATTAAAACTCAACATTCTCCAAATACAAACCACTTGCCTCAGCAAGGCAATTAATCTGATTACGTTGTTTCGCCTCTAAAATGTGTGGAATCGCCTCTGCATCTAATTGTCCTAACCCAACTTCAATTAATGCTCCAACAATTTTTCGGACCATGTTATGAAGGAATCCGTTACCACTTACTCTAATTTGTACAAATCCTGCTTCTTCCATCACTTCAAGTGTATATACTTCTCGCACCATAGACTTTTTCTTTGATTTTGCATTTGAAAAAGCAGTAAAGTCATGTGAACCAACTAAATGTTTCGCAGCTTCTTTCATGCTTTTCACATTTAATTTTTTATTCACATGCATGCTATATTTACGCATAAATGGGTTCGTGTGCTCTTCATTCCAAATTTTATAAAGGTATGTTTTTGCTTTAGAATTGTAACGAGCATGGAATCGATCATGTACTTCTTCCACATTTGTAATGCTAATATCATTTGGCAAATATTGATTTAAATATTTTTTTACTTTATGTTCCACTAACTTCTCATCACTTTGAAAGTTAGCAACTTGATTCAAAGCATGTACACCAGCGTCTGTTCTACTACAACCGATAATTTCAGTTTCTTTTCCGACCATTTCGGAAATGACACTTTCAATTTTTCCTTGAATCGTATTATCGTTATTACCGAGACGTTGCCACCCTTTAAAACGGGCACCGTCGTACTGAATCGTTAATTTATAATTGTTCATTTTATTCTCCTTCATAGAAAATATTCCCTCATATCGTGAGGGAATATAAATACACTTTACTTTCTAACAAGCTTCACTACATTTTCTACATGAGCTGTATGCGGGAACATATCAACTGGTTGTACATATTCCACTTCATAGCTCTTCATTAACGCTTGTACATCACGTGCTAATGAAGAAGGGTTACAAGATACGTAAACAACTTGTTTCGGCTTCACTTTTAAAATTGTTTCCAGTAATTTATCATCGCAACCTGTACGAGGTGGATCGACAACAATTACATCTGGACGCCATCCTTCTTTTACCCATTTCGGTAGCCATTGTTCAGCTTTACCTGCTTCATATTTCGTATTTGTAAATCCGTGACGCTTCGCATTTTTTCTTGCGTCTGCAATTGCTTCTGGAATTACATCCATACCACGTACTTCCGCTGCATCATTTGCAAGCCAAAGTCCGATTGTACCAACACCACAATACGCATCTACAATTTTCTCATTGCCAGTTAAAGCAGCGGCTTTTTTCGCTTCATTGTATAAAACAACTGTTTGTTCTGGATTCAACTGGAAGAATGCACGTGCTGATAATTCAAATGATAAATCACCAAGTGTTTCTTGAATTACTTCTTTTCCAGCTAATTTAAATGTTTTATCACCGAAAATAACAGATGTTTTACGCCAGTTTACATTTTGCATAATTGATTTAACAGCTGGCATCTGTTTTTGTACTTCTGCAATAAATTGTTCTTTATTTGGCAACTCTTCTTTTGTTGTAATAAGTGTAACTTGTACTTCCCCTGTTTGCACTGCAGTACGTGTCACAATTGTACGTACTAAACCTTTTTGTTTTTTCTCATTGTAAATAGAAACATTTAATTTTTCTAAAATACGTCTTACAACTTTTGTCGCTTCATTCGTTGCTTTATGTTGAATCATACAATGAGCAATATCAATTAACTGATGTGAATTTTGTTTATACAGTCCTGTAATAACCTTTTCGTCTTTACGCCCCACTTGTAGTTGACTCTTATTACGATAATGCCATGGATTTTCCATGCCAAGCGTCGGACGAATTTTCTCTTCCAAACCGTTGTTCATATACTTCTGGAATGCTTGTACAACGATATCACGCTTTTGATTTAATTGTTCTTTATAGTCTAAATGTTGTAATTGGCAACCGCCGCACTCTTCATATACCGGACATGGTGCTTTCACGCGATGTGGTGAAGCTTTACGAACTTTTTTCACTTTCGCTTCAGCGAAGCCACGCTGAATTTTCGTCGTTTCAGCAACAACTTCTTCTCCTGGTAATGCCCCGGGAATGAAGACAACTTGTCTCTTAAAATAACCAACGCCTTCTCCGTTAATCCCAAGACGTTTAATTGTCACAGGAAACGTTTGACCAACTTCCAACTTACTCTCATGTTGCTTTTGTATCATTATTACACCTCTACTCTATACTTTTCCATAAATATAACGCTGCATAACTGCAGTATGGTTCACACTCTTGTTTCACTTTTTCTAAAAATACATCATCAGGTTTATCATCTAATTGAAATACACCTTGTACTGCACGCTGAATCCCAATGTCCGCTTTCGGAAACATATTTTTCCGTCCAAGCCCAAACATTAAAAAGTTTTGCACTGTCCATGTACCAATCCCCCTAATTGGTAACAATTGTGCTGAAACCTCTTCTTCCGCCTTGGTTTCTATACTCGCTAAATTTAATGTACCGCTGGCAATACTTCGACCTAATCCTACTATATATTCAGCCTTTCGCTGACTAAACTTCTGCTCTCTCAATTCCTCTATTGAAATATTTGCTACTATTTCTGGAGTGGGGAAAAAGAATACACCGTTCTTCTCTGTTCCATATCGTTTCACAAACTGTTCTGTTAACACAGTAGCAAATTTCAAATTTATTTGTTGATGAATGATACAACGAAGAAGACAAGCAAAATAATCAAACTCTAAAATAATTGGAGTATAAGCATATGTTTCAAATAGTGGACGTAATGATGTGTTTAAAAAATGATTTTGTATATCTTGAAACGGTTCATTCCAATGAAAAATGGCCCTCATTCGTTTCATAACTTTCTCTGGATCTCCTGTCTGACTAGAAATCCAAAACTGTGGATTTTGAACAGTACCAATCCCTTGCAGGCGAACAACAATCTGTTCCTCGTCTATACAAAGCGGGACATAAATAACTTTCTCATCTAATTGAATGACGTTAAGAGGATCAAAAGATAAACGTTTTAATACTTCTTCAAAATGATACGGATACTCTAACGTAACATGTTCGCTCCACATACGTTTCCCCATCCTTTTTACACATCATTATAGCATGAGAAAACCGCAAGCATACATGCTTACGGTTGATTGCTTTTTACTAAGTCATCTAGACTTTTAAAATGATACCCTTTCTCGCGCAAATCATCAATGATTTTCGCAAGTGCTTCTGCATTATCTTTTGATATTGCATGAAGTAATAAAATAGATCCTGGATGAATCATCGTCATAACATTATTATGCGCATATTGCCATCCTCTTTGCTCATCCACTTTCCAATCTAAAAATGCAAGTGACCAAAATACATTATAGTAGCCCATCTCTTTCGTAAGAGCTAACGTTCTTTCACTAAATACGCCGCGCGGAGGACGTACATATTTCACTTCTTTTTGCCCGGTTACTTTTTTAATTTCTTCCGTTACACTCGTTAATTCTTGACGAAGTTTCTCATCATTTACCGCTGTGAAATCAGGATGGCTCCACGAATGGTTTCCAATAATGTGTCCTTCATTCTTCATTCTTAACAATAAATCTTTTTGTGTTTTAATATAATGCCCCGTTACAAAGAAAGTTGCTGGTACTTTTTTTTCTTTTAATACGTCTAAGATTTTTCCTGTGTATCCATTCTCATATCCATTATCAAATGTTAAATAAATATCCTTTTTCTTCGTATCCCCTAAATAAAAACCACCATTTTTTTGTAGCAAATCTGTATATAACTTTCCTGCATCTGGTACTGTTTCATTTTTAGGGCGCGGGATTCCCCAGTTATGTGGAGTATTTGTATAAGCTAGTGCCGAAACTGGAACAAGTGCCATCATAATTGAAAAAATGAGACCGATATATAACCATTTATGTTTCATAAATAGTCTCCTTTCCATATATAATCGTACTCGTAGTTTCTGTTGCTACGCATTCTTTCATGCTGAACATGTTTTTCTATATATACCAAAAAAATGCATCTCGAATCGTTCGAGATGCATTTTTGTTTACTTAAATACTGGCTCTTTAAAGCTAGCTAATTTTTCAAGTGATGTTTTATCAACATCTGCATGTAAGCTATTACCGTGAGAATCCATTGTTACAACTGCTTTAAATCCATCGATACGTAAATGCCACATTGCCTCTGGAATACCAAATTGTAAGAAATCAACATCTTTCACTTCTTTAATACATTCAGCATAATATTGCGCTGCACCACCGATTGCGTTCAAATATACACCACCGTGTTCTTCTAAAGCTGCTAATGTTTTCGCACCCATACCGCCTTTTCCAATGACAGCTCTAATACCGAATTTCTTCATAATATCACCTTGGTACGGTTCTTCACGAATACTTGTCGTTGGACCTGCCGCTTTAATTTGCCAATTGTCATTGTCATCTTTCACAACAACTGGACCACAGTGGTAAATAATTTGTCCATTTAAATCTACTGGACAATCGTTATCCATTAAATGCTTATGAATTGCGTCACGACCTGTATACATCATGCCATTAATTGTTACAACATCACCAACGCGAAGTTCACGAATTTGCTCTTCTGTAATTGGCGCTTGTAATACAATTTCACGCTGCTCCGTTTTTTCTTGTACTTCTTGCTCCAGTGTATCTTCACCTTCTTGATATAACCAATCCATAATTTCACCTGTTTCAGGATGGATTGTTACACCAAGGCGACGGTATGCCCAGCAATTATACGCCACAGATACGTAGAAACTAGCTGGCAGACGGTTATACACGCCAATTTTACAGCCAAGTAAAGTTGTTTCTCCGCCAAATCCCATCGTACCAATGCCAAGCTTATTCGCATTTTCTAATACATATTCTTCAAGTTGTTGTAATTCTGGGATTGGATTGACATCATCTAATGTACGGAATAATTGATTTTTTGCTAATTCGTAACCTGATGTGCGGTCTCCCCCGATACCAACACCAATTACACCTGCACTACATCCTTGACCTTGTGCTTGATATACCGCATGAAGAAGGCATTTACGAATCCCTTCTAAATCACGGCCAGCTCGTCCAAGTCCTTCTAGTTCACACGGTAAGCTATACTGAATATTTTTATTCTCACAGCCACCCCCCTTTAGGATTAAACGTGCATCAATATAATCTTTTTCCCATTGTTCAAACTTAATAACCGGTGTACCTGGTCCTAAATTATTTCCACTATTGTCTCCAAAAAGAGAATCAACAGAATTTGGACGAAGTTTTCCATCTTTTGTCGCCCGCTCAAGCGCATTATAGATAGCTTCCTTCAACTTTAATTGATTCACACCAACTGGTGTATAAATTTTAAACGTTGGCATCCCTGTATCTTGGCAAATTGGCGAGATGTTATCATCAGCCATTTTAATGTTATTTGTAATTGTGCCAAGTGCCATCGCAGAACGAGTCCCTGCATTTTCTCGCTCTTTCGCTTGTTGAATCGCACGACGAACATCTTTCGGTAAGTTCGTTGACGTTTCAACAATTAGTTGATACATGCTTTCTTGAAGCTTTTCCATTGTTACTTCCCCCTCAATTGTGAACGCTACCAAAACGTTATGAGCTGAAATTTCCACTATTATGCTCTGCAGCTTTTTATTTGTTTCACGCTATTCAAGCATACATGAAATTTTTCACAACTTGATTATACCTCTTTTTCTATCGTCCTTCTATTATCCGCACAGAAAAAGGCTACCAAATTGGAATTGGCAGCCTTTTTAATATATTATTCGTCTTTTTTAAATTGCTCACATTTTAATTCTAATTCATCTAGCATTGCAAGAAGACGATCTACATCTTCTAATTCTACTTCTTCAGGTTCAATTGTATCAATTACTTCAATGAACATATTTAAACGTTCTTTTAAATATACTAATTGTGTATCTTTATCTTGAATTGCTTTTCCCATGAAGGCACTCTCCTTTTAATTCGAGTTGCTTTTATTATACCGCAAAAATGATTACAATGGGTATGTAATTTCATCAATTTTGTCACGGTTATTCACTATAATGTAAGCCCTCTCTCTTTTCCCTCTAAAAAGTTTCGCTTTATAAAAAGCACATATTCTTCTATTATAGAGGATGGACAAATTGTTATTTCAATAGTCAAAGGAGTATTTCATATGACGATATCACAAAAAATGAAGCCGATTACTCCTTCTTACGATCCATGGGAAGCGTATATGGACCTTGAAGAGTACGGCAAATTACTATTAACAAATGTTGAGTTTACAACAACGACGTTATGCAATATGCGCTGTGAGCATTGCGCTGTTGGTTACACGTTACAGCCGAAAGACCCGAATCCGCTTCCGATGGATCTTTTATTAAAACGATTAGATGAGATTCCTCATTTACGTTCTTTAAGTATTACTGGCGGAGAACCTATGCTTTCAAAAAAATCCGTCGACAACTATGTAACACCACTCTTAAAATACGCCCACGAACGAGGTGTTCGCACTCAAATCAACTCAAACTTAACTATAGATTTAGCACGTTACGAACAAATTATTCCCTATTTAGACGTATTGCATATATCTCATAACTGGGGAACAATTGACGACTTCGTTGAAGGCGGATTTGCAATGATGGAGCGTAAACCTACGTATGAACAGCGTGCAAAATTATTTGAACGTATGATCACAAATAGTAAAGCTCTATCAGATGCAGGTGTACTCGTATCAGCCGAAACGATGTTGAATAAACGAACTCTACCACACATTGAGCATATTCATCGTCAAATCGTTGATGAAATGGGATGTAAACGTCATGAGGTTCACCCAATGTATCCAAGTGACTTCGCGAGTAATCTAGAGATTTTAACAAAAGCTGAAATTCGTGATGCAATTGAGCATTTACTAGAAATTCGCGATGAAAATGTATGGATGTTATTTGGAACTTTACCTTTCTATGCTTGTAGCGATGATGAGCGAGACATTTCCACATTTAAAAAATTACAAAAGAGCAAAAATGTAACTGTTCGTAACGATCCAGATGGCCGTTCTCGTTTAAATGTAAATATTTTTGATGGAAATATTATTGTAACGGACTTTGGTGATGTTCCACTTCTAGGTAACATTCAAACAAATACGTTACAAGAAGCGTATGAAAAATGGAGCGCTTCAAAAACAGCAAAATCATTAAGCTGTCACTGTCCAGCAGTAAAATGTCTTGGACCGAATGTTCTTGTAAAAAACAGCTACTATCCGACAGAAGATTTCTTATCAAAAACAGCAAATATTACATTATAAAAAAACGTCAGCTTATAAGCTGACGTTTTTTATCTTATTGCGAATGAGAAGAAGAAATGAATTTAAAATATAAATGATCATGAATTGGGATAGCGGCTCCAATTCCTTGAGAAGTAATATTTTTTACAACAAGCCTTTTTTGATTTCCTTTTAATACGAGGTATACTTCTCCAAATGTTACTTTCCCTTTTTCATTTACTGCTGGTGTATAAGCGTATAAATATCCAAGTTGACTCGGACTAATATTATACACACGCTCATGCCCTGTACCATAACCAATAGTCGTTTTAAATGAAAGTGGCAATTGTACTTTTTCAAGTGCTTTGAGAAGCATCATTTTTTTCACATCTGCAGCATCTTTCATATCTGCTGTTAAATCACCTTCAACCGTCTTTTGTGTTTCTTGCTTATAGCGTAGTGGATATAGGCGATCTCCTCCGCGATTATCGTACACATTGCGATTTACTTGTTTATATTCCCAATTAACCGATGTATCAATCGATTCATAATGTAAAGCCCATTGCCCTAAATAAATCTTTGCTCGGTACCCTACCGCAAGCGGCGCATTCGAAATTGTTGTTTCATTAAACATTCGAATTAAGTCCGGATTTTCAATTTTAATATTTGCTGTTTTTAATAATTCTTGAGCAAACTTACTCGGCTGTAAACGCGGTAAATCTTGCGCATCATTTGGAAACGTATTGTCTTTAGAAATATTTAAAACAGATGAAGGCATTTTTGTTTCTACTGTTGTCTTTGCAAAGCCACTGTTAGGAAATAATAAAATAAACGAGACCATAGTTGAAAGACATATGCTGTATACTCGTTTCACCTGTCTGGCTCCTTCCTACATAAAGGTATATATACTACTTCGTTTATTGTTTTCTCTGAGCACAATTGTTATGCCTATTTTTCATAATAAATAAAAACCAATTCCCATAATGACATACGCAGCTAATAAAGTACCGCCTTCAAACCAATTCGTATCTCCATCATTTGAAATCGCAATCGTTAAGAAAACAGCTGTAATCATAGAAACAAGTTCTGGTATTGTAAATACTAAAGGCATCCTTTGCGTGAAGAACATAGAAAGCAGTACTAATACAGGAGCAACAAACATGGCAATTTGTAATGTAGAACCTATCGCAATCTCAACTGCAATATTTACTTTATTTTTATACGCCATAATAATTGCAGATGCATGTTCCGCTGCATTCCCAACAATTGCGACGATAATAACCCCTATAAATAGTTCTGACCAACCAAATGATTTTGCAACTGTCTCAAATGTATGCACGAGCGCCTCTGACACATAAGCTACCGCAATTGTTGCTATCGCTAAAATGAGTAATGCTTTCCCTTTCGACCACTCTGGTTCTTCCTCATGAGCGACTTCATCACTTTTATGCTGATATACACCACGATGCGTAACTAACTTAAATAGCAATGCAGCAAGGTACATAATAATCATAATAATCGAGACACCTATACTTAACTGATACGTCTTTCCAGCGTCCATCTTCATTGAAAAAATCTCTGGAATAACAAATGCTACTACTACAGCAAAGATTAATAAAGCCGAATTATGCCTTGCATCATATACATTAAAACTTTGTCTTTTATATTTAAGCCCTCCCACAAAGAAGGATAGCCCTCCTACTAATAATAAATTTCCAAGTACAGAACCCGTTAAAGAAGCTAACACAACTTCAATTAATCCTGCCTGAAGGGCAAAAATTGAAATGATTAGTTCAACAGCATTACCGAAAGTAGCATTTAATAATCCACCTATTCTAGGACCAGATACAATTGCCAAACTTTCTGTCGCTCTCCCCATAAAACCCGCTAATGCGATAATCGTAATACAATACACAGCAAACATAATTGTTTGAGGCCAATGAAGTGTTTTCCCAAGTACAGACAGTGGTACACCTATAAGCGCCACTATAAGAAATATTTTATTAAACATGCTTTCCATCCTTCCATCGTATGTATTTCTCCTCGATATTATTATTATTCTTCTCCTAACTTGTCCGATTTCATCACAATTGCGTTTAAAAAATCGAATTGAAGAAAACAGTATGAAAGATATTTAAATTACCTTGTTGAAACAGACAGAATTATAAATTATGAAAAGGGGTTAAAATTATGCACTTAAAAGAAAAAATCGCAACTATTATTCAAGGTCAACGTACCGGTGTATTATCTACAGTACGAAATGAGAAACCTCATAGCGCCTTTATGATGTTTTTCCACGAAGATTTTGTACTGTATGTTGCAACAGATCGACAATCAAAAAAGATAACAGATATTAAAAACAATCCAAATGTACATGTACTACTTGGTCGTGAAGGAAAAAAATTAGATGAAGATTATATCGAAGTGGAAGGCTTAGCCTCCATCGAGGAAGACTCCACATTAAAAAACAAATTTTGGAGTAATAGCTTAAAGCGTTGGTTACTCGGTCCTGAAGACCCTAATTATGTACTAATTAAAATCAACCCCGATACAATTTATTACATCGATGGTGCCGGTACGACGGAGCCCGAGTTTTTACGACTATAAAGTGAAACAAGCCCACCTTTAGGTGGGCTTGTTTTGTCGAAAAGTTCTTCTGAAAAAAACAATAAAATAGGTGGAACTTTCTAAAGATTCTGTTATATAATAGCAGTAACTTAAATAAACTGTATTAAAACAGATTGAGAGGAGAAATAAAATTGATGAAAAGAGAAGAACGCAAAAACATGATTGAGTTTATCGAAAAGAAAAAAGGGATTGAGCGTGACGAATTATTATTTATGACAGACGATGAAGTAGAACATATTTATAATGTAACGTACTTTTTATATGAGGAAATTGCAGAGTAGTATAATAATCCCCACCTTATGAAAAATATAAGGTGGGGATTATTTCGTTATTAATACATGAGAATGATTTTCATGTATAATAATATACGATTGGAGGAATTTTACTATGAGTTCATGGCTCTTATTCGCACTATTATCAGCAATTGCTGCTGCCCTTGTGTCTATTTTCGGTAAAATTGGTTTAGATGGAATCGATGCCAATGTCGCTACGACGGTTCGTTCTATTATTATGGCATTATTTATGGTAGGCGTTATTATTATACAAGGTAAATTTCAAAATATCGGCGACGTACTTCTAAATAAAAAAGCACTGCTCTTTATCACATTAAGTGGAGTTGCAGGTGCTTCGTCATGGCTATTTTATTTTCTTGCCCTCAAAACAGGGAAAGTTTCACAAGTGGCTCCTGTCGATAAACTAAGCGTTGTATTTTCTATCATTCTCGCTATGATTATACTCGGCGAAAAGTTAAACTTTATGACTGGTATTGGTGTTGTCTTTATTACAGCTGGTGTACTATTTATCGCTTTCAGCTAAAAAAACCGCTACTCGCGGTTTTTCTTTTTCTTTATGTAAAACCATACGACACATGTAACAACTACTGAAATAGATAAAATCCATATTCCATAATGATGTAAACTATACTCGACGAAACGCCACTTCTCTCCTAACTTCCAACCAAGTCCAATAAAAACACTGATCCAAATAAGCGCACCACCGTAAGCGTACAAACAAAAACGCCAAATTGTTAAATTCGACATCCCAGCAAAATACGCTGTTAAATGACGTACTCCTGGGATAAAATAACCAACTATTAAAAGAAATGGGCCATATTTTTCAAATAAAATATGTGTTTTTTCAATGTGATGTTCTTTAATTCTAATTTTCGGTCCATATTTTTTTAAAACAGGGAGTCCAAGTTTTAAACCTAATATGTAGCTTAATGTAATGCCTAACATCGCACCAGCCATCCCACTTAAAAACGCAGCAGTTCCTGACATAACGCCTTTTGAAACGTTATAACCAACGAAGGTCAATAAAAACTCGTCTGGTATCGGTAATCCAACAATCCCACCGGCCAAAGCTATAATAATTCCAAAATACCCATAATGTGCGATTAACTCGCCAATATGTTGTTCCATTCGGAAGACACATCCTATGCACGATCGTTATTCCACATTGTGCCCTTTCTATCTTTCAGACAAACATGGTATACATATTCACTATACATTGTTTTTATAATGAACTCTACTTCTATCCATTCCTTTAGCAGAAAGAAATTGAACCATCAATCAGTGAGGGTTTGTTCATCCTTACTCATTTTTAGTACACATCAATCGTGCGCTAGACTCCCGCCACCTTCCCTTATATTCACCTCTTTTTGAAGTGCTAATCTTACTATCTACAAACACCGAGATGAAAAAATAAAAATTCATATGCCTGTTTTTTTGTTACAATAAAGGAAAGTTACTTTTCGCAACGGTTTAACTCTCAGGAAAAATGATATACCTAGCAAAAACATAGTTTGGTCGATATAATGCAACTTCTACCTATTAAAAGAACATGCACCCTTTACATACAACATCATTTTTCTAAATTATACAGGGGGAACGAACATGACCATTGAAAATCAATTTATCCAAAAGGTTTACTATAAAACATTTTTAACAGAAGAAACTTCTACTCCAGTATCAGAAGTACTCGGTGAAGCATATATAAATGAATCTACAAATGAATTCTCCAACATTTCTAATATTCGCTTTGCTCAAGGTGAATTTTATTACCAAAATAAAGACTTTGAAGCAGCGATATTTAAATGGGAAAAAGTAAATAACGAACTTGCACTTTGGGCAACCAAAAATATTGCAGATGCTTATTTTGAACTAGGATTCTTACCAAAAGCAGAAGAAATGTATCAATCTATCCAAACGGAAGATACAACTCTTACAATGGAAGTTTCCTTACAACTTCTTTCTCTTTATATCGAACAAGATCGTTTAGGTCTAGCATTTAAGACGATTAGTGAAGCTGTTGCATTTCAACCTGACTATCCAAATATTACTTCAATTGCTCGCTCGTTCTATGAAAAACAAGAAGATTGGAATAATGCCATCGAACTTGCCGTTCAAGAAGGAATTCGAACAAAATCATTACACTGGTTCGATACTTTAATCAATTATGTGAATCAAGGATTTACGAAACAAATCAAACCAGAATATTTCTATGAATCTTTAAAAGCTTTATATGCAATTGATCAAGTCCAATTTAAGGAACTTGTTATCGCTCTTTGGAACAGCTATCAAAATGAAAAATCACATCTACCTTGGATTCAAACAATCAATCATTTATTCTTACATATTGAGACAGACAACAATGACGATTGGCATGAAATTGTTGAACGCTATCAAGATACGTACTTTGAATTAATTACTGGTGAACATTTCATGCATGAAATGCAAGGACTTGTACCTGACTTATTAACAAATTGGTTTAGTTTAACGAGAGCAAAAGACGCCCTATTCGTCTCTGCTGCAGTGTTAGCGTGGAATGAAGTTTCACCTACAACTTTAGAGTCATTACTCGTAAAAAGTGCGGGAGCCCTACTCTCTAATTCAACAGCTGAAACAAATGTGAATATGGAAACTGTTTCTCATTTATTCGAAACAATTGCTGTATGGGCTGAAAAAAATGATGTAGATTTAAGTCATCAATTTACGTTACTCGTTCATGAACTATGTGATTTAAATGTTACAAAATTACTAATTTCGGGAACTAGTGACTATGATAAATTATCATTCGTCAATTCAATATTAGGAGAGAACATCTTAACTGAAACTATAACAACTCCTATTCTATTTAAAGATGATAGCCAAACTGAAATAACAGAATTCACTGCGTTAGACGTGCACAATATACCGAACTTTGATGAATTCCATCAAATAATGACTACACCTGAACAATCAGAACTTGAGAACAAATGTATAGAAATTAAATTACCAAGTAGATTTTTGAGAAAGAATAAATTTGCATTTCTTGTTACACCATCTGTTCGAGGACAAGTGGATAAAAACAGCTCATATTTTGAATACTTACAAGCCGCAGATAGCCTTATTTACGTATTAAATTCTGCTTCATCGTTACATGGTGAAGAACTTGATACATTACTTTATTTACGTGAACAAGTACCAAACTTACAAATTCATTTCGTATTACATACAAATAGTGCGGATACGAATGAAAAACTAATGAGTAAGATGAAAGTCCATTTCCCAAATGCGCAGTTCTTCCCATACTCTCCTTCACAAGAGGGGAGCCAACAACTTGGGGACGTGACAGAGTCTATTCTTTCTAATCTAGCAGAACGCGATATAGAACAAGAACGTATCGAAAAACTAATATGGTTTACTCAAAAGACAATCGCATACCTTGTAAATGAACGTGTAGAATTAGAAAATACATTAGTCAAATCAGTACGTTGGAATAAACATATCTCAGTAAAACTAAACGGATTTATTAACAATCTTACCGCTCTTGAAAAAGATAAAATTCGTTCTATTACAGAATCTTATCTTTTAACGAAAGAAGAAATCACACGAGATATCCATTCTCAAATTCCTGAATTATTACAGAGCTGCTCTGACCTTGTTCAAGAAGATAGTGATTTCAAATTAGTTCATGAAGAATTAAATACTGCGATGAACGAACGAATTCAAAAACATGTACAGCAAGTGCTTCTTCCTAAATTTACTGGGTTTATTCAAGAGTGGATTGAAACAGCACATAATGAATTTATTCAAGCTCAATCTTATTTAGATGAAATGAGTGAAACGTTTAATAAATTATATAAAGAAGAACGAATGAAACTTCCTTGCGATTTCAAATTACTAGATGATTGGCATCGAGATGTTGTACGCATGACCAATAGAATTACAGTATCGAATATCAATATTTTATTACGTTTTACACCGACACAATTTTTCTTAAAGAGTGCAGGAAAACTATTTGGTAACATGCAAAAAAATCAATCTATGCTTGCAAACAAATATAAACAATATATTGAAACGGAAGACTATACGGAAATTGCTCAAACGATTTCAAAACAATTCTTCCTTCAATTTGAAGTATTTGAAGGCGCATTAGAACGAGATATCATGATGTTCTTTAAAGATCCACTTAGCATACTGAAACAAAATGTAGAAGCCGCTCAACTTGAAATACAGGAAGACGAGCAAACATTAGCAACGTTAAGAAGCAACCCAGAAACTTATCACGATCCGTTAGCATTCTTTAAACTGCAACTATTACAGCACAAATTCATTTTAAGTACGCACAAAAACAATGAAGACGTCTATGAATTTAATGAGTCTCCTACGATTTAACGTAAAGTGAAACTTTAATCAGCGGGGGTTTTCTTCATCCCCCACTGATTATCAGCCCTCACCAATCGGACTTTAATAGGCAGCCCGCCCCCCCCACCTAACTTCCTTGCTTTCGCTGAATTTTGAGGTGGGGGTCTTACTGCCCATTAAAGCGGGATAAAAAACCAAGCAAACTGAAATTTGCTTGGTTTTTTACTTTAATTCATTATTTTCATATGTTCAAATGGATAATAAATTGCTGCTAATTCTCCTAATACATCAGCTTTATCAATGAGTCCTAAACCATTTCTACTATCTCTGCTTATTAAGCGATTATCTCCCATAACAAAAATCTTATTTTTAGGAACTGTAATCGGTCCAAAGTCCTCTGTTAAATTCATAAGTTTTTTTTCAGCTTGTTTTTTATTACTATACAAATACGCCTCCTCTATCACTTCATGATTCACATATAATTGATCGTTTCTCACCTCAATGACATCACCAGGCAAACCAATAACCCTTTTCACATAAAAATTATCCGTCTTTACAACAATAATATCTTCTCTCCCATAACTTTCAAATTGCTTTGCCAACTTATTTACAATCACCTTATCCCCATCTTGTAACGTTGGCTTCATGGACGCTCCTTTTACAGTCGTAGGAAAAAATACGAATATTTTCGCCAAAAACACGAGCAAACATGCAATTGCAATTGTTCCAAAGAATTCACGCAAACGTTTTTTCTTTTGCATCATTCCACCATCTCATCATCTTTTTACTTTTATTATAAAGACTTCAACCGTATATTTTCCACAAGATTCTGAATTATTAAATTATAATATTACAAAAATACAAATAATAATATTCAATAATGTATTATTTTCATATACTATATCTTGCATTTATCATTATATTTTTAGTTACTTAGGAGGACTTTTTCTATGAAAGTTATGCTTAAAAATGAAAATACCGGTCAAATTAAACAAGCAAAAATTGGTTTTAGTTGGACTGTATTTTTCTTTGGTTTCTTCCCTGCTATATTCCGTGGAGACTGGAAATGGTTTTTAATTATTTTAGTCGCTAGTATGTTTACATTCGGATTCTCTAACTTAGTCTTCTGCTTTATTTACAACAAGCTTTACATCAATGATTTATTATCCCAAGGTTATAAAGCAGCAGATGAATACAGCCTTTCTGCTCTACAACAAAAAAATATTGTAGCATAGTAACAAAAAAGATACTCTTCAAATAGTCTATCCACTATTCGAAGAGTATCTTTTTATATTCCCACATATACAATACACATTTGAGCCGCTACATATGTAAACCAAATCCAAAGTGGTTCATACTTTAATTTGCGCCCTCCAATATCTGTCACGCCAATAATAAAATCAGAAATCACAAATAGTAAACCACCAAAAGCTGGTATCCACCATATTCCTGTATTCTCATAGTATAAGGCGAATGCAAAGCAAGCCATTCCTCCAACCCACAATCCGTAAATTAGCGCCCCTATCGTAAACAATTTATCTTGTTTCTCATTTCGAATAAAAAAGAACCATCCTATAATGAGAAAGAGTCCGTATACGAGTAAACCAATCCAAAAACCATTCCATGAAATGCCTGTTTGCAAAAATGCTTTTACATAAAAACAATGAGCGAGAGCGAAAGTAATCATCCCTCCAATTAATCTGTGACCAATTGAAATTAAACCTGCCATAAATAAATCTCCTACAGTTGATAACGTCATACCTAGTGCAACCCACGTACTATACTCTACTGATGGATCTTGTAACCATATCCAAATTGCACTTGCTGTTAACGAAAAACTAAGGATAAGACGGACTGCTAAAGGTAACGGCATATTATTTCTTGTTTTTTTTGTCTGCCCTATTGCGTACATTGCACCAATTAGAAAAAGAATGATTTGTGCAATTAACACCATGTAAAGTAGATTCATAACATGTTCTCCCCAATAAAATGCTTTTTGTATCTTTTTTCGTTACACCTAGTCTATTATCCTTTTTCTACATAAAAAAAGAAGAACAGTACTGTTCTTCTTTTTTAATCGTTTTCCTGTTATTTATGCTACTTGTTTTTCTTGCTCCATTTTCTGCTTAGCTGGCGTACGATTCACCACGATAATTCCCGCGGCTACACATGCTAAACCGAATAGTACAAATGAATGAATTGCTTCGCCTAAAATCATGCTCGATAATAATACACCAAATACGGGTATAAAGAACATGTACATGGATACTTTTCCAACCTTGTTATACTTCATAATTGTATTCCAAATGCAAAATCCTGCTGCAGATAAGAAAGATAAGTAGATAAGCATAAGTATTGCATGTACACTAAATGTAAATGGCATAATTCCAACTTGCAAAGCACCTATACATAATAGTCCGATAGAACCAAAAATCATTTGGTATGCCGTCATATAGCCGACATCTAACGTTTTACTACCTTCTTTCGCCAATATGTTCCCATATGAATATAACATTGCTGCACTCAGAAGTAATAAACTACCAATTCCGAAATGGAATGACAAACTACCATCACTCGGTACATTTACTAAAACGACACCACAAAATCCGATAGAGACTCCAATTATTTTTTTCATATTGAGCGCATCGTCTTTATATAAGAAGTGCGCAAGTAAAATTTGAAAGAATGATGATGTTCCTGAAATGATAGCTCCTTCAATGCCAGAACTATAACTCATTCCAATATAAAAACATATATATTGAAGAAATGTTTGAAATAAGCCAATTTGTACTAACTGCTTCCCCGTTCCTTTTTTGAAGCTCATATCTTTTCCTAACGCTTTAAAGAAGAATAAAAGCATAACCCCAGATAAAAAGAAACGATAGCCAGCAAATAATATTTGCTCTCCAACTTCTTGTGGCTGAATTCCAAGTTCAGCATAACTTAATTTAATAAAAGGAAATGCGCTTCCCCATAAAAAAGTTGCTACTATTGCAGCAATAAATACGCCAATCGGATGGGTAAAAAATTTCTCTGTCTTCACTTGTTGTCTTCCTTTCCGACCTTTTTATGAACAGTATTCATATATACCAAAGGAATTGAGAAAACACAAGTTTTCAGTTTCTAAACAAACAAAAAACATATCATCTAACGAAAACATATGCTATACTATAGAATAATTACAACATAATAACTATTAAAATCAGTTTCAACAGAAATGCTGCTATCCATTATGGATGGCAGCTTTCGTCGTTTTATAGGGGTTTCGATTTTGATTATTTTTCTCAATAAGAATTTGGAAGGAGCGAGTAGTAATGAACTCAGAAGTAAAAACATTACAAGTACAAAAGTCTATTTCTCATCCCTCTTTATGGGATACATTAAAGAAACATTATGAACTTATATTTGCAATCGCATCTGGTATTTTCATTTTAGCTGGTTGGTTATTCACAAAGAACGATGTAATGAATGTAGGCATTACTTGCTATATCCTTGCTTATATAGTTGGTGGATATGCAAAAGCAAAAGAAGGTATTGAAGATACAATTGAGGAGAAAGAGCTAAATGTCGAAATGCTTATGCTCTTTGCTGCTATCGGTGCTGCAATTATTGGCTACTGGGCAGAAGGCGCCATTTTAATCTTTATCTTCGCACTAAGCGGTGCGATGGAATCTTATACATTAAGTAAAAGTCAAAAAGAAATTTCAGCGCTTCTTGATTTACAACCGGAAGAAGCATTACGTATTTCAAATGGAACTGAAGAACGTGTTCCTGTTGGACGATTACAAATTAACGACATTATTCTAATTAAGCCAGGTGAGCGCGTTCCTGCTGACGGTACGATTCATAGCGGTGAAACAAATATCGATGAGGCAGCGATTACTGGTGAACCTATTCCAAATGAAAAAAAATATGGTGATGAAGTATTTGCTGGTACTGTAAATTTACGCGGCGCTATCGAAGTTACAATTACGAAGCCAAGCGATCAAACATTATTCCAAAAGATTATTCGTCTCGTTCAAAGTGCACAAAGTGAAAAATCACCATCACAACTATTCATCGAAAAGTTTGAAGGAACATATGTAAAAGGTGTACTACTCGTTGTTGCGCTTATGATGTTCGTCCCTCATTTCTTGTTGGATTGGAGCTGGAATGAAACGTTTTATCGCGCTATGATCTTACTTGTAGTCGCATCTCCTTGTGCACTCGTTGCTGCCATTACACCAGCAACGTTATCTGCTATTTCTAACGGCGCAAGAAACGGAATTCTCTTTAAAGGTGGCATACATTTAGAACGCCTCGCTTCCGTAAAAGCAATTGCCTTTGATAAAACGGGAACATTAACAGAAGGAAAACCTACTGTAACAGATGTATATGTTCGAGAAAATATGACAGAAAAAGAAGTACTTTCTATTACAGCAGCAATTGAAAGTCACTCTACACATCCTTTAGCTGAATCTATTGTGAAGTATGCACAACATGCGTATGACATTACATTAAAAAAACCAGAAAACGTTGAAGATGTAACTGGTTTTGGGCTAAAAGGAACATTCGAAAACAAAGCTTATAAAATAGGTAAAGCTGATTTTATCGGTGAAAAAACAAAGACATTTCATAATGGTATTTCTGCTTCACTTGAAAAAGAAGGTAAAACTGTCGTTTATATTAGTGACGAGGGTGGCATCCTTGGGCTTATCGCTTTAAAAGATACACTTCGCCAAGAAACAATAGCTGCTATTCGCGAATTACAAAGTATCGGTGTCGAAGCAATTATGATTACTGGTGATAATGAAGAAACAGCAAAAGCTATTGCCTCTGAAAGTAATATAAAGGAATATTACGCATCCTGCTTACCAGAAACAAAGGTTGAAACGATTAAAAAGCTAAAAGAAAAATACGGGACAGTAGCAATGGTCGGAGATGGTATAAATGATGCCCCTGCACTCGCTACTGCTAGCATTGGTGTAGCGATGGGAGAAGGAACAGACGTAGCTTTAGAAACGGCAGACGTTGTACTTATGAAGAACGAGTTATCTCGACTTTCGCAAGCAATTCGTTTATCAAAACGAATGAACCGTATTGTAAAGCAAAACGTAATCTTTTCACTAGCTGTAATTGCAATGCTCATTTGTTCAAACTTCATGCAATTTTTAGCTCTTCCATTCGGTGTTATCGGGCATGAGGGAAGTACGATTCTTGTTATTTTAAATGGCTTACGATTATTAAAAGGAAACAAATAAAAACGGGTCCCTTAGAGGACCCGTTTTTTCTAATGGTAGCTATTATGCCCGTTTGCACTACCACTCGTTTTATGCTTTGGATGCGAACTACTCTTTTGTTTATTGTTATTTTTATTGTTGTGATTCTTTTTATTATTACTCATGAAATATCCCCCCTGTTCCCTATTATTATGGAACAAGAGCTCATTTTTCATTACGGGAATTATTGTCACCCGTCCTATAATGATGGAGTAAACCATTAATTTCACCGCCAAGTAAAATTACCCATCCAGTTAAGTAAAACCATAACATTAAAATAATAATACCACCGAGACCACCATATGTATTGGCGTAATTCGCAAACTTATCTACATAATAAGCAAATGAGTACGATACCACAATCCATCCTACAGTAGCAAATGTTGCTCCTGAAATGACTTCTCTTCTTTTTAATTTTCGATCTGGTGCAAATGTATATAAAAAACTAAACAATGCAAATAACACGAAGAAACTCGCTACTAAACGCGTAATACTCCACACGTAAGAAAAACTATCCGATAAACCAATTGCTTTAAATACAGCTGCCCCAATGACTTGTCCAAACACTGGAACAATTAGTGCAAACACAATCATAAAAATAATCGCTAATGTAAATACAATTGATAACGCCCTCGTTTTAATAAAAGAACGTGTTTCCGTTACATCATACGCACGGTTAAAAGCATTCATCACCGCATTTACACCATTTGAAGCAAACCATAACATTGATAATAAACCAAATGATAATAAACCACCATTTTGCTCATTTACAACTTTATCAACGTTTACTTCAATTAAAGACATTGCATCTTCGGGTACGTACGGTTCTAATAAGTTGAGCACACTTTCTGTTTGAAGGTCAATGAATCCAAGAAGCGTAATTAAGAAAACAAGCCCAGGAAAAATCGCAAGTAAGAAGAAATAAGCGAGCTGTGCTGCCAAGCCCGCTACATCATCGCGCATCGTTCGGTCATATAAATCTTTACCAAACGAATAAGTACGATTTCTTCTCACCTTTTCTAAAATTTTTCTCATATATGGTTAAACGCTTTTCTTCTCTTCTTTATCTTGCTTCAACTCAATGTACGCTTCAGTTTTTTTTTCCTCTACATTGGAGTCTTTCATAAATAGTTCACGCGCTTCTTTCATACCGCCATCTTCAGCAACTACCGGCTCTTCTTCTGCTTTCAGTTCATCTACTTTTGGAGAAACAGCTTGAATTTCAATCGTTTCTGGCTTCTCTGCTGGCTCAACCTTTTTCTTACTAAAAATTTCTTTCGTTTCTTTTAACGTCTCTACAACAGACGGCGTCAATTTTTTAATTTCTGCTACTTTTGCTTTCACTACATTTAAATCAGCAAGTTCGCGTCCTTTATCTGTAACAGTTTGCACTTTTTCTTTGATTTTTGCATTTTCACCAATTTCAATCATCTTTGTTTTTGCTTTTTCTGCAGTATTTTTTACTTTTTCACGGTTTTCTTTCTTCAACATAGATACAGCTACACCTGCAGCTACACCAATCGCAATGTTTCGAGCAATATTATTTTTCTTTGCCATATTCCTTCACCCTTTCATTTCTTATGTTAGAAAGTATTTCTTTCTAAGCTTCCTCATATTCCTTGTTCTTTTCGAATGAAAGCTAATAGCTTTGCACACCCTTCTGTTACAAGGTCATATACTTCTTGGAAATTCCCTGTATAGTAAGGGTCGGGAACGTCTGTCCAGCCACCGTCTGGAACAAAATCGGACAGCCTACCAATATAGCCTCCAGTTTTACCTAAACTTTTTAAATCTGCTATATTCTTGTTGTCCATGGCAATAATATAATCAAACTTTGTTAAGTCTTCTTTTTCTACTTGCCTTGCTTTAATTCCTTCAAAAGTGACTGCATTTTCTTTTAAAATTTTTTGTGTTCCTTTATGTGGCGGATGGCCAACATGCCAATCTCCAGTTCCTGCAGAATCAATGACAATTTTCTCTTCGAGTCCCTCTTTTACGACAAGATCTCGAAAAATCGCTTCTGCCATCGGAGAACGGCAAATGTTCCCAAGACAAACAAACAATACTTGAACCATATTTTTGTTTCTTCCTTTCTTGGTGCATTTCTTTATATATACTTATAGTATAAACAACCAATTAGTGAATATAAAGGAAATCCCTACTAATTTAATAGGATTGAAAAGATTCATTAACGAAAATGATAAAAAATGTTAAGATAGCCTTATGTTATTTTAAAGGGGGACACTTCGGTGGATTTATCCGTAAAGTCAGAAGAAAACGTTGAATATATGGTTGAAGCTATTAAAGAAAAATTACGTATGGTTAATGCTGGAGCGATGAGAGCTGCTAGCTTTAATGAAGAAATGTACGAAGACTTACGTGACATTTATGAGCATGTTATGAAACGTGAAACATTCAGCATTAGTGAAATGCAAGCTATTACAGAAGAATTAGGTACATTAATTAAAAAGTAAAGGAGCCTCGTTTATGAGGCTCTTTTTTACTTCCAACAAATTCATGACAACTCTTCTCTTTCCCTCAATCAACTGTAAAATATTGTACAATAGAAGTAGAACCTCACCTTAGATTTTTTCTCCATACATACTACTCACAAATAATAGCAACACTACCATTGCTAACTGTTTTTACTGGAGGTGCTTACTTATGAGCAATTGGTACAGTAAGACGAAAGACCAAACATTAATTGACTTAGAAACAAATGAACAACACGGTTTAACAGAAGAAATTGCAAGTGAACGTTTAAAGCAATACGGTTTTAATGAATTAGCTACAAAACAAAAACGCACTTTATGGCAGCGTATTTTCGCCCAAATTAATGACGTCCTCGTATATGTCCTTATTATTGCTGCCCTTATTTCAGCCTTTGTAGGTGAATGGGCTGATGCAAGTATTATTGCGCTCGTTGTAGTTTTAAATGCTGTTATCGGTGTCGTCCAAGAATCGAAAGCAGAACAAGCTTTAGAGGCATTGAAAAAGATGGCGACACCTAAAGCTATCGTCAAGCGAGATGGTGAACTAAAAGAAATTCCATCTGAGCACGTCGTTCCAGGTGATATCGTTATGCTCGACGCCGGACGATATATCCCATGCGATTTACGCCTTATCGAAACCGCAAATTTAAAAGTTGAAGAATCTGCTCTAACTGGTGAATCTGTCCCTGTTGATAAAGAGGCAATCTACCACCCTTCCATGCAAAGTGATGAACAAGTACCACTCGGTGATCAAAAAAACATGGCCTTCATGTCTACCCTTGTAACATATGGAAGAGGCGTCGGTGTTGCTGTTGAAACTGGAATGAACTCACAAATTGGTAAGATTGCTACCCTGTTGCATGAAGCAGACGATGATATGACACCACTTCAAAAAAGCTTAGCACAAGTCGGAAAGTATTTAGGCTTTGTTGCTGTAGCGATTTGTATCGTTATGTTTCTCATCGGCTTTTTACAAGGACGAGATACACTAGAAATGTTTATGACAGCTATTAGTTTAGCCGTTGCAGCTATTCCAGAAGGTTTGCCAGCTATCGTTTCCATCGTTCTTGCAATTGGTGTGCAACGTATGATTAAACAAAATGTTATCATTCGGAAACTACCAGCTGTCGAAGCTCTCGGTTCTGTCACAATTATTTGTTCAGATAAAACAGGTACGTTAACACAAAATAAAATGACCGTTACTCACTTTTATAGTGATAACACATACAATCAATTAGAAAATTTAAATGTAAATAATGATGTGCAACGTCTATTGTTAGAAAATATGGTGCTATGTAACGATGCGTCTTACAACAATGAATCACAAACGGGAGACCCGACTGAAATTGCTCTTCTCGTTGCCGGAAGCACTTTTAACATGCAAAAAGATCATTTAGAAAAAATACATGAACGTGTTAATGAGCTACCTTTCGATTCAGATCGTAAAATGATGTCAACTGTACATACATACGATGAAAGCTACTATAGCATGACAAAAGGTGCTATCGATAAACTCTTACCTCGATGTACCCACATATTTAAAAACGGTAAAGTCGAGGTTCTAACAGATACTGATAAAGATCAAATATTAAAAGCTGCCGGGGCAATGTCTCAAGAAGCTTTAAGAGTACTTTCATTCGCATTTAAACAATACAACTCAAGCGATGTGGATATAGATCATCTTGAAGAAAACCTCATCTTTATTGGTCTTGTCGGTATGATTGATCCACCGCGAACTGAAGTGAAAGACTCAATTTCAGAATGTAAAAAAGCTGGTATTCGTACAGTTATGATTACTGGTGACCATAAAGATACCGCCTTTGCAATTGCCAAAGAACTTGGCATCGCTAAAGAAACATCTGAAGTGATGATTGGAACTGAATTAGATAACATTTCAGATACAGAACTAGCAAGCAAAATTGATCACTTACATGTATTCGCTAGAGTCTCTCCAGAACATAAAGTAAAGATCGTAAAAGCATTACGCGCAAAAGGCAATATCGTTTCTATGACCGGTGATGGCGTCAATGACGCTCCCTCTTTAAAACAAGCAGATGTTGGCGTAGCGATGGGCATTACAGGAACAGACGTTGCAAAAGGGGCAGCGGATGTCGTATTAACAGATGATAATTTCTCATCTATCGTGAAAGCTGTTGAGGAAGGTAGAAACATTTATCGTAACATAAAAAAATCAATTCTCTTCCTACTCTCTTGTAACTTCGGAGAAATTATCACTTTATTTTTAGCCATTTTACTCGGCTGGGCAACACCACTACGACCTATTCACATTTTGTGGGTAAATTTAATTACAGATACGCTGCCTGCATTATCACTTGGGGTTGATCCTGAAGATCCTGATGTGATGAAGGAAAAACCGCGACATGCGAAAGAAAGCTTATTTAGTGGTAGCGTTCCTTTCCTTATTTTCAATGGGGTTGTCATTGGACTTTTAACGCTAATAGCCTTTATCGCCGGAGCAAAGTTCTATACTGGAGATACAAATTTATTCCCCCTTTTCCCAGAGCGAATTGATGAGGATGCTCTATTACACGCTCAAACGATGGCATTTGTCGTTCTTAGTTTTTCTCAGCTCGTTCATTCATTTAACTTGCGTTCAAGAACGAAATCGATCTTTTCAATTGGGATCTTTACAAATAAATATTTAGTCTTCTCCCTTCTTATCGGTGTTCTTATGCAAGTTTGCATCATCTCCATCCCGCCCCTTGCAAATATATTCGGTGTGCATGCATTAACGATGCGAGATTGGGGATTTGTTCTCTTATTAAGTATCATTCCGCTTGTTATGAATGAAATCATTAAATTAGTGAAGAAAAACTAAAAGGCAATGAGGATTAATCCTCATTGCCTCTTCATTTATCCTTGCAATTCTTTTTTGATGTTCTCTGTTAATGTAGCCATACGCTTACGGCTTTCTTCACGCTCACGCTTGTTTTGCTCTTCAATTTGTTGTGTTTCTTGCATACCTCTTGAAATAATGTTCCAAGTTTCCTCAAGCGTTTCCATCTTAATACTAGAAGAACCTGATAATCTCGCTACTTCTACACTTTGCGTTGCGATATTTTGTGCATTTTTCTTAAGTAATTCATTTGTACGACGATCAAGCTCAGCCATAGAATCTGCAACAAGTTTTTGACGCTTCGCATTTACCGCCTGAATGATACCATTTTTAAAGATAGGAATCGTCGTAATAAATGCTGTATTGATTTTACCAATTAATTTATTATTACCACGTTGAATCATACGAATTTGTGGTGCTGTAAGTAACGCAACCATACGTGCTTTTTCTAAATCATCAATACGCTGTTCTAAAATTTCAACAGAGTTTTTAAGCGATTCTAATTCAATACCTGCTAATTGATCATTATTACGTACACGCTCTTCATACATCGGAACTAACTCTGTATTTAAACGCTCTAATAACATTTCTCCTGCTACTACGTATTTTTCTAAGTCTAAATAATATTTTAAGTTTTGCTCATATAAACCATCTAACGTACCAATTGATTTTTTCATTTCATCTTGATACTTCGTAATTTCCACATACACTTTATCAATTTCACGGCCCATCGTTTGATATTTGCTAAAGATTTGTTCAATCATTTTATCCGCTTTTTTGAACATACGTGAGAAGAAACCGCTTTTCTCTTCCGCAAAGTCTTTGCTATCAAATCGGTCCATAATTTTACCAAGTTGTTTTAATAATTCACCAGAATCTTCTATCTTTGATAATGACATCGTATGTAAAATTTGATCAGCAAAACGTGAAATTTCCATAGAAGGTTCTTTTCCAAGTTCAATTAATTCTAATTGATCTTTAATATCTACCGCATTATAAATACGTTGTACATCCGCATCTTGTCTAAGTTGCAATCGAACATCTTGTGCTGTTTGCTCATTTAATTCTGTTTTCGAATCTAGTACGACTGGGTTATTCATATGGTATTCTCCCTTTCCTTATAAAAATGGACGAAATAGTCCTTTTATTGTTTGTGATAAATTTTTATAGGCTGATGAACCATGAAACTCAAGATCGAAATTAACTTCTTCAAGCCAATGTGAATCAAATGCCCCCGCTTCAATATATGGTTCAATATCGTTTCTTCCCGTTGGATTGAAATGGAATACATCTACTCCAATTTGATTTAAAAATAGTAATAAAACAGCATCAGAACGAGTTAACTCTCCACTCTTCTCATTATTAAATATAACAATTTTCGGTACATCTTGTGAATAATCAAATTTCTCAAGCTGTTCTAAAATATTCGGTGGTATTTGAGAAAGTTGCGCGAAAACATATAGCGCTACATCTTGTTTCGTCTCTTTTGCAATTGGTTTACACATTTCGCTTTCACACGTATGGATAATCGCTTCTGCAATACCATGTTGTAATCCTTCTGGCAATCGTTTATGCGGCCACCAATGACTGTTCATAATTAAATCTGGATGCAATTTTCCCCCGCGGTCTAATGCATCTCGATAATGGTATTGGAAATTTGCTTTCTGTTCTTTCGTAAACGGAAATGCATTAATTAATAAACTGTTATCAAATGATGTAACAGCCTTTAATCGTTGAAAATACTCTTTATCATTCTTTGAAACACCTGATATTTTCGCAAATAAAGAAGGGATATAAATGTGTTTATTTTCAACAAAGAATGTCGGGCGTACAAACGCCTTTTCTTTCGTAATTAAAAAGAGTTCATCATATGTTGTTTTTAATGTACGAGCTACAGGCGTATAGGAACGAAATTGCCATGGCTTGTACAGCAGTGAATTATCGTGGTGAAGTACTTGCTCAATTTCTTTTGAAGCTTGATACGCTACTGTTGCTACACGCTCACGGCGACGATCTGGAAATGGTTCAAGAGAAATGCGACCTGGATGAGACACAATAAAGGTCCTTCCCTCTTCATCGACATTCTCAAATCCATCTTTTCCTTCTGGGTGATAATAAAGCACATCACAGCCGAGCATAATAAGAAAATATAAGAAATATATACGGCTTTCCTGTGCATCACCGTACCAAACGATACGCGGCATTTGTTTCTTATAGTTAATCGTAGAGAACCACTTCGCTACGTAATTTTCGCTTAATTTAATCATATCGATTAAGAAACGACGGAAGCCTTCTGTCTTTAAAGATTGATTATGTTGTTTCTCATATAATTTCAATACAGAAATAAATGTCGTATGTATATAATGTTGTAAATCCGGATTGTCTACTTTTGGCAAAAGTTGTTTCCCAGATAAGTGCGCCACTAGCCTATTTACTGTTAGACCATTTGGTGCTTCTTGATGTAATCCGAACACTTCTTGAATATGACGAAGTTTTTCCGAATCGATCACTTTGTTTAAATTTTGTTCGTGTAAAACTTCGATTCCTTTCGCTTCACTATAATCAAATAATTCATTAAAATATTCATCTACATCATTAGGAACGCCAAGGATTCGACATGCTATATAACTAAATTTCATCTCATTCTCTGTCAGCTCATATTGTGGACGTTTTTCTAAAAGTGTTTCAAATTGCTTTAAATCTGATTCATCTTTTAATGCATATGGTTGAAGTGTAAAACGTGAAAACACAACAGTTCACCTCCAAAAACATTTACTTTTTTCTAAGTCTTCTTTCTATTATAAACTATTTTTGGTTATAAAAAATGGGCGCTCGTAAAACGAGCAAACCCATTTCAATTATTTATTGTCTTCCTTAGTAGCTGCAACTTCTTCTTTAGCTTGTCCAGAATTCTTCATGTAGTGAAGTATAAATGTTGCTCCAAATGCTACAACTAAAATAATGAAGAACAATGTATGACTTACTTCAATATGAATAACAGACAGTAACATTTTTGCTGCAATAATCAAAATTAAAATATATGCTGTCGTTTCAAGTTCTGGAATACGCTCTAACAATTTTAAGAATACACCAGCGATACCGCGCATCATTAAAATACCGAGCATCCCACCTAATAATAGAATCCAAACTTCATTTGATACACCAAATGCAGCAAGTACGCTATCTACAGAGAATGCGATATCCATTAATTCAACCATCGCAACTGTTCCCCAGAAGACACCAAACATTCTGAAGAGAATACTGTTTTGGTTCATACCATGAGCTTCCTCTTCTTCTGCATTACCTTTTCTTTTATCAATGAAGTATTTAACTGAAAGCCACGCTAAGTAAAGTGCACCTAACACTTTTACCCATGCTAATTTAATTAAGAACATTCCAATTCCAATTGCAATAAATCGAAATACATAAGCACCAATAAGTCCATAGAATAATGCTTTTTTACGTTTTTCTTCCGGAAGGTGTTTTACCATTACCGCTAATACAAGTGCATTATCAGCAGATAATAACCCTTCAAGTACAACAAGTGTACCTATTAATCCCCAAGATACTGGATCTTGCAACACTTTAATCCACATGTCCAAGTCGAAAAACTGAGCATACGTATCAAGGATTCCTTGCAAAATACTCATCTTACCTATATCCCCTATTCTTTGCTAGATTTATAGAAAGGTCAAAAAAAGGAAACGAATATCGTTTCCTTTCTATGCATCCAAGCCATACGCTCTTACAAGCGCACCTAAACCACCTTGGAATCCACTTCCTACTGCATTAAACTTCCACTGTCCATTATGACGGTATAATTCACAAAAGACAACCGCTGTTTCAATGGAGAAATCTTCCCCTAAATCAAAACGAAGAACTTCTTCATTCGTTTCTTCATTCGCTAAACGAACGAAGGCATTTCCTACTTGTCCAAAGTTTTGACTACGGCCTTCCGCATCATAAATCGTAACTGTAATAGCAATTCTATGCACATCTGCTGGAACTTTCTTTAAGTCCACAACAAGTTGTTCATCATCGCCTTCACCTTCACCTGTGCGGTTATCCCCTGTATGTAGAACAGACCCACAAGGAGACTGTAAATTATTATAGAAGATAAAATCAGTTTCCTTCGTACATTTTCCGTTGGCATCTAATAAAAAGGCAGATGCATCTAAATCGAAATCTGATCCACCATCATAAGATTTAATATCCCAACCAAGACCAATTACTGCTTTTGTTAAGCCAGGGCTTGTTTTACCTAAATCGATTTTCTGTCCTTTTTGTAACTGAATGGCCATGTATATTCACCTCTATATTTTAATCTTTAAAAATATATCCATTAGCAAATATATATTTACTAATGGATAGCTAAATCTATTACTCTACATCTAAACCGAAATTGTTACATAGAGACGCTAATCCACCTTGGAATCCACTTCCGATTGCATTGAACTTCCATTCACCTGCATGACGGTATAATTCACCTACTACAACCGCTGTTTCAATAGAGAAATCTTCTCCTAAATCGTAACGAATTAACTCTGCATTCTTTTCTTCATCTAAAATACGTACGAAAGAATTAGAAACTTGTCCGAAGTTTTGGCTACGACCTTCTCCATCGTAAATTGTGATTGTAAAACAAATACGTTCAATATGTGCAGGTACGTTTTTCAAATCTACTTTGATTGACTCATCATCGCCTTCACCTTCGCCAGTTCGGTTATCTCCTAAATGTTCTACAGCACCATTCGCACCTTTTGGGTTATTATAGAAAACAAAATCTTCTGCTCCTGAAACTTTACCGTTAGCACCTACTAAAAAGATACTAACATCTAAATCAAAATCAGCTTGTCCATCATAACGATTTGTATCCCAACCAAGTCCTACAAGAACTTTTGAAAGACCTGGATTCGTTTTTGTTAAGTCTACCTTTTGTCCTTTTTTCAATGAAATTGATGCCATATACAATTCCTCCTCGGTTTATTTTATTGATAACGTGATACAATCTCACTTAAGTTTTTATCTTGTGTGCCTTCCCCAACAGCTGAAAACTTCCATTCACTTCCGTGGCGATACATTTCACCTGCAATTAGAGTCGTTTTGCCAGCATAATTATCCGATAAATTATAGCGTGCGAATTCTTCACCAGTTTGCGGGTTTTGAATACGAATATATGCATTACGAATCATCCCGAAATCTTGACGACGATTTACACAGTCATAAATATTTACAACGAATACTAAACGATTAATACGGCTTGGAACTTTATGTAATTCTACGAAAATTGTTTCGTCATCACCAGCGCCTTCACCTGTTAAATTATCTCCTGAATGAATAATACTACCACAAGTAGAAAGCTTGTTTCCGAAGTAAACTAAATCGTTTTTATTTAAAAAACGATCCCCTTCTAACATAACAACAGATGCATCACAATCTACATTTGGTTTACTTCCAAATAATGAAGACAGAAACCCACCTGATTGCCCAATTGGATCCCAGCCTAAGCCAACCTGTAGTTTTGCTACTTTTGGTTGTCCTTTCGTTAAATCGATCTTTTGACCTTTTTCTAAAATAATAGGCATGCAGTTTCTCCCTTTCTACAAAGCATTTTCCAAATCGGAAAATATTGTATTCTTCCCTTATATTGTAGCATTATTTACCTAGTGATAAAAAGGATAAATTCTCAGTTATATGAAAACATTCATATAATTTACTTATGATGATGTAAGAAGTGGTAAATAGCACCAACCATTCCTGCACAATTACCGTTTTGCGCAAGTTCAATCTCACAAGTACTATAAATCTCTTTATTTAAGTATTTACTGACCTCTTCTTTTACTTCTTTTAAAAACTCATTTCCTCTAGCGGTAATTCCTCCACCAATAATAATTGTTTCTGGATTAAAAATATAAGCAAGATTACTAATTCCAATCGCTAAATGTTTAAAGAACACCTCAACTACTTGCGTAACTTCCCTATCTCCTTTATCATACAGTTCGAAAATCGTTTTCCCATTCCAATCACCTTCTCCTTTATATTTTCGGACAAGATGAATTAACCCTGAAACGGAAGCGACCTCTTCAAACGCTTTTCCTTCTATTAACATATTTCCCCATTCACCAGCACTAAACGAATGCCCTCTATATAACTCTCCATCTATAAAAATTGCTCCTCCAATACCAGTTCCAAGGGTGAGCATAATAAAGTTTCCTTTCTCTCTTCCACTACCATTCCACTTTTCTCCAAACGCTGCACAATTCACATCATTATCAATGGATACAGGAACTTTTAATACCTCTTGCAATCTATTAATAATAGGAATCGTACTATAGCCCGGAATATGATCCGCCCCTCCCGTCACAACCCCTTTATTAACGTCAACAATTCCCGCAGTACTAATACCAATTCCCCAAACCTTATGTTCCCCCATTAATTTTTTTGATAAAAGAATGAGTTTTTGAATGATTTGTTCTCCGCCCAAATGAATTTCTGTTGGAACTGTTTTATGCTTTAGTACTGTTCCTGTTTCTGAAACAATTCCATATTTAATGTGTGTACCACCAATATCAAATGCAATATACTCTTTCATCTGCTGTCACTTCCTCTACTGTAATGAGTGTAAAATTCTCACCACTCTACTATTCATAAAGAATTTACACTAACTCTTTTCTCTCTTTAGAAATACACCACCTTTTTCTATATATAGTTTTTTTTGCATAAAACTCTTTTTCCTATGAAATATTACAAAAGGATGTATTTTAGATGGAATATTAATTTTTCAGGAGGAAATCAATGACGAAAATTTTCATTTTAGCATCAACTCTTTCTTTATCTTTCTTTAGTGGATTAAATATCGGTAATGCAGCAACAGAAAACTTCTCTCCAATAACAAACGCGGTTGTACAAAATAACGATCATTTCGCAGAAGGTAACTCAAAAGATAATAACAAACCACCAGGAAACGGTGGTTCTCAGGACGATAGTGGTTCTGGTGACAACGGCTCTGGCGGCAATGGCTCGGGTGGCAGTGGTTCTGGTGACAACGGCTCTGGCGGCAACGGTTCTGATGGCAATGGTTCTGGTGGCAATGGTTCCGGCGGTAGCGGTTCTGATGGCAGTGGTTCTGGTGGCAATGGTTCCGGCGGTAGCGGTTCTGATGGCAGTGGTTCTGGTGGCAACGGTTCCGGCGGTAGCGGTTCTAATGGCAGTGGTTCTGGTGGCAACGACTCTGGTGGCAATGGTTCCGGCGGTAACGGTTCTGGTGGCAATGGCTCTAGCGGTAGCGGTTCTGATGGCAGTGGTTCTGGTGGCAATGGCTCTAGCGGTAGCGGTTCTGATGGCAGTGGTTCTGGTGGCAACGGCTCTGGCGGCAATGGCTCTGGTGGCAATGGCTCTGGTGGCAATGGCTCTAGCGGTAGCGGTTCTGATGGCAGTGGTTCTGGTGGCAACGGCTCTGGCGGCAATGGCTCTGGTGGCAATGGCTCTGGTGGCAATGGCTCTGGCGACAATCATGGTAAAGGCGATAGCAGTTCTCAAGGGGGAAATGACTCTCATGGAGGTAACCGTGTTAAAGGCGATAGCAGTTCTCAAGGAGGAAATGGCTCTCAAGGTGGCAATAGTTCCAAAGGTGGTAACGTAAAAGATAACGCGAAAAAACAAGGCGATAAGTTACCTAATACGGCAACACATTATCCTGCATCTATTTTAATGGGACTTTCAACATTCCTAATCGGTATGTTACTATTTATTCGCCGCAAAAATGCAAAATAAAAACACATTCTTCCATCTAAAAAATACATGAAATAAATTATAAAACTAAAAGGACTTTGGATTGCATTTTTTTATGCACCCAAAGTCCTTTTCATTATCTATCAAAAAGAGCATTAATACGCTTTTCCCCAATACACCATTTGTTTAGCTTCTTTACCACAACAAACACATTCATCAGCTAAATGTTCTTGTTCAAAAGGCATACAGCGAGAAGATACCCCAACTTCTTCTTTTAGTTTCTCTTCACAAGCTAACTCTCCACACCACATTGCTTTAATAAACCCTTGCTTTTCATCCGCTAATTTTTTCATCTCTTCAAAATTCGCCACACTATACGTATTTTCATCACGAAATACTTTTGCTTTATTAAATAAAGAGTTATGAATTTCCTCAAGTAGTGCTGGAATGCGTTCTTCTAATTGATCCATTGATATAAACTCTTTTTCTTTCGTATCTCTTCTTACGAGTACAACTTGATTCTTTTCAATATCTTTAGGACCAACTTCTAATCGAATTGGAATACCTTTCATTTCATACTCATTAAATTTCCAACCTGGTGTTTTATTACTAGCATCTATTTTTACTCGTGCAACCTTTTGAATATGTCCTTGTAACTCTATCGCTTTCGCCAAAACTCCTTCTTTATGCTGCGCAATCGGTACAATAACAACTTGCACTGGTGCGACTTTAGGAGGCATTACAAGCCCATTATTATCACTATGAACCATAATAAGTCCACCTATCATTCTCGTTGATACGCCCCAAGATGTTTGGTGTACATATTGCCACTTACCGGTACGATCTAAAAATTTAATATCAAATGCTTCAGAGAAATTCGTTCCAAAGTTATGGGATGTTCCTGTTTGAAGTGCTTTCCCATCATGCATTAAGCTTTCAATCGTATAAGTTGCCTTTGCTCCCGCAAATTTTTCTTTTTCTGTTTTTTGTCCTTTAATTACCGGTATCGCTAAATAGTCTTCACAGAAAGAAGCATATAGATTTAAAATATTTAACGTTTCAGCTTGAGATTCTTCTGCTGTTTCATGAATTGTATGTCCCTCTTGCCATAAGAATTCTGTTGTGCGAAGGAATGGCCTAGTTGTTTTCTCCCAACGAACTACTGAACACCACTGATTATATAGCTTTGGCAAATCATTATAGGATTGCACAATTTTTGAAAAGTGCTCACAGAATAAAATTTCAGATGTAGGGCGTATACAAAGTCTTTCTGCTAACTTTTCATCCCCGCCATGTGTCACCCATGCTACTTCAGGAGCGAATCCTTCTACATGATCCTTCTCTTTTTGTAATAAGCTCTCTGGGATAAACATTGGCATATACACATTTTCATGACCGGTTGCTTTTAACTTCTCATCCATAACTTTCTGCATATTTTCCCATAAGGCATAGCCGTACGGGCGTAGAATCATACATCCTTTTACACTTGAATAATCAACAAGTTCTGCTTTTTTTACAATATCTGTGTACCACTGTGCAAAGTCCTCTTCCATCTTCGTAATCGCTTGTACTTGTTCTTTTGCCATAGTCCGTCTTCCTCCTTCTAGAAAATACAAAAAAGCCCGCGTCCCTAAATAGGGACCGAGCTTTGCCGGCGTTACCACCCTGATTCATGCACAAAATTGCGCATGCTCTCTTTTTGATAACGGGAAATTCCCGCTGCATATGCAGAACGCAAAGGTAGGTTCCATGTTGTCTTTTTAAGAATCTTTCAGCCTGACGGATTCTCTCTCTGCTAAAAAGGTTGAACATATACTAGTCCTTTTTCATCGTTATAACAAAATAAATTTGTTGAATATCATAATATAAATTTCACTTCAAAACAAGAGTGAATTTTCTTATTTTTATATATTCTTTTCATTTTTTGCAGTTTTATACGTAGCTTTTTCGTGATATTTTTAAAAGTTGATGTGCAATCATACCAATAAGTGTACCAAGTAGGACGAAGAAACCAATAAACCCATACCCCATTCCTTCCCATCCACCAATAACCATCATTGTAACAGGAAAGGATGCTAAGCAAAGAAGTATTAAACTAAGTGCAAATATAATATCAAACTGCTTATTTGGAAACCGTTTCTTTAGTAAATACGAAATAGCAAATACAAGAATAATCGTAATTCCGCCAATGATGTAAAAGATACTAAATCCATCTAGCAGATCCACAGTATTCCCTCCTTTCATTCATTCCCTTATACTTAATTATATGTTTAACTTTTCTGAAAATAAATAATAAATTTTATTCAAAAACATATTTTTATTACTAGGTATTAATAGTAATATATAGTAATAGGTTTTATATAATTAGGAGGATTGCTTTATGGATAAAGCATTAACGAATCGTGTCATCATTTTATCATTCGACTGTTTATCAGCTTTAGATTTTCCTATACTACAAAAATTACCTTACTTCCAATCTCTAATCAAAAAGGGCACGGTTGTCGAAAAAGTAGAACCAATTTATCCTTCTGTAACATACCCAAGTCACTCAACAATCGTTACTGGAAACTATCCTAATAAACATGGCGTAGTTAGCAATACGTTATTTCAACCTGGGCGCCAGTCACCAGATTGGCATTGGTACCGAAAATCCATTAAAGGAACAACGTTATACGATGAAGCACATAAAGCAAATTTAACGACAGCTGCCCTGCTATGGCCTGTTACCGGCAGAGCAAATATTGATTACAATTTACCAGAAATCTTTCCAAATAGGCCGTGGCAAAATCAAGTTTTAGTTTCATTATTTAGCGGTAGCCCGCTGTATCAATTAGATTTGAATCGTCGTTTCGGCCATATACGAAATGGGCTGTCACAACCTGAACTCGATGATTTCGTACTTGCTTCTGCTGTGCATACAATCCAGACGAAAAAGCCTAATGTTATGTTCGTGCATTTTACTGATTTAGACACTCAAAGACACTATCATGGCTTTGAATCCAAAGAAACAATAGCTGCAATTCATAGACATGATGAGCGACTAGGGAAAATTATTCAAGCTTTAAAAGACAGTGAACTATACGAAGAGAGCACTATTATCGCTCTTGGTGACCATAGCGCTTTAAGTGAAAACAAAGCCATTCAATTAAATGTACTATTTCATCAAAAAGGGCTTATCTCTATAAATTCAAAAGGAAAATTAGTAGACTGGAATGCTTATTGCCAAAGTTGCGATGGGTCCGCCTATGTATATGTGAAAGACAAAAATGATACGGATACAATTCGAGAAATACAACTACTCCTTGAAGAACTGCTTCAAAATAAACAAAACGGTATTGAATTTATACTTCATGATGAGGACGCGAAGGAATGTGGTGCAGATGGTAATTGTTTATTTATGTTAGAAGCGCGAGAAGGATATTATTTCACTGAAAACTATACAGGAGATTTTATAAAAGACATTACTGAAAAAGATGTTACGCCTAGTAAAAAATATACATTTGGTACGCATGGATACTCTCCAACAAAACCTAACTATGAAACAATTTTTATAGCTGCCGGGAAAGGGATAAAAAGCGGCATTACCATACCATATATGAGACTTATTGATGAGGGCCCAACTATCGCTAGACTACTCGGTTTACACTTAGGTGAAACAGACGGATCAATTGTAGAGGATTTACTCCAATTGTAAAGAACTGTGTATATATGTAAAAGTTATGTAAAAATCATCACTGTTTCTCTTTTTATAATTTTTATTTTTGTACACTGTTAGTAGAACTAATTTAAGGGGGAACACTATATGAAAAAAATGTCCAGACAAGAAAAAAGCTGGATATTATACGATTGGGCGAACTCGGTATATTCGCTCGTCATTACAACTGCATTATTCCCAATTTACTTTAAAGCAGCTGCAAAAGAAGCTGGACTATCTGGTGCAACGTCAACAGCATACTGGGGATATGCGAACTCATTCGCTACACTTTTAATTTCTATACTTGCCCCTATTCTCGGCACAGTTGCTGATTATAAAGGATTTAAAAAACGATTTTTCACGTTCTTCTTTGGACTCGGTATTGTATTTACAAGTATGTTAGCAGTCGTCCCAACATCTCAGTGGTACTTATTACTAGGATGCTATATGCTCGCATTAGTCGGTTTTGCTGGAGCAAACATTTTTTATGATGCATTTTTAGTAGATGTCACTTCTGAAGATAGAATGGATCGAATTTCTACGAGAGGTTTCGCTTTAGGCTATATTGGGAGTACTATTCCATTTATCGGTTGTATCGCTCTTATCATTCTTGCTCAAAAAGGAACTATCCCTTTATCAGTCGGCATTGCTAGTCAAATTTCATTCGCGATAACCGCTCTTTGGTGGGGACTATTCACAATTCCAATGCTGAAGAACGTAGAGCAAACACATTATATTGAACGTCACCCAAAACCAATTGCAATGAGCTTCAAACGCCTTGCTGATACTTTTAAAAATATTAAAGAATATAAAACGGTCTTTATGTTTCTAATCGCTTACTTTTTCTATATTGATGGGGTCGATACAATTATTACTATGTCTACCGCTTATGGAACAGATCTCGGCATTAGTGCAACGAATCTATTAATCATCTTATTCGTCACACAAATTGTAGCTTGTCCATTTGCTTTATTATACGGAAAATTATCAACAACATTTACAGGTAAAAAAATGCTATATGTCGGTATTATTATTTACATCATTATCTGCATATATGCTTATTTCTTAAAAACCACACTCGATTTCTGGATTTTAGCAATGCTAGTTGCTACTTCTCAAGGCGGTATTCAAGCACTTAGTCGCTCCTATTTTGCAAAACTAGTACCTAAAGAATCTGCAAATGAATTCTTCGGATTTTATAATATATTTGGGAAGTTCGCCGCGATTATGGGTCCAGTATTAGTCGGTGTTACAACGCAATTAACAGGAAAAACAAACGCTGGTGTTCTTAGTATTATTGTATTGTTTATTATCGGTGGATTTTTATTAACTAGGGTCCCTGAAAATAATACATCCGTTACACCACCTAATCCGAAAACTAAAACGCTATAAGAAAAAGATCCTCTTCATGCAAGAAGGGGATCTTTTTTATCTATAACGTCTTACAATTAAAAACTCAACAGCCGGCTTTACAACTATCGCAGCACATAACGCAAACAATAACGGTATGTTATGAAAATCAATCCATCTATTGAAGCCTACAGATGCGAAAAACAGACCAAAAATGAATACAACGAGTACATAATATGTAACATTGGCACTTGTTTTTAATACATGTTTTTCTAAATCCTCTTTCTCCTCAGTATCCCCTTCGACGCTATGTGATGCCAAACTTTTAAATAGATAATGTAACGCGATGCTACAAATAAATAGTGCATACCAGTTTACTTGAAGTTCAGTTAGCCAATAGTAAAGTGCAAACACTAACGTACCTATAGCCACTAATATAGTAACGAAAAGGCTTATTTTCTCTTTCCCCAACAACTACTCCCCCTACTGCTTGTACAAAAATAGTTTATCAACAGTTGTTCCTAATACTTCCGCTAAACGAAAAGCTAACGCTAAGCTTGGATCATATTTATTATTCTCAATTGCATTTATCGTCTGTCTAGAAACCTTACATTTATCAGCTAATGCGCCTTGTGAAATATTATTTTCAGTGCGTAATTCATAGATTTGATTTTTCACATCATTTCTCCTAACCTGTAAAATCGTTTTTACATCATCAGTATATAATTGGCTCATATAGTTGTCAAAAGTTCGCCAAAGAAAAAGGGAGCACTTCTGCTCCCTTACAATAGTTATTTCGACGCTAACGAATTTGTTAGTTCCTCTTTATTAGTGACATCTTCTTTCTTTATTTGCATGCGTAGAACTGGCCCTATTGCTAATAAAATAAGTGCCATTGCTATACAAAATACTGTAACTATTGAGGTCAGCTCCTTCAATCCTCCAGCTATTGAAGTTCCAATTAACATTGCTCCCATAAACAGCGGTAAAATTGTTCCATTTACTCTTCCAACCATATTTTCTGGTACAAGTTGAATCATAAGCGTACCGACAACGATATTAACACAGGCTAAACAAATACCTGTTCCAAATCTCATGAAACTAGTAATCCAAAATGATGTAGATAGCCCTTCTACTAAAAATGACATCGCTAATATGCCCATACCGAATACGAACATCTTTTTCGGGTTCACTTTTGAAGCGAAAATCGCAGCAACAATACCACCAATTAACATACCTATTCCATCAGCTGCAGCTAAATATTGAACTGCTTCCTTTTCCATTCCAAGGCGTTCTATTACAAGAAACACTTCTAATGGCGTTGTTAATCCAACAGCTAAGCCCATAATGGTGAAAGTAATTGTAATCATACATAAATTTTTCGTATGAAGAACGTATTTCCAACCCTCTTTTATATCATTTTTTAATGAATCTCTTGCCACTTGCTCTTGTTCAACCCATTTCGGTAAAAATGAAAGAGCGATAGCAGATAACAAAAATAAAATGATTAAGCTATATAGTGACGTAAATAAACCAAGTTGTGTATACACAAGTGATCCTACCACTGGTCCAAAAATCATAAATAATGACTGTAATGTTTGGTTAAATGCAATCGCATTCGCTACCTGTTCTTCCTTTACGTAGCGCTTAAATATACGCGAAGATGATGGTTGGGAAAACTGGCCTACAATCGCGGAAATGAGTGTTGCAAAAAATATGGCCTGCCAATAATCCAGTTTTAACAACAGGACAATTCCTATAATAGACATTACACTTAATACATCTCCAGCGACCATTGTTCTTTTCGGATTCCAGCGATCAGCTAGCGCACCACCGATAAACGAGAAAATAAAAATAGGTGCATATTCCATAACCGATAACAATGAAACGGAAACTGGATCATTATTCGTTCGCTCCATTATGAAATATAGAAGGGCCATATTTCTAATCCAAATTGCAAATTGTTGTAAAATATCAGACGCCATAACGAGCATAAATGCTCGGTTTTTAAATAAAGCGTTCATTTTTATTCTCCTTCCATAAACCGACCGTTCGGTCTAATTTATTTTGTAAGAAAAGCAACTGACCTATTATTCAGCTGCCATTCCTTTTAACAATACATCTATCGCCTTTTTATAAATACGTTTCAGCTCTTTATAATCTAACTCGTAATAAAGTACTCCAAGCCCTGATAATAATCCATTCACAATATACATAAGATCGCGCGTATTATCCTCACGAAACTCTCCAGACTGTATGCCTGCTTCAATTAATGTCTCAAACATAACATACGATTCTCTAGTTAAAGCTAACATTTCATCCAAAGTTTCTTTGCTTACAACTTGGCTCATAGAAAATTCTTCTATTGCATTAGAAATAGGTTGTTGTATGTCCTCTACATGATATTCTGCTAAGGCATACAATTTCTCAGTGCTAGTACTATACAACTTCTCTTTTTCATTCCATTTTTCAAGCCAATCATACGTATGCTGCTTTACTACAAATAAAAATAATTCTTCTTTACTTTTAAAGTGATAATAAATGCTTCCTTTACTTCGCTCTGTAATTTCACAAATCTCTTCCATAGATGTAGCTGCATAGCCCTTCTGTGAAAATAAAATTTCTGCTTTATATGCAATTTCTTTCTTTATCTCTTCTGCACTTCTTCTCATATTCACACCTCTTTAAACCGACCGTTCAGTCTAATAATAACAAATTAAAAACCTCTATTACAAGAGGCTATATTTCTTATTTAAGAAAACGTACTCTCAAACCACGTTCGAATCATATGTATAATTCCAATTTTAAATCCTAATTTAACAAGAAATACGCCTCCCGCAGCTAATAAAAATAACATTACTTTCCCCTTGTTTTTCACTTTCGGCTCCCTTTTCATTTCCATTCCCCTTAGTATATTAAAAATATTTAAACAAACGTTTCTTTAACTGTTTTTATGCATATGTAAGCCAACTAATTAAACGTTTGTTTAAAAAGAAATACGCCTATATAAGGCGCATTTTCATCAATCACCGCCACCTCCGCCACCATCGCAGCTGCCTCCGCTATCTCCACCGAAAGACCCTCCACAATCATGTGAACCTCCATGCGAGCTATCATTATCAGATCCCGCAAAGAAAAATAATGGTGATGAGTTGTTAGATGAGTTATGAATGTTATTTTGTTTTGTAAGATTTACCTTCTTTTTGTTTGATCGAACTGCTGTTAAGATTGTTACAACTACAACAAATAATAGTATAAAAATAATAAATTCCATATAAAAGCCTCCCTTATTCCTCGAATAATTGAAAGGTTCTCTCTAGATTTTCAAGCGAAATGAAGCGCGATTCACGGAGAATCTCTTTTCCATTATGAAATAATAAAATTGTCGGTCCAGTAAATACTGCATATCGCCCTGCAACCTCTTGCATGTCTTGCAGTAATATCTCTATTTTCTCTACGTAATCATAGTTCTCTAATACGTAATTTACTTTCCTTAACATGACATCACAAACACCACAATTTTCCGTTTTAATAAACAGAAGTACTAATTGTTGTTCTTCAATATATGTTGCTAATTCTTCTATCGTTTCAAATTTTTTCATCTTATCCCTCTTAACGTAGTTTATGAAATACTTTATCTTGATACATACGAAATGCTGAACTATCTTTAATCTTTCTTTTTTCCATTACTTGCTGAAAACGTAGCGTTTTTGCCGTTAACTCTTCTTTTAATTTTTTTCTCTCTTCTTCATCATAACAGCAAGCAATTAAATCCTCTATTTTTAATATATCTTTTTGTAGTTCCATTTCTGGAGGAATCATGCCCGCATTTTTTAAAATTTTATAACTCATTCTAAGTTCTGGAGGTACCATTGAAAGATCTTCTAATTGTAGTGGTTTTCCTTTTCCCGGAATATTATCGAGATCACCATTCCGTATTGCTTTTCGAATTTTTTCTTCAGCAATATTCAAAAACACATCCACACTATTCCCTCCTTTACATATTTTTACTATTATTTTACATGAAATTTCATTATCTTGCTACGCTATTACAAATTGACCTCATACAATTTTTTCTCAAATTTAACTCCAAGAAGCCCTTTCCTCTCTAATCGATATTTTATTTTCATGTGTAATCTGTATTAGAGCCATTTCATATTGAGAAAGTCTTTTCGAATTCAATAAAGCGTTTACACCAAATCTTACATTTGCTACGATTTAATCAGCTTCAGCTCCTTGTATAGACTTCGTGATGTCTGATCATTTTTATCTAGATTCATTTTGATTTATTGGCGAATGCCTTTAAATATATCTTTTATTTTGAAAGGAGAAATGGCTATGAAATCAAAAAAATTCACACTGCTATTACTATCCCTACTACTCTTCTTACCTCTTTTTCTCACAAACTTTATTACTCCCAATGTCGCATTAGCAGATTCACAAAAGCAAGGTCAAAAAATTGTTGGGTATTTTCCTTCATGGGGCATTTACGGACGTAATTATCAAGTTGCAGACATTGATGCATCAAAGCTAACTCATTTAAACTATGCTTTCGCTGATATTTGCTGGAATGGAAAACATGGAAATCCTTCTACTCACCCTGATAATCCAAATAAACAAACGTGGAACTGTAAAGAATCTGGTGTACCACTGCAAAATAAAGAGGTCCCTAATGGTACTCTCGTACTCGGTGAGCCATGGGCTGATGTCACAAAATCTTATCCTGGCTCAGGTACAACTTGGGAAGATTGTGATAAATACGCACGCTGCGGAAATTTCGGCGAACTGAAACGATTAAAAGCTAAGTATCCTCACTTAAAAACAATTATTTCCGTTGGTGGCTGGACTTGGTCTAACCGCTTTTCTGACATGGCCGCTGATGAAAAAACAAGAAAAGTATTCGCTGATTCTACAGTCGATTTCCTACGCGAATATGGATTTGACGGCGTTGATTTAGATTGGGAATATCCAGGCGTAGAAACGATTCCTGGTGGTAGTTATCGCCCTGAAGATAAGCAAAACTTCACCCTACTCCTTCAGGATGTTCGAAATGCATTAACGAAAGCTGGTGCAGAAGATGGTAAACAATATTTACTAACAATTGCATCAGGTGCAAGCCAACGTTATGCTGATCATACAGAGCTAAAGAAAATCTCTCAAATACTGGATTGGATTAATATTATGACATATGATTTCCACGGTGGATGGGAAGCTACTTCTAACCATAATGCAGCTCTATACAAAGATCCAAATGACCCAGCAGCGGATACGAATTTTTACGTAGATGGTGCAATAGGCATTTATACAAATGAAGGGGTTCCAGCAGATAAACTCGTATTAGGTGTACCATTTTACGGACGCGGGTGGAAAAGTTGTGGAAAAGAAAATAACGGACAATACCAACCTTGTAAACCAGGTAGTGATGGAAAGCTCGCTTCTAAAGGTACTTGGGATGACTATTCTACCGGCGATACAGGTGTGTACGATTATGGTGATTTAGCAGCTAATTATGTTAATAAAAATGGCTTTGTTCGCGGATGGAACGATGTGGCGAAAGTACCTTATTTATATAATGCAACTACAGGTACATTTATTAGTTATGATGACAACGAATCTATGAAATATAAAACAGACTATATAAAGACAAAAGGTTTAAGTGGCGCAATGTTTTGGGAGCTTAGTGGTGACTGTCGCACAAGTCCAAAATATAGTTGCAGTGGACCAAAATTACTTGATACGTTAGTAAAAGAATTACTAGGTGGACCTATTACTCAAAAAGATATTGAGCCACCAACAAACGTAAAAAATATTGCTGTAACAAATAAAAATTCAAACTCAGTTCAATTAAACTGGACGGCATCTACTGATAACGTAGGAGTTACGGAATATGAAATTACTGCTGGAGAAGAGAAGTGGAGTACAACAACAAATAGCATTGCAATTAAAAACTTAAAACCTAATACAGAATACACATTTTCAATACTAGCAAAAGATGCTGCTGGAAATAAATCACAGCCTACTTCTATTATTGTAAAAACAGATGATGCTAACACAACACCTCCTGGTGGAAATAGCAATGCTACCTTTTCAGTCACTTCAAATTGGGGAAGTGGTTACAACTTCTCGATTGTAATTAAAAATAGTGGAACGACCTCTATTAAAAACTGGAAATTAGAATTTGATTATAACGGCAATTTAACACAAGTTTGGGATTCTAAAATTAGTAGTAAAATAAATAATCATTACGTAATTACGAATGCAGGATGGAATGGTGAAATTCCTCCTGGTGGATCGATTACAATCGGAGGAGCAGGAACAGGCACTCCTGCTGAACTTGTAAATCCATCCATTAGCGAAAACTAAACGTAACTTCCAATAATTATTTCACTAAAGTTTGAATTTAGGTTTGATTCCTCTCTCCTAAATTCAAACTTTTAATTTTATGAAAAATCACAAAGAAACATTATAATAACCTATTATAATTATATTTAGTTTTCAATATGAAGTTCGTGTGAAGTTCATCTGAATTTTACATGAATTTCCTTTAAGCTCTATTGTCTTCCTATACTAATCACATTATCCTTTACATATAGGAATTATTTTCATTCCATTTCAAACTATCTACATATATATATAAAGATAGTCGCCTATTAGGGAAAGGCATCTAGTATTATTATAAATATAAACATAACAAAAGAAAAAGCACGCTTATAAGCGCACCATAAGAGTGCTTCTTCATACAATTCTCATGTAAGAGTTCTCGAAAATCATGTTAATCACAAAGAAAAGGCATTAGCTTATACAAGCTAATGCCTTTTCTTTATTCATATTGTTCAGCGTTCCATTCTTCTATATTCCACACTTTTGTTATCCATGCTTCATAAAAAGAAGGTTCATGTGATACAAGTAAAACGGTTCCTTTATATCGTTGTAGCGCTTCCTGCAACGCCTTCTTTGTTTCTATATCCAAATGATTAGTTGGTTCATCTAAAATTAAAACATTACTTTTCTTTACGATAAGTTCACATAAACGTACTTTCGTTTGTTCTCCTCCGCTTAATAAACGAATAGGTTTTAATACATGTTCTTCTTGCAATCCACACTTTGCTAATGCTTGGCGCACTTCTTTCTTTGTCATATCTGGTCGCTCTGCCCAAACTTTCTCTAAGGGTGTTGTTTCTGAAGCAAACTCTTCCTGGGCAAAATACGCAGGATTTACTCGTTCTCCAACAGAAATTGAACCGCTTAGCGGCTTAATTTGACCTAATAATGTTTTTAACATCGTCGTTTTTCCAATTCCATTATGACCAATAATCGCTATCTTTTCTCCTTTTTTCACTTGTAAATTCAACTCTGGACATAAAGGATCACTATAACCTATCCTTAGTTTCTCAGCTTGCAATATACGACTCACCGGCTCCTCATAAACATTGAAATCAAAACGGGATCGAGTTACAGAATGAATCTTTTCAATCCTTTGCATTTTCTCTAATACTTTCTCTCGACTTTTAGCCTGTTTCGCTTTTCGAATTTTATTTTTTTGAATAAATATTTCTAACTGAGAGATTTCTTTTTGTTGTTTCGCATACGCCGATTGTAATTGTTTCTTTTGCACTTGGTAACTTTGTACAAACTTTTCATAGTTTCCTACGTATCGCTTCACTTTTCCTCCTTCTAGATGAAAAATAACATTTGTAATACTGTTCAAAAATAATTCGTCATGCGAAATGATTACATAAGCTTTTTCATATAGTCTCAAATATGATTGCAACCATTCTATATGAGCTGTATCTAAATAATTTGTTGGCTCATCTAGTAATAAAACATCAGCTTTTTCTAAAAGAAGCTTCCCAAGTAATAACTTTGTTCGCTGTCCCCCACTTAACTTCGATACATCCTTTTTCAAACCTATTTCAAATAAACCTAAACCGATTGCTACTTCTTCAACTTCTGTATGAATGTGATAAAAATTAGAGCTTTCCAATATAGTTTGTAATTCTCCATACTTTACTAACAGTTTTTCTACTTCTCCTGCTCCATTCATTTGTTCAGCAATTTTTAACATTTCGTATTCAATCGCATACAAATCAGCAAATGCACTTTGCAAGTATCCCTCAATTGTCATCCCTTCTTGTAAATCCATATGCTGCTGCAAGAAACCTACCTTCACATGCGGAAACCATTCAATGTTCCCATCATCATGTATAAGTTCTCCTGTTAAAATCTTTAACAATGTTGATTTTCCGATTCCATTTCCCCCTACTAACCCAACATGCTCACCCTTCAATATTCGAAAACATGCATTATATAAAATGGTTTTCTCACCATACGAATGACTTACATTTTCTACCGTTAATATACTCATTATTTTCTCTCCTTTGCTTATGATTCATAAGCTAAATAGAGAGAGCAACAGTATAAAGCCTTATTTAATTGTGCATATAAAAAATGGGTAAGGTGAATACACCTTACCCATTACATATTATCGTAAGAAAGGATTAAGGTTCTTTACCTGCTGTCTTCAATTTAGCTTAATCGATAAAAATGGGCAGACTTCTCCCATATCAAGCTAAAACCATTTGAAGAACAGTTGATAAAGTCATTTTATCCTTTCACTCCTTTAACATTTGTTATATTAAGAGTATAAACTACTCTGTTATATTCTATTCTCTACTTTTCCTTTTGTTCCTTCTCCCCCTATAAAAAAAAAGCCTCTTAACAGTAATTATACAAAAAACTGTTAAAAGGCTTTTTCTATTTTTTCATATAAGGAGCTAATACTCTCAAAATTTCTTCCTTATCCTTCTTTAACTCAAGTGATGTTAACATATCCATCGTTCTCGGCCTAGGTAATTTCACTTGTACCTCACCAACTATTGATGCTGGTCTTTGAGATAAAATAAATACGCGATCCGAAAGCAAGATTGCCTCATCTAAGTCGTGTGTAACCATAACGATTGTTTGCTTCTCTTGATGCCAAGAGTTTAAAAGCCAGCTATGTACTTCCATTTTTGTAAAAGCATCTAATTTACCAAAAGGCTCATCAAGTAGCATAATTGGCTTTTCACATAAATATGTGCGCAGAAAACTAATTCTTTGACGCATCCCTCCAGACAATTCATCTGGATAATGGTCTGCATATTCATCTAATTCAAACTGCTTTAATGCTTCCATTCCTTCTGTCAGCCTTTGTTTTTTCGGCTTCCCTTCAATTTCTAACGGAAGAACGATATTTTGTAAAGCCGATCGCCACGGTAGTAATAAGTCCTGTTGCGGCATATAACTTACAACATCTTGCTCTTGCATTTGCTTATCGTTATACGTTACACTTCCACTTGTTGGATTTTCAATATTTGCGATCATATTTAATAGTGTGCTTTTCCCACAACCACTCGGTCCTACAAAGGAAACGAACTCTCCCTCTCTTATAGAAGCACTAATATTTGCTAATACATTCTTGCCATCGAAAGATTTCACAATATCTTTTATTTGTAATCCACTCATTTTTCACTTGGAAGGAACTCATTTGTAAAGGCATCTTTCACATCAATTTTCTTCTTAATAACTTTGTTATCATATAAGAAATTCATGTAATTCGTCCAAACTTCTTCCTTCTGTACTCCCCACGCTTTTGCATCATCTTGATACTTCGTACTTAGCCATTTTTGACTTTCTTGTACTAAATCTTTATTTACATCTGGAACAGCTTTAATTAAAATATCGGCAGCTTCTTTCGGTTCTTTAATTGCAAAATTATAACCCTCTGTCGTTGCACTCATAAACTTTTTCACAAAGTCTTTATCTTGCTTCGTATGTTTTTCACTCGTAATCATAACAGGACTATAGAAATCAAGCGCTGGATCTAAGTCTTTCACCATAATCGTATTTAACTCTTTTCCTTGGCGCTTCGCTTCAATTCCATCCCATCCATAATAAATCCATTCAAAATCTGCATCACGACCAATTGATTTAAAGAAATCTGTTTGTCCTAAAATGATTTTTTCAACTTTATTAAAATCAGCTTGGTGCTTATCCATAATAGTCTTTAATGTCGCTTCTTCCGCTGGTCCTCCCCAGCCACCGTAACGTTTCCCTTCAAAATCTTTCGGTGACGTCATATTATCTTTCTTAAGCGATGCAAAAGCTGAAGTGTTATGCTGAATAATCGCCCCTACAGATACAACAGGAATACCTTCCACACGAGCCAACGTTACATTTTCTTGTGCGCTTATTGCGAAGTCAGCTTTTCCTGAAGCTATCATTTGCTCCGCCGTCACATTATCACCAGGCTGAATGATTTCTACATCTAAGCCTTGCTTTTTATAATAATCTTTCGCTTGTGCTACATATAAGCCAGTATGATTCGTATTCGGAAACCAATCTAATACGACTTTTACTTTTTGATCTTTAGTTGCACTTTCTTCTTTCTTTGCCGTATTACATCCAGCTACACCTACTGCTACTAAGGCAGCCAACATAACTTTTAAACCTTTTTTCATTTTCTGCCGTCCTTTCTATATATCCATGGTGCTGTTATTCTTGCCATAAACTCCACGATAAAATACAGACATAATGTCACCATTACAATAATTGCTGCAACACCAAATACTCGGGCTGTTAAAAAGGATTTCGTAGCCCTTGTAAGCATAACTCCTAATCCTTCACTGGCACCAAGCCATTCTCCAATAATCGCTCCCATTACACTATATGTAACTGCAATTTTTAAGCCGGAGAAAAAGTATGGAAGCACTGCTGGAAACTTTACTTTCTGGTAAATTTGCCATTTTGTTGCCTTCATCGTTTGCAACAACTTCAACATATTTTTATCTACCGTTTGAAAACCTTCTAAAATGCTAAGCGCAATTGGAAAGAAACAAACGAGTATGACTACCATTACTTTCGGTAGCATTCCATATCCAAACCAAATAATAAATAACGGTGCAAGTACCACAATTGGAATCGTTTGCGAAATAACAAGCAACGGGTTTATTAAAATACGAAATAAAGGGATAACGTCCATAAGAATTGCAATGCTTGTCCCAATTAAAATCGCAAAGAACAGTCCAATTATAACCTCTTGCAGTGTTTGCATCGTATTCGGTAATAGTAAATCTTTCATTCCAATTAATTCTTGAACAATGGCAGAAGGCTTCGGTAAAATCCACGGTTCAATTTTAAATAATGAAACAGATCCTTCCCATATCGCAATGAGAAGGATAAGCCAAATTGTTGTAATTATTTTAGATTGCTTCTGGTTTTGCATATTCATCACGGTACTTCCAAACTTTTTCATCTATCGTTACACCAGTGCTTGGACGATAGTGGATTTTAATAGAAGTAATCACTTCTTCAGCTCCAGCATCCACACAAGCTTGTTGCGCACGTTTAACGACATCAAGAAGTACATCTAATTCTCCTTCCAGCGTTGTTTCCATTGCCCCTACTTCATAACGAACTCCCGATTGTTGCACAACTTCAATTGCCTTATCAACAACAGAATATACATCTTTTGTTTTTGCTTGTGGTACTACTGAAAATGACATTGTAACTTGTTGTGACATAATAAAATCCCCCTTATGAAATTAAATTTTAAAACAAGAAAAGGCTTTCCTACTACGTAGGAAAGCCTTGTATGCAAGTTATTATAGAATAACATATGCTACATCACTTTAAGTAACTCCCTACGCTGGCATTATCCAGATCAGGTTGAGGGTCGATGTTTGCTTACATCCTCTCAGCCAATTGGCTCCCCGGTCCTTAATTCGTTTTCATTGTAGCATGATTTATTTTATTGAACAAACAAAAGCATGTATAATCATTTCATTTAACTTTTGAACTCCCCAATTAACTCTTGTAACTCCTGTGAGAGCCAGCTTAAAGAACTGGCTAATTCAGCAATATCCTGTACAGACATTTCCTGTTCTTTCATGATTTCTTCAACATTACTACTACTATTCGCATACTTATTTGTAATAAGTGATAGTTCATTTACAACACGAACAATGTTTTGGCTATTTTGCAATATATTATTTGAATTGCTAGAAACAACTCCAACTTGATTAGTAACAGTTTGTGCTGATTTCGAAATTTTTTCAAAGAAAGCACCACTACTTTCAACAAGTTTCATTCCAGACTCTACTTCTTTTGAGGTTTTTTGCATTGAAACAACAGCTTCTTCCGTTCCTGCTTGTGTTTCCCCTATTAATTTTGCTATATCTTTTGCTGATGCTTCCGTCTGCTCTGCTAATTTACGCACTTCATCAGCAACAACAGCAAATCCCTCTTCAGTTTCCTCAGCACGTGAAGCTTCAATAGTAGCATGTAAAGCTAGCGAATTCGTTTGATTTGAAATACTTGTAATTACAGTTACAATATCACTAATTTCTTTTGATCTTACTTCCAAAGAATAAATGATAGAAGATAAATCTTGTACTGCATTTTGTATTATATTCATTTGATTAATTGCCTGTTTAGTAACACCGTTTCCTTTAACTGAATGATGCTCTATACCTTCAGACGCTTTCACCATTTGTTTTGCAGCATTCTTTATCTCTTCCATCTTATCTTCCATTTCATATACAATACCTAAATACTGTGGTACTGAAGTTTCTTGTAATTGAGCGCCAGCTCTTAACTCAACCATAGAACTTACGATTTCTTGAACTGCCATACTATTCTCTTTTGTACTCACTGACAATTCTTGTGAAGATGAGGAAACCTGTTCTGCTGTCTGCTTCACTTTATCTATAATTCCTTTAAACTTCTCGATGGTATTATTAAAATAAGAATTAATAATACCAATATCATCTGATCTTTCCTCTAATTTAATATTTAAATCACCTTCACCAACTCTGCGCAATCCTTCACGTAAATCTCGCAATGGAGCAAGTGCATTACGTACAATTAAGAATTGAATAACAGTTGCAATTAAAACAGAAATACAAATAAACATTAAACCTTGTATAATGAATTTTTCCTTTGTAATAGGAACAATAGAAGCATCTACATCGGCTGCAACAATCGCCACAATATTTCCTTCTCCATCTTTAATTGGCTCTAATATCGTTACCCATGTTCCTAATAGATCTTCATATACTACTGTCATGTTTGCTTTTTTCGTGCTCATTACCTTATCGTATGCTTCCATCCAAAGATCTGGTTGTTTATAATATTCTCCCGGCCTTACTTCAACAACATTTGCTAACTCTGTAGACAAGTCGACGATTAGTAACTCACCTTTTTCATTTTTTTTTGCTCCAACAATATACGTTTGTCCAACACTATTCAATTCTTCCGTTGCTTCATCTAATTTCTCTGTTAACTTCTCTCTCTTTTCTCTTTGTGCCACTGGGTCTTTTGTAACATCTCTCACTATTTCTTCGTCTAATTTATGTAATACCGTATCTCCTGTTTCAAAAGAATGCCTTTCAAATATAGACATCATGCTATTTTGAAACATGTTAAAACTTAACGCTCCCATAGTACCAACAAGCGTCAAAATAACTAACACAGTTAACAATACATTCTTTTGAAGAAATGATAGCTTGTGCCAATATTTTTTCATCAACATCACCTTTCTTAATTAACTTAATATAAAGGAAAGCTATTAAAATAGAAACCTTATCAACAACTGATAAGGTTTCTCATTTGTTTGCAAATAAAAAAAGACCAATGAAAAAGCATTGGTCAAGACCAACCCTATCCGTCCGGTAACTGGCTAGCGTAGCCTTTCGGCCTTAGCTCCTGTAGTTTTGCGTCCTAATGTTTCCATCAGTTTGCCTTTCTCGCTGAACGAGTTGAACGATATGGGAGTTCTATGAGAATTACATTATTCTCTATCAAAGATTACAACATAAAAATTAAAATGTCCACCTATTTAGAGATACAAATGTAAAATTTGGATGTATTATTTTTTCGAAATAATTTAACAAAGTACGTGAATGTTACATTTCTTGTGTTATATAATAAAAAATGTATATAACACAAGGATTGTTTTGATTATTTATTTTAATTTTCTTTTAAATTAAATTATTCAAATATATCTTAACTAATGAATTTCGGAGGTAGTTTATCATGTTTTGGCTACAATTTCTTACATTACTACTCTGCATTTTTATTGGCGCACGTCTAGGCGGAGTTGGTCTAGGAGTAATGGGTGGCGTTGGTATGGCAATACTTGTTTTCGTCTTCCACTTACAACCTACAGCTCCTCCTATTGATGTCATGCTTATGATTTTAGCAGTAATTACAGCTGCTGGTGCACTCCAAGCCGCTGGAGGAATGGACTACCTTGTTCATTTGGCTGAGAAAGCATTACGAAAAAATCCAAAACGCATTACATTCTTTGCTCCAATTGTTACTTATTTATTTACACTTTGTGCAGGAACTGGTCACGTTGCTTATTCTGTACTTCCTGTTATCGCAGAAGTCTCTCGCGAATCTGGAATTAGACCAGAACGACCAATGTCAATTGCCGTAATTGCTTCCCAACAAGCAATTACAGCTAGTCCTATATCAGCTGCAACAGTTGCACTTTTAGCAATGTTAGCTGACTATAAAATCACCTTATTAGATATTTTAAAAGTAAGTATCCCTTCTACTTTCATCGCTTGTATGATAGCTGCATTTGTTGCTAGCAAAATGGGGAAAGAATTAAATGAAGACCCTGAATACTTAAAACGATTAAAAGAAGGAATGATTCCTAAGATTGAAGAGAAAAAAGAATTTGTTGGTGTAAAAGGCGCTAAATTATCAGTTATCCTTTTCCTAGTAGGAACTTTCCTTGTCGTACTTCTCGGTTCATTTGAAGCACTTCGTCCAGGATGGATAGTTGATGGAAAGTTAGCCCGTCTTTCCATGCCAAACACAATTGAAATGGTTATGTTAACGATCGCAGCTCTTATTATTATTTTCTGTAAACCAAATGTAGAAAGCATCGTGTCTGGTAACGTCTTTAAAGCGGGGGCAACAGCAGTTGTTGCTATTTTCGGTATCGCTTGGATGGGAGATACTTTCTTTAACGGAAACTTAAATATGATTCAGGGATCAATTCAGCATCTAGTAACAAGTGCGCCATGGCTATTTGCCATCGCATTATTCATTCTATCTATTTTACTATATAGCCAAGCCGCAACAGTACGTGCTTTAATGCCTCTTGGATTATCACTCGGTATTCCACCAGCACTACTGATCGCGATGTTCCCTGCAGTAAATGGATATTTCTTCATTCCAAACTACGGAACAATCGTTGCTGCCATTAACTTTGATCGTACTGGCACAACTGGCATTGGTAAATATGTTTTAAATCATAGCTTTATGATTCCAGGCCTAATCGCAACATTCACTTCTATCGGAATTGGAATGCTCTTAATTTCAATTATGTTTTAAAGAAAAAGCACAAACCTACAAATTTAAAGGGTTTGTGCTTTTTTAATCAAACGTTTGTTTAAATATTTTTATCTGTCCATTCTGTTCTTTACTATTTTTGTGAAGTTCCCTTTTCCTACAAACTCCTACTTACTTCCTCTACTAATTTCTTCGTACTTTCATAGGCAGATTCCGCTAAACTAATCGCAGAGATAACGGAAACACCATCCGCACCTGCTTCTATAACCGAAGCTGTATTTTCAATTGAAATGCCACCAATCCCAACAATCGGTATTGTAATTCCTTGTTCTCTAAAATGAGCTAAACCTTTCGTTCCTTGCACCGCTTTCGTATCCTTTTTCGTACTCGTCGGAAAAATTGGGCCAACTCCTAAATAATCAGCTCCGTTTTTAATTGCCCAGCGTGCTTCTTCAATTGTATGGGTAGATACACCAACAATTTTATCCCCCATTTTTTCACGAACAGAAGTAATTCCTTCATCATCTTGTCCAACATGCACGCCATCTGCATCTAACTCGAGAGCTAGTTCCACATCATCATTTACGATGAATGGTACACCGTATTCCTTACAAATTGCTTGTAATTCTTTTGCGAAACAAATACGTTCTTCTCCCGTTAAAGCCCCTTCTCCCTTTTCACGAAATTGAAAAATTGTTATACCACCTTCAAGTGCCTCTCTCAATACTTGCAGTGGATCCTTCGTACAATTGTTACTTCCCATAATAAAATATACTGATAATAACTTAGACATTTCTGCCTTTGAAATACGTGACATTTATTTTCCCTCCTTACTATATAACCTCAATCTTCCCATACTTTTCTATATCACCCGAAGTCGTATTGGCTAACTGATTTAAAAATTCAATTTGGAAACTACCAGGTCCTTTTTCTACTGTCTTAGCAGCTGCTAGTTCCGCGGCTACACCATAAAACGTTAATGCCGCTAATGCAGCCTTTACATAATCCTTTTCTACCGCTACAAATGCTCCTATTACAGAAGTTAGTAAACAACCAGTTCCCGTAATTTTCGTTAAAATAGAGTGACCATTTCGAATAACAATAGTTCGCTCTCCATCTGTAACAACATCTTCTTTTCCAGTAATCACCGCAACTGTATTTAGTTCATCTGCTGCCTGCTTTGCAATACTTACGACATTACCATTTCCAGCACCAGCGTCTACCCCTTTAATTTCCCATTTTTCATTAATAACGTTCGCTATTTCAGCTGCATTTCCGCGAATAATTGCTAATTCGATTTCAGCCGGAATATGTCTCGCAACTTCTGTTCGATACGAAGTTGCCCCTGCGCCAACCGGATCAAACAGTACCGGTACATCATTCCTATTAGCCGACTTACCAGCAAGTAACATCGCTTCTACCTCGTCAGGACGAAGTGTCCCCATATTTAATACTAACGCCCCAGCAATGCTAGCCATTTCTGCTACTTCTTCTTTTGCATACGCCATTACAGGGGATGCCCCTAATGCTAATAAACCGTTAGCTGTAAAATTTGTTACAACAACATTTGTAATATTATGAACGAGCGGATTAGATTCTCTCACCAAATCCACTACTTTGCTAATTTCTTTCGTATTCATCCTTCTCATCTCCTAACTATAGTGATGGGAGATACACAAAAAGGCACTTTGCGCGTACGCAAAGTGCCTGAACATGTGCTTTTACACTCTCCCTACGCTGGCATTATCCAACAGGTTCAAATGGTCAATGACGGAATAGTCATACTCTCAGTTTGCATCCACAAACTCCCATGTGCTTATTATTCATCTACTTCAAAGTCTACTCTTATTCTACTAAAATAACAAGTTCTTTACTTTTCTATTTAATATGGAAGCAACCTATATAACAATAAGCATAATAAAATGAAACTTTAATCAGTAGAGACTTTGTTCATTCCACTAAAAACCGTTCAAATATGGAGCGAAACTGAATCTCAAGAAGATGTATGCTATAGTTAACGTATGGAAATTTGAAAGGATGTTTTTAATATGGCAAAAAGCGTTGTAATCGCTGAAAAACCTTCCGTTGCACGAGATATTGCGCGTGTACTGAAGTGTGATAAAAAAGGAAATGGCTACCTTGAAGGTAGTAAATATATTGTAACTTGGGCTTTAGGTCATCTTGTTACATTAGCTGATCCAGAAAGCTATGATGTGAAATATAAAAAGTGGAATTTAGAAGATTTACCGATGCTACCTGAGCGTTTGAAATTAACTGTTATTAAACAAACAGGGAAACAATTTAACGCTGTAAAAAGTCAGCTTCTTAGAAAAGATGTAAATGAAATTATTGTAGCGACAGACGCTGGACGTGAAGGGGAATTAGTTGCTCGTTGGATTATTGATAAGGTTCGAATTAACAAACCAATTAAACGTCTATGGATTTCATCTGTTACTGATAAAGCAATTAAAGATGGTTTCGCAAATTTAAAACCAGGTAAAGCATATGACAATTTATACGCTTCAGCTGTCGCACGTTCAGAAGCTGACTGGTATATCGGTCTTAACGCGACTCGCGCTTTAACGACTCGCTTTAATGCCCAGCTTAACTGTGGCCGTGTGCAAACACCTACTGTTGCTATGATCGCTAATCGTGAAGATGAAATAAAGAACTTCAAAGCTCAAACTTACTACGGCATTGAAGCTCAAACAACAAATCAATTAAAACTAACGTGGCAAGATGCAAATGGCAATAGCCGCAGTTTTAATAAAGAAAAAATTGATGGTATTGTAAAAGGTTTAGATAAACATAATGCTACTGTTTTAGAAATTGATAAAAAACAGAAGAAGTCATTCTCTCCTGGTCTTTACGATTTAACTGAATTGCAACGTGATGCCAATAAAAAGTTCGGTTACTCTGCGAAAGAAACATTGAATATTATGCAGAAATTGTATGAGCAACATAAAGTGCTAACATACCCTCGTACAGATTCGCGTTACATTTCATCTGATATCGTTGGAACACTTCCAGAACGTCTAAAGGCGTGCGGCGTTGGGGAATATCGTCCTTTAGCACATAAAGTATTACAAAAGCCTATCAAGGCTAATAAATCATTTGTTGATGATAGTAAAGTAAGCGATCACCACGCAATTATTCCGACAGAAGGATACGTTAACTTCTCAGCCTTCACAGATAAAGAACGTAAAATTTATGATTTAGTTGTCAAACGTTTCTTAGCTGTTTTATTCCCGGCATTCGAATACGAACAACTAACGTTACGCACAAAAGTCGGCAATGAAACGTTCATTGCACGCGGAAAAACAATTTTACATGCCGGTTGGAAGGAAGTATATGAAAATCGCTTTGAAGATGATGATGTAACTGATGACGTAAAAGAGCAGCTTTTACCTCGCATCGAAAAAGGCGATACATTAACTGTAAAGTTAATTATGCAAACATCAGGTCAAACGAAAGCACCTGCACGTTTTAACGAAGCAACTTTACTTTCAGCAATGGAAAATCCTACAAAATATATGGATACGCAAAATAAGCAACTTGCTGATACATTAAAATCAACTGGTGGATTAGGTACTGTAGCAACGCGTGCTGATATTATCGACAAGCTATTCAATTCATTCTTAATTGAAAAACGCGGTAAAGATATTCACATTACTTCAAAAGGCCGTCAGTTACTTGATTTAGTACCAGAAGAGTTAAAATCACCTACACTAACTGGTGAGTGGGAACAAAAGCTAGAGGCAATTGCAAAGGGTAAACTAAAAAAAGAAGTATTCATTTCCGAAATGAAGAACTATACGAAAGAAATTGTTTCTGAAATTAAATCGAGTGATAAAAAATATAAACATGACAACATTTCAACGAAGTCTTGTCCAGATTGCGGTAAACCAATGCTAGAGGTAAACGGCAAAAAAGGAAAAATGCTCGTTTGCCAAGACCGTGAATGTGGTCATCGTAAAAATGTATCTCGTACAACAAACGCTCGTTGCCCTCAGTGTAAGAAGAAGTTAGAATTACGTGGTGAAGGTGCAGGACAAATCTTTGCATGTAAATGTGGCTATCGCGAGAAATTATCCACATTCCAAGAAAGACGTAAAAAGGAATCTGGAAACAAAGCTGATAAGCGTGACGTTCAAAAATATATGAAACAGCAGAAAAAAGAAGAAGAACCATTAAATAACCCATTCGCAGAAGCATTAAAGAAATTAAAATTTGATTAAACAAAAAGGTTCCTACCTCTAGCGGTAGGAACCTTTTATGTTAGTGAATGATTTTACTTCCTTTTGCATTCTCAACGAATTTTTCACTTGATTTGTTAATTGGTGTTTTCAGTAATAACGCAGCAACAATCATAACTACTACGAAAGCACTTAACACAAGTAAATCTCGCGTTACAATATCCCATAGCATTCCGCCTACTGTTTCACGAATTGCACTAATTGCGTATGTGAACGGTAAGAACGGATAAATCGCTTGGAAGAACGCCGGTGTCATTTGAATTGGGAATGTTCCGCCCGATCCTGCTACTTGCAGTACAAGTAAAATGATCGCCATCGATTTCCCTACGTTTCCGAAAATAGAAACGAGTGAGTACACGATACAAACAAATACTCCACCTATAAATAAACTAAATAATACAAACCAGAACTTATCGACTACGTACGTACCGAGTAAGAATATATCTCCCATCGATACGATAAACGCCTGTGAAAGACCTATCGTTAAGAATGTTAATAAACGTCCGAAGTAAATTTCATGGCTCTTATAATTCGCGCCCTCTTCATGTACTTCTACTGTTAATAACGAAACCATTAATAATGCGCCTACCCATAATGCAAGCACTGTATAGAATGGTGACATTGCTGAACCATAGTTCGGCATTGCAAATAATTTATTCTCTTTTAAATTTACTGGATTTGCAAAGTAATCACTTTGCTTCTCAACATCGTTTTTCAACAAACGGATGATGTCTTTTAAATCCTCTTCAGATTCAAAATCACGAATTTTATCTGCTAATTCTTTAATCTTTTTCTCAGTAGCTGGCATTTCAGCTTTAATATCTGCTAATTTCTTTCTACCGTCTACTAAGCCTTTTGATGAATCTTCTAGTAATTTTTTAACATCTGGAAGCTTTTTGTCTGCTTCTTTTAAAATTTGAGATGTGTTTTTAGACATCTCTTTCGTACGAGCAATAGCTGCATTGAAATTTGGAGTGATTTCTGAGTCATATTTAGCTAAAATGTCACCAATTTGGCCCGAAACATTTTTAGATACTTCATTAATGCTCTCAATAACATCTACCGCTGGTTTTTGCCCTTTATTAATAGAGTCAATTCCTTTATCAGTTAAATCGATTCCTTTTTGAAGACCATCTTTTACTTTATTCAATTTAGAAATCGTGTTATTCGTGTTCTTATCACTATTTACATCTGCTAAAACTTTATTTGTATTTTCCAGAACTGGAATCATATCATTAACTAAATTCCATGCTGCTTTGAACTGTCCATTTAAATCATTTAAGGCTACTTTTGTAGAGTCTAATCCATTAACACCTGCGTTGCTTAAGTCTTCTCTTGCTTTTCCAAGTTCTGTTTTTACTCTGCTGTAATCACTTACAGCCTTATCGTACTTTTCTCTACCATTGTCTAATGCCTCATTGGTTTGATTTACTAACTCATTCGCTTTTTTTATATCTTGATTTAAATTACCTCTAAGTTGCTGAGCATCTTCTTTTACATTTTCAGCTTTGTCTTTCAATTGCTCAGCTTGGTTTTTCAATTGCTCAGCTGTGCTTACTGCTTTTTCGAAATCTGCTACAAACGTAGCATTATAATCTGCTTCTGCTTGATTTACCAAGTTATTTATTGCATCTAGCTTTTTATTAGTAGCATCTCTTACATCTTGTTTCACTTCTTGCCCTGTACCAATAATATTGGCAATATCTTTAACGCCACCATTTGCATTTACAATTGCTGTTTTAAGGTTTGTTAATTTCTCTATTCTCTTTTGGAAGAATTCTTTTCCAAAATCAGTTGATGCCGACTCTTTAAATTTAGTAAAGATATCAATTACATATGAAACACTATCTGCTCTACCTTGTAGCGTCTCAGAAACATTATTAAGATCTTGTTTCGCTTTCTCTGGATCAAAATTACCATTTTGCAACCCGTTTATAACACCTTGTGCGTAAGTTGTTCCGACACGTATCGAACTAAAAACATTATTTACAGTTTGATTAATATTTTTAGCAATATTTTTATACCCCTCACCATTCACTTGCGGTAATGCTGGAATTTCTGGTATTTCTGGTATTTGTGGTATTTGCGGAATAGTTATATTAGGTAACACTGGTAATTTAGCTGGATCTGGAAGTGTCAGATTAAAATCAAATGAAGGATTTTTTAAGTAATCCGTAATTTTCGCTGCAGCATCCAATCCCTGCTTCGTTACAATTAAATTATTCTTAATAGTTCCTGGAGCACGATTCAATGTTTCATCGTTTCTCGCAAAGAATGCATCTAAGCTCTTAAGTGTATCCTGACCATCATTAATAACACTCTCTACAACCGGCAACTCTTTCTGCGCTACTTTCACAACATCCTCTGCTCGAGTCGCATCATCTAAAGCCTTATCCATCAATGTATTCATTTCTGGGAACTGCGCTTCTAACTTAAATACAAGATCTTTTACTTTCTCAATACTTGGTAAGTTTGTTTCTAAATCGATTCCAAGGTCATTGAAGATTTTAAAAATCTCACCGTTCGCTGTTTTAACAAAGTTTTTACTAATTTCTTCTGTAATACCTGATGCACCTTTTGCTGTAATCTTCGGTGCAATCGCATTTACCTTTTCATTTACATAGTAATCAAGTTCTGGTTTCTGTGGATTTTCATCCAGAACAGTTGCAATCTTTTCAGAGAAGTCTTTTGGGATCGTAATACTTGCATAGTAATCCCCGCGTTCCACTCCGTAAATTGCCTGTTTTTCATCTACAAATTTCCAGCCAAGCTTTTTGTTTTTCTTAAGAGAATCTACAATCTCGTCCCCGATATTGATATCTTTCCCTCTTAAATTAGAGCCTGCATCTTGGTTAGAAACTGCAATGGGAACTTCTTTTGTATTTCCATATGGATCCCAAGAAGCTTTAATGTTAAACCATGCATATAACGATGGTAAAATCATTAACCCTACAACAATAACAATTGCAGCCCAATGTTTAGCTACATTCCGTAAATCCGTCTTATAAATACGCCAAATTTGTTTCATAGAAGTTATCACCTAATTATATATTTTTCCTTCTTTAGAAAATGATACATACATTTTGCAATTATATCACTTTCTACATCGTGGATTAACCAAAAACGAACTATTTTTTACCATTAACTTTAACTTACTACATTATATAACGAAGTAAGTCAAAGTATGAATACAAAATGACCAAATCGGTTTTACATTCAATAATAACAAATATATAGGAAATGTCATAAAAAATACAAGTATTTTCTCTTGGAAATACTTGTATTCCTAAAAAAACCTCACAGCTTTTTATCATCTGTGAGGTTTTCTTCTATTATATATCTACTTGTACTTCTACACCGAAATGATCTGAAATTATATTTCGGTTTGTACCATTAAAAATAACCTTTGAAGAACGAACTTTCTCACTTCGGTTACACAATATTAGATCGATTCGTAAATTATGTTTATTTTCATCCCAACCAGCAATTTCACCTTGGACAGTTGTTCCTTCATCCTTCTCTATTGCTAGTTCATATGTGTCGTACAAACCCTTTTGCATCATATATTCATAGCCCTCACCTTGCAAACGGGCATTATTATTAAAATCACCCATTAAGAAGGAAAGTTCATTGCTATCTACATGCTCCATTAAACGATTCACTTGACCTTTAAATGATTCTTCTTCATCATTCCACCAACCGAGGTGGCAAGAGTAAAACGTGATGTTCTTCCCATTATAAGCAATTGTTGCACTTACAATTTTGCGTGTTTTCCAATACGTTGTATCCTTATTTTCTGAAATAAAGAACGTATCTTCTTTTACAACATTATGCTTCGTTATAATCGCTAATCCTTCTTCATACACATCATAACCAATATGAGAGAAATCCCAAGTAATATTGTAATCTTTTACATGTAACGCATTTAACTCTTCTAATAGTAAAAGCCCAAAATTATCTTCTTTCTTGTTACCGCATACATTTTTAGCCCCTATCGACTGACTTACTTCTTGCAATGCGATAACATCGTACTCTTCTTCTTGAATGACTTTAGCAAGATATTTTATCTTTTCTATTTGATTTTCTTCTTGCCAAGAGTGACAGTTTAAAGTTAGCAATTTCATATTATTACGCACCTAACATATCTTGAATGTCTGACTTTAATACGTCAGCTTTCGGGCCATATACCGCTTGTACACCTTTATCTTTTACGATAAGTCCTAAAGCACCATTTTGTTTCCACTGCGCTTCTGGTGCAACAACATCTAAATCTTTTACTGTTACACGTAAACGTGTCATACAAGCATCTACGTCAGCAATATTTTCTTTTCCACCTAATAGATCAATAACTTTTGTTGCTAATGAACCATCTTGTACATTTCCTGTTCCTTCTGATGTCTCATCTTCGTTATCAATATAGTTACCTGCACGTCCTGGTGTTGGTAAGTTGAACTTTTTAATTAAGAAATTGAATAACGTAAAGTTCAGACCGAAGAATACTAATGAAACGATAACGAAATTGATTAAATCTCTAGTTAGTCCTGCATTAACCATCATCGGTGTACGAGTAATTAACTCAATAAATCCGAATGCGTGAACACGTAAGTTAATTAAATCTGCTAATGCGAATGCAAGTCCTGTTGTAATTGCATATACAACATATAATACTGGAGCAATAAACATGAACATGAATTCAATTGGTTCTGTTACACCTGTTAAAAATACTGCTAATGCTGCTGATAAGAACATTGGTTTATATTTTGAACGTTTTTCTTTATCAACATTACGGAACATCGCGAAAGCAATCCCCATTAATGCTGCTGTTGAACCGATAACTTGTCCAGCTTTGAAACGAGCTGGTACAACGTTATTTAATAAATCGTTATATGCTTTTGTATCTCCATTTGCTAATAAGTTATTTAAATCTGTAATCCATGCAAGCCATAAAGGATCTTGTCCTGCTACAACTTGTCCAACTTTTGAGCCAGTTAACATCGTATATGTTCCACCTAGCTCTGTATAGTTCATCGGAATTGTTAACATATGATGTAAACCGAATGGTAATAGTAAACGCTCTAACGTTCCATATACAAATGGTGCAACAATTGGTGCACTATCTTTTGAAGCTGCAATCCAGCGACCAAATTCATTTAATCCACTTTGGATGAATGGCCATAAAAGTGATAATACAATTGCAGTTACTGTAGACCAAACAATTACAACGAATGGTACGAATCGTTTTCCATTAAAGAATGCTAATGCTTGTGGCAGTTTGTTATAGTTATAATATTTGTTATATAAAGTAGCTCCTAAGAAACCTGTGATAATCCCTACGAAAACTCCCATGTTTAATGCTGGTGCACCAAGTACAGAAGTAAAGTAATCTTTTACAATTAAATCTCCTGCTAATACTGAAGAAACTTTCGCTTTTGAATCCGCTAACATTTCAGCGTTTACACCAAATATAGCTCCTGTAATTCTGTTCGTTAAGACGAATGCTAATAGCGCTGCAAATGCACCACCTGCACGATCTTTCGCCCAAGATCCCCCGATTGCTACTGCGAATAAGATGTGTAGATTAGTAATAATTGCCCAACCGATGTCTTCCATTACGCGAGCGATTGTATGAACTGCGTTAATATCCCCAGCAGACATTCCAATTAACTTACCGATAGAAATCATTAAACCAGCTGCTGGCATTACAGCTACAACAACTAATAATGCTTTCCCGAACTTTTGCCAAAAATCAAAAGACGTAATTTTCATCTGTTCTTCCTCCCCTTTATTTATAACAACATAATGATTTAAATTATAATTTCTGTTTCCTTTATGAAAACGATTCCTTATTTCGTTTTTATCCCTTTACGCAACCGTTTTCATAAATCTATTTTAATAAAAGCGTTTTCACTTTGCAATAGAAATTTATTATTTTTCATAAAAAAAGATGCTCTTAGAGCATCCTTTTTTATTATGAAATGCGATAAACCCTTGTTTCATAAGGCTTTAACGTGATTGTAGTTACTTGTTCATGTTCCGCAACTTCATAGTTATTTAAAAGCAAACGTTTGCGTTCTATTGCAAATGAATCCTCATTATATACAGCTTCCTCTTTTGAGATATTACTAATTACAATGATTTTTTCATCGTTTAATGTACGAGTATATGCATAAATTTGCGGATCATCTTCTAAAAGTAAATCGTACGTACCATAATTCAGTACATCGTGCTCTTTTTTCAAGGCAATCATTTTCTTATAGAAATTGAAAATAGAGTTTTCTTCATTTTTCTGCTTTTCAACATTAATCTCTTTGTAGTTTTGATTCATACTAAACCAAGGTGCACCTGTTGTGAAGCCAGCATTCATCTCATCGTTCCACTGCATAGGTGTACGTGAATTATCGCGGCAAGAAGCCCATATAATTTCCATCATATCTTGATGGGATACGCCCTCTACAATTTTCTCACGATATAAATTTTTAGTTGCAACATCATCGTAATCTTCAACATTTGGTAATTGGACATTTGTCATCCCAATTTCTTGCCCTTGATAAATAAACGGTGTACCGTGCATAAAGAAATACATTGCTCCTAAAGCTGTCGCACTTTCACGCCAATATTGTTTATCATCTCCCCAAGTTGAAACGATACGCGGCTTATCGTGATTCTCAATATATAAAGCATTCCACCCTTTATTTTCTAACCCTTTTTGCCATTTGGTTAATACCTTTTTCAGTCCTACAACATCAAGGTCTTTCTTCTTTTCAGCATCCCATAAGCTTAAATGTTCGAATTGGAATACCATATTGAACTTACCTTGCTCTTCTCCAACCCAAAGCTCAGCATCTTCAATCTTAACGCCATTCGCTTCACCAACAGTCATAATATCGTACTTAGAAAATGTATTTTCTTTTAACTCTTCTAATAAAGGTTGAATACCATCCACATTCATATGTTTATCAAAAGATGGTACATACTTTAGTTCTTTTGGATTTGGCATATCTTTAAAGCCATCTTCTTTTTTTATATGGCTGATCGCATCCACACGGAAACCATCAATTCCTTTATCAAGCCACCAATTAACTGTGTCGTATAACACTTCTCGAACTTCTTTATTCTCCCAGTTTAAATCTGGTTGTTTACGCGAGAATAAGTGTAAATAATATTGTCCTGTTACTTCATCATATTCCCATGCCGAACCATTAAAAATACTTTCCCAGTTGTTTGGTTCCGCACCATCTTTACCATCATGCCAAATATACCAATCACGCTTCGGATTGTCTTTAGATGAACGAGACTCAATAAACCATGGATGTTCATCACTTGTATGATTAATAACTAAATCAATAATAAGCTTCATATCACGTTTATGAACCTCATCTAGTAAAGCATCAAAGTCTTCCATCGTACCAAACTCATCCATAATATCTTGATAATCACTAATGTCATAACCATTATCATCATTAGGTGACTTATACATTGGACAAATCCAAATTACATCTATTCCTAAATCTTTTAAATAATCCAGTTTCGCAATAATACCTTGTAAATCTCCAATACCATCGCCATTTGAATCCATAAAGCTACGTGGATAAATTTGATAAGCAACCGCTTCTTTCCACCATGTCTTATTCATAGTCATTCTCTCCTTTTGCATCCCATCGGAATTTTTTTATGCAAACGTTTTCGTAACACTATCATAACAAAATATGGAGAGTTTGCAACGAGAATTTTTTACACTACTATTAAATATCTACATTCCTTTACAAAATCATCCCCTATTTCATTGTTATTGCAGAAGTTTTATTATTGTCAGATCTGATTAGCTTACTTTCTTTAATATAAAATAAGACCATGATTAATGTGCATCTTCCACTTATCTTCTTTATTTCACTAAATTTTGATGTAGTAGTATCAATATCCGTTAATGTAAAATTCCTACTTACCATATGAAATGATTCCAAATATGAAGGAACTTAAAAAAGGTAATCCCTATTTTCATACAGAGATCACCTTCTTAAGATTACATTATTTTTTAATACCCTTATAAGGGGGAACATTTCAACTTCCTTCTCCAAACAATCCCTTTTATTACCTATTTATTTCAGCTTATTTTCCCTGCTGCGTCTTTTCTCCTCTTTCTTCTTCTCATATAAATAGAAAGTAAAAGTACAACTAAAATAAAGATTGGAATGGCTACCATCCAATCTTTGGACGTAGATGGTTTTGAAATCATTTCTTTTTCTTTTTCTTCATAAGGAATTCGATGCCCTCTAATTAACAAACGATGTGTATTCACACCATAAGGAGTACATGTAATTAAAGTAGCGTAATCCTTATTTTCCACAATTAATAGATCATCTACTTCATGCGGCAACACAACTTTAATTTGATCTACTTTATAAGCAAGGACCTTATCTAATGAATGAATATAAAAAACATCCGATTCCTTCATTTCATCCAAATCAGTAAATAATAATGCAGAAGGTAAACCCCTATGCCCCGTTAAAACAGTGTGTGTGTTTGTTCCTCCTACTGGTAATGAAGATTTATCTAAATGACCTACACCGCGACTCAAAACTGCCTCTGAAGTCCCTTGATAGATTGGAAGTTTCACATTAATCTGAGGTATTTCAATATAACCCATTGTATCGCCTAGGTTTAAAGCATCTGCATAAGAATTTTGATCAGCTTTTTGTTGTTCAGCAAATGGATCTGAAAATGTTTGTCCAGAGTGTTGAACTTGCTTATTATGCTCATCTGCCTCTTTTTCTCGACGTTCGAGCTCTTTCTTTTGAAGGGACTTTACAGCTTTATCATAAGAACTAACTTGAGAATAATGTGTTCTTGTTGCAAACCAATCGCTTACAGTTGGATACAAAAATATACCTAGTCCTAATAAAAAAATGCATCCAAAAAAGATATTTTGTTTCATAGTACCCCCTTTAAGTATTTAAAAATATTAAAAAGAGGAAAGCTATCCGCTTCTCCTCTTTTTATGCTATATCATTATCATTTTCTAAAACCTTAATTTTTCGCTGTATTTCTTCTGAAGAAAACAAATGCTGCTACAGCCATCAACACAAGACCCACTACAGTAAATAGCATTGTTCCCCTACCACCTGTTGAAGGGAGTACCCAGCCACTTTTATTATTCTTTACTTCTAATTTAATAGTTTTGTGCTCTGCATTAATTGTTACATCAATTGGATCTCTTAATTTTTGATAAGAAGCTTTTGTACCATCTTCTTTTTCATAAGTTGGTGCTTTCGTTTCAACTACTTGGTAGTCTCCGTATGGGAGGTTATTCCATGTGATAATACCATTTTCATCAGATACACCTTTTACTTCTTGCTTTCCTACTACTACCACATTACCTTTTTTATCTTGCAATTCGAATTCTGCACCTTGTAATTTCTTATTATCAGCACCATCAACTTTCGTCAACTCAATGCTACCAGCTGTTGGGACAACAATTACCGGCTTAGATTCTTTTTGATCTTTTACATTATTATTATTTTCAAAATTAATTGTTGCTTTATTTGGAATTTCCGTTCCAGCTGCTACGTCTTCTTTAATCTGTGATTTAATTTGTAAATGCAACTCTTTTTTCTCATTTAATTTTGAGAAATCTTTCACAGTCGCTGTTACTTTTTGACCTTCTACAACTACTTCTACCACACTTGAATCTACTTCTACACCATCGATGTACACAACTGGTTTTCCTTGCATTACTAATCGATTATCTAACGTATCTGTTACAACATACTGTTTATAGTCTTTAATATCTTCTGGAATTAATGTTTTAATATCATAGTTATAATCTGTTTGTGTATTAATTGGTAAGAACTCTAAATCTTTATTAATCTTTTTGTCTATCGTTGGCTCTTCATAGTTCTTTACTTCCACAGTCTCTACTTTACCAGATGTAATTGAACCATCTTTACTAAGAGTACCTGATTCAATAATTGAGAATCCATGTTTTGTTAGATCTTTAACATAACCTTTTGGTGCTTCTTTCTCTTGGAAATAATACTTACCATACTCTAAACCTTCTACACGAATTTTACCATCTGTACCTGTTACTAACTTTTCTTTAACTACTTTACCATCCTCTGTATATAAAGAGAATTCCACACCTGGAAGTACTTTACCTTTTGCACCTATTTTTGTTAATTCTACTGCTCCACGTTTGATTTCATTCTTTGGATACATGTGAACATCGTAGTTTAGCACATCGCCCGTTTTACTTGTCATTGGAATGTCAACTGTATACGTATGTGGATTTAAGTTAACATGCTCTGGTCCAGCAACTTCTTTTACTTCATAACGTCCTAACTGTAAATTTGTAAATACTGCCTCGCCTTTATCAGTTGTTGTCATTTTGATTGCTTCTGCGTTTGTTACAGGCTTTACATTTTCCTTTACAATCTTTCCATCATTTGAAATCTTTTCGAATGACGCAATTTGCTTAATTTCAAATGTTACACCTTTTAATGGATTAACATCTTCAGGTAAAGTTTGATTCGCAGAACCATCACCCTCTACACCTGGATCTCCATTTTTTTCTTGTGCGTACTTATGAATGGTTAAAGAACCTGTATCTTTTGATGCTGCACTCACAAACATACTAGGCAACATAGAAAACGTTAATGTCAAAATTAAAAGCATACTGAAAATCTTTTTCATATTATTTTTCCTCACTATCTCTATAAATTTTTCAATTTAAAACTCTATTACTTATTCCTTTTATTTCGAACATATAAGAACACAACTAGTAACATTAAAATCCCACCGATAGAATAGAAAATGCCTGTACCTATCCCTCCGGTTTTTGGGATTTCCCACTGACTCTTTTGATTTTCTATCGTTATTTTGTGTACTGATGACCCGACTTCTACTGTAATTGGCTCTTTCAAAAGCATATATCCATCTGGGGCTTTTACTTCTTTAATTGTATATTTTCCGAACAGTAATGGATTGGAAACTGCGTTACCATTTTCATCTGTTGTTAATTTCCCAATCTCTTTACCATCTTTGTCTAAAATCTGAAACACAGCATTTTTTAATTTCAGATTGACATCTGTAGCATCGACCTTCGTAATTTCAATTACACCTTTTTCTAGCAATTCATTTTCAACGGTCTTCTCTATTGGTGTTTTTGTGTCTTTCGTTATTTCAAAGTCGTATGACTTATTATCTAGTTTATAACCTTCTGGAGCTTCGACTTCAACTAGCTTATATTCACCAATTGGTAAATCTATTGCCTTAGCTTTTCCATCTTCACCTGATGTAATTGTTTGAATGACATGATTATCTTTATCTCGGACTTCGAAAACAGCACCTTTTAATGGAATGTTGCTGCCTTTTTCTACTTTCGTAACTTGTAACTCTCCAGCACCAACTATATCTTCAACTAGTCCAGCATCGATTGTCATATTATGTTCATCTTCACCAAGTTTGATCATTTCTGAATAGCCATCTTTATCAACATTCGAATCAATTCTTGCATCATTACCAACGTTTTTGTTTGTCCATTTGTAACCATCTGGTAACTTAAATCTCACTTGGTATTCATCTGGATCTAAATTTACAAACTTGTAATAACCAGGATTTCCTTTTTTGTCATTACCAGTTCTCGTCATACTAATAACTTTTCCATCTTTATCTAATAGCTCTACGACTACACCATTCACACCAGTGTTTCCATCGTTTTGAATACCATCTTTATTTTTATCTAGCCAGACGTAATCTCCTAATGAGCTCTTTTTCGAAGCCTGTAATTGTACACCCACTCGGTTTGGCTCTGCTGGTTGAATCCAATTTCCTGTTACATCATTTATCGCACTGTATCCAAATGAATTCCATGCAATTCCCGCCGAAGCATCCATATCAACAGGTGCACGCATTGACCATTCTAGTGTCGCTGCTTCGCCTGGATATACAAGCTTATTCTTATCAAATTCAAATTTAACTGCCGTTACTTTTGTTAAATCCGCCGGTGGCTCTAAAGACCAATTCGGATCATTTGCACCATCTGGATTCACAAAAGCATCATTTCCTTGAATTAAATCATCACGCTTAGGCTTTGAAACAGTCGTATAATAAATCTTAATGAAGTCACCGTCAGTAAGCTGGATTGGTGATGTTAGGTATGGGGTCCATTTGCTACCACGCTCTTGTGAATGATTCTTCGTTTGTAAAACTGACTGGTCACCCTCCGCAGGGAATATATCAATTAAGACACCATTCCTAACCGCTACGGTTCCACCATTTTCAATTTTCAAACGATATTTCACTTCTCCACCTGGTACTGTCGTCGCTACTTCTGGTGAACCTTTCCAGCTATCATCTAGTTCACCTTTTACATATTTAATTGATTTTAAAGATTGTTCTTCTTCAATCTCAACAGCATCTTGACTTTCAATAATTGGGTCACTTATGTCGCCATCACCATCAAGATCATTTTCATCTTTTCCTGTTGGCTGTCCCCACTTATCTGCCGATATAATTGTCGAGGCATTAGACATTAAGCCCGCCTTATTATAGTACTTTCCTGCCATCGCAAAGTTGTTAACCCTTACTTTAAACTTAACAGTCACAGCGCTTCCCGCTGAAATGTCTAATTCTGAGAAAGTCCATCGTAAAAGCGTTCTTCCTTTTTCTTTATAATTAGGAATCGATTCCACCTTTACTTTTTTTGCATCATAAGGTTTTCTTTCCCATTCATCTTTAACAGTAGTAAACTTCTCCGAACCCGGAACATATTCTAATCCCTTTGGTAACCAATCTACAATTATTGGTTGTTTTAAAGGTGTAGAGCTCCAATCAACTTTACCAGTTAGTTCAAATTCCACTTCTTCTCCCTTGATATACTTTTCTCCAGGCTTCGTTAACGCCTTTTTCTTAAAAGTAACCTTTGATTCGGGATTTTCTTTTACTTTTACTTGCGCTGTCGCTTCTTTTATATAGTTTTTCCCGTCAATATCATATGAAATATGTGCGGTATTTTTCAAAATACCTTCTTTAAAGTTCGGATCATCCACTTTAAACATTAACCATGCCCCATAACTCATTTTAAAATCTGCAGGCACTTTACCAAACTCATATCGGATTCCGGTTACTTTGTCACCTTCAACTAATGATAAAGAAGAAACATCTAACCATTCTCCGTTCGTATTACCACGAATCACTTTCCACTCTTTCCACTCCTGGTTATCCTTCGTTTTGTATAAAACCTTATATTCACTTACACCTGAAAATGCCCCTGTATGCATTCTCGTAAAATGAAGTTGTTCATCAAAACGGTCATCTTGGAGCACAAAATTATCAATTTCCTTAGAATATTGATTTTGAATGTTAGATAATGTAAAAGCAATTTCTTCTTCTTTACTGTACTCAGACTTTTGGGCAGTCTTTCTCAGCTCTGAAAAAGCTTGCTCTGGAGGAATAACAGGAGGTTTTTTATTTGTTACTTCAACATACACATGTGTTTGTTTTGTTAATTCCTCTTCCCCTTTTGGCTTTAGTTTTGCCTCAACTCTATTTAGAACTTGTTGATTTTGATCTTCACCAAAATTTTCCTCAGGGAACTTAACCTTAACTTTAACAACTTTCTCGCCTTCTACATTTTTCAAATCCCATACGACTGTATGTGAATTCGCATCATATTTCCCGTTATCACTAGCTGATATAAACTGTGCTTCTTTCGGTAGTAGATCTTTTATTGAAAGCGAATCAAGTGTAGTGGGTCCCCTAACGTGTTGAGCACGAATCCTGTACTCGACTTCTTCTCCTGGCTTAATCGTCCACTTATTAGGAGTTTTACGCATTTCCCACTCTGGTTTTTTAGGGGGTTCAGGTGGTACTTCTTTTTCATATGCTACAACCGTTACTTCATTGGAAGTTTTGCCTCCTTGATCAGATACAAAATCTGCTACAGCTGTAGCTTTCGTTCCATTTTTTGTTCCTTTAGGAAACTTCACTGTAATAGGAACTGCTTTAGAATCTCCATTGGGAAGGGGCTCTTTAAATGTATAAATAACCGAATGCGTTTCTTTATCGTATACTGCATCCGTACCACTAATTTTCCCATGTCTTACATACTCGACTTCAGGTGGTAGTTTAACAATAATTTTTGCATCTTTATGCCCACCTTCTAATCCAAATGTACTTAAATCAAGTTGATATACAAAATCTTTATCTACATTTTTTTGCGAACCATCTCCGCCCTCAACCGAAAGCTTTACGCTGACATTTGCTTCTTTGTCATATGTTTCTGCTGCCACAATATGTATAAATGGCTGTACAATAATTTGCATTACCATTAAACAAATGACAAATATACTAATCTGTTTACTCTTCATACTCACACCTCTCTATTAATCTCCTTAACACCAAAGAGATTGGCTATTTCTTCGAATACCAGCCGCCTTCAGCCTAAGAACAATAAAATGGGCCATCTTAAATCAAACATCTTATTATCTGATAATTGGGCAAATAAAAAAGGATTGTCGAGTTGCAAATACAGTTTGCAACTCGACAATCCTAGTAATAAAATTCATTACCTTAGACTCAAAGCTTTGCGGCCTATTCTTTCAAATAGTGTGCCAAGATATTCCAATGTTACTATTCTATAAAAAAAATGATAATTTATCTACTATTTTTTTATTTTACATAATAATTCTCAAAAAACTTTTAATAAGCCACCATATTCTTACTTCTAAACTTTAAAATGACAATGTTCATTCGTAGTCTAAAGTTATGCTACATGTACATTATTACTCTATCTCTTTTACATTAATTCAAACACCCTTAAATATTTTTTCCATATATATATATTATAGTACAAACAATCTTATATAAAAAAGGAGCCATATAATGAAACAAAATTGAAGCACAAGGAGAGTTTGTTTGTTCTTCCTCTGAACTCCACTCTTTATTATCCCCCTTCTTGAAACTGGTAGCCCCTCTCTCTTTATAGAAGAAGCTCCTTATATAAAAGCTGTTGAATTTTTTAATAGCGGCAATATCCCTGAAAGTTTCAAGCGCTCTAGTTCCTATGTATATAAACCTATACCCTTTAAAGGAATTCAAATTATGTAATATTTTCTTTCTCATGCACCAAATAAAGACGCGAGTATTTGGCATCAATCACTCGTAGGTGCTGTTGAAAATATTTCACCGAATGAAACAGCTTATTTTCATCGTAAAGCAATTATTGCACAAGAATATATCACTTCTTGGAAACATGACGATGAAGAAAATAAAAATATACGCTAGGTTAAGGATTTAAGAGAAAGCTTAGATTCTTATACACTAGGTGACTATGTAAACTGGCCCGATATCGACATAAAAAATTGGTAAACAAGTTATTATGGTTCTAACTTCCCTAGGCTACGTAAGGTGAAGACAGATTATGATCCATGCAATGTTTTTCATTTCCAACAAAGTATTCCACCATTTCATACGTAAAAAAGGAAGAACAAAATACTGTTCTTCCTTTTCACATTGAAAATCGTTCAATTGTTTGTTTCAAGTCTGCTACTTGCTTCTCTAAATCCTTTAATAATTGATCGATCGCTATCATATTTTTAGATTGTTGCAACGTTACACGTGCTACTTCTTGTGAACCAGCTGACGTTTCTTCAGCAATTGCTGCTACAGCCTTCGTCTGTGCACCTGTTTGATGAATGTGACTCACTTGTTCATTCATATAGCTACTAATTTGCTTCGTTGCATCCGCTACTTCCATAACACTTGATGACATTTCTTTTAAAATTAATTCGGTAGCTTCCCCACGTTTCGCCTCTTCCTTAGCTATTTTCACTTGTTCTGTCATTTTCGTTGCAACTTGTTGCACTTCCTCTTGCATATTCCGTAATAACTGCGATATATTTCTTGCAGAATGGTCACTTTCATCTGCAAGTTTACGTACTTCTTCAGCTACAACAGCAAAGCCTCGTCCATGCTCTCCAGCACGAGCAGCCTCAATAGAAGCATTAAGTGCTAATAAATTCGTTTGGCTAGCAATCTCACTCACAACAGATACAATGTGTTCTACTTGTTTCATTCTTTCCTCTAACTTCTGTACATTTTGCATTGAATCTTCATTTTCTTTCGCCAATGTTTGAATACCTTGAATTAAAGACGTAAAGACACGAGTACTATGCCCTAAAGCTTGAACCATTTCTGAAGACAACTCATCAGACTGTTTCGCTTTCTCTTCTACTTCACTTGCAATAGAAGTTGTTGTATCAACAGCGGAAACAATCGCTTGAATTGATGCCGCTGATTGCTCAGCGCCAGAAGAAATCTCTGCAAGAGTTTCAGAAACACCTTGTGCTTGTTTCGTTGCTTCGCCTGTTTGTTTTCTAATTTGCTGTACTTGATTGTTTGTATACGAAAATGTTGTATCAATATTTTTTACCATGCCCCTTAAGTTCCCAAGCATCATATTAAATGCAACACTTAAAGATTTAATTTCATCATCAGTCTTCGGTAACGGAACATCTTCACGAATGTCTCCTTCAGCCGCTTTTCTCGCCGCCTCCTCTAACTTTCGAAGCGGTTTAATTAAAAATACGGCTGCTCCATATGCTAAAATTCCAGACCATACTACTCCTAATAGCATAACGATAATATTATATGCAGTTTGACTTACATAACTTTGAAAATAATCATATATCACATAAATAAAAAATATACTTGTTGAATATGTAATTAAAGCTAAAACTGTAGTGAATAGCATAAGTTGTGTACGTAAGCCAAAGGAAAATGCCTTCCTTTCTTTTTCCATCTCTTCTTTCCCCCTTTTTATAAGTAATATAAGTACCACCTATATATTATTATCCATATTTTCTTTATAGAAAGATATACAGATTTTTATTTTTTATTTACATATTAATTACATTACTTTTTCTGTATATAATATGTAAATAATGTATAATTTTATTTGGATGCCCATTATATATTCAACTAAATAATTTAAGGTTAGGTGATTCTATGTTAAAAATTATATATCGGTTAAACGTTATAAACAGATTAATATTGTTAGTAGCAGTACCCATTATTTCCATATTAATTATTAGCGTTGTAAATTATATGAATTTACAACAAATGCACAAACAACTTCAAACAGTATATGTCGATCGGCTACAACCTATTAAATGGCTTGGATCTATTGAGAGCAGCCTGTACCAAGAATTTAGTTATGTAAAGGAACTCATTATTACGGAAGACGAGAATCGACGTACTACAATTTTAAATAAATTAAATGATACAAATAAAGAAACCGAAAAATTACAGGCTCAATACGAAAATACATATATAACAGGCGAAGAAAAAAAACTCCTTAGCCAATATAAAGAAAAACTAGAAAACTATAAAAAACATCGTGCTCAAATGCTAGATTTCATTAAAGAGAATAAGCTGAATCAAGCATATTCATTCTACCTAACTACAGTTGAACCTAATTTATCAGCTACAGTAGGCGCTTTAAAAAATCTTAGTGATTATAACGAAAAGTTAGCTGAAGGTCTGTATAACGACAGCGAACACTCTTATAAACAAGTGATAAGCATAACCATTATTTTATTCATTGCATGTTTAGTTCTTTGCATTCTTATCTCCTTATTTACTGCTAAATCAATTATCAATCCAATCAATTCATTACGGAACATAATGAATACAGCTGGAAAAGGGGATTTAACCATTGCCGTACCAAAACAATATCATCATGAATTTGGTCATATGTTTAATAGTTTTGATCAAATGATATCAAACTTACGACAAATTATTAACAATGTGATTCAAACAAGTGTAAAAGTGAAAAGCTCTACAAATCATATTGTTGAAACAGCAACCGTTTCCTCTTCCACTATGGATAACATCACAAATACAATGAAACAGTTGTCTCACCATATTAATGATCAGTCTGCAAATATTAAAGATAGTTCTACAGCAATGAATGAAATAGCAAATGGCGTACAAAGCATAGCCGAATCTTCTACAACGATTTCAAACTTAGCTATTTCTACTTCTGATAAGGCAAATGTAGGAACAGAAATCATTGAAAATTCCATTTCTCAAATGACAACTATTCATACTGTCATGGATGAAATATATAAAGTGGTAGATCAATTAGTTATTCGTACGCAAGATATCGATAAAGCATTACAAACTATTACCTACATTTCTGAACAAACAAATCTATTATCTTTAAACGCTGCAATTGAATCTGCTCGCGCCGGTGAACATGGAAAGGGATTTGCTGTTGTATCTGAAGAGGTGCGTAAACTTGCTGAACAATCAAAACAAGCAGCTACAGATATTACAAAACTTAATTTACTTGTACAAAATGATACAAAAGATGTAGTCAACGTTATGGGGAAAGGACAACAAGAAATTCAAGAAGGCATTCATGCTGTTCAAAATGCAAAATTAGCATTCCATAATATTGTAAATCATATTAATGAAGTTACAAATCAAATACAAGATATAACAGCAAGTGCAGAAGAAATGTCAGCAAGCTCAGAAGAAATAAATAGTGCCCTTATTAATATCTCTTCAATTTCACAAAATATAGTTTCGGAGACTAATCATACATCCCAATCTTCACAAGCTCAGTCAGTATCAATACAGGACATTACACATATGTCTCTTCAAATGCAAAAACTTGTTGACGAATTAGAAAAGTCTGCAACTCAATTTAAAATTAAAAACTTGTAAGTATATGAAAGACCACCTAATTTAGTTGGTCTTTCTATTTTAATTACACATTCAGATTTACTTATATAATAGCTGTCCTCTAAAAAAAATAAAGGATTCTGACAATTTGTGACTAATAACAGAAATAAGGGGCAACATTTGTAAAATATATTTTTGACTGGGGGTTTTGTATGATTCAGGTTCGAAATCTAGTAAAATCATTTGGCTCACTTGACGTTTTAAAAGGAATTGATTTAGAAGTACAAGAAAAAGAAGTTGTCGTTTTAATTGGTGCCAGTGGTTCCGGTAAAAGTACATTACTTCGCTGTCTTAACTTTTTAGAAATGTACGATGAAGGTGAAATTCACTTACAAGGTGAACGAATTGATCCAAAGCATTCAAATTTAAACAAAGTCCGCGAAAATGTCGGTATGGTTTTTCAGCACTTTAACCTCTTTCCTCATATGACCTCACTAGAAAACATCATAGAAGCACCTATTCATGTAAAAAAATTAGAAGCAGCAAATGCAAAAGAAATCGGAAATCAGCTTCTGCAAAAAGTCGGCCTACAAGATAAAGCAGATGTAACGCCCCACCTCCTATCAGGTGGTCAAAAACAGCGTATTGCTATTGCACGAGCTCTTGCTATGAATCCTAAAATTATGCTATTTGATGAACCTACCTCAGCTTTAGACCCTGAACTTGTTGGAGAAGTATTGCAAGTTATGAAAGAACTTGCTGAAGAAGGAATGACCATGGTTATTGTTACTCATGAAATGAATTTCGCAAGAGATGTAGCTGATCGCGTCATTTTTATGGATGATGGAAAAATTGTAGAAGATGCTCCGCCAGCACAATTCTTTTCAGCTCCATCACATGAACGAGCGAAACAATTTTTACGTAACGTTTTATAATATAACTTCTGTTTCAAACGAAAAGAAATACATTCATACGGTGCACAACTAATCATCTAAATAAAATATTTCAATAACATACTTAAAACCATCCGTATGATCAATATATAGGAGGGGTTTTATGAAAAGAAAACTATTAACCATTGTTGCGAGTATTACATTATGCACATCCTTTATACTAGGAGCCTGTAGTAAGGAAAGTGCTACTACTTCTTCAAATGGTGAAAAAGAATTTCGTTATGCGATGAGTGGCTTATATAAACCTTTTAACTATAAAGAAAATGACGGGAAACTTGTCGGTTTTGATGTAGAACTAGGTGAAGCACTTGCGAAAAAAATGAATATGAAACCAACCCCTATTACAAATCCATGGGAAACGCTAATCCAAGGTCTCAAAGCGAAAAAGTATGATGTAATACTGGGCAGTATGGCAATTACAGAAGAACGCTTAAAAGCTGTTAATTTCTCAAATCCTTATTATCGTTCTGGTGCCCAAATTTTTGTAGCTAAAAAGAATACATCTATCTCTTCTCCAGAAGATTTAAAGGGTAAGAAAATTGGTGTTGTAAAAGCTAGTACCTTTAAAGACCTCGTTGCAAAATATACAGATCAAATTACAGAATACGATAGCGATATTACTGCACTTATGGACTTAGAGCCTGGACGTATCGACGCAGTAATTACAGATCAAATGGTTGGTTTACGCATGATTAAAGAAGGTAAATCAAATATAAAAGAAGCTGGAAAACCACTAAACCTTGATGAAATGGGAATTGCTATTCGTAAAGATGATAAAGAAATGGTCGAGAAAGTAAATAAAGCTTTAGATGAAATTATTAAAGATGGTACGTATGAAAAGATCAGTAAAAAATGGTTTGGGCGTAATATTCTTGGTGAAGAGGAAAAAACGAAGTAATTTAGCCCTTCAAAGTTTCCATAAATCATGCCCCACTTTGTGTGGGGCATTTCATTCTCTACTAAAATCTATATAATATGAGGTGAAACGCATGTTTGAAATTTTTCTCTCTACCTATCCCACACTCTTAAAAGCTACTATTGTGACATTACAATTAACACTAACATCCCTATTACTCGGTTCACTAATTGGATTACTATTCGCTTTCTTTCGAATCTCTAACAATAAAGTTTTAAATAGTATTGCTCACGTATACATCGCCATTATTCGTGGTACACCTTTAATTGTTCAAATCGCCATTCTCTATTTTGGGATTACATCTGTTGTTGTTTTTACTCCTTTTTGGGCAGGAGCCATTGCTTTAGCAATTCATAACGGTGCATATATTACTGAAATTTTCCGAGGCTCTATCCAATCTGTCGATCGTGGGCAAATGGAAGCTGCTCGCTCTCTAGGTATGCCGTATTCTTTAGCAATGCGCCGTATTGTATTACCACAAGCATTTCGTCAATCTATTCCTCCTTTAGGAAATCAATTTATTATTGGATTAAAAGATTCTTCACTTGTTGCTTACGTAGGATTGTCCGAATTATGGGGGTCAGGTTTATCAATCGCTGCAGGGAACTTCCAACAATTAGATACATATATAATCGTTGGTTTATATTATCTTGTTCTTGTTCTTCTATTCACGTACCTTGTTAACCTTTTAGAAAAACGACTACAACGAAAAGAAACAAATTCAGTTCAAGTTAGTGCAAAGAAGAAAAAAGAAGTCTCTTTATAAGAAAAAGCAAGCCAGAGATGGCTTGCTTTTTCACTGCAACATATATCAATTTTTACTGATTTACTTTTTTAATACTCTCTTCTTCCTCTATATGTTCCTCACGATATGAAATATTATGAGGATCTAGCCCATTTCCTAAAGAACCATAGAAATGCTCTCTATGTGGATCCACTAATTCACTTCCTTGATAATACACACGTGGTGTATTCCATAGCGCTGCCAAAGCTTTTGTCATCGGCATCTCATGATAGCGTTCCGGCCACATTTCTTTAATTTTCTCTTTTACTAACGGGTAGTATTTAGAGCTCATAGCAGGGAACAAATGATGTTCTGTATGATATGAGAAATTGAAATGTAAAACGTCTACCCAACGCGGCACTGTTACTGATAAACAGTTTGCTAACGGATCATTTACTGGAACAATTGGATTTAAGCGGTGATTTGTTGCGATATATGCCATTACAATAAAGTTAGCAATTAACAATGGAATCACATATGCAAATAACCATTTCCCAGGTCCCATAATAAACAATAAACTAATCCAAACAGTCCAAGGCAAAAGAAGTTGAAGCCATACAGACTTTTGATTGGATGACTTAAACTCTTTTATAAAATGAAAGAACATTCGAGTCGAATGCAATGTAAATTGAATTGTTAATGACAGAAAACTAAAGAATGAACGTACATGAAGAGGCATGCGATATACCCAACTCAAAAATTTACTCTTTTTAAGCTTCTCAAGTGTCGGCCATGCATCTGGATCATTCTCTTCATGTTGTGTATGAACGTGATGCGTTGCATTATGCCACTTTCTCCAAAGTTTAGGACCTGTTGATAGCGGCATAAATGCAATCGCGCCTAAGAAATCACGAAGCCATGCCTTTCTTACAACAGTTCCATGTAGAATTTCATGCCCTAAAAACCCAAGTGAAGCAAAACATAATCCAAGAACAATCGCAATTCCTAGATTCGCCCACACATTCAATTCAAATACACCAATCGATATTAATCCCGCCAATGCCACAAGCAAATAAGCCAGTCCGCCAAATAAACGAGTAGGAACTGGTTTAAATGCTTTTTTCGGCAAATGTGGTGATACACGTGCTGCATACCACCCAAACGTATGAAGCTCCTTCATCCTTTTGCCCCTTTCTTATGCCGCGCCTTGCGCAACTTACATATATCAATTCTTGCTTCCAGATTGATTTTACTAGGTGATTAAAAAAGCATCTAGTATAAGGAAAATATACTCACTCTATCGTCACTTATTTTTCGCTTTTATTATCAATGAAAAACATTTCTCTTTTTACTCTCTATCAACCTTTCCACATGATGAATCATATCAATAGAATTTCTACATTGTCAATAACTTTTATGACCTAGTAATAAAAGTTGGTTATATTTTTATAATTATACTTTATTTCAATAAAGAAAAAACACATATCTTATAAGGTTTCATCCATTATACATATACGTACCTTGACATGCTATAGACTCTATCTTATTCAAGAACTATCGGTGTAAACAACAAATACACTCACTTAAATTTAAGCTTTACACAACTCCTACCTCTTCATACCAACAAAACCTAATAATTATATTGAAATAATTTTATCTTTCTTTTAAATAAAAATAGCCTTCCTCTAAAACAGCACACATGAATTTCATCTCATATGGAAATATTAAAAGGAAAATTGTTCTAAATCAGGAGGTTTCCTTAATGACAAGCGATACATTTCCACAATTCCCATCATCTTATTGGATTGAATCTACTCAACTCCCTGCTTTTCCCCCTTTATCTGAAAATATAAAGACAAAAGTCGCTATTATAGGTGCTGGTATTACAGGTATTACTACTGCCTATTTACTTGCAAAAGAAGGCATCGATGTTGTATTAATTGATTCTGGTCTTATTTTAAACGGGACGACTGGACATACAACAGCGAAGATAACAGCGCAACATGATCTTATTTATGATGAATTAATAAACCATTTCGGTATGGAAAAGGCCGGGCTTTACTATGAATCAAATAATCATGCTCTACAATTTATTAATGAAACTGTGCAAACATATAAAATCGACTGTAATTTCTCAAATGAAGATTCATATTTATATACAACCACTGATAAGGGATTAAGAAATTTATCGAAAGAATATGAAGCTTATCAAAAATTAAATATACCTTGTGACTATGTTCAATCTCTATCGATTCCAATTCCAGTACAATCTGCACTTGTCATGAAAAATCAAGCCCAGTTTCATCCCCTTCTTTATTTGAAAACGCTTTTAGAAAAATTTGTGGAGATGGGTGGAAAAGTTTATGAACAAACGACTGCTATGGATGTAGAAAAAGGAGATTCTCCACAAGTCATTACAAAGGGCGGACATCGCATTACTTGTGAATATGTTGTCTCTTGTTCACACTTTCCTTTTTATGATGCGAATAGCTTTTTCTTTACGCGAATGTACGCAGAACGCTCTTATGCTCTTGCTATTAAAACAAAAACAGATTATCCAGGTGGCATGTATTTAAGTATTGATGACCCAAAACGCTCCTTACGCTACACAACAAGCAATGGGGAAAAATTAATTTTAATTGGCGGAGAAAGTCATAAAACAGGCCAAGGAATAAACACGATGCTTCATTATGAAGCACTGTATTCTTTTGCAGAAGCAACGTTTGGGGTAGATGAGGTTCCTTATAGATGGTCAGCACAAGATTTAATCACGCTAGATAAGGTCCCTTATATCGGACATATTAACGAGAGCAATCCAAATATATTTGTTGCAACTGGATATCGTAAATGGGGGATGACAACTGGAACTGCTGCCGCTCATTTACTGAAGGATTCCATTCTAAAAATAGACAGTCCATATAAAGAACTATATGCACCTTCACGCTTTCATGCAAATCCAGATATAAAAACGTTCTTCTCCCAAAACATTGATGTTGCGAAACATTTAATTGAGGGAAAGATTGAAACTGCATTACGTAAGCCAGAAGATCTCGAAGTTGGTGAAGGATCTGTCGTACATGTTAACGGGAAACGAGCAGGTGCTTATAAGGACAAAGATGGAAAATTACATATTGTCGATACAACTTGTACACATCTCGGCTGCGAAGTTGAATGGAATAATGGTGATTGTACTTGGGACTGCCCTTGCCACGGTTCCCGTTTTTCAATTGAAGGAGATGTTATTGAAGGTCCGGCAGATCAACCGTTAAAACGAGTTGATAATGAGTAAATAAATAAAACTTTTTCATATAAATTCCGACACAAGAAGGGAAATATTAACATCAAATGAAATAATATATTCATCTACAAATCAAAAGGGGTGAACATTATGCAACCTTCAGCTCCACCTCATCCAGAATCTACAAAAACTATTTTTTCGAACTCTATTACAAAGCTTGTTGTTTTTATTTGTTGGCTAGCCATTCTAGCTGACGGCTATGATTTAGGTATTTACGGGGCCGTTCTGCCTAAGCTACTGGAAGACAACAGCTGGGCACTATCACCAGCTCATGCTGGTACAATTGCAAGCTATGCTTTGTTTGGAATGTTTATTGGCGCTATTCTAGTTGGAACTATTACAGATCTAATTGGACGAAAATGGACACTTATATGCTGTTTAACACTTTTTTCTATTACAATGGGCCTAGCTGCACTTGCTCCTTCTCCTGAATTATTTGGACTATGGCGATTTATCGGAGGAATTGGACTAGGCGGTGTCATTCCAACAGCTTCCACACTTACTGTTGAATATTCACCAAAAAAGCGACAATCTTTTATTTATGCTCTTATGTTTACTGGCTATCCTTTAGGTATCGTGTTAGGCGCTATTTTGTCCATGTTTATGTTAGAAGACTTCGGATGGAGAACTATGTTTGGTATCGGAATGATTCCACTACTCCTCATTCCTTTCATTATTCGTTATTTACCTGAATCCATTCAATTTTTGTTATCACGTAACCGCCAAGAAGAAGTGGATAAAATTCTTAATCGTTTTCAAATTGAATTCCATGCAAAAGAGAAAACTCATCAACCCCCATCTAATATACGAAAGAAAAATGGATTTCTTACTTTATTCTCAAAAGAATACATAAAAGCAACGCTGCTTTTTTGGATCACTTATATAATGGGGATGTTTTTAATATACGGTTTAAATACTTGGTTACCTCAGATGATGCGACAGGCAGGATATCCTCTTGGATCTAGTTTATCATTTCTACTTATGCTAAATATTACCGCCGCTATCGGTGCATTATTTGCTGGAGCAATCGCGGATCGTATAGGAGCTAAAATTGTTATTAGCATCTCCTATCTTATGGCAGCTATATGTATTGGACTATTAACAATTAAACCATCTGTTACAATCATTTATCTTTTAATTGGTCTTGCTGGAATTGGATCAGTCGGTATTACTCAAATATTAAATGCATATGTAACACAATACTTCCCATCACATATCCGAGCTACTTCCTTAGGCTGGGGACTTGGACTTGGACGAGTTGGTGCGATTGCTGGTCCTATTCTTGTCGGTATTATTATGACAATGCAATATGACTTAGCATGGAATTTCTATTTATTCTCATTCGCAGGTCTTCTCGCGGCTATATCAGTTTTCCTTATTCCTGCAAAGTAAAAAAGGGCACAAATTTATTCGTGCTCTTTTTTGTATACTTCGAATAACATATCTCGAAACAATGTATTTAAACTCTCAATATCTATCCCTGATCCCTTTTCGATTCCTTTTACATATTGCTGATAGTAATGAATTTGTTCTTCTAAAAATTGATTCAACACATCAATTTTTAATCCAACATCTAATTCAGTACCTGCCTTTTTCTTTATTAACAACTGTTCAATTTCATCTAATACGCTACGCTCCAATGATAATTCTGTAATTAATCGATCGAATTCTACAGGAGGCAAAGTTGTTTTCTCCTCTAGCCACTTACAAGCCAAAATAGGACGCAATACATAAAAGTACTTTTTTAATTTTACATTCTCACCTTGCAAAAATTCACGATAATTTTTTGAAGCCATATGTAAGTAATGATATATCGTTGCTTTCGGATCGAAGTTCTTTTCACTCATTTGCTGAAGCTGTTCTGGAAAATTAGAGTTTTTCGAATAAAAAATGGGTGATCGAATCCATTCGAGTAAAGCTGGGTTTGACTTTGCAAATAGTTGTAACGCTTTTTTAATATCCCATCCGCTTATATCTAAATCATCACTAATCGGATACTCAATTACATCTCGTTTATCATGAATGGATAAATACCATTCTACCGGGTGCATATAAACGAATCTAACATCATAATCACTATCTTTTGATGGAAACCCCCATGCACGACTCCCTGACTCCACAGCAAATAAAATTTTCACATCATTTTCTTTCTCAATTCGTTCTAACTCCAACTTAATTTTCTCTCTCATTTCATACCCTCTCCATTTTTTGATTATTTCCTTGGAAATTCGACAAATATATTACTAAGTTTACTACATACTAAAATAGCTGTCAGAAAATTTCCGACAGCCTGTCAAAATTCGTTATTTTTTACTTGTTCTTTTCAGTTACACTAACCGCAATTCGTTCAAACTCTTTTTGAATCTCCTCTTTGTATGCATCTACTTTTGAAAAGTCCATAGCAGCAATATAAATTCGTTCTAATTTATCACGAACTGATTTCGCTTTCGCTAAAAAAGACATCGCCTCATTCATTTTTGCTTTATATTGAATAGAGACGTCACGAATTTCCTCCGCATACTTCTCATCCGTCCCTGGTTTTACAATAAGGGCATACATATCTATAATTTCATCACCTTCGCGGCTCGGAAAATATTCATGTGGTGCGGTGCTATCGAAAATCGCAAACCCTAATTCTCTTACGATCACCATATCAAGACTATTTGGATCAAACCCACAATGATATACTTCAACTTCAAATCCTTTTTCTTCTGCTGCCTTAGCTAATTTTTTGAGCATTGTTGATTTCCCAGAACCTGGGCGTCCTTTTATAAAATAACGATGTGGTAATCCTTCTGTTAAATTAGGAACAAAATCAACTGCTCCTTTCGGTGTAGCTGCTCCTAAAAACCGATGTTTCACAAGCGATTGTTTCCCAACTTTATCTGTAAATAATTTCTGAATAAGCTGCTCGGTTAGTTCGTTCGCTTTATTAAAATCAATATTACTAATATATATTTTCTCCCACTCATCATGTATAACTAATGCCTCGTTAAAACGAGCGTAAGCAGCTTGAAAAGCTTTGCTTGCTTCTGAAACAAATCGTTCAATTTCCACTTTCTGCTTTCTTAACTTATCTGAATCCCAAGCAATTCCTAAATTAATATACTCCTCGACAACTCCTGGCATTTTTGGCTCAATAACATGCGGTGATGTTCCATCAACAATTCCTACTTTTAACTTCGGGATAATGACACCATCAACCGATTTATTATCAGAAGAACAGTGTAAAAATTCAATATCATATCCCTTTTCAACCCATTCACGACCTATTACCTTAATTAAAGAAGATTTTCCCGTTCCAGGTCCACCCTTTAAAATAAATAATCTGTTTAGTCCTTTTAAATTCTCTTCATATAAATTATGAAATCCTCTAGCTGTATTTCCACCAGCATAATAATTCAATACATTCCCTGTCACTGCACTCACTCCTTCGCAGCATTCTATTTACATAAGCTACAATATGCGAGCAACTTTATTTGGGTGAATACCTATTTTGTGTTGCACAGAAAAAGGAAATGAATTACAATTTTATTATCACGAAAATTCCGAACTTTAAATTGAATATACCTTTATCAAGAGAGGCAGAGGGACCGGCCCTTTGAAGCCCAGCAACCTCAGTTTATACAAACTGAATAGGTGCTAATTCCTGCAAAATGCATTGCATTTTGAAAGATAAAACGTAACTATTGTGTGCAAAACTCATCTTTCTTGATTATGAAAGGTGAGTTTTTTATATTTCAAAATATATACTTGGAGGTATTTAAAGTGAAAGTAATTGACCTATCCCAAACATTTGAAAAAAATATGTCTCAATTTCCTGGAACACCAAAAATCAATTTAGAAGCCATTACAAGCGTTGAAGAAACAGGTTATCAAGTTACAGATTTTCATTCTGTCGTTCATGTTGGTACACATTGTGATGCTCCTGCTCATTTCATTTCAGGCGCAACGACTATTGATCAATTGCCCCTAGACCAATTTGTAGGTGAAGCTGTTCTTATCGACGTAACTCATGTACAAGAACGAAAACTACCTAAAGAAGTATTACACAATGCTGACATAAAAGAAGGTGATATTGTCATTTTCCATTCCAACCTATCTAATAAATGGAATACAGAAGCGTATGAACAAGAAGCCTTTTATCTTTCCGAAGAATTAGCTGAAGAATTAGTTCAATTAAAAGTAAAATCTGTCGGTTTAGATTTCATTTCTCCTGACGAGGTAACGACAGAAACATCGCCAATTCATCACATACTACTTGGGAATAATATTTATTTAATCGAAAACTTAACAAACTTAGATGCCATTAATGCGAAACGTTTCTTTTTCTCAGCGGCACCTTTAAAAATTAAAAATAGCGACGGTGCTTTCGCAAGAGCATTCGCTGTAATTTTTTAAACAAACTATACAAAAAAGCAAAGATCATCATTGACCTTTGCTTCTATTTCTTTTATTTAAACTAAGAAAGAATTGCTCAACGCGAGGACGTAACCAAGCTAAATAATCTTTCTCTTTCTTCTTTGTACAAGCTATTTCTTCCCCATCGACCATTCCGACAAGCTCTAGCTCTAACAGTTGCCTCGTAAATGCTAACATATTTATTTCTTCTTCCGGATACTCTTCTTTTAATTTCTCCTCAATTTCCCCTAATAAAAAACCGTCACGCATCATTGCCAATGCATCAATCCAAAGTGGCGGCATTTCATATTTTTCTCCTGTAATTGTATCTTTTACAATATAATTCTTTTGCTCTTTTCGAAATTGAATCGCGTGTAAGCATACAGTCGAATTTAATGTTAATTCCATCATACCACCTCTTTCATAATATCTGCATAGAAAAAAGGATGCGCGTGCACCCCTTCTTTTTCTAACACTACCGAACCGTTACATGAATAACAAATCTCATGTCGATATTTTCCTCCATTATAAACGAAGTATTTTATAAAAAAAACCCTTCTTGAAACATTTTATAAAATGTTTATATTTACGCAACAAGAACACTTTTCTGAAAAATATTTTCTTATAGCACATTATACTATCATTAAAAAAATTCCCACTTTCGTTCCTATTTCCACGCTACTTTGAATCACAACACTTCCTTGATACTCCTCAATAACTTTATATGTAATCACTAATCTAAGTCCCGTACCATTCTGCTTTGTTGTGTAAAAAACTTTACCGATTTTGTCTAACTTCTCGTTCTCCATCCCAAAATGGAAATACATAAATATCCTTCCGTTTTTCCGTATACACGGATATGAATGTCTCCCCCTTCTCGCATCGATTCTATCCCATTTTTAATAACACTTGTTTTAATTGTTTATCATCACCGTTTATAGGTGATACATTCTCATCTATTTTCCAGTGAAACTTCACTCTATATTGCGCTGCATAACTTTCCATTAACTGCACAACATATAAAAGGATTTCTCCTATTTTACATCATTCATAATTTGTTGGCTTTGGTTCCCCTAACAAATCCGTTAATTTTTTTAATACTTTTAAAGCTTCTCTTTCCCCATAAATTAAGCTTTTAAATTTTTTCATATAAAATACTCCTCATGATCAATACAAAAACTCTACATATTATCTCATTAAGTTATAAGGATAAAATTACTTTCGTAGCAATATGTAACCTTATAACGCGAAAAAGAAGGGGATTTCCCCTTCCTTTTCGTCACAACTTATATCCATCTTACCCGATCATGTAGCAAGCCATCCGTAAAATCATTTTCCCCCACTACAAAATTCTTCATATATAAATTCAAATATTCTCCGTACTTACTTTCTGTATTTAATAATAATTCCTCTACATAATAGGCACCTTGTTTAAATTCATCGAACAGTAAACTACACAAGCCGGCATAAATTCCGCATCCTACTTGGAAGTAAGTCGCATTCGTTTTATATTTATGAAAAACTTGGCTGCTATTCATCACGTTATACATATATGTCTCGCTATTTTCATAAACGAGTAATACACCGACTAGATCCTCGCCCGCAATCTCTTCTTCGGCTGGATTAAATACTTTACGATTCCAATTCCATAGATCTTCTACCTTATCTAAATTCTGTCTAATTATATTTGTTGTATACTCGTTAATTCGGTAAAGAAACCCTACTTCCATGTTAAAGTTTTTCCCTAAAATTAAAACTTCCTCATGCGGCATCAAACAACCATAAAACTCTTTCTCTCCCAACTTTACTTTATACTCTGAAGCATATACATCTTCATAAAAGTAAAGAGGACGATGATGACTCATATACATCGGATAACTCCATATCGCTTCATCTAGAAATCGCTCTACTGCCCATGAAGCATACAGTGTATGAGGCTTTATAAGTGCTGTATCATTCAAAAATGACGTATCATGTTCTACTATATAGCATGCTCTTGGCTTTTCATTCGGGCGTTCCTTCATAAGTTCAACAACCATCCATTGAACGACACCTGGATTCATACCTGAGCCTATAATTGCTTTTGTATTTGTAAATTTATCTTTTTCCTTCTCAAATCTCGTATATCTTTCCGTAAGCTGAAAGCCGATTAAACTATCGTCCTGATCTACTGCCTCGTTTTCCAAAGCTGAATTAATATAACAAATTCCAAGTTCATTACAACAGCTTAATACTCTGATCGTATCTGCCCCTGAAACATCAATCACAACGCTCGTACTACTTTCTTTTAAATGTTTTTTAAATGTCACTACATCTTGGAGATCTATTTCGGATAAAAACAATTGATCTTCCAAATTTGGAAACAACTCGTCATAATACGTCCTATTTTTTTGTTTTATATCAACCAAATAAAATGTAACATTCTTTATCACTTCATAAATCGGGTCTTTTTCATTTACTATCGCTTGATTTAAAATCGCTAAAACTGCTTTTGCTGCTCCACCAGCACTACCAAGTAATGTAATCGATAACGAATTTGGAAACTGCTCCACCAACAAAACCCCTTTAATATATTAGTTAAGCAGTTCTCCCTCAAAAAAATAAATTGAATACATCAAAAGATAGCTCGTACATATTTTTTATAATTTAGTACAAAATTTCCTCTTCAACAGTCATACTAACATATTTATATTCAATTCATTTTTCCCCTCATATTCAGATCAAGCTAAACAAATAGGCTCGACCTTTTCTTCTGCATATAAAAGAAAAAGCCAGCCCTTTCAATTAACTTACGGACAATGGACAGATTTTACATGTTGAATATTTACATACATTTTCGCATCACGCGCTTTTAATATTTCAATATGCCCCTCATCAATCTTCGCCATCTTTCCGATTTTATTATATTCCTCACCTAAATCGAACACCATAATTTTTCCAGACATTTTAATAAGTTGTTCTTCAAACGTTCGAGCTAACGTAATATTTAAGGGATTCACGGGGAGTTCATTTTTATTGAGGGCGTAAGGCACTTGATTTTCTTTATACGGAATTAACCATTTCAAGTGTTTTAAAGATATATATACAGTTTTATAAACTGGACTATAAAAAACAATATAATCGTTCATTACACTTGTAACATACCCATGTATTGGAGCATTTCCTGCTACATAAATTTCCGTAAAAATCCCTTTGGAAGTACTTAATACTTTCCTCAAAGAAATTGAAGGTGACTCTCTCTTAATTACAGAATCCACATCTGGTTTTGAGATTTCTTCATCATGTGGTCGTAAAAATTTATAATATTGTACATGGTATAAAGATATATATACGTAGTCTTGTCCATTGTAAAGAACAACGATATCATTTCCTACGTCTATTAATACACCTTTAAACCTTTTTTCACCAATTAATTTAACATATATATTTTCTCCAATACTTTTGTTTAACTCATTCATCTATATCCTCCTTCCTATGAATTTCTTCTTTCCTGTCTTTCATTTCTAAAAAAATAATCAGGGCAAAGTTCTGTTTTAATAGTAAGTAATTCCTTTTCATACTATTGAAATAAGAAATTGTTCTTCTCTTTCCCTCATAATGCCCCTCTTATTTATTAAACATTATTCATCTTCATTCTTTTTACATTTAACTACTTGACTCACACTCTTAATATGAGACTTAACTACATAAATCACTTCATCGCAGTTTACTAGTGTAATGCAGCCATGGTGTACCTCACTTAACAAACCTTCCACACATTCTGGACCACCACGATTAATTTTTACCCACTTATACTTCAAGTCTTTTAATATATCTAGAAAAGTATCCTCATCAGAGCAGAAACATGAACTATAGCAATCGCCACATTTACTTTCTTTCACTTTCTTAACTAGGCTCTTCACATGCTTCAAGTGATAATATACTAATTCACCATGTGGTAATTGTAACGTTAAATAATCTTTGCCTAACGATACAAGCTCACCAACTCGACTTTCTGGTCCGCGAAGGTTTACTTTGACAGTCTCACCAACTAAACATTTAATTTGGTCACAACATAATACATTCTCCAATTTCGTATCCCCCTTTCTTATTATCTTCCTCTACTTGATTGTCTTTGTGCACGAGCACGACCTGAATTATTGCTACTTTCCTTACTATCGTCGCTCTCATCGCTCTCTCCACAAGCTAAAGCATTATAGTTAACACTTTTAATATGCTTTATTGCAATTAATATAATTTCTTCTTTTACGATTAATGTTACGAAGTCACAAGAAACATCTTGTAAAATGCCTTCCACTTTCTCTGGACCACCGCGATTAATTTTCACCCAGCAATATTTGAAACTTTCAAGCAGTGCTTCAAAGTCTTCTGCACAGGTGCAATCTTCCCACTCGCAATCACTTGATCCACATTCTTTCGCATTTTTTGTGATACTCTTTAGATGTTTAAGTTGATAGTAATAAAGCTCACCTTTTTCATTCTGCAATACGAAGTAGTCCGGACATACTGATATTATTGTTCCTTTTTGAGATTCTGGACCACCCCTGTTTACTCTCACAAAAGATCCAATTAAGTCTTTCAAAAAATCACAATGAAATAAACTCACGAGAAAACCCCTTCCATTAATTTATAAGCTTTTGCACTGATAGTATATGTATCTGTACAGGTTACGTTCTCTATGTTTGTCCTAGCTAGAAAAAAATATGCTTTTAACATGGTAGACTACTACCTATCAAAATTTGAGGAAAGGCTAAGAACTCCTTATGCTTTTAATATCTTTAAACAAAAAATCCCTTATGAAGATACATTTCTGCATATCTTCATAAGGGATTTCCCATAGTTTAATCTTCGTCTTTAACATCCATATCTTCTGGAATTGGTTCGTTCAATATTTCTTCCACTAATTGCTTATATTTCTCCATTTGTTCTAAATGTGTATTGAATTGTTCTTTATTTAATAAATATTGCTCTCCATCAAATAGTGCACGAATTTTCTTTTGCTGAATTAACTCTTCAATATACGACTTTGGTAAATTCAAATACTCCGCAGCTTCTTCTACTGTTATATACAACTCGTTCATTCCTTTATTATTTTTTCCTATATACTGTATCTTACTTTATTTTTGTAAACAAATAAAAAAGATTTTGTAAATGCAACCTAAAAAGCAGGTAGATGCATTCCATATATTGTATAATAGTATATAGTAAGAATTTTTTAAATATAGAATGGTATTACCCATTTACACAAAGGAGAGTTAACATATGGCTACTCGTCACATCATTACAATGTTAGAAAAAACATTACAAATTGAAACAGAAAACACAATTTCTCATTTAACTGCATCTTTATCTGATCGTATTCTTTCTCAAAGCGTAGCAATACAGGAAAACAATTGTTACCATACAATTGGAGAATGGTACAAAAATCATTTCTTATTCCAACAAGATGATTTCCTTTGGGCTAAATACGTTTTCTATGACGCATATTGTGAGGAAATAAAAAAACAAGGTCATCTTACAAAACGTGTTCGCCAAATATTAGAATCATTAGCTCGAATGCATGGAAAACAGTACATTGCTTCTATATTAAACATGCCATTTCCTAACGAACGAGCTAAAGGAACAGCATAATGTAATACAGTTCTGCGTCAGCAAAACATAGATTCATTATTTTCTAGGAAGATTCACAAATAAAATGTTCATGTCACATGAACTGATGAAACCGGTGTCATTATAATGATTGAAAATATAGTAAACAGGAAAACCCCCATTTACCTCTCTCGTCATTCGAATAGAGAAGTAAATGGGGGTATACTTGTTCCTTTACTATTTCATCATCTGCTTAATCAATTCTCGATTTCTCTTCTTAAATACCTCATTATGCGAAGAAACCATTCCATACTCACTTGCATCTGGCTGAATAAATTGTTTCGCTTTATTCACAGCATTTCCAGCATCTTGGAATGCTCCCGCAATTAAGTGTAATTTTCCTTCATGCTTTAAAATATCCCCAGCAGCATATAATCCGTCTACTGAAGACTCACTATTTGCATTCCCTGCAATATAAAAATTATCTATAATCGCAACGTCTAACTCACTATTTTCTAATAATGTAATGTCACGTTCATATCCATGATTAATAATAACTTCATCAATAGGTAAATGAGAAACTTCACCTGTCTCATGATTCGTTAATTCTACATATTCAATCGCTTCATGACTATCACCAGCAATTAATTTTGTAATCGATGTATGAAAGAAACACTCAGCTGAGCTGTTCAGCAGTTGCTTCACTTGTGCTTCATGACCAGATAATTCTTCTTTTCTATATGTTACATATACTTTTTTCGCGATTGGTTCTAATTCATTTGCCCAATCAACGGCCGAATTTCCTCCGCCGGAAATAATGATCGTTTTATCTTTGAAACGCATTAAAGACTTCACTGTATAATTTAAATTCGATACTTCAAATCGCTCAGCACCTTCAATTGATAACTTTTGTGGTTTCAATATACCACTTCCAGTTGCCACAATAACTGTTTTTGAAAAGTGTTCTTTTCCATCGTTTGCTTTTAACGTAAAAGTGCCATCTTTATTACGAATAATCGATTCTACTTTTGTATTTAATACAACTTCCGGCTGAAATGTTAACCCTTGTTGTACAAGTTGCTCAATTAATTTATCACCTGTAACTGGTAATAGTCCACCTACATCCCAAATCATCTTCTCTGGATAAACATGTATTTTTCCACCTAGCTGTGGTTGAAATTCTATTATTTTCGTTTTCATTTCTCTGAGTCCACTATAAAAAGCTGAATAAAGCCCTGCAGGTCCTCCGCCTATCACAGTTACATCAAACAATTCTTCTCGATTCATTCGTGCTCACTCCTCAGCTACTAATCATTGATTATCATTCTCAATAAAATATAACCTGTTTCCGCAAAATTTACAATTAAAATTACTATTGACAATACAACTAGATAAAATTATATTATTTAATGAATCAATAGTGATAATCATTATCAACTTGTTAATAATTAGAAAATTTGAGATTACATCTTCTTTTATTAGTATGGTTAATACTATATTGTGACATCTCACATTCAAAATTTTTAATAAACATTTTGTATTACCACTACTCTTTCAAAAAGATTGCAGTTAAACAAATTATCGTATACACATATCATCTATTTAAAGGAGACAGACGATGAAAAAGTTATTTATTTCACTAACAGTTCTTTTCGTCCTTGTTATGAGCGCTTGTAGCAATGGCTCTACAGACAAAAAGAATGATGCAAAAGGTAGTAAATCAGAAACCATTACATACCAATCTGAAAATGGTAAAGTAGAAGTTCCTGCAAATCCAAAACGCGTTGTTGTTTTATCATCATTCGCTGGTAACGTAATGTCATTAGGTGTAAACCTTGTTGGGGTAGATTCATGGTCTAAACAAAACCCACGTTTTGATAGCAAACTTAAAGACGTTGCTGAAGTATCAGATGAAAATGTTGAAAAAATCGCTGAACTTAATCCAGATTTAATCATCGGTTTATCAAATATTAAAAATGTTGATAAGTTAAAGAAAATCGCTCCTACTGTAACATACACTTACGGAAAAGTTGATTACTTAACACAGCATTTAGAAATTGGTAAGTTATTAAACAAAGAAAAAGAAGCAAAAACTTGGGTTGATGACTTCAAGAAACGTGCACAAGAAGCTGGTAAAGAAATTAAAGCAAAAATCGGTGAAGATGCTACAGTTTCTGTTGTAGAAAACTTCAACAAACAGCTTTATGTATACGGCGAGAACTGGGGCCGCGGAACAGAAATTCTGTACCAAGAAATGAAATTAAAAATGCCTGAAAAAGTAAAAGAAAAAGCATTAAAAGAAGGTTACTACGCATTATCTACTGAGGTATTACCTGAGTTTGCTGGTGATTACTTAATCGTAAGTAAAAACAAAGATACTGATAACTCATTCCAAGAGACAGAATCATATAAAAACATCCCAGCAGTAAAAAATAATCGCGTATACGAAGCAAACATGATGGAATTCTATTTCAATGATCCACTTACATTAGATTTCCAACTAGACTTCTTCAAGAAGAGCTTTCTTGGTAAATAATACAAACATGAGGAATTCTTAAATTAAGAATTCCTCTTCCTTTATTCTATGAAAAGAAAAGATGTGAAACGAATGACAAAAGAACATGATAATACACGTTCTATAGCTTTTACATACAAATTAATTTTAAGCATAATTGCATTCTTTCTTATTTTTATGGTGGCAATGGTATTAGGTGCTGCAGATACTTCAATAAAAGACGTATGGTTAGCACTCACTTCCTCCGCTAAAGGGGACAAAATATCTATTATTCGCGAAATACGTTTGCCACGTGAAGTTGCTGCTATTTTTGTAGGAGCTGGACTTGCTGTTTCTGGAGCAATTATGCAAGGATTAACACGAAATCCACTTGCAGATCCTGGATTACTCGGGCTATCTGGTGGAGCAAATGCTGCGCTTGCACTAACACTTGCTTTCAACCCTTCCATAAGCTATCTTTACTTAACATTAGCTTGTTTTATCGGTGCTGCCGTTGGTGCAATTATGGTATTTGGAATTGGTATGGTGAAAAAAGGCGGTCTCTCCCCTCTTCGAATTGTATTAGCTGGTGCTGCCGTTTCAGCATTTCTACTTGCAATTTCAGAAGGGGTCGGCATTTACTTCAAAATTTCACAAGATGTATCACTTTGGACTGCTGGAGGCGTAATTGGAACTACTTGGAGCCAATTGAAAGTTATTATTCCAGTCATTTCAATTAGTATCTTTATCGCTATCTTACTAGCAAAAAAACTGACAGTTCTTAGTTTCAGTGAAGAAGTAGCTATTGGACTCGGTCAAAAAATTATTGTTATTAAAACCATTCTATTTATCATTATTATCTTACTTGCAGGTGCGTCTGTAGCACTTGTCGGAAATATGGCATTTATCGGTTTAATGGTACCTCACATGGTACGCCCAATTGTCGGGCCAGATTACCGATTTGTTATACCGATGTCAGCAATTGCTGGTGCTTCCTTTATGCTACTTGCAGATACAATCGGACGTACGATTAATGCTCCGTACGAAACACCAGTTGCCGCTATTGTCGCAATTGTAGGGTTACCATTCTTCCTATTCATTGTACGTAAAGGAGGAAAAACGTTCTCATGATACCATCTATTCTCAAAAAACAACGTCTTATCATACTCGCTTTACTTATACTAACCATTACAACCATTGTAATTGGAATGGGGCTCGGTTCAGCATCTTTATCTTATGATCGACTGCTCCCAACATTAATGGGCCAAGGAACTTTTAAAGAGGAGTTTGTTTTATACTCTTTAAGACTACCTAGAATTATCATTACATTATTAGCTGGTATGGCTCTCGCTTTATCAGGAGCTATTCTGCAAGGAATTACCCGAAATGATTTAGCTGAACCTGGTATTCTCGGTATCAACTCTGGGGCCGGTGTTGCTGTTGCTATTTTCTTTTTATACTTTCCAATAGATGTAGGTTCATTTCTTTACTTACTACCTGTCGTTGGATTTATCGGAGCATTTCTAACAGCTGTTCTAATTTACGTATTTTCATATAGTAAATCAAGTGGACTTCAGCCGGTACGATTAACATTAACTGGTATCGGTTTTGCATTTGCACTATCTGGAACGATGATTGTCCTTATTTCATCCGCAGATCGTATGAAAGTAGACTTTATTTCAAAATGGATTGCAGGAAACATTTGGGGAGACGATTGGATCTTCATTTTCGCAATGCTCCCATGGTTAATCGTATTAATTCCATTTGTTTTCTATAAAGCAAATCGATTAAACATTTTAGCATTAAACGAACCAGTCGCAATTGGCGTTGGAATTGAAATTGAAAAAGAGCGTAGATATTTATTAGTTGCAGCCGTTGCACTTGCTGCTGCCGCTGTTTCTGTAACAGGAGGAATTAGCTTTATCGGACTGATGGCTCCTCATATCGCGAAATCTTTAGTAGGTCCAAGGCATCAAATCTTCATGCCTATCGCCCTTTTAATCGGCGGATGGCTATTACTATTAGCAGACACAATCGGACGAAATATCGTTGAACCTAACGGTATCCCAGCAGGTATTGTTGTCGCTTTAATTGGTGCTCCTTACTTTATGTATTTGTTGCTTAAGAAGGCGTAAAAAACACCCTCAAGAATGAAATCTTGAGGGTATTTTTATCTCCAGCATTTTATTCACTTTTATACATATCAACGCGTTTTACAAAACCATCAGCGACACTGAAATAGATAGCGTAGCCCTCCTTGCGGTATACAAGGGCATCACTATCTATCCCTTCTTCTATTCCATACGGCTCACCTAACCAACTCTTTAACTCATTTACAGGAATATTCATATGTAACCAAATTTTTTTAACTTTTGAAGGAAACATATCCAGGTTATAATCACCATAAGTAACAGTATTAGCTGCATCACAAGCTGTACACTTTGCTTCCTGTAAAGCATCAGGTGTACCAAATTCTTGTTTCACTGCAGATTGTTCTTGTCCAATCACATTCAATCCAAATGGTCCTAAATTCCCGTCAATTAAAGCTGTTTCTAGAACCTGTTTTAGTTCTTGCTTTGTTTTAACTTTAAAATTATAAGAAGAACCAGCGCTATCATTCACCGATATTGATGGAATTGACTTATCTGCATCCGATTCTTTTGCAAGAGTAGTATTTTCTTGAGAAGAACTCTTCTCTCCATTACTACGCCATACTATTTTCTCTCCATGCCAAGCACTGTTATTGTCCTCTTTCATCAAGTACATTCCACTTATACCAAATAGCATCAATATAACCATGCCAAGTGGAATATAGATTCTTTTATCTTTTTTTATAACCTGTAGTACACCTTTCACCTTATTGAAGGTCTTTGAAAGTCTTTCATTAGTTGTACAAGCGAGTAAATATTTATAGAAAGAATCCCATCCCTGTGTCTTTTTATACAATCTTTTCAAACTAATCATAACAGCGAATGGTACCTCTTGATTTTGTGATATTCGGTAAAAAGAATTTACTTTCTGACGCTTCGATTTCATAAATCGAGCAAGTAAAATAGCAAGGTATTGAGAAGAGCTAAACTCTTTTAATTCTTCACCAGGATATAAATCATGCTCATCTTTTCGTTTAACCATACGCATTTCATAGTCCAAAATCAGATTTAATTTTTGATTCTCTTTCAAACCATGATGCAAAAATTTCATTGTAAACTCAGTCTTTGTCATCAAACCTAAATTCCTAAGATCATGATCATGAACTACCATCGGTAATTGTTTAAATAACTCTGCAGTAAAGGTGATAAAAGTATCCTTTTCTTTTTCGTATAGTTCTAACGATTTGCACATAAGCGCTGCAAATTTTAATAAGTTCGCATAATATTTAATACTTTTCCCATTCTTTATAATTGTTCGTTCCATAATTGGATACTTGCTAACGTGTTGATAAAACTGGTTAGATACTTGGACTGCTTTGTCAATTTCTTTTTTCTGTAATAAAGATTGTATATGAGAAATCGTTTCTATTGCCCATGTTACTACCTGTCCTTGCTCACCTTTAATTAATTGCAATTTATAAACGTTATCTTGCAAATATAACTTTTGAAATTCTATGCCACTCTTTTTCAGCTGCTTATTAACAGTTACAAATGCGCCTCCATATAAACTCAATTGAACATACTTATAATGGGTTTTTAATTGTTCCAGATCCACCTTCAACTGTTCATTATATTTATCCCACATTTGTCGTACATTCTCTTGCGCGTTTACTATTTTTAAAGCATCTGGGTCTAATAATTTTGCAAGTCCTTTAACTAAGAAGGAGCCTCCAAACCCCATAATTAACGATGCCATTATTTGTGATACAAGCTGCACAAATTTTTTCCCTGGAAGCCTACTTTGTATATCTCTTAATAATTCTGTATATTGACCATATGCCTCATAGTAATTTTGAAAGTTTTTAATCGTGGTATCCATTGAAAGGTTCATTCTTTTCTTTAACCCCTCAAAAACATTACCTGTAAAATATAATTTTTTAAATAAATGTCCATGTTGATTTTTTGATATTTCTTCAAGAAATTCATAATACACTTTCCCTAAATATGGAAAACTTAGTATCCCCTTCAGCTCATCTCTAATTTCGCCCACCTGAGTTAATTGAAAAAAACGGGTAATATATTGTGAATACATTTCTTTATTATCTGGATTTTGTAAGGGCTTAAAGACTTCTTCTTCTAGCATTTTATTCCGTTTTTCAATACTTTCATGAATTTTTTGGAAAAGTGCCTCTCCTACTCTCTCGACAAAAGATTCAATTTCTTCTGCTACATTATGAGTAAGTTGCTCATATAATTGTTTTTTGGTTTCTAAATACAGCTCTACTGGATTATCAGCTTGCTCTTTTTCTTTTATATAACTCAAAACAGATTCCCCAACAAATCTAAAATATCTAATCCATCTACAGACGTAGACAAAATAGAACCCGCATCCGTTATATCCACAACACTATTCACTACATCTAAAGCGTCCAAATGAGTAGTATCAATCACATCTATATCTATATTCGGGGATATGAATTCTGGACTTGTATCAATTGTCATCCCTTCCCCTAGTGGATTCGAGTTCATATCATATAATTTTTCTCCCGTAGCTGTATTCATTGTTAAGCCACCTGAACTATTAGGCTGTGAGTACCCTATTATCCCTTCAACATTATCATGAAAAGTTTCCCCACCATACATATTTTGGCTAGAAGAAACGGTATGTCCACCTCCAAAATCAAAGGTCGTTCCATCATACGCATTCTCTTGAACACGAGCAATTGTTTCTCCATGACCATCCATTATAACGCCACCACCTTCAACAGGAGACGGCTGATACTCCGCGACCACTTCTCCGCTTCTGCTTTTCAAATCATATCCGCCAGTCAAATTCGGTAAAATAATCTTTTCTTCCAAACTATCATTAGTAGACTGTATTCCCTGAAATAATTGATTCATTAACATTTCACTATTCCCCAAACCTTATCCATCCCTTCATTCTCTTCACTTTATCAGTTATTCTCCCCAAAATATGTATATACTTTTCTAAACTACTTATATTTTATGCTTCTCTATCCTTAATAAAAGTTACAATATTTACCTCATTATATCATTAAATTAAATTATTCCCTTAAAAGGATTTAATATTTATAAAAAAATCTACTGCAATAGATCCTTTTCCGAATCTATCGCAATAGACAAAACACTCCATTGCTAACTACTGCTGCCCATATCCTTCAAACTTCTTCGCCAAATTCTCCATCTCGTCTTCTGGCAATAGCTTCGGTTCCCCAATGCTTTTCGTTTGATAGTAAATTTGTGCACAAAACTCAATTTCTTCTGCAACGGTAAATGCCATTTTTATATGGTTTGCACCTGCAATTAAACCGTGGTTCGCAAGTAAAACAGCACGACGATCAATCATCCCTTCGAAAGCCGCCTCTGCTAATTGCTTCGTACCAAATGTTTCATACGGTGCACAGCGAACATTAGGACCTGCGAAAGCAATTAAATACGATACTGCGGGCAGTTCCCATCCTAATGATGCAATCGTCTTCGCATAAGGAGAATGTGTATGCACAAGCGCATTTATATCTTCACGCTTTCTATAATAAATAAGGTGCATATCGAGTTCGCTTGATGGTTTTCTCTCTCCCTCTACTACATCGCCATCTAAGTTTAATATAACTACATCTTCAGGCTTCGTTTCATAATAATCTAAACCACTTGGGCTAATGGCAACAAGACCTTGCTCCCGATTGAAAATACTAATATTACCGCCTGTCCCCTTTGTTAAACCGCTAGAAATCATTTTCTTTCCATACGCTACAATTTCTTCTCTCTCTTTTTGTAATAACATATACATCCCCCTAAGTATGAAGCTTATGATGACTGACTTTTGAGATCTATCCACTTATTGAAATAGCTTTTTTAAGTTTTCCGTAAACGGTGCTTTTACAATGCCTTTTTCCGTAATAATCGCTGTTACATTTTCATGTGGCGTGACATCAAATGCTGGATTATATACTTTACTTTCTTTCGGAGCAGAATATTGTCCGAAGCGATTAATTACTTCAGAAGCATCTCTTTCCTCGATTGGAATTTCTTTTCCTGTCGGTGTTTTTAAGTCGATTGTCGGCGTTGGTGCCGCTACATAAAACGGAATGTTATAGTATTTCGCTAAAATAGATACGCCTAATGTTCCAATTTTATTTGCTATATCACCATTTGCTGCCACACGGTCGCATCCAACGATTACCGCATCAATCTTCCCTTGTGACATAACCATAGCTGCCATATTATCCGTAATGACAGTGACGTCAATTCCTGCTCGCTGTAGTTCTAATGCTGTTAACGTTGAACCTTGTAATCTAGGACGTGTCTCATCTGAATAGATTTTTAAGTCCCATCCTTTTTCTTTCGCTAAGTACATCGGAGCTGTTGCAGTACCATACTTAGTCGTCGCTAACGCACCCGCATTACAATGTGTTAATACTCCCATTCCATCATGGAATAACGTTAATGCATGTTCTCCAATTTGACGGTTAATCTCTTCATCTTCTCTATGAATCTCTTTTGCCTCTTCTAGTAATCTATCTTTCAACTGTGTGATTGATAGATGAGTATGATCTGTCGCTACACTTTCCATTCTTTCAAGTGCCCAAAATAAGTTTACTGCTGTCGGTCTTGATGTGGCCAAATATGCACATACCCTTTTTACTTCATCAATAAATTCAGCTTCCGTACTTTCAACAAATTCCTTTATCCCTAAATACACACCGTAAGCTGCTGAAACACCAATCGCTGGCGCACCTCTTACTTTCATTACTTGAATGGCATCCCACACACCTTCAGCTGTCTTGAAAGATTCATAGACAACCTCATTCGGTAATAATGTTTGATCTAATAAAACTAAAGCATCATCTTTCCACTGGATTGGTATTAATTGCTCTTCCATCATCTTCTCCCCTTACTTCGCGTAGTGCGTTGACTGTTCTTTTAACGTTTCTACAAAGCTTGTACCTGTTTTATATTGATTCGCTCGTAAAATAAATTTCTTCGCTACTTGAAGACAAATACGTTCCGCTCTAGCACGTGCTTCCTCATTCTCAATGCAAGTAATATCTTTTACTTTCGCTAGCCCAACAATACGACGAATTAACTCCAGTCCCGTCACCGCAGCCGTATCCTCTAATACAGATTGTAAATAGATTTCGTTAAAGCCTTCTTCCTTCGCCATAATCTCTGTCACATGAATATCCCAAGCGTCTAAAAACTTCTTCTTAAATAAATCAATTACCTGTATTATTGTCGATTGTAACCAATCCATATACGTATCTTTCTCGGCTCCAGTTGACATTGTCGCATCTGCATTCACCCAAGCAAACATTAAATTCGCCATTACATTCCCAATGTCATAGCCCATTGGTCCATAAAAAGCAAACTCAGGATCAATTACCTTTGTGGAATCATTTTTTACAAAAACAGAACCAGTATGCAAATCACCGTGAATAAGCGCCTGTGCATTCGTCATAAAAGAAAACTTAAGTTTAGCTACTTCTATACGAAGCTCTTTATCACTATAAATATGTTCTCTAATCCACCCTTCATTTAACAGAAATAACTCATTACGCTTATTATGATTTGTAAATGGCTCAGCGTATACGAGGTCTTCTGTAATCTCACATAACTCAGGATTTATATAATTCTTCACAAGTTCCTTCTTCTCTTTATGATTCATTACAACATCCGATGTTAATAAGAGTGTATTTACCATAAAGGTAGTTAAATCATCCGCAAGCCTCGGAAATATTTCATGATTTATAAGTGCTGTACGTAATATTGTGTGATCCGATAAGTCCTCCATTACGCAACAATTCATCACACTATCAAACAAATACACCTTCGGAACAAGTCCAGGGGCTAACTCTTCCTCTAACTGCAAAACATCTGATTCTATACGAATACGATTCGTCGACAACTTAAACTCATCTGAAATACGTGCTGTATCCCCAGCTTGCTTTACAATGACAGAAATGTTCTTCTGTTCATCCCAAACGCGGAATACATAATTTAAATTACCATCGCCTATTTCTTTACACTGTAACCCCTTTGCATGTTCAAACTTACATAATTTCTCTTTCACATATACAATCACATCGCTAGCTTCCATTAAAAAATACTTCGTGAACTTAGACATGGTTTCCCCTCCACACTAATTGTAAGCGTTTTCTAAAAGCTATAAAAAATAATAGGATTAAATCTTTCATCCTATAATATATGTTCTTCTTTTTGAAATGTATATCTAGGTTTTATTATATCTTGTTAATATCTTGAGTCAATGTTTCTATATCATTGCAATATGCTTCCTAATTATATATTTGAGAGGACAAAAATTGTTCAAAAAGATTCTAGTTCATTTTATTTTATTTATCACACAATTCTTTGTAAAATAAAAATACGCAGTTCCTTTTCAAAAAGACAACTTCTAAGAAATATTTCCTTCCTAAGAATTTATACTTACATCATATCTCTAACATACACACTACTCTTTCAAGCACTCATTGAAAATTTATAAACTTAAAATTACCTTTCCATTCCCTGTTATCCTTAATTGAGAATAAATATTAATTAAATTGATATAAAGTTCGTTTATTCGCTTGACAAAATAACCACTTCTATATGATAATTAATATCGAATTAGAATTATTATAGTTAATTAAAAAATATATTTTATGAGCACACTATTTTTTGATGCTCAAAACCAACATTTAGGAGGAATTTTAATATGTTATTAATCGGCACAGAAGTAAAACCGTTTAAAGCTAATGCTTACCATAATGGAGAATTTATCCAAGTTACTGACGAAAGTTTAAAAGGAAAATGGAGTGTAGTTTGTTTCTACCCAGCTGACTTCACATTCGTTTGCCCAACTGAACTTGAAGACTTACAAAACCAATATGCAACTCTTAAAGAGTTAGGCGTTGAAGTATACTCTGTATCTACAGACACTCACTTCACTCACAAAGCATGGCATGATAGCTCAGAAACTATCGGTAAAATCGAGTACATCATGATTGGTGACCCAACTCGCACAATCACTACAAACTTCAACGTTTTAATGGAAGAAGAAGGTCTTGCTGCTCGCGGTACATTCATCATCGATCCAGACGGCGTTATCCAATCTATGGAAATCAATGCTGACGGTATCGGCCGTGACGCAAGCATTCTTGTTAACAAAATTAAAGCAGCTCAATACGTACGTAACAACCCAGGTGAAGTTTGCCCAGCTAAATGGCAAGAGGGTTCTGCTACACTTAAACCAAGCCTTGACCTTGTAGGCAAAATCTAAGGAGTTCGATCAAAATGATACTAGATGCAGATATAAAAACACAACTATCCCAATATCTTCAATTAATGGAGAACGATATTTTACTTAAAGTAAGCGCAGGAGACGATGACGTATCTAAAGATATGTTAGCTCTAGTAGACGAATTAGCTACTATGTCATCTAAGATTACAGTAGAAAAAGTTGAATTAGAGAGAACACCAAGCTTTAGCGTAAACCGCCCTGGTGAAGACACTGGTGTCGTATTCGCTGGTATTCCATTAGGACACGAATTTACTTCATTAGTGTTAGCTTTACTACAAGTAAGTGGACGCGCTCCAAAAGTTGAACAAAAATTAATCGATCAAATTAAAAACATTCAAGGCGAATATCATTTTGAATCTTATATCAGCCTAAGTTGTCATAACTGTCCTGATGTTGTACAAGCTCTTAACGTAATGAGCGTTCTTAACTCTGGTATTACACATACTATGATTGATGGCGCTGCATTCAAAGAGGAAGTAGAAAGCAAAGACATCATGGCAGTACCAACAGTTTTCCTAAACGGCGAATCTTTCGGCAGCGGTCGTATGACACTTGAAGAAATTTTAGCTAAAATGGGTAACGGTCCAGATGCATCAGAGCTTTCTGATAAAGATCCATACGATGTTCTTGTTGTTGGTGGCGGCCCTGCTGGTGCAAGTGCAGCAATTTATGCAGCACGTAAAGGAATCCGCACTGGTATCGTTGCTGAGCGCTTCGGTGGTCAAGTAATGGATACTATGGGCATTGAGAACTTCATCAGTGTAAAACGCACTGAAGGTCCTAAGCTAGTGGCAAGCCTTGAAGAGCACGTTAAAGAATACGACATCGATGTAATGAATCTACAACGTGCGAAACGTTTAGAGAAAAAAGAACTTATTGAAGTGGAACTTGAAAACGGCGCTATTCTGAAAAGTAAAAGCGTAATCGTTTCAACAGGTGCTCGCTGGCGTAATGTTGGCGTACCAGGTGAAGCTGAGTTCAAAAATAAAGGTGTAGCATACTGCCCACACTGTGACGGTCCATTATTCACTGGAAAAGACGTAGCAGTTATCGGTGGAGGTAACTCTGGTATTGAAGCAGCTATCGACTTAGCAGGTATTGTTAAGCACGTAACTGTTCTTGAATTCATGCCAGAATTAAAAGCTGATGCTGTATTACAAGAACGTCTTAACAGCTTACCAAACGTAACTGTTCTGAAAAACGTTCAAACGAAAGAAATTACTGGTACTGATAAAGTAAACGGTATTTCTTACATCGATCGTGAAACTGAAGAAGTTCATCACGTTGAATTACAAGGTGTATTCGTACAAATCGGTCTTGTGCCAAACACAGACTGGTTAGGCGAAACAGTTGAACGCGTTCGCGGTGAAATCGTAACAGACAAGCACGGCGCTACAAACGTACCAGGAGTGTTTGCTGCAGGTGACTGTACAAATAATCCGTACAAACAAATCATCATCTCTATGGGTTCAGGTGCAAACGCAGCTTTAGGTGCATTTGATTACTTAATCCGTAACTAATTATATAGACGTGAGTAAAAGAAGCATTACCAATTAGGTAATGCTTCTTTTTATTACAATGTATTTACGTAGTCGTCAAAATCCTTCCAACATAGTATTGTATACGGCGGCCCTATATCTAATACTACTTTTACATCCTCTGCCACTACTTGGATTCTTTTTAATGTGCTGTCTCTTTTTCCAGCCGGATAAATAGCAAGTTTTACAACTTCCGGTTTTCCACCCTCATAAATCTTTATTTTCAATTCTAATTGGTCTATTTCTTCTTTTGAAGGAATCTCTTTTCCTTCCCAATCACACATTTCAAATAGAGGATATCGATCTCCATGCCATTCCTCAACAATCTTAATGACTTTAAGGATAATATAATTCCCTGATACTAATTCATAACTAACAGCATCCCCCGCTTTTAAAGAAGTATTAGCTATAAATCTCTTCGGTACTTTTTTCGCTTCTGGCTGAGGAGAATTTAACTGCTCTCTTAATTTATTTAAAACTACTTCACGTTTCTTCTGTAATTTAGGTTCTTCTTCCCAGCGAGCTAAATCTGCACCGCTCTCTATTATTTGCAATGCCTCCTGTTTAACATTCTCTTGAAGTCTTCCTAACTTCCATTGCACGGAAGAAAATATTAACCAAAAAACAATCAGCTCTTCATCATCTAGTTCATGCTGGTACCCTTCAATTACAATCCTACTTGCTTCCTCATTCGAATAATCGTTTCCTAACAAATCCTTATACAGTAACTTAATATCTTCAGCAATATCGTCTGATAATATCGCTACTCCCCAAGCACCCATACATTAACACTCCAATCTATACACTAAAAACCTCTCATTTCCATTCTTCTCATAAGCACCTGGCAATCTAACTTCTTTCTTCAGCTCAAACGCAGTCTGATTTTCTAAGAAGAAAATATAGTCCTCAGAAGGATAATACAAAATAATATCCACTTCTCTCTCTATTTCCTCTACCGAAAGCAAAATGTTATTGACTACATTCATAAACACTTGTACAGAAAATGGATTAAAGAAATAAAAACGGTTATCGCGTGGATCAATCTCATATTCCTGCGCTAAACAACATTGGAATTGAATTTTCCCCTTACTGTTTCGTGCCTTTCGTTCATAACGATCTCGATTATCAATCGCTTCTTTATAAAACTCTTCATTCATTTCAATTCCAACCGCTGAAGCACCACATTTATGATGCATATAAAAGTTTAATCGCCCTTTTCCGCATCCAAAGTCTACAATTCGGTCGCTACTTCGTATTTCATATTGATTCAATAACTCATCTAACCCGCTATACGGCGTCGGTTCATAGCGATGATAATGCATAGACTTGTTAAATCCTTTTTGCTCACCGACTGTTTTTATATGTAAAACTGCATCGTAATATTGTTCATTCATTCGTTTTCTCCTATTAAGAAATGGTACTTATTATTATACACCATGTACTGGATGCTCATTTTTCATCAAATTAATAGGTACGTGAAATTATATCGACGATTTTCTCAATATATCTATCGTAATTTCAAATATATCAACGATTTTTTCAATATATCGACGTTTCGACAAAGGATATTGACTTAACGACAAATTTCTACAAAAAAACAGGAGCTCCCTAGCCCCTGTCTTCTAACACTTTCAATACAGTTTGTTTTAATATTTCTACCCCATCCATAATACAACTATGATCGAACTTCATATACGGATGGTGTAATCCAGGTTGTAGGTCTGCTCCTAATCCAAGCATGACAGCTTTTAAATGTGGTCTCTTCACTGTGTAGTAATGGAAATCATCGCTTCCTGTCGTATAAAGTGGTCCCGTACATTTATCTTCCCCATACACTTCAAGAATGCCTTTACGCATAAACCGCTCAGCTTCTTCTGAAACTTCAGCTCCTGGCGCGAGATCAATCCACTCATATGAAGTTTTCGATCCCATCGATGCAGCTGATTCTATGACATGCTCTATTTTTTTCTTCAATTCTTCTAATAATGTATTACTCTCCGCTCTGACATCTAAGCTAAAATGCCCGTTACCCGGAATAATATTTAAATTATCACCACCAGCTTGGCACCTCGTCATCTTTACTGAATAGGAACTTTGCGGTGGTAGCCATATGTTTTTCAAACCGATATTAATCATGGAAATAACATCAATCGCATTTATCCCTTGATGTGGGCGTGCTCCATGTGCATCTTCTCCGTGAATCATACCCTCTAAAAATCCTGCTGCTCCGTGACGAATTGATGGGGCAGCCTGTTTCAAAGATAGTTCTTCAATCGGGCGCAAATGAACACCGAATAGGAAATCCGCATCATCCACAGCACCTTTCTCTACCATTTTTAAAGCGCCATTCCCTTTCTCTTCTGCTGGCTGAAAAATAAATCTAACTGTACCACTTTTCCATCTCATATTCTTTAATTGTAAAATAAGTCCCATTACAATCGTCATATGAGCATCGTGACCACACGAATGATTCGCTTTAAATTCTCCATTCACTTCTTGCCAAAGTGCATCCATATCAGCGCGAATCGCAATAACAGGATTTCCGCTTCCAATTTCAGCAATCACCCCTGGGCAATCATCAAATATTTTATATGAAATTCCTTCTTCTTTTAAAAAGTTAGTAATATACGCTGTCGTTTCATACTCTTTCCAACTCACTTCAGGGTTTTCATGTAAATGCTGAAAAATTTCAGTTAAACGCTCTTGTAGTTCTAATGTTTTCAAAGCTACATTCTCCTTCCCAAATTCCAAACCATTCAGGTTAATTATACTTATGAAAAACAGATGTTTTTATGAACATATTGAATTTTAAGAAAAAAGTCAATTATTTATTTTTAAACACTAAAAAAGCTTACTCTACATCTATATTACAAACTAAACAAACAACTAGAATATTACTTATTTTCTGTCTTTTTTGTTGACGCTTACATATATTTTTAGTTATCATAACCTAATAAACGTCTATTTTACGACAATTCTAAAAATACAAACAAACATACATAACAAGGAGGACATTTATGAAAAAAGAAATACCTTTTGGTGTAGCCATGATCCCTATTATCATTACAGTTGCAGTTATGATGGTTACAATTGTTGTATTAAAACAAAGCCCTCACGTCCCACTTATTATCGGTACAACCGTTGCTTCCATCGTCGCTTGGCGTTACGGTTACAAATGGAACGACATTGAAGAAGCGATGTATAAAGGAATTCGCCTCGCATTACCCGCTATCGTTATCATTATTCTAGTAGGTTTAACGATTGGTGCCTGGATTGGTGGTGGAATCGTCGCAACAATGATTTATTACGGTTTAAATCTATTAACACCATCACTATTTTTAGTTTCAATTACAATTATTTGTTCTATTGTTGCATTAGCTATTGGTAGCTCTTGGTCTACAATGGGAACAATTGGTGTTGCAGGAATGGGTATTGGCCTAAGTATGGGAATCCCAGCTCCAATGGTTGCCGGTGCTATCATTTCCGGTTCTTATTTCGGCGATAAAATGTCACCGCTTTCAGACACAACAAACTTAGCCGCAGGATTAACAAATACAGATTTATTCACACATATTCGTCATATGTTATTTACTACAATTCCAGGTTTAATTATTACTCTTATCGTTTACGCCTTCTTAGGAAGAAGCTTTGGCGCTAACAATATCGATGCAAAAAGCATCGAGCAAACATTACAAGTATTGCAACAAAACTTTGTTATCTCACCTTTCCTATTAATCATACCTGTAGTCGTTATGGTATTGGTCGCTAAAAAAGTTCCTGCTATACCAGCTATTCTCGTAGGTATTATTTTAGGATTTTTATCACAAGTCTTTATTCAAGGTGGTTCTGTCTCATCAGCTGTCGCTGCACTCCAAAGTGGATTTGTCATAGACACTGGCAACAAGCTAGTAGACGAGCTATTTAATCGTGGTGGTTTAAGCTCTATGATGAATACCGTCTCTATGACAATTGTCGCTATGACTTTCGGAGGAGTATTAGAACATACAGGTATTCTTCGCTCCATTGTAAATCAAATTTTAAAATTAGCGACATCAGCAAAAGGTCTTATCGCTTCAACTATCGCATCTTGCTTTGCAACAAATCTTACTTGCTCTGAACAATATATTTCGATTGTTGTTCCTTCAAGAATGTACGCGAATGCATACACAGAAAAAGGACTACATTCTAAAAATTTATCCAGAGCATTAGAAGATGGAGGAACATTAACTTCTGTTTTTGTACCTTGGAATACATGCGGTGTATTTATACTCGCAACACTCGGCGTAGGTGCTTTCGAATATGCTCCTTATGCTATATTGAATTTCATCGTACCTATTATCTCGATTATTTACGGTATAACTGGTCTCACAATTACAAAACTATCTGACATTGAAAAAGCGGAACTACTAAAAAAACAAAACGCTCAATTAGAAGCTTAAAGATAACGGTAAATTCAGTTCATATATTGCGCGAGGACGCCCTTGTTGATAAGGCATTTCCTCGCCGCAAATATGAACATACCCATAATCAACTAGTTTCTTTAATAACCTTTCTGTTGATCGCCGAGTCACTTGTAAGTATTCAGAAAGATCTGCTGCTGTAAACTTTAATGACGGATGTGATTGACTAAATTGAATAATTTTTGATAAATTTGCTGGGCTAAGTTTCGTTTCCTTCGCTATTTTCATTAGTTCCGGATTGTCATTCTTCAAACTTTGTACTCTCTGTTCTTTCGGGAACGGACCAAATAGTTCTTTATCACTTGTTAGTATATAAAAACAGTGGTCTATTGGATTATTCTTCGCGAAACCTTGGGCGATTTTAGCATTTTGCTCCGCTTCTTTCACAGTTTTTCCGTAACCAAATCCAATAGCTATCGTTCCTTCTACGCTCGCAAACAAGTTATCTATCGCATTTGTTTTAATAATCGATTCGATATCACCACGAGTTGTATACAAAATGCATGTCATTTCATCCACTTGTTTAAATGAACCACGTAGTTCTTTTGAAATGACATCTAGTTTTTCAAGCAAATTCGTTCGTAATTCTAAAGAAGAAATAATACAAGCACCAACAGTAGCTGAATGGCTTCTTGCTAACTCAGCTTTTATTTTTGCATCTTTTAACCCTTGTATAATGGATTGCTTCGGATCTATCATACGTTCTGAAGGAATACCTATTTTTTGAAGTTCATCATAGACAGCGTGAATACTAGTTAAAGCTAAATGAGCTTCTCCAGATTGATATTTAGCTACATGAAAATCAATAACTCTATTTATTTCATCTTTACTCCACAGCATATTTTCATAATCAAACACTTGTGGACTTTCTTTTATGCCAATATCATGGAACACATTTATAATGAATGAACGGTCTACTAAATCAATTGAAATTTTATGTGGTTGAACCCCTTGGTGATACATGACAGAAAGAATGGAAGATGCGACAGTCGTCTCGTCTTGCTGTAAGTACGTACTTGGAATTCGTAATTGTTCTCTTACTTCTTTTGCCATATAATAAGGTAAAGCACCTGAGAAAAAGATGAAATCACAAGGCTTTAAACGCTTTAATAGTTCAGAAGATTCTGCCGGATGAAGGTAAACATATGGATCAATTTCTATTTCTTCTAGTTTATGAGCAATAGGTAAAAGTGTCTCCATAAACTCTTTTGAACCGACAACTGCAATTTTTATCATCATTTCTCTAACTCCTTATCATTAATTAACGACTATTTAACGTCAACTATATCAAATGTACAAAACTATTGTAAACAGGAAGGGGTTTCTACCTAATGAAAATTAAAGCTATTCATCTTTATGCAATTCGTTTACCGCTTCGCGATCCATTTGTTATTAGTTATGGTTCTTATTCTGATATGCCTTCTATTATCGTCAAAATGGAAACAGACGAAGGCATTATCGGTTATGGTGAAGGCGTCGCTGATGATCACGTTACAGGCGAATCGTGGGAAAGTACTTTCCATACTTTAAAGCATACACTAGCTCCTGCTCTTATCGGGCAAAATCCAATGAATATAGAAAAAATACACGATATGATGGACAATACAATTTACGGTGTTCCAACAGCGAAGGCTGCTATTGATATTGCTTGTTTTGATATAATGGGTAAAAAATTAAATCAACCTGTATATCAATTAATTGGTGGACGATACCATGAAGAATTTCCTATCACTCACGTATTAAGTATCGCAGATCCAGAAGAAATGGCCGAAGAAGCTGCTTCCATGATTCAAAAAGGTTACCAATCTTTCAAAATGAAAGTCGGTACAAATGTAAAAGAAGATGTAAAAAGAATTGAAGCGGTACGTGAACGTGTAGGAAATGATATTGCGATTCGTGTTGATGTAAACCAAGGTTGGAAAAATAGCGCCAACACATTAACAGCACTTCGTTCATTAGGTCATTTAAACATCGACTGGATTGAACAGCCTGTTATCGCAGACGATATTGACGCAATGGCTCACATTCGTTCGAAAACAGACCTTCCGCTTATGATTGATGAAGGATTAAAAGGTTCTCGTGAAATGCGCCAAATTATTAAATTAGACGCGGCTGATAAAGTAAATATAAAACTAATGAAATGCGGTGGCATATATCCCGCTGTAAAACTCGCTCACCAAGCAGAAATGGCCGGCATCGAATGCCAAGTTGGATCCATGGTCGAATCATCCGTTGCCTCTTCCGCAGGATTCCATGTCGCTTTCTCGAAAAAAATCATTACGAGCGTCGAGCTAACAGGTCCATTAAAGTTCACGAAAGACATCGGAAACTTACATTACGACGTACCATTTATTCGCTTAAACGAAAAGCCAGGACTCGGCATTGAAATAAATGAGGATATCCTGCAAGAACTCACCGTCTTTCAAGACAGTGTACGCTAAAGGAGGGCTAACGCATGACAGTTCTATACGAGGGCAGATTAAAACAAAATAACGAGCTATTTCACGTTACATTACTATCACTAGAGCACATCGAACAAATTTTATTATTACAAAACGTTGTAGTTGAAGCACTAGAAGATAAAAGTCGTCTACAACCACTCTCCCAAGAAGAATTTCAATACATTCTAGAAGGAAACGGCATGATGATCGGTGCTTTTATCGAAAACGAACTCATCGCATTTCGTGCCCTACTCGTCCCTCCTATCGACGATGAACATTTAGGACTTGATATTGGCTTACCAGAAAGTGAACTGCACCGCGTCATCTATCAAGAAATCTCAAATGTTCATCCGAACTGCCGAGGCAATGGTATGCAAAAAATATTAGCGACAGTCATCATGGATGAATTACAAAAAGAAGATAGCAAATACGACTACGTTTGCTGCACCGTTGCACCTTTTAACATTCCGAGTTTAAAAGATAAGTTCGCACAAGGGATGGAAATTGCTGCACTGAAGGAGAAGTATGGTGGTAGTCTGCGGTATGTTTTTGTGAAGGAATTGCGTGAGGACAATGAAAGGGATTGGACGGATATTAAAAGCGTTCCAATGAACAATGCTGGTGGACAACAGGCGTTGCTTTCGGAAGGGTATCGTGGGTTTGAGATGGAGAAGGTAGATGGAGATTTTATTGTGAAGTTTGGACGATAATTGCTACGCCAGAAAAAAAGGAGATGTCTGCTGTAACATCTCCTTTTGCTTTCTCTTCCTTGAACATATCGACCGCAACCCCAAATATATCAGCGGTTTTCCAAATATATCAGCGATTTTTGAAATATATCGACTTACCGACAAAGATTGACAATAATTGCATCACTAAACCGTCATCTTCCAACTAGATAACGCTAACCAATTCTCCATTTCCTTATAATCGGGCATTATCTTCCCGACAAGACGCCAAAAAGAGCGATCATGATTTAAATGAACCATATGACACATTTCATGAACAACTACATAATCAATTACTTGCTGTGGTGCCATCGCTAGCTTCCAATTGAAGGTTAGTTGTAAATTCGAATCACAAGTACCCCACGTGCGACTACTATCTGTAATACGAATAGAACGTGGTTTTGTTTTAAAGTTACTTTGATGCGCTTTAATACTCTTCTCTACTAATGACTTACACTGCTTATAGTAAAATCGTTTTAAAGCTTGCTGTATTTTCTCATCTTTAAGATCTTTCACATAAATATGTAGCTTATCTCCTTCAAACACTGCATTATCTTGCGTAATATTTGTATCTTGAGAAATTTGTATCGGATACGTACTTCCTAAATACAAAAAGCCTTCTCCTTGACCATAATCCTTTTCCTGTGGTCCACGCGCTCGCTCCGCCATTTCCTTACGTGTTGTCTGAATCCAATCCCACTTCTCTTCTAACAACTGGATTAAGTATTCAACAGGTGTCCCTTTCGGCGCCTGTACTTCCACATTTCCGTAAGAATCCACAAAAAGACGCACCGATTTTTTCTTTTTATAAGTTATATGAAAATTAATTGTCTCACCTAAATAAGTATGTACCATTTCATCACCTAACGTATTATTTTACAAATGAAAAAGAGTAGGATACGAACACCCTACTCTACCTATTATATCATTTACCGCTTTAACGGAATCATTATCCTCTATACTTTACAGCTAATCCCTTAATGAAATTCCTTGCGTATCTATCGCCGCACTCTTTGTAATTTTTATGGCCTTTTTTTCTTAATAGAGCGCCTAGTTCTCCCTTAGTCACCGTAACGCCTACGCTATCTAATATATCAAGTACATCCTCACTTGTTAAAGATAGTGCTATTTTCATTTTCTTTAGAAGAAGGTTATTCGCACTTTCTTTGCTTTGTACAGGTGCCGGTTGCCCTGGTTTCGGATCTTGCTTCCCTCTTTTTAAAGTAATAAATCCATTTAAAAATGCCTCTAACATCATCATATCGCATGTTTTTACGTACTCATCTTCTTCCACATCAGGGTTTTCAGGTTCGTGCTGAGGCGCTCTCTTTATTTTTGTAAGCATATCAACTACGTCTTCTTTCGTTACTTCCATTCCGCCAAGTTTAAAAATTTCTACCATATCTATATCTTTTATATCTAAAGCATATCTTACTCTTTTTAATATATCGTTGTTGCTCATTGCCATTGGGTTTCCTCCTGAAATGTTGATTATTTTTAACTTTTTATTTGTAATACAGTTTACCGTAACTAATCTAAATAAGATTATTTTTTATTATTTTCATAATTAAATTTAACAAAAAAGGTAGTGCCTTCCGATCCTGTTTGAATTTCTATTTTTGCATTATGACGGGTAGCAATGGCATAACATACGCCTAATCCCAATCCAGTTCCATTATCTTTGGTTGTGTAAAATGGAGTCCCCAGTTTCTCTAATACTTCAGGGCTGATACCTTTCCCTTCATCCCGCACTGCAAGCACCACACAATTTTGCCCTTCCTTATAGGTGCTAATGGTTAGAGTTTTCCCTGTACTCATCGCTTCTAAGCCATTACGGTATAGGTTCATTAATAATTGCCGTATCTCATTACGATTTAAAAGTAATGCTGGAACGTCATTTGTATCGACTTGAATATATTTATTTTGATTATGCGTATCTATCTTTATTAAAGGAATAATATCGTGGATAATTGAGTTTAAATCTAACATCTGCAAATCTGATTTCTTTGTATTACCTATTGAGAGAAATTCAGTAATAATAGAATTGGCACGGTCAAGTTCTTCAACCATTAAATTAAAGTAGTTATTATGTTTCTCATAGTTATTCTCTTCTTTTAATAACTGCAAAAATCCTCGTATTGTTGTCATTGGATTTCTAATCTCATGGCTGATACCTGCTGCCATTTGCCCTATTAACTCTATGTTGGATAACCTTTTCAATTCCTGCTCATATTGCTTTTTTTCTGTTATGTTTTTACAAATACAACAAATACCATCATCATACGGATATGCAATAACTTCATGCCAATATTCATCAGAGGTAGAAAAAAATTCAAAATGAACTGTAGTTCGCTCTGACATTACACGATGAAGCTCCTTATATATAACTGTATCTACGCTACTTGGGAAGACCTCCCATATATTCTTACCTAATACGTCTTTTGCTGTTTTTCTTTGTGGGAAATGTTGATGTTTATTTACATAAGTAAATTCCCATTTATTATTCAAAGTCAAGAATCCATCCGTAATACTTTCAATCACACTTGTGACTTTTTCATTAGCAGCAGCCAGTTCTCTCGTTCGTTCTTCCACCATGCTTTCAAGTTGATCCATATATAACAAGTTTGAAAACGTAGGAGCTGTGGCATCGACGATAGATTTTGCCAGTTGAATTCGGGAATCATCGTAATTATGAGTTTTTTCCTCTTTGCCAACGACGATTACCCCTAATACTTCTCCCATTGAAACCAATGGCATCATCAGTAAACCCTTACTATCTATATGTTTTGTTCGAATAATCTCTTGAATCTTGGCTTCATAGCTTTTCTCCATCCAATCTGCTTCTATCCAATCACAGCCCGAGCTTAACTTCGTTGTCTTAATCGTTGTTTTGTCTAGCGGATCTAAAAGGTGGGCAGCCATGTTTTTACTCTCTAAAATCTGTCCTAAGTAAAAAAAGCATTTATCAAAACTCTCCTGTATTGAGGAACACATTGATAAATCACGGGTAACATTTAGTAACAGCTGCTTCTCGGCAATAAGATTTTCTTTTTGGGTTAAATTTTTTGCGTTTTGAATGGCGACCGCCGCCATGTTTACATAAGCTTCAACACTTTGAATTTCTGAATCTGTTAAGTTCATTGGAACTCCATAATCAAATAAAAAAACAAGACCAAATAACTCTTGTCCAAATGAGATAGGCAGAGCTAATAAAGACTTAATTTTGAACGCACCGACTGGTCTCGGATCCGGTCGATGATCCTTTGAGGTATCAGGAATATAGATGGTTTTTTTAGTTTCAATAACTTCTTTTGCCAGTAAGTCTACTTCAGGGTCAATTACTTGAGTATCGAGCGTTACGCCATTTATGGTCTCTGGTTTTCCTGCAAACCCTCTAAATGTTCCATCTTCTTCAGGTAAATAAATTCCAACAGCGTCACACCTAACAATCTCCTCTGATATCGCCATGGTTACACGCTGCAATACTTCACGTAGTTCTAATTTTGTATTTATTATTTTGGTTATATTCGCGAGCCTAGAATATCTCGTTTGATCACTTAACATTTGCATAGCCTCCAATTATAGGCGTAATAAAGTGCAACTTTAATAAGTGAGGGGTGATTCATCCCCCACTTATTATCAGCCTGAATCCAACCTAACCTCTTTGCACTAGCAGAATTTTGAGGTGGGAGTTTTACTGCCCGCAAATAGCGGGATAAAATAAACATGCTAATATCAGTGAAAATCAAGATCAACCTACCATTTTCTCCTGTATTCTTTTCTTACCCTTGTTTTATATAGAATACCTCACTTACTTCTGATACGGTTCACCTTACACTAATAAAATTACTACACTCCATCCCTCTAACTTTCAAAAGTTACACCGTTTCACTACCCTGTGTCTCACTAACACTCTCCTCAAACTTATCAAGCAATGCACGTACTTCATCCGTCGACTTCGTACTCATCAATTGATTTCGTAGTTCAGCAGCTCCAGGGAAGCCTTTTACATAAATTTTGAAGAAGCGATGTAGCCCTGTGATAGAGCGTGGTAATACTTCTGCATATTGATCTTGAAGATCAAGCTGTAGCCTTAAAAGATCTAGATGTTCTTTACTGCTATGCTCTCTTGGCTCTTTTTCAAAGGCAAATGGATTTTTAAAGATGCCTCGTCCGATCATAACACCATCAATACCGTATTTTTCAGCAAGTTCCAGCCCAGTTTTACGGTCAGGAATGTCTCCGTTTATCGTTAGGAGCGTATTTGGTGCAATACGATCACGTAATTTTTTAATTTCCGGAATTAGCTCCCAGTGCGCATCTACTTGGCTCATCTCTTCTCTTGTACGTAAATGAATAGAAAGGTTTGCAATATCTTGTTTGAAAATATGCGTTAACCAATCTTCCCACTCACTTAATTCTTTAAAGCCAAGTCTTGTTTTTACGCTGACAGGTAGTCCGCCTGCTTTTGCAGCTTGAATAAGTTCTGCCGCAACATCTGGACGCAAGATAAGGCCACTACCTTTTCCTCTTGATGCTACGTTCGGTACAGGACAACCCATGTTAATATCGATGCCTTTAAATCCTAGTTCTGCCATACCAATACTCATTTGACGGAAATATTCAGGATTATCTCCCCAAATATGTGCTACCATCGGTTGTTCATCTTCTGTAAAAATTAAACGGCCACGTACACTTTTCATACCTTCTGGATGACAATAGCTATCTGAGTTTGTGAACTCTGTGAAGAATACATCTGGGCGACCAGCTTCACTTACTACGTGACGGAAAACAACGTCTGTCACATCTTCCATTGGTGCAAGTACGAAAAACGGCCGTGGTAAATCACGCCAAAAATTATCTATCATTTCAAATTCAAATCCTCTCACTATGAATACAATTTCAAACTCTCAATAAACCAAAAAGCAGATGGTATAGATTTTCCTATATCAACTGCTTTTCTATTATACCAACTTAAGCCAAGCCACACACTCTACGTGAGTCGTATGTGGGAACATATCAACAGGTTGTACTTCCTGTGTTTTATATCCGCCTTCTTCTAGTACTTTTAAATCACGTGCTAATGTTGCTGGGTTACATGATACGTATACGACGCGTTTTGGTTTCATGTCGATGATTGTGTTAAGTAGTGCCTCATCACAACCTTTACGCGGTGGATCTACGACCATTGTGTCAGCGATTACGCCTTCTTTATACCATTTTGGAATAACTACTTCTGCTTCTCCTACACCAAATTCAGCGTTTATCATGTTGTTTAGTGCTGCGTTACGCTTTGCGTCTTCGATCGCTTCTGGGACGATTTCAACGCCGTACACTTTTTTCGCTTTTTGTGCTAGGAATAAGGAGATTGATCCAATTCCACAATAGGCATCAATTACTGTTTCATTGCCATCTAATTTTGCGTATTCTAACGTTTTATCGTATAACACTTTCGTTTGTTCTGGGTTTACTTGATAGAATGAACGTGCTGAAATCGCAAATTTAATATCGCCGATAAAGTCATAAATATATTCTGATCCGTACAGTACTGTCGTTTTGTCTCCGAAGATTACATTTGTACGTTTCGGGTTTACGTTTTGAACAATTGATTTTACTTCTGGGAATTTCGTAGCAATTTCTTCAATGATTGCTTTTTTGTTTGGCAGTTCTGCTGTACGAGTAATGAAGACAAGCATAATCTCCCCTGTTACTTGTCCGTAACGAGCCATTACGTGACGAAGTGTTCCTTTGTTACGCTCTTCGTTGTACGCCGAAATACCGTGTTTTTCACAAATTCGTTTTACTTCTTGAATCAATGTATCGTTTTCTTCTGCTTGAATTAAACATGATTCCATATTAATAATGTCATGCGTTCCTTGACGATAGAAACCAGCTACAAGTCCGCCTTCACGTTCTCCAATTGGTACTTGTGCTTTATTACGGTATACCCACGGATTCTTCATGCCAAGTACAGGATGAACAGGAACATCGCTTAGTCCTCCAATGCGCTGCATAACGTCACGTACTTGTTTTTCTTTCGCTTGTAATTGTCCTTCATATGTTAAATGCTGAAGCTGACAACCGCCGCACTGATTGTACACTGGGCATTCGGCATCTTTACGATATGGGCTCTCTGTATGAAGCTTCATTAAACGACCGAATGCGAAGTTTTTCTTCACTTTAATAATTTTAATTTGCGCTTCTTCACCTGGTAATCCGTTTTTAACGAAAATAGGATAGCCTTTTACTTTCGCAACACCGGCACCATCATGTGTTAAATCTTCAAATACTACATCTATAAACTCGTTTTTTTCAACTGGTGGCGTCATTTTTGTACTCATTTTCCGACCTCTCTTTTTCATAACACTGCGTTACATTTTATCATACTTATATGGTCTATTTCTATTGGAAGAAAAAAAGCTATTGACGATAGTTCTCTGTTAATGTTACGCTACTACTAATTTAATACGGACGATGTTACCTCATATATACTCGATAATATGGATCGAGAGTTTCTACCCGGCAACCTTAAATTGCTGGACTATGGGGAAAACTAATGAATATTAGCCTATGTGCAAAAAGGACTCATATTGATTAGCTTTCTCTCATAGATGAAAGTGAATCCATATGGGTCTTTTTTATTTTTATTTTTCTAAAAGGTCAGACATCTTACGTATGACATAAAACCTCTTTGTCTTATTTTTAGTAATATAACGAGCGTTTTATGTACAAACTTTATACGAACTTCTGAAAGGGGCAACTACATGCAATATGTAATGAGTATTATCGGTATTCTTGTCGTTTTAGGTTTATGTTTTGCTTTGTCAAACAACAAAAGTAAAATCAACTTCCGTGCAATTGCAATTATGATTGGTTTCCAAATTTTAATCGGTTGGTTTATGTTTGGCACAAAAATTGGTCAACAAATTATCATCTTCATTAGTAAAGTTTTCAACAAACTAATTAAACTTGGTACGACAGGCGTCGATTTTCTCTTTAATGGAATTCAAAGAGATTTTGTCTTTTTCTTAAACGTATTATTAATTATCGTATTTTTCTCAGCACTACTTTCTATCTTTAGTTATTTAGGTGTTTTACCATTCATCGTTCGCGTTGTCGGCGGTGCTATTTCAAAAGTTACTGGTTTACCACGCGTTGAATCATTCCACGCAGTAAACTCTGTATTCTTCGGTTCAAGTGAAGCTTTAATCGTTATTAAAAATGATTTACAGCATTTTAACAAAAACCGTATGTTTATCATTTGTTGTTCTGCAATGAGCTCAGTTTCTGCTTCTGTTACAGCATCATACGTAATGATGTTAGATGCAAAATATGTATTAGCAGCTCTTCCATTAAACTTATTCTCAAGCTTAATCGTTTGTTCGTTATTAACACCTGTTGATACGAAAAAAGAAGACGAAGTAGTTCAGAAATTTGACCGAACTGTATTCGGGGATAGCTTTATCGGTGCAATGATTAACGGTGCGCTTGACGGTTTAAAAGTAGCAGGTATCGTTGCCGCATTAATGATCGCTTTCATCGGTGTGATGGAAGTTGTAAACTACGTAATTAGCGCAGCTTCAGGTGCAATGGGACATGCCGTTACGTTACAACAAATCTTTGGTTACGTACTTGCTCCATTCGCATTCTTAATGGGGATTCCAGCTCAAGATATTATCCCAGCTGGCGGAATTATGGGTACGAAGATTGTATTAAACGAGTTTGTAGCAATCCTTGATTTAAAAGGTGTTGCAGCAACATTATCTCCACGTACAGTTGGAATCGTTACAGTATTCTTAATTAGCTTCGCAAGTATTAGCCAAATTGGCGCGATCGTTGGTACAATTCGTGCTCTTTCTGAAAAACAAGGAAGCGTTGTTTCTAAATTTGGTTGGAAAATGCTATTTGCATCAACACTTGCTTCTATTTTATCTGCGACAATCGCTGGATTGTTTATTTAATAAAAAATCACCTTACTCGTTGAAGTAAGGTGTTTTTTTTATCTATTGTTACTTTTCTCATTCCATACATATTCTTCAAATGCTATGATGAACAAGGGTATGTCCCCACCTCTCTTACAGTGGTGGGGATTTTAAATATAAATATGTAACATAATACACAATAGAAGGTGATTTTATGAGAAAATATGTTGCAATCGCTTTATGCACATCTGCCATTCTAGCAGGTTGTAATACTAGCAATGTAAACCAGGAACCTAAAAAAGAGAAAAAGGTTCAAGAAACTAAGAAACAAGCAGCTACTGTGCAAGAACAAGGTAAAATTTCTTATCAGTCCATTACACACGAAGCTACAAATACTACCATTCATATGACAGATATAAAAGATGCTTTAACTGAAGTACAATATAAAATTTGGCGTACTGCTGATGGAAAGGAACACACTAAATCTTTTTCTTCTAAAGAAAAGGAGAAACAGTTTACACTTCCTTTTGATATAAAAGAATTTGAAGGAAAACGTGGTGAGTTTCAAATTGAAGCAATAGGCATAAAAGAAGATGGGAAAACCATTCCACTCACAAAATCTGCTATTACTTTCGAGCAAAAGGTTCCCGTTCTTATGTACCATGCAATCGATGATTATCACGGTCAAGGTATTAAAGACTTATTCGTATCACCTGCTAACTTTGAAGCCCAAATGAAATATTTAAAGGACAATGGTTATACACTGTTAACGTTTGAACGCTGGGGCGATATAAATAAAGTAAATAAACCTATCTTTGTTACATTTGATGATGGTATGAAAAATAATATGAATGCATTTCATGTTTTACAAAAGCTAAAAGACGATACGTTTAAACCGGCGGCAACAGAATATATGATTGTTGATAACGTTGATGTAGAAGGAGCATTGTCTACTTCTGAAATAAAAGAAATGGTTGGTTCCGGCATTTTCTCGGTGCAATCTCATACTGCAACACATGCAGACTTACCGAAAATTACAAACTATGAGGAAGAGTTAAAAGGTTCAAAAGAAAAGCTAGAAAAAATAACAGGTAAGCCTGTTATCGCGATTGCTTATCCATTCGGTCATGTAGATGATAAGGTTGTTGCAGAAACGAAGAAGTATTATCAATTTGCGACGACAACAAAACCCGGAAAATTCATTACAAAAGGTGAACCCGATGAATTGTTAAAAATGAAGCGTGTTCGCATACACCATACGACGACCGTAGAACAGTTTGCTTCTTCGATTAAATAACGATGAGGGCTCAATATATTTTGAGCTCTCTTTTTACGCTATATTTATATATATTTTTTGAATTTTCTTGTATTATATATAGTAAGAAATCTTTCAAATTAAAGGAGATTATACATATGTCATTTGAACAAACGTTAGAGAAATATGCTGCCCTTGCAGTCAATGTTGGTGTTAATATTCAACCAGGACAAACATTATCAATTAGCGCACCTCTTGAAGCTGTACAATTTGTACGCCTCGTTACAGAAAAAGCATATAAATCTGGTGCAAAACACGTATATGTGGATTGGAATGATGAGACGTTAACACGCTTAAAGTTCGATCTAGCTCCTGAAGAAGCATTCGCTGAGTTCCCATCTTGGAAAGCACACGCTCGTGAAGAATTAGCAAAAGAAGGCGCTGCATTTATGTCTATTTATGCAGAAAACCCTGATCTATTAAAAGGTGTAGAACCAACGCGTATCGCAACAGCTCATAAAGTAGCTGGTGAAGCAATGAAAGTATACCGTGATTACGTACAAGCTGATAAAGTAAGCTGGTGTGTCATTTCTGTTCCTACGAAAGAATGGGCTGCGAAAGTATTCCCTGACGTTGCACCAGAAGAACAAGAAGCAAAACTATGGGATGCTATTTTCAAAGCTACTCGTGCTGATTTAGAAAATCCTGTGGAAGCATGGAAAGAACACGATAAAACATTACATACAAAAGTTGATTACTTAAACGAAAAGCATTATAAAGCTCTTCACTATACTGGTCCTGGAACAGATTTAACGATCGAACTTCCAGAAAAACATGTATGGGCTGGTGCTGGTAGCTTAAATGAAAAGAACGTACCATTTATGGCGAACATTCCAACTGAAGAAGTGTTTACAATGCCACTTAAAACAGGTGTAAATGGCCAAGTATCTAGTACAAAACCGTTAGCATTTGCAGGTAACATTATCGATAACTTCACGTTAACATTTGAAAACGGACGTATCGTAGATTATAAAGCTGAAGTTGGAGAAGAAGCTTTAAAACATTTAGTAGAAACAGATGAAGGTTCTCACTTCTTAGGCGAAGTAGCTTTAGTACCTCATGATTCACCAATTTCAAACACAAATATTTTATTCTACAACACGCTATTTGATGAAAATGCATCTTGCCACCTTGCAATCGGAAATGCTTATGCATTTAACTTAGTTGGCGGAAAAACGATGTCTAAAGAAGAACTTGCTGAAAATGGCGCAAACGCTAGTATTACACACGAAGATTTCATGATTGGATCAGCTGAGCTTGATATCGACGGCATTACAGCTGATGGCAGACATGAACCAATCTTCCGTAAAGGTAATTGGGCGTTTTAATAAAAGCAAAAGGCTATCTCCCGCAGCGGAAGATAGCCTTTTATGATGCAGATGAAACCTTAAGCCCAATTACTCCTAACACGATGAAAAGAATACAAAATGCTTGGAATAGGCTAATGTGCTCTTTAAAAAAGTACACACTAATAATCGTAATAAGTAACGTCCCAACACCAGACCAAATTGCATAAGCAATACTTAAATGAATCTTTTTTACAACGATGGCGAACACGCTGAAACAAATTCCGTAAAATACAAAAATAAGTACACTTGGAATGAGCTTTGTTAAACCGTTTGATAATTTCATCGCAATTGTTCCAGCTACTTCAAAAATAATTGTTACAAGTAATAATAGCCAATATACCATACTAGAATCTCCTTCTCTGTTACCTTATAGAGATTCTAGTATACTACTTATAGTCCTAATGAAATATATTTAATTTCTAAATATTCCTCGATACCGAAATGACCTCCTTCACGACCAATGCCACTCTCTTTAAAGCCACCGAACGGTGCTTGTGCAACTGATGGGAGGCCATCATTTAAACCGATAATACCATACTCTAGTGCTTCACTAATTTGGAATGCTTGGCTAATGTCTTTCGTGAAAATGTACGCTGCTAAACCGTATGGCGTATTGTTCGCACGTTCAATTACTTCTTCAACCGTTTTAAATTTCGCAACAGGTGCAACTGGTCCAAATGTTTCTTCATTCATACAAAGCATCGTATCATTCGCTAATCCAATTACAGTTGGTTGAATAAAGTGTCCATCTAGCTCTGTAACCTTTTGGCCACCATATAAAACTGTTCCACCTTTTTGAATAGCATCTTCAATATGTTCTTGTACTTTTGAAACTGCATTCTCATCAATAAGTGGCCCGACAGTCGTTCCGTCACCGAAACCATCTCCTACTTTCAACTTCCCTACTGCCTTTTGAAACTTCTCTGCGAATACTTCGTAAACTTCTTCCTGAACAAATACTCGGTTTGTACATATACACGTTTGTCCTGCGTTACGGAATTTCGAACCGATTACTGCCTCTACTGCTTTATCTAAGTCTGCATCATTCATAACAATAAACGGTGCGTGACCGCCTAACTCAAGTGAAACCTTTTTCATCGTTTGTGCCGCACTAGCCATTAACTCTTTCCCAATTTCCGTTGATCCTGTAAAGGACACTTTTCGAACACGCCCATCTTCCATCCACGTATCAGCAATTGCTTTCGCACTACCTGTTACAATATTTATTACGCCTTTTGGAATGTCTGCTTCATGAGCTAATTCAGCTAACTTTAACGCAGTTAACGGCGTTTGACTTGCAGGTTTTACAACCGCTGTACATCCTGCTGCAAGCGCTGGGGCTACCTTTCTCGTAATCATAGCAGCCGGGAAGTTCCACGGTGTAATAGCTGCCATAACGCCAACTGGTTGCTTCATAACTAAAATGCGCTTATTTGGATGAGAAGCAGGAATCATTTCACCATATACGCGTTTTCCTTCTTCTGCATACCATTCAACAAAGCTATTTGCATAATTTACTTCACCAAGCGCTTCTGCAAACGGCTTTCCTTGTTCTTTCGTCATAATTGCTGCAATCTCTTCTTTATTTTCATCAATCAGTGTGAACCATTTTTTTAATTTCGCTGCACGATCTGCTGCTGTTAACTTAGACCATAATTTAAAAGCTTCATGCGCAGCATCAACAGCTTGCTTTGCCTCTGTTATCCCGCCCTTTGGTACCGTCGCAAATATTTCCTTCGTTGCTGGATTATTTACTTCGATTTGTTCTTGCAATGTAATCCATTCACCATTTATATACATCGCCTTTTTCTCTACATTTACAAACGTCGCTTTTTTATCCAATATTCTCTTCCTCCTCTATAAGTTTCTTTATTTTCCTAGTGGCAGCAGATTGACTTATTTTTAAAAACTCCGCTACTTTATAACTCGATCCATATGTTTTATATGCTTTCAAAATAATATTCCGTTCTACTTCTTCTAACATTTTATAGAGACTTTGACCGGACTGTTCAACCGTTGATTCTTGCATCGCTATTGGTAAATCTTCTATCGTAACGATATCATCGGCAGTTATAACAATTCGCTCAATCACATTTTCAATCTCTCTATTATTTCCTTCCCACGGGTAACCAACAAACATTTGCAATGTACTAGGCGCTAATTTCACATTTCTACCATATTTCTCGTTAAAGTGTTGTAAATAATGATAAATAAGTGGCAAAATGTCTTCAGTTCTTTCCCGTAGTGGCGGGATTACAATGGGAATGACATTCAGACGATAATATAAATCTTTCCGAAATGTTCCTTGTTTCACCATCATACTTAAATCTCTATTTGTTGCCGCTACAATTCTAACGTCCACCTTTTTTAATTCTCTTCCGCCTATAGGGCGAAACGTTTTTTCTTGCAACACTTGCAAAAGCTTTGCTTGAGTTTCAAGCGGCATTTCGCCAATTTCATCTAAGAATAGCGTTCCTTTATGCGCTGATTCTAATAGTCCCTTTTTCCCTTCACGATTCGCACCTGTAAAGGATCCGCCTGAGTATCCAAAAAGCTCTGATTCAATTAAATTTGTCGGCAATGCCGCACAGTTAATTTCATAGAAACTTTCATTCTTCCGGTTACTCACTTCATGTAAATGACGCACCAATCGACTCTTTCCTACTCCTGTCTCACCTAAAACGAGAACCGTACTATCTACCACGGATACTTTCTTGATTGTCTCGACTATTTTTTGCATAGCGATACTTTTAAAAATAAGTCCTTCATGTTCATATGTTTCTCTTAATTCTTTTTTATATGTTTTTAACTGATTATCCATTTCTTCTACCTTTTGACGTAATTGATAGAGTTCTGTAAGATCACGAGAGTAACTAATTACTCTTCTTAAATTGCCCTCCTCATCAAAAACAGGCCTTGTACGAACGTGTAAATACTCTCCTGATTTTGTCGTCTGAACTAGTTCGATTGGCCTCTTTTTTTCAATTACTTCTAACGTTGCTGATGGGTAAAAGATACCATCTTTCTGCAATTCTTTTACATGTTTACCTACTAACTCTTTTGCAGCCAATTGATAGTGCCTTTCACATGTACTATTTACACGTACAACGATTCCCTTTTCGTCAGTCACAAAAATTTCGTCAAACGCATATTCAAATACATCTTGTAAATCCATTAACACTCGTTCCTTTTCTGCAACCATCCTAGCCACCCCTAACTTCCAATCCGTCGATTCACTTCACTACCTTTATTATAAAGTGAATTTTCTGCATTTTATATAGAGTCAGCTAGAATGTTTGCTGTTTTATTATTTAACTTTTAAACACGAGCAATATTTGCTTTCTCATAACAGACTTGCAACGATTCTTCAATGATTGTTAATCCTTCTTCCAGTTGCTCATCTGTAATCACTAATGGCATTAGCACACGAATAACATTACCGTATGTTCCTGCTGATAGTAGAAGTAAGCCACGTTTATTTGCTTCTGCGCATAAATTAGCTGTTAACGTTTTATCAGGTGCTTTCGTCTTACGATCTTGAACGAGCTCAAATGCACACATTGCTCCTAAACCGCGCACATCACCGATGCAATTATATTTATTTTTCATCTCTTCGAATCGGTTCATTACGACTTTTCCTAATTCTATCGCTCTATCATTTAAATTCTCTTTTTCTATTACATCAAGTACTGCTAATGCTGCCGCACATCCTAGCGGGCTTCCTGCATACGTTCCACCAAGTTCTCCTGGTGCAGACTCATTCATAATTTCTTTGCGCCCAATAACACCACTAATCGGTACACCAGCACCTAATGATTTAGATACCGTAATTAAATCCGGAACGACATCATAATGATCAATGGCGAAATATTTTCCTGTACGGCTAAATCCAGTTTGAATTTCATCCGCTACAAATAAGATGCCGTGTTCTGAACAAATATTGCGTACTTCTTGCACAAACTTCTTACTTGGGACGATAAATCCACCTTCCCCTTGAACAGGTTCCATTACAACGGCTGCAATCGTTTCTGGTGCTACTTCTGATACGAAGAAATTCTTAAACTCTTCAATCATAAAGTTATCGTACTGCTCTTCCGTTAATCCTTCTGGGCGGCGATATTCGTACGGGAATGGTGCTTTATAGACTTCAGGCGCAAATGGACCAAATCCAAATTTATATGGTTTTACTTTACTTGTCATTGTCATTGTCATTAATGTGCGTCCATGGAAACCTTTAGAAAATGCAATAATACCAGGTCTTTTTGTATATTTACGAGCGATTTTTACCGCATTCTCAACTGCTTCTGCACCACTATTTAAAAATAGTACTTGCTTATCAAAACTTCCTGGCGCTAATGCCGCAAGTTTTTCTGCTAATTCAATATATGGCTCATACATCATGACATTAAAGCCAGTATGAATGTATTGATCTACTTGTTTATGGAGTGCTTCTTTAACAGCTGGGTGACAATGCCCTACGTTAATTGTTCCTATTGCTCCAGCGAAATCAATGTACTGATTGCCATCAACATCAGTAACAAGAGCACCATTTGCAGATTGTACAAACGTTGGGATGCCGTTACTTACTCCTTTTGGTACTATATTTTGGCGGCGTTCTAGTAAAGACGCTGCTTTCGGTCCAGGAATTTGTTCATTTACTTTAGCAAATTTTTTTGTATTCATTACGTACCCCATCCTTTTCTTTACATTGTTTTCTCTTTTCATTGCAAAATGTATGCCAATATTCTTTTTCAGTATTCATCCTACACACCTTCTATTTCGCCATAAAAAATAAGTCTATAAAGACTCATAACGAGTCTTTATAGACTTATTTTTCTTACACATTAGACTTTCCTTTTTCCCAAGTCAACTCACCTGAATGCGAAATAAAGTCCCCAACAGATTGTACTACTAAATCAGCAAGTGGTTCTAATGTTTGACGATTCCCTGTACCAGATAGTACTCCAATTGCATAGCAATCACCATTTTTCGCTAAATATAAATCAGTCGGTGTATCCCCAACGACCGCTACTTCACATGCCTTTAAATGAAACTTCTCACAGAAGGATTCTATAATTCTTTTATCGGGTTTTTGTGCCGCAAATGTATCTGAAGCTACAACATAATCAAAAAAGGTCTCTAATTGGTACTGTTTTAAAAATAATTCTGTCGGTGCAAAATCATCAGCTGTAACAACACCTAAAATAAATCCTCTATCCTTTAAGCTTTGTAAAATTCTCGGTAAATCCGCCGTCATTTTCATATAAGAACGGTGCTCATACATAAGGGAAAATAATTTTCCACTTACCCACTCATGCATCTCCTCTTCCTTAGATAACGGAATATACTTACAAAGCTCCTTTGCAACATCAAGGCTCGTTCCTGCCGCTATTGCGCTACGAGGGTTCACAAACACCCCCTCCACGCCAATCTCTTTTAATAAAGTAGGCTGCATTGACTTTGGCAGTTCATATAAATTTATACATTCCGCCACAAGTTCTTCAGCTACTTTTATCCAAATTGAATGAAAATCCATTAAAGTCCCATCTTTATCAAATAGTATTGCTTTTACCTTCTCCATAGCACACCCTACCTCTCGTCTCTTATCTCCTCCAGTGTATCAATAAAGTATGGATATAAAATAAACGAATTGTAAAAATACCATGAAAATCAAACTAACTTCCAATTTACAATCCTTCTATATAATAAAAAGGATGCCTTTACAGGGCATCCTCTTGATGTTCAGGAACAAATAGTTCCAGACAATGATACATATTTTCGAATTCCATCGGTGCATCTCCACCATATTCACCATCTAAATTAATCATTAGTTTATCTGGTGAATGCACTTTAATTCGGTTCGCTTGTGTGTATAGTACTTTTGGATTGTTAATATGTTCACCACGCTGCGCTTGTGTTGCAGCTTTAATTAAGTCGGCAATCGAACCTTTTTTCAGCACTAATAAATCAAATAAGCCATCGTTAATCGATGCATATGGTGCTACCTTTTCAAAGCCACCCACTGAACGAGTATTCGTAATTAAAAACATCGTAATTTCTTCTTGTAGTAATTTTCCATCATACTCAATTTCAACATATGTTGGATGTAGTGATGGTAGCATTTCGATACCTTTTAAGTAATAAGCAAGTTGTCCTAATACAGTCTTTAGCTTACTTGGTACTTCATATGTTAATTCTGTAATACGACCGCCACCAGCGATGTTAATAAAATATGTATCGTTTGCTCTACCAAGGTCTAATGGCACAGTTTTTCCTTCACAAATAATATCCGCTGCCTCTTCAATAGAACGAGGTACACCGATTGCACGTGCAAAGTCATTTGTCGTTCCAACTGGAATAATTCCAAATTTCGGACGGAATTCATGACCAACTAGACCGTTTACGACTTCATTTAACGTGCCGTCACCACCAGCCGCAATAACAACATCAAATTTACGCTCTACAGCTTGCCTCGCCGCCACAGTTGCATCTCCAGGACCCGTTGTCGCATGACAAGATGCTTCATATCCAGCTTGTTCTAATTTTTGTAATACTTCCGGTAAGCTCTTCTTAAATAGCTCACGCCCAGAAGTAGGATTATAAATAATTCTTGCTCGCTTCATCATTTATTAGCACAGGAAATTTCTTTATGTATCGACAAAGAACATACCGAACTTCTATTCAGTATTCCCATGCCTACCTCCTCTCATCTTCCTATCCTTCTTTTATCTCGCTCAAACAGGCAGTAAGAACCCGATTCGTGTAGCCCATCAAAAGTAAATATTCATTTCAATGGTTTTGTTTTATTTGACAAAAAATTTATGTCCATCTATTTCCTCACAACACTTTACATATAACGAATAATAATTATCTATTATTTCATGAGATGAAAAAACCTCTATTTCTAGATTTATCATTATTCCCACCTTTTTGCAACTATCATACCATAGTTGCTATACAAACATTTTTCCACTTTTGACAGTTAATCAAACGTTTGTTTAAATAATTTTCTCTCATTTAAACAAACGTTTGATTAACCTAGAAAAACACCCATGTACGGGTGTTTTTCTGCTTAATCTTTAAAAGTTACTACTATTATCGCTTATTAATCTCTTCAAGTAAGATTTTATTAACAAGCGGTGGATTTGCTTGTCCTTTTGTAGCTTTCATAATTTGACCAACTAAGAAGCCAATTGCACGGTCTTTACCGTTTTTAAAGTCTTCGATAGATTGCTCATTATTATCAAGAATTTCTGTTACAACTTTACGAAGTGTACCCTCGTCAGAAATTTGAACAAGGCCTTTCGCTTTAACGATTTCTTCTGGGTCTCCACCTTTTTCAATTAATTCGTTAAATACTTTCTTCGCAATTTTAGAAGAAATTGTACCTTTTTCAATTAATTGAACCATTTTAGATAAACCAGCAGGCGTTAATGCAACGTCTTTTAATTCTTTTTGTTGTTTGTTTAGGTATGCAAGTACTTCACCCATTAACCAGTTTGATGTTAATTTCGCATCAGCACCGTCTGCAACAGTTGCTTCAAAGAAATCAGACATTTCTTTCGTTAATGTTAATACGTGTGCATCATAAGCTGGTAAGCCTAATTCTGCAACGTAGCGAGCTTTACGTGCATCTGGAAGTTCTGGAATAGAAGCACGAACTGCTTCTTTCCACTCATCGTCGATGTAAAGTTCAACTAAGTCTGGCTCTGGGAAGTAACGGTAATCATCAGATCCTTCTTTCACACGCATTAAGATTGTTTTCTTCGTTGCTTCATCATAACGACGTGTTTCTTGTTGGATGATACCACCAGATAATAATTCTTTTTCTTGGCGAGCTTGCTCAAACTCAAGACCTTTTTGTACGTAAGTGAAAGAGTTTAAGTTTTTCAGTTCCGCTTTTGTACCGAACTTCTCTTGTCCAACTGGACGAAGGGAAATGTTCGCATCACAACGCAAGGAACCTTCTTCCATCTTACAATCAGATACGCCTGTATATTGAATAATTGATTTTAACTTCTCTAAGTATGCATATGCTTCTTCTGGCGTACGCATATCTGGCTCAGATACGATCTCGATTAAAGGCATACCTTGACGGTTGTAATCTACTAATGAACCATCAGCTGTATGCGTTGATTTACCAGCATCTTCTTCTAAATGAAGACGTGTAATACCGATACGTTTCTTTTTGCCGTCTACTTCAATTTCAATCCAACCATTTTCACCAATTGGCTTATCGAATTGAGAAATTTGGTAAGCTTTCGGATTATCTGGATAGAAATAGTTTTTACGGTCAAACTTCGTTTCCGTTGCGATTTCACAGTTTAATGCCATTGCAGCTTTCATTGCAAAGTTAACTGCTTCTTTATTTAAAGTAGGAAGTACCCCTGGGTATCCTAAGTCAATTACACTTGTTTGTGTATTTGGTTCCGCTCCGAATTCTGTTGGACTCGCAGAGAAAATTTTCGAATTCGTTTTTAACTCAACGTGAACCTCTAAACCAATAATTGTTTCTAAATTCATCTATGCTCGCCTCCTTACAGACTTGCTTTTTTTGTATGATGGTCTGTTGCTTGCTCAAACGCATGTGCAACGCGGTAAATTGTCGCTTCATCGAAGTGTTTACCAATAATTTGTAAACCAAGTGGCATGTTGTTAGCACCGAATCCACATGGAACAGAAATCGCTGGAACGCCTGCTAAGTTTACTGGGATTGTTAAAATGTCATTTGCATACATTGTCATTGGATCATCAACTTTTTCGCCCACTTTAAATGCCGGAGTTGGCGTTGTTGGTCCAATAATAACATCGTAGTTAGCAAATACATTTTCAAAGTCGTTTTTAATTAATGTACGTACTTGTTGTGCTTTTTTGTAATATGCATCATAGTAACCAGAGCTAAGAGCAAATGTACCAAGCATAATACGACGTTTTACTTCATCACCGAAGCCTTCGCTACGTGTGTTTTTGTAAAGATCCATTAAGTTATTCACATTATCAGAACGAACACCATAACGTACGCCATCAAAGCGTGAAAGGTTAGCTGATGCTTCAGAAGAAGATAATAAGTAATACGTTGCTAGAGCGTATTTAGAGTGCGGAAGAGATACTTCCTCCCAAGTTGCGCCCATACCTTCTAATACTTTTAAAGCAGCTAGTACTGACTCACGAGCTTCTTCGCCAACACCTTCTCCTAAGTATTCTTTCGGTACAGCAATACGTAAACCTTTAACGTCGCCTGTTAAACCAGCTAAGTAGTTTCCTACTTCAACGTTTGCAGAAGTTGCATCCATACGGTCAAGACCTGAAATAGCTTGTAATAAGTATGCATTATCTTCTACTGTACGTGTAATCGGTCCGATTTGGTCCAGTGAAGATGCGAATGCAACTAATCCGTAACGAGATACACGTCCGTAAGTTGGTTTTAAACCTACAACGCCGCAATATGCAGCTGGCTGACGGATAGAACCACCTGTATCAGAACCTAGAGAGAATAATACTTCTCCTGCTGCTACAGCTGCTGCAGAACCACCACTAGATCCGCCTGGAACGTAATCTAAGTTCCATGGATTTTTCGTAGCGTAGAAACCTGAGTTTTCATTTGAAGAACCCATTGCGAACTCGTCCATGTTTAATTTACCGATTGTAATTGTGTCAGCAGCTTTTAGTTTTTGCACAACTGTCGCATCATAAATTGGATCGAAGTTTGCTAACATTTTGCTTGCACAAGTCGTACGAAGACCGTTAGTTACAATGTTATCTTTTACACCAATTGGCATACCGAATAATAAACCATTATCTTCAGCGCCGATTTTTGCATCTAATTCTTTCGCTTTTGCGCGTGCGTTTTCTTCATCTAATGTAAGAAAAGCTTTTACGTTATCTTCAACATCCGCAATACGTTTGTAAGATTCTTCTACTAAATCCGTAACGGAAATTTCTTTGTTGTTTAATTTCTTATGTAACTCTGATACTGAATGATCAAATAATGACATCGAAATTCCCCTCCTCTATTCTAATACTGCTGGAACACGGATTTGATTATCTTTGTGATCCGGTGCATTTTTTAATACTTCTTCAACTGGTAAACCTTTTTCTGGTACATCTTCACGCATAACATTTTTCATAGTTAATACATGAGTTGTTGGTTTTACATCTGTTGTATCTAATTCATTTAACTGTTCTGCAAATGTAACAATTGCATCTAGTTGTTTTTGAAATTTTTCTGCTTCTTGATCAGTAATTGCAAGACGTGCTAAATGTGCTACGTGCTTTACATTCTCAACGGAAATTCTTGACACGGCTAGGCCACCTCCATAATATATCGTTCAATCTACAATACTATTGATGATACCAAATTTTCAGTACTTCAAGCAAGTCAACACAGAGTACTTACGCCATTTTTACATAAAAAAAGAAAGGCAAATGCCTTTCTTTACAATTTACTCTTTATCTAACGGTTTATTTTTCGGAAATCTCTCGTTATCTTCTTCATTATCACGAATTGTTTTTTGTAATACAAAACAAGACATCGTTAAAAATAATGTTCCAATTAAATAGTATCCTTTTACACTAAGCGTTTCATCTAGCGTATAAATACCAATTAGCATACCTGAAAGCGCACAAACAAATGAAGTCCATGCTAAAAACGTGAACGCTTGCGTATTACGTCTTCTCATCGTTCTCCCCCTCGTTAGCAGTACATCCATTATAGATAATTATATTTACCATGATGGATTTTTATGTAAATTCTAGTTTTATATTTATAAATCTATCATAAAAGAATACTATTTTAAAGAAAGTTTTCTGCCTAATCTGAAAAAACAATTAAAATCATTGACAATTATTTCTATTCTACATAAAATAAAAATAAATATTACGAACCTCGAAATATACGGGAGTGGAATTAATTGTTGCAATACGAACATTTTTTAGACTTACTGCTAGATAACGCCAAGAAACTTTTCTATCCTGAAGAATGGGTAAGCTTAGATTTAACACTTTCTAAAACTGAAGTATTTTGTTTACTTTGGATGGAGCGAAATACAGATATTACAATGACAAAAATCGCTGACCTTCTTGATATACCGATGAGTACAACGACAGGTGTTGTAAATCGTCTTGTAAAAAAGGGATATATTGAAAGATACCGTGACGAAAACGACCGACGCATTGTATTAATTCGTTTAACAGAAAACGGCGTATTGCTCGTTCAAGAAGTAAAACAAAATGCAGCCCATTACTTTAGCTTAGTAACAGAAGCATTATCGGAAGAAGAAAAAGCATTTTTACTACAAATCTTCCAAAAGATTATGAATCACATTGCTACGTCACAACAAAAAACAGAAGAAAAGGTTTCAACACCTAAAATGAAAAACATTCCGATTGAATAAAACCCTAGCTGGGTTTTTATTCAATCGTTTATTTCGCCACTCGTAATATTCGATACTCGAAACAAGGGGGATATGAATGATGAGAATTATTTTGTATACAGGTAAAGGCGGCGTAGGAAAAACTAGCATTTCAGCGGCAACAGCAATTCAAAGTGCGAAACAAGGATTAAAAACTTTAGTAATGAGCACAGATCCTGCTCATAGTTTAGGAGATTCATTTGGTATAAAGCTATCTTCTGAGCCATTAGAAGTTCGTAAAAATTTGTGGGCACAAGAAATTAATACGATTTATGAGATGGAAAAAGGCTGGGGAAAATTACAGAAATATATTACACTACTCTTCACTTCCAAAGCAGCCGATGATATTACAACAGAAGAGTTAACGATGTTTCCTGGTATGGAAGATTTAATTAGCTTACTTCGCGTGCTCGATTATTATAAACAAAACACATATGACGTTATTATCATTGATTGTGCTCCAACAGGAGAAACATTAGCAATGCTCAGCTTTCCAGATATGCTCGGCTGGTGGATGGAAAAACTCTTTCCTATTAAAAGAAAAGTTTTAAAAGTTGTTCGCCCTGTAGCTCAACCACTTCTTGGTGTCCCCCTTCCAACCGATGATATTATGGACGAATTAACAAATACACTTGAACAGCTCGGAGAAATGAGAGATATTTTATCAAACCGAGACGTAACGAGTATCCGCATCGTTGTAAATCCCGAAAAAATGGTCATTAAAGAAGCACAGCGCAGCTTTACGTATTTAAATCTATACGATTATAACGTAGATGCCATTATGATCAATCGTGTCATTCCTAACACTGTCACCGATCCTTATTTTCAAGCATGGAAAGATACCCAAAAGAAATATAAAACATTAATTCAAGATAGTTTTGATCCACTTCCTATTTACGAAGCTCCAATGTTTGAACAAGAAGTTATTGGTTTACCTATGTTAGAACGTGTAGGAGATGCTTTATTTAAAAAAGATTATTGTCCTACTGAAGTAAAATTTAACGGCCGCACACAATATGTAAAAAAAGATGGCGATGAATATATTTTCGTTCTGTCCATTCCCTTCTCAAATAAAAGTGAGCTCACATTAAATCAAAAAGGTGATGAGCTTATCATTCGCGCAGGTTCTGTTAAACGGAACATCACATTACCAAAAACATTAACGCACCTTTCTATTCAAGGAGCTAAGTTTGAAGAGGACGTACTAAACATTCGGTTTGGAGGTGTCGTGCATGCATGAAGAACTACTAAGGAAGGTAATCCGTACAAAAATAAAAGTTGGTATGCATATATTAGAAGAGTTACCTGCTCCAATCCAGCAATCAGCTAAGCAAATACTAAATATTTTACAAGAGGAACTATCTTCTTATGCTACCGAACAACCACAACATAATAGCAATTTAAAAAGTATTGTAATTGAATAATTATATCCTTGTAGAAGGCCTTTTCCTATAGGCTTTCTACCCCTTTATTGGAGCTGATGTAAATTGATAAAAACATTTTCTGTAAGACACTTTACTCCTCTTACAATCTGGCTAATTCCCTTTTTATTTTTCATTCATAACCTTGAAGAATCTTTCGAAATGCCACAATATCTTGCTAATCAATTTTCGATTACTTTTATAACTAGCCAACACTTTTTCATTGCGATTTCTGTATTAACTCTCTTTGTCTTAGTTATCGTCTTTCTATATCAACTGAATTTCTTGTCTTCTATATACTGGATTATTTTTATACAAGGGGCTATCTTCTTCAACTCTGTTCAACATATTATTTTGTTTTTTATTTATCGTTCCTATAATCCTGGCGTAATATCCGCAGTTTTCATTGTTATCTTTTCTATTTTCTTTTTTTCATCCCAAAAACACTTAATTCATAAAAAGCAATTCGTAATTACACTCGTGTTCAGCTTATTTTCTTATCCCATTATCATTTGGATTACCTTACTACTCGCTAGCCGCTTTCAGTAATAAAAAAAGACCAGGAAAACTCCCGGTCTATTACTCTACTTAACAAACATTGGATTCTATATTATACAGAATTGGAAGGTACAGAATTAGGGTTTGTTTTGTTTGTTAAGTAGATTATATGTTGAACGAACTAACAGCGGAGGGGTTCCTTCTGTTAGTCCATTAAACCCAATCATTATTTTACGATTTTTTCAAGCTCATCAAGTGAAAGATTTACTGAAATGGAACCATCATTTGTTTCTTTCTTAATTGCATCTATCACTTCTTTTGAATGATATAGTTCAATTACTTTTTTCAGTGTTGGATCATCTTTATCTTTCGTACGAGCTGCGAAAATATTAATATATGGCTTCGCATTTTCATTCTTTGGATCTTCTAAGAAAATTGGATCCTTCGCTGGATCTAATCCAGCTTGACCAGCAACACCGTTATTAATAACTGAAGCTGCTACATCTTTTAATACACGAGGTGTTTGCTGTGCGATAACCGGTGTAATTTTTAACTTCTTCGGATTTTCAGCAATGCCACTTGGATCTCCAAATAGACCAAAGTCTTTTTTAAGCTTTAATAACCCAGCTGCATCAAGAAGTTTTAATGCACGTGCTTGGTTCGTTGGATCATTTGGAATCGCAATTTCTGAACCATCTGGAATTTCATTTGCTTTCTTATGTTTTTCAGAGTATAAACCCATTGGTGCAATTTGCGTTGTACCAACAGCTGTAATATCTAGCTTATGCTCCTTTTTAAATTGCTCTAAGAATGCAATATGCTGGAATGAATTTAATTCAATATCTCCATCAGCTAACGCTTTATTTGGCGTTGTGTAATCAGAGAACTCAACCAGTTTAACTTTAATTCCTTCTTTTTCAGCTTTTTCCTTTACAATTTCCCAAGCGTTTCCATCCGTTCCAGTTACACCAATGCGAACTGTTTTCTCTTTTATTCCTGCATCCGAGCAGCCACTTAACGCCGAAATTCCTACAATTGCTGATAATGCAAATGCTAAAATCTTCTTCATTCTCTTTTCCCCCTCTTCCTTTTTATGATCTGCGTAAAAAGACTTTCGCAAAGTAGTTTCCTAAGTTTTGAGCTAATTGTACGAGAATTATAAGTAAAACGACCGTTACGAACATAACTGATGTATCAAAACGTTGATAACCATATGTCATTGCTAAATCACCAAGACCGCCACCACCGACAAGCCCAGCAACTGCAGAAAATTCAATTAAACCAACTGTCATAAATGTAACACCTAAAATTAATGGTGCTAACGCTTCTGGTACAAGGATTTCAAAAACAATTCTAATTGGTGAAGCACCCATCGCTTGCGCTGCTTCAATTACCCCTTTCGGAACAGAAACAAGATTTGTTTCAACCATTCTAGCGATACCAATTGATGCAACTAACGTCATTGGAAAAATTGCTGCTGCTGTTCCAATTGTCGTTCCGATAACACTTCTTGTTAACGGGCTTAAAGCTACTAAGAAGATAATGAATGGAATCGGACGAATTGTATTAATAATGATATTAAGAATAGAAAAGACCCATTTATTTTCTAAAAAGTTTCCTTTTCTCGTTACATATAAAAGTAAACCTAGAGGTATACCAAGAATTGTAGCGAATATAAGGGTTACAATTACCATTAAGAGGGTATCCCCCGTCGCATCTAGTATGCGCGGCCAAAATATACTCCAATCAACTCGCATGAGCTTCTACCTCCTTCAGCTGCACTTGCAGTCTTAGATGTTGTAATGCTTTTTGAATTTCCCTCTGTTCACCTTGCAATTCTACAAGAAGATTTCCAAATAGCACATTTTGAAGTTCAATAATATTTCCGTACAGTACATTTACATCCACATTATAGTTTTTTGCGATATATGATAGTACCGGCTGTCCTGTTTCCTCACCAGTAAATGTTAGGCGATAAATCTGACCACCATTTTGAATTTTCGCTAAAACACTTTCCGGTAAATGATCATTAATAACAGAACGTACAAAGTTTTGAGTCGTCTTTGTTTTCGGTTGTGTGAAAACATCAAACAGTTTTCCTTCTTCAATAACTTTTCCTTTTTCCATTACAGCTACACGGTGACAAATTTCTTTCACGACATGCATTTCATGTGTAATAAGAAGAATTGTTAAATTGTATTCTCGATTTACTTTCTTTAATAAGTTTAGAATTTCTGTCGTTGTTTCTGGATCTAAAGCTGATGTTGCCTCATCACATATAAGAATATCTGGTGATGTTGCAAGTGCTCTAGCAATACCTACACGCTGCTTTTGTCCGCCTGATAGCTGCTCTGGGTAATTGTTTGCCTTATCTTCTAACCCTACAAACTTCAGCAATTCATTTACTCTTTCTTTTATCTCATTCTTTGGTACTTTTGCTAACCTTAATGGATAAGCAATATTCCCAAACACTGTTCTTGAATTAAATAAATTAAAGCTTTGAAAAATCATCCCGATTCTTTGTCTTAGCTTCCGTAATTCTTTCGTCGATAATGATGTAATCTCTTTATCATCTATTGAAATCGTTCCTGCCGTTGGTCTCTCTAACATGTTTACTAGGCGTAATAATGTACTCTTTCCAGCGCCACTAAAACCAATAATGCCAAAAATTTCGCCTTTCTCAACTGATAACGTTACATCCTCCACCGCATGAACAGATTGCCCACCTGATTCATATACTTTACTTACATTATTAAAAGAAATCATTTTTTCCCCTCCTATATGCTGTAAAAACTTGAAGTAGAGCTCTCGAGGTAAAATAAAAAGTGCTCTCCTTCTTATCAAACATAAAGATAAGAAGGAGAGCACTTATATGTACTCGTTCACATCTTCTCATCTTCCAAGCCCTTATAGGCTTGCTGGAGTTAGCACGGTATTAAAAAACCCGTTGCTGAGGTATCGTAGGGCCAGTCCCTCCACCTCTCTGGATAAGAATGTATCGATTTAATTGTCGTTTAATTAATTCTCATTATAGAACTCAGAATAATAAGAGTCAATACATTTTTTAGAAAAATATTAATTATTTCTTTATTAAAATTTTCAGATGAAAATTTTAATAGAAAATAGTAACCTTTAAAGTTATGTAAACTTCTCCTCTTGCATATTTTTTAAAAGGATAATCTTCTCTACTAATTGAATACCATTATTTGAATATGAAATCGGAGGAAGATAAATATATGAAAACAGCTCTTTTACTCGTTGATATTCAAAATGATTATTTTCCACATGGAAAGATGGAATTGCGTAATCCAGCAGAAGCAAGCGCATATGCTAGTCAGCTACTACAGCTCTTTAGAAAGAAAAACGAACCCATTTTTCATATCCAACATGTAGCAATAAAAGAGGACGCTACTTTTTTCCTACCCAATACAGAAGGTGTACATATTCATGAAAGCGTACGCCCACTTAAAGAAGAAACCGTTATACTCAAACATTATCCAAATAGTTTTCGCGAAACCGATCTTCTAGAGCAATTACAACGTTTAAAGATTGAGCACCTCGTCATATGCGGGATGATGACTCATATGTGTATTGATGCTACCGTAAGGGCTGCCTTTGATTTCGGCTTGCAATGTACTGTTATACATGATGCTTGTGCGACAAAAGATCTTTCTTTTAAGAATGCTACGATACCAGCTGTTTATATTCATAATACAATTTTAGCTAGTTTAAATGGCGTATATGCAAATGTAATGAGTACAGAGGAGTTTTTAGCTACAAAAAAACACTCTCTTCAGTGAGCAAAACCGAAAAGAGTGTTTCTTGTCAAACCATAGATTTTCTTTCAAATTGTATTATACAGGAAATCCTTAAAATGAATACAAAAAAATGTGACTAATAAGTCAACTTTTCTCATTGTTTTATTTCTATTTACATGTTTATCCCGATATGAATAGGTTTTAGCTAGTTCCACTTACCAAATAGTAATATATGGTAAGTGTTTTTTAATGCAAATTAACTAATTTCTCCTATTATTTATCTGTTTGTTTTTGTTTCTTTTTCAAATACTCCGCACGCAATTTTTCAATTTGCTGCTTTTTATCAAATTTGACAGGCGTCTGTTTTTCATGAAACTTCGCGACAGCTACCTGACCTTTGTAATCCAATTGATATTTTCCCACTTTGTTCACCTACTTTTCTTGTCTTTAAAGAGAATCTATTCAGCAAATATAAATATACCTCATTTTGCTGAAGTAAACCTTATTACTTTATTAGTTTTTCTACTGATTACTATGTTAATCCACATATAAAAAATTTTTCAAAAAAAGAGATCTTCGCAGACTGCGAAGATCTCTTCTACTATTTCTTATAAAGTTTCAGAAGTAGTTTTTGCTTGCATGTGAAGCGCTAAGTAGTCAGGACCACCAGCTTTAGAGTCTGTACCAGACATGTTAAAGCCACCGAATGGTTGGTATCCTACGATTGCACCAGTACATCCACGGTTGAAGTATAAGTTACCTACGTGGAAGTCTTCACGTGCTTTTTCAATATGATCACGGTTGTTAGAGATAACTGCTCCTGTTAAACCGTATTCTGTATTGTTTGCAATTGCAAGTGCATGGTCAAAGTCTTTTGCTTTACAGAATGCTACTACTGGTCCGAAGATTTCTTCTTTCATTAGGCGAGCATCTTCTGCAACGTCAGCAACGATTGTTGGTTGGATGAACCAGCCTTTAGAATCGTCTCCTTCGCCACCTGCTAAAATTCTACCTTCTTCTTTACCAATTGCAACATAGCTCATTACTTTATCGAATGCAGCTTGGTCATTAACAGGACCCATGTTTGTACCTAATACAGCTGGGTTAGCAACTTTTAATTCTTTCGTTAATTCAACAGCACGATTTAATACGTGATCGTATACATCTTCGTGGATTACTGCACGAGAACATGCAGAACATTTTTGTCCTGAGAATCCGAATGCTGATGCAACGATAGATTTAGCTGCTAATTCAAGATCTGCTTCTTTATCAACAACGATTGTATCTTTACCGCCCATTTCAGCGATAACGCGTTTTAACCAAATTTGGCCTGGGTTTACTTTCGCTGCGCGCTCATAAATACGGATACCTACATCACGAGATCCAGTGAAGCTAATGAAACGTGTACGAGGGTGATCTACTAAGTAGTCACCAACTTCAGAACCATTACCTGGTACGAAGTTTACTACGCCAGCTGGTAAGCCAGCTTCTTCTAATACTTCCATGAATTTCGCTGCTACTACAGGAGTTGTACTAGCTGGTTTTAGTAATACTGTGTTACCAGAAACTAAAGCAGCTGTTGTCATACCTGCCATAATTGCGAATGGGAAATTCCAAGGAGAAATGATAACACCTACTCCTAATGGAATGTAAGAGAAACGATTATATTCAATTGGACGGCTTTCTACTGGAATTCCGTCTTTTAATTTCAACATTTGACGACCATAATATTCCATAAAGTCGATTGCTTCTGCTGTATCAGCATCTGCCTCATTCCATGGTTTACCTGCTTCTTTTACAAGAATAGCAGAGAATTCATGTTTTCTACGACGAACGATCGCTGCAGCACGGAATAAAATGTCTGCACGCATTTCTGGTTTTGACTTTCTCCAAGTTTGGAATGTTTCATCCGCTACTTGCATTGCTTTTTCAGCTAACTCACGGCTTGCTTTTGAAACGCGACCAACAAGTTCCTCTTTATTTGCAGGGTTTACAGAAACAATTTTGTCTTCTGTAGTGATTTTTTCTCCCCCAATAATTAATGGATAGTCTTGTCCAAGATAAGATTCTACTTTCTTTAAACCTTCTTCAAACGCTAATTTGTTAGCCTCTACTGAAAAATCTGTAAATGGCTCATGTTTGTATGCTACTACCATTATTTTTAGCCTCCCCTTAGAAAAACGTTTACATTTTACAACATTATTCTACACGATAATTTAGATTTATTCAAATATTCCTAGACTTATATTTTAAAAATTAATTAATTTTTAAAATATAATAAAAAAACAGAGTTATACAAATGTATAACTCTACAAAATATGAGTATATTCCAAAACGTTTTTGCTAATCAATAAAATAGTCACTAACAAAAATAAAGTTCTTACATATCCAACACCTTTTTGAACTGCAAACTTCGATCCAAAATAAGCGCCAAAAATCATCGATAACCCCATAATAATACCGTATTCAAAATGAATTACGTCTAAAAATAAAAAAGTGATTAACGATACGATATTACTAACAAAATTCAAAAGTTTTCCAGATGCTGCCGCTTGAATAAAATCCAAACCAATTAATAAAAATGCAAAAATTAAAAAGGATCCTGTTCCTGGCCCAAAAAATCCATCGTAAAACCCTATCATTAAAATAACAAAGAAAAATATTAATGTTTTTCTTTTCGTCATCTTCTTATAGGTAGATACACTTCCCCAATCCTTTTTCGCAATAATATAAATAGCAATAAACACCAACATTACAAGCACTAACGGACGTAAAATATCCGGCGGGATAAACTTTACTACTAAAGCACCTGCGACCGCTCCTATAACAGTTAACGGGATTAACTTTCCTACAATTTTAAAATCAACCTTTCCCGATCGAATAAAGTAAATCGCACTCGTAAACGTCCCCATCGTTGCAGCTAATTTATTCGTTGCAATTGCCGAAGCTGGTGGTAAACCAACAAACATAAGTGCCGGAAGCGAAATTAATCCTCCACCGCCAACAACTGAATCAATAAAAGCTGCTAAAAAACCGAATGCAATTAATAAAATAATGACTTGAAAACTTAATTCATCCATGCCTTTTACCCCTTACCCCATTATTTATAACATTTTAAATTATAACAAAATTACTCAAGAAAAAAAGCCGTTCCATAAAGGAACGGCCCTTCTACTTAATCTAAAATTTTCACATACGGTTCATCTTGCTTCGCTTCACGTATAATAATCGCTTCTGGACGTTCTACAGATTTAATCGTTACTTGTACTTTCATATAATTCGGGAAGTATTCCATAACAAGCCCGGCTACATATTGTGTAAAGCCAATTATTTCTGCTTTCCCATTAAACTGGACAGGAATATCAAGCTTTATTTCTCTTAATTCATCATCTCTATACATACCAGTACCGATAACAGCTGTATAGTCACCTTGGAAATAATCGCTTAATTTTGCCTTGAAGTTTGATACTCTCGCCAAGTCTTCACGTTTATTATCTGTTTTCGCTTGTTCAGATGGGAACAAATAATATTTCTCATTAATTTGTTTCCAATCCTCAACCGTTTCACTACCTTTTTCGACATTCGCATAAGAAACAAAGTTACCTGGCACGAGCGAAGACTTCGGAGCCTGACGATAAATTGCAAATGTTATCGGAAGGTTTTTTGTCTCAGGATCTTGTTCATGCATAACTTTCAAGATTTCTGGCACCATTTTTTTCCCTTCAGCTAACATCTTTTCATTCGAAATTGCAGCCTCACGCGGGTACCCATGCTCTTCCTCATAATAATGAACCGAATTCATCGCTAATCCAACTACAATGCCACTACGCTCATTTTTTTCGCCTTTGTTCACATAATAATCATGCTCTAAAATATTTGAAATATATATTGGATTTTTTTTATTTTTCACTTCTAATGATTCGGATCCTGTACCTAATGCAGGATTTAACCCTATGTTCGGGAATTTAACCGCATCTTTTTTTAATGTATCTTCTAGTTCCTTTTGTTCTGCATCTGTACGTTTTCTTTTAACAAGCATCTGTATATACTGAGTAGTTAGGGATTTTCCGCCTTTGAAAACATTATCTTTCGTACTAAATGATTCTTTCGCAATACGCATTAATCCTGTTTCAAATTCATCTATATCAAGACGATTACTTACTCCTTGCACAACTAAGCCACGTGCGTTCCCTCCCCCAAATGGAATAGTCGTCTTATAATATTCATCCGAAATAGAGTAATTCGGGACGATTGCTTGCTCTTTTGCTTTCCCCGATTTCTCAACCACTTTTTCATCTTTGTCAGCACCTGCACTACACCCACTTACAAGTAGGCCAAGGCTTAATACCGCTAATGCTATTTTTTTCATGGTAAGTTTGCACCTCTTACTTATTTAGCTCTTGTAAGAACCTCTCTTCATTCCAAACCTCGACATTATGTTTCTCCGCTTGTGCTAATTTCGAACCTGCCGCTTCACCTGCAACAACTAAATCTGTACTTTTACTAACACTTCCTGTTACCTTTCCACCTAATGCCTCAATCTTCTTCTTCGCTTCACTACGTCCCATAACTTCTAATTTCCCTGTTAAAACGACAGTTTTTCCTGCGAAGTACGACTCAACGTTTTGTAAATCAGCAATTTTCATGCCTTTATATGTCATGTTCACGCCGTATTCTTTAAATTGTTGTAATAACTCTAATACGTCTTCATTATCGAAATACGTTACTACGGATTGAGCCATTTTTTCACCAATTTCATTAATTGCTTTTAGTTCTTCTTCCGTTGCCTTCACAAGCGCATCCATCGTTTCGAAATGCTCTGCAAATGTACGTGCCGCTTTCGCTCCAACATGGCGAATACCAAGACCGAATAATAATCGCTCTAATGAGTTTTCTTTAGAATTCTCAATTGCTTGTACTAAATTCGTTGCTGATTTTTCTCCAAATCGTTCTAGCTGTAATAATTGCTCTTTCGTCAACGAATATAAATCAGCAAATGTACGAATATAATCTGCCTCAAAGAGTTGTGTAATGACACGTTCTCCAAGTCCATCAATATTCATTGCATTTCTTGAAACGAAATGGATTAACCCTTCTCGAATTTGAGCAGGACAAGTTGGATTTATACAACGAAGTGCTACCTCTTCTTCTAAACGAACTAGTTCACTCTCACATGCTGGGCAATGCGTTGGCATATGATATTCTTCTTCCTCACCAGTACGCTTATCGAAAATAACATTCACAACTTCAGGAATAATATCTCCAGCCTTCTTCACAACAACGTAGTCACCAATTCGAATATCTTTTTCACGAATTAAATCTTCGTTATGTAAAGAAGCACGACGAACGATCGTACCAGCCACTCGCACTGGCTCTAGCTCTGCAGTCGGTGTTACAACCCCTGTACGACCAACACTTAATTCAATGCCTGTTAATCTTGTTACAACTTCTTCCGCTGGGAATTTATAAGCAATCGCCCATCTTGGACTCTTTGCTGTAGTGCCTAGACTTTCTTGAAGAGCAACATCATCTACTTTTATAACGATCCCATCAATCTCATAATCAAGATGCGGACGTTTTTCTTGCCATTCTTCTACATAAGCTATAACTTCTTCAATTGTTTCACATGTGCGTCGATTTGGATTTGTTTTGAATCCAAGTTCACCTAAGAAATCAAGCGATTCACTATGTGATAGGATTGTTTTTTCTTCTACATTCGCAAGACCGTATACAAACATAGATAAGTTACGCTTCGCTGCAATTTTCGGATCAAGTTGGCGGATTGAACCTGCTGCCGCATTACGCGGATTTGCAAATACATCTTCACCATTTTGCTCTTTTTCTTCATTTAGCTTAACGAATGAACGCTTCGGCATATAAGCTTCGCCTCGTGCTTCTAACGTTACTTCTTCATTTAAACGAAGCGGGATTGCTTTAATCGTTTTTAAATTTTGAGTAATATCTTCACCTGTTACACCATCACCACGTGTTGCCCCTTGAATGAAGCGTCCTTTTTCATAATGAAGTGAAACTGCAAGTCCGTCAATTTTTAATTCGCATATATATCTTACATTCGCATCATCAATTCCTTGACGTACTCGTCGGTCAAAATCACGTAAATCTCCTTCGTTAAATGCATTTCCTAAACTTAACATCGGTGACTTGTGTGTTACTTTTTCAAATATATCAAGAACCGTTCCCCCAACGCGAACGGAGGGAGAATCTTCACTCATAAACTCTGGGTTCTCTGCTTCTAATTTTATAAGCTCCTGCATATTACGGTCATACTCCGCATCAGAAACAGAAGGATTGTCTAACACGTGATATTGATAGTTAAATGTATTTAACAAATCACGTAGTTCTTCTATACGTTTTTTTGCTATTTCTTTTGACATATCCTCATTCCTTTCCTATTGTTTCGTCACAGGTGCAAATTTTGCTAACAAACGTTTAACACCAATTGGGCTTGGAAACGCAATATCTAATTCTTTTGCATCTCCTTCACCTTTTACACTTACAACTGTACCGACTCCCCATTTTTGGTGGGAAGCTTTATCGCCTACTGCCCAGCCAATTTGTTCGCCGCCTGTCGTCTTAGCTGCAGGACGCGCGAAAGCTGAGCGAGAACGTGTTGTAGTTGTCGTTTTACTGCTACTTGCCGTTCTTCCTTTTGCACCAAACGAAGTTTCACGCTTCGGCGCTGTTTCATTTAATGATTCCACTAGTTCTGTCGGGATTTCTGTAATAAATCGAGATGCGGCATTCATACTTGTTCTACCAAATAAAGTACGCATTTGTGCATTAGATAAATACAACTCTTCTTCTGCACGAGTAATACCTACATAAGCAAGACGACGCTCTTCTTGCATTTCATCTTCTTCCATTAGAGAACGAGTATGCGGGAATATTCCTTCCTCTAAACCAACAATAAAGACAACTGGGAATTCTAACCCTTTCGCTGAGTGCATCGTCATTAAAATAACTTCCTCACCAGCAGTTGGGTCTTCATCTACACGATCAATATCTGCAACAAGTGCTAAGTCTGTTAAGAATGCAACAAGACTCTTATCTTCACTTTGAGATTCAAATGTTTGCGTAACAGATAAAAACTCATCTAAGTTCTCTAGACGACCTTCTGCTTCTAACGTACGCTCATTTTTCAACATATCGCGATAGCCTGTTTTCTCAATAACTTCTTCTACCAATTCTGTAACAGATAAATACTCTTGCATATTTACCCAGTTGTGTAATAAACCTGCGAATTCCTTTACTGCCTTTGTAACCTTTGCACTTACTCCAACATGCTCAATCTCATCGAATACAGCTGTTAATGAAATTCCATTTTGTACACCGTAATTAATAATTTTGTCGATAGAAGTCGCACCAATTCCACGCTTTGGTACGTTAATAATACGTGCGAAACTAATCTCATCATCTGGATTCCCAATTAAGCGTAAATACGCCAAAATGTCTTTAATCTCTTTACGGTCGTAGAACTTCGTACCGCCGACAATTTTGTAAGGAATATTAGATTTCAGGAAAATCTCCTCGACCATACGAGACTGCGCGTTTGTACGATATAACACTGCAAAATCAGTATATTTTCGTTTTCCCATTTGAATATCGTCGCGAATTTTTTTCGCCACAAAGTATGCTTCGTCCTTTTCCGTTGCAGCACGATAATACGAAATTTTGCTTCCAACTTCATTATCTGTCCATAATTTCTTCGGTTTACGATTCGTATTTCTTTCAATAACAGCATTCGCTGCATTTAAAATATTTTGTGACGAACGATAATTTTGTTCTAACAGAATAACTTGCGCGTTCTCATAGTCTTTTTCGAATGACAAAATGTTAGAAATGTCCGCACCACGCCAGCGATAAATTGACTGATCTGAGTCACCTACAACACATAAATTTTTGAAACGTGCTGCTAAATGTTTAACAAGAAGGTACTGCGCTTTGTTCGTATCTTGATACTCATCCACGTGAATATACTGGAATTTACGCTGATAAAACTCTAGTACTTCTGGAACACGTTCAAATAGTTGAATCGTCGTCATAATTAAATCATCAAAGTCTAGTGAGTTATTTTTCAAAAGACGTTTTTGATATTCTGTATATACATCGCTCGTTAATTTTTCATATGGATCAGCAATTGTAATTTTCTTTGCATATTTATCCGCAGATAACAATTCATTTTTCGCATTACTAATACCAGCTAAAATAGAGCGCGGTTCAAATTTCTTCGGATCAATATTGCGCTCTTTCATAATTTTTTTGACTACAGTTAACTGATCACCTGAATCTAAAATTGTAAAGTTACGATTAATACCAATGCGATCGATATCACGTCGTAAAATACGTACACACATTGAGTGGAACGTAGAAATCCAAATATCTTCTGCTTCTGGTCCGACAAGTGTATCAATACGCTCGCGCATTTCACGAGCCGCTTTATTTGTAAAGGTAATAGCTAGTACATTCCATGGTGCTACTCCTTTTTCACCAAGTAAATACGCAATACGATGTGTTAACACACGTGTTTTACCACTGCCTGCGCCTGCCATTAATAGAAGTGGTCCGTTCGTTGTTTGTACTGCTTTTTGTTGCTGCGGATTTAAACCATTTAATAATCTATCTGTCATACTCATATACGCCTGCACCTACTCTCCTTTTACTGCTTTAACCGTTTTTAACGCTGCTTTTATATCATCATAAATAATATTTCCGACAACTACTGTATCAGCATGCTGCGCCATTTCCTTCGCCTGTTCAGCATTAGAAATACCGCCGCCATAATATAACTTAGCTTGTTTCAATTCTGCTTTCACATTTTTAACAAGTTCAACATCTCCATACGTACCGCTATATTCTAAATAAAATATCGGTAAACGTAATAGCTTGTCTGCTAAACGCGCGTATGCAATTACATCATCTTCTGTTACATCACACTTTGCATCTGTAAGCTGGGCTACTTTCGCTTCAGGATTTAAAACACAATATCCTTCCATAAAAATTTCGTCCCAATCCATAATATCCCCAAATTCTTTCAAAGCCTCATGATGAACGCCTGTTACCCATTCTACCTTTCGGCTATTTAAAACACTTGGGATATAATAAAAATCGAATCCTGGTGTAATTGCTTCTACATCAGAAACCTCTAACACACAAGGAACTGCATATCTACGAATGCTAACTAGCATGTGTAGTACATTATCAATTGTCACTCCATCACTTCCGCCTACAATAACAGCATCTGTTCCAGACTCACAAATCATTTCTAAATGTTCGTCACTTAACTCCTTATTCGGATCAAGCTTAAATACATGTTTCCATCCGGAAATATCGTACATGAAAACACCCTTTCTTTTCTCAAGTTGTATATATTTCTGTTTAAAATAACAGTTTATTTTCATTCGGATTTTTTAAGTTCACCTTAAATATTTGTTTAAAGCGGAGAATTAAGTTTGGAATCCTCTCTTCCACATTTTTCAAACGAGAGGATTTAATTTTGAACTTCCTTTTATGCATTCTCTCATTATAACAAAAAAAGCTACTTACACACACGCACAATCCAACATCTTTTTCCACGTCAAATGTTGGATTACATATCCCCAAAATCAAACGGGATACTAATAAGAGAAATAGTATTATCTATTTCAACTTTCATAAAAAGGAGTGTTTTTCTAATGAAGCAAAATATCGGTACAATAAATGCCCTAATTCGAATTACACTCGGACTTGTCCTCTTCGGTTGTAGTGCAACGAAACTCGTACGCAAACCTTGGTGCACTTGGTCTAACATTTTGCTATGGATTGGTGCAATGAAAGTTGCAGAGGGAATTGTTCGTTTCTGCCCTGTTGTGGAAATGTGGAAATTCGGAAAATATATGAATATGGGGGCATTTAAAATGCCTAGCATGGATTTTGCTAAAAAGGGACATACTAAAGAAGAAGCGAATCAAACTTCCAATCACGACAAACCACAGTCAAATGGAAGTTATGACGCTTCTGACAAAGAGATTGAGTCAGCGATTGAAGATATAATCCTGGCAAAACCGCTTTGAATCATTTGTCACGATGCAAGATGCTCTCAAAGGGACTTAGCTGCTGCAGTGGGCGGTTAAGTCTTCTTTATTTTACCACGAAACAGAACGTACATTCTTATTTTAAGTATTTAAATATACATAATCAATAAAATTCAGAAAATTAGGTGTAAACCCCTTGCTTAAAATGATATAAAAGTGATATCATTTTTATATCAGGAGGCGATCATATGAAAGAAAAACAAGTATTTTACGTTAATGGTTTTCTTGGGATTATTGGAATTTTAATTTTAGCCGCTATCGGTGTATTTTTCCTTGTACAAGAAATTTTTATAGGAGCAGCATTAACTATTATTTTAGCCGCAATTCTTGCTACAGGTATTGGTATTGTTCAACCAAACCAAGCAAAAGTCATTACGTTTTTCGGTAATTATTTAGGAACAATTCGTCAAAACGGTTTATTTTTAACGATTCCGTTCGCGTTCCGTCAAACTGTATCGTTACGTGTTGAAAACTTTAATAGTAAAAAATTAAAAGTAAATGATGTCGACGGCAACCCAATTGAAATTGCAGCTGTTATCGTATATAAAGTTGTTGATTCTGCAAAAGCAATGTTCGGCGTTGAACATTATGATCGATTTGTAGAAATTCAAAGCGAAACGGCAATCCGCCACGTTGCAACAAAATATCCTTATGACAATTTTCAAGATGAAACTTGCATTACGTTACGTGGAAACACTGAAGAAATCTCTGAAGAATTAAAACGTGAGTTAGAAGCACGCCTTGAAATTGCTGGCGTAGAAGTATTAGAAACTCGTTTAACACATTTAGCTTACGCAACAGAAATTGCCCATGCAATGCTACAACGTCAACAAGCAAAAGCAGTATTAGCTGCTAGAAAAGAGATTGTTGAAGGTGCTGTGAAGATGGCCAAAGATTCAATCCATATGTTAGATGAAGAAGGCGTACTAGAACTCGATGACGAGCGTAAAGCAAATATGGTGAACAACTTATTAGTTGCCATCGTTTCAGACAAAGGTGCGCAACCAGTTATTAATACAGGAAGCCTATACTAAAAGGTTGTAAATCCTTATGGCTAAAAAGAAAAGCTTTCCATTACGTATTGATCCTGAATTACACGCAGTCATCGAAAAATGGGCGAATGATGAGTTTCGTAGCGTCAATGCACACATCGAATATTTACTTCGAGAAATGGCAAAGCAAAAAGGGAAATTAAAAAAGGATAAAGATGCATAAAAAATCCCGCTGAGGAATCAGCGGGATTTTTCACATATTAATTTCTCGTCATCTCATGCCCAATTGCACGATATCCTATATCACTTCGGTAAAACAGACCATCACTCTCAATTTTACCGATTTCTTTATATACTTTATCTTTTGCTTCTTGTAAACTATTTGCCTTACAAGCAACAAATAATACACGGCCACCGTTCGTTACAAAGTCCCCATGTTTCATTGCTGTACCTGCATGGAAAACAATCACATCTTGCAATGTATCTAACCCGTTAATGATTTCGCCTTTTTTATATGCTTCTGGGTATCCTTTCGAAGCAAGTACAACACCAATAACTGCTTCTTCTGACCATTTTAACGTTAACTCACTCTCATCTAATACAGCGTTACATACATCAACTAAATCATTTTCTAAGCGTGGTAATACAACTTCCGTTTCAGGATCACCAAAGCGAGCATTAAACTCAATTACCTTTGGACCATCATTTGTTAAAATAAGTCCCGCGTATAAAATACCTGTAAACGAACGGTTTTCTGCAATCATCGCCTTAGCAGTTGGATGTAGTACCATTTTTATCGCCTCTTGAACTGCTGATTCCGAAATTTGTGGTACTGGAGAATACGCACCCATTCCGCCTGTATTTGGACCTTTATCACCATCAAAAGCTCGTTTATGATCTTGCGCAATTACCATGGGATGTACAGTTGTTCCATTCACAAATGCCATTAATGAAAATTCTTGTCCATCTAAAAACTCTTCAATAACAACCTTCTTACTTGCTTCGCCGAACTTTACATCTTGCAGCATTTCTTTCGCAGCTTGTAATGCCTCTTCCAGCGTCATCGCTACTGTTACACCTTTACCAGCAGCTAGGCCATCCGCTTTAATAACGATTGGTGCGCCAACTTTTTGAATGTACTGTACTGCTTCTTCATAATCTGTAAAAGTTTCATATGCCGCAGTTGGAATATTATACTTTTTCATAAGCTCTTTTGTAAAAGCTTTACTACCTTCAATAACAGCAGCCGCTTTATTCGGACCAAATACGCGAAGCCCCTCTTCTTTAAAACGATCAACGATTCCATTCATAAGTGGAATTTCTGGTCCAACGAAAGTTAATTCTACATGATTCTCTTTAGCAAATAAAACTAATGCATCAAAATCATTTTCATCAATATCAACTGGCGTTGCAACATCGCGCATACCTTCGTTACCCGGTGCTACATATACCTTTTCTACCTTTTCAGATTGCGCGAACTTCCAAGCTAAAGCATGCTCACGCCCACCGCGACCGATTACTAAAACATTCATATTTCATCCCCCAATACTTAAATAAGTACAAACTAGAAGCTATGCTCCTAGTTTGCTTTTTCATATCAATAAAAGGTTATCTCGAACGGACTTTTTAAACATCCATATCAATCAAAGTTTAAAAAGGAGGATTAAGAGAACCGAGCAGGTCGAGGCGCATTTGCCAGGAGGACACGGAGTGTAGTTTTCCTACATGAGTACCGCACTGGCATTGCAACGACGACATGCGAAGGTTATCTTAACCGGACTTTTTAAACTTCCTCTATTAGTGTTTGAAATGACGTACGCCAGTGAACACCATAGCAATCCCATACGTATCCGCCACTTTAATAGAATCTTCATCACGGATTGATCCGCCCGGTTGAATGATTGCTGTAATTCCTGCTTTTGCTGCTTCTTCTAATGTATCTGGCATTGGGAAGAAAGCATCAGATGCAAGCGCGCTACCTTGTGCTTTTTCACCAGCTTGTGTAATTGCGATTTTTGCAGAACCTACACGGTTCATCTGTCCCGCACCGACACCAATTGTCATATCATCTTTCGCTAAAACAATTGCATTTGACTTTACATGCTTTACAACTTTCCAAGCTAGTTTTAAATCTTTCCATTCTTGCTCTGAAGGTTCACGTTTCGTTGGAATTGAAATTGTACTTTCATCTAATGATAACGTATCTTCCTCTTGAACGAGAAGGCCACCTTGTACAGAAGTTAATTTTTTGCTTGCGCTTGTCGCTTTTTCAATATTTACAGTTAATAAACGTAAGTTTTTCTTACTTTGTAACACTTCTAAAGCTTCTTTCGAGAAAGCAGGTGCGATAATAATCTCTAAGAAAATTTCGTGTAACTTTTCAGCTGTAGCTTTATCAATTTCACGATTCGCTGCAATAATGCCTCCAAAAATGGATACTGGATCCGCTTCATAAGCACGTGTGTATGCTTCGTGAATATCCGTACCTACTCCAACACCACATGGATTCATATGTTTTACTGCTACTACTGCTGGCTCTGTAAATTCTTTCACGATACTAAGCGCTGCATCTGCATCGTTAATATTGTTATAAGATAGTTCTTTCCCGTGTAATTGTTCTGCGTACGCAACAGAAGAAGTTACAGCGAATGGCGCTTTATAGAATGTTGCTTTTTGATGTGGATTTTCTCCATAGCGTAAATCTTGTTTTTTCTCAAATGTCACTGTTAATGTTTCTGGGCTTTCTTCACCCATTTGCTCTGTTAAGTAGTTAGAGATTAACGCATCATATGCTGCTGTATGGCGGAATACTTTCGCTGCTAATTTACGTTTCGTTTCTTCTTTTACTTCACCGTTCTCTTTCAGTTCTGCTAATACAACATCATAATCTACTGGATCTACAATTACAGATACGAATTTATGATTTTTCGCAGCAGAGCGAATCATTGTTGGGCCACCAATATCAATATTTTCAATTGCATCAGCAAATGTTACATCAGGCTTAGCGATTGTTTCTTTGAATGGGTATAAGTTAACGACAACAAAATCAATTGTCTCTATACCTAACTCATTCATTTGTGCTACATGCGTTTCATTATCGCGAACTGCTAATAGACCACCATGAATATTTGGATGTAATGTTTTCACACGACCATCCATAATTTCTGGGAAACCAGTTACTTCAGAAATACCGATTACTTGTAAGCCGTTTTCTTCTAGTAATTTTTTTGTACCGCCTGTTGATATAACTTCGATCCCTTGTTCTAGTAAACCTTTAACAAATTCTACTACTCCTGTTTTATCTGAAACACTTACTAATGCACGCTTTTTCATTTACCCTTCACCCCTGGTTGTATGTTAGTTAACAGTTGGTTCTTTCGTAGATTGAACAATTTGATTCACTGTATTTACGTATAATTTATGTTCAACTTGTTGAATTTTCTTTTGTAAGCTTTCTCTCGTATCCCCTTCAGAAACAACTACTGCTTCTTGTGCAATAATTGGCCCTGTATCCATACCTGCGTCTACATAATGAATCGTTACTCCAGTTACTTTCACACCTGCTTCTAACGCTTGACCAACAGCATCTTTCCCTGGAAAACTCGGTAATAGTGATGGATGAATATTAATAATCCTTCCGCCGTAAGCTTCTAGTAAAGTTGGTCCAATTAAACGCATATATCCAGCTAAAATAACATAATCAATTTCATACTCTTCTAGCTTCTTTAATATCTCTTTTTCAAACGCTTCTTTTGACTCATATGCTTTCGCTGAAAAAGCGAAACACGGGATATGATGATAATGTGCTCGCCCAACAGCGCGTGCTTCTGGTTTATCACATACTAATAAACTAATTTCTGCATCCAATCTTTTTTCTTCTACTGCATTAACGAGAGATTGAAAGTTAGATCCGCTTCCAGAAGCAAAAACTGCTAATCTACTCATAGCGCTGTGCCTCCATTAAAAGTAACGCCAGCTCCTTGTACAGTGCGTCCAATAATACGAGCAGTTTCTCCTTGCTCTTCAAGAAGACGGACGATATCTTTTGCATCTTCTTCCTTCACCGCCACTACCATACCAATACCCATGTTAAAAATATTGAACATTTCTTTCTCTTCCAGCTTGCCAACTTCTTGAAGTAAACTAAAGATCGGCTGAATTTCCCAAGATCCTAATTCAATTTCTGCACCGATTTCTTCTGGTAACATACGTGGAATATTTTCAATGAATCCGCCACCTGTAATATGTGCCATACCGTATACTTCATATTTCTTCAATAGTTCTAAAATAGGTTTGACATAAATTTTCGTTGGTTTTAATAATTCTTCACCAAGAGGTAGCTCTAAGCGTCCGTAAATGCGATCTAAAGATAGCTCTCCATCTTCTAGTAATACTTTTCGTACTAAAGAATAACCGTTACTATGAATACCGCTAGATGCCAAGCCAATTAATACGTGACCAGCTTCAATTTTTTCACCTGTTACAATTTTCTTTTTATCAACGATCCCAACTGTAAAACCAGCTAAATCGTATTCTTCTGTAGAATACATTCCTGGCATTTCAGCTGTTTCTCCACCAATTAAAGCACAACCTGCTTGGCGACAGCCCTCTGATATACCTTTGACGATGTTTTCAATTTTACTAGGTTCAGCTTTACCACAAGCAATATAATCAAGGAAGAAAAGCGGCTCTGCTCCTTGGACAACAATATCATTTACACACATTGCTACTGCATCAATACCAATTGTGTCATGTTTATCTGCCATAAAAGCGAGCATCAATTTCGTTCCCACGCCATCTGTTCCAGATACTAATACAGGTTCTTCTAATGCAAATTTTGATAGATCAAACATACCTCCAAAACCGCCTAAACCGCCTAGTACTTCTTTTCTCATTGTTGTTTGTACGTGTTTTTTCATGCGAGATACCGCTTCATATCCAGCTTCAATATCTACTCCTGCTTGCTTATATGCATTCGCCATCGTTATTTACACCTCGTCTTTTAATTTCTCCCTATCCTGTGCGGGCCGTTTTAAGAAAGAAGCTAGCTTCTACATCAAAAGAAGTAGAAGCTTTTTTCTTCTTATTTCATACTTTCTAAAAGCTCTTGTTCATAATCATAAAGAGCTGTTGGATAATCTCCATTGAAGTACGCCATACAAAGGCCACCGTATTTCCCTTCATATGGACGTCCAATTGCATCTACTAATCCATCTTCACTTAAAAATGTTAATGAGTCTGCACCGATCATTTCACGAATTTCTTCTACTGTATGATTTGCTGCAATTAATTCTTTTCTCGTTTGAATATCAATGCCATAGAAACATGGATATTTCAAAGGTGGTGAAGCTATTCTTACGTGAACTTCTGTCGCTCCAGCCTCGCGAAGCATACGAACAATTCGTTTACTCGTTGTTCCTCGTACGATAGAATCATCAATCATAACAACTCGTTTCCCCTCAACCACACCTCTTACTGCTGAAAGCTTCATCTTAACCCCTTGCTCTCGCAGTTCTTGAGAAGGTTGAATAAATGTACGTCCAACGTAACGATTTTTAATTAATCCTAACTCATATGGAATGCCTGTCGCCTCCGCATAACCAATCGCAGCTGAAATACTAGAGTCTGGTACGCCAGTAACAACATCTGCTTCAATAGGAGCTTCTGCCGCCAAACGTTTCCCCATGTTTTTACGTGCTGCATGAACGTTAACGCCTGCGATATTAGAATCTGGTCGTGCAAAGTAAATGTATTCCATACTACAAATTGCATGTTCTACATCGTTTGTGAAACGATCTACGTGAATTCCTTCATCATTAATGATAAGTAATTCACCCGGTTCTACATCACGAATGTATGTTGCACCTACTACATCAAAAGCACATGTTTCAGATGCTACAACGTAAGCATCCCCCATCTTTCCAATTGAAAGTGGACGGAACCCATTCGGATCTAATGCAACGATCATTTCATTTCCAGTTAGTAAAAGATACGCAAACGCACCTTTCACTTTATTTAAAGCCTCTTTTACACTTTCAATTAACGAATCTTTCGTGCTACGTTTAATAAGATGTAAAAGTACTTCTGTATCTGAACTTGTTTGGAAAATACTGCCCTCTGCTTCTAATTCACGACGAAGCATTTTTGCGTTAATTAAATTTCCGTTATGAGCTAACGCCATACTATGATCGGAAAAACGGAACAACAATGGTTGAACGTTAGCAACTTCACTTCCACCAGCCGTCGCGTATCGTACATGCCCGATTGCTGATTTTCCATTCAATCCTTCTAGCTCACCTCTTGAAAACACTTCCGATATTAAACCTAACCCCTTGTGACCGACGATTTTTTCCCCATTATTTACGACAATGCCTGCGCCTTCTTGCCCACGGTGCTGTAAACTGTGCAATCCGTAGTATGAAACTTGTGCCGCATTTTCATGCCCCCAAATTCCGAAAACGCCACATTCTTCGTTTAACCCCTTTATTTCAGCAAGCATGGGATTGCCCCTTTCCAAGCCTTTCTCATTTCATCTACATTTGCTGTAAGTAATACTTCATTTTCTTCATTATGAATTGTTACTTCATTTGTACTTGTTACTTCTCCAACTTGAATTGCTTCTACCGCTTTTTCGAACGCTTCTTTATTTTCACGTTTTACAGTTATTACGAAGCGGGATTGTGATTCCGCAAATAATGCCGCTGTTGCTTCCCCGTCTAATTTCACAGTAGCGCCTAAGCCGTTAGCACCAATTGCACTTTCTGAAATCGCAACTGCTAAACCACCTTCAGCAACGTCATGTGCAGATTGAACAAGGCCAGCTTGGATTGCTGCTAATATTTGTTTTTGACGTTTTAATTCTACGTCTAGATCAATACTTGGTGATTGTCCGAAAATTTTTCCGTGAATCATTTTCTGTAATTCACTTCCACCAAACTCAGCTTTCGTCTCTCCAATGACATAAACTAAATCGCCAGCTTGCTTAAACTCTTGTGTTGTTACATGTTTTAAATCGTGTACAAGTCCAACCATCCCAACTGTCGGTGTTGGGTATACCGCTTCACCACTACGTTCGTTATACATTGATACATTTCCACCAATAACTGGTGTTTGTAATGTGCGACAAGCTTCACTCATACCATCTACTGATTTCTCAATTTGCCAGAAGATTTCTGGTTTTTCTGGGTTACCGAAGTTTAAGCAATCTGTAATTGCAAGTGGCTCCCCACCAGAACATACAATATTACGTGCTGCCTCTGCTACTGCGATTTTACCGCCCACTTCTGGGTCTAAATAAATGTAGCGAGAGTTACAATCTGTCGTCATTGCTAATCCTTTTTCTGTACCGCGTACACGTACAACTGCTGCATCTGAACCTGGTGTAACAACTGTGCTTGTGCGAACTTGATAATCATATTGATCATAAACCCACTCTTTACTTGCAATCGTCGGTTGTTGTAATAGAGCGAATAACGTTTCTTTATAGTTTTCTACTTTCGGCGTTTCCATTTTCATTTCTTGGAACTCAGCAAAATATGCTGCTTCTTTTGATGGTTTATGGTAAATTGGTGCTTCTTCTGCAAGAGCATCTGCTGGTACTTCAGCTACCATTTCACCTTTATGGAATAAACGAAGCATTTTGTCTTCCGTTACTTTCCCCATCGTAACGGCTGCAAGACCATACTTCTCAAATAAATCTACTATCTCTTGTTCTCTACCTTTTTTCACAACAATTAACATACGCTCTTGTGATTCAGATAGCATCATTTCATATGGTGTCATTCCTGTTTCACGCTGTGGTACATCATCTAAGTACATTTCAATACCCATGCCTGCTTTACTTGCCATTTCTGCAGAAGATGATGTTAAACCAGCCGCACCCATATCTTGAATTCCAACAAGTGCATCCGATTGAATAAGTTCTAAGCAAGCTTCGATAAGAAGTTTCTCCATAAATGGATCTCCTACTTGAACTGCTGGACGCTTCGCTTCTGAGCTTTCAGATAACTCTTCAGATGCGAATGTAGCACCGTGGATACCATCACGACCAGTTGATGCTCCTACGTACATTACTGTATTTCCAGCACCGTGCGCTTGCCCTTTTTTAATGTCCTCGTGGTTAATTAAGCCTACGCACATTGCATTTACAAGTGGATTTCCTTCATAACATGGATCAAACTGTACTTCGCCGCCAACAGTTGGAATACCGATACAGTTACCGTATCCTGCAATTCCTGCTACTACTTCTTCGAATAAGTATTTCACACGTGGTGATTGTAATTCTCCAAATCGAAGTGAGTTTAATAGAGCTACTGGACGTGCTCCCATAGAGAATACGTCACGAATAATACCGCCAACACCTGTTGCTGCTCCTTGATATGGCTCAATAGCAGAAGGGTGGTTATGACTTTCCATTTTAAATACAACCGCTTGATTATCACCGATGTCTACAATGCCAGCACCTTCCCCAGGCCCTTGCAAGACGCGCTCACCTGTTGTTGGGAATTTTCGAAGTACTGGTTTTGAATTTTTATAACTACAATGTTCAGACCACATAACAGAGAATAATCCTGTTTCTGTATAATTTGGCAGACGGCCTAAAATCTTTTCAACCATGGCAAACTCTTCGTCTGTTAGCCCCATTTCCGCATATATGCGCTCTTCTTTAATTTGTGTTGGATTTGGTTCAAGCATTAACGACATATGTTTCCCTCCACTGTTTTAAGATAGATTGAAAGACTTTTAACCCTTCAGCACCGCCAAGTAATTCATCTACAGCACGCTCTGGGTGTGGCATCATACCAAGTACATTTCCTTTTTCATTTACAATACCAGCAATATCTGAAACGCTTCCGTTCGGGTTTTCTACGTAACGGAATGCGATCTGATTATTCTCTTCTAATTGTTTAAGAGTCTCTTCATCACAATAGTAATTCCCCTCACCATGTGCAATTGGAATATTGATTACTTCATCTTTTTCATATTGTGATGTAAACATCGTTTCATTATTTTCAACACGTAACTGAACTGTTCGACACATAAATTTTAAGTTTTCGTTTCTCATTAATGCCCCTGGTAATAATCCTGATTCAACAAGAATCTGGAATCCATTACATACACCTAAAATTGGCTTTCCTTGCTCAGCAGCTTTCTGTACTGCTTTCATTGCATTCGCAAAGCGAGAAATAGCACCGCAGCGTAAGTAGTCACCGTAAGAGAAACCACCTGGTAGTAGAATTGCATCATATTCATCTAAATTCTCTGTATCGTGCCAAACGTAATCTACTTCTTCGCCAAGCTCATCTTTAATTGCATGGAACATATCGACATCACAGTTCGAACCTGGAAATACTATTACGGCAAATTTCACTGTGCGACAACCTCCTCAACTTCATAACGGAAGTCTTCCATTACAACGTTCGCTAATAGTTTTTCACACATTTCCTTTACCTTGCTATCTAAGTCAGTTACCGATTTATCAATTGTTAGTTCCATGTACTTTCCAATTCGAACATCCTGTACTTCTGTGAATGAAAGGCTATGAAGTGCTCCTTTTACTGCTGTTCCTTGTGGATCTAATACGCTTTCTCTTAATGTTACATATACCTTAACTTTATACATGTGAAATTCCCCCTAAACGTTTTAAAATCTCTTCATAAGCATCTGTTAAATTTCCAAGATCACGACGGAATACGTCTTTATCAAACTTCTCATTGCTCGTTTCATCCCATAAACGGCAAGTATCTGGTGAAATTTCATCTGCTAAAATGATTTCTCCTTCATCCGTTACACCAAACTCTAATTTGAAATCTACTAATCTTACACGACAGCTTGCGAAATGATCAATCAACACTTGATTGATTTGTAGAGCCATATCTCGTAATACGCTTACTTGCTCTGGCGATGCAACGTTTAATACACGAATATGATCTTCCGTTACAAGCGGATCTCCTAAATCATCATCTTTGAAGTAAAATTCTACGATTGGTTCTGCAAGTACAGTTCCCTCTTCCATTCCTAATCGTTTTGAAAGACTTCCTGCAATTACATTTCTTGTGACAACTTCTAAAGGAATAATACTCACTTTTTTAACAAGTTGTTCTGTTTCAGATAGCTTCTCAACAAAGTGTGTTTTAATTCCTACTTCTTGTAACTTTCTGAACAATAAAGTTGTAATCTCATTGTTCAAACGACCTTTTCCTGTAATCGTCTCTTTTTTCTCCCCATTGAAAGCAGTCGCACTATCTTTGTACTCTACCCAAACCATATCTGCTGATTCTGTACGATAAATTCTTTTTGCCTTACCTTCATACAGCAATTCTAGCTTTTGCATTTCGCAAGCCCCCTGTAGTTTGAAAAATGTGAATAATGTTTTTATAAAGAATGGCACAGAATGACTCTATTCTGTGCCATATGAAATTTTACGCTTCGTTTAATCCTAGGCGTTCAAAGATTGTATCAACGTGTTGCATATGATGCTCATAGTTAAAGCATTCATTAATTTCTTCTTGTGTTAACTTGCTCGTAATACGCTCATCAGCTTCTACAAGCTCTTTAAATTGTACTTGTGTTTCCCAAGCTTCCATCGCTTTAGGTTGTACGATATCGTAAGCTTCTTCACGCACCATACCTTTATCGATTAATGTAAGCATTACGCGCTGAGAATAAATTAAGCCGTATGTTCTTGTCATATTGCGTTTCATATTCTCTGGGTATACAGTTAAGTTTTTAACGATATTACCAAAGCGATTTAACATGTAATTTAACGCGATTGTAGCATCTGGTAAAATTATGCGTTCTGCTGAAGAGTGAGAAATATCACGCTCATGCCATAATGGAACATTCTCATAAGCTGTCATCATATAACCGCGGATAACACGAGCTAAACCAGTCATATTTTCAGATCCAATTGGATTACGCTTATGCGGCATTGCAGAAGAACCTTTTTGACCTTTTGCGAAAGCTTCTTCAACTTCACGTGTTTCACTCTTTTGTAAACCACGAATCTCAACTGCCATCTTTTCGATAGACGTTGCGATTAATGCAAGTGTTGACATGTAATGAGCATGGCGATCACGTTGCAATGTTTGTGTTGAAATTGGTGCTGCTTCTAATCCTAAGTTTTCACAAACATACTTTTCTACGAATGGATCGATATTTGCATATGTACCAACCGCACCAGATAATTTACCAACACGAACTGTATTAGCAGCTTGTTTGAAACGCTCTACGTTACGTTTCATTTCTTCATACCAAAGACCAAGTTTTAAACCGAATGTTGTTGGTTCTGCATGAACACCGTGTGTTCTTCCCATCATGATCGTGTATTTATGCTCTTTTGCTTTGTTAGCTAAAATGCTTACAAAGTTTTCTAAGTCTTTTAATATGATTTCATTCGCTTGTTTTAAGATGTAAGATAACGCTGTATCTACTACGTCTGTAGATGTTAAACCGTAATGAATCCATTTACGTTCCTCGCCTAATGCTGGTGTTTCTGATACAGCACGAGTGAATGCAACTACGTCATGACGTGTCTCTTTTTCAATTTCATAAATACGATCAATATCAAATGATGCATGCTCACGAATTTTCTTAACATCTTCTTTCGGAATATCGCCAAGCTCAGCCCATGCTTCACAAGCTAAAATCTCAACTTCTAACCACGCTTTAAATTTGTTCTCTTCCGTCCAAATTGCACCCATTTCTGGGCGTGTATAACGACTAATCATCTTTTTCCCTCCAACAGTTGTTCTTGATGGTCCCAAATATGCAAACTCTTCGCTTTTTCTAGAGCGACTTCAATATTATCATTTAAAATATTAACATGCCCCATTTTTCGCTGCGCTTTTGCTTCTTCTTTTCCATACAAGTGTAAATAGCACCCGGTTAATCTATTCACTTGTCTTAGGACCCCTTCTATATGTTCGCCTAAAATGTTTACCATGACAACTGGTTTTAACAAATTTGTTTCTCCAAGAGGTAAATTACAGATTGCTCGAATATGTTGGCCGAATTGACTCGTTTCACATGCATCCTGTGTATAGTGTCCTGAATTGTGAGGTCTTGGTGCTAATTCATTAATGTAAATCTTACCATCAGCTGTAACAAACATCTCTACCGCTAGTGTTCCCACAAGTTCTAGTTCATCCGCAAGCACTTTTGCATAAGCAATAGCTTTTTGAGAAAGTTCTTCTGTAATGCGAGCCGGAACGATGGATTCATGCAAAATGTTATTTACATGAATATTTTCCGCTACCGGAAATACTTTCGTTTCACCACTTACACTACGAATGACAATAACTGATACTTCTTTTTCAAAAGGCACCCATTTCTCTAAAATACACTCTGCTGCATTCGCAAGCTTTCGCGCTTCACCAACGTCAGCTTCACTTCTTAAAACAACTTGCCCTTTCCCATCATATCCACCTGTCGTTGTTTTTAAGACGGAAGGATATGATAACTCAGTGATTGCTTCAGTAAGCTGCTCTTGAGTTTGAACCAATCTATACGTTGCTACTGGTAATCCCGCTTTTTCAATTGCATTCTTTTCAGTAAAACGATTTTGCGTTTTACTTAACAACTGACTGCCTTGCGGTAAGTAAGCATGCTTTTCAAGCCATTGTAAACATCTATAATCAATATTCTCAAATTCATATGTGACAACATCACTAATCTCCGCTAAATGCTGAATTGCTTTTAAATCGTCATATGATGCAACAATTTCAATATCAGCAACTTGTGCACATGGTGAGTTTTTTGTAGGATCTAAAACAGCAATTTTATATCCCATTTCCTTAGCTGCCAATGCCATCATTCTTCCTAGCTGGCCGCCTCCAATAATGCCGATTGTTTTTCCAGGTAAAATGATTCTCGTCATACTAGCTCACTACCTTCGCGCACATCTTTTTCAATTGCTTCTCTTCTCAATTCTAATGCATCATGTATGTCATCATGGAATGATCCAAGTATTTGTGCAGCAAGTAAACCAGCATTTGTTGAACCAGCCTTACCAATTGCAACAGTTGCAACTGGAACCCCTCCTGGCATTTGGACGATGGATAATAATGAATCTAAGCCGTTTAACGCTTTTGATTGAACTGGAACTCCGATTACAGGAAGATTCGTCTTCGCTGCAACCATTCCTGGTAAATGCGCTGCTCCACCAGCTCCAGCAATAATAACTTTCAATCCACGTTCACGAGCCGTCTCTGCATATTCAAACATATAATCCGGAGTCCGATGAGCGGATACAACTTTTTTCTCATACGGTATATTTAATTCATCTAAAATGTCACAAGCATATTTCATTGTTTCCCAGTCTGACGTGCTTCCCATTATGACTCCAACTAGTGATTTCATATTAGAATCCCCCCGATTCAAATAAAAAAAGCCTGAAATAGAACATTTTCTCTTTTACTATGAGAGAAAGCGCTCTACTCAGGCATACGTATCCCTTGTGAATAGAAAAATACCGAGTGACTTTCCCTCATAGTCTAACGAATAACGGTCGTTAGGTAGAGACTTGCAGGCCATATCCCCGCGATTATATGAGGTCTTATATATTATTCTTTCTATGGCTATATTAACAATATTTTATAAACAATGTCAACAAATAATCGAATGTTTTTTTATTACTCATCAATAACGTTCGTGTTTTAGTTATATTCAAAAGAATAATTGTAACTATATGCAAGAAGGATAAGCAATTAGAATATATATTTCTAGAGATCTACCATACACAAAACGGTTTGTATGTTAATTCCGTATGCTTTTATATAAAGTGAAACTTTAATCAACCTTCACCAATCGGGCTTTTACGGGCAGTTGATCCCCCACCTAGCTTCTTTGCTTCCGCTGAAATTTGAGGTGGGGGTCTTACTGCCCGTTAATGCGGAATAAAGCATATCGTTTCTATTCCTTTGTATCGCATTCATTACTGTAATGATTGAATACTTATTTTCATTCTTATATCATCCCGCTTTTCTTACTCTCATTATGTAAAATATATACTTGTAGTAAGAAATAACAGTTACCCTCAATAGCCTCATTTTCATTCTTTTCTCTCATTAAGATTACTAAATTTACGGATTATGACATTTGATATATATAAATAAACACAAAAAAACCTAAGTCGAAACGACTTAGGTTTTTGCTTGGCGACGTCCTACTCTCACAGGGACAAGGTCCCAACTACCATCGGCGCTAGAGAGCTTAACTTCCGTGTTCGGTATGGGAACGGGTGTGACCTCTCTGCCATCATCACCAAACTATGAAGGCATATTCCTTCAAAACTAGATAACATTTGCTACATATTATATGGTTAAGTCCTCGATCTATTAGTATTCGTCAGCTCCACATGTCACCATGCTTCCACCTCGAACCTATCAACCTGATCATCTTTCAGGGATCTTACTAGCTTACGCTATGGG
>NZ_JAVGCW010000008.1:0-200769 GCF_052928345.1 Bacillus sp. BSL6
GTAAGATCCCTGAAAGATGATCAGGTTGATAGGTTCGAGGTGGAAGCATGGTGACATGTGGAGCTGACGAATACTAATAGATCGAGGACTTAACCATATAATATGTAGCAATGTTATCTAGTTTTGAGAGAACATAAAAAACTTGTTGACTTTTAAAGAAAATAAGTTATAATAATGATTGTCTCAAAAGAATAATGTCTGGTAATGATGGCAGAGAGGTCACACCCGTTCCCATACCGAACACGGAAGTTAAGCTCTCTAGCGCCGATGGTAGTTGGGACCTTGTCCCTGTGAGAGTAGGACGTTGCCAGGCAATATTATTCCGCAGTAGCTCAGCGGTAGAGCTATCGGCTGTTAACCGATCGGTCGTAGGTTCGATTCCTACCTGCGGAGCCATTGGAGAGCTGTCCGAGTTGGCCGAAGGAGCACGATTGGAAATCGTGTATACGTCACAAGCGTATCAAGGGTTCGAATCCCTTGCTCTCCGCCATAGGATTTATAATATTTGGCCCGTTGGTCAAGTGGTTAAGACACCGCCCTTTCACGGCGGTAACACGGGTTCGAATCCCGTACGGGTCACCACTTTTGGAGGATTAGCTCAGCTGGGAGAGCACCTGCCTTACAAGCAGGGGGTCGGCGGTTCGATCCCGTCATCCTCCACCATATAAACTATATGAATAATATTATCGCGGGGTGGAGCAGCACGGTAGCTCGTCGGGCTCATAACCCGAAGGTCGCAGGTTCAAATCCTGTCCCCGCAACCAAATGGTCCCGTGGTGTAGTGGTTAACATGCCTGCCTGTCACGCAGGAGATCGCCGGTTCGACCCCGGTCGGGACCGCCATTTTAATAAGGCTCGGTAGCTCAGTCGGTAGAGCAGAGGACTGAAAATCCTCGTGTCGGCGGTTCGATTCCGTCCCGAGCCACCATTTACTTTAATAAAATACGCCGGCTTAGCTCAATTGGTAGAGCAACTGACTTGTAATCAGTAGGTTGGGGGTTCAAGTCCTCTAGCCGGCACCATGTAAGTTTCGGAGGGGTAGCGAAGTGGCTAAACGCGGCGGACTGTAAATCCGCTCCTTCGGGTTCGGCAGTTCGAATCTGCCCCCCTCCACCATTTACATAGGGGCATAGTTTAAAGGTAGAACTGAGGTCTCCAAAACCTCCAGTGTGGGTTCGATTCCTACTGCCCCTGCCAAATATATTTACACAACATGGCGGTTGTGGCGAAGTGGTTAACGCACCGGATTGTGGCTCCGGCATTCGTGGGTTCGATTCCCATCAGTCGCCCCATTTTTATTTTAAAAATTATAAATAATCTAATGGATACTTACATATAATTAAGTAAGAATTCGATGGGCTATAGCCAAGCGGTAAGGCAACGGACTTTGACTCCGTCATGCGCTGGTTCGAATCCAGCTAGCCCAGCCATTTTTGCGGAAGTAGTTCAGTGGTAGAATACAACCTTGCCAAGGTTGGGGTCGCGGGTTCGAATCCCGTCTTCCGCTCCAGTAAAATTTTATATGGCGGCATAGCCAAGTGGTAAGGCAGAGGTCTGCAAAACCTTTATCACCGGTTCAAATCCGGTTGCCGCCTTTTCTTTTGTGCCGATGTGGCGGAATTGGCAGACGCGCACGACTCAAAATCGTGTTCCTTCGGGAGTGTCGGTTCGACCCCGACCATCGGTATCACGAACGGCGTAATAAAAAGACTCTACACCAAATGTGTAGGGTCTTTTTATATTTTCATCACACTACAAAATAAGCATAAATAGTGTGTTGATGAAATGGTAGAATTTTTTTGCTAAATTATGTTATGTGCTTCTAAAATTCGTAATAAACGTAGGAATTCATGTATAATATAACTTGTCGAAAGAACAAAATGATAGTGATTTATATTATGTCTGTAATATGAATCAAAAATGAACTTTTTATATTTCTTTTAAAAATGTGTTGAACACACATGATATTTCATATTAATATTTTTATGTAGATTTAAAACGGGAAAGAGAGTGGAAAGTATGGGTCGTAAATGGAATAATATTAAAGATAAAAAAGCATCAAAAGATGCAAATACTAGCCGTATATACGCGAAATTTGGACGTGAAATTTATGTAGCGGCAAAACAAGGCGAGCCAGATCCGGAATCAAACCAAGCGCTTAGAGTTGTATTAGAACGTGCGAAAACATACAATGTTCCAAGAACAATTATCGATCGTGCAGTTGAAAAAGCAAAAGGTGGTTCAGAAGAAAATTATGACGAGCTTCGTTATGAAGGATTTGGACCAAATGGAGCTATGGTAATTGTAGATACACTTACAAACAACGTAAACCGTACTGCAGCAGATGTACGAGCTGCATTTAGCAAAAACGGTGGTAATATGGGTGTGAACGGTTCTGTAGCTTACATGTTTGATGCAACAGCTGTTATCGGCCTTGAAGGGAAAACATCAGATGAAGTTCTTGAGATTTTAATGGAAGCAGATGTAGATGCACGTGACATTCTTGAAGAAGAAGATGCTGTTATCGTGTATGCTGAACCAGATCAATTCCACGCAGTACAATCTGCTCTTAAAGATGCGGGTGTTGAAGAATTTACAGTTGCCGAATTAACAATGCTTGCACAAAACGATGTAACACTTCCTGAAGATGCACAAGCACAATTTGAAAAAATGGTTGATGCATTAGAAGATTTAGAAGATGTACAACAAGTTTATCACAACGTAGACTTAGGAGAATAATACGATAAAAGCCCCTGTTCGTTTAACGAATAGGGGCTTTTTTAATAAAGGTATTTTATTGTAAACAGGGAATATGCTTATAGGGATATATGAAATATTCATTATTGCTAGGAGGCTTAACATGGAACATAAAACACCAAAACATATCGTTGCTGTAGCAGGCTATTTAACAAATGAAAAAGATGAAGTGTTATTAGCAAAGGTACACTGGCGAGCTGATACGTGGGAGTTGCCAGGAGGACAGGTAGAAGAAGGGGAAGCACTCGATCAAGCTGTTTGTAGGGAAATGCTTGAGGAAACGGGTTTAACTGTGAAGCCAATTGGAGTTACAGGTGTTTACTATAATGCTTCTATGCATATTTTAGCTGTCGTTTTTAAAGTTGCATATGTGAGCGGTGAAATAAAAATTCAACATGAAGAAATACAAGAGGCTAAATTTGTTGCTTTAAATGAAGAGAACATAGATGAGTATGTAACGCGTCCTCATATGAAATCCAGAACGCTTGATGCGATGAGAGCAAAACATTTTATTCCGTATGAAACGTGGGAAGTGCAGCCGTATAACTTAATAGGAAGATTGTAAAGAAAAGAGTAGCCGATTTGAGATACAGTCAAATCACTACTCTTTTTTGTATACTGTTTAAGAAAAAGGTCAAAATAATAGTAGTGTTAGTATTGATTTGGAGAACATTCGTTCTGTATAATGTATGATATATTATATACATTTAGATTACTAGATGCTTAAAAGTATATATATTTGTAGATGATATAATGAAAATAGAGCACTTTAATAGAGAAAGTATAATAGCTTTAAGGTGTAACCTGTTATGGGTTTAACATAATCTATATTCAATATTTCAGATGAATAGTAGATAAAAAAGGACTGTGATACAATACTTTTTTATCCTGCTATTCGCCGGGCAGCCAGATTGTTGTGGTCTGATTAAAGTTTCAATTTATACCTTACAATGATGTAAGGTACGTGTAAGAGAAATCGATGGGATATTTTTTTACAACAAGGTATTCTTAAAGTAAGAGTTATACGCTGTGTGGAAAAGAGGTGTTTAAGATGAAAGAACGAGTATTATCTAGGGTGAACTATCATCAAAAAGTTGCATTAAATCCAATGACTAAGTTTTTTTATAAAGCCATTATTTTATTATTATTGTTAAGTTTTACGTTATTATTCATTGGAAATGTAATGATCGAGCAAAGTGATATTAGTAAATTACATGTACCGGCTAAGTTAGAGGTGCCAGAATCATTAACACATGCATTTATTGCGACAGAAGATAAAAGGTTTTATCATCATAACGGTTTAGATTATATAGCGATTATTAGGGCGTCTGTTGAGAATATAAAAGCTGGTGGTGTTGTGCAAGGGGGTAGCACAATTACACAACAGTTATCAAAAAATGCTTTTTTAACGAATGAACGTACATTTTCTCGTAAGTGGAAAGAAATTTTTTATACGAAAAAAATTGAACGTACATTTACAAAGGATGAAATTTTAAAATTATATGTAAGTAATATTTATTACGGAGAAGGAGCATGGGGAATTGAAAAAGCAGCAAACCTTTACTTTGGTAAAAAGGTGAGCCAATTAACGTTGGCTGAAAGTGCAATGATGGCTGCTGTAGTAAAGGCACCCGCTTATTACTCACCTGCACAAAATTACGATAAAGCAGTTGAGAGACGTAACGTTGTTTTGAGATTAATGGAGAAAGAAGGCTATATCAATCATGATGAGTATATGCAAGCGGTTAGTGAGAAATTAGTCATTCGTCATGATATAAAAACAGAGCGGTCGATGTTAAATCATGCGCGCGAAAAAGCAGTAAGCTAAGGGAAGTTCCTACATAGGAGCTTCTTTTTTTTGAATAAATTGTGACAAATTGTGACACAATATCGTCACAATTGTTGTATTTTTGTAATTTATGTGAGCGTGTTCATTGCGTGACGTATGTAAGTATTGATATTATGTGTATTGTGTACAATGCTGTATACAGAATATGAATTTAAAGAGGAATGTATATGAAATCATCGAACAAACTCATGGCTCTTGGTATAGTTTTTTCCATTGCAGTATTGATTGTAATCGGGACGATTGCGTATAGCATCATAAATGACAAAAAAGATAAAGGGAATGAGATGTTTGCTTATTCCACACAACAATCTTTAGGGAAAGATGATGCACCAGTTAAGGTAGTTGAATTTGGAGACTTCAAATGTCCCGCTTGTCGTACTTGGGATGTAACAGTATTACCACGATTAAAAGAAGAGTATATCGACAAAGGTAAAGTGCAGTTATACTTTATTAATTTCCCATTTATCGGAAAAGACTCTGATTTAGGTGCAGCAGCTGGTGAAGCAATTTATAAACAAGATAAAGATTCGTTCTGGATTTTCTATGATGAGATTTATCAAAGTCAAAAGAAAGACACAGAAGAATGGATTACAGAAGAATTACTTCTTAACATTGTGAAAGAGAAGCTTCCGAAAGTTGATATAGCACAATTTAAAAAAGATTTACACAGTAAAGAAATAAAAGAAAAAGTACGTAAAGATTCAGATCGTGCTCAAAAATTAAAAGTTCAAGGTGCTCCTTCGGTATATGTGAATGGAAATCTTGCAAATCCTGATTTTGATAGTATGAAGGCGGCAATTGATAAAGAATTGAAAAAGTGATGAGTCCTCTCATCACTTTTTCGACTTTTTTCGATAAAATTCTTGCTTACACTTTTCTAACATGCTATACTACTTTACATAAGTTATTCCAATATCTTATATGTATTTCATATTTGCGGGTGTAGTTTAGTGGTAAAACAAGAGCCTTCCAAGCTCTGGTCGAGAGTTCGATTCTCTTCACCCGCTCCAAATTTTATTAAATGTTTTTCTATAAATTGTGATCAACGCAGTGTTTCGTTTCCGAGATAAACGAGGCATTGCGTTTTTTAATGTTTTAAAAACATCATTGTATGCGAAAATAGAAGTAAAGAATAGTATTCCAAAAGTGAATTGCTAACTAATATAGACGTTACATAAAGGGTGAATTCATCTGAGGAGGCATTAGGAATGGATTTTGAACAATTAAAACAAGATGTCATTGCGTATAGTAAAACGATTGGTATAGATAAAATAGGCTTTGCTAGTGCTTCACCATTTGAAGAATTAAAGCAGCGGTTAATCCAGCAGCAACAATTAAATTATCAATCTGGATTTGAAGAGCCTGATATAGAAAAGAGAACGAACCCACAGCTTCTATTACCTGGTGCAAAATCAATTATTGCGATTGCATTAGCGTATCCTTCAAAATTAAAAAATGCACCATTAAGTAAGCGTGGAGAACGCCGTGGGATTTTTTGTCGTGCTTCTTGGGGACAAGATTATCATCTAGTTTTACGAGATCGTTTGCAGAAATTAGAAGCATATTTAATCGAAAAACTTCCCGATATAGAAGTTAAGTCAATGGTTGATACGGGTGAATTAAGTGATCGAGCTGTTTCAGAGCGTGCTGGTATTGGATGGAGCGGTAAGAATTGCTCTATTATTACACCAGAATTTGGTTCGTATGTATATTTAGGAGAAATGATTACAAACGTTCCATTCCCACCAGATCAGCCGATAGAAGATCAATGCGGGAGCTGTACAAAGTGTATTGATATTTGTCCTACAGGTGCTTTAATACAAGGAGGACAGTTAGATTCGAAGAAGTGTATAGCATTTTTAACACAGACGAAAGGATTCCTACCGGAAGAATATCGCGACAAAATAGGTAATCGTATTTATGGATGTGATACGTGTCAGACAGTTTGTCCGAAAAATAAAGGAATGGATTTTCATAATCACCCTGAGATGGAACCAGATCCTGAGTTAGTTAAGCCGTTATTAACACCGCTTTTAACAATTAGCAATCGTGATTTTAAAGAGAAATATGGAATTATGTCTGGTTCATGGAGAGGTAAAAAACCGTTGCAACGAAATGCGATTTTGGCACTTGCACATTTTAAAGAAGCATCAGCAATTCCAGATTTAATAGGTGTTATGAAAGATGATCCAAGACCAGTGCTTCGCGGGACGGCAGCGTGGGCGCTTGGGAAAATTGGTGGAGACGGCGTGGGCGAAGCTATTGAAAAAGCGATGCAACGTGAGAAAGACGAAGAGGTTCTTCATGAAATGAATCGCGGACTTGAACTGTTAGCGCAGAAAAAAGAGTAGATAATATCTCCCTTTTTCATATTGTAATATGGGAGGGAGACGAAATGGTTGTAAAAATAAATATTGAAAAGCAGGTACAACAATTTTTAGCATATGTAACAGAGAAACGAACAAATGTAGATGGGATTGCTGAAGATTTATTACAAATAGCAAAGAGAAAGAAACAATTATTTCAAAAGCGTAATGCAGAGATAGTAAAAGCAACTGCGGATGTTTCTTTCATGAGGCAATTAAATAATAGCAATCATCAAGAAATTGATTATCAAATACATTTTAAATATTTAATTAAGCATAAAGAATTATTTTATATTGAAGAGGAACAATTAAAACGAAGAGTTTGTTTAAATAATAGCCAGGTAATAGGTGATTATGCTATTGAAGTGCCAGAAGCAGTTGGAATGAGTGAGACATTAGAAAGGGAAGTTACAAAAGAGAAGTACGGTTCCTATCAGTACAACCGTTTAGAGGCAGTTAAATATGCAGAGCGTTGGTGGGATGATCGAAACCCTGCATATCGTAATTTCCCTGATAATTGTACGAATTTTATTTCTCAATGTCTTCATACTGGAGAAGTACCAATGAATGGATACCCTAATATTCGTAAAGGATGGTGGCAAAGGGAGAATCAATGGAGTTGGAGCTGGGCTGTCGCGCACTCTTTTTATTGGTATTTGTCAGGTGCTACAACAGGGCTTCGAGCAGAAGCAGTAGAAAGACCAGAGGACCTTATTCTTGGTGATGTTATCGCTTATGATTTCGAGGATGATGGTAGATGGAATCATACGACGATTGTAGTAGCAAAAGACGCAGATGGTATGCCACTTGTAAATGCACATTCAGCGAATAGCCGTCGGCGTTATTGGAACTATGAAGATTCTAGTAAATATACACCACAAATGAAATATAAATTCTTTCATATTATTAATGGGTAGAGATTTTTCGCTCAAGTGGTATAATACGTAGTAGACAAAAAACAGAGGTGAATATCGCGTGGGAGTACATGTTGTTTTATATCAACCAGAAATTCCAGCAAATACAGGGAATATTGCTCGTACTTGTGCAGCAACTGGAACAGAATTACATTTGATTAGACCGCTTGGATTTTCAACGGATGATAAAATGTTAAAGCGTGCAGGATTAGATTATTGGCAGCACGTGAAAATTACGTATTATGATTCAATTGAAGAGTTTTACGAGAAAAATAAAGACGGTGAATTCTTCTATTTAACAAAGTATGGCGAGAAAGCTCATACAGCGTTTGATTATAGCAAACGTGAGAAGGATTACTATTTTGTATTTGGAAGAGAAACGAACGGCTTACCAGCTAATGTAATCGAAGAAAATTTCGATCATTGTTTACGTATTCCAATGACTGATAAAGTGCGTTCATTAAATTTATCTAATACAGCAGCTATTTTAATTTATGAAGCATTCCGTCAACAAAATTATCCAGGATTAGATTTAGAAATTGTTTATTAAAAGTCGCCATATGGCGACTTTTTTTCTAAAAATAAAAATAATATGTAATCATACATTTAAAAAAGGGTACATATTCATATAAAATGGGATATATGAATAAAAATAGATCAGACGGGTTGAGATAAATATGAAGGAACAATATAGTAATCAAAATACCTTTTTAAGTATGATAGATATGGATTTAATAAGAAGAGGATTATTACATGCTATTCAAGATTTAGTATTTATTGTGAAAGTTATTGATGATGAAACATTTAAATATATTTATGTAAATAAATTAGGTATGGATTATGCGAAGCTAAGTGAAGAATGTTATGGAAAAACTTTTGCAGAAGTATTACCGGAAGATACGGCGGAAATATTGCAAGTGCAATATGCAAAAGTAGCGAGCGAAGCGAAAGCACATACTTTTTGTGATGTAGTTAGTTTACCAAAGGGTGAGCTACATTATGAATCTTCACTGAATCCTGTATTTGACGAAGAAGGAGTATGTCAGTTTATTATTTGTATTACAAGGGATATTACAGCTCAAATAGAGGAGAAGATGGAGATAGAGGAAAAACAAATGCTGTTTAAGTCATTACTAGAATATAATAATGACTCCATCATATCTATAGATTCTATAGGAAGAATTACATATGCAAATCCAGCAACGTATGAAATATTTGGATACCGATTTGAAGAATTAAATAATAAGTTTATTTTTGAATTTATTAATAAAGAATATGAAAAAGATTTTCAAATTATATTTAAAGAAGCCATGCAAGGAAGAGCAAAGCAAATTGTTTCAAAGAAATATGTTCATAAAGAAGGGTACGAGCTCTATATTTCCTTGAGAACTATCCCGATTATTGTAAATGGTGAAATTGTTGGAGTATATATTGTTACAAGGGATGTTACAAAGCAAGTATTAAATGAAATGAGAACGGAATATTTAGCTTATTATGATCAGCTAACAGGATTAATGAATAGAATTTCATGTACAAATAAGTTAAATGATTTTTTAAATGAGAAGGTAGCTTTTGCGTTTATCTTTATAGATTTAGATGAATTTCACCTTATTAATGATACGTTTGGTCATAAAGAAGGAGATAAAGTGTTACAAAAAGTTACAGAATGTTTAAGCAGTTTTCAAATACCCGATATGCACTTATTTAGAGAACACGATGATCAATTTGTTATGTTAATAGAAAATATAACGAAAGAACGTGTAGAAGTATTTGCAAAAAGCATACAAAAAAAGATTAGTGAACATTTTGTAATCGAAGAAGAGGACGTGTATTTAAGTGCGTCAATTGGAATTGTAATGGCCCCAACAGATGGAGAAGATGAAAAAATATTATTTCAAAGAGTTGATGCTGCTTTGGAAAAAGCAAAAGAAAAAGGAAAAGGGCATTATCATTTTTATGGCAATGGATTAGATTGTGAGCGTGAAAAAAGATTTATAATAGAAAACCAATTACATCGTGCTATAGAAAAAAATGAATTCTTCTTATATTATCAGCCGCAAATGAATATTGAAACGAAAAAAATAGCTAGTATGGAGGCTTTAATAAGGTGGGAGAATAAAGAATTAGGATTTGTCTCTCCCAATCAATTTATTCCGCTAGCAGAAAGAACAGGATTTATTATTAAGCTTGATGAATGGGTAATAAATGAAGTGTGTCGGCAAATACGTGAATGGTTAAATAAAGGATATGAAGTTGTCCCGATTGCAGTTAATATTTCAGCCAGACATTTTCGCTCTATTACATTAATAGAGATGATTACACGAGCTTTACATAAGTACAATGTACCAGCTCATTTATTAGCGATAGAGATTACAGAAGGAGCACTTATACATAAAGATATATCGAAAAGAGTATTGCTACAATTAAAAGAACAAAATTTAAAGATTCATTTAGATGATTTTGGGACAGGGTATTCATCTTTAAGTTATTTAAAAACGTATCCAATTGATACTTTGAAGATTGATCGTTCTTTTATGGAAGGTATACATGTAGATGAACGCGATACGAATATTACGGCTGCAATTATTCATTTAGCCCATACATTAGAATTGGATGTAATTGCAGAAGGGGTAGAAAAAGCGGAACAAATACAATTTTTGAAGGAAAAGAATGTGAAGTTTGTACAAGGTTATTATTATAGCCGCCCTTTATCAAAATATGATGTGGAAAATGTGTATTATAAATAATTGATAAAAAAAGTGATGTGCTAAGAAGCACATCACTTTTTATGTGTACCGGGTTTATCATTGTAACCAGATGTAAAAATAGCTGTAAGAAATGTGAGTGATACACCTAAAATTAATAATAATTTCATACTAATATCCCTCCTGTTTTTTCAGTTTACGAATCTGAAATATGAATCGAAATGTATGTAAGGTTCTTAGAAGAAAAGAATTTATTTAAAATGAATAGCGGTGTAAAAACTTTAATACCTATATTATACAGAATTTTCTTTGAATTTTGGAGAGAATTTTATAGCACTACTGTATATTTCATTTTGATTTAAAGAATGTTTGAGGACATCCTAGCATACCTTTTATAATAATCCGATTGAACAAGGAGATGGGGGAGGAGCTATAATGGATATTCTAAAAAAAATTGAACAGCATCGAGAAGCAGAAGAACGCTTACAATGGGAAGGTACGTTTGCGGAGTATTTGGAGCTTGTGAAGGAAAGACCATGGGTGGCTCAAACAGCACACTCTCGCATTTACAATATGATAAAAGATGCTGGAATTGAAGAAGTTGATGGTAGAAGAAAGTATAACTTCTTTAGTAATCAGCTATTTGGGTTAGAGGATGCTTTAGAACGTCTTGTAGAGGAATATTTTCATCCGTCTGCAAAACGATTAGATGTTAGAAAACGTATTTTATTATTAATGGGTCCTGTTAGTGGAGGTAAATCAACATTAGTTACGATGTTGAAACGAGGATTAGAAACATATTCAAGAACAGATCGAGGAGCAATTTTTGCCATTAAAGGGTGCCCAATGCATGAAGATCCACTTCATTTAATTCCGCATCATTTACGAGATGATTTCTTTGATGAGTATGGAGTAAGAATTGAAGGGAATTTATCACCACTAAATGTGATGCGTTTAGAACAAGAATATGGTTCAAGAATTGAGGATGTAGTTGTAGAGCGTATTTTCTTCTCGGAAGATCGCCGTACAGGGATTGGTACGTTTAGCCCGTCTGATCCTAAATCACAAGATATTGCTGATTTAACAGGTAGTCTGGACTTTTCAACAATCGCAGAATATGGTTCAGAATCAGATCCACGAGCTTATCGATTCGATGGAGAATTAAATAAGGCAAACCGTGGGATGATGGAGTTCCAAGAGATGTTAAAATGTGACGAGAAATTTTTGTGGCATTTATTATCGCTTACGCAAGAAGGGAATTTCAAAGCAGGAAGATTTGCGCTTATTTCAGCAGATGAATTAATCGTAGCGCATACGAACGAAACGGAGTATCGTTCTTTCATAGCAAATAAGAAAAATGAAGCATTACATTCGCGTATTATCGTAATGCCGGTCCCATACAATTTACGGGTTAGTGAGGAAGAACATATTTATGAAAAAATGATTCGTGAAAGTGACGTGTCCGATGTGCACATTGCACCGCATACACTTCGGGTTGCAGCAATGTTTACGATTTTAACTAGATTAAAAGATCCGAAGCGTCCAGATATTGATTTAATTAAAAAGATGCGTTTGTATGATGGAGAAACGGTAGAAGGTTATAATGCGATTGATGTAGAGGAGTTGCAACGCGAATATCAAGATGAGGGTATGAAAGGTATTGATCCTCGTTACGTTATTAACCGCATTTCTTCTACAATTATTCGAAAAGAGGTACCATCTATTAACGCATTAGATGTGCTTAGGTCGTTAAAAGATGGATTGGATCAGCATCCATCGATTAGTAATGAAGACCGGGAGCGTTATATGAATTTCATCTCATTAGCGAGAAAAGAATACGATGAAATTGCTAAAAAAGAAGTACAAAAAGCATTTGTTTATTCGTACGAAGAATCCGCTAAGACACTTATGGATAATTACTTAGATAATGTTGAAGCGTACTGCAATAAGTCGAAATTACGTGATCCGTTAACAGGTGAAGAAATGAGCCCGGATGAAAAGTTAATGCGCTCAATTGAAGAGCAAATTGGAATCTCAGAAAATGCTAAAAAAGCATTCCGAGAAGAAATATTAATTCGCATCTCTGCTTATGCACGTAAAGGAAAACGCTTCGATTATAATTCGCACGAACGTCTTCGTGAAGCGATTCAGAAGAAGCTATTTGCTGATTTAAAAGATATAGTGAAAATTACAACATCAACGAAAACACCGGATGAAAATCAGCTTAAGAAAATCAATGATGTTGTTGCACGCTTAATTGATGAGCATGGCTATAATTCTTCTTCAGCAAATGAATTATTACGCTATGTAGGTAGCCTGCTAAACCGATAGTTTGATAACAAAACGCTGTCTCTTGTATTTTGCGGGACAGCGTTTTATTATCCGTTCATATGTGTAAAGTGTCATACCTTGTCCAAATGTAATAAATTAAGATGCAATTTCATGAATTTATTGTCAATTATTTTTACAATATGCATATGATAGAGTAACCAACCATTCATAGGAAAAAAGCCAACACAATACAATATGTTGCAAAGTGTAAATGTGTGCAACTATGCATTGTGTTTCTTTCTTATCAACGGCTGAATGTTTCTTTCTAGTATGTGAGTGGGAAAATTTTGTTTAGGATGCTCGGAGTATTATATGAAAAACGTTATATATGTTTATGGGATGATTTTTGATGGGCAGTTACCTTTCATTCTAGCTTGCACAGTATAAAACAAAATTTCTAGCTTGCTGTTCATATAGGAAGACAATTACAGTAAGGAGGGAAAGAAATGGGTGAAGAAAACCAACCAAATTATACGATCTCACAGGAAAACTGGTCCCTCCATCGCAAAGGATATGACGACCAACAACGCCATCAAGAGAAAGTACAAGAGGCAATTAAGAATAATTTACCCGATCTTGTAACAGAAGAAAGCATTGTTATGTCTAATGGTAAGGATGTTGTCAAAATACCGATTCGTTCTTTAGATGAATATAAGATTAGGTACAATTATGATAAAAACAAACATGTTGGGCAAGGAAATGGTGACAGCAAAGTTGGTGATGTCGTTGCGAGAGATGGATCAGGTGGTCAAAAGCAAAAAGGACCAGGAAAAGGGCAAGGAGCAGGGGATGCGGCTGGAGAAGATTATTATGAAGCTGAAGTCTCTATTTTGGAATTAGAGCAAGCATTTTTCAAAGAATTAGAATTACCTAATTTAAAGAGAAAAGAAATGGATGAAAACCGGATTGAACATGTTGAATTTAATGATATTAGAAAAACAGGATTATGGGGCAACATCGATAAGAAAAGAACGATGATATCCGCATATAAACGAAATGCGATGCGTGGTAAAGCATCTTTCCATCCGATTCACCAAGAAGACTTAAAATTCCGCACTTGGAATGAAGTATTAAAGCCAGATTCAAAAGCTGTTGTATTAGCGATGATGGATACGAGTGGATCGATGGGCATATGGGAGAAATATATGGCACGTAGTTTCTTTTTCTGGATGACGAGATTTCTACGTACAAAGTATGAAACAGTAGATATTGAATTTATTGCCCATCATACGGAGGCAAAAGTAGTTCCAGAAGAAGAGTTTTTCTCAAAAGGAGAAAGTGGTGGAACAATTTGTTCTTCTGTATACAAAAAAGCACTCGAGCTAATTGATAATAAATACTCACCAGACCGCTATAATATTTATCCATTCCATTTTTCAGACGGTGATAATTTAACATCAGATAATGCTAGATGTGTAAAACTTGTTGAAGAGTTAATGAAGAAGTGTAACATGTTTGGATATGGGGAAGTGAATCAGTACAACCGCCATAGTACACTTATGTCAGCCTATAAAAATATTAAAGATGAGAATTTCAGATATTATATTTTAAAGCAAAAAGCAGATGTATTCCATGCGATGAAGAGCTTCTTTAGAGAAGAATCAGGAGAGAAAATGGCATAGCCCCCTTAAAAAGGGGTTATTTTTTTGTTAACTTTTTATTTTTTTAATTGACAATGATAATGAAAATCATTATCATTTATTCGAGAAATGATTACATTTCGAATTATATATTTCGGAGGAGATGTAAGGTTGAAACAAAATAAAAGAAAACGTATAAATGCAATGGTTATAGTGGCGGCGTTATCACTGCCGTTTGCTGTTTATTCAACACCTGCTTTAGCGGCAGTGGCAATTGAGGCGAATAAAAAGGGATATGCTTTAGAAGATGGTACATATGATGCTGTTATGAAAGCATATAAAGATAAAACGAATGAGGAGTCTATGGCAGCTGTTTATATAAAGGATCCTAAGTTAACGATTGAGAATGGAAAGAAAATTGTAACGGCAACGTTAAGTGATAGTGATTTCTTCAAATACTTGAAAACAGAAGATATTCATACTCCTGGTGTGTTTCATGATGTAAAAGTAATAGCAGAAGATAAAAAGAAAAACGGAACGAAAGTGATTCAGTTTGAAGTGGGGGAATTAGGAAAAAGATATAATATGCAAATGCATATTTATATTCCAACAATGGCCTATGATAATAAGTACCAAGTACAATTTGAAGTAAATACATTGAATTTAGATAAAGATGTTCCAGAAGAACAAAAGGAAAATAAGGAGGATAAAGTGGATCAACAAGATGCGAATGTAATAATAGATAAGCAATTACAAAGGCATATTAATAAATATAACTTGAATAGAGAGAATTTAAATGCGCCAATAACTAAGGAAGATTTATTAAAAGTTAAATCTTTAATAGTCGTTGAAGCTAAAAGTAAAGGAATAAAAGACGTAAGCGGTCTAGAATATATGACGAACTTAGAAAACTTAACGTTGGAAGAAGTTAAGTTAGAAAATATAAAATTTATCTCGAATTTGAGGCAATTAAAATCATTAAGTATAACCTATGCCGAACTTGAAGATATTGAACCTTTGGCTGAGTTAGAACATATTGAGAGTTTAAGCTTGAGAAATAATAAAATTTCAGATTTAAGCCCACTAAGTCAAATGAAGAAGATTAAATTGCTAGATTTAAATAGTAATTATATAAAAGATATAAAACCATTATTTACAGTGAAATCTTTAAGGACTTTAACTGTAGCAAATAATCAAATTAGTAATGCAGGTCTTGAAGGAGTTCACCAATTAAAGAATTTAAAGACATTTGAAATAAGCAATAATGGATTGAGTAATGTCGAACATATTAATGGAATGAATAAATTAATTGAATTAGGGCTTTCCAAAAATGAATTAGTAGATCTTACACCATTATCAAAATTATCAGGGTTACAAAAACTAAATTTAGAAGAAAACTTTATTTCAGATATAACGCCACTTAGTCAATTAACAAGTTTATATGATTTAAAACTAGGTTCAAATGAAATTCGTGATGTTAGACCGGTTCAAGAGCTAGGAAAAAGAATGTATATTGATATTCAAAGACAAAAAATCTTTTTAGATGATGTAGAAAAAGATAAGGAAGTTAAAATACCTATCTATAATTTACAAGGAGAGCCAATTGATACTATTCAATTGAATAGTGAAGATGGAATAGTTAATAATGGTTCTGTTAAATGGGGTACTACCGGTGAAAAAACATACGAATTTATGTTAGATATAAAGCCAGAAGAGAATCGTATTAAGTTTAATGGAACAGTAATTCAAAATGTTGTTGAAAGGTTAGATGAAATAAAAGAGGATAATGAACAAAAGGAAAGTGTAATTCTCGATAAAACTTTACAACAACATATTAATAAAGAGAATTTAGGTAGAGAGAATTTAAACGCTCCTATCACAAAAGAAGATTTATTACAGATTAAAAAATTAGAGATACTTAAAGAAAAAGGAAAAGAGATAAAAGATATAACAGGTTTAGAGTACATGACGAACTTAGAAAAACTCACTTTAGAAGGAGTAGGTTTAAAGAATCTCGAATTTATCTCGAACTTAGAAAAGTTGAACGATGTGAATGTATCTCATAATCAAATTGAGGATATAACACCACTATCTGCATTAAAAAATCTACAATGGTTAAATCTTGCGGACAATCATATTAAAGATGTATCGGTTCTCGGTTCCATGCTAGATTTACTTAGCTTAAAATTATCTGGAAATGAGATTCGTGATGTAAGGCCGTTAATACAATTAGGTCAGTGGTTTTCAATTGATGTGGGAAGACAAAAACTCGTTTTAAGTGAAGCGAAAGTAAATGAGGAAATTCAAGTTCCTGTATATGATTTAGAAGGAGAAAGTATTGAGAATATTAAATTGATAAGCGAAGGAGGGACGTTTAATAACGGAGTAATAAAATGGAATACCCCAGGTGAAAAGGTATATAAATTTGATTTAGATTCTGATGGAATTAGCATAAGGTTTAACGGAACAGTTATACAGAGTATAGTGGAAAAAGAAGAAGTGAAAGAACCAACAAAAGAAGTTGAAGAAGCAAAAGAAGAAGTGAAAGAACCGGTAAAAGAAGTTGAGGAAACAAAAGAAGAAGTGAAAGAACCGGTAAAAGAAGTTGAAGGTACAAAAGATGAAGTAAAAAAGCCGGTAAAAGAAGTTGAAGAAACAAAAGAAGAAGTAAAAGAGCCAGTAAAAGAAGTTGAAGGTACAAAAGAAGAAGTGAAAGAACCGGTAAAAGAAGTTGAAGGTCCGAAAGAAGAAGTGAAAGAATCGGCAAAAGAAGTTGAAGGCTCGAAAGAAGAAGTAAAAGAACCGGCAAGAGAAGTTGAAGGCCCGAAAGAAGAAGTAAAAGAACCAGCAAAAGAAGTTGAAGGCCCGAAAGAAGAAGTGAAAGAACCAACAAAAGAAGTTGAAGGTCCGAAAGAAGAAGTGAAAGAACCAACAAAAGAAGTTGAAGGTCCGAAAGAAGAAGTGAAAGAACCAACAAAAGAAGTTGAAGGCTCGAAAGAAGTAAAAGAACCAGGAAAAGAAGTTGAAGGTTCAAAAGATGCAATAAATCAATCAGCAGTAGCTCAAGAAACAAACGTGAACAATCAAGTTGGGAAAGAAAAAGTAGTAGAGAATCAAAACATGAAAGAAAATAAACCAGCTGTTAATAAGCAAGAAGAAAGTAAGAAATCATTAGGAGCAACAGGTGGACAAGAGAATACATCAACATTACTTTCAGGCATAGCGTTAGTTCTTTCAGCGATGAGTATGTTTGTATTTAGAAAGAAATTATTTAAGAAATAAAAAACGTTTTATCTTATTATAACGTAAGATGATTATAGGGGTTTGTGAGAAGACATTATCATGGCGATTTCATTTTGAAATATGCTTATGGTGATGTCTTTTTTAGAAGGAGATAAATGGAAAAGGTGTGAATATATTAGAGAAGGAGGAGAGATTATGTATGTTAGTTCAATTTCAAAGGTTGAAGAAATTGCATCATTTATTGCGAATATGAATAAAGATGCTATTCATCATGTTGGCTATTGTGGAGATCAGAAAGAGGAGTTGTTACATACAATTCTTCATGATTTTTCTCATATAGGTTGGGAAAAATCTTTTGTTGTTACTTATGAAAATAATAAAATAATTGGTGTATTAGGGTTTGATGTAGATGAAGTAAAGAAATGTGCAGAGATATGGGGACCGTTTATTAAAGCAGAGAATTGGGAAGAAGTTGCTGTACATATGTGGAAGGAACTTATAGAAAAGGTGCCTTTTCATATTGAAAAGTTTTATGGTTTTTATCATGTGGAAAATAATAATTGTGCCCGCTTAATGAAGAATTTACATGCAAAAGAACAAGATCGACATAGTATTTTCAGTTTAAGTTATAATACTGTGGAAGAGCGCAGTATATGTAATGTAGAAGAAGCTTTACCAAAAGTGTTTGGGCAGTTTGTCGCTTTACACAATTATGTTTTTCCTAATACATATTATGAAGGAAATGAAATTATTGAACGTTTAAGTGATACGAATAAATTATTTGTAAGTATGAAGAAAGAGAAGTTAGAAGGTTACGTATATGTTGAAGTAAATTCGGAGTTTCAAGAAGCGAATATCGCATTTATTGCAACTGCTGAAAATAGTAGAAGAAAAGGTGTCGGAGAGCGGTTATTACAAGTTGCAATTCAGTATATTTTCTCGTTCCAAGGGATGAGAGAGATAGAACTATGTTTGAATACGAATAATGATCGTGCGATGAAGTTGTACAAGAAAGTAGGTTTTGAAGAGAAAGCCTGTTTACAGCACTATGTAATAGAGTAAAAAACCCATTCATATGAAAATGATATTTCATATGAATGGGTTTTATTCATTTACTTTTTTCCTCATTCATCACGGATTTAGAAGTAATTTGAGGCGCTAATTGTTACATAACCTTTTTTATTTTTTTCGGAACTTCTTTCGTTTGCGAATTAATATCTTCTTTTCGGAGCTCTTTAAAGAGCGAAGTAACCATAAGAACGACTACGATAGAAAATGGTAGTGCTGCGATTATAGCTGCAATTTGTAGTGCATTTAATCCTCCAGCTTGTAATAAAATAGCTGCGATTATCGCGATTGTCAATCCCCATATAAGTTTCAAACTATTTTTCGGTGATAAGCTTCCGTTACTCGTTTGCATAGAAACAACAAATGTTGCCGAGTCGGCAGAAGTAACGAAAAATGTGGCTACTAAAATTAACCCGATAATTGTTAAAAATGTAGAGAACGGTAGATGTGAAATAACAGCAAATAGTCCAATCTCTGTCCCGTTTTTTGCGATTTCATCAGCTACTCCAAGGGATTGGAACATTTCCATATGGATAGCGGTGCCGCCAAATACTGCAAACCAAAATGTGCAGATGAGAGTTGGGACTAATACAACTCCAAAAATAAATTCTTTTATTGTGCGCCCTTTAGAAATACGGGCGATGAATGTACCGACGAATGGAGACCAGGAGATCCACCATCCCCAATAGAAAATAGTCCAGTTTTCTATCCAAGAAGAAGATTTTTCATTAAATGCTCCTAAATTTAATCCCATACTAGGTAAAGCTCCAATATAAGAACCGAGTGTAGATGTGAAATATTTCATAATAAATACAGTTGGTCCTAAAAGTAAAAAGGAGACGAGTAATATACCTGCAAGAGAGAAATTTAAGTTACTCAAATATTTAATCCCACGATCTAAGCCTGTTTGTGCACTTGTTAAATATAAAACAGCGAAGATGGCGATAAGTACGAGCTGTGTAAGTAAAGTGTTATGAATAGAAGGGAATAAATAGCTTAATCCTCCGGCGATTTGTTGAGCACCAATCCCAACAGATGGCACAATACCAAATACTGTGGCTAAAACAGCTAAAATATCAACTGTTTTTCCGATAGGAGAATTTTTCGATCGATTAAATAATGGAGTAACTGTAGCGCCAATTGTGCTACCTTTTTGTTTGCGGAATGTGAAATATGCAATTGTTAAAGCAACCATTGCGTATAGTGCCCATGGAAAGAGGCCCCAGTGGAAAAATGAATATTGCATAGCGAGTTTGGCACTTTCCTCTGTACCTGCTTTTCCTGTTAATGGATCTGTAAAATGTGAAATCGGTTCAGCGATTCCATAAAAGAGGAGTCCAATTCCCATTCCTGCTCCAAACAACATGGATAGCCAAGATGGATAACTATACTTTGGTTTTTCTCCATCTTTACCAAGACGAATAGAACCGTATTTAGAGAATGCTAAATACGTGGCTAAAATAATCATTGCAGTCATAAGTAGAGAGTAAAACCATCCAAATTTATTGAGGATAAATGAGTTTAAAGAAGATGTAACGCTTTGTAAATCATAGCCTTGTATCCAACTTGCCGGGGTAATTCCCCATATGATGAATAATGTTGTTAGCAAGATGGAGATATAGAATACACTGTTTTCTTTTTTTATCATAGAATCCCACCCTTGTTTAATAAAGTTAACAATTATATTAATCATAACAATTGAAGGGGTAATTGTCAAAAAATTCGATTTTCAACATGTGTAAAAGGACTGTTTAATCGCTATAGATTCATAACTATTGGAAGTTAGATAGTGGGGAAATTGTTCACGATATGTACAAAATGTAAGAAGAAATAATATGAAATATTGCATTTTATATTGTTGTATCCAGATTTTATGTTAAATTCGTGAATGGAATATTTGAATAGGGGGCAAGGATATGAACAAGAAATCAAAGATTAATAAAGTTATGCTTAGCATTAGTACAATGGCTCTATCATTAGGGACGCTTCAAGCTCCTGCATCAGCGGAAGAAAAAGTACCGTATAATGTGTTGAAAACGAAACCAGTTGGAATTGAAAAACCAGTAGATGAGATTGGACACGTTTCTAAAGCGGAGGAAACATTATCGTTTCAAGAACGGTTAAAAGTAGGAGACTTTTCACAGCGACCAGCACCTATTACGAACAAAGCGACAGTAAAGCAAGTTAAAGAAAGCTATTCAATGGCTGATTTAAACAAAATGAATAATCAAGAATTAGTTGAAACGTTAGGCAGTATTAAGTGGCACCAAATTACAGACTTATTCCAGTTTAATGAAGATGCAAAAGCCTTTTATAAAGATAAAAGGAAAATGCAAGTCGTTATAGATGAATTAGCTCATCGGGGTAGTACATTTACGAAAGATGATTCAAAAGGAATTCAAACGTTTACGGAAGTGCTACGTTCAGCTTTTTATTTGGCATTTTATAATAACGAATTAAGTGAATTAAATGAAAGAAGCTTCCAGGACAAATGTTTACCTGCTTTAAAAGCAATCGCAAAAAATCCAAACTTTAAGCTTGGTACAGCTGAACAAGATACAGTCGTATCTGCATATGGTAAATTAATTAGTAATGCGTCAAGCGATGTTGAGACAGTTCAATACGCATCGAATATTTTAAAGCAATACAATGATAATTTTACTACGTATGTAAATGATCGAATGAAGGGACAAGCAATATACGATATTATGCAAGGGATTGACTATGATATACAGTCTTACTTAATTGAAGCTCGTAAAGAAGCGAATGAAACGATGTGGTACGGGAAAGTAGATGGTTTTATTAATGAAATAAATCGTATTGCTCTTTTAAATGAAGTAACACAAGAAAATAAATGGCTCGTTAATAATGGAATTTATTTTGCAAGTCGTTTAGGGAAGTTTCACAGTAATCCAAATAAAGGTTTAGAAGTTGTTACACAAGCAATGCATATGTATCCGCGCTTAAGTGAGCCGTACTTTGTCGCAGTAGAACAAATTACAACAAATTATAATGGAAAAGATTATAGCGGGAATACAGTAGATTTAGAGAAAATACGTAAAGAAGGAAAAGAGCAGTACTTACCAAAAACGTATACATTTGATGATGGATCTATCGTATTTAAAACAGGAGATAAAGTATCGGAAGAAAAAATTAAGAGACTATACTGGGCTGCAAAGGAAGTAAAAGCACAGTATCATCGTGTAATTGGGAATGACAAAGCGTTAGAGCCGGGCAATGCAGATGATATATTAACGATAGTAATTTATAACAGTCCAGAAGAGTACCAGTTAAATAGACAACTGTATGGATACGAAACAAATAACGGTGGAATTTATATTGAAGAAACAGGAACGTTCTTTACATATGAGCGCACGCCAGAACAAAGCATTTATAGTTTAGAAGAGTTATTCCGTCATGAGTTTACTCATTATCTTCAAGGGAGATATGAAGTGCCAGGTTTATTCGGAAGAGGAGATATGTATCAAAATGAAAGGTTAACTTGGTTCCAAGAAGGCAATGCAGAGTTTTTCGCAGGGTCTACTCGAACAAATAATGTAGTGCCGAGAAAGAGCATCATTAGTGGATTATCATCTGATCCTGCAAGCCGTTATACAGCAGAGCGCACATTATTTGCTAAATATGGTTCTTGGGATTTCTATAATTACTCGTTCGCATTGCAATCTTACTTATATACACATCAATTTGAAACGTTTGATAAAATTCAAGATTTAATTCGTGCAAATGACGTGAAAAATTATGATGCCTATCGTGAGAATTTAAGTAAAGACCTTAAACTAAACGAAGAGTATCAAGAGTATATGCAGCACCTAATCGATAATCAAGATAAATATAATGTACCGGAAGTAGCAGATGATTATTTAGCTGAACATGCCCCAAAATCATTAACGGCAGTAGAGAAAGAAATGACTGAAACGTTGCCGATGAAAGATGCAAAAATGACAAAACATAGCTCCCAATTCTTTAATACATTTATATTAGAAGGTACGTATACAGGTAATGTAACAAAAGGTGAGTCAGAAGATTGGAACGCAATGAGTAAGAAAGTAAATGAAACTTTGGAACAACTTGCGCAAAAAGAATGGAGTGGCTACAAAACTGTTACAGCATATTTCGTCAATTATCGTGTAAATAGCTCAAATGAATTTGAATATGATGTAGTCTTCCACGGTATCGCAAAAGATGAAGAAGAAAATAAAGCTCCAACGGTTAATATAAATGGCCCTTATAATGGACTTGTAAAAGAAGGTATTCAATTTAAAAGCGACGGCTCAAAAGATGAAGATGGAAAAATCGTTTCTTATTTATGGGACTTTGGAGACGGAAGCACAAGTGCAGAAGTAAATCCGGTACATGTATATGAAAGAGAAGGTTCATATAAAGTAGCGTTAATAGTAAAAGATGATAAAGGAAAAGAGAGCAAAAGCGAAACAACGGTTACGGTTAAAGATGGAAGCTTAACAGAATCAGAACCAAATAATCGCCCAGAGGAAGCAAATCGTATTGGACTAAACAATACGATAAAAGGTAGTCTTATCGGCGGAGATCACACTGATGTTTATACATTTAATGTAGTATCAGCGAAAAATATTGATATTTCCGTTTTAAATGAATATGGAATCGGGATGACATGGGTACTTCACCATGAATCAGATATGCAAAATTATGCTGCCTACGGTCAAGCAAATGGAAATCATATAGAGGCAAACTTTAATGCAAAACCAGGTAAGTATTACTTGTATGTATATAAATATGATAATGGTAATGGAACATATGAATTATCAGTAAAATAAGTGCTTTTCCAATGTATGTTTAACTTTACTTTTTGTGGAAAATAGTATATTATATAGATATATATAATATATCGGTTATTTTCTAGGAGGAGCCTGTCACAATAGGCTTCTCCTGTTCTTTTTTAGAGGCCTGTACTGCAGGCTTTTCTTTAAAGGATAAATAACTGAAAATTAAGAACAATAATCTTTGAAAGAGGTGGGGCATACACATAACAAAAAAGGGATTGTTTAAGAGAGGGGGATAAGAAATGGTTTTGTTTGGTTATCCACTTGAGACAATTTATTTATACGGATTTATTATTGCTACTATACTCACTGTGATTTATATCTTTTTTGGGGATATATTTGAATCCATATTTAGTTTTGGAGGCGGATCTGTATCCATTGTTACTTTATTACTTAGTTTTTTCGCCATGTTATGTGGACTTAGTTATATAGGAGAATATTTATTTTCCTTTAATAGTATTCTTATTTTCGTGGCTGCATTTGCTATTTCCTTTATTGGTGTATTCATAATGAAAATATTAATTTTAAAGCCGATTGCAGAAGCAGAACAAAATACTGTGCAACGTATGGATGAATTCATTGGTTGCAAGGGGGAAGTCATTACGACAATTCCTACAGAAGGATTTGGTGAAGTATTAATCTCCTCCCAATTTGGAAGTAATGCAATTCCAGCTAAAACAATTGGGAAAAAAGATATTTCACAAGGAACTGAAGTTATTATCGAGGGAGTCCAAGACGGTGTTTTGCTTGTACAAAACATCGCTTATTCTTTAAAAAAACCAAAATTATAAGGGGGAATTTACATGACGATTCCATTAATTATTGGTGGAGTTTTACTCGCAATTTTAATTCTACTCATTTTAGTATTCATTACGAAGTATCGAACAGTTGGGCCAGATGAAGCGTTAATTGTGACAGGGAACTGGCTTGGTGGTGGGAAAAATGTAGTTACCACTGATGATGGAAAGAAGATTAAGATTATTCGCGGTGGCGGTACATTCGTAGTTCCGATTATGCAAAGAGCAGAACCTTTAAGCCTATTAAACTACAAGTTAGAAGTAGGTACACGTGATACGTATACGAAGCAAGGTGTTCCAGTTACAGTAAATGGTGTTTCTATTATTAAAGTAGGTTCTACAATTGAAGAAGTATCTACAGCAGCTGAGCAATATTTAGGAAAAGAAACAGAAGAGTTAAAGGTAGAAGCGAAAGAAGTTTTAGAAGGTCATTTACGTGCGATTTTATCTTCTATGACAGTAGAAGATGCGTATAGTAATAGAGAGCAATTTGCTCAAAAGGTACATGAAGTAGCTTCTACAGATTTAAAGAAAATGGGTCTTCGTATCGTTTCCTTTACAATTAAAGAAATTATGGATAAGAACGGTTACTTAGATGCACTTGGTCAGCCGCAAATTGCGACGGTTAAGCGTGATGCAACAATTGCAAATGCAGAGCGTGAAAAAGAAGCACGTATTGAAAAAGCTCGTGCTGAGAAAGAAGCGAAAGAAGCTGAATACCAACGTGATGCTCAAATTGCTGAAGCTGAAAAACATAAAGAATTAAAAGTACAATCTTATAAGAGAGAGCAAGAACAAGCTCGTGCAGATGCGGATCTTTCTTACGAATTACAACAAGCGAAAGCGCAACAAGGTGTTACAGAAGAGCAAATGCGCGTTAAAATTATTGAGCGTGAGAAACAAATTGAATTAGAAGAAAAAGAGATTGCGCGTCGTGAAAAGCAATACGATGCAGAAGTAAAGAAAAAAGCGGATGCAGATCGCTATGCTGTTGAGCAATCAGCGGAAGCAGAAAAAGTAAAACAAATTAAAAAGGCAGATGCGGATCAATATAAGATTGAAGCGGAAGCGAGAGCTCGTGCGGAAGAAGTACGTGTGGAAGGTTTAGCGAAGGCGGAAATCGAAAAAGCGCAAGGTCAAGCGAAAGCAGAAGTACAAAAAGCACAAGGTACGGCGGAAGCAGATGTTATTAGGTTAAAAGGTTTAGCAGAAGCAGAAGCGAAACAAAAAATTGCAGAGGCATTTGAATTATATGGCCAAGCGGCAATTATGGATATGGTACTTAAAATGCTTCCAAGTTATGCGAAGGAAGTTGCAAGTCCACTTAGCAACATTGATAAAATTACAGTTGTCGATACAGGCGGCGGTGGGAAAAATAGCGGCGCCGGAAAAGTTGCGGGCTATGCAACTGATTTAATGGCAACGATGCAAGAAACGTTAAAAGCTTCTTCTGGAATTGACTTAAAAGAGCTATTAGAAGGATTTGCAGGAAAAGGAGCGGTACAACAATTATCAAGTGATAAACCTGTTGTATCTGTATTAGAAGATGAGAAAAAAGAAGTAGAAAAAGATAAAGATAAAGAATAGTATAGTGAATGGAGCCTCTAGTAAGTGAGATACTAGAGGTTCTTCTGTGAATTGTTCGAATAATTTACATTTTAATATATTGTTTTAATTATTTAATTTATATAGAATGAAAAAGGTATGTATTAATTCTTTAATAGAAAAAGAGATAAAGAGTTGATACGTTTTAATCGTATAATTTATATAAAGAAATTAAATGTAAAACAATTACATTTAAAACGGTATGGAGGGGTAGAGATATGTTTCAAGGGAAATTAAGAAGAAGTAGTTTAAAAGCAAAGTTACTTATATCATTTGTTATTGTTTTAATTCTTCCAAGTATTGTAATTGGTTGGACGTCTTATCAACAAGCGAAGACAAATTTTAATGAAACAATTTTACAATCAGCGGAAGATAACGTAAAGATTTTAAATAATGTTATTAATAAAGAGATAGACAGTAAAAAGGTAGACGCAGTATATTTTACAAAGTTATTTAATGGAGTAAGTTACGGAACTGATCAGCTCCAAAATGTGCAAAATAAATTAGAAGAATATAATAAATTACATCCAGAAATAGAAGCAATTTATACGGGATCTAGTACGGGGCAATTTATTCAATCGCCGTCTATTCAAATGCCAGATGGATATAATCCTACTGAAAGAGATTGGTATAAAGAAGCAGCGAAAAAAAGCGGAGAAGTGGTTATCACAGCCCCATATAAGTCAAGTACAACAGGGAATATTGTTATTACAATAGCAAAACAAAATGAGGATAAGAGCGGTGTTCTCGGTATTGATTTAATTATTAATGACATTGTAAATACTTCAAAAATGGTCAATATCGGCAAAAAAGGATATGTAGCAATCTTCGACCAATCTAAACATGTAATAGCACATCCGACGATGAAACCGGGTGACAAAATAGAAGAAAAACTTGAGAAGGAATTGTACAAACAGGAAACAGGTGATTTTAAATTCAAACTCGATGGTGATGATCGCAATATTACCTTTATAACAAATAAGCAGACTGGATGGAAAATAGCAGGAATTATGCCTTCAAAAGAAATTATTGAAGCAGCTAATCCTATTTTCTATAAAACGCTAACTGTTATTGGTATTTCATTAATAATTGGCGGGGTTTTAATTTACTTCATAATTGCTTCTATTATTAGTCCGTTAAAACAACTTGTTATAGCATCAAAAAAGATTAGTGAAGGTGATTTAACAGAAACAATTACAGTTCATTCTAAAGATGAAATTGGACAGCTAGGAGAAAGTTTTAACGAGATGGCGGCATCATTACATCATGTCATTTCCAATATAAATACTTCAGCAAGTCACGTGGCGGCATCTTCAGAAGAATTAACAGCTAGTATGAAGCAGACAAGTGAAGCGACGGAACAAATTACACAAGCAATAGAGCAAGTGTCGAGTGGGGCTGAAATACAAACGAAAGAAGTTGAAGAAGGCGCAACATTATTAGAAGAAGTTACAGAAGGAATTCAGCGTGTTGCAGACAGTTCTTCATTAGTATCCACAGCATCTATGTATACGAAGAAAAAGGCTGAAGATGGTGGGAAGTTAGTTGAACAAACTGTAAATCAAATGCAATTAATCCATGAGTCTGTTTCACAATCAGATAAGGTTATTGTTTTGTTAGATGATAAATCAAAACAAATTGGGGCAATCCTTGAGGTGATTCAACATATTGCAGAGCAGACAAATTTATTAGCGCTAAATGCGGCAATTGAGGCTGCAAGAGCCGGAGAACAAGGAAGAGGATTTGCAATTGTAGCAGATGAAGTACGAAAATTAGCTGAGCAATCAGGACAGTCTTCTACGGAAATTGGAAAACTAGTGAAAGAAATCCAATTTGATATAAAAGAAACGGTAAGTTCTATGAAGCTAGTTGGGACAGAAGTACAATCAGGGCTTGTAGTTGCAAATGAAACGAAGCAAAGCTTTGCTGAAATATTGAAATCTACGGATGATACAGTTGTACAAATTGATAATATGGTAGATGTAGCGAAGCAAATGACGGTAGATGCAAGACAAGTAAGTGCATCCATTAATGAAATTGCAGCTACGATTGAAGAAAATGCAGCAAGCGTTCAAAATATTGCTGGTTCCTCTGAAGAACAATTAGCTTCAGTAGACGAAATAAATGCAGCAGCAGTTCACTTATCACAAATGGCAGAGGAATTACAAGAGATGATTGGTAAGTTTAAAGTGTAATAATAAATGTTAAGAAACGAGGTAATAATTTTACTTCGTTTCTTTTTTTATGAAGAGAAAAAGACAGAAATATAGAGTAACCGTGTTATGATTAAGTATAATTGAAGAGACTGTATATTCTTTAAATTCTATCTTTAATCATGTTAGGGGAATGGTTTTGAAATTTAAAAAATTAAAACTACAACCGAGAATTACATTAACTATTAGTGCACTTATTTTAGTTGTACTTATGTTAACGAGTTATTTATTTTATTACATATTATCTGAAACAGTAGAAGAGCAAATTGGCAAAAGAGCTTTGCATGTTGCGAAAACAGTTGCTGCTATACCTGAAATAAAGGAAGCTTTTCAAACAGAAAATCCAGCTTCTATTATTCAACCGATTGCGGAAAAAATTCGAATGGATACAGAGGCGGACTTCATTGTAGTTGGAAATAAAGAAGGGATTCGTTATGCACATCCTAGGAAAGATAAAATAGGAGAAGCAATGGTTGGCGGAGATAACAAAGGAGTTTTATTAGAAGGGAAATCTTACGTTTCGAAAGCAACTGGATCATTAGGCCCTTCATTACGCGGAAAAGTTCCAATCCGTAATCAGGAAAATGAAATCATTGGTGTAGTGTCTGTTGGATTTTCAATGGATGATATTCATGGAGCGGTAGAAGTGTATGGAAAGCGTGTGTTTTGGATTACAATAATAGGTCTATTAATTGGAGTAATCGGCTCTATATATTTAGCTGGCAGTATAAAAAGAATGATGTTTGGGATGGAGCCAGAAGAAATTTCATCTTTATATGAAGAGCATAGTACAGTGATTCAATCTGTACGTGAAGGGATTATTGTCATTGATCAAAATGGCACGATTAGTTTAGTCAATCAAGCAGCCTATGATATTCTTGCGCTTGATGAACAACGAAATATTATTGGAGAATTTATTTTAGATATAATTCCTAATTCAACGATATTAGATGTACTTCAAACTGGTGAAGAACAGTTTGATCGTCAATTAAATATAAAAGGGCAGGCTGTTATTGCGAACCGTCTACCCATTAAAGTGAAAAATAAAGTAACTGGCGTTGTATCGAGCTTGCGTTTGAAATCTGAAATGGATCAGTTAACAGCAGAGTTATCTCAGACGAAGCAATATACAGAGGCATTAAGAGCGCAAACACATGAATATAACAATTTATTGTATACGCTTTCAGGTCTTATCCAGCTAGAATTATATGAAGATGCTTTGGAGCTTATTCATAAGGAAACAGCGGTATATCAAGATTTTGTTCAATTTATTATGAAACGAATTCAAAATCCATGGTTAGGTGGGATTTTAATTGGATTCTATAATAGAGCAAGAGAGTTGAAGATTGATTTTATGCTAGATAGAGAAAGTAGCTTAGACAAATTAAGCACACACATTGAGAGTAATTATGTCGTTTCTATTTTAGGAAATTTAATTACGAATGCATTTGAAGCGATTGAAAGAAATGAAGAACATGATAAGAAAGTAAGAATGTTTGTAACTGATATCGGAGAAGAAATAGTCATTGAAGTGGAAGACTCAGGACAAGGGATTCATGATGAGGTCATTACTAGCATATTCTATAAAGGCTTCTCGACGAAAGCAGGCGAGAAGCGAGGATATGGATTAGCAAAAGTGAAAGAGTTAGTAGAAGATTTAAATGGAAGTATCGCAATCGAAAAAGGGGATTTAGGTGGTGCATTGTTTATTATTGCATTACCAAAAGAGAGAGGCGAATTGTAATGGGTGAGGAGATTGAAGTATTGATTGTAGAAGATGATATTCGAATTGCAGACATTCATCGTCGTTTTACTGAAAAGATTGAGGGATTTAAAGTAATTGGAACAGCAACAACTGGCGAACAAGCGAAAGAATGGCTAGATCTTGTGAAGCCACAGCTCGTTTTATTAGACGTGTACTTACCTGATATGCAAGGAACGGAACTTGTCACATATATTAGGCATAACTTGCATGATACAGATATTATTATGATTACAGCTGCATCGGAAACAGATATAGTGAGACACGCCCTGCGGGGCGGAGTAACAGATTATATCGTAAAGCCACTTATGTTTGATCGATTTAAAGCAAGTTTGGAAAATTACCAAAAAAAGCTTGTGCAGTTAAAGAAAAATAACCAATTATCTATCGAACAAATAGAACATCTATGGTCTCAAAGAGGCGTAAAGGGAAATGAAATAGAATATGCCCCGAAAGGTATAGACCCCTTAACTTTAGCAAAAATAAAAAAGCATATGTTAACAGTAAATGAAGAAGGTATTACTGCGGAAATGCTAAGCTCAATGGTCGGAGTAAGCAGATCGACAGCGAGGCGTTATTTAGAATATTTAATATCAGGAAAGAAAGTTCATGCGGAGCTTATATATGGGAGTGTTGGGAGACCAGAAAGAAGATATTTTCTTATTCCTTCATAATAAAAAACAGTAGAGGATATATGTCCGCTACTGTTTTTTTATTTTATATTGGAATAACCCCAATTAAAATTCCAGTAATCAACATGACCATTGTCGTTCCAACTGCCCAAAATAAAGTAAAACGTTGATGTTCACCAAAATCAACTTTTGCCATCCCAACTAATAAATAAGTGGATGCAACAAGGGGGCTTAATAAGTGAACAGGTTGTCCCAGTAAGGAAGCGCGTCCCATTTCAGCTGCACTAATTCCATAAGTAGCAGCAGCTTTTGTCAAAATAGGTAATACTCCGAAGTAAAATGCATCATTGGACATGAAAAATGTGAATGGCATACTAAGAAGAGCTGTAATAATTGGTAGTTGTGGGCCAAGAGCGTCTGGTATAAGAGTTACTATACTTTTAGCCATTGCATCTACCATTTTTGTTCCTGATAAAATCCCAGTGAAAATCCCAGCGGCAAATACGAGAGAAACAACCGCTAATACGTTTCCTGCGTGAGAAGCAATACGCTCTTTCTGTTGCTCTAAGTTCGGATAGTTAATCATAACAGCAATAGCGAAAGCGATTGTAAATAAAACGGGTAACGGCATAACTTCTAGTATGAGACAGACAAGTAAAGTAGCAGTTAATAAAAAGTTAATCCATAGAAGTTTAGGGCGCTTATGAACAGCAGCTTCTACTGTTGCAGCTTGCTCATCTGTTGTTTGCATTTGTTTTAAATATTGTATATCCATAATTCCTAAACGTTTTCTTTCTTTTTTTCCAAGATAGTAAGCAACGAAAACTACCCAAAGTGCACCAGCAATCATTCCTGGTATAAGTGGTGTAAAGAGCTCTGATGCGTCTAGTCCAAGTGCACTCATAACACGAGCTGTCGGTCCACCCCACGGTGTAAGATTTGTCACCCCTGCACCTAACATAACAACCCCAGCTAATATAAGTGGATTCATCCCAAGGCGTTTATATAGTGGGTACATTGCGGAAACAGTAATCATATACGTTGTCGTTCCATCCCCATCTAATGAAACGATAATAGTAAGAATTGCTGTACCAACAACAATTTTTAAAGGATCTCCTTTTACAAATTTCAAAATCCTACTAATGACAGGATCAAATAAACCGCTATCAATCATAATTCCAAAATATAAAATAGCAAACATAAGCATAATACCAGTAGGTGCTAGTTTTTGAATTCCCTCTAACATCATAGGTCCCATGTTTGCATAAAAGCCTCCAATTAATGCGAACGTAATTGGAATTAATATTAATGCTACTAGTGCTGACATACGTTTCGTCATAATTAAAAACATAAAGACAAACACCATCGCAAATCCAAGTAGTGCTAACATGTAATCTCCCCCTCAAAAATGATTGCGCTTTCAAAATAAAATAAAAATTCAGAAAAAGGTTTTTTTGTTTATCATAAAAGCATTCATTCGAATGGTAAATAATTTGAAAAATAACATCATTAGAAGCATAATTTTTATTTTGGTCATTTTGTTCACGGGAGTTAATTTGAATTTTTAAAAAGTAAGCTGCTCTCCATAAGAATGGTAGAATAAGATGACAATATTGAAGTGTGAAATAGGGAGTAGATTTATATGAAAACAAGAATGGAAGAGATTTGTAGTTCTTATGAAGGAAGAGTAGAAGAGATTTTTGTTAATGAATCTTCTTACGTATATGAGTGGGAAAAATTAATGATGATCCGAAAAAATAACGGTGAGCTTGAAAAGGTTGCAGTCGGCATCAGTGGAAATATAAGATTAGTAAATGTAGTTGTTGGGCAGCAAATTCATACAGATACATTATTAGTTAGGTTGGAAGATGATTTATTAATTACAGGTTGTGAATAATGAGAGATGTGTAGATATGACTACACATCTTTTTTGTTCTATATATTACAAAAGACACATTGTTTTTTCACAAATCGCACACAAGTTTTTGATATGCTCCTTGTAGAAGATAGGGTTAGGGAGGAAATAATACAATGAGAACAAAGTATGTAATGTTTGCTATATGCTTATTCTTTGTCTTTACAATTGTAGGGTGTGGTAAGAAACAAGCAGAGGCAGTGGCAATTGATGAGAAACATGATAAGTGTGATATTTGCCAAATTGGAGTAATGGATAATCAATTTGCAACGGAAATTATTTTAGAAAATGGAAAAGCATTAAAGTTTGATGATATCGGTTGTATGTATAAATGGATGGAGATTAATCAAGGCGAAAAGACGAAAGAAAAATTTGTTCGAGATTATGATTCGAAAGATTGGGTTTCGTTAGAAGACGCTACTTACGTATATGATAAAACAATTACAACACCAATGGCTTATAATGTCATTTCATTTAAAAACAAAAAAGATGCAGAGAACTTTGTATCTAACTATAAGGGGAAAGTTCTTTCGTATAAAGAGCTAGCAGAGCATAAATGGGAAATGAATAAAGAAATGATGGGGAACCCGAAAAAGGGAAATCACAGCGGGCATCATTAATACTAGAAAAAGACAACTGTATGGTTGTCTTTTTCTAGTATTACTCAGGTGCAAATATAGAAAAGGTGTAAAATTTTTAGAAGAACGGTTACAATGGAATGTAGTGACCTAAAGCAATCATTTACCCCGTATTAACGGGCAGTAAAACTCCCACCTCAGAATTAGGCAGGAGCAAAGAAGTTAGGTGGGAGATCAACAGCCCGTAAATACCCGATTGGTTCAACTAATAATCAGTGGGGTGAATCCTCCCACTGATTAAAGTTTCACTTTATGTACTTTTTAGAAATGTATACAAATGCGGTGAAAACGTGCTAAACTAATTGCTTCATAATGTTAATGATGAGGCCATTAGGCGTATCATTCCAATAGGTTGAGAAACATCATATAAGTTTAAGATAATCCAATTAAAGAAGGAATATAAAGTGCTTATGGATAAATGTACTCAAGAAGAGTTATTGTATGTGATGGAGGAATGGTTAAGAAAACATTATCTTTCATAGGAGCTGTAGTTGTGAGAAAACAAAAAATTTTATTATGTATGTTATTAGGACTTTTAATGACGGTAGTGGCTTGCGATAAGCAAGAAGAGCCAGAATCGAAACCGGTTCATGTGAAAAACGAAAAGAAACAAGAGAAGCATAAAGAACAGGAAGAATCTAAAGAAGAAAAAAGTATAAATTTAATGGACAAACAGTTGCTACTTTCTGCCACTCTTGGAGACACAGAAACAGCTATGAAGTTGATTCAAGATGGAGCGAATATAAACGTAGAAGGTGACAACGGAGAAACCCCCGTCCTTGCAGCAACGTACCAAAATCATGTAGAGACAGTTAAAGCATTAATTGGTGCAGGTGCTAATATTGAAATTAAAGATGAGAAACAAAGCAATCCGCTTCTTTATGCAAGTAGAGAAGGATATACAGATATTGTAAAAGTATTAATTGATGCAGGAGTTAATACGAAAGAAACGACTAAGTCAGGTGGAACAGCACTTATTTCTGCATCTGAGCGTGGCCATGTAGAGGTCGTAAAAGAATTGTTAGAGCATACAGATATTGATGTCAATTATAAAAATGCTCGTGGTGGAACAGCTTTAGTAGAAGCAATTGTATTAGGAAATGGTAGTGAAAATCACAAGAAAGTAATTCAAATGCTTATTGACCACGGGGCAGATGTAAATACGGCCAATAAGGAAAATATTACGCCACTGCAATTTGCTGAAAAAAGAGGTTTTAAAGATATTGCAAATATGTTGAGGGCAGCTGGTGCAAATGAAGTAGTACAACCACAACAACCAGTAGAATAAAAAATGAAAAATAATCCCATTTAGATAGACAGAATGAAGAAATCAGTGAGTATGATGGATTCAGTAATGTGTATTTGAATGGGATTTTTGTTTTGGGCATGAAAAATAGATTATGAATGGTATATGGAGTAACTAAGGAGGATATAAATGAGGCTCTCAGAACTTGATTTAATAGCAATTCAGGTAGAGGTTTTATTTGTTCATAATCGAGTAGGAAAAATGAAATATGTAAATGAACAAGGAAATCCGAAAGCACCACGCTTTTTTCTTGGCAGAACTCGTGAAGGGAGTATAACGAGATATCATTGTGATCTGGATGATGAAACGGTAGGTAAGATTGAGAAATTAATTCGAGAACCTTCAAATCATATAGAGATAGCAAAGATTATTCATGTATTAAATGAAGAAAGAACAGTAAAAAATATTTGGATGGGCCCTGCTTTCATGTTCTCTAATAATTTACATAAGCCAACTAGAACAATACAGATAACAGAGAAGAATAAAGAGCTTTTGCGAGAAAATTTTCCCCATCTAATAGAACAGATGGAGTGGAGGCAACCTTACTTTGCAATTGTAAAAAATGAAAAAGTAGTTTCTATATGTTGCAGTGCTAGGAGTACACCTGTAGCTGCTGAGGCGAGTGTGGAAACTTTAGCGGAGTTTCAAGGGAATGGATATGGTACTGATGTTGTGACAGCCTGGGCGATATCCATACAAGAAGAAAAGCGCATTCCACTTTATAGCACTTCTTGGGATAATTATGCTTCAAAAGCAGTTGCAAGAAAACTAAAACTAATTAACTATGGAATGGATTTGCATATCACTTAAATTTTAAAAATAGTTGTTTGCTGTTGGGGTTCATCCGTATATCTAGATTATTGTTAAAAAGTATGATGAATATTAACATTCGATTAACAGCTAATTAACAATCTATCAAAACTGACTTAATAAATGCGTAATATAGTAAAGGTAACAAAATAACTAGGGTAGAGAACATTTGAGAACACCCGCTTACATATAACGTGCCACTTTCTTAGGTGTGCTCTATTCCCTAGAGTTCAAATAAGGAGAAAGGTGTTCTATGTAAGTAGGTGTTTTTAGTTTGGATAAAAATAGAAAAGCTAGGTGGAATGAATGTTTAAGGAACCTTATATTGCGATGATAAAGGATTGGAAAGGATACAACACATACAAAAAGTTACCGAAAACAGTTTTTCTTATGACCGGTTCAATGCTGGAATTACCAGAGCGTGTATATGAATTACAGAAACATGGACATGATGTCTTTCTTCATTGTGATTTTATACAAGGTTTAAATACGAATACAGAGGAAGCACTTTCGTATATTCAAGACGTTATTGGAGCGCAAGGCATTATTTCAACAAAAGGATCGACAATTCGAAATGCCAATAAAATTGGATTAAAAACGATCCAACGTATTTTTATTGTCGATACTTTATCTCTTACAAAATCAATTGAAAATTGTAAAACGACTAAACCGAATGCAGTAGAGATTATGCCTGGTATTATGCCTTCAATTATTAAGCAGTTAGCAGAGGAAATAGAATTTCCTATCATTGCAGGCGGATTGATTCAAACGCGAGAAGATGCAGAAATTGCTATTCGTTCGGGAGCGAGCGCGATTTCGACGAGTCACTATGAAGTATGGATACAAGAAGAAAAAAGGAGTGCAATCTTGTGATTGAATTGAAAAATGTTTCAAAGGTATATCAAAATGCAGAGGAGACAGCGGTTAAAGGTGTATCGGTTCATATTAAGAAGGGAGAATTTTTTGTTTTAGTTGGCCCTTCAGGATGTGGAAAAAGTACATTATTAAGAATGATTGCTGGTTTAGAAGAAATTTCTTCGGGGGATTTAATTATTAATGAATGTGTTGCAAATGATTTAGAGCCGAAAGATCGTAATCTATCAATGGTATTTCAAAATTATGCACTATATCCACACTTATCTGTAGAAGAAAATATTTTATTCGGACTTAAGGTAAGGAAAGTACAAAAAGAAGAGCGACAAAAGAGATTAATGGAAGCTGTGGAAATGGTGGGACTGAAAGAGTATGTGAAAATGAAACCAGGCCAATTATCAGGTGGACAAAGACAGCGTGTTGCGCTTGCTAGGGCGATTGTGAGTCAAGCGCCGATTTGTTTAATGGATGAACCACTTTCGAATTTAGATGCGAAATTACGTGCGCAAATGAGGATTGAAATTAGAGAAATTCAGCAGCGTTTAGGAATTACAATGATTTACGTTACTCACGATCAAATAGAAGCGATGACTATGGGAGATCGTATTATGGTCTTAAATAAAGGAAGCATACAGCAAGTTGGAACACCGCTTGACATCTATAACGAACCAGCAAATGAATTTGTTGCAAGTTTTATAGGGTCTCCTTCGATGAATATAAATGATGGAGAAGTAAACAAAGAAAAAGGTGTATTACATATAGGGCAATTGCAAATTCCGTTATCTATTGGACAGCTAAAGCAATTACCAGAAGGAATAATTCGCATAGGCATGCGTCCTGAGCATATTGCCCTGTCTGAGGAAGGACAAGAAGTTACGCTACAATCTGTAGAAGTATTAGGCAACGAATCTATATTAAACTTCGCAATAAATGGAACAACTTGGAGTGCAAAAGTCATTGGACAGCTAATCCTGAACAAAGGTGACAAAGTAAAATTATTATTCTCACAAGATAAGTTATGCTTCTTTCATCAAGATACGAATGAACGCTTAAAAGTGGTAGCTGAAGAAGAGCTGAAAGTGGTGGCGAAATAATGATTGAAGTAGGCAAGTTACCAGCCCAAGCAAAGGTGGCAAAAAAGAAGAATTTATGGAGTAGAACGAAAGATTTAAGAATAGGATTATTATTTTTAGCGCCATCTATTTTATTGTTCTCGATTTTTCTTTTTTATCCATTATTTAGGACGATTTACTATAGCTTTTATTTAACAGATATACACGGAGAAGCTAATCTTTTCGTTGGCTTAGAAAATTATCAATATTTATTCTCTGATCCTGCCTTCTACAAAAGTATAAAATCAACTTTACTATTTGTTTTATATACAGTGCCTACGAGTATTATAATCGCTTTATTTCTTGCATTGATTGCAAATGGAAAAGTAAGGGGTATTGGGGTATTCCGTGTGTTATTTTCTTCCACAATGGGAATATCAGTAGCTGCTAGTGCGGTGATTTGGCTATTTTTATTTCATCCAAGTGTCGGATTATTTAATAATATATTAGCCTCTATGAATCTACCTGCAATCGCATGGTTAACGAGCCCAGATTGGGCATTGTTCTCTGTATCAGTTACAACGGTTTGGGTGAATACAGGATTTGCATTTTTAGTTATATTAGGTGGTTTACAAAATATTGATACGTCTTTATATGAGAGTGCATCTATAGATGGTGCTAGCTATTTATATAAGCTTCGTCGTGTTACATTACCGATGCTATCACCAACTTTATTCTTTATCGTGACAGTAACGTTAATTAGTGCGTTCCAAAGCTTTGGACAGATTGATATTTTAACGCACGGTGGACCGAATGATGCAACAAATTTAATTGTATATTCGATTTATAAAGAGGCATTTGTGAATCATCAATTTGGGACAGCAAGTGCACAAGCGATGGTACTATTTGTTTTCATTTTCATTGCTACATTACTTCAATTTAAGTTTGCTGAGAGAAAGGTGCATTATAAATGATAGTTAAACAGTGGAAACAAAATTTCCTGCTATACATGCTGCTCATAATTAGTGCAGTAATGGTATTTTTTCCTGTGCTGTATGCGTTTTTAATAAGCTTTATGACACCAGACGATATTCAAATGAGAAGGATATTTCCAACTCAATTTACTTTTGATAATTTCATTAATATTTTTCAGAAAGTACCACTTTTTACATATTTATATAACAGCTTAGTTGTATCGACAGTTGTTATGATTGGACAACTTATCGTGTCAAGCTTAGCGGCGTATGCTTTTGTCTTTCTTCAGTTTAAAGGAAGAAATCTTATTTTTTTCCTGTTTATTTCAACGATGCTTATTCCGTGGGAAGCGACGATGGTACCTAACTTTTTAACGATTCAAAACTTTGGCTGGATCAATAGTTTCGCTGGGATGACAGTGCCGTTTTTTGCAACAGCTTTCGGTATTTTCTTGTTACGCCAACATTTTATGACACTTCCGAATGAACTGAAAGAAGCTGCTTTTATTGAAGGGATTGGAAATGTAAGATTTTTGTTCAGCGTTGTAATTCCGTATTGTAAAACGAGTTTTATTACGCTTGGAGTATATAGTTTTTTAACAACATGGAATATGTACTTATGGCCACTTTTAGTGACCACTGATGAAAAGGTAAGAACAGTTCAAATTGGTGTGAAGCAGCTTCAATCTCAAGAAGTTGCAACTGATTGGGGAAGCGTAATGGCTGGCGTTACGGTTATCGTTATACCAACATTGATTCTATTATTTTTAGGACAAAAGCAATTACAACAAGGATTAACAAAAGGTGCAATTAAATAATTAAGAGAAGGTGAGATTAAAATGGGTCTGGTTAAAAAAGGTGCTGCTCTATTAATGGTAGCAACAATGGCATTATCTAGTGCTGCTTGTTCAAATAGTAAAACAGAAGGAAAACCTGAAGCACAGGCGAAAGTAGCACCAGTTGAAAAAAATGGTGATAAAACTGTAATTCGTTTTTGGCATGCGATGGGTGGAAAAACACAAGGCGTACTAGATGGGCTTGTTGCAGACTATAATAAGTCACAAAATAAATATGAGATAAAGGCAGAGTTCCAAGGGACATATGAAGAGTCTTTAACGAAATTTAAAACGATGTCTGCTACGAAAGAAGCACCAGCTCTTGTTCAGTCGAGTGAAATTACAACAAAATATATGATTGATAGCAAAAAGATTACGCCAATTGATAGTTGGATAAAAAAAGATAAGTATGATACTTCAAAATTGGAAAAAGCAATTACAAATTATTATTCAGTTGATGGAAAAATGTATTCTATGCCATTTAATTCATCTACACCAGTATTAATTTATAATAAAGATGCTTTCGCAAAGGCGGGCTTAGATCCAGAGAAAGCTCCAAAAACATATGCGGAATTGCAAGAAGCAGCGAAAAAGTTAACGATTAAAGAAGGCGGAAATGTAAAACAATATGGATTTTCAATGCTGAATTATGGTTGGTTCTTTGAAGAATTGTTAGCGACACAAGGCGCTTTATATGTAGATAATGAAAATGGTCGTAAAGATGCTGCAAAGAAAGCTGTATTTAACGGTAAAGAAGGACAGAAAGTATTTGGGATGCTAGATGAGTTAAATAAAGCTGGTGCACTAGGAAAGTATGGAGCAAGTTGGGATGATATTCGTGCCGCGTTCCAGTCTGGACAAGTTGCTATGTATTTAGATTCTTCAGCTGGTGTTCGCGACTTAATTGATGCATCTAAGTTTAATGTAGGCGTGTCATATATTCCATATCCAGAGGATTCGAAACAAAATGGTGTTGTTATTGGTGGAGCATCATTATGGATGACGAATATGGTTTCAGAAGAAACACAACAAGGTGCTTGGGACTTTATGAAATATTTAACGAAGCCAGACGTACAAGCAAAATGGCATACTGCAACAGGTTATTTCTCTATTAATCCAGATGCATATAATGAACCATTAGTAAAAGAGCAATATGAAAAATATCCACAGTTAAAAGTAACAGTAGATCAATTGCAAGCGACGAAACAATCTCCAGCAACACAAGGCGCTTTAATTAGTGTATTCCCAGAATCACGAGATGCAGTTGTAAAAGCATTAGAAGCAATGTATGACGGAAAGAATAGTAAAGAAGCGTTAGATGAAGCTGCCAAGGCGACAGATAGAGCAATTAGCATTTCAGCTCGTACGAGTCAAAAATAAGAGAAAGCCGTATCCGAAAAAGGATACGGCTTTCTTTAGGAGATAAGGGATCAAAAAAATGAAGAAGTCTTATCTCTTTTATATGAGTAAAGGGTCTAGAATGAATCTTGTCCTTTTCATTATTTGTTTAACTCCATTGCAACTTGTTTGCCATTTACGAAAACCTCTGCCACTGCTACCATAACTTCCATCACTTTTTTCATATCTCATCTCTCCTTGTTTTTTGTTTCATTTCTTACTTTTAGTATAAGGAAATATAGCGATCGCAACTATCGAATTGGATGACAAGAGACTTACATTGTTGTAAGGATAATCGTTGTATCTGTAATAAATACGGTTTTAAATTACAATTCTGAAGTTTCTGTTGTTTTGAACTATAATTAGAAAGAGGGGTGATAATATGAAAAGAATTCTTGTTATTAGTGATATTCATGGAGAAATAAAAAAGTTCGAACAGTTATTAGAAGAAGCTCAATACGATGCAAAACAGGATCAACTAATTTTATTAGGGGATTATGTAGATCGTGGTCCAAATGCACGTGCAGTAATTGAAAGGGTAAAAGAGTTAAAAGAAGATGGAGCCCTCGTTCTAAAGGGAAATCATGAAGATATGATGATTAAGGCGTTAACGACTGATGAGGAACGTTCATGGAACCATTGGGTAAAAAGGAATGGTGGAGATAAGACATTATATAGCTATGGATTTGTAGAAGAAGATATTGTAGTTAATGAGGAAGACTTCCAAAAACCAATTTTACAATCGCATGTTTTAGAAAATCATGTAAAGTTTATTCAAGAATTAGATCATTACATTGAAACAGAAGAGTACATATTTGTACATGCTGGTGTTGAGCCTATGAAACGAGTTTCTGAATGTGAACCATATACGTTAATGTGGATCCGTAATGAGTTTCATAATGGATATAGTGGCGAAAAGGTTGTTGTATTTGGCCATACGGAAACAAAAACGCTTCACGGTAGTGAGAATTGTGGCGTGTATTTTGGTAGTAATCGAATTATTGGAATTGATGGCGGGGCTGTGTATGGTGGTCAGCTAAATTGTTTGGAATTGCCAAGTAAAAAGGTATATGTAGTAAAAAATTGAAAGAGATAAGGGAAATCTTATTTCTTTCAATTTTTTATTAAGCTAAATTTAAGAAAGAGTCTTTATAATTAATCTTTAAAATTCTGTATCAAGAAAAAGTGTAGAAAGAACGAATTAAAAATGAAGTTACAAAATATAATGATATTCTTTTGTTAGGAAAAGCAGGAATGTAATTATAAATAGAATCGAACAATATGGTGGAAGGTGAGAATATGCGCTTACTCGTAGTAGAAGATAATGCTTCTTTATTAGAGTCTATCGTACAAATTTTGCGTGATGAATTTGAAGTAGATACAGCATTGAATGGAGAAGAGGGATTATTTCTAGCGCTTCAAAATATATATGATGCAATTTTGCTGGATGTGATGCTGCCAGAAATGGACGGGTTTGAAGTAATTCAAAAAATACGTGATGAAAAGATTGAAACACCTGTCTTATTTTTGACAGCGAGAGATTCTTTAGAAGATCGCGTGAAAGGGTTGGATTTTGGCGGGGATGATTATATCGTTAAGCCATTTCAGGCCCCTGAATTAAAAGCGAGAATTCGTGCTTTACTACGCAGAAGTGGTAGTTTAACAACAAAGCAGACTATTCGATATAAAGGGATTGAACTGTTCGGAAAAGATAAAGATGTTCAAGTAGATGGACAAAGTATGAAGCTAACATTAAAACAATATGAGCTTCTAGAGTACCTTGTTCAAAATAGCGGAAAGATTTTAATGAGGGAACAAATTTTTGATCGTGTTTGGGGATTTGATTCAGATACGACAGTGGCAATTGTAGAAGTGTATGTACATCATTTACGTAAAAAATTAGAGCCATTCGGTTATCAGAAAGATATTCAAACCGTTCGAGGTATTGGATATATATTAAAAGAACAATGAAAAAGGGAAGTATGTTTCAGAAGACGCGTATTCGATTGACTATATTGAATTCATTAGTATTTATCATTTTGATAGGCGTATTAGGTAGTATCATTTATTCTTACACATATAAGCGTATTTATAGTGGAGTAAATGAATCGATAGAAAAAGCCGTTCAACATAGAAAGAATGCAGATGATAAAAAACTACCTAAAAAAATTAGAGGATATCCTTCAATTGGGGATCCAAGGATAATGGAGTTAACTTGGCTTGGAAACACGGTGGAGATAGATATTGAAAACGGCAAACGTCGTTTTATCTTTGAAGACAATTTGGAAAAGTTTTCGCCAAAGAAATTAGGAACTTTGCAAGATATAGAAGTACAAGGACAATATTTTAGAATATTTTCATTTCAAAAAGATGCAAAAATAGTTCAAATTGCAAGGGATATAACAGCTGAAAAAGAAATGTTACATACTTTATTTTTAATTCTTGTGATAGGTTGTAGCGTAGGAAGTTTATGTGCAATAGGAATCGGCTTTTTCTTAGCTGGCAGGGCACTCGTACCCATTCAAAATTCATGGGAAAAACAGCAGCAATTCGTTTCTGATGCGTCACATGAACTAAGGACACCGCTTGCAGTTATTCAATCAAAAACAGATGTTTTATTCCAGTCACCATCCGCTACGATAGAAGAAAAAGCGATGGATATTTCTACAATTTCAAAAGAATGTAGGCGGTTATCAAAACTCGTTAGTAATTTATTATTGCTAGCACGCTCTGATTCTAATCAAATTGAGATGGATAAGAAAACATTTGAACTCGATAAATTGTTAGAAGAAATAGTAGCTCCATATAAGGAGATTGCTTCTTATCAAGAAAAAGAAATGATATTAAAAGTAGAACGTGGCGTATCTTTTATGGGTGATAGAGAGCGGATTCATCAAATGATGGTTATATTGTTAGATAATGCGATGAAGTATACGAATGAAGGTGGTCATATTCAAATCGATTGTACGCAAACGAACAGTTCGATTCGTATACGAGTGAAAGATGATGGGATAGGAGTGAAAGAAGAAGATATTCCAAAACTATTTAATCGTTTTTATCAAGGAGATAAAGCGAGAAGTGCGTCAGAAGGAGCGGGATTAGGTCTTTCAATCGCAAATTGGATTGTAGAAAAACATTACGGAAAAATATCAGTAGAGAGTAAATGGGGAGATGCTACTTGTTTTGAAGTGATTTTCCCTAAAAACCAAAAAATATAAGTAAGAAGACGATCTTGTTTTTACAAGGTCGTCTTTTTTTAAGGGAAAGTTAAGAAACTATTTTTAACATGTATTGTATACGGAAAGTTCGCCCTATAAAGAAGCGATTATAAAAAGGTATTTGAGTAGATTACATCGATCATAATGTTATTTCGATTATGAATAGGGAATGATGGAAAAGAAAGTGTAAGAGGGAGGAATTAATTTTGAAAAAGAAAATGATGATGGTATTCACTATTGGAGTAATGAGTTTAAGTATATTAGGGGGTGCCTCTCCTTCTGAAACATCAAAAGGAAAGACAGATTACAAGCAGCGCAGCAAAGAACAATTAAACAATGGAAAGATACATGCTGTGCATACAGAAGAAAAGGCGGAGAATTTAGGGATTGAAACGGCAGGGAAAGAACAAATTACGCTAGAAAAAGAAATCCATGAGACGGAAGTAGGAAGAGAAGCAGAACAGTTAGGAATTTTGATTGAAGGAAAAGATGTTGGAACTCTTTCAGAAGAAATCTATGAAACAAAAGTGAAGCAAGAAGCGTTAAAGCTAGGCATATCAATAGAAAATACATCAATTGTAAATTTGATTACTCAAATTAATACGATTAAAATTAGCGATGAAGCGGATAAATTAGATATTTCAACAAATGGAAAAGAAATAGAGGAAATTGCGGAAGAAATCTATGGAACGAAAGTAAGAGAGGAAGCAGGGAAGTTAGGTATTTCACAAAAAGGAAAAGAGATAGAAGAGTTAGCACAAGAAGTGTACGAACAAAAAGTGCAAGAAGAGGCAAAAAAATATCATATTGATTTATATGGTAAAGATATATATCAAGTATTAAGCGAAATTAATGAACAAAAGGTGTTACAAATGGCAGATGAGCTTAATATGGATAAAACGAATATGAACACTCAAGAACTAGCAGAAAAAATAAAAAAAGATCAGCCTGAAAAAGGAAAAGAACTAAATTTTGTACCGGTGATTCGCACGGATGCTGACGCGTTTTATTCTTATTTAACGAACTAAGAAGGGCGTGAGAGTGATACGAAGGTTTAAGTGGTATATATGCATAGCATTACTAGCTATAGCAGTATGGAATGTATATACAAATGGAATTACAAAGTATATGGAAAAGTTAACATTCTTCAATATACAAAGTGAAAAAGAAGCGGAGTTTAGTAATAATGGTGAAAAGGTCATCTTATCAAATGTACCTTTAATTCAGCAGTTACCAGAGTTAGATAGAGGCTGTGAAGTAACGAGCTTAGCGATGATGTTACAATACGCAGGTATTACAGTGGATAAGATGAAATTAGCAAACGAAATAAAGAAAGTTGATTTTATGAACGATGGTATACGTGGGAACCCAAATGAAGGATTTGTAGGGAATATTTATACCTTTTCTGAATCTGGATATGGTGTATATCATGGACCGCTATTTCAATTAGCGAAACAGTATTTACCTAATAAAGCTGTGGACTTAACGGGGAAGAGTATAGGAGAACTTTATAAGAGTGTAAAATCAGGACAACCGGTAGTTATGATTACAAATGCAACATTTGCGCCATTAGATGAAGATGAATTTACTACATGGGAAACAAATACTGGAGATGTTTCTATTACGTATAATGAACATTGTGTAGTACTTATTGGATATGATAAGGAATTTGTATATATTCGAGATCCTCTTAATGAAAGTTTAGATGTAAAAGTACCGAGAGAAAGTTTTGAACAGGCATGGGTGCAAATGGGGAGTCAGGCGATTAGTTACATATAAGATGGGTAAATAAAAGGAAGGAGGCTGAAACAGCCTCCTTCCTTTTATTTATTTTCTGTGGCATTGATTACAAACTGATCATAATATTTTTCATTCACATATATATTTAATACCCATAATCCAGATGAAGGTAGTGACATAGTGAGAGGGAGTTCGTTTGTAGTGGGATCAATTGTATTTGAAGTAGTCCAAGTTGGTTTAGAAGTTTCTTGTTGAAAGAGTACGGGTGTTGGCGTTACTGACCCTTGTTTTAGTGCAATAATAGAGAGTTTTCCAGTTGGCCTTTCAGAATCTAAAAAGTACCACATTATTTCATTTTGTTCATTTGAGATAATAGAGGTATCAGCCATTGCGATTTTTCCTTCGATGCCTTTTAAAGGTATTTTTCCATCTACGAAGGATGGAGCTTCTTCCCAATTCACATCTTTTAAAACACTAAGATGAAAGAAGGAAGGTGCATTAACTTGGGTGGATGACGTAGCGATAGCTTCTTTTTTAGGTGCTTCTGAATCAGGCTGCAATTGCGAGCATCCAGCGATGAGAAAGGAGAAAAGTAGCATAGTTCCAATTTTTTTCATGGTGTCACACTCCTAATTTTTACTGTTAGTGTAATTGTATTTGCTAGAAAGCGGGACAATTCCTTTAAAGTATAAAAAGAGGTCGTAAGTTTTGTACGACCTCTTTTGACATTTTTTATATTTGTTCAGTTGAAAAGGTTGGTTCTCGTTCTTTTTGAGGCATCGTTAAGAAAATAACAGAAAGAACGATACATACGCCGCCTAGTAATTGATACGCTCCAAATGATTCATTTAGCCAAGCGATTGAAACGATAGCTGCTACAAGTGGTTCAATGCTAGATAAAATGCTCGTTTCTGTTGCTGCTAAATATTTCAGACTACCGATATAAAGAAGGAAAGAAAGAGTGCCACTTATAATGATAAGGATAAGCATAGAAAAAGTTTTTGGTGTAAAGGTTTGTGAAAGTTGACTCCATCCAAACGAGCGATTACAAATAAGCAGGGCGATGCCGCCGATTAGCATCCCCCAGCCAATTACTATGGTTGTTCCGCATTCTTTAATAAGGGAAGCTGGATGGAGGGTATAAAATGCAAATCCAATTGCTGTTAATAGGCCAAAAATAATGGCTTCTTTCGATAAAACAATATTTTCAATTGAACCGTTTGTAATAATAAAGTACGTTCCCGTTAGCGCAGTTATAATTGCGAGTAGTTGCATAGAAGCAGGGAATTTTCGTTGTTCAAATGCGACATAAATGGTAATGAGAACAGGACCTAGAAATTGAAATAACGTCGCTGTGACCGCATTACTAATATGAACTGTTTCGATAAAAGCGTATTGTGCACCGAGCATGCCGAGAATAGAGAAAATAATAAGTTGTATAGAATGTCTAGAGTGTTTCCAAATTTGAAATATGTTTTGTTTCTTTATAAGTAAAAAAGATAAAATAAATAATCCCGCAAGCAACAAGCGAATTGTTAAAAAATCAATTGATGATACGTTAGTATGTTGAAATAGCCACTGAATCATCGGACCAGATAATCCCCATAAGGTAGCTCCTATAATAATCATAATGAGTCCAATCCGTCTACTATTGTTCATAATCATGCATCTCCTCTCGAGTATTTGATTTTTTATGTGTGACATGATAAAAGGAATTATATATAACTTCTGGTACTGTAAAAAGTATCAGATTTTAGTTTTATTAAGGGGTCAGATATTATGTTAGAATTAACGCCTAATTTAAATATGAATAGTAAAAAGGCATTGTACGTGCAATTGTATGAGTATATAAAAAAAGAGATTAAGGATGGAACGATTTCCGCTTTTACAAAATTACCTGCAAAGAGAAAGCTGGCGGGCTATTTACAAGTGAGTAAGAATACAATAGAAGCGGCTTACGAGCAATTACTTGCAGAAGGTTACATTGAGTCGATATCAAGAAAAGGTTATTTTGTATGTAAATTTGAACAAATGATTGATGTAGAAGGAAGCGAAGCGAAAGTAGAAGAAGTATCGTTTCGGGAGGAGAACTATACATTTGATTTCACACAAACAGGGGTTGATACGAATACTTTTCCGTTCACTACGTACCGCAAGCTTATTAATGATGTATGGCAGCCACATAATAATGAGTTGCTTTTTCTTGGACACCCTCAAGGGGAATTGAGCTTAAGGGAGGAAATTGCGAACTATTTGTATGAATCTAGAGGTGTACGTTGTTCAGCTAGTCAAATTGTATTAGGGGCGGGAACACAAATATTAGTGAAGTTACTTTTTCAATTGTTGAAGGGAAGTAATTATGCTGTTGAAAATCCAGGGTACCATAGGAAAATGGTCGTTTTTGAACAGGGAGAAAAGAAGGTTCAAATGTTGTCTTTAGACAGCGACGGGATTTGTATGGCAGATTTAGAAAATAGCGATGCAAATGTTGTATTTGTAACGCCCTCTCATCAATTCCCATATGGAATGATTATGCCTATTACGAGAAGGACGCAGCTTTTACAATGGGCAAAGAAAGAAGAAGACAGGTATATTATTGAAGATGATTATGATAGTGAATTTCGTTATTCAGGAAGGCCAATTCCGGCACTACAAGGGTTAGATACAGATGGGAAAGTTATTTATATGGGGACGTTATCAAAAGCTTTGTTGCCCTCATTACGGATGAGCTATATAGTATTACCGAAGAATTTAATTAAAAAGTATCAAAAAGAATATTTGTTTTATACACAAAGTGTTTCAAGAATGGATCAAGAAGTGATTAGAAAGTTTTTACATGAAGGTTATTGGGAAAAACATATTCATAAAATGCGTGTCGTCTACCGGAAAAAGAGGGATCGACTTGTTTTTGAAATAGAGAAGTATTTCTCTAATCATGTTGAAGTGATAGGAGAAGATTCGGGATTACACATTTTATTAAAAGTGCATAATGGAATGCGAGAAGAAGAATTAATTAAAGAAGCTGCAAAATATAGTATTAAAATATATCCTGTTTCTACGTATTACAAAGCCGATACTGCACCTGAAAATGTCGTTTTACTTGGGTTTGCGATCTTATCAGAAGAAGAAATTGCGAAAGCGATTCAACTATTAAATACAGCGTGGTTTAGAAAAAAGTAAAAAAACATCCTCATACATGAGAGGATGTTTTTTATTATTTATTTTCGTCTAAGAATAAGACCATATGCTCTTCGTCCCAATATTGTCCGTTATATTTTAATGAACGTTCTTGTACACCGAATGTTTTAAATCCTAATGATTCATAAAGTTTTTTTGCTCCATCGTTGCCAACAACAACATCAAGCATAACTTGTTCCACCTCTAAAGATTTAGCAAGCTCAAGACATTCTTTAATAAGTGCTTTCCCTGCTCCAAGTCCGCGTGCTTTTGGAGATACATATACAGAACCAATTTTAGCTTTATGTTCTTGTTTTACATATGGTTTCGTTTCCAGTGTTGCAACCCCGATTAATTTTCCATCTTTGAATGCGCCTAGCGTATAGTTTTCATCTTGTGCTAATTTTTGTGCTTTATATTCAATCGCACACTCTTTATTAATAATATCTTCATAAGAAGAGCTGAAAGCTTCAGGGTTTTGCTTTAAACCTTCTACACGAAGTTCTAAGTAAATTTCCGCTTCATCTTTTGTTAATACATGGATATCCAATTATATCACCCTCCAAATCTTTGACAAATGTATCTTTATTTTATATTGAAATAAGAATAATTTCAAAAGCTTAGCTTATATAAGCTGATTTTATGAACAAAATAACACCAGTAGTTTTTACTACTACTGGTGTTTTCACACACATATTATTCAAAAGGTAGCTCAATTATAAAGGTTGTTCCTTCCCCTAATTTGCTTGTTACTAGAATGGCACCGTTATGCAATTCCACAATTTCTTTAGCAACAGCTAGCCCGATACCTTTTCCCCCAGTAGCTCTCGTTCTAGATTTATCAACACGATAAAAACGATCGAAAATATGCGGAATATCTTCTTCAGGAATACCTTCACCTTCATCTTGTACACTTATTGTAAAAGAATTTGTTTCTGCGAGTACGCGTATCGTAATAGTAGTGTTTTCTAGTGAGTGTTGATAAGCATTGTGTAATAAATTTAACATAACTTGTTCCATACGTCTTTCGTCTATGCAAACTTCTAAATCATCTTTGCAATATACATGGAGTTGCATTTGTTTATTTGTTAATGTTGTTTTTGTTTTTTCAATCATTCGTTCTAAAAATGGTTGAAGGGTCACTTTTTGTTTTTTTATAACAAACTGGTGTTGTTCTAATTGTACCAGCATAAATAAATCTTGGACGAGGTCGGTTACACTATCTGTTTCATCCTCGATGATTTGCAAGTATTCTTCTCGCTCTTCTTTCGTTAAAGTGTCTCTCTTTGCTACTTTCGCATAACCTTTCATATAGGTCAATGGAGTTAATAGTTCATGGGCGACACTAGCAAGAAATTCATTGCGTTCTTTTTTCATATAAGTTAGTTCACTGGACAAATCTTCAATCGTTTTTGCTAAGCTTCCAAGTTCATCATTCCGTTTAATACCTAATTGAATTGGCTTGTTTAATTTTGACATTTTTTCTGTTGCCCTCTTCATTTTTATAAGCGGTTCTGTAATAACACGAGAAAAAACAAAGACAGAAATAGTCGTTAAAATAACAGTCAAAACACTAATGATAAGAAATTGGTTCATGAGTTTAAGTAACATATTTTCTAAAAAAGATGTTTTTAATAACATATATAACTTTCCTTGAAACTCTGCTGTATTAAGTGGGCTTACCGTTGTGATGAATTTTGATTTTTTCCAGTTCTTTTCGACAACTAATCCGTTTGCTGGAATATGTTCTGTTTTACAAGTAAGTTGTTTTTGCATCGCCTTTGTTACAGGTTCTGAAGTGGAAATGATTTTTCCATTATTGTCCGTTATAATGATAGCTATATCAGAGTTAGCAATTGATTCTGATTCAACTAAGTGTTCAGCCTCATCAGCGATATCGAACTCTGGGTATATAGGACGCTTAGGATTTTTATTGTATTCAGCGCGTTCGCCGTGTTTCTTTTCTTTAGCAAATGCACTCCACTTTGCGCGTTGTGTAATTTTGTTACTATAGCGATTACCTTTTTCTAAGAGAGCGAGTGTTTCCTCTTCAATGCGCATTTTAGAAATACTTTTGTAAAAAGATACGAAAGCAATTGTTTCAATACATAAAGCTAATATTAAAAAGTATGTCCCGATTTTAAGTGAAAGTTTACTCATTTTCTCACCATACCTTATTCATAATAAAGGGTCAGTGGTATACTAGTTTCCACTGACCGAAGTAATTATTCACTTTTCCATTTATATCCGACCTTATAAACAGTTTCTAAGTAATTTTTAACTGGAAATCCTTTTTTACGTAATTTATCACGGATATTGCGAATATGTGAATCGATTGTTCTATATTCGATGTCTGTTTCATAACCCCAAATTTTTTCGATTAAATCATCTCGGCTATAAGCACGGTTTGTATTTTGTAAAAATAGTCCAAGTAACGAAAATTCGATAGGAGTCAGTGAGATTTTTTCATCATACACTGTGACAGTATGTTTCGTTTTATCCCACTCAATACCATTGAAGCTAACAAATCCATCTTTCTTTGTACGGCGTAATATAGCCTCAATTCGTGCAACTAATACATGCTCATCAAATGGTTTTGTAATATAGTCATCTGCGCCGATCGTAAGGCCTTTTACCATATCGTAATTTTGATTACGAGCTGTTAGCATAATGATTGGAACGTTGGAAATTTGACGGATTTGATAGCAAGTATCCCATCCATCCATATTTGGCATCATTACATCTAACAAAACAATATCGAAGTCTTTTTGTTCTATTAACTTTAGTGCTTCAAGGCCAGAGGTAGCTTTCATACAAAAATAGCCACGAGGACTTAAGAACAGATCTAATAATCGTAACATACGTTCTTCATCGTCTACTAATAAAATTTTTACCATAATCTTGTGCACCCCAAACTGTTCATTCTACTTGTATAGTTTACATGAAAATGATAAAAAACTCTTTTTATGTGATTGAGTGGGAGAGTGATTTCTCGCTCAGAGTAATTGACATAAAAAATGCACTAGTTTTGCACAACTATTTTTTATAATAGAAAACGTAGCGACACAAAATACCCTATGTTGCGACATAACGTCATGTCATTTTATTTATAAAATGACAATTCCATTCTATTGTGTATGTGAGATAGAGAGGGTTTTCGTATTCACCTCGCATCGGATAAGAAAAATTTCCTATCTCACACTTTTTTTAAAAGGAGATCATACACATGAATCCAAAAGAAGAAATTTCAAAAAAAGAAAAGCAAGATCGTAATACGGTTGTCATGTGCGTTGCCGTATCTATGGTTATTATTATAAGTTGTGTAAATAAAATTTTGGGGATTTTATAATATAAAAAAAGCTTATTGCTTCTTAAGAAGCAATAAGCTTTTTTCGTTGTTAGGGGGAGTATTTTTATATAATAAACCAAGGTAAAATTGCTAATCCAGAAGTTACAATTGCTGTAGTAAATATTAAAAGCATAGCTCGTTTGTTTTGTTTCATGTCACATTCTCCTCTACATATCAAGTACATGCGATCAGCGTGGGATGTAGTTCCCCACTGAGTAAAGTTTCACTTTATATTTTTAGTATAATGAATGGAAAGGTTTGGTACGATCGATAAAGGTGACAGGAAGATTACATTGTTGTAATGAAAAAAGCATCTTTCTTAATAAAAAGATGCTTTTGGAAAACTAGATTGAAGTATTAATCATTTAAGAACAGAACCATATGTTCCTCGTCCCAATATTGACCGTTATGTTTTAATGAACGCTCTTGTACGCCGTAAGTTTGGAAACCTAATGACTCATATAATTTTTTTGCTGCATCGTTACCAACTACAACATCGAGCATAAGTTGTTCTACATGTAATTTATTGGCATTTTCAATAATTGCTTTAATAAGAGCTCGTCCTGCTCCAAGGCCACGTGCTTTAGGGGAAACAAAAACGGAACCGATTTTTGCTTTATGTTCTTGTTTAATGAAAGGCTTTGTTTCTAAAGTAGCAATGCCGATTAAATCGTTATCTTTGAAGACACCTAGAGTATACTTATCCGGATTGCTTAATCGTTTTGCCATAGCAGCTACAGGATCCTCATGTTTCAGAACATCTTCATAAGAAGAGCTAAAAGCTTCCGGGTTCTTCGTTAAACCTTCCATACAAACTTTTAAATATATTTCTGCGTCCTCTGTCGTTAATAAGCGAATTTCCATAGTTGTAACCTCCTTGGTTGATTTCAAATAAAGTGAACCTTTTATAAGATTGTGTATGTGTTTTGTGAGCAGTCTCTTTTAATTTGTAAAAGAATGAAAAGATATATGCTACAATGTTTTGTTTTTTAATATGTAATGAAATTATATATTAACTTTATTAACTATTCAAGTGTTTAATATATTACATTTTTATAACTAAAATAGCTCCTCAATCGAGGAGCTATTTTAGTTATTCGATTGATAACCATCAATTCGATGTGGATGTGTGTAAATATTGCAGGATTCATTTCTAATAAACCCTACGACTGTAATGCCTAAATCATGGGCGAGTTGCAATGCTAGTTTTGTTGGAGCGGATTTAGATAGAACAATTTCACATCCGATTTTTGAAACTTTGAGTAAAATTTCGGATGAAATACGCCCGCTAAATGCAATGATTTTTCCTTTAACAGATATATCGTTACGTAAACAATGTCCATATATTTTATCTAATGCATTATGTCTTCCAATATCCATTCTTGATAGGAGGATATTGTTTCGATCACATAGCGCGGTATTGTGAACACCGCCGGTTTGGCGAAAGGTAGTGGAAGATTGTTGTAAAGTATTCATTAAGTAAAAGCATTCTTCAGGAGTAATTTTTACATGTATATCATGTAAATCTTTTGCTTTTGCGGCATCGTTAGCGAAAATAAAACCTTGTCTACCTTTTCCGCAGCAGGAAGTGATGTATCGTTTATTATATAAATTTTGATAGAGCGGATTTATTTTTGATGATGTTACATGGACAATTCCGTTATCTTTTTGAACCCATAGTTCTTCAATATCTTTATAGGAAGAAATAATCCCCTCAGAAATTAAAAAACCAATTACCATATCTTCAATATAATTTGGTGTACATACGACTGTTACATATTCTTCACCATTCAATTTAATAGTAATAGGAGATTCTGTAACAATCTCATCAGTTTGTTTTGAAAATGTACCAGAGTGATAGCGTACAATTGTATAACTCTCTTGTGTAGGTCCCATATGAAATTCCCCTTTTATATGTATTTTCTCCCACATTCATCATAAAACATTGAAAAAATAAAAACATCTATTAGAAGGAAGGTATCAGATTATTTTGGTTATTATTGTATATATACGATATAATAGAAATGTAGAATAGTGAAATTTTCAAGCTTTCGTAGTGATACCTTATAAACATCTAGAATCGACTTCATAAGAAAAGTATTTAGGCAGGGCGTTTCAAAAATATGTACAATAATTCATTTATGAAAACGGATTCACAAATGTGTTGTACAGTTGGTTGTAAGGAGAGGGGAAACTATGGCAGAACAGACAGTCCGTGTAACCGTAGATGGTAAAGAATTTTCAGCATCAGGTGAAAAGACGATACTACAATTATTTAACGAGAGTAATTTGGAACATCCTCAAATTTGTCATGTACCAGAAGTAGATCCAATTCAAACTTGTGATACGTGTATTGTAGAAGTAGATGGGAAGTTAATGCGTGCTTGTTCAACGAAATTAGAGAACGGTATGCATATTGAAAGACAGTCACAGCGTGCGAAAGAGGCGCAGACTGAGGCGATGGATCGAATATTAGAGAATCATTTATTGTATTGTACCGTATGTGATAACAATAACGGTAATTGTAAGGTTCATAATACAGTACATATGATGGGAATTGAAGAACAGAAATATCCGTATGAGCCGAAAGTAAGTGCTTGTGAAGTGGATATGTCACATCCGTTTTATCGGTATGATCCAAATCAATGTATTGCTTGTGGACAGTGTGTAGAAGTATGTCAAAACCTACAGGTTAATGAAACGATATCGATAGACTGGAGCTTAGATCGTCCGCGTGTTATATGGGATCATGGTGTAAGTATAAATGACTCATCTTGTGTAAGTTGTGGGCAGTGTGTAACAGTATGTCCATGTAATGCGTTAATGGAAAAATCAATGTTAGGTGAAGCTGGATTCATGACAGGATTAAAATCAGATGTGTTAGATCCGATGATTGATTTTGTAAAGGATGTAGAGCCTGGATATAGTAGTATTTTAGCAGTTTCAGAAGTAGAGGCTGCGATGCGTAAGACGAAAGTGAATAAAACAAAAACTGTTTGTACATTTTGTGGTGTCGGTTGTTCGTTCGAAGTATGGACGAAAGATCGCCATATATTAAAAGTGCAACCTGTTTCTGATGCACCGGTTAATGGCATTTCCACATGTGTAAAAGGTAAATTTGGATGGGACTTTGTAAATAGTGAAGATCGAATTACGAAGCCATTAATTCGCCAAGGAGATATGTTTGTTGAAGCTTCATGGGAAGAAGCATTAGAAGTTGTGGCTTCTAACATGCAACATATTAAATCAGAATACGGCAGCGATGCATTTGGATTTATTTCTTCTTCGAAAGTAACGAATGAAGAAAATTATCTTATGCAAAAACTAGCTCGTCAAATATATGGAACAAATAATGTAGATAACTGCTCGCGTTATTGCCAATCTCCAGCAACTGATGGTTTATTTAAAACTGTCGGTATGGGCGGTGATGCTGGAACAGTGAAAGATATAGCTGAAGCAGGCCTTGTCATTATCGTTGGTGCGAATCCAACAGAAGGACATCCTGTACTCGCGACGCGTGTAAAACGTGCTCATAAATTACACGAGCAAAAACTGATTGTAGCAGATCTTCGTAAACATGAAATGGCAGAGCGTGCGGATTTATTTATTCATCCGCGCCAAGGTACAGATTACGTATGGCTTGCTGGTATTACGAAATATATTATTGATCAAGATTGGCATGATAAAAAGTTCATAGCTGAAAATGTGAAGAACTTTGATGAATATAGCACAATGTTAGAAAAGTATACGCTTGATTATACAGAAGAAATTACGGGAATTTCGAAAGAAAACCTGAAAGAAATGGCTCGTATGGTATATGAAGCAGATGGAACTTGTATACTTTGGGGAATGGGTGTAACGCAAAATACAGGAGGAAGTACAACATCTGCTGCCATTTCAAATTTACTGCTTGTTACGGGGAACTATCGTCGTCCTGGTGCAGGCGCATATCCATTACGAGGTCATAATAACGTACAAGGTGCTTGTGATATGGCGACATTACCAAACTGGCTTCCAGGTTATCAAGCAGTATCGGATGATACGCTTCGTGCTAAGTTTGAAAAAGCATACGGCACAACGATTCCGAAAGCACCAGGATTAAATAATATCGCAATGTTACTTGCGGCAGAAGAAGGAAAACTACGTGGTATGTATGTCATGGGGGAAGAAATGGCTTTAGTCGATTCCAATGCGAACCATGTGCAACATATTTTAGCGAATTTAGACTTCCTCGTTGTTCAAGATATGTTCTTATCAAAAACAGCTCGTTTTGCTGATGTTATTTTACCAGCGGCACCAAGCTTAGAAAAAGAAGGAACGTTTACGAATACAGAGCGACGTATTCAAAGATTATATGAAGTATTAAAACCACTAGGTGATTCAAAACCGGATTGGTGGATTTTACAAAAAGTTGCTCGTGCACTCGGCGGGGATTGGAATTACGAAAGTCCAAGTGAAATTATGGACGAAATCGCATCGCTTGCACCGTTATACTCTCAAGCAACGTACGATCGTCTAGAAGGATGGAATAGTTTATGTTGGGGTAGTCATGATGGTAGTGATACACCGCTATTATATGTAGACGGATTTAACTTCCCAGATAAACTAGCTCGTTTATCATTAGATGAATGGGTACCACCAGTTGTAGCGCCAGATGAGTATGATTTACTTTTAAATAATGGACGTATGCTAGAACATTTCCATGAAGGGAATATGACGAATAAGTCGGCTGGTATTTTATCTAAAGTATCTGAAGTGTTCGTTGAAATTTCACCTGAACTTGCTATAGAGCGCAATGTGAAAGATGGTGGTCTTGTAGAATTAGCATCACCATTTGGCAAAATTAAAGTACAAGCGCTTATTACTGAGCGTGTAACGGGGAAAGAGCTATACTTACCGATGCATGCAACGATAAATGAAGAAGCGATCAATATTTTAACTGGGACGGCAACAGACCTTTATACGTGTACACCGGCGTACAAACAAACGATGGTGAAAATGCGTGTATTACGTGAAAAAGGAAATCGTCCGTTACCATCTTCAAACCCGCGAGATAAAAAGCGTAATCCGCAAAATGGTGTTGAAATCGAGCAAAAATGGCAAAGAAAACAATACGTATCACTCGTGGACTAGGGGGCGGAGATAGTGGCGAAAGAAATTACTTTAATTAAAAAGAAAGTTGTAACAGAGGAAGAACAGAAACAGCAAGTAGCAGATGAACTTCTAAATGAGCTATCTAATAATCGTGAAGCAGTAGAAGAAACGATGCAGCTGTTAGCGCAGTTACAGAAGGCTGGAATATTAGATGCGGCGATTAGTTTACTTGCTGCGAAGGAAGATGTTTCAAAAATCGCTGTGGAGCAATTAAATCGTGAACCAGTTAAAAATGCACTTAACAACATGATGGGGGCGGGGGAAGCACTGTCCTCAGTTGACCCAGAAGTAACAAAGCAAATCACATCGAGTTTAGTCACTGGATTGCAATTTGCAACAGATGAATTAAAGAGTGGTAAAAAAACAAAAGTGATGGACTTCTTTAAAGTGTTAAAAGATCCAGATATCAATAGAGCCATCACATTCGGATTTAGCTTCTTGAAAGCATTTGGACAAGGGTTAGAGAAAAAATAGAGTAAGTGAAAAAGTGATGGGAAGTAGCCATCACTTTTTTCATTGTATGTATAAGAGTGTTCATGTTAAGCGGAATATATTATTATTAAAGGGATGGGTTAGAAATGGAAATGTGGAATCCATCTCAAATATCGTTTTAGAATGTGGAGGAATATATGCAACACCGTAAAAGACTATCTATACCAGGAGTAATGAGACATTCCTTTCAAACTGTTAGATTTGCCTTTTGGAATGTGTTAACATTCCAACTTGCTTATAAATTGTTAGCAGCGATTGTGTTTATCCCGCTCTTTGGTATTATTTTCAATAAGTTGTTGTACTTTGGTGGGTATGCAAACGCAACAAATGATGAGTTATTAGCATTTTTGAAAACACCATACGGAATTTTGGCGATTGTAATTTTATCTATATTGGCATTGTTCCTGATCTTTACAGAGTTTGCAGTACTTATTATCATTTCGTACTTCGCTCATAAAAGGCAAAAGGTGAGATTACGTCCAATTTTATATAAAACAGTAACGTATTTACCTACTCTTTTCACATATTGCTTACCGGGATTTATTTTATATGCTGTCGTATTATTACCTCTTTTAAATATGGGATATGAAACAGCATTAATCCCGCAAATTCAAATTCCTAACTTCATTACAGGAGAACTGTTTAAGACAACGATGGGACAAGTGGGTTATTACACATTCTTTGCTGTAGTTGCGTATTTGAACCTTCGCTGGATTTTTGTTCTACCTATTGTTGTTTTAGAACAAAAGCCATTTCGTGTGGCAGCACGTAAAAGTGCAAAGTTAGTAAAAGAAAGCTTTTTTAAAGTACTATTCTTTTTAGTAGGATTTTTTATTTCGATAGGAATTGTCTATGTCCTATTTTTAGGAATATATTTATTATGTCTATGGGGTGTTTATGAATTTACAAACCCAAAAGGGACATTTGTATTATTAGCGGAATCAACAATGTCTGTATTTCTAACGAGTACATTGTATTTATTTAGCTTTATCGTGACACCATTTTATATTATGGCGATTACGAGATTGTATCTACAAAAGGTTCCAGTTGAAGATGTTTTATTAGAAGAAGGATTAGATTATTCGAAAACGAAAGCAGATAAATGTTTCTTCCAAAAACATCGTTGGAAATTTATTGGCGTATATATTGTAGGAATTATTACTGCGGGAATGGTTGTTGCCTTCATTGTAACCTTTATTACAAATACGTATAAAGAACCAATTATTATGGCTCATCGCGGTTATATTTCAAAAGGTGTAGAAAATACGAAAGAAGCCATTCAAGGTGCTATTGATGCAAAAGCAGACTACGCTGAAATTGATGTTCTGCAAACAAAAGACGGTGAATTAGCAGTTATACATGATTTGAAGTTGAAACGCCTTGCTAATGCTAATGTTCACGTGTCAGATTTAACGATGGACGAGTTAAGACAACTTACTCTGAGTCAAGATGGGTTTTCAGGACAAATAAGTACACTTGATGAGATTATTAAGCTGTCAAAAGGCAAAATCAAACTCAATATTGAAGTGAAGCTTCATGGGGGCGAAAAAGATTTTGTAAACAAAGTATTAAAAACGATTAAAGATAATGAATTTGAAAAGCAATGTGTCATTCAAACGTTACACTATCCGCTTATAAAAGAATTTAAGCGTGCAAATCCAAATATAAAAGTAGGATATATACTGTATGCAAGTAGAGCTCACTTAAAGAATGTGAAGGCTGATTTTTATGTAGCAGAAGAATACATGCTAAATAAGAAATTAGTAAAAGAAGCAAGGAAGTTAAACAAGCCAATTTACGTATGGACGGTAAATGATATGGAAAGTTTAAAGGGATACTATAAATTAAACGTAGATGGTATCATTACCGATTATCCTGAATCGGCACGTGAAACAATTAAGATGTTAAAAGAGCAAGAAGAGGAAGAAAGTGATCTGTTTGATAAAATTACGGAAACAACAGATGATTTATTTTCCGAGTTATTTATAAGTTATCCAGCTGCTAGCTAAATGCTAGCAGCTGTTTTTTATAAAAAGAATATATCTCTAAAGTATTGTGTAAATTAATAACTGTATATGTATACGACATCATTAGGGTTTCTTACATTGTTACATTATTGTCGAATAATAAATGATTGGTACTTATTTTAAAGGAGTATAATAAAAATAGAGTGATAGATAATGGGGTGAAACGAGAATCCTAATAGAATCAATGTTTTATATATTTACACTATTCTAAATATATAAACTTTAAAAAAATGATATGTTAGCGTTTTCATAACTTTTAAGTTATGCTAGAATAAGGACATAAGTTATTAATTATTACAAAAAGAAAAAAGACTTTCTTTTTTCTGTTAATTATAAGGGGGCATTTCATTATGCGTATTGGGGTACCAGCAGAAATTAAAAACAACGAAAACCGTGTGGCAATGACACCAGCAGGTGTTGTACATTTAATTCGTAACAATCACGAAGTATTCATTCAAAAGGGTGCAGGTTTAGGATCAGGTTTCACAGATGCTCAGTATGTTGAAGCAGGAGCGAAAATTGTTGATACAGCTGAAGAAGCTTGGAACATGGAAATGGTTATGAAAGTTAAGGAACCAATTGAAAGCGAATACAAACACTTCAGCGAAGGTTTGATCTTATTCACATACCTACACTTAGCTCCAGAACCAGAATTAACAAAAGCATTAATCGAAAAGAAAGTTGTTTCTATTGCATATGAAACAGTACAATTAGAAAACCGTTCTCTACCATTACTTGCACCTATGAGTGAAGTAGCTGGTCGTATGGCTGCACAAATCGGTGCACAATTCCTTGAGAAAAACAAAGGCGGTAAAGGTATCTTACTTGCAGGTGTTCCAGGGGTTAAACGTGGTAAAGTAACAATCATCGGTGGTGGACAAGCTGGTACAAATGCTGCTAAAATTGCAGTTGGACTAGGTGCGGATGTAACAATCATCGACTTAAGTGCAGAACGTCTTCGTCAATTAGATGACATTTTCGGAAACCAAGTAAAAACTTTAATGTCTAATCCGTACAATATTGCAGAAGCTGTAAAAGAGTCTGATCTTGTAATCGGTGCAGTATTAATCCCAGGTGCAAAAGCGCCAAAACTTGTAACAGAAGAAATGATTAAATCAATGGAACCAGGTTCTGTTGTTGTAGATATCGCGATTGACCAAGGTGGTATTTTCGAAACAACTGACCGTATTACAACTCATGATAACCCAACTTACGAAAAACACGGCGTTGTTCATTATGCAGTTGCAAACATGCCAGGTGCGGTTCCACGTACATCAACTCTTGCATTAACAAACGTAACAGTACCATACGCAGTACAAATTGCTAACAAAGGCTACAAAGAAGCTTGCTTAGGCAACTCTGCATTACTAAAAGGTATTAACACATTAGATGGCTATGTAACATTCGAAGCAGTTGCAGAAGCTCACGGTGTAGAGTACAAAGGTGCTAAAGAATTATTAGAAGCAGAAACAGTATCTTGCTAATAGAAGCATTATACAAAACAAAATCGAACAATATATAAACCAACATGATAAGAGCTAAGAGTGAATATCTCTTAGCTCTTCTTGGCAAAAGGGGGCATACATCGTGGCCAACCTATTTAAAAAGAAATCCGTTACGCAATTGTTAGGGGAAAGTAAAAGTAAAACTTTAACGAAAACGCTAGGGGCATTTGACCTAACAATGCTAGGGATTGGTGCGATAATTGGTACAGGAGTACTAGTATTAACAGGATTAGTAGCAGCAAGAGATGCTGGTCCAGCAGTTATTTTTTCATTCATGATTGCAGCGATTGTTTGTGGATTTGCAGCGTTGTGTTATGCAGAAGTTGCATCTACACTTCCGGTTTCAGGTAGTGTGTACACATATTCATATGCGACAATTGGTGAGTTTATTGCCCACCTAATGGGATGGACATTACTATCTGTATATGTCGTAACAACTGCCGCAGTAGCAGGTGGATGGACAGGTTATTTTAATAACTTAGTGAGTGGATTCGGGTTAGAAATTCCAACAGAGTTGTTAAAGATTCCATCACAAGGTGGGATCGTGAATTTACCAGCAGTAGTCATTACATTAGTTTTAACTTGGTTACTATCAAGAGGTACGAAAGAAAGTAAGCGTGTGAATAACATAATGGTATTAATTAAAATTGGTATTGTTATTTTATTCATTGCAGTTGGTGCGTTCTACGTACAACCAGAAAACTGGACACCATTTGCACCATACGGTATTAGCGGAATCTTTGCCGGCGGAGCAGCAGTATTCTTTGCTTTCTTGGGATTTGATGCATTAGCAACTTCTGCTGAAGAAGTAAAAAATCCACAACGTGATTTACCAATTGGTATTATTGCTTCGTTAGTTATTTGTACAATTATTTATGTTGTAGTTTGTCTCGTTATGACAGGTATGGTTTCTTATAAAGAATTAGATGTACCAGAAGCTATGGCATATGTGTTAGAAGTTGTAGGACAAGATAAAGTAGCGGGTGTAATCGCAGTTGGAGCTGTAATTGGTATTATGGCTGTAATCTTTGCTTACATTTATGCAACGACACGTGTATTCTTCGCGATGAGCCGTGATGGTTTATTACCAAAATCATTTGCGAAAATTAATAAAAAGACAGAAGCACCAGTATTCTCAACTTGGTTAACAGGTATTGGTAGTGCTTTAATTGCTGGATTTATCGATTTAAAAGAATTGTCGAATTTAGCGAATATTGGAGCATTGTTAACATTTGCGATGGTAGGTGTGTCAGTTATTATTCTTCGTAAAACACATCCGAACTTAAAACGTGGCTTTATGGTACCACTTGTACCAACGCTACCGCTTATTTCAATCGCATGTTGTCTATTCTTAATGTTTAACCTACCATTAACAACATGGATCTACTTCGGTATTTGGTTAGCAATTGGAGTAGTTGTATACTTTGTTTATTCGAAAAAACATAGTCATTTAAAAGACGATGGAAGTTCGCAGGATAATTTAGAACAAGCTAATTAAAAGCTTAGTTAAAAGGGATATAAGTATAGTAAGCCTTGTGCGTCTAGGGAACGCGCAAGGCTTTTTCTTTTGTGTAAAGTGTATATTCTTTTTTGTATGAGAATGTAATGGATGCGGAAAATATGTGTAGATCTTTTTAAAATGTGAACGAAATGTTCAAAAAAATGTATGAGATTTCATTGACACATATGAATAGGCGCTCATATAATAAAAGTATAAGATATATGAATGATTGTTCATATGTTCAAATAAAGAGGTGAGCTATAATGGCTGGAAATAAAGTAGAAACACCACAAGAGACATGTTCTCAAACGATAATTCATGAAGAAGTTGTGGATCAAGTAAAACAAACAATTCCAACTGATGAAAGTTTAAGTAAAGTAGCAGAACTATTTAAAGTGTTAGGTGACCGTACACGTACGAGAATATTACATGCGCTATTTGAAGCTGAAATGTGCGTTTGTGATTTAGCTTATTTATTAGGAATGACACAATCATCTATTTCACATCAGCTTCGTGTGTTAAAGCAAGCGAAACTGGTAAAGAATCGTAAAGAAGGAAAGGTCGTTTATTATTCGTTAGCTGACCAACACGTAATTCATATCTTCGAGCAAGCGTTTGAACACGTAAACGAGGAAGAATAAAAAAGAGCGCGAGGAGGGAGAACGATGGCTGAAGCATTAGTGAAAAAGAAACTGATGTTAGAAGGTTTAGATTGTGCGAACTGTGCAATGAAAATTGAAAAAGGCGTTGGGAATATAGAAGGAGTAAATTCTTGCTCTGTAAATTTCGCGACAAAAACAATGGTTTTAGAAACAGCGCAAAATAAAGAAAGCGAAGTTGTTACAGAAGCAAAACAACTTGTTACAAAATTAGAACCGCACATTAAAGTGCAAGAAGAAAAAAACACAAAAATGGCAAAAGAAGTGTTTATATTAGAAGGTTTAGATTGCGCAAATTGTGCGATGAAGATTGAAAATAAAGTTAAGGAAATGCCGACGGTTTCAGCAGCAACTGTTGATTTCGTATCAAAGAAATTACGAGTTGAAGTAGCGAATAAAAGAGAATTAGAAACGACTGTAGCCAATATAACAAATGTCGTTCAAAAGTTAGAACCAGATGTGAAAGTTGTTCGTGAAGAAAAAGGTAGTCATGACCACGGACATAGTCACGATCATGGAGAAGCAAATGTGAAAAAGATGGTAGGACGATTAGTGGTTGGCGGAATTTTGACAGCAATTGCTGCATTAGCTGGCTTATCACAAATGATCACAATTCCGTTATTCGTCCTTGCGTATGTATTAATTGGTGGAGATATCGTTTGGAGAGCAGTAAGAAACATAACTCGTGGCCAAGTGTTTGATGAGAACTTCTTAATGGCAATTGCAACACTGGGAGCTTTCGCAATTCAACAATACCCAGAAGCGGTTGCAGTAATGTTATTCTATCAAGTAGGAGAACTATTCCAAAGTATTGCGGTAAACCGTTCTCGAAAATCAATTACTTCATTAATGGATATTCGTCCTGATTACGCGAATGTAAAGATTGGAAATAAAACGAAACAAGTATCACCAGAAGATGTACAAATCGGCGATTATATTATCGTGAAACCTGGTGAGAAAGTACCGTTAGACGGAAAAGTAGTTGAAGGAACATCAATGGTAGATACTTCAGCATTGACTGGTGAATCTGTACCACGTGAAGTTGAAATTGGAAATGATGTATTAAGTGGTTTTGTGAACCAAAATGGTGTATTAACAATTGAAGTTACAAAAGAATTTGGTGAATCAACTGTATCAAAAATTTTAGATTTAGTTCAAAATGCAAGCAGTAAAAAAGCACCAACGGAAAACTTTATTACGAAGTTTGCACGTTACTACACACCAGTTGTAGTTATTACAGCGGCAATCATGGCGTTTATTCCACCACTTATTTTAGAAGGAGCTACATTTGCTGATTGGATTTATAGAGCTCTAGTGTTCTTAGTAATCTCTTGTCCATGTGCGTTAGTTGTATCTATTCCTCTTGGATTCTTTGGAGGTATCGGCGGTGCATCTAAAAGTGGTGTGTTAGTAAAAGGTAGTAACTATTTAGAAGCTTTAAATGATGTGAAATATATTGTTTTTGACAAAACAGGAACATTGACAAAAGGTGTTTTCAAAGTTACAAAAATGGAACCGAGCGAAGGTACTACAAGTGAAGAGTTATTAGAGTATGCGGCATTTGCTGAAGTGTATTCTAACCATCCAATTGCCCAATCTATTCGAAAGGCATATGGAAAATCAATTGATGAAAAAATAATCGATGATTATAACGAAATTTCTGGTCACGGTACAGTCGTAAAAGTACAAGGCAAAGAAATTTTTGCAGGTAATGCAAAATTAATGAGAAAAGAAAATATTAAATTTAAGCAACCAGAAACAGTAGGTACATTAGTTCACGTTGCTGTAGATGGAAAATATGCAGGTTATATTGTTATCTCTGATGAGGTAAAAGAGGATTCAAAACAAGCGATTCAAAAGTTAAAAGAACTAGGTATTAAAAAGACAGTAATGTTAACTGGTGATGCAAAACCAGTTGGTGAAGCTGTCGGTAAAGAATTAGGCTTAGATGAAGTTCATGCGGAATTACTACCGCAACAAAAAGTAGAAGAGATTGAAAAAATTGATGCAGCGAAGCACGGAAAAGAAAAAATTGCCTTCGTTGGTGACGGTATTAACGATACACCAGTATTAGCCCGTGCAGACGTTGGTATTGCGATGGGTGGTTTAGGGTCAGATGCGGCAATTGAAGCGGCAGATATCGTTATTATGACTGATGAGCCTTCAAAAATTGCGACAGCTGTACACATTGCAAAACGTACACGACGCATTGTATGGCAAAATATTATCTTTGCATTAGGTGTAAAAGGATTAGTTTTATTACTGGGTGCTTTCGGTATTGCAACAATGTGGGAAGCTGTCTTCTCAGATGTGGGCGTGACACTACTTGCAGTGTTAAATGCAATGCGTGTATTACGAGTGAAAGATTTATAAAAAAGAGGACGCAACCCGCGTCCTCTTTTTTATTGGCTATTTCGTTGAAATTGATTCAATAAAATAATAACAAATATTATTTTATAAATGAATAATGTAATATTAAAATTTACAAATAAAAAATATTTGTCTTATTATTTTAATATATTTTCTACAAAGATACATATAGTAGTGAAAAACAGAGAAGGAGAAGCTTCTCTGTTTCATTTTTGTATATTTTTTTCAACTTGTTCTCGAACTGTTTGAATGTAATTCATTTTATGATCCCAGCACTCTTGGCTTAAATCGACAGGGTATTCTTCAGGGTTTAAAGTTCGCATATATTCTTCCCAAAATAGAGAGAGGCTCTGTTCATTATATTTTTGAATATCTAATATACTTGGTAGTTCATATGTTCTTTCACCGTTAACGAAAATGTCTTTATGCAGTTCGCGAGCTTCAAAGTTTGTTACAAATTTACTTATATACGTGTGAACAGGATGAAACATTTTTAAGCGTTCTTCTTTTCCGGGTTCTTCATAATCTAATGCAATATAATCGCCTTCAGCATGATCGTTTACTCGATTGATAATGCGATAAATTCGTTTAAGTCCTGGAGTAGTAATTTTTTCAGGGTTAGATGAAATTTTAATTGTATCATTTAATTTTCCATCAGTATCTTCAATCGCAACTAGTTTATAAACAGCTCCTAACGCTGGTTGCTCAAAGGACGTAATCAATTTTGTTCCAACGCCCCATACATCAATTTTTGCTCCTTGAGATTTCAAGTGCATAATTGTGTATTCATCTAAATCGCTAGAAGCAATAATTTTTGTATTTGTAAACCCGGCTTCGTCTAGTAGTTTTCTTGCCTTTTTAGATAAATAAGCCATATCACCACTATCGAGGCGAATGCCATAAAAATCGATGCAATCCCCAAACTCTTTTGCCACGCGAATTGCATTTGGAACACCAGATTTTAATGTGTCATATGTATCAACGAGAAAGACACACTTTTTATGAGTTTCAGCGTATTTCTTAAAGGCAACATATTCATCGCGATAAGCTTGAACAAAAGAGTGCGCATGTGTGCCGGCTACAGGTATCCCAAAGCGTTTTCCAGCCCGTACGTTACTTGTAGAGGAGAAACCACCAATAAAGGCAGCGCGTGTGCCCCAAAGGGCTGCATCGAACTCGTGGGCACGTCTTGTGCCGAACTCTAAAAGTTCATCGTTATTTGCAGCGTGCTTCATACGAGCTGCTTTCGTTGCAATTAATGTTTGGTAATTCACAATGTTTAACAGGGCAGTTTCAATAATTTGTGCTTCACCAAGCGGTGCATCGACACGTAATAAAGGCTCGTTATTAAACACAACTTCACCTTCTTGCATACTACGAACCGTACCAGTGAATTTCATATTTTGTAAATAATGAAGAAATTCTTCTTCAAATTGTAATTCTGCTAAATAAGCGATATCGCTTTCGGTAAAGCTGAAGTTTTCTATGTACTCTACAATTTTTTCAAGACCAGCAAAAACAGCATAACCGTTCTCGAATGGAAGCTTTCGAAAGTATAAATCAAACACCGAGCGTCGATTATGAATACCATCTTTCCAATATGTATAAGCCATATTAATTTGATATAAATCTGTATGTAAGGCATAGCTATCGTCTTTATAATAAGTCATCGCGAAAACACCTCCATAATTTGGTTATAGTATACCAATTTTTCACCCATCGTAGCAAAGAATGGATATGAAAGAAGAGTCAAGAGGGAAAAAAATGAAATAATGCATATTTTTTAGAAAATTAACATTTATCAATTTATATTTCTCAAGATTTTATGTATTATTAAAGTAATGGGGGTAAATGAGAATGGAGGAGGACAATGCAACAAACATTAGAAAAAATAGGCAAACAAGTCTTTTACAAACGGCTACAGCAAAAAATGACACAAGAAGAATTATGTCAGGGCATTTGTTCTGTCTCATACTTAAGTAAAATCGAAAATGGAAAGATCGAAGCATCAGAAGAGATTCTACAATTGCTCTGCGCAAGATTAGAAATTGCCGTGACGGATTTGAGAGATGTAGAAGAAGATGTGAAGGGGAAGCTGGATGAATGGTTAAATGCATTAGTTCATTTGGACAAGCCACAAGTAGAGCACATATATGAAGAATTACAAGGTGAAATGAAGCATGTTTTGGATTTTGAAATTATAAATTATTATAAACTGCTTTATACGCGTTATTTAATTATGAAACGAGATTTTCCTGCTGTTGAAGAAGAATTAGAGAGCTTAAAAAAGATGTACAAAAAGTATTCACCATTCCAGAAATTATTATATACGTATAGTAAAGGTCTATATTATTTTTTACAGCATAAATATAAGAGGGCATTGGAATACTTGACTCGAACAGAAGTAATGGCAAAGGAACAAGGTTATCACGAAAATGGAATATATTTCAATTTAGCTCTTGTTTATAATGAATTGGAAGTTGAACATATGACTTTACATTTTGCTAATGTAGCAATGGAAGGATTCAAGAATGAATATAAGTTTCGTTATGTGATAAATTGCCAGTTACTTATTGCATTGAGTTATATACAAAAAAAACAATATAATGAAGCGCTATCTATTTATAATAATATTTTGAGGGAAGCAAATTCTTTTGCCGATAAAGAAAACATAACAGCTATTGCTTTAAATAATTTAGGCTTCCTGTACTACAACTTAAAAGATTATGCAAAAGCTAAAGATTATTATTTGCAATGCTTAAAGTACAAGAAGGAAGAGGATTTAAATTATATTGATGCAGTGTATGAAATCGCTTTACAGTGTATTGAATTAAAAGAATTTGAAGAAGCGAAAGAGTGGATTGATAAAGGGATAGATATCGCGAAGAGGGATGAAAAGTATAAAAATATGCTATATATACTTTTAATGCTTAAGCATAAATACTTTGAAACTAAAGATGTTTATAAAAAGTTTTTAGAAGTTGAGGCAATCCCATTTTTTAGAGGCGAAGAAAATAAAAAAGAATTAAAACTGGTTTATTTAGAACTAGCAGGATACCACGAAGAATTATTAGAGTTTAGAGAAAGTAATAATTATTATAAATTAGCAATTAATTTATTAGAAGAAAAGGGAGGAAAATAGTATGAAAAAGAAAATAATTATTGGTGCTTTGGCTTTGGTAGCTGTATTGGTGGTATTGGAACCACAATATGCTTGGACATCGGATATCTATGGTCAAGGAGAAAAAGTAGTTGAATTGGTAAATTCTTAATAAAAACCCCTTTCCAACCGGAAAGGGGTTTTTTCAATATTTGTTCCCCAAAATTCTACAAAACTTGAGAAATAAATTAATTGAATTTTTAGTATATTAATAGTGAAAACATAATGCTAATATGAAACTACTCTTTTTCAAAAAATAATTTATTAGGGGGAAGATTCATGAAAAAGAAAAGTTTAGCGTTAGTGTTAGCGACAGGAATGGCAGTTACAACGTTTGGAGGGACAGGCTCTGCTTTTGCAGATTCTAAAAATGTGCTCTCTACGAAGAAGTACAATGAGACAGTACAGTCACCGGAGTTTGTTTCTGGGGATTTAACTGAAGCAACTGGTAAGAAAGCGGAATCTGTTGTGTTTGATTACTTAAATGCAGCAAAAGGTGATTATAAGTTAGGGGAAAAGAGTGCGCAAGATTCTTTCAAAGTGAAACAAGCGAAGAAAGATGCTGTAACTGATTCAACAGTATTACGTCTGCAACAAGTATACGAAGGAGTACCTGTATGGGGTTCTACGCAAGTAGCTCACGTAAGTAAAGATGGTTCTTTAAAAGTATTGTCTGGAACAGTTGCACCTGATTTAGACAAAAAAGAAAAGTTGAAAAATAAAAATAAGATCGAAGGCGCAAAAGCAATTGAAATTGCGCAAAAAGATTTAGGGGTAACACCTAAATATGAGGTAGAACCAAAAGCGGACTTATATGTATATCAAAACGGTGAAGAAACAACATATGCATACGTTGTAAATTTAAACTTCTTAGAGCCAAGCCCAGGAAACTACTACTATTTTATTGAAGCAGATAGCGGTAAAGTATTAAATAAATATAATAAATTGGATCATGTAGCAAATGAAGATAAGTCACCAGTTAAGCAAGAGGCACCTAAACAAGAAGCGAAACCGGCTGTAAAGCCTGTAACAGGCACAAATGCAGTGGGTACTGGTAAAGGTGTATTAGGAGATACGAAGTCACTTAATACAACGTTATCTGCATCATCTTACTATTTACAAGATAATACGCGCGGAGCAACGATTTTCACATATGATGCGAAAAACCGCTCAACATTACCAGGTACGTTATGGGTAGATGCGGATAATGTTTTCAATGCAGCGTATGATGCAGCGGCAGTAGATGCTCATTACTATGCGGGTAAAACATATGATTACTATAAAGCTACTTTTAATAGAAACTCTATTAATGATGCAGGAGCGCCATTAAAATCAACAGTTCATTATGGAAGTAGATATAATAATGCGTTCTGGAATGGCTCTCAAATGGTATACGGAGATGGTGATGGTGTAACATTCACTTCATTGTCTGGTGGAATTGATGTAATTGGCCATGAATTAACGCATGCTGTTACAGAGTATAGCTCAGATTTAATCTATCAAAATGAATCAGGAGCATTAAATGAAGCTATTTCAGATGTTTTTGGTACTTTAGTAGAATTCTATGATAACCGTAACCCAGATTGGGAAATTGGTGAAGATATTTATACGCCTGGTAAAGCAGGAGATGCGCTTCGCTCTATGAGTGACCCTACTAAGTATGGTGATCCAGATCATTATTCTAAGCGTTACACTGGTACTAGTGATAACGGTGGAGTTCATACAAACAGTGGTATTATTAATAAACAAGCTTATTTATTAGCAAATGGCGGTACACATTACGGTGTAACTGTAACTGGTATCGGTAAAGATAAGCTAGGTGCAATTTACTACCGTGCAAACACACAATATTACACGCAATCTACTACATTTAGTCAAGCGCGTGCTGGTGCAGTACAAGCTGCAGCTGATTTATATGGTGCGAACTCTGCTGAAGTAAATGCAGTTAAGCAATCATTTAGTGCTGTTGGTATTAACTAACGATTTAAAGGATAGCTATTAATAAAATACCTCAAAAATAAAGAAGGAGCCTATGCTCCTTCTTTATTTTTTTCTCCATTTTTTCCACAAATAATATAATCCGATACAACCTGCGATTGTCACAATCCACTTCGCTTCATTTGTTCCATTCATGACATGATATGCCGAATATACTTCAATCAATAAAGCCGGTATTTTACCTATTGTACTGGCAATACTGAAGGATAGTAATGACATTTTACCTAGAGCTGCAAATAAAGTAACGATACTGGATGGGATGAAAGGTATCAATCGGAATGATAGGACGAGTAGAAAGGCCTCTCTACCTTCTACATAAAGTAGGCGTTCTACCTTTGGGTACTTATTTACTTTGCTGTGAGTGAATTTCTGAAGGCCTATACGATAAATATAAAACGAGATAATAGCCCCTAATGCCTCACCTGCGATCGAAATAATAGTTCCATTTGCTACACCGAAGAGCTGTATGTTAATAGCTGTCAAAAAAATACTAGGGATAAAACCTAAAAGACTGATGATGATGTTAATTAAGATACTAAGTGGAATTGCGATTGAATAATAGTCTGTTAAGAAGTTTTGAATTGTTTCAGCCATTGTTTAAAATCCTTTATCTTTTTTTGCATTACACCATATTTCCATTGTATAGGCAAGTGCAAATTTACATAATGTAGAAAAACGCTAAAAAACACCATTATTATACCTCATATGGGTATTAGGTATATAAAGTGAGGGGTATATTTTGTTTTTTAAAAAAATAAAAATAAAGCCTTTGTTTAAAAGGTTAATAGATAGTTTTATGGGGAGGTTTAATTCGGGAAATAATCATAAAAACATAGGGGTATATTTATGTAAGAGGTAAAAATAGCGGTTTTATGAAAAACGGGTGGTAATATGGCAAAATAGATGAGGAATTTGAAAAATGTGTATGTTTTTTCGATGTGAAATTGACTTTTAGTGAAGTTACGATAATAATCATGAAAGAGGTGATATGATGAAACGAATAAGTAGTCTTTTCGTGAGTAGTTTATTGGCACTCATGCTGATCTTAAGTGGATGTGCAGGAAAAGAACAAAAAACAGAGAAACAAACAGGGAATCAATCGGCATCAGTAGAAAAAATTAGTGATAATATTTTAGATGAAATGGAAGGGCCACCTAAAAATGGTCATACGATTGAAAGACATGTAGGCAAATCAGAAGAAGATTTAAAGAATCGCTTGAAGACAGATAAAGTATCAGCAGCAAGTACATACTATGACAAGGAAACGGCAACGAAAGCTGTAAAAGATAGTTTGAAGCAGCATGATAAGGAAATTCAAGATTGGTTAAAAAATTCTAAAGAGGCTCGTCTCGTATTAAATACAACACATTCATTCCCGGTTGGAAAAACGGTAATAAAGAAAAATATGAATGTAAAAGACAAGTTAGTCAAAACTGTTACTGTTTTAGCAAGAGATAAGTCAGGGGATTTAGGATATAAGATCATTACTTCTTATCCATCTGATAAATAAGAAGGGGGAGTAAATATGTATACGACATTACAATATTTTTTCAAATCGTATTGTACGTTAAGTATCCATGAAGATGAAATAGTAGGCGTGATGGAAGAGTTTATAGAGCAAGAAGACGAAGAAATTGTTTTGAAATTACGCGATGAATTATTATATATGAAGAAAAAGGATGTTTGGGAAGAGGCGTGCGTATTAGCTGCGAAGCAAGGAAATCGTATGTGGTCGTTAGAAGAAACGAAAGACCATCTTGCAACCTTTTTAGTATTATTGCAAAAGAAAAAGGCGTGATCTACTCACGCCTTTTTCTTTTTGGAATTTGTTCGTTTAATAGTGTCTTATTGTTTTGGAGCGCTTTTATATACGCTTTTTGAAATTTGCCCATTAGATATTACTTCACCGTTTTGTGTAACTTTTTTATATGTAACTGCTGTTATTTTATCATTAGTCCTACTAATTACTTGAGAAGAAACTTCAACATTTTTACCAGTATTTGTGCCGAAAATACGTGTAGTAATACTACCTCCATTTGAAAATGCTTGAATATAAATATGATTGCCTGTATTGTTTTTAAATTTTAAATCTGGACCATAATCTGCTACTGCTGCATCTTGCCCAAGTGGTAAATAATTTACGGGCATAGAATGGTTGCTTCGAGAAACAATTCCTAAATCTGCTCTTAAAGCTGCGCTATATAAAGTACTACTCACTTGGCAAACGCCTCCGCCTGCACTTTGTATAACTTTCCCTTGTGAATATACAGCTGCGGATTTATAACCATGAGCAGCATCCGTTACGCCAACGCGGCCATTAAAACTAAATGTTTCATCAGGTGCGACAATCACTCCACTTAAAGTATTAGCTGACTTATTTACGTTAAAGGATTGATTCCCATTACGGCCAGCCATTGGAGTTGAATATTCAGCAATTACTTCTTTAATCCCCATTTTCTGTATATCTTCTGTAGAACGTTCAGGCTTTAATAGTGTAACGGGTAATGTAACGTCAGATGTGCCAGAAGTAATGGCTTGCCGCGTTAAATCAGTTAACTTTTCTTTATCGATTTTTTCTCCATTTTGGCTCTGGCTAATATTTACTGTAGTGCCTTCAATACTTAATTCTGCATTAACAGGATTTTTTAATGTTTCATTATATTTATCCTTCATAAAGCTTTTATAAGCAGTTGTATTTAATTGAGGTGTTAATTTATAGTCACGTTTTAATTCACCGTTCTCAGCTTGTTTCCGCATTTTGTAACGATTTATTGCGTTGCCTTCTTGTTCTTTAAAGATTTTGTCGATAATATCTTTTTCTTTATAATTTATCCCTAAATCTTTCCATGTGTAAGTTTGTTTATCGTTTTGGAATATGTACGTAAGTGATTTTTGATCTAATTCAGTGATTTTTTGATTAATAATAGCTTGAATATCTTTTTTATTTTTTCCATCGAGAGAAATACCTTCAAATGTAGTATTGGGTAATGCAGTAGTATCTAATTGATTATTTAGTTTGGATACATATTGATATCCGCCAACACCGCCAACACAAAGTAATATGCCTCCAGCAATTGCAGAACCGATCAGTATTTTACTTAGCTTCATTTATTTCCCCCCAGAAATTTTTGTATAAATATATGTATTACATTTTTTGTATAAAAATGATGAAAATAACATTATGTACGTACTAGTATACTATTATTTTGACTATGTGTGTAATGTTTTTATAAAAAATGTTACACTGTTGTAATAATTGTCTCTTTTTGTCACAATGTGTACGAAAAATATGTTGAAAATTATAATAAAAAGGCTGTCTAGAAAGTTCTAGCAGCCTTTTTATTATAATTTTTTATGTTCATTTTTATTCGTAACACCGAGATGTTCTTGTAGTGTTGTCGAAATCGTATTGACGCTTTTTTCGTTTGGAACGTAATAATAAATACCACCTATATATTTATCAGTACCTTCTACTTGCATTTTGTCCATTTTTAAATTGGAATCCATTGAATTTTTTGCAATTGTCATCATATCATCAAAAGTTAAATTTGTTTTTAAGTCTTTATCGACAGCGTCTAATAGACCACCGATCTTATTAATGGAATTAAGTGATAGTGCTTTTTGAGCGATAGCTTCTAAAACAAGTTGTTGTCGTTGACCGCGCATATAATCACTATCGATATGACGAGTTCTTGCTAGTGCCAGTGCTTCCTCTCCATTTAAATGTTGACGTCCCTTTTTAAGGTGAACTGCATCTGCTTCATCTTTACTATTTTGTTCTGTGAACTCCACTGGAACATCTACAGTAATCCCACCAAGAGAATCAACAATTTTGATAAAGGATTTAAAGTTGAATTTTACATAGTAGTCAACTGGAACATCTAAAAAGTTCTCTACCGTATCAATCGTGCTATCTACACCACCGAATACGTGCGCATGTGTAATTTTATCGTATTTATCACGTGATTTAATATAGACACGTGAATCACGTGGAATACTGACAAGCTTAACAGATTTATCGTTTTTATTAATTGTGGCAAGTAATAGTGCATCTGTACGAGTGGCTTTCCCATAATTCTTGTCCCTAATATCACTTTCATCAACACCCATAATAAGTATGGAAATGTTGTCAGTCATAGGTTTAACGGCTTTTTCACGTTTGCTGGATTTATCTCCGCGACCAAGTTCAGAATAGGCATTACTTAAAATTGATTTTGCTTTACTGTATATATGGAAGGAGTATCCCCCTGCTCCAAGTGCTATAATCAGTAATGGAATAAGAAGGAACCAAAGTAGACGTTTTTTCTTTGAGCGTCCTTTTTTGGCTCGAGTATCTTTGTTCATATCGGATTTCATCATTTTTTCTCCTTTAAAACTATCAAAGTGTATACATCTAGAAGCGCATTTAAACACATAAAAAATATTGTACGCTAAATAAAAGCGATTGTACATGTATAAAAAATAGATGTCTTGATTATTTATCCGGTAAATACCCGATTGGTGAGGGCTAATAATTAGAGTAGGGATAGCCGAATCTGATTAAAGTTTCATTTTATAAGACACCTATTCGTTATTGTATACAAAAGATAGGGATAAGAAAATGATAAAATTTTACCTAATTACAACATAATGCTTACGATAATTGCAGATAAAATGCTAACGAGAGTAGCTCCATATAGTAATTTAAGGCCAAATCTGGCAACAACGTTTCCTTGTTCTTCGTTTAACCCTTTTACCGCACCTGAAATAATGCCGATAGAAGAAAAGTTGGCAAAAGAAACGAGGAAGACAGAAATAATACCAACTGTACGAGGAGAAAGGCTATTAGAGATTTTACTAAGGTCCATCATTGCTACAAATTCATTTGTTACAAGCTTCGTTGCCATAATGCTACCAGCTGTGACAATTTCAGAACTTGGTACACCGATAAGGAATGCAACAGGCGCAAAGATGTAGCCGATTAATTGCTGGAAAGTAATGCCGAATATAATGAGGAATAGATCATTAATGCAGCTAATTAATGCGACGAATCCGATAAGCATAGCGCCGACAACGATAGCTACGCGAAAGCCATCTAAAATGTATTCTCCAAGCATTTCAAAAAAGCTTTGCTTTTCGCCTTTAATCTCTAAAATATCTTCGTCATCTTTAACGTCGTAAGGGTTAATGATAAGTACGATAATAAAACCGCTAAATAAATTGAGAACGAGTGCGGTTACTACATATTTAGGTTCAATCATTGTCATATAGGCACCTACGATAGACATAGATACGGTTGACATGGCAGATGCACAAAGTGTATAAAGACGGTGTTTTGGAATTTGAGCTAATTGTTTTTTGACCGTAATAAAAACTTCTGATTGGCCGACAATGGCAGAGGCGATAGCATTATAAGATTCTAATTTCCCAAGACCATTTATTTTGCTGAGGAAGTAACCGATCCAACGAATAAAAAATGGTAGTATTTTGAAATGTTGTAGTATACCAATTAAGACGGAAATAAAGACAATTGGTAATAAGACAGTAAGGAAAAAGGGCATTTCACCTTTATTGGCAAGGCCGCCAAATACGAAGTTTATACCATCAGCAGCATACTCGAGTAGTTTTGTAAACAAACTGGAGATGACCCGAATAAGTATGAGACCGATTTCTGTATTCAATAATAAATAGGTTAAAATTAACTGTATAAGAAGCATGATGAAAATAGGTTTCAATTTAATATGCTTCTTATTGTTACTAGCGATATAAGCAAGGAAGAAGACGACGATAAGTCCTACGAAAAAAGTAATAAATTTCATAGTAAGCCCCCTAAAAGAGATATTCTGCTATATATGTTTTTCATTTCAAGGGAGAATATGCATCTTTGGTAAAGAAAGGAATAAAGAAGTCATGAATATAAGTAGAGTGCATCACGTTGCAATTATTTGTTCGAATTATGAAGTGTCAAAGGATTTTTATACTAGGATATTGGGTTTTAAAGCGATAAATGAAGTATATAGAAAGGAAAGAGATTCTTATAAGTTAGATTTATGTGTAGGAAAAGAGTATCAAATTGAATTATTTTCATTTCCGAATCCGCCGAAGCGCCCGAGCTTCCCAGAAGCGGCTGGACTTAGACATTTAGCATTTGCTGTTACAAATATAGAAGAAGCCGTGCAACATTTAAGTCAATGTGGCGTTGAAACTGAGGCGATACGTATTGATGAGATAACCGGGAAAAAATTTGTTTTTTTCCAAGACCCTGACGGTCTACCGTTAGAATTGTATGAGGTTTGAAATTGGTGAATTTTATATAGGGTTGCTTTTGAGTAAATGAAGAAACTAAAGTGAAACTTCTTTTTTAAAGGAGGTGTCACTTTAGCTAAGAAAGCTAAAGGATATATGTGGATATTTTAAAATTACTGATGGTAGTCATTCTTATTGCATTAACAGGTTTTTTTGTAGCTGTTGAGTTTGCAATTATTAAGGTGCGTAGCAGTCGTATTGACCAACTCGTTAGTGAGAAACGACGAGGAGCATTGGCAGCAAAAAAAGTAACTTCAAATTTAGATGAATATTTATCAGCATGTCAGTTAGGTATTACCATTACCGCTTTAGGGCTTGGGTGGTTAGGCGAGCCGACTATAAAACATTTACTAGAGCCGTTGTTTTTAAAACTACACCTATCTTCTGCAATTGCAAGTACCGTTTCATTTATTATTGCTTTTGCAGTTATTACGTTTTTACATGTTGTTATTGGTGAACTTGCTCCTAAGACGTTCGCCATACAAAGAGCAGAGCAAGTTAGCTTATTATTATCGAAACCACTTATTTATTTTTACCGAGTAATGTATCCGTTTATTTGGGCTTTAAATGGTTCAGCAAGGCTTGTAACAGGGTTATTCGGATTACATCCGGCTTCTGAACATGAAGTTGCTCATTCGGAAGAAGAATTACGATTAATCTTATCTGAGAGTTATGAGAGTGGAGAGATTAATCAAAGGGAATTTAAATATGTAAATAATATTTTTGAATTTGATAATAGAGTGGCAAAGGAAATTATGGTGCCTCGTACGGAAGTTGTAGGTTTATATGAGGACGAACCATTTGAAACACATATTAAAATAATCGCACAAGAAAAATATACGAGGTATCCTGTATTTGGTGAAGATAAAGATGAAATCATTGGAATGGTTAATGTAAAGGATTTATTTATTCGTTATATGGATGGTAATCGGGACGAGGAGTGCTCGATTATGCCATATACAAGGCCGGTCATTGAAGTGCTAGAAAATATTCCAATTCATGATTTACTATTACAAATGCAAAGAAAACACATTCCATTAGCTGTGTTGTATGATGAATATGGTGGTACAGCTGGGATTGTTACATTAGAAGATATTTTAGAAGAAATTGTTGGGGAAATTCGAGATGAATACGATGAAGATGAACACCCGCCTATAGAGCATATAAGTGAAGGGTGTAAAATCGTAGAGGGGAAAGTGCTTATTAGTGAAGTAAATGATTTATTTGGCATACACTTAATCGCTGATGATGTAGATACAATTGGTGGGTGGATTATGGTACAAAAGCAAATCGTTGCTGAAGGAGATATTATTGAAAAACACGGCTTTTCTTTTAAAGTTCTGGAAAAAGATATGCATCAAATTAAACGAGTGGAAATAAAGAAGGGAGAAGAATGATTTTCTATAAAAGGTATATATAGAAAATTAAATGTTTGCGCTTTCAAAAGAGGTACTATATAGTGAAGGTGGACACTGAAAAATTCTTCTGAATGATACTCGTATTTTTAGAGGGCGAATTTTTTAAATAGGGATTTAGAATGAAAAGTATAGGTGATGAAAATGATAGCAACGAAGGATATACGTATAGAAAAAGATTTTTTAGGTGAAAAGGAAGTACCAAGTAGAGCTTATTACGGTGTACAAACATTACGTGCGGTAGAAAACTTCCCGATTACAGGATATCGCATCCATCCGTCACTCATTACGGCAATGGCAATTGTGAAAAAAGCGGCGGCACTTGCAAATATCGATACTGGTTACTTAGCGAAAGACATTGGGCACGAAATTGCAGAGACAGCGCAAGAAATTGTTGATGGGAAATTTCATGATCAATTTATCGTAGATCCAATTCAGGGCGGTGCTGGAACTTCTATTAATATGAATACGAATGAAGTAATTGCTAATCGAGCGTTAGAACGTATGGGATATGAAAAAGGCGAGTATGCAAAAATTAGCCCAAATACGCATGTAAACATGGCTCAGTCAACGAATGATGCGTTTCCAACGGGAATTCATATTGCAACTCTTATGATGTTAGAAGAACTTCTTATTACAATGGAAGAACTTCATGCTGCTTTCCGTGCAAAAGCAAACGAGTTCGATCACGTCATTAAAATGGGACGTACGCATTTACAAGATGCTGTTCCGATTCGTCTTGGACAAGAATTTGAAGCGTATAGCAGAGTGCTTGCGCGTGATATAAAAAGAATTAAACAATCTCGCCAACATTTATATGAAGTGAATATGGGGGCGACAGCTGTTGGTACGGGATTAAATGCAAACCCTACCTACATTGAACAAGTGGTTAAACACTTACGAACATTTAGCGGATTCCCACTTGTTGGTGCAGAGCATTTAGTTGATGCAACACAAAATACAGATGCATACACAGAAGTATCTGCAGCGTTAAAAGTATGTATGATGAATATGTCTAAAATTGCGAACGACCTTCGTATTATGGCATCTGGTCCACGTGTTGGATTGGCGGAAATTCAATTACCAGCTCGTCAACCAGGTTCATCTATTATGCCGGGTAAAGTAAATCCTGTTATGGCAGAAGTAATTAATCAAGTCGCTTTCCAAGTAATTGGTAATGATCATACAATTTGCTTAGCGTCAGAAGCAGGACAACTGGAGCTCAACGTAATGGAGCCTGTGCTTGTATTTAATTTAATTCAATCTATTAGCATTATGAATAACGGATTCCGTGTATTCCGTGAATATTGTATTAAAGGAATTACAGCAAATGAAGAACTGCTGAAGCAATATGTTGAGAAAAGTGTTGGAATTATTACAGCAGTTAACCCTCATATTGGTTATGAAGCAGCATCTCGCATTGCACGTGAAGCAATTGAAACAGGAAAATCTGTTAGGGAGCTATGTTTAGAGCATGGTGTACTGACAGAAGAAGAATTGGATATTATTTTAGATCCATTCGAAATGACGCATCCTGAAATTGCTGGGGCTTCTTTATTAAAGGATAAGAAGATGTAATGTGAAAAACACCGATCCATTTGGATCGGTGTTTTATTTTTAAAAGATATTAAATACAGCGTTTAATTGAAGTAAGCTAATGATAGCTAAGAAGATTAAACTGTATTTCATTGCTGTTTTAAATAGGGCAGATTCTTTACCAACTAGTCCAACTGCTGCACAAGCAACTGCTACAGATTGAGGTGAAACCATTTTTGCCATTGTACCACCTACTACGTTTAAGGCAACAAGAGTAGAAGGAACGATGTTTAATTGATCTGCAGTTACTGCTTGAAGCGGTGCGAATAATGAACCACTTGATACTACTGATCCTGTAATGAATACGCCGATCCATCCTAAGATTGGAGAAAGAATTGGGAATGCATTACCAGTAGAAGAGAATGCAAGTCCAAGTGTAGATGACATACCAGAGTAGTTTTCTACGTAAGCTAACGCGATAACGCTACAGATTGTATATACTGGAGCTTTTAGCTCTTTCATTGTTTCAACCATTAATTCTTTAACCATTTTACCTTTAACGCGGTACACGATAAGTGAAACGATAATTGCTAATACGATTGCAGTAGTTGTAGATGAGAATACATCAAATTTGAAAACAGCTGCGAAAGGTGTATCAGCTTTTGTAATTGGTGTAGTTTTCATAACAGCGTTATGAAGACCAGGGAATTGAATGTTAAACACTAGGTTTGCTAGTGCGCCATCCGGAGCAAATAAAGCTTTAATTGGTTTTAAATTAAAGATTGTTACGAATGCAGTTAAGAATACGAATGGAGACCAAGCATATAAAATTTGATTGAATGTATGAGATTCTTTTTCTTCTTGTTTTTCTTCTTTAGTAGAAGATTTTGGCTGCCAAACACGTAAGAATAATGCAAGAGAGATCATACTTACAACGGCTGCGAAAATATTAGTAAGTTCTGCACCTAAGAAGTAAGTTACAACGAACTGAGTAATTGCGAAAGAAATACCACTTACAAGAATACCTTGCCAAGTTTCTTTAATACCTTTAATTCCATCGACCATTGAAACAAGTAAGAAAGGTAATACAATACTAATGAATGGTAAAATAAGAACAGTTTGACGACCGATAGTTAATGCATCAAGTTCAGTTAATTGTGCTGGTACTGTAACTGGGATACCCATAGCACCCATAGCACCACCAGCGATATTAGCTACTAAACAAATACCTGCTGCTTTTAATGGGTTAAAGCCCATACCTACAAGTAGTGCAGCTGTAATAGCAACTGGAACACCTAGACCAGCTGCGCCTTCTAAGAAAGCACCGAAAGAATAAGCAATTAATAATACTTGTAAACGTTGATCATTTGTAATACTTGAAATGCTATCACGAATGATGTTGAATTGTTCTGTTTTAACAGTTAATTTGTAAAGGAAAATTGCTGCGATAACGATAGTACATATTGGATAAAATCCAGATAAAATACCGAATCCGGCAGATGCTACAGCTACTGTTGCTGGCATTTTATAAACGAATATAGCAAGAATAATAGCGACAATCACACTGTAAAGACCAGCGATATAACTTTTCATTTTTAGTCCCATTAAACAAATGATGAAGCAGAAAATTGGAAGTGCTGCGATTAGAGCAGATAACCAAATATTGTTTAATGGGTCATAAATTTGTGTCCAAGTACTCATAATAATGACAACTCCTATCTATTTTATGTGAAGAAATTCACATTATTTGTGAAACTATTCACAATCAACTTACATGCTTAGTATATTCTCCTTCAACACTATTGTCAACGTGAAAAAGTATAATTATTCCATAATAGTGTTAAAAGAAACATTTTGTTCATAAAGTAGACAAAAAGCCCACCCAAGTCTATTTGAGTGGGCGGGATAAATTATTTGCATATTCTTTTCTTTCAGTTGTTTATATATTATTGATTCTACAGTTCTCTAGTAGAGATCGTCTTTTTATCGAATATGAGAAAGTATGTTGAAGTATGTAATATTTGCTAGGTTGGTACAGCTTGCCTCATTTAATCAAGTAAGAAAGGGGAAATAAATACATTTAATAGGAAGGATTTCATCACAGTTTAAGCTATTGAATACTATTTAAAAAGCAGTAAGTTAAAATTTAATGTTATGATATCTCTTTTTACTGAAAATTCCTTTTAGCGTAACAAAGAGGTTAAATATAACCCAAATACGTTACGATAGGTTATCAATTATAGACGGTATTTTACAATATCATTACTGCACGTTGCAATGAGGTGAAAATATAACAAAAAGCCTGATAAAACAACGTTTGCAAGCAAAGTATTTGCAGTCCGTTATTTTGCTTTTTCGTTATATCATATAGTATAATATTCAAAATCAGCAAGGAATTTTTCCTGAGTTCTTTGTTGGTTAAGGTGGAAAAAATTTTCAGCTTTATAGGTTGATAAAGTTATGTCGTAACAGGAAATATAAGAACAGATATATAAATAAATAAAAAGAAAATAAAAACGAAAATGAGGGGAACTTTATGAGCCAAAATCAATTCGAATGTCATATTTCAGAAGAAGATGTACAAATGTTAAGAGCGTTAGCGCATCCGTTGCGTCTACGCCTAGTAATGGAACTAATGCAACGTGGAACATGTAATGTAACACAATTACAGGAAGTGTTAGAAATTCCGCAATCAACAGTTTCGCAACATTTAACGAAATTAAAACAAAATAAAGTAGTACGCTTTGAACGACGAGGACTAGAAGTGTATTATCAAATTCATAATGATAAAGTAAGTGAAGTAGTAAAAACATTATTTTCTTAAAATTTGAATATTATGGAAAAAGACGTATAGGATATACGTCTTTTTTTATTTGTCAGAAAGGTAACATGAGAGAAAATGTTGGAATGTAAGGAAGAAAAGGCTATTAATTAACATGCTGCTATATGGAATATATTCTAAAGGGAAAAGAAAAGATAGAAAGGAGTGTAGCAAGTAAAAGGAGGAATGGTAGTATGGATGTAAAACGTGTGAAACAAATTTTATCTTCTTCAAGTAGGATTGACGTTACATATGAGGGCGTACCAGTATGGATTGAGAGCTGTGACGAGCAGAGCGGGGTTGCTCAAGTGTATGATGTATCTAATCCTGGAGAAAGCGTTCACGTGAACGTGACGGCTTTAGAGGAGAAGTAATAGAAAAGACGCTTCTGATTTTAGAAGCGTCTGTTTTTGTATTATTCCATCATACTCGCAACTTTTTTAGAGAAGAGAAGGAGTACAAGTCCTAAGACGATAACGATAATGCCAATACTTGCAAATACTTCAAGGTATCCTAATGATTGTGTAAAGGAAGCAAGTTTACCAGCTAACCAGTTAGCCATACCTGAACCAGCTAACCATACACCCATTAGTAATGATGCTAATTTAACAGGTGCAATTGCACTTACCATTGATAGACCGATTGGTGATAAGAATAGTTCTCCAATTGTATGGAACATATAAGTGATAACGATGAATAATAAGTTTGCTTTAACAGTTATATCAGCTTCACTACTTCCAGTTTTTAGAACCGCTAATGTTAAAACAAGGTAACCTATACCTAGTAAAATCATACCAAATGCCATTTTTGTTGGTATTTTTAAATCGCCACGCTTTGATTTAGAAAGTTTTAACCATAGCATAGATACGAATGGTGCAAGTAGTACGATGAACGCTGGATTAACGGATTGGAACCAAGATGTTGGAATTTCCCATCCAAAAATTGTACGATCAACAAATTTATCTGTATAAAGTGTTAAAGAACTACCAGCTTGTTCAAAGCCTGCCCAGAAGAATACTACGAAACAAGTTAAAATTACAATTGCCCAAGTGCGGTTTTTTTCTTGTTTTGTTAAAGGTTTCTTTTCGACTGCAGGTTGATTTTTTGTTTTTTTACCAACAACTGTTGTTCCTGCTGTACCAAGATAGCGAGGAGCTAATAAGTTGAAAACAATTTGTCCAATAATCATACCGATACAAGCTGCTAAGAATCCGTATTTATATCCCATAACCATAACGCCATCAACGCTTGTTTTAAAGAAATCTTCTGCTAAAAATCCACAAATAAGTGGAGCGAAGAAAGCACCTACGTTAATACCCATATAGAAGATAGTAAATGCACTGTCACGACGTGAATCATTTTCACTATACAATTCACCTAACAGTGTAGAAATATTTGGTTTGAAGAACCCATTACCAATAACTAATAGTATTAATCCTAGAAATAGTCCTGTTTTTGTATTCATTGAGAATAGTACAAAGTTGCCGATTGCCATAATAATTCCGCCGAGAGTAATGGCATGACGTCTTGTAATATAATGATCCGTTAGCCATCCACCTATAATTGGCATGAAATATACTGCCGCTGTAAAAGTACCATATAATTGCACTGCAAACGCCTTATCAAATCCTAACCCGCCACTAACCGCAGCAGTCGTTAAATAAAGAACTAAAAGGCCACGCATTCCATAATAACTAAATCTTTCCCACATTTCTGTTAAGAACAACAAGTACAATCCTGGTGGATGTTTTTTTGGTGATTGTTGCTCTCCAGCTTTGTCTAATTTTAAAGCTGCATCCATTTTTGTTTCCCCCTAATCCTGTATAACGGATATTTATGTAATCATTTTAATTTACAAAATATTTAGAAGTCAATAGAATTATATGGAAATAGAAAGAAAATTTCTAAAAAATTTCTATTGTTCCTCGACCGTTACTGTATTTTGCCCTGAAAATGAGATGATAAGCGTTTTCAAATGTAATAATTGAATTCTAAAAGAAAATAAAATAGTGATTAATCAGAAAATTTAGATTAAAATATTTATTCTGATATAGAGAAAATATATTCTATTTACTTTTATAATATAACATATTGGGAATAAAAATACAAAACGAAATAATGTGACATTTAAGTGAATTGAAAAATAACCAGCTCCACAGAAGGGGAGCTGGTTAAGGAAATACTATTTAACAAAGCGTTTTTCGATATCATCTAATAGTAGGTTAGCAGCCATTACACCGCCAGCAGTATTCCAAATCACATCGTCAACTTTGTATGCTTTATTATTTTTCACTGCATTTAAATTTTTAAATAGTGGATCATTGATATATTCTTTTTCTAATTCAGAGCCTTTTTTCTCATTTCCTTTATCGAATGTGAAGTAGAACAATACATCGCCATCCATTGCAGAAATACGTTCTTTAGATACGTTACGCTCTGCGAAGTCATCTTTATTTTGATCACCAGGACGTTTAAATCCAAGTTCTTTTAAAATAACACCAGAGAATGTATCACCATGATAAATACGAACATCACCAGGCATGAAGCGAACCATAGAGATTTCTTGATTTACTTTATCACCTAGTTTGGCTTTTAAATCTTTCATACGTTTATCGTAATCAGCTAAAACCTTTTGGCCTTCTTTTTCTTTATTTAATGCTTTCGCATAAAACTTGAAGTTATCTTTCCATTCACCGCGTAATGTTTCAGAGAACACAGTAGGTGCAATTGCTTTTAGTTGCTCGTACACTTTTTCGTGACGCATTTTGTTACCGATAATTAAGTCTGGTTTTAAAGAAGCGATTGTTTCTACGTTCACTTGTCCTTCATCACCAACAACTTTTACATCTTTCATTTTATCTTTAATATGTGGATACCATGGATCACCAGTCCAAGATTTTACAGCACCAACTGGTTTAACACCTAATTCAAGTAAAGCTTCAGTTCCTTCGTTTGTTAAAATAACTACACGTTTTGGATTAGCAGGGACTTCTGTTTTACCCATTGCATGTTCCACAGGAATCATTTCTTTTTTCGTATCTTCTTTTGATTCTTCTTTCGTATTTGATTTTCCACAAGCACTTAAAAGTAGTGAAAAGGCTAATAAAAATACAAATACTGTAAACGATTTCTTTCGCATGAAATTCATTATGTACCCCCTACATAGTGAGAATTTTTTTCAATAGCAAGCATGATATTAAGCCTTTATCTTTAGATTGTCAATACATACGGCTGAAAATAATTCTCATTTCCGTTGACAATGAGAATTAAGTTGAAATACACTTACAACGTATCATTATACATTGAAGGGGAAACGCTGCATGTTATTAAAAACAAATCGAGCAAAATGGATTGGATTATTTGTTGGGATCATTGCAGTCATTACTTGTATTTGGGGAAGTATTATTTTCGGATATACAAATACGAGTTGGAAATTAGCGTTAGATGCTTTTTTCCATTTTAATGGGTCCAATGAACATATTATTATTCAAAATGTGCGTCTACCAAGGGCATTAATTGCAGCGAGTGTTGGTGCTAGTTTAGCCATTGCAGGTTGTCTTATGCAAACTTTAACGAAAAATCCACTTGCTTCTCCAGATTTTATTGGATTAAATTCAGGTGCTGCTTTCTTCATAGTTGTAGCAATTGTTATTTTTTCCGTGACATCATTATCAGCTTTCACTTGGATTGCCTTTTTAGGGGCAGCAGTTGCAGCTGTACTTGTATTTGCTTCTAGTTCTTTAGGAAAAGAGGGGACAACACCTCTTAAGTTAACATTAGCAGGGGTGGCAATTAGTGCGTTATTTTCATCATTAACACAAGGATTACTTGTGTTAAATGAAAAGGCGCTTGAAGAAGTATTATTTTGGCTTGCCGGATCTGTGCAAGGAAGAAAGTTAGAAATTTTACAATCAGTATTCCCGTATTTATTAATAGGCTGGATGGCATCTATTATGATGGCAGGGAAAGTAAATACATTGATGATGGGGGAAGACGTTGCAAAAGGACTTGGTCAAAGAACGATTTTAATGAAATCATTCGTACTACTTATTATTGTCCTGTTATCTGGTGGTTCAGTTGCGGTCGCCGGTCCGATTGGGTTTATTGGTATTGTTACCCCGCATTTTGCCAGATTTCTTGTTGGGGTCGATCACAGATGGAGAGTACCGTATAGTGGTTTGTTAGGTGCAATACTATTAATCTTAGCTGATATAGCAGCAAGATATGTCATTATGCCACAAGAAGTACCAGTAGGGGTTATGACAGCATTTATTGGGGCTCCATTCTTTATTTATATTGCACGTAAGAGAGGGCTTAGCAAATGAAGAAGTATATTCCGTTTCGTATAGGAAAAGGCGGGCTCTCGTTTTTAATGTACAAACGAGCTTGTCTCGTCTTATTCAGTTTACTAGTTGTTTTAATAGGATTGTTTTTTGCGAGTGCAGGTATGGGAGACATGAAAATTGCTCCTTATGATGTATGGCAAGCGATTACTGGAAATGGCGATGCGATGTCCAATATGGTTGTAAATAAGTTTCGTATGCCTCGTATTTTAATTGCTATCCTTGTAGGAATCGCACTTGCTGTAGCAGGATGTATTTTACAAGGGCTCGTTCGAAATCCACTTGCTTCTCCGGATATCATCGGGATTACAGGTGGTGCAAGTGTTGCAGTGGTATTATTTTTAGCTATATTTAGTGATAAAAATAATGCGCTAACTGTAAGCATTCATTATATGCCGTTAGCAGCATTTATTGGGGCAACGATTGTAGCACTTTTTGTATATTTATTTGCATGGAGAAATGACGGATTATCACCGATTAGTCTTGTTTTAATTGGTGTTGGCTTTTGGGCATTAACGAAAGCGGCAACGACTTTGTTTATGTTGTTAGCGCCAATTTACCAAGCGAGTCAAGCGAATGTATGGATTACAGGCACTGTTTATGGTTCTTCTTGGCAAAACGTCATGGTACTTGCGCCGTGGGTTCTCATTTTAACGGTAATATCATTTATAGCTGCTAGACATTTAAATGCGCAAGAGCTAGGGGATGATATTGCGGTAGGGCTTGGTGTTCCTTTAACGAAGTCACGCATATTTATGTTATTACTTAGTACAGCTTTAATTGGTGGAGCAGTTGCCTTTGCTGGTGGAATTGGATTTGTCGGTTTAATGGCACCTCATATTTCACGAAGACTAGTTGGTTCTTTATACGGTGCATTACTCCCGGTTGCGGCTATTGTCGGTGCAATTTTAGTACTTGCTGCAGATTTAATTGGGCGTACAGTTTTCACCCCACTTGAAATTCCAGCAGGGGTATTTACATCAGCAATTGGTGCACCTTATTTTATTTATTTACTTTATAAAAGTCGGAATTCATAAAGGAAGATGAATATGCAAAAAGCATTGGAGACGAAACGTTTGACGTTGTCTTACGGTGAAACAATTATTATTGATGAGTTGAATTTAGAAATTCCAAAAGGTGAAATTACCATCTTTATCGGTTCTAACGGTTGCGGGAAATCGACCTTATTACGTTCACTAGCTAGATTATTAAAACCAACAGCTGGTGACATTTTGTTAGATAATCAAGCCATTCAAAATATGCAAACGAAGCAAATCGCTCGTCAAATGGCAATTTTACCGCAAGGACCGCAAGCGCCAGAAGGGCTTACAGTATTGCAACTTGTAAAGCAAGGACGTTATCCGTATCAAACATGGCTGAAGCAATGGTCAGAAAAAGATGAGGAAATGGTACAGAAAGCACTTGCAGCAACAGGTATGACAGAATTTGCTGAGCGTGATGTACATGCTCTTTCAGGTGGACAACGTCAACGTGCTTGGATTGCAATGACGCTTGCACAAGATACAGATATTATTTTATTGGATGAGCCTACTACCTATTTAGATATGACTCACCAAATTGAAGTGCTAGATTTATTATTCGAATTAAATGAAACAGAACAAAGAACAATTGTTATGGTACTACACGATTTAAATTTAGCATGCCGTTATGCAGATAATATTGTAGCCATTCAAGATAAACAAATATATGCACAAGGTAAGCCAGAAGAAGTAGTGGATGAGAAACTAGTACGTGATGTATTCCGAATGGAATGTCAAATTAGTACGGATCCGTTATTTGGGACGCCACTTTGTATCCCACATGGAAAAGGAAGACGTGTACGTAAAGAGGTTGCTCATGCAATGAGATAAAGAAAAAGACGATGAGGAATCATCGTCTTTTTTATTTTTGACAAGAGAATAAGAGAAAGAGGGGAATACGTAAACGACGTTCATATTCTTCCTCGCTTTGAAAATAAGTTTGATCTGGTGTAGCTTCTTTTAAGTTTGTAATTGTAAATCCAGCTTGTTGTAATAGTGTAAAATATTCTTCCGTTGTACGATGATATTTAATAACTTCTTGATCAATCCAAGGTTCAACGCGTTTTCCCGTTTTAAAATAATCATCGACGAGCCAGCTCGTTCTCTTTCCGCTCGTTTGCAAGCTTTCAAATGAAGAAGTAATAACAGGGTGTTGAACGCTAAAAGTAAAGGTTCCATTTGTCTTTAAAGTTTCGTACACATTTTGAAAAATGATAGTAAGATGTTCGATATAATGTAAGGCAAGTCTAGATGTTACTAAATCAAAAGTAGAAGGAGGGTATGTGTAGTCTTTGAGGTTTAAAAAATGAACGGCGCCATTTTTGTTTTCTAGTTGTTTTTTAGCTTTTTCATACATAAGTTCGGAGCCTTCAATACCGGTGTAAGAGTGGCAGTCTTTTTCTAATAATTCCTTGCCAAATTTTGCGTCACCGCAGCCTAAATCGAGAATTCGCTTTCCTTTCACATCACCAATGAGTTGAAAAAAGGCTGGCTTTTCAAGTGATTCATTTGGGCTATTTTCCCGGTATCTTCGTTTCATATATTGTTCAAAAAACGCTTCGTTATTATATACATCAGATTCAGTAAATGCCATGATTGAAGCCCCCTTACATATTTTTTTAATTCTACCAAATATGAAAAGTAAATGATAGATTTCTTGTAATGAATCATATATAATCTAGAATTGTAAGCGGTTACTTTAAACTATTTTTCTATAATAAATTCTGAAAACGTGTTAAGCTAGTAGAGGGATTATTAGAACTATTAAGACAATAATTCGCTTACATGAACGATGGGAGGCTTCACGATGTCTAGTAAAACACTTGCGAAATTTTTAGAAGAAAATTTAGAGGATTTAAAATCAAAGGGGCTTTATAACGTAATTGATCCGCTCGAAAGTTCAAATGGACCGATCATTACAATTGGCGGAAAAGAATATATTAACTTATCTTCAAACAACTATCTTGGATTAGCAACAGATAGCCGTTTGCAAGAAGCTGCAATTGGTGCAATTCATAAGTACGGCGTTGGAGCAGGAGCGGTTCGTACAATTAACGGTACTTTAGATTTGCATATTAAATTAGAAGAAACAATTGCAAAGTTTAAACATACAGAAGCAGCGATTGCTTATCAATCAGGATTTAATTGTAATATGGCAGCGATTTCAGCTGTTATGGATAAAAATGATGCGATTCTTTCAGACGAGTTAAACCATGCTTCTATTATTGATGGTAGTCGTCTATCAAAAGCAAAAATTATTGTTTATAAACATTCTGATATGGAAGATTTACGCCAAAAAGCAATCGCAGCGAAAGAATCAGGACTTTACAATAAATTAATGGTAATTACAGACGGTGTCTTTTCAATGGATGGAGATGTTGCAAAACTACCAGAAATTGTTGAGATTGCGGAAGAATTAGATTTAATGACATACGTAGACGATGCACACGGTTCAGGTGTACTTGGTAAAGGGGCAGGAACTGTAAAGCACTTCGGTCTGTCTGATAAAGTTGATTTCCAAATTGGTACATTATCAAAAGCAATTGGGGTAATTGGTGGATATGTAGCAGGGAAACAAAACTTAATTGACTGGTTAAAAGTTCGTTCACGTCCATTCTTATTCTCTACAGCATTAACACCAGCTGATGCTGCAGCTTGCATGAGATCAATTGAAATCTTAATGGAAAGCACAGAGTTGCACGATCGTTTATGGGAAAATGGTCGCTATTTAAAACAAGGATTAAAAGAACTTGGCTTTAACATCGGAGAAAGTGAAACACCAATTACACCTTGTATTATTGGTGACGAAGTATTAACACAAGAATTTAGTAAACGTCTAAATGAAGAAGGCGTATATGCAAAATCTATCGTGTTCCCAACTGTAGCTAAAGGAACAGGACGTGTTCGTAATATGCCAACAGCAGCTCATACGAAAGAAATGTTAGATGAAGCAATTCGTAAGTATGAAAAAGTAGGGAAAGAAATGGGCATCATTTAAGTAACGACATCTTTTGAATAGCTTGCAAATGAGGAGTGGGGAAAATGAAAAAAATTCTAGTAACCGGTTCTTTAGGGCAAATTGGTTCTGAACTAGTAATGAAACTTCGTGATGTATACGGCGCATCAAATGTTATTGCAACAGATATTCGTGAAACAGATAGTGAAGTAGTAACGTCTGGTCCATTTGAAACGTTAGATGTAACAGATGGACAAAAACTACATGATATCGCAAAGCGCAATGAAGTAGATACAATTATTCATTTAGCAGCTTTACTTTCAGCAACAGCAGAAAAAAATCCGTTATTTGCATGGAATTTAAATATGGGCGGACTTGTAAATGCATTAGAAGCAGCTCGTGAATTAAACTGTAAGTTTTTCACGCCAAGTTCTATCGGTGCATTCGGTCCATCAACGCCGAAAGATAATACGCCACAAGATACAATTCAACGTCCTACTACGATGTATGGGGTAAACAAAGTAGCAGGGGAATTATTATGTGATTATTATCATCAAAAGTTTGGCGTTGATACGCGTGGTGTCCGTTTCCCAGGCTTAATTTCTTACGTAGCTCCTCCAGGAGGCGGAACAACTGACTATGCAGTTGAAATTTATTATGAGGCGATTAAAAAAGGCACATACACCTCATACATTGCAGAAGGAACATACATGGATATGATGTACATGCCAGATGCTTTACAAGCGATCATTTCATTAATGGAAGCTGATCCAAGTAAACTTGTGCATAGAAATGCATTTAATATTACAGCAATGAGCTTTGAGCCAGAGCAAATCGCAGCATCAATTCGTAAACATATTCCGACGTTTACAATGGACTACGCTGTAGATCCAGCTCGTCAAACAATCGCTGATAGTTGGCCAAACTCTATTGATGCAACAGCAGCAATGAAAGAATGGGGCTTTAAAGCAGAATACGATTTAGACAAAATGACAACGGACATGTTGGCTAAGTTAAAAAAAAAGCTCACAGCTGAGTTAGTGATGAATTAATAGGAAGGGTCGATTCTTAGGAATCGACCTTTTTTATTTGTATTTTAGGAATATACAAATAATTACAAGTGTGATAGAATGAGTTAATTTGTGTGTAAAGGGGAGAAGCAACATGCAAAGAGTTGATGTCGTATATGCACTAATACATGACGAAGAAACAGATAAAATATTAATGGTACATAATGTAGAACAAAATGTTTGGTCATTGCCAGGTGGGGCTGTTGAAAAGGCTGAAACGTTAGAGGAAGCTCTAGTAAGGGAAGTAAAAGAAGAGACAGGTTTAACTGCTATGGCAGGTGGACTTGTTGCGATTAATGAAAAATTCTTTGAAGAATCCGGGAATCATGCACTATTATTTACATTCCGAGCGAGTGTAGTAAAAGGTGAACTTATAGCAGAAGATGAAGAGGAAATTTCCGCAATAGAGTGGGTGGATCGAACAATCGCAAATGAACGATTCCCATTCTACGATGGAGGATTCGATTCATTATTAGAAGTAGCCATTCCATATAAGTTTCAACCAGAAACAAAATGATTGAATAGAAAAAACAGGAGCGTTGTCGCTCCTGTTTTTTCTATTCAATCGTCTTCAGTAATAATTTTTTCAATAGTGGTTTAATCTTCAAACGTAAATCTTCAGCGTGATTTGCAACTAAGAAGTGATGGTTATAAATGTTCTTCATTAATTGATAAGTTGCTTCTTTCGCTTCGCCTTCTTCGATGAAGATACCGATTACTTCCATACCACTCTTACGCGCAAGTTTGACAGCTTCATGCGTATCTAAAATACCGTCTTGTTGATAGTCTAAAGCAGAAGGCTCACCGTCTGTGAAGACAAGTAAGAATTTATGCTTTTCTGGTCTTTTTGCAAGTTTTTCAGAAACGATACGAATGATATATCCGTCGCGGTTATCTTCTTCTTCGCGAAGCTGCATAATTTCGGGACCAACGTTTGGTAACGTTGAGTTTTTATACGTTACAACTTCATGGATAACGTTCGGCTTATCTTCAGGTTTCGCACTAGAAGCATCTTCCCAAAATCCGCTAATAGCGTGCGGGATTTTTAAAGATTTCAACGCTTCATGGAATAGGACCACACTCTTTTTCGTTTCTTCCATCTTGTTATACATAGAACCAGAACAGTCCACTAACAGTTGGAATGCAACGTCAAGCTCTTGCGATTCTTGTCCTTTTTTATAAAACATGCGCGGCTGCTTTTCAGTATAAATACGAAGGAATTTCTTACGAAGTCTTCCGTAATATTTATCACTATTTGCATTCGTCTTATTTTCAATCGTTTTTTCGATAATTTTCTTTAATTCTTTTACATCTTTATTAACGACTGATTTGATGGCTTGGTAATCCTTTTTCTCGTCAGGAGTTGATTTGCGAGCTTCTTTAAATGTATGAGAAGCACCAACGTTATACTTACCGTATGCACCATCATTTTGACTAGAAGCGTGTGAAGCTCTTGCTTCTTCTGTATCAGCACCATCAAAGTTAGATTGTGTACTTTTTTGAGAAGTACCTTGTACAGAACCAAGTGCTTGGTCACCATCTTCTGATTCGCGAGCAGTGTCACCCATCATATTTGTTTTTGTTCCGCTTTCTAATTCAAAGCGTAAAAAGTTCTCGTTTTCATTGTTTTTATTTTCACGATGCCATGTTGAGAAGCTTTCATCCATTTTGTTTTTATTTTCATCGTCATCTATGAGCTGCGTATCATCGTTTGCTAAATCTTCGACGCGACAGTTTTTTTCATCTGCAATAACAGATAAATAAAGCGGTGCATGTCCGAAATAATTGTTCAGCATATCACTTTCAAGAAGCTCCTCTAAACGATAGCGAATTTTCTCAACGATATACATAATATCTTCCGTATTACGAGCTTGGAATGTTTCATGCAAAATAGCTTCAATTTGCTCGAAATATTCATTATTAAACATTTCATATTTATCGCTCGTTAATGAAAGATAGCATAGACAAAATAGACGATCACCGTGATAGTTACGAACGCGATTGATTTCATTTTGTGAGCTAAAGTAATTGCGATACATTTCTTTTCTTCTTTTAAAAACATGCTTTGTGCCAGGGCGTAAGTTTTTTACGATTTCCTCAACACGTAAATCTTCTAATAGAACAAATAATTGTGTTAAAAACTTTTTTAAGGGTGATTCTTGCAATTCAATTGCATAAGAACGAATTAAAGTCATGTCCGAGTAATGTTTATTACCAAGTGCTTTTAAAAACACTTCGCTTTTTAATCCGATTACTGTATCCTCTTCTTTTCGATCATCCCAAAAGTGACTAATGACAACCTTTTTTTCAATTTCGTCGTAGTATGCTTTATAGCCATACTCAAGGTAGGCATCATCTTCTTTGAGAAGGGCATACATTAAGTTTTCCATTTGTAGAAACAGCGACGCATCAATTTTTTTGTCACTAAAAATTTGTCTCATGAATTATCCCTCAAAGAAATAACTTTCTGCTAATTCACGGACAGTCATTTGTTCTGTTTCATCGTTTAATTTTGCGATAATACTACGTTCAATTGCACGCATAACGGGAATATATACACCTAAATCACATGCATCGATAATGCCACGAATACTTGCTGCTTCTTCACTTACGCGGCCATCACGAGCTAAAGGCATAAGATCGCTTGCAAATGCAACGAACTTTTCAATTGTTGCAACATCTTTTAGTTTTGATTCTGCTAATAATAGTTCTTTTAATGTATCACCTTGGATGTAAGGAACTTCAATAATAACGAAACGGTTTTTTAACGCTTCGTTTAGTTCACTTGTTCCAACGTAGCCTTCATTAATTGCTGCGATTACACGATACTCATTATCACCGTATACAACTTCTTGTGTAAATGGATTTGTAATCATTTTACGGTAATCTAATGCACCGTGAAGAAGTGGTAAAGTTTCAGGTTTTGCCATATTGATTTCATCAATATATAGGAAATGGCCGTTCTTCATTGCTTTCATAAGAGGACCGTTAACGAATGTAACTTCAGATGCGCCATCTTTCGTTTGTAGTGTGTTGTATCCTAAAATACCTTCTACATCTAAATCGACAGAACAGTTAATGCTATGCATTGGTTTTTGGAATAAAGAAGAAAGTGTTTCAGCTAGTACTGTTTTACCACTACCAGTCGGCCCTTTTAATAGAATATTTTTGCCAAGAAGAAGTGCTGTAATGGCATCTTCGATAATGCTATTATCAGATGCTTTATATATTTTTGTACCGATCAAATGTGCATTTTCACCAGCTTCTTGTTTATTCTTTTCGTGAATTGTAGAAAGTTGCTGGTTTAAATCAGCATGTATATGAAATTGTTCTAACATGTATGTCCCACCTAACATTATTTTCATAAAGTAATACATCTTATGATAACTTGTTTTAATATGGTATGCAAAGAAAAGGAGAGGGGACAAATATAAAAGAAAAAGCAATCAATAATACATTGATTGCTTATAGTAAAGGAGAAATGAGCCTCATAAAAGATTCTAATATTCGTTTTTTGATACTTCTCTTTTGGAAAGCGTTCCATTTAATTTCAGTGGAATGCTTAAAGTCTTCTTCAAAATCACGTTTAATATCATGAACAGTTTCTGATTCATACAGTACGCTAATAATTTCATAATTCAATTCAAAGCTTCGTACATCCATATTTGCTGTTCCGATTGTTGCGATTTTATCATCAACAAGTACAAGTTTTGCATGCATAAAGCCATCTTTATAACTATAGATGGAGGCACCAGCTTTTAAAAGTGGAGTGAAGTAGGACTGGGATGCTTGATCACTAATAATACTATCACTTTTACCAGGATATAAAATGCGTACATCTATGCCAGATATTGCACTTAAACGTAATAATGTTAAAGTTTCTTGATCTGGAATAAAATATGGTGTAGCAATCCAAATAGATTTTTTTGCAGAACCCATAATAGCTAATAACGTATTACGAATGCTCTTATCATCTGAGCTTGGCCCGCTCGCTACAATTTGCACAGCACCTTCTGCATTTGAAATTTCTTTACCTGGGAAGTATTGTCTATTCATAAATGGATCCCAAGAATAAGTATTCAATCCACTAGATGCATAGAGCCAATCCTCTAGAAAGATTGCTTGTAATTTATATAACGCTTTTCCTTCGATTTTTAAATGACTATCACGCCAAACGGGAAACTTTTTTGAACGGCCAAGATATTCATCACCGACGTTAAGTCCTCCAGTAAAACCGATTTCTCCATCTACAATGACGATTTTACGGTGGTTACGATAATTGACGGTTTCAAGTAACCAAGCTGAAAAAATAGGATCAAATTCAACAATTTCAATCCCAGCTTCTTTCATAGGTTTTAAAAAGCGTCTTCTTAACGTATTACTTCCTAATCCATCATAAAGGAAGCGTACAATAACACCAGCTTTTGCTTTGTTTATTAAAGCATCCCGGACTTTTGTACCAATCTCATCAGATTTATAAATATAGTATTGAATATGTATATGATGTTTTGCTTGCTCGATCGCTTGCAAAATTTCTGAGAATGTTTGATCTCCGTTTGTTAAAAGTTTGGTAGTTGTTCTATCTGCTGCAGGCCCGCCTCCAAATTTTTGTACGACTTCTGTTAAATGGACAGAGCGTTCACTTAATGGGACTTTGAGTGATAACTCTAGTCGTCTTCCTTCTAATATTTCACGGAATAACTTTCTTTGCTCTTCTGAACGATGGAGATGCTTTTTTCTTCTCCAACGGCTACGCCCGAAAATAGAGTATAAAAGCACACCTATAACGGGAAGAAGTGCTAATACTAAAAACCACGCTAAGGTACTTTGAGGAGATCTATTTTCGATAAAAATAACGAATGAAATTCCTACAATTGTGATGGACCAGAGAACGCCGACAAATGTATATAACGAAATATAAGATGTATTTAATAGGAAAAGAACGATAGATACAATTGTAAATATTAATAGTAATTGGATGATAGGTTTCTTCATTTCTATATAATTCCTCTAATCTTTCCTCAATATAGATTTCCTAAATAGCAGATGTACTGTGACATTTTTATTATAAAGTGTTTTCTATTTTTTACAAAATGTAGGTATCTCCCCATACTTTCCGCATTTGTCCTACATACAGTGTATTGTTACGTTTTTAAAGAGAAAAGGAAGGTGAATAAAATGTACGGTCGTCCAATTGGAGGATTTGGTCACGGTGGTGGTTTCGGTCACGGAGGTTTTCATGGTGGTTTTGGACATTCACCATTTTTTGGTGGAGGTTTCTTTCCAGAGTTTGTAGCAGGAGCATTACTCAGCCCTGGATTTGGTTATGGTGGATATGGTTATCCGTATTACTCGGATTATTCTTATTATACAGGTTACCAACAAGATCCATATTATTCTTACAATACCTATTAAGATGAGAAAATGGAGAAGGAGAGGGGAAATATGAATTATATAGAAAATAACGGATTGTATTATCGTCATAATCATGGAGGTCACCATCATAATGGGGGACATCACCACCATGGAGGGCACAATCACCATGATTACCACCACCATCATCACGGAGGTGGATGGGGCTGGGGTGGAGGCTCATGGGGCGGTGGATTTTTCCCTGGAAGTTTTGCTGGAGGTGTGTTAGGTGGGCTTACAGCTGGCGCATTAACGGGTGCAGCAGGTGGAGGATACTATCCAGCACCGTACCCAGTAACTTATCCAGCGCCATATCCAGTTCCATATCCAACACCATATCCGGGGTATCAACAAACAACATATCCGTATTAAACAAAAAAAGAGGCTATCCTCTTTTTTTGTTTAATACGGTATTTATTTATAAAATACTTCCAAAATTAAGGTGAAAATATGTTAATATTTTGTTATTATAATTCAAAAAACATATATAATAATTTTAATTTATCCCGCATTAAAAGGCAGTAAGCCCCCCACCTCGAAATTCAGCGGAAGCAAGGAAGTTAGGCGGAGATCAACACTCCCCACTGATTAAAGTTTCACTTTATATATATGTTCTTGAAGAGTTGTATAGAGTTAGCTATAAGAAACTGCTATGTATAATTGAAACGGTATTATATTGCTTTTTATTACAAATAATATTATGTTATTTTAATCGACATATTTCAAAATTTGATTTATGTAAAGGACGATTATTAGGAAATGAAATATCTCTATTTCTATAAAAAGAAACAAGTTATGTTTTAGTCAGATAGGAAGCAAGGAGAGATGCGCATGCTAGAACAAAGAGGTCATGCATTATATGAATCTTCATTGCGAGATTTAAAGTTAGCATTAGATGAGTCTTCAATTGTTGCGATTACAGACCGAAAGGGTCTTATTACATATGTAAATGATAAGTTTTGTGAAATCTCCAAATATACAAGAGAAGAGTTAATAGGGAAAGATCATCGTATTTTAAATTCAGGATATCACCCGAAAACATTTTTTCAAATGCTATGGAAGCGTATTTTGAGCGGAAAAGTATGGAGAGGTGAGATTCGAAATCAAGCAAAAGATGGTACATATTATTGGGTTAAAACAACAATTGTTCCATTTTTAAATGAAAAAGGAGAGCCATATCAATTTATTGCGATTCGAAATGATATTAGTAGTAGGAAAGAAGCAGAACAGAGGTTACGGTTAAGCGAAAGTCGTTATAGGGAGCTTGCGTATCATGATGCTTTAACGAGTTTACCGAACCGTTTACAATTAATAACGACTGTTAACGAATTAATTGCAGATAAAAGAGAGTTTGGTATGATTTATTTTGATTTGGATCGTTTTAAATTAGTAAACGATACGCTAGGTCATATGATAGGAGATTTACTTTTAAGCGAAGTTGCTTCACGGTTGCATTATGTGCTAGGAGAGAAAGATGTTCTGGCTAGGCTGGGTGGCGACGAATTTGTGTTGTTAACAAAAAATCATACACAAGATGAGATGAGGCAGCTAGCGACATCTGTGTTGTCATGCTTTCAGGCGCCATTTATACTTGAAGGTCATGAAGTATACATTTCAGCTAGTCTAGGACTGTGCTCATATCCGCAAGATGGACAAGATGTAGAAACTCTATTGAAGAATTCAGATTTAGCTATGTATAGTGCGAAAGAACAGGGAAGAAATGCAGCGTGTTTCTTTACAGATGAGTTACGTGCGAAAATAAATCGTAGAATGAAAATTGAATTTGCTTTGCAAAAGGCAATTCGTGATGAAGAGTTAGATGTGGCACTGCAGCCTATTATTGATTTGAAAACGAAGAAATATACTGGTATCGAGGCTTTAGTACGTTGTACGACAGAAGAAGGGCCTATTTCCCCAAGTGAATTTATCCCTATAGCTGAAGAATCAGGACTTATTATAAAATTAGGAGATTGGGTATTAGAAAAGTCGTGTCGCTTATTTAAAACATTACCAAATTATCAAGAAGGATTAAAGTTATCTGTGAATTTATCTATACAACAATTAATGCAGAAACGTTTTATTTTGTCTGTACGTAGCATTTTAAAGAGAACTGGATTTCCTGCAAATCGTTTAATTTTAGAAATAACGGAAAGCATTGCTGTTCGTCATTTTGATTATATTATTGCTACATTACAAGAATTAAGAAATATGGGTATTTTAATTGCTTTAGATGATTTCGGAACAGGCTATTCTTCCTTATATTATTTAAAACAACTACCGCTGGATATAGTAAAAATTGATCGTAATTTTATTCGTGAATTTCATTATGATCATGCACAACCAGAGCGAACGATTGTAAAATCTGTTATTGAAATTGCCCATAGCTTACATTTAGCAGTAGTTGCTGAAGGGGTAGAGACAGTAGAGCAAGAAAGCTTATTAAAATCGATGGGCTGTGATTATGTACAAGGATTTTATTATGCAAAACCTTTATCTGTAGCAGAGTTAAAGGAAAAGTTAATTATAGACTTCTAATAAAAAAGAGAAGCCAGAAGCTTCTCCTTTTTTAATTCATTTTTTGTGAGTCTTTCATTAGTACAGGATAAAGAATAAGACCTAATACGAACAATCCGATTCCTAAGAAGAACGTTTTTAAATCAGCAGTTCCCGTTTTGATAACCCAAATAGAATATATGAATGCTAATGTAGTAATGATGCCGTCCTTTATTCGAGAGCCAGGCATTATATCATACGTTTCTCCTGTAATAACTAATTTGAATTGGTACAGCGTAGAAACAAGGTATGGAATTAAATAAGCTAATGTTGCTACAACGATAGCGAAATTATAAGCTTCTGATACGGTACCAGAAATCGTTGAGAATAAGAAAATTTGCGTCATCACATTTGTAATAAATAATGATTTTGAAGGACTACCTTTTTTATTTGTTTTCGCGAAAAATTTAGGGAAAAGCCCATTTTTTGCTGCCTGATAAGGAACCTCTGAACTAACAACGATCCAGCCAACTGTAGATCCAAATAAAGATACAAGTGCAAGTAAAGCCATTATATATGCGCCTTTATTGCCAATTGCTAAATTTAATGCGTCTACTAATGGTTTTTGAGAGTCTTTTAAAGCATCTTGAGAGAGAGCTCCCATTGTAAGTAGCGTAATTGACATGTAAATAAGAAGAGCGATAATTAATCCGAAAATAGTCGCTTTTTTAACATCACGCTGAGATTTTGCACGATTAGAAAGCATGACAGCCGATTCAATACCGATAAATGCCCAAAGTGTTGCAATAGCAGCTGAATTGATTTGTCCACCTAACGAAATTGATTGTCCTGCTTCATTCATAAATGTTTGCCCGTCTCCGAAATTAGAGGCGTTGAAAATGAATAATGTGATTACAATAAACATTGTAAATCCAATAATTTTTGCAATAGTAGCAAGAAGATTCATATTTCCAGCACGATCAATATTTTGAGAAAGAATATATTGAATTCCCCATAACATAAGGCTACATACGAGGAACGTTAATCCTTTTCCAAGTTCTAGTGAAAATCCGTTCGTTGAAAAGAGAATTTGCTTACTTTGTAAAACTGGAAAGAATGTTGATAAATATCCAGCAAAGGAAATAATAACAGATGCTGTTGCAGCCCAGTTCGCAGCCCAATATCCCCATGCCATACTATAGCCTGCAACTTTACCCGCTTTTTTTGAAGGGAACATCGCTTGAGCATAGCTTTGTGGCCCCGCTTTTAATTCTGGTTTTCGGATTGCTAAATTTCCAAATACGAGTGCAATCATAAATACGCCAAGTCCTGTAATACTCCATGCAAGTGTAGAACCCATTGGACCTGATACTTGTGCTAAATTCGCTGGGAGCATAAATACGCCACCGCCAACCATATTCCCGATAACAAAAGCTGTTAAAACCCATAATCCCCATTTTTTCGTTTCCATTTTTGTTAACTCCTTTGTAGTAAGATTTGCTTAAACATCATTTTTTACTAGCTTTTTGGCAATAAAAAAGAGCCATGTAGATAAAAAATACCTACATGGCTCTTCGCCTAACGTAGGTACAACGGGAATAACCCTTGTACCTACGCGTAATTTTTCCGCTAGGTTTCAAGGGTTACGTATGATGATGATGTTTTTGTGCAAATGTAACTACAATTGTTGTATAAGTAAGCATAGTTCTTTGCTCCCTTTCTCCTCTGATTTTGAAGTTAGTATACTACATGTTTTTTTGAATGAAAAGAAAAATATAAAAATTTTTATAAAAATACGTTTTAGAGATTAAATATTTACCTTTATTTTTCCTATACTGGAAAATAAGTGAGAGATTGGCAGAAGAGTGTAGCATGTTATAATACATATAGAATTAGAAGGTGACAAGGGGCTATTGTAGATGATGAGTAAGTATGAACAAATTTATACAGCAATCAGCAAGTCTATTGATAATAAACAATTAAAAGAGGGATGCAAAATCCCATCAGAAACTGAATTAATGAAACAGTATGAAGCGAGCCGTGGTACTGTAAGAAAAGCAGTGGATTTATTACAAGAACGTGGATATGTTCAAAAAATACACGGAAAAGGTGTTTTTGTTTTAAAGCGTAAAAACATTGAATTCAACTTTGGTGGCATTGTAAGTTTCCAAGAAGAAAATGAACGTTTAGGGCGCCATTGTATTACAGAAGTCGTGGAAATGGAGAAAATAAAAGCGACAAAAGAGATTGCAAAGCTATTAAATGTGAAAGAGAAAACAGAAATAGATCATATTAAACGCGTACGAAATATTGATGGAGAAAAAGTAATTTTGGATATTAATCATTTTGTATCAGAACATATCCCTGGATTAACGAGTGAAATTGCAGGAGGGTCCATTTATAAATATATTGAGAAAGAACTAGGTCTTCCTATTAGTTACTCACAGAGGGTAATTGAAGTGCAACCATGTACAGAGGACGATAGAAAGTATTTAGATTTAAATGGAACAGACTATGTTGTTGTCGTGAAAAACTTTACGCATTTTTATGATGGAAGTCAGTTCGAATATACAGAATCACGTCACCGCTTAGATATTTTTCATTTTTCGGATGTGGCGCGGAGAAAATAAGGAGATGGAACGAAATGTTTCATCTCTTTTTTTTATAAAAAAATTACAAACTTATATATACGAGTGTTGACTAACTTATATATACGAGTTAATATGTAATTGTAAACGGTATCAAAAAAAGAAAAGAGGGACGGGAATATGGGGAAAGACTATCGTAAAACAGCAGAGGAAGTGTTGCAGTATATTGGTGGGAAAGACAATATTGAACAAGCTGCGCACTGTGTAACGAGACTCCGTATCGCTTTAAAAGATGAAAGTAAAATAGATAACGATAAATTGCAGTCTGTTTCATTAGTAAAGGGAGCGTTTCATAACGCTGGGGTATTTCAAATTGTAATTGGTCCAGGAGATGTTGATCGAGTATATGCTGAATTGATAACGCTTGCAGGTATGAAGGAAGCGACAGTAGCTGACGTAAAAGATTCCGGAAACCAAAAGTTAAATCCAGCTCAAAGGTTTGTAAAAGTATTTTCAGATGTATTTATGCCGATATTACCAGCAATCGTAACAGCTGGTTTACTAATGGGTATTAACAATCTATTAGGCGCAAAGGACTTATTTTTTGATGGGAAAAATTTATTAGATGTGTATCCAAACTTAGGCGGGCTTTGGGATTTAATTAATATGATGGCCAATACAGCATTCGTATTCTTACCGGCACTTGTCGGGTGGTCAGCAACGAAGCGTTTTGGTGGTAGTCCAATACTAGGGATTGTTATGGGATTAATGCTTGTGCACCCAGCCTTATTAAATGCCTGGGACTATGGAAAAGCAGCGACTGGTTTAGATGGTCAAAAGATTGAGTACTTCAATATTTTAGGACTGTTCCAAATTGAGAAGGTAGGATATCAAGGACAAATTTTACCTGTTTTAGTAGCAGCATTTGTATTAAGTAAAGTAGAAATCTTTTTAAAGAAACATATACCAAATGCAATTCAATTATTAGTTGTACCAATTACAACAATTGTTGTGACAGGTGTATTAGCATTAGGAATTATCGGTCCGGTTACACGTCATATTGGAGATTTATTAACAGTAGGATTAGTAGGTGTATATGAAACAGTACCAGTAGTTGGAGCAGTATTATTTGGAGCATTGTATGCACCACTTGTAATTACAGGTATGCATCATATGTTTATTGCTATCGATTTACAATTAATTGCACAACACGGTGGTACATTCATTTGGCCAATGATTGCTCTTTCTAACATTGCGCAAGGTAGTGCGGCACTTGCGATGTTCTGGATTTCTAAAAATCAAAATGATAAAAGTATGGCATCGACATCAGCAATCTCGGCATATTTCGGTATCACAGAGCCAGCTATGTTTGGTGTAAACTTACGAAATAAATTCCCGTTCTATGCAGCGATTATCGGATCGGCTGTGGCGGCGATATTCATTACATTAAATGGTGTATTAGCACCTGCTATCGGAATTGGTGGATTACCAGCATTTATTTCTATCATTCCGAAATCGATTCCAATGTTTATTGTAGGAATGGTTATCGCAGTTGTCATCCCATTCACGTTAACGTGGTTATTTGCAAAAAGAGTAAAACAGAAGTAGGAGGAAGTTAAACATGAAGGATTGGCATAAAAGTGTAGTTTATCAAATTTATCCGAAGAGCTTTAATAGCTATTACAATAAAGAAACCGGTGATATAAAAGGGGTTACAGAAAAACTAGATTACTTAAAAGAACTCGGAGTAGATTATATTTGGTTAACACCGATATACCAATCGCCACAAAATGATAATGGATACGATGTAAGTGATTACTACAATATTGATCCATCTTACGGAACGATGGAAGAGTTTGAAGAGCTTTTAGAAGAAGCAAAAGCACGTAACATTGAAATTATGCTTGATATCGTTGTAAATCATAGTTCGACGGAGCATAAGTGGTTTAAAGAAGCGAAGGAAGATAAAAATAGTCCATATCGTAATTACTATATTTGGCGTGATGAAAAAAATAATTGGCAATCTAAGTTTGGTGGGTCTGCTTGGAAATATGATGAGAAGACAGAGCAATATTATTTACATCTATTTGATGAGACACAAGCAGATTTAAACTGGGAAAATGAAAAACTTCGTGAAGAAGTATATGATATGATGCGCTTTTGGCTTGATAAAGGGGTAACTGGATTCCGATTAGATGTTATTAATTTAATTTCAAAAGATCAACAGTTTTTAAATGATAATGGAAGTACGGCGACAAGCGATGGCCGTAAATATTATACAGATGGCCCACGTGTTCATGAATATTTACAAGAAATGAACCGAAATGTTTTTGAAGGGAAAGAGGTAATTACAGTTGGAGAAATGTCATCTACGACAATTGATAATTGTATTAAATATTCAAACCCTGAGCGTAATGAATTAAGTATGACGTTTAGTTTCCATCATTTAAAAGTTGATTATCCGAATGGTGATAAGTGGACGAAGGCTGATTTTGATTTCATTAAATTAAAAGAGATTATGTCTAATTGGCAAATTGAAATGCAAAAGGGCGGGGGATGGAATGCGTTATTCTGGTGTAATCATGACCAGCCTCGTATTGTGTCACGCTTTGGTGATGATAAAGAGTACCGAAATGAATCTGCGAAAATGTTAGCGACAGCTATGCATATGTTGCAGGGGACACCTTACATTTATCAAGGTGAAGAAATCGGTATGACGAATCCTAAATTCGAGTCTATTGAGCAATATCGCGATGTAGAATCGTTAAATATATACGATATAAAGCTGGAAGAAGGATTATCAAAAGAAGAGATTATTGGGATTTTAAAACAAAAATCTCGTGACAACTCCCGAACTCCAATGCAGTGGAATGAAGAGGTGAACAGTGGTTTTACGACAAGTACACCTTGGATTTCGGTGGCTGAAAACTTTAAAGAAATAAATGTAGAGAAGGCACTAGAAGATAAAGAGTCTGTATTTTATCATTATAAAAAGTTAATCGAACTTCGAAAAACGTATAATGTAATTACAGAAGGAGAATATGCTATTTTGGATGAAAATGATCCTAAAATTTGGGCATATACTCGTACTACAGAGAGTGAAGTGCTACTTGTTATCAATAACTTCTATAGAGAAGAAATAACGTATTCTGTACCAGCTCATGTTCAATTAGATGGAATGAAACAAGAAGTACTTCTGTCGAATTATAAAGATTCCAGTAAGGATATTGCAAAACTTAACTTAAGACCATACGAATCAATTGTATATCGATATACGAAATAAAAGGTTGTATGCCTGCGTGGCATACAACCTTTTATTTTCAACCTTTTATTTTAAGACACCACTATACAAAATATTTACGTCTACTTCTGGTTTAAACTTTACTTTTGCATAATCTTTATTCCATTTTTTTTCTTCCATAAATCAGGGTGATACGCGATAAGGTGTCTACCAATCCCAAAAGCATCACAATTTGCCTTTTGTAGTTTATTTGTTATTTTTTTCGCTTCTTTTGTAAGTTGCTTCGATAATTCTTTATTTAGCTTTTTTCTTTCATCCATTTTATAAAGGTTATCTCTTGGAGCTTCAAGCGCTATAACTTTTAACTGAAGCTTAATATGAGCATAAACATTTCCTTTTTTATCTGTTGTTATTTTTAAATCTCGTTTTAATTTCCGATTGCTCACTTCCATTGTTAAATAGTCAGATGTCTTCTCGGATTCATCGCTAGTAAGTTTTTGAGTTATACGGGCACTTGTTCCCATTTTTCCGGTTAATAACACGAATAAAACAGATTGTTTCAAAGGTAAATGTCCAGTTAATTTATCATTGTTAAATAAAGCTAATCCGTTTGTAATTACTTCCTTTCCTTTTATTTTTATAGAAGGGAGGGTAAAGTCCTTACCGGGATCTAACATTTTTGTAGCAGCTGTCTCTAAAGTTTCTTTTGGAAATACACTCATATCTTCTAAGCTTTTCACTTTTTTCTTTAGAAAATCTCCAATTAGTAAATTTCCTACTTTCTTTTTTTCTAGTATCTCGGATGTTTCACCATCTACTGCAATAAGTTTTACTAAAGCAGTTGGGTTTGTTGGGTCCCGAAAGCTGACATCTAAATAAGGTAGTACACCTTTTTTTAGAATTTTGGTTCCTAGTAATTGAACACCATATTTGAAATAACGAATATTTCCCGTTACATTTTTTTTCAGTGCATCGCTCGTATCTCTTATGTTATGCCCGGTTGCAGAATGTATTTCATTCTCGAATGAAGCTTGTTCTCCGCTTGAACTTTTTACGAGCTCAATTGTTTGCTGGAGTTTATTCTCTTCCGTAATATCAGATCCAATACTATAAGCTAACCTTGCTTCTCTTAATGGTTCTTGATCCCAGCAGCCAGAAAGGAATGCACTAGTACATAATATAAAAAGTAGTTTAACTCTTTTTTTGAACATACTGTTCTCCTTTCTTATTTCTTATTACTGAATAAAGTAGAAATAAAAGAGGGAGGACAACGATGAAAATATACGTGAACTTATCAGTGAAAGTTGCAATTACTTTTAATTCTTCAGGTGTATCGATAAATAAAGCTACACTAAAGGCAATAATACCAACGATTGGGACAGCCTTTTTATGATTAGCAAGATTGAATATATGTCCAATTCCTATAGAAGCAGCGCAGTAATAACTAGCGATAGAAGCTACAACTGTTATCATCCAAATTGGTATGAATAGTAAATCAGTTCGGTCTATAATCCCGATATGCAAGGAGCGTAATAAGTAAGCGACTGGTTCTGGAATAAGCTCAATTTGTTTTGGACTAAATACGATAAAGCAAATCCAAACAGTAAAAGCATAAAAAAGGGTTACAAATCCGTTAGCTATAGAAATTGCTTTTAGTTTGGCTACAGAACTCCCGTTTACTTTTGGGAAAGCGATAAGAATAATTTCAAAACCATACATAGCTGTAATTGTTTCTTTTGATGCTTGAATAATATTCCACCATCCGGCTTCTGTAATTGGAAAAATATAAGAAAAATCAGCTCGTGAAAACCCTAGTGCAATTAAAAGAGCCATGGGCAAAATGAGAATAGAAGCCATGACATAAAATCGTACGATAACTTTAAACGTATTATAGGCTATATAGCAGCAAGCTATCGTAAATAGTAAGAGAATTGCGTACCAAGGGGTCGCTTGCAAAACCCATACTTTAATGACATTACAAGCGTTTAACATAACCGTCATACCGATAAGAGTAAAATAAAAAACATAAGCAAAGCCTAATAGTTTTCCAAACGTATTACCAAATAGCATACAAACACTTTCATACATATCTGCATCAGGAAATCGTTTTAAGAAAAGCCACATAAGTAAAATAATAAGCTGAATTGCAAGCCCAGCGATGAGAGCGGAAATCCATCCACCACCTTTTGCTATCGGATGAAGACGGTTCGGTAGAGAGAGTATACCGACCCCAATTTGGCATTGAATAACGAAAAAGGTAAATTGAACAAGTGAAATTTTACTTTGCGTGTTTGTCACCGTCCTCCTCCTCTCTCGTTACATGTTGTCGTTGCATTTTTTTCGGTTTTGGATCATGTGGTCGTTCCCAAAATGACCAAATTGGTAGTCTTACAAAAGAATCTTTCATATCTTTAATCCGCATTGGTGCAACAGGAGAAAGATATGGTGTATGAAATGAATGTAGCTGACACAAATGAACGAAAGTTATAATGAGACCGAATGATATTCCTACATATCCAAATATGGCAGCAAGGAGCATTAATGGAAAACGAAGAATTCGAACAGCTGAACTCATATCGTTTGATGGAACGAGAAAAGATGAGATTGCAGTTAAAGCTACAACGATAATCATTGTGTAAGAAACAAGTCCAGCTTTTACAATCGCATCACCAATTACTAAACCGCCTACAATACCGATTGTTTGTCCAACTCGGCTCGGCAAGCGAATACCAGCTTCCCGCAATAACTCGAAAATTAGCTCCATTAAGAGGGCTTCGAAAATAGGAGGAAGAGGTACTTTCTCTAATGAAGCTTTAATTGTATACACAAGTTCAAGTGGCAATACATCAGGATGAAAGGCTACGGTTGCGATATATATAGCTGGTAAGAGAAAAGCAATCAAGAAACTCACTAAGCGAATCATTCGGACGAAAGAACCGACAATCCAGCGGTTATTATAATCATCTGGTGATTGATAGAAAGCAAATAATGTAACAGGAACGATGAGCGCTGTTGGATCTCCATCAGATAAAATAGCAACTCGTCCTTCCATTAAATTAGCTGCGACTCTATCTGGACGCTCTGTATTTAATTGCTGCGGGAAGGGTGAGAAAGACGTATCCTCTATAAATTCTTGTATATATCCTGGAGGCATAAGTGCATCTGTCTTAATCGTTTCTAATCTTCTTTTTACTTCTGTAACTAAATCGTCATTCGCTATGTTTTGCATATAAGCAATTGCCACTTTCGTGTGCATCTCTTCACCAAGTGTGAAATATTTAACGACGATATTTGGGCTTTTTATGAGCTTACGGATCGAAGTTAAATTAGTTGCTAAATCTTCTACAAAACCAGTATGTGGACCGCGCACAATTCCTTCATTATCAGGCTCAGCTATATCTCTCTTTAAAGATAAAGCTGTTTCGAAAATACAAAAACTGTCGACTTGTTCATGAAAATATAATGATTTGCCTTGTAATAAAAGTTGCACACCGTAATTTAAATTTGTTTCTTTCTTCATACTTAATGTGGCAAAAGCTTTATCTAAAGACAAATCCGACCGAGTTAATAAAGGCTCAAGAGCTAATTGGTGAATCAAATTTGGGTCTGCTAAAGATTCGATATATAAAATTGTTCCTTTTCCGTTTTGAAAAGGGAGATCTAATTTTTTTATATCGTCTGAGTGACAGAGCTTATTTTCGATATAATTAATGTTTTCCGGAAGTGATGGAAACATATGCTTTTGGCCCGTACTCTCTTGTTGTTCTTTTTGCTCTGTCATAATTTCCACCTCTTTTAGATAAAGTTACTCCTGTTAATTTTTGCTTTTTGTGAGAAATTTATGCTTGGATTATTTTTGACAAAGTAGCTTGAAAGTTACGTTACGTCATCTTTTATACTATAGAAAATAGGATATAGGGGATGATATAAATGACTTTGAGGTATATGTGGGGATGGAAAGAAGTTTTATATTTATTTATGTTTGTATTTGTTATTGTTCCAGTAACTGTCGAATCCCTTTTTTATAAATATATTTTAGAAGTAATAGGTAACTCACTATATGCTGGAGTATTAATGGGCTTTATAATGGCAGTGATATTTACTACTGTAGTTTATCTTTTTTGTATCAAAAGATATAAACTCTCGTGGAAAGATATTGGAATTCGGAAGCTTTCATGGAAAGATCTTTTATGGACAGTTGGAGCGGTTATTTTCTTAATTGTAGCTAGTATTGCTGTATTAGTGATAATGGAGAAAATGGGTATTTCCTTTGAAAATAGTAAAACGGAGACGGTCCAAAATGATAAATCAATCTATTCATTCTGTATCGCCGTAATTGGAGCAGCAATTATATCACCAATCTATGAAGAGATTTTATATCGAGGTGTTTTTTATACATTTTTTCGTAATAGATATGGCATATGGAGCGGTATGTTTATTAGTTCCATAATATTTACCGTTGTCCATATCCCTACATATAACACATTACCGGTGAATTTTTTGAGTGGAGTAGTATTTGCATGGTTATATGAGAAAACAAATTCTATTTTATCAGCTATGATTGCACACGTATTATTCAATTTCATAGCAGTACTTTTAACATTTATGTCGAATTAAGAAGATATATAGGAGGGATACATATGGAAATAGCTGTAGAACGTGTTTTTACGAAAGAGATTGTAAAAAGAGCAGCGAGTTTGTTTCATGTAACAGTGGAAGAAAAGCCACTTGGAGATTTTGAGAATTATATTTTTAAGGCAAAGGGTGATCGTGGTGAAGATTACGTATTGCGTTTAACCCACTCTTCTCATCGTTCTAAAAAAGAAGTCGAAGCTGAGCTAGATTTTTTACGATATGTTGCGGAGAATGGGGCAAAGGTAGCAGGACCTCTTTATTCAACGTCTCGAAATCTCGTAGAAGAAATCGTAGCAGAGGATGGGACTTTCTTTTTTGCTTCTTTATTTACATATGCAAAAGGTGAGCAAGTAAAAGGAGCGGAATCGTCTTATTGGGGAGACGCTTACTTTGAAGCATGGGGAAAAGCGATTGGACAACTGCATCGCCTTACAATGGATTATCCTAAAACAGACTACCGTGATACGTGGGAAGAAGATGAGAGTGGGATTGTTAATGAATTAGAAAATGATCAAGTGAAAAAGATCGCTGCGGTATTAATGGATGAGATAAAGGCCCTTCCAATTGAAAGAGAAACGTTCGGCCTTATGCATGGGGATATTCATCCAGGCAATTTTCATTATGATGGTAAAGAGCTAACGATCTTTGATTTTGATGATGCGGCTTATAATTACTTTATACATGATTTAGCGATGGTTCTTTATTACTCTGTTCTATTTACACCGTGGACAGCGGAAGAGAAGACAGATTTTGCTCGTAAACAGCTACAAGTGTTACGGAAAGGCTATGAGTATGAGCACAGACTGGCGGATAGTTGGTATGAATCATTACCACTATTTTTACGTTTGCGTGACATAGGTCTATACGGCACACTCCAAAAGAAGTTTAAGGGGAAAGATATGCCAGATAACTTCCAAAAATTATGTGAAGAGTTATATGAAAGAATTATAAGCGAAGAATCAATTGTGAATATATAATACATTTTGTTCAAAACAAAGTATACAAAATAAATGTATACTTTGTTTTTTTATACAAAAATATGTTTGTTTTATTAAAATAATATTGTCATAGGTTCGGTATACACTTATAATTTTTATATATTCTGAATATTCTTGATAAAAAGGAGGAGGAATATTGGAAGCTTTCGTAAATTGGTTAAATAATATTGTTTGGAGTCCAGCACTTGTTTATTTATGTTTAGGAGCAGGTTTATATTTTTCTATTCGAACGAGGTTTTTACAAGTAAGGCATGTAGGAGAAATGGTGAAGCTGACATTTAAAGGAGAAAAATCAGAGGCTGGTGTTTCTTCATTCCAAGCGTTAGCACTTTCGTTATCAGGGCGCGTTGGGACAGGGAATATCGCTGGGGTAGCTACAGCGGTTGCCTTCGGTGGACCAGGGGCTGTATTTTGGATGTGGGCAGTAGCCTTTTTAGGAGCAGGGTCAGCTTATGTAGAATCAACACTCGCACAAATATATAAGACGAAACATCAAGGACAGTTTCGCGGTGGACCTGCTTATTACATTGAAAAAGGTTTAGGGGTTAAATGGTATGCATTAGTATTCGTTGCAGCGACAATTCTTGCAACGGGGCTTTTACTACCAGGTGTGCAAGCAAATAGTATTGCTGTAAGTTTAGAAACGGCTTTTGGAATTAACACTTCATTATCAGGTGCTTTATTAGTAGTCGTATTAGCTCTTATCATTTTCGGTGGAGTAAAGCGAATTGTTAACGTAGCGCAAGTTGTCGTACCGTTTATGGCTGTTGGGTATATTTTAGTAGCTTGTGTTATTGTCGCTATGAATATTGAAAAACTGCCAGAAGCATTTATGTTAATTATAAGAAGTGCGTTTGCATTAGAAGCAGCATTTGGTGGTATTATCGGTTTAGCAATTTCTTGGGGAGTAAAACGTGGTATTTATTCTAATGAAGCAGGGCAAGGAACTGGACCACATGCAGCAGCAGCAGCGGAAGTATCACATCCAGCTAAGCAAGGCTTAGTGCAAGCATTTTCCGTTTACATTGATACATTATTTGTTTGTTCAGCAACAGCATTTATGATGATTATTACAGGCATGTATAACGTATTTGATGCAAGCGGAAAAAACTTTATCGTAAATAAATTAAATGGTGCACAGCCAGGACCGGGATATACACAGGCAGCAGTAGAATCTGTTTTCCCTGGATTTGGAAACGGTTTCGTTGCAATCTCGTTACTATTCTTTGCATTTACAACAATTATGGCGTATTACTACATTGCAGAAACGAATATCGCGTACTTAAACCGTGATAAAGACCGCCCTTGGTTGTCTATGGTACTAAAATTTGTCTTTTTAGGTGCTGTATTCTACGGCTGTATAAAAACAGCAGCAACGGCTTGGGCTTTAGGTGATATCGGTGTAGGAATTATGGCATGGGTAAATATCATTGCGATTTTATTGTTACAAAAACCTGCATTAGTTGCATTAAAGGATTATGAAAAGCAGAAGAAAGAAGGAAAAGATCCAGTATTCGATCCAGGGCCATTAGGAATTAAAAATGCTGATTTCTGGGAACATGAATACGGAAAAGATAAGAAAGAAGAAGTATCTTAATGGAATAGAAATGAAAAAGCAAAGGGGAAATCCCTTTGCTTTTTTTATGGACAAAATGAGGCTGTAAGTTATTTTTTTGCCTATTTTTGAATATAAAAAGAATGTACATGCTTTGTTAGGGGAAGGGGGGAGTATGTTGATAGAGTTTCGTAACGTAAATAAATATTATGGCAACTTTCAAGTGTTAAAAGATATTAATGTGCAAGTGAAGAAAGGTGAAGTGGTAGTAGTTGTTGGGCCTTCAGGATCAGGAAAAAGCACGTTGCTTCGTTGTATAAATCAGCTAGAGACAATTACAGATGGAGAGTTAATTGTACAAAATACAGAGGTACACAATGCAAAAACAGATATGAATGAATTACGCCGAAATATTGGGATGGTCTTTCAGCATTTTTATTTATATCCACATAAAACGGTTCTTCAAAATATTACACTAGCACCTATTAAAGTAAATAAAATTTCAAAAGAGGAAGCAGAAAAAACAGCGATGTTTTATTTAGAGAAAGTAGGAATTCCAGAGAAGGCTAACGTATATCCACATCAATTATCTGGTGGACAACAGCAAAGGGTGGCAATTGCTAGAGGACTTGCGATGCAGCCGGAAATTATGCTATTTGATGAGCCTACGTCTGCTCTTGATCCAGAGATGATCGGGGAAGTACTTGATGTTATGAAAAAGCTAGCTAAAGAAGGGATGACGATGGTCGTTGTCACGCATGAAATGGGATTTGCACGAGAAGTAGCTGATCGGATTTTATTTATGGATGATGGCAAGATCATTGAGGATACAACACCGGCGCAATTTTTTGCGAGCCCTGAACAAGAAAGAGCACGTTTATTTTTAAGTCGAGTGTTAAATCATTAAAGGAGGAATTTTATGCTTAAAATGAAAAAGTTGTTTACGTTAATCGTATTTTCATGTTTATTCGTACTTGTCGTTGCTGGATGCGGAAGTAAAAAAGATGAGGCGAAAGAAACGAATACGAAGCAAGGCGGGGCTGTTGAGCAAATTAAGAAGCGCGGGAAATTAGTAGTTGGGGTGAAGAATGATACGAACTTATTTGGATTGAAAAACCCTTCAACAGGGCAGGTAGAAGGATTTGATGTTGATGTTGCAAAGGCGCTTGCGAAAAAAATTCTTGGAGATGAAAAGAAATTAGAATTAAAAGAGGTAACGTCTAAAACACGTATTCCACTCCTGAAAAATGGTGACATTGATGCAATTATCGCCACGATGACAATTACAGAAGAACGTAAAAAAGAGGTCGATTTTTCAGATGTATACTTTAAAGCAGGGCAATCGTTACTCGTGAAAAAAGGAAGCGATATTAAAAGTATTGATGATGTGAAAAAGGGCGTAAAAGTGTTAGCAGTAAAAGGTTCAACATCGACAAATAACATTCGCCAAAAATCACCGGAAGCGACTGTATTAGAATTTGAAAATTACAGTGAGGCGTTTACAGCGTTAAAAGCAGGAAAAGGTGATGTGTTAACGACAGATAATGCAATTCTTTACGGTATGGCAAAACAAGATTCGAATTATGAAGTTGTCGGGAAAATTTTTACGGATGAGCCGTACGGAATTGCAGTGCAAAAAGGTGCAGATGATTTAACGAAAGAGATTAATAGCTTGATAAAAGATATGAAGGCGAATGGGGAATACGATAAACTGTATGAAAAATGGATTGGACAAAAACCAGAAAAGTAGATAGTAAGAGTGAGAGGATGAGAGTACTCATCCTCTTCTTGTAAAGAAAGAGGGGAGAGTATGTGCCTGATTTTTCTATATTAACGAATAACATGGATATGTATTTAGAAGGCTTTAAGTATACAGTTATGTCTAGTGTACTTGCATTAATAGGAAGCTTTATTTTAGGAGTAATTTTGGCGGTAATGCGTATTGCACCGATTCGTATTTTAAATTGGTTGGGAGCTGCTATTGTAGAATTTGTAAGAAATATTCCGCTCGTATTAATTGCCTTTATATTTTATTTCGCTTTACCTGTAGTAGGAATTACTTTAAATGGTTTTGTAGCAGGAACAGTTACGCTTACGGTATATACTGCAGCGTTTATTGCGGAAGTCATTCGCGCTGGTATTTTATCAGTCGCGAAAGGCCAAATGGAGGCAGCACGTTCTTCAGGATTGACGTATACGCAAGCGATGTACCATGTCGTTTTACCCCAAGCGATGAAAATTGTAATCCCTCCTCTAGGAAACCAATTTCTCAACTTAGTAAAAAACTCTTCCATACTCGGAATTATCGCTGGAGCTGATTTAATGTATCAAGGAGACTTAATTTCAACGAAGACATTTGTTACGTTCGATGTGTATATATTTGTCGGAATGTTTTATTTAATATTAACAATTCCGCTCAGTATGCTAGTGCGTTATTTAGAAAAACGCTTAGCAAAGGAGGCGGTGTAAATGGATTTTAAGGGAGCAATAACAGGTGATCATATTCTATTTTTATTAAAAGGATTACTTATAACGCTAGAGGTAGCACTCATAGCAATTGTACTTAGTTTTATTATTGGTAGTGTAATAGGGATATTGCGCTACATGAAAATCCCTATCGTCTCACAAATATTAGGAATTATCGTTGAAGTAATTCGAAACTTACCACTACTTTTAATTATATTTTTCACGTATTTTGCACTTCCAGAAGCAGGCTTGAAATTAGAAATTATAACAGCTGTAATTGTTGCTTTAACAATATTTGAAGCAGCAATGATATCTGAAATTGTTCGAAGTGGCCTATTATCTATTGAGAAAGGACAGATTGAGGCTGCAAGATCTTCAGGGTTAACGTATGTGCAAGCGCTTTGGCATATTATTTTACCGCAAGCATTAAGAAGAATGGTTCCGCCGCTTGTTAGTCAGTTTATTTCATTGCTGAAAGATACAGCATTAGCGGTTGTTATATCACTGCCAGAGCTTATGCATAATGCTCAAATTATTAGCGGACAAAATGTAAATTATATGATTCCAACGTTTATAGTAGTAGCTTGTATGTACTTTATTGTAAACTATAGTTTATCAATTTTATCCAGAAGGTTAGAACTTCATTAACCCTTACAATATATGTAAGGGTTTTTTCCTTGTTTATCCTTATTTTCCTCTAATTAGAATCTAAACTTCACGATAATTCGATTTTTTATATTATTTTATCAGAAAAGTTTTAATTTTATATAGAAAATGTAATCGCTTTCGTGTATATTTTTATTATCAGAAAATTTTAACAAGATATAGGGGTATTGGTAGGGGGAGGATTTAGATGCAGCAACCAACGAATGAGAAATTACATCGTACGATGAAGAGTAGACATTTATTTATGATCGCACTAGGTGGTGTAATCGGGACTGGTTTTTTCTTAGGTTCAGGTTACACCATTAATCAGGCTGGACCAGGGGGAGCCATCCTTTCCTATTTAGTGGGCGGATTTATTATGTATTTAACAATGCTTTGTCTTGGAGAGTTAACGGTAGCGATGCCAGTTTCAGGTTCTTTCCAAAAGTATGCGACGAAGTTTATTGGGCCAGGAACGGGCTTTATGATTGGCTGGCTATATTGGCTTGGCTGGGCAGTAACAGTAGGACTAGAATTAACGTCAATCGGTTTAATGATGAAAAGATGGTTTCCGAATGTTGATGTTTGGGTATGGTGTCTCGTATTCGGCATTATTTTATATGCGTCAAACGCAATTTCGGCGAAAAGTTATGCTGAATTAGAATTTTGGTTCTCTAGTATTAAAGTAGTTACCATTCTTGCCTTTGTTGTTCTTGGTGGTAGTGCATTATTAGGGTTTATATCATATGACGGAAAAGAAGCAGCACCTCTTTTTTCTAACTTTGTAAGCGATGGTGGATTATTCCCGAATGGACTAGCTGCCGTATTACTTACGATGATTACAGTTAACTTCTCGTTCCAAGGAACAGAGTTAATCGGGATTGCAGCGGGAGAAAGTGAAAATCCAGAAAAAACAATTCCACGCGCGATCCGTAATACAGTATGGCGCATTATGTTATTCTTCATTTTAACAATGACGATTTTAGTAGGATTAATTTCTTGGAAAGAAGCAGGGGTAATCGAAAGTCCATTCGTAGTCGTATTTGATAAAATCGGTATTCCGTATGCAGCAGATATTATGAACTTCGTTATTATTACTGCGTTACTATCTGTGGCGAATTCAGGGTTATATGCGGCAACTCGTATACTATGGTCACTTGCAAATGAAGGAATGGCACCAAAGTCTTTCCAGAAAGTAAATAAACGTGGTATTCCAATTACAGCGTTAGTTGTAACAATTGCTGTAGCTGCGTTATCTTTATTAACAAGCTTCCTTGCAGAAGATACAGTATACATGTACTTATTATCTATAGCTGGTTTATCGGCTGTTTCAAGTTGGATTATTATTGCTTTATCGCAACTTCGCTTTAGAAGTCAGTATATAAAAGGCGGAGGAAAGTTAGAGGACTTAAAGTATAGAACACCACTATACCCAATCGTTCCAATTTTAGCTTTAATTACAAATAGTATCGTTGTTATTAGTTTAGCGTTTATTCCAGAACAAAGAATGGCGTTATATTGTGGTATTCCATTTATCATTTTCTGCTACATATATTATTATATAAATAAGAAACGGCAGAAACCGATGAAGGTGGAGACAACTAATGAAACTAACAATCAAACACGATGATATTGAGGCAGATTTATCGTATGGTCAATTAGCGATTGGAAAAGAAAACGGGTATTCACCGTTACAATTACTCGTTTCTTCTATCGCAGGATGTAGTGCAATTGTCTTTCGAACAATTTTAGAAAAGAAACGTATTACATACGATACGTTTACAATTGAAACGGAAATTGGTAGAAGTGAAGCTTTATCAAAACCAGTTGAAAGTGTTCATTTGCACTATAAAATTAAAGCACAAAACATTACAGAAGAGCAGTTGGACAAGGCGCTGCAGCTTGCAGTGAAAAATTGTACGATTGTTCAATCAGTAAAAGGTAGTATAAAAGTTACGGAAACAATTGAACTAATAAAGTAAAACAGAAAAACGTGAGAATACGGCTCTCACGTTTTTCTGTTTTAGAGAGAGGAGAAATATGATGGAATGTTTAGGATGTAAATTAGCAAACGAAGAGGAAAAAATTTATAGAGTATACGAAGATGAGTATGTAACGTGTTTTTTAGATCATGAACCTTTCTATCCAGGTCATACTTTAATTGTGCCGAAGCAGCATGTTGTAGAAGTAGATGAATTAAATGATGTTGTAGCAAAATCCGTTATGGATGCTTCTAAGCTTATTGCAAAAGCGATTAAGGCATTATACAAACCAGATGGAGTTACAGTTTGTCAAAATGGTGGAGTATTTAACGAGTTAACACATTACCATATGCATGTCGTACCAAGATATAAAGAGCGCTCGTTTGCTGAATTTTATACGGTACAACCGGGAGAAAAGCAGAATCATAAATTGGAAGAGACACAGAATTTGTTAACAGAAGCGATAGAGCATATGCTGCTTACTGAAAAGGCGTAGCAGTCAGGAAAATTCTAATATTAAAAAGCCCAGTTTCTCAGTTAAAATAGAGAAATTGGGCTTTTATTTATTTTATTATTAAATTTTATTTATAAATAGATTTTATAGTGTCACAAAGTATATGGTTCATTCGTTATATAGAGTGAGAGGAGGAATTATATGAAAGTTACAGACAACGATTATGAAAAGATGGAAGAGCTATATGAGTTGTACGAACAAAAAGTTTATTATGTAGCTTATTCTATTTTAAATAATATTCAACAGGCGGAAGATGCGGTTCAAGAGACGTTTATTACTCTTTATAAGAACTTGGAAAAGCTCCATAGCTTGGCTACTGAAGAGCTTAAACGCTACATTTTGAGGGTCGCGAAAAACAAGGCGATTGATAGCTACCGGAAAAATAGACGACATGAAACATTTTTAGAAGAATATGAAAGAGAATCAGCAGAAGCAGTAGATGAAAATATTGAAGAGTGGGAAAAACGGAAAATGTCTGAAGTGCAAATTGATACATTGCTAAAAGAGTTAAATGAGTCTAATAGACAGGTGTTTAAGTACAAAGTCTTCTATAACTTAACGTATCAAGAAATTTCAAGTGTCATGGGGATAACGGAGGCTAATGTTCGCAAGCAGTTTGAGCGTGCTCGAAAACGAGTCCAAAATATGATAGGAGGTATACAACATGACGAATTCAAAGAACTCCAAAGAAATATATGAACTTGCTGAAAAAATTGCTTTAGATGATTTTGATAAACTCGAAGAACAACATGAATTTTCACATACATATACGCGCAAAAAGAAATTGTTTATGGAAGAAATGAAGCTGAAAGACGAGAAGCCACAGAAAAAGCGTAAAAAACATCGTATGTTAATCGCTGCTGCTTGCTTATTGATTGGTATGCCGACAACCGTTTTTGGTGCAGTGAAAGTCTATAATATGATTGTCCAAAAACAAAATTACGAAGTAAATGTTTCGGTAACAAACAAGGGATCGAAAAAGGCTGATAAGTGGTATAAGTTGAAAATCGATAAATTACCAGACAATATGGAAGCAATTGATGACTCTGCTATGAAATATTCATTTAAAGATAACTACGCAATGGGGGGATTTTCATTCGCTCTTCGGAGAGTAGGGGAGAATACAGATTTTCAAACGCTGTACTCTAAAAGTTATGAAGAAAAAGAAATAAACGGTAGGAAAGCAGTAATTGTCCATAAAGAAACAGGAAACAACAATGTAATGTTTGACAGAAAGGTCTTTCTCTTTTTTGAGAAAGAAGGGATTATGTTAGAAAGTTATATTGGATCCGATGTAAACGAAGAACAAATGATGGATGTGTTAGGGAGTATTTCACTTGAGCCTACGTCAAAAGAAAAGGCATCACATATAGTAGATTATGATGAAAATCGTTTTAGCAAAGCAGATGAACCTAAAGAAACTAAGGTTATTCCTTTGAAAAAAGATAGTAAACGACTATTTCATATAGGACAAAAGATTCCAGTAACGATAACGATGGATGACAGCCAAGTTGAATATGTGATAGAGAAAGTTGAAGTTTTTGATTCAATCAAAGATTTTAAAAAAGAGAACTTTTATGAAATGGGCTTAGGAATACTAAGCAGGAATCAGGCTTTGGATCAAGCTGGACAATTGTTACCATATAGAAGGGATGAATATAAACTTGGAAATGGTAAAGATTCTATTGATAAATTAGTAGATTCGAAATTAGTTCACCCTAAATTTGTCTACCTAACAACAACAGTGAAAAATATTGGGAAAAAGTCGACAGAAGAAATCTATATGCATCCATCCATAAAGTTGCTTAAATCTGAAGGGAATGCATGGAACTATGCTAAAAGAGATGGGATTGCGGAAAAAAATATTATGACAGGCGAAGTTGATTATTTAGAGCCTCATGGAGATGGGAAAAGCTTCTACAATATTGGCAGTATTCGACCAGGAGAAACGGTAAAAGTTAACTTAGGCTATTTTGTAGATGAGGATAAACTAGATTCAATCTTCCTTGATGCTTTCCGTTATAGTGGTTTTAGTGGAACTGAAAATATGAATGCGAAAAATCGTTGGTGGATTGATATTCGTCAATAGTAACAAAGAGACTAAAAAGCTGCTTATATTTAGCAGCTTTTTTCGTCTTCATACATATGTAAAATTTCTTTCGCACGTATACGTAAACCATCTATTAATTCTTTCGGTTCTAACACTCGTGCATCTTTTCCAAGTCTATAAAATAAAGGGATAATAAAATTTATTTCACCTTTATCAATTGTTGAATGTATATATCCTGTCCCGTCTTCGTTTACTACTACGAATTCTTCAAGGTAAGGAACGCTTTTACATTGGCGTACACCTTCTGTTGTTAGTAAAACATGTAACTGAGTAGGACTATGTATTACGTTAGAGTTAGAGGCAAACCACTCTTCTAAATTCATGAATGTATCTTCATTTTCTTCCGTTGATAATATAGAAAGAATACGATCAACGCGATACAGTAATACTTTTTTTCTACTGAAGTCATAGGATGGTAAGTACCATAGCCCGTCATGAGCATATACACCGATAGGATGAACATGTTTTGTTTTTAACCCCGATTTAGATTCGTATTGAAAGTGTAAATTTTTATTTTCAATAGCCGCGGTTAGTACTTCATTTAAAAGAGGTGTATCAATCGTTCTCTTCGGATTCCAAAAAGCGATATAAGAACGTATTTTATCAACTTTTGCTTTCGCATCATGCTGTAGAGAGCTATACAGTTTATGTGTAACGGAAGTGATTTCTGTGTTAAAAGGTAAGTTTCTGTAGTAGCTTAAAGATTGAAATGCAAAAAAGATGGAGACTGCTTCTTCTTCCGTAAATAAAATAGGAGGAATGACTCTATTTGTTAATACTTTATATCCTCCGTTGCGACCTTGTTCTGCATAAATAGGTAAACCCATATCACTTAAATCTACAATGTATCTATGGACAGTACGAACGGAAATATTAAATTCATCAGCTATTTCTTGCGCTGTAAATGTCTTTTTGGCAGAAGCAAATATAAGAATATCTAATAAGCGTTTAGCTTTTGACAAATGTATCACCTTTTTTCTTTTTAACGTGACATAAATTGTCATGTTTTATTGTTAGTATATTGTTTACATCATATGTTATCAAGATGAGATGCAAGGAGGAAAAGATATGTCACGTGAAATTGTTTTATTTATTGCGGCGAGTTTAGATGGATATATTGCGAAAGAAAATGATGATTTACAGTGGTTAATGGAAACGGAAGGAGAGGGAGATAACGGTTATACAGAAATGTATGAAACAATTGATACAATAATTATGGGAAAAAGAACGTACGATTATGTAGTAGAGCATATAGAACCATTCCCGTATTTAAATAAAAAATGTTATGTTTTTTCTAAATCAGAAAAAGGTTCAAACGAACACGTGGGGTTTGTAAATGAAGATGTAGTGGAGTTTACAAAAAGGTTAAAAGCACAAGAAGGATCTAAAATATGGATGGTCGGTGGAGGGAGTCTCTTAAGAGAGTTCTTTAAGAATAATCTAATTGATGAATATGTTGTTACAATTACACCGCATATATTAGGTTCTGGAGTGCCGTTATTTCAAGACAAGAATCCAGAAATTGATTTAACTTTAACGGATACGAAACGTTTTGGGCAATTTGTAAACTTATATTATAAAGTAAAATGATAAAGAAACACGACTACTGATGGTAGTCGTGTTTCTTTATAGATGGCAATGAAATTGTAAAACAAGACCCGCGATCAACTTCGCTCGTTACAGTAATATTCCCGCCGTGTAGTTCTACAATTTCTTTCACGATAGATAGCCCTAACCCAGTTCCACCGGTAGCTCGTGATCTTGCTTTATCAACTCGATAAAAGCGTTCGAAAATGTGAGGGAGGTCTTCAGGAGGAATACCTTCACCTTCATCTTCCATTGTAATGGAGATACGTTTATTTTCTTCTATAACAGAAATGCGGATATGAGAATATTCTTTTGAATGTCTATAAGCGTTATTTAAAATGTTCACCACAACTTGTTCGAATCGTTGTTCATCTAAGTTTACTAGCAGTGTAGGAGGACAAGAGAAAGAAACTGTAATGTATCTTTCTTTATACATGGCGTTTACTTTTTCATATATGCGAGTAAGGAAAGTGTGTAAATGTACTCCCTTTACTTGAATAGAAAAGTTATGTTGTTCCATTTGTGCAAGTGAAAACAAATCTTGAACTAAGTTTGTAATGTAATCAGACTCATCTTTTATAATAGATAAATATCGTAAACGTTGCTTGGGAGATGTGGTTTCTTTTAAAGCAATGTCAGCGTAACCTCTTACGTATGTCAAAGGTGTTCGTAATTCATGAGCAACGCTTGCTAGAAATTCACTTCGCTCTGTTTTCATATAATGTAAATCATTAGCAAGCGTTTGAATAGATGAGGCTAGTTCACCAATTTCATCATTTCGAGTAGTCGTTAATGAAACTGATAAATCTCCTTTACTCATTTTTTCAGTGGCATGTTTCATGTGTAACAATGGTTTTGTTAACAAACGTGATAATAGAAAGATTGTGATGGCTGTTAATAGAAAAGTAATGACTCCAGCAATAATAAATTGTCTTGTTAGCCCATTCACCATTTTTTCAATAGATTCTGTCCCAAGAAACATGTACACATAGCCTTCATGTTTTCCATCTACTACAATGGGACTAACTGTACATATATAACTAGATGTTTTCCAATGATTCTCTATAATTGCACCTTCATGATCTGTCCGTGTTTGCATCTTTTCAATATGCTTTTTTATAGTAGTATTTATTTCGTTGGATTTGGCTAGTACATCCTTATTTGCATTTGTAATAACAACAGTGGTTTCGGCTTCGGATTCCATTAGTGCAACATGAGAGATTGTTTGCTTATTAAAATACTTTTCAAGAACATCTCTGTGACTATTTCCGCGCTTTAATAAAGCTGTCATTTCTTCATTTACTCTATTGTTGACAAGGCTATAATAAAGCGAGACAAATAGAACACTTTCGATTAAAAGTGTAACAATCAAAAAATAAAATCCGAGCTGAATAGAAATTCGCTTCATCGTTTTGCTCCTTAATCTAAAGTATCAACCCATCGATATCCGACTCCGTAAACAGTTTTTAAATGATCATCAATAGGGAAATTTACTTTTCGTAATTTATCACGCAAATTACGAATATGTGAATCGACTGTTCTATCTTCTGTATTTGTATTTAATCCCCAAATTCGTTCAATGAGCTGATCACGGCTTAGTACGTAGTTTACATGGCGTAAAAATAATCCGAGTAAAGAGAATTCAATTGGTGTAAGAAGAAGCTCTTCATTATGAACAGAAGCGGAGTGCTTTGCCTCATCCCATAAAATGCCATGATATTGTATTTGCGCGTGTTGATTCGTTCGTCTTAAAACAGCTTCAATTCTTGCGAAAAGCTCTTCTTCATGGAAAGGTTTTGTTACGTAATCATCCGCTCCGAGTTTTAACCCTTGGACGACATCTACTGTTTGATCACGAGCGGTAACCATAATAATAGGAACGTTACTAAATGAGCGGATTTTTTTGCACGTCTCCCATCCGTCCATCGTTGGCATCATAATATCGAGTAAAATAAATTTAAAGTTTTGATTTTCTATATGTGAAATCGCTTCTTCTCCTGATCGTGCACATATGCAGTTATATCCAATTGGAGTAAGATAAAGCGTTAATAATTCAAGCATTCTCGGTTCATCGTCTACGAGCAGTATATCAATCATAGAGAGCCCTCCATATATAATATTTACTTAAATTGTAATGCAAAATCATGAAGAAATGGTGCAGATTGTAATGTGTCTGCATAATTTCTTCAGAATTGCTTGTTATTGTAAAGTTGAAATTCCATTTTAGGTAATGATATTGGCTCAAAAACGATTTATACGGAGGCGATATAATGAAAAAAGCAACCTGCATTTTGGGTGTAACGATAATTACAGCAGTTGGTCTTGCCGCATGTGGACAAACGAATAATATGGATCATACAAAACATGAACCTAAAAAAGAGAAAGAAACAGAGCAGAAGGAAATGAAAATGAATCAGGAGGTAACTGCGCCGAAAGAAATGAACAAAGGGGCATCAAATGATTTATTAACGACAAGTTTAAAAAATGTAACGAGATTAAACACAAATGATCCTTTGCAAATGGCAGTATTAACTTCGCAAACGATATGGCCAGCAATGCATAAAGAGAATCAACCCGGTGCTATTATTTTAGTACCAGTAAATGAGTGGCAATTAGGTATTGCAAGTGCAGACCTTATTCATCATCCGAATAACGGACCGATTCTATTTATAGAAAAAGAAAAGGTACCCGAAATGACGTTAAAAGAAATAAAACGATTAAATCCGCTCGGAACGAAAGATGGAACACAAATTATGGTGATGGGGGATGTCGATGCATCTATCCTTGAGCAATTAAAAGAGTATAAAGTAAAGCAAATAAAAGAAACGGATCCAGCTACATTTGCAAAAGATGTGGATAAAGAATATGCCGATATAACAGGTAGTTATCCGAATAGTGTTATTATCGGTTCATCTGAAGAAGAAGGACGTTTATATACAACACCAGCTGTAAACTGGATTTCTCATATGCCAGAACCACTACTTTATGCAGAAAAGAATAAAGTGCCAGAAGCGACGATAGAGGCATTAAAGATGCGAAAAGATAAAGCAAATATATATGTACTAGGACCAGAAAAAATCATTTCAAAAGAAGTAGAAAAAGAGTTAAGCAAATACGGGAAAGTAACGCGTATTAGTGGAGAGACTCCAGTAGAAAATTCTATTGCATTTGCAAAGTTTAAAGATGAAAAAACAAAATTTGGATGGGGGTTCACAAAACCAGGCCACGGTGTATCATTTGTTTCAAGCAAAACACTAGATTTAGCAGTTGCAGGAGCACCATTTTCACATATGGGTAAACATGCACCTGTTATCTTTTTAGAGGAAGGAAAAGCTTCACAACTAGTGTATGACTTCCTTGCAAGTATTCAACCGAAGTTTAAAGATGACCCAACACTTGGACCGTATAACCACGGCTTCCTATTAGGAAGTACGAGTGATATTTCATTTGAAACACAAGGTATATTGGATGAGAGGTTAGAGATTGTACAAGAAAGTGGTCAAGGGCACGGTGGACATTAATGAAATGAGAAAAGATGCTACTAAGGTAGTGTCTTTTTTTTAGGAAACTTTTACATAGCACAAAATCCTCTACTCGTTATATAATAACCTTCGTGCAGTCGGCCTTGATTTTCTTACGGAGAAAATCAAATGATAAAAGAGTAGAGGAGTGGTACTTTGTTTCAGACGATAAAAAATGACTGGTTTTCCAATGTAAAAGGGGACGTGTTATCAGGAATTGTCGTTGCTTTAGCATTAATTCCTGAAGCGATCGCTTTCTCCGTTATTGCAGGCGTGGATCCGACCGTTGGGCTATACGCAGCCTTTTGTATTGCAGTTACCATTTCATTTGTTGGCGGAAGAACTGGGATGATTTCAGCTGCAACAGGTGCAATGGCATTATTAATGGTAACGCTCGTTAAAGATCACGGTTTACAATATTTATTTGCTACAACAATATTAACAGGTATTGTCCAAATTATTTTTGGCGTGTTCAAACTGAGCTCATTTATGAAGTTTGTTCCGAAATCAGTTATGAGTGGATTTTTAAATGCACTTGGGATTTTAGTTTTTACAGCACAATTGCCACAATTTAAAAATGCAACTTGGCAAATGTACGCGCTTGTCGCATTAGGACTTGCAATTATATATTTATTTCCACGTATTACGACGGCTGTACCGTCCACACTTATTGCAATTATCATCGTGACAAGTATTGCACTTATGAGTGGATTACAATTAAAAACAGTAGGGGATATGGGAAGCCTGCCGAAAGAATTACCGTTCTTTAGTATTCCAGACGTGCCTTTTACACTTGAGACATTAGGGATTATTTTACCGTACGCAGTTATGCTTGCAATTATCGGTTTATTAGAGTCATTATTAACAGCTTCAGTTTTAGATGATATGACGCATACGGAAAGTAATAAACATAAGGAAGCACGCGGTCAAGGTATTGCAAACATTGTGGCTGGTTTCTTCGGAGGTATGGCAGGATGTGCAATGATTGGCCAATCTGTTATTAATATTAAATCAGGTGGACGAGGTCGCTTATCGACGTTTGTAGCGGGCGGATTTTTGATCGTATTACTATTCGTTTTAGGTGATTATGTGGTTCATATTCCGATGGCAGCTTTAGTTGCAGTTATGATTATGGTTTCAATCGGAACATTTGATTGGAACTCTGTAGCAACGATTCATAAAGTACCAAAAGGGAATGCATTCGTTATGATCGTAACAGTAGTGGTCGTTCTTATTACTCACAATTTAGGATTAGGTGTAGTCATTGGGACAGTAATTAGTGCTGTGTTATTTGCATTCAATATGGCAAAGATTCACGTGAAACATTTATATATTGAAAATAAGAAAATATACGAAATTCACGGTCAACTTTTCTTTGCATCTACGGCAGATTTTATAAATGCTTTTTCATTTAATGAAGATGTGAAAGAAATTGAGATGAACTTTACTCACGCACATGTATGGGATGATTCAGCAGTGGCATCAATTGATAAAGTTATCATGAAGTATGAACAAAGTGGTGTGAAAGTAAGTATAACAGGATTAAATGAACGTAGCGCAAAACTTGTTACAAATTTAGCTACGTATAATAAAAGAATTGCTAGTTAGAAGCCTCCTTTTTAGGGGGCTTTATTATATAATACGGGTAGGATAACGAAAAGGGGATTCAGCATATGTATAAACAAATTATATTAGCATGTGATGGTTCTGAACATGCGCTTCGAGCAGCAGAGCACGCGACACATATTGCAAAATTTAACGAAGAAACAAATGTTGAAGTTGTGTACGTAGTAGATAATAGAACGGCAAAGTCAGATATTATACAAGGTCAGACAGATTTAGAAACAGTATCAGCTAGTCGAAAAGATAAATTAAAAGAGATTGAAGGTTTATTAAAGAAAGAGAACATTTCTTATAAAATTACGATATTACATGGCGATCCAGGAGATACGATTGTTCAATATGTAAATACAGGAGATATAGATCTTGTTATTGCTGGGAGTAGAGGGCTAAATACACTGCAAGAGATGGTGCTTGGTAGTGTGAGTCATAAAATAGCAAAGCGTGTGAAATGTCCAGTGATGATTATCAAATAAATTGAGTGAGATATTCTGTAGTGTAAGCAGGGCCTTGATATAATTCAAGGTCTTTTTTGACGTATAAAAGGGGAGAGTGTGGACATAATAGATACATAAGTTTTAGAAAATATTAACTTACAAATTTGTAAGTTTGTTGTTAGGAAAATCGATGTTATGACAATTATTCCATTGGTAAAATAAAAATATCGAAGGGGAGAGAGGGAGGATGAAAAAGATGAAAGCACTTCAAAATTTATCATATAGCCAAGGTGTCAGTCTTATTTGTTTAGGGGGATTTGCTGCATCTGTTACGTTGGCTGTTTTAATAAAGATGATTCATCAAATATTTTAACCTTAGAGTAGGGAAGGAATTGGTTGTTATAAATAGTCAGAAAAGGATTGTAAATAAAAAATAGCTCCTGGCATGTATCTCAGTGCCAGGAGCTATTTTATTATTTTTCTGTTTCTGCTTTATCGCTTGTTACGCTAACTTTACCCCACTTGTATTGATCTTCTGGTGTGTATTTATAATCTTTTACGCGATTATTTACACCTTTTAAGTCAAATTTATAATGAAGTGGAATTAATGGTACTTCATCGTGAACTAATTTTTGCCATTTATCGTATACATCTTTACGGTATTTTTCATCAGCAGCTTCTTTAGAAATACCCTGTTTTAATAATTCTGTGTTTTTGTCAGTAGCCCAACGTGTGTAATTGAACGGTGCGTTTTTAGCCCAAATACCAGAAGGGTCTGGATCAGATGCAGTTCCCCAAGCGGCAGCGAAAAGGTCAACCTTTGGATCATCTTTTTTAATCATATCGTAGAATGAGTTGAATTCGTGTAAGCGACCATCAAGAAGTTCTACTTTTAGGCCGATGTCTTTCCAAGATTGAATAAAGAATTTTGCAAGTGGTTCACTTACATCGCTACCACTCATTGATAAGAAATTAGCTTTAAATTCTTTACCATTTGGATCTTCACGGAATCCATCTCCGTTCGTATCTTTATAGCCAGCTTCATCTAATAACTTTTTAGCTTTCTCTACATCTTTATCATAGGCACCAATTTTATTGTTATGATATTTTGGTAGAGATGGTGGAATTGGTGAGTTAGCTGGATAACGTAGGCCATGATATAATTTTTCACCAATTTCTTTTCGATCAATAGCATACGCCATCGCTTGACGTACACGAACATCTTTAAATTTATCCTTATCCATTACTACTTCTTCTTTTTCTTTATCCATATGGCCTAATTTAAAGCCGATATAACTATAGTATAAATCGGTTTTACCGACTAATTGTGCATTTTTTAATTTACTTACATTTGGATATTGATCTGCACTTACTTCAGCAATGTCAATATCACCATTTTTTAAGGACGCGTTAACAACAGAAGGGTTAACAACTTTTAAAACCATGCTTTTCAGTTTTGGTTTTCCGCCATAATAGTCATCAAAACGTTCGAATTCAACGGATTCTCCAGGAGTAATTTTCTTCACTTTAAAAGGTCCGAAACCAATTGGATTTTTACGAATTTTATCAGATTCTGCTAATTTATCGATTGGTACATCTCCTAAGTATTTCTTATGAAGAGGGTATGTCCAAAGCCCAGTTTTCACTGAAGGATTTGGTTCTTTAAACGTAATCGAAATTGTTTTTGGATCCGTTACTTTTATACCTGAAATTTTTTCGGCTTTTCCATTATGATAATCTTCCATACCTTCAATCATTTGCATTTGAGAATCATAGCGAGAACCAGCATATTGTTTGCTACCAATCACCAGATAAGAGTATTCTAAATCCTCAGCGGTAACAGGGTTTCCATCATGCCATTTTACATTATCTTTAATTTTTAATGTAATTGTCTTTTTATCTTTAGAAATTTCATATGTAGCAGCGCCATCATTCGTATATTCCCAGTTTTCGTCATTTGATAATAAAGATTCATCGAAAATGGTAATGACTTGGTTATCAGGATCTCCTTCATATACAGCAAAGTTCAAAAGTCCTTCAAATGGTGTGTTAGAAACAAGACCATATGTTAATGAACCATCTTTAACTTCCTTTTTATCATTTTTAACATTTGTACTAAATTTATTTGTATCTACTTTTTTTGTGCTACTCGTTTTTTCACTACCACCACTGCCCCCACATGCTGAAAGTAGTAATGTTGAAACTGCAAGTGTACTTAATACTTTGAAAAACTTTGGCTTATTTGTCATTTCTTCCACCCCTTATCCTTTTCTTTGTCTTGCGTCGGCCGAACGGCGTAGCGCTTGACCAATAAAATTTATACACAGCATCAATGTTAAAATCATGACTGATGCGGGTAACCAAATCCACCATTTTTCTTGTAATACATCTGGATTTCTAGCATAACTAACAAGTGTGCCAAGGCTTGGGGTACTTTCTGGTAGACCAAATCCTAAGAAAGTTAGCCCAGATTCAATACCGATGTTTCCAGCAAGGTTTAATGTAACGCTAACAATGATAATGGAACTTAAGTTAGGTAGTACTTGGAAAAGAATGATCTTCCAGTTTGGTGTTCCTAATGTTTTTGATGCAGAGACATAATCGAGTTCTTTTTCAGTTAATACTTTTGAGCGAATTAATCTTGCTTTTCCTGTCCATAAGAACACGCTCATAATTAAAATGAAAGTAAAGATATTGAATGTAGGAACAAGTGTAATAAATACAATTACAAGCATTAAAAATGGTAAAACCATAACGAAGTCGATAACGCGCATAATCATATTATCAATTGCTCCTCCAAAATAACCAGCAATTAATCCAATTGAAAGGCCAATTAAACAAGAAAGAATAGTAATTGCTAATCCAATTGTAAAAGAGTTACGTGTACCAATAATAAGTTGGCCGAAAATATCGCGTCCTCCATAATCTGTTCCTAACCAATGTTCAGCAGAGGGAGGAGCATAAATAGCGAATAAATCAACTCGTACAATATCTTCTTGTTTCATAATAAAAGATGTTGCATAGACCGCTAGTAATAAGATTGCTAGGAAAACAAGTGAAAACATTGCTAATTTATCTTTACGAAGTTCTCGCCACATAATAGAGAAACCAGAAGGGCTTTTTTCGTAATGAACAACTTCAGTTTGTTTTTCAGGGTTTGCTAACATAACGTCTGCTCCTTTCTTTAATCAATACGAATACGTGGATCGACGATGCTTAGAATAATATCTGAAAGGAGAGTTCCAAGTAACGTTGCAAATCCAGTAAACATAACGAGTGCAGTTATTACACTAAAATCGCGTTGAGAGATAGATTGTATAAATAGTTGTCCAATTCCTGGATAGCTAAAAATACTTTCTAAGAAGATGGCACCGCCAACCAATCCTGTAATTTCATAACCTAAGAAGGCTGCAATTGGTAAGAATGAATTTCGTAAAATATGTCTAGAATAGATTTTTGATTCTGGAACACCTTTTGCTCGTACTGTACGTACAAAATCTTTATGTTTCGTATCAATAATTTCGCTTCGTAAATATTGTACAGTACCAACTGTTGCAATAAGTGCGCCAGATAAAGCTGGTAGTAGCATGTGATTTAATTTGCTTAAATAGTAAGCGAATGTACCTGTTGCAACTTGAGGATCTACGCTACCACCAGTTGGGAATATTGCAAACTTAAATCCGAATAGGAAGAGCATAATTAATGCAAATATAAATAGTGGTGTAGCAAAACCTAGATAGTTGTAAATGGTAATGAGTCGATCAGCCCATGTATCGTTCCAACGCCCACTTATAACTCCCAGTGGTATGGCAATTAAATAAGTAAGAATAAGAATAACAAGTGCTAAAGATACTGTATTTCCAAGTCGTTCTCCAATTAAATCAGTTACTTTCATTTTATGTGCATAGGAAATACCGAAGTCACCTTGCACTGCATTTTTAATCCAGCGAACATATTGTGTTGTAACTGGGTCATTTAATCCAAGCTTTTCACGTTGTTCTTCAATCACCTTTGGATCCGCTTTCGGATTCATTGCTCTGCCTGTTAATGCATCGCCGGGCATCGCTTTAGCTAGTAAAAAGACTAGTACACTTAACACGAATAATTGCGGGATCATTACTAAAAATCTCCGTAATATAAACTTCCACATGTTTTATCACTCCCTTATGGTAATGCCACCCGATGCGTTGGCGAGATTGCTTTTAAGTCATAAGCCCGACCGTTTTCATTGAAATAATTTTCGTATGATTTCTCGTATTCAGAGCTTACTTGTTGACGGAGCTTGCGCTGTCTCTCTCTGTTTTCAGGACGAATATCAGGAATTGCTGATATTAGGCGCTTCGTATAAATATGTTGCGGATTATTATAAATTTCTGTACTAGTTGCTTCTTCGACAATGCGTCCCCGGTACATAACACCGATACGGTCACACATATGACGAATTACACCTAAATCATGACTAATGAACAAGTATGTTAGTCCGAGCTCAGCTTGTAAATCTTGCAAGAAGTTTAATACTTGTGCCTGTACAGAGACGTCAAGCGCAGATACTGGCTCATCCGCAATAATAAGCTTCGGTTTTAAAGTAAGAGCTCGTGCAATACCAATCCGCTGCCTTTGACCACCGGAAAATTCATGTGGATATTTATAAATAGACTCTGGATTTAGACCAACTTTATCAAGATATTCTTGAACTGCTCTACGTTCTTCATCAGGTGAGAACTTCTCAAAATTTCGAAGAGGCTCAGCAATAATGTCGAGAACACGTTTCTTCGGATTTAATGATGAATATGGGTCTTGGAAAATCATTTGAATATCTTTTCGTTGTTCACGTAACTCAGAGCGACTTAACTTTGTTAAATCTCTATTATTAAAATGAATGCTACCCTCTGTTGCTTTCGTTAAATGCATAATTGCTTTACCCGTTGTTGATTTACCACTTCCTGATTCACCAACAATCCCGTATGTTTCACCCGGTTGTAATTCAAAACTTACACCATCGACAGCGCGCACGTAATCTAATGTGCGACCGAAGAAACCACCTTTAATTGGGAAATGTACTTTTAAATCCTCTACTTTAAGCAGTGCCATGAGTTACGTCATCTCCTTTCTTATCTTGGAAGTTGAAATGCTTGTAGCAAGTACAACGCACCCAGTGGTCTGGTTTTACTTCATGTAAAATTGGATTTTCCTCGTGCTGATCAGGTCTAATCCATGGAATTCGAGCTTGGAAGCGGCAACCTGTGCGAGGCATCTTCGCTAACGAAGGAACCACCCCTTGAATTACATGCAATTTTTCTTTTTCAGCATACGCAGATGGAATGGAGTTTAATAGAGAACGAGTATATGGGTGAAGAGGGTTGTTAAAAATCTCTTCAACTTTTCCTGTTTCTACAACTTGTCCAGCGTACATAACGACGATACGATCAGCTGTTTCTGCGACAACACTTAAATCGTGAGTAATTAAAATAATGCCCATTTTCGTTTGTTCTTGAATAGATTTTAGTAAGTCTAAAATTTGTGCTTGGATGGTTACGTCAAGAGCCGTTGTTGGCTCATCTGCAATAATAAGTGCTGGGTTACAAGCAATTGCAATTGCGATAACAATTCTTTGTCTCATTCCGCCAGATAATTCGTGTGGGTATTGTTTATATGTAAGTTCTGGTTTTGGAATACCAACTTGATGAAGTAGTTCTAAGGTGCGTTCTTTCTTTTCAACTTTTGAAAGGCTTGTGTGGTAGTCTAAATTTTCTTCGATTTGTTTTCCAACTGTCATAAGAGGATCGAGTGCTGTAAGAGGTTCTTGGAAAATCATACCGATGTTTGATCCGCGTACTTTATTCATCTCTGCGGCTGACATCGTTAGTAAATCCTTATCTCTATAGTTAAGCTGCCCTTGTAATTTTGTATTTGCTTCATTATGCAGTCGCATAATGGAAAGGGCAAGTGCACTTTTTCCGCAACCTGATTCACCAACTATCGCGACAATTTCATTTTCATGGACAGTTAACGAAACATCATCAACTGCGGCATGATATTGATCTTGTATGCGAAAGGAAGTCTGTAAGTTTTCAATGCGAAGAAGTGGATTCTTCATGGCTATCCCTCCATCTTTCTGAAAAGACTAAATATTTTGTATGTTGTTGTTATTTTAATATAAATTGACAATGTTTGACAAGCATAAGTTGAGAAAATATTCAAAAATCTTTTTATATAGAGATTGGATGCATGTATATAAGTAGTTGAAGTGCTTTGAAAACGCTAACATATATAAGAGAGGGAAATAAATCTTTTGTAAGAAAAAAGTATTATATGTAGAAAAAAGAGAGGTGTTCTCGAAAGAACAGTCTCTCTTTTTTTGATAAGAATAATATTAGTGCTTAAGCTTGCTTTGTTTTTGCAGATCCTGTCTTTAAAGTAAGAGCAAGGAAGAACATTGCAAGTACACAAGATGCAAGTAATAAGATGAATCCGCCATCCCATCCAAATGCATCGACGATAAAGCCCATAGCAGCACTAGCGAAAGCTGCTCCGCCTAAGTAACCGAAGAAGCCAGTTAAGCCCGCTGCAGTTCCAGCCGCTTTCTTTGGTGCTAAGTCAAGAGCGTGTAGACCAATTAACATAACAGGTCCGTAAATTAAAAATCCAATTGCAACAAGTGCGATACTATCAACCATTGGATTACCAGGAGGGTTTAACCAGTACACAAGAACGGCGATAAATACACCAACCATAAATAAAATACCAGCAGGTGCGCGGCGTCCTTTAAATAGTTTATCACTCATCCAGCCGCAAAGAAGTGTACCTGGAATACCGGCCCATTCATATAGAGCATAAGCTGTACGTGAACTACTATGAGTAAAGCTTTTTTCTTCTACTAAATAAGTAGGAGCCCAGTCTACAACGCCGTAACGTACGAAATATACGAAAACGTTCGCAATCGCGATGTACCATAAAAATTTATTGTTTAGTACGTATGTAAATAAAATTTCTTTTACCGAAAGTTCGCGTTCGCGATCTTGTACTTTTTCATCTGGTGGATATTCTCCAGTATGTTCTTCAATAGAAGGTAATCCGCAAGATTGAGGTGTATCTCTCATCGTAATTAATACATAAATACCAACTAAAATTGAAAGAATACCTGGGAAGTAAAAAATACTTTTCCAGTCATTTGCAAAGAAATATAACCCTAATGTTACAAGGGAAGGCATAAGTGCACCGCCGACATTATGAGCGACGTTCCAAATAGACATTTTTGTACCACGTTCACTAATAGAGAACCAGTGAACCATCGTACGCCCACAAGGAGGCCATCCCATACCTTGCACCCATCCGTTTAAAAACTGAAGTACAAACATAAGTATAATGCTCGTTGTAATGAAAGAAAATGAGCCGAAAATAATATTAATGATACCTGATAAAAATAGCCCAGCTGCTAAAAAGTAGCGAGGATTACAACGATCGGATACGATACCCATAAGAAATTTACTTAATCCGTAAGCGATAGAAACTGCTGAAAGGATAACCCCAAGCTCCCCTTTACTAAAGCCTTGTTCAATTAAGTATGGCATTGCTAGTGAAAAGTTTTTTCGAACAAAGTAGTAACCTGCATAGCCGATGAAGATACCTAAGAATACTTGTAAACGTAATTTACGGTATTCACTATCAACGCGGTCAGCTGGTAAGCGTTCCGCGTGGGGCGCGGGTTTAAAGAATTGTGTAAAAAACATAAAATGAAAATCCTCCCCAAATTAATTCGAAGTGTCGTAAGTCAGAGAGAATATAAAAAGGCCATGAAATATAAAAAAGTTTCCTTTTTTATGATTCATAGCCGTATACTCCGATTCTCCGTGACTGTCAATATTAACTTCGTCGAAAATTATACAACTTTGTGACAAAAATGTAAACGTTTTTATAAATAAAAAGTGTTGACGGATTTTGTTCGTCGGATTAATATTTAAATACGTTAAATATTTTATTGTTTAAATAAGAGGTGGATAACATGCCAAATGATATGACGCATATCGATAAAATTCAAGCTCTTGCCTTTTCGATTGGAAAGAAAATGCAGACAGAGTTATTAGAACAAATGCAAGCAACAGGACTTACACCACCGCAGTTTTATATTTTAAAGATTTTAGATCATTATGGAGCTTCAAGGGCGACAAAATTAGCAAAAAAGATGTATGTAAAGCCTAGTGCAATTACAGTGATGATCGATCGCTTAATTGACCAAGAGCTTGTAGAGCGTTATCACGACAAAGAGGACCGTCGTGTTGTCGTCATTGAGTTAACAAAAAAGGGGAAAGCTAGAGTAGAAGAGGCAATGACCGCTCGTAATGAGCACATTGCAAAATATTTCTCACATTTAGAGTTACAAGAAAGAGAAGATTTGTTACGCCTCTTTGAGAAGTTAGAAACAATTATTTGCGGGACACAAGAGAAAAAAGAGAATAACTAAGAGGAATTGAGGAGATTACATGGAGCAACAAGAAAATATAAATAGAAAGTTGTTGTTAATCGGTTTAATCATTGCGATGCTATTTGCTGCCTTAGATGGAACAATCGTTGGTACAGCAATGCCGCGTATCGTCGGTGAACTAGGCGGATTAAGCTTAATGACGTGGTTAACAACAGCTTATATGTTAACATCAACGACAGTTGTACCAATCGCAGGTAAATTAGCGGATTTACTTGGCCGTCGTAACGTATATATAACAGGGCTAGTTATCTTTATGGTTGGCTCAGCATTATGTGGTATGGCAAATGGTATGACAGAATTAATTATTTTCCGTGGTATTCAAGGTCTTGGCGGCGGTATTATGATGCCGATGGCTATGATTATTATTGGAGATATGTTCACGGGGAAAGAACGTGCGAAATGGCAAGGTATTTTTGGTGCGTTATACGGTCTTGCTTCTGTAATTGGGCCACAAGTGGGTGGTTGGATTGTAGACGCAGTAAACTGGAGATGGGTATTCTACATTAACTTACCAGTTGGTATTTTAGCAACAATCTTTATTGCAATGGGATTAAAATCACATAAACAAACAGGACCAATTAAAATTGATATCGCTGGGATCTTTACGATGATTCTCGGTGTTGTAAGTTTATTACTTGCATTAACGTTTGGCGGGAAAGATTACGCATGGGATTCTTGGCAAATTATCGGGTTATTTGCATTAGCTCTAATTGGTATAGTTAGCTTTGTTATCGTTGAAACGAAAGCAGAAGAACCCATTTTACCGATGCATTTCTTTAAAAATCGTATATTTACATTACTAAATGCGATTGGATTCTTTATGAGTATTGGAATGTTCGGTGCGATTATGTTCGTCCCATTCTTCATGCAAGGAATTGTAGGAGTAAGTGCTGCTGAATCAGGAACGATCATGACGCCAATGATGATTACAATGATTGTGATGAGTATTATCGGCGGGCAACTTGTATTAAAAGTGGGTGTAAAACCACAAATTATTACAGGAATGCTTATAATGGCTGGAGGATTCTGGTTATTAACAACGATGGATATGCACACAACTAAATTGACTGCTACTTCTTATATGATGGTTATCGGTTTAGGAATGGGTCTTGTAATGCCAACATTAACGTTAGCGTTACAAGAAAGCTTCCCGAAAAAAGATCTTGGTGTCGTAACATCATCAAGTCAGTTCTTCCGTCAAATCGGTGGAACATTTGGTATTACAATTTTAGGATCAATTATGAATAACACTTCAGGTACAACATTAACAAAAAATTTAGTACCTGTATTAGATACGTTCCCGAAAGAAGCGGGACAAATGGTAACGAAATTTAAAGATATGATTCATACAGATCCGCAAGGCTTATATTCAATGCTATTTAGCCCAGAGGCATTAAAACAAATGCCAGAAGCATTCGCTAACAGCATTGTACCAATTTTGAAAAACTCTTTAGTAGACTCTCTTCATACTGTATTCTTAACAGGATTAGTATTCATTGTAGTGGGTGCTATCTTTACGATTTTCTTACAGAAGATTAAACTGTCAGATCGTAAAAAGGATGCTGAAGAGCCAGCTGCAGAGGAAAAAGAACAAACTGTATCCTATTCGTAATGAAAAAGCATCGCCTTATGGCGATGCTTTTTTGAGTATAACCTTAAAAGCTTTTTCGTGAGAAATGATTGACGTATTTCTAGAAATACGTTATATTATTTTCTGTAAACGGTTACATGAAATGGAGAGAGAAGAGAATGAGTACGATTAAAGACGTTGCAAAATTAGCGGGAGTATCTGTTGCGACCGTTTCCAGAGTGTTAAATAAAAATGGATATGTTCATGAAGATACGTTAAAGAAAGTAGAACGAGCGATTGAGATGCTAGACTATAAGCCTAGTACAGTAGCGCGTTCACTGTATAATAAAAAATCTCGTTTAATTGGCTTAGTTGTTCCAAATATCGTGAATCCATTCTTTCCAGAAGTTGCACGTGCCGTAGAAGATGTAGCGCATAAGCAAGGGTATACAGTTGTACTTTGTAACTCTGATGAAAGTTTAGAGAAAGAAAAGCAATATATTGATGTACTTAGGCAAAATAATGTAGATGGATTTATTGTAGCGACAAATCCACAAAATAGTGTGAATTACATGAACTTGTCAGTACCAGTCGTTGCAATTGACCGTATGTTTAATGAGCGTATACCTGCTGTGTATGCAGATAACTATGCGGGAAGTCAGGGAGCGACACAGTTATTAATAGATAAGGGCTGTAAACATATTGCACATATTCGTGGACCGCGTGACGTAAGCACGGCTAATGAACGTTTTGAAGGTTTTGTAGACGTTATTACACAAAATAATCTTTCTTATATGATTGCAGAGAGTACATTTGATCCAGCTAATAGTGAGCGTGTAGCGGTGGAACTATTAGAAGAATACCCGCATATTGATGGAATTGTTGCTGGGAATGATTTAATTGCAATAGGTATCGTAAAGGCTGCGCTTCAAAAGGGGATTTCTATTCCGGATGATTTACAAATTATCGGATTCGATGGAATTTCTTTAACAGAAATGATGTATCCATCTATTACAACTGTTGCACAGCCAATTTATGAAATGGGGAAAGTTGCAACAGAACTGTTGTTAGAGCAGATGGAAGGAAACGTATTAGAAGAGAAACACTATCGTTTACCGATTGAAATTATAGAACGAAATACAACGAAGTAAGGAGATGAAATAGATGCCAAATATTGCAGTAGTAGGTAGTATTTCAATGGACTTAGTGGCCGTTTCAAAAAAACGTCCGAAAGCAGGAGAAACAGTAATTGGTGAAGCATTTCATACAATTCCAGGAGGAAAAGGAGCTAACCAGGCAGTTGCTGCAGCTAGATTAGGCGCAAATGTAGCGATGGTTGGAGCGGTAGGAGACGATAATTATGGAACTGTAGTGAAGAAAAATTTAGAGAACGAACGCGTTTTTATCGACTATGTGGTACCGGTTACAGATGCGGCGACAGGAATTGCTCATATCGTTTTAGCAGAAGAGGATAACAGTATTGTTGTCGTACAAGGGGCGAATGCTCTTGTAAATGAGTCGGTTGTAAATCGTTCAAAAGATCTTCTTATAAAAGCTGATATGGTTGTGCTTCAACTAGAGATTCCGCTTGAAACAGTAAAATATGTATTGGCTATTTGTGAGGAACACAAAATCCCGGTTATGTTAAATCCAGCACCAGCACAAGTGTTATCAGAAGATATTTTAGAAAAGGCAACTTATATTACACCAAATGAACATGAGTGCCGCATCGTATTAGATGATTTCACATCGCCAATTGAAGATTTACTGGCTAAATATCCAAATAAACTATTGATGACAGAAGGTTCTAACGGTGTACGTTTCCATAATGGTACGGAGATTGTACGTGTTCCTAGCATTGCTGTTGATGTAGTAGATACGACTGGAGCTGGTGATACATTTAATGGTGCATTAGCAGTTGCGCTTTCTGAAGGAGAAACACTTCAAAAAGCAATTCGTTTTGCGAATATTGCTGGTGGTCTTTCTGTAACGAAGCTCGGGGCGCAAGGCGGTATGCCAACGAGAGATAGAGTACGTGAAGTGCAGGTGATTGTCGGATGAAAAAGCACGGCGTATTAAACAGTGAGATTGCAGCAGTGCTTGCTTCACTTGGGCATACGGATACGATTGTAATCGCTGATTGCGGTTTACCAATTCCTGACGGAGTAAAGAGAATTGATCTAGCTGTTGAAATAGGAAAACCTAGCTTTTTAGATGTATTGCAAGTGGTAGCGGATGATATGGCAATTGAAAAAGTGACGTTAGCAGAAGAAGTCATTAACAACAATGCGGAAATAAATAAAGAAATTGAACTAAAATTAATAGAACCAGTGTTTGAATATGTATGTCATGAACAATTTAAAGAGCATACAAAGAAAGCGAAAGCTATTATTCGTACAGGTGAGGCTACGCCTTATGCTAATGTAATTTTACATGCAGGCGTGATTTTTTAATAAAGGGAAGTGATGGGAATGCGTATTGAAATGAAAAATATTTCAAAGGCGTTCAATGGCAATCCTGTTTTGAAAAATGCACAGTTTATGATTGAAACAGGAGAAGTCCATGCATTGATGGGGGAAAATGGAGCGGGTAAATCAACGCTCATGAAGATTTTAACAGGTGTATACAAAAGAGATGGTGGAACGATCACGATTGATGGACAAGAACGAACTTTTAAAAATGCGAAAGAAGCTGAAGAGTACGGTATTGCATTTATACATCAAGAATTGAACATATTACCGAATTTAACAGTAGCTGAAAATATGTTTCTCGGTAAAGAGTTAATGTATGGAAAGACAGGTATTTTACGTACGCGTCAAATGAACGCGATTGCGCAGCAGCAACTAGCGGAGTTAGGATTACATGTAAAAGGCGCTATGTTGGCAGGAGAGTTATCGGTTGGACAACAGCAAATTATCGAAATTGCAAAAGCATTAATGACAAACGCGAGCGTTATTATTATGGATGAACCTACAGCTGCATTAACAGATCGTGAAATTGAAACGTTGTTTACCGTCATTAATAAATTACGTAAAGAAGGCGTTTCGTTCGTTTATATCTCACACCGAATGGAAGAAATCTTTTCAATATGCGATGCCATTACGATTTTACGTGATGGGGAATACGTCGGAAAGAGATCCATTCCGGAAACATCGTTTGATGAGGTAGTGAGTATGATGGTGGGGCGCAGTATTGGTGAACGTTACCCAGAACGAAATAGTCAAATTGGCGATGTGATTTTTGAAATGCGTAATGGAACGAAAAAAGGGAAGTTTGAAAATGTTTCGTTTCAAGTTAGAAAAGGTGAAATCCTTGGTGTAGCTGGCTTGATGGGAGCTGGCCGTACAGATATTATGAAAGCGATATTTGGATACGAACCTTTAGATTCTGGCCAAATTTTGATAAATGGGCAAGAAGTAAAGATTGATAGTCCGATAGATGCGATTAGACAAAGAATCGCATTCATTACAGAGGATAGAAAATCTGAAGGGTTAGTGCTAGATTTCTCAATTCGAGAAAATTTAGCTTTACCGAATTTAGAAAGTCTTTCAAAGGGAAGCGTCTTAAGTAACGAACTAGAACAACAGTTTACAGCGGACATGATGAAACTTCTTAATGTGAAAGCATCTAGTGGAGAGCAAGCTGTGAAATCTCTTTCTGGTGGAAATCAGCAAAAGGTTGTTATTGCAAAATGGTTAGGTATCCACCCGCAATTACTCATTTTAGATGAGCCAACAAGGGGTGTTGATGTTGGAGCGAAAAAAGAAATTTACTCTATTATGAATAAGCTTACCGAAGAAGGAGATGCCGTTATTATGGTATCATCTGAGCTTCCAGAAGTTTTAGGGATGAGTGATCGCGTTCTTGTTATTCATGAAGGAAAAGTCGGCGGCATTTTAGAGAAAGATGAGGCATCGCAAGAGTCTATTATGGCACTAGCTACAGGGGGAGAGTAAGGATGGCTAAGAAGGGGAATGTATTACAACAACTTGGGTCTTTAATTGGACTAGCGCTAATTATTGTAGTAATTACGGCTTTGAATCCAGCGTTTATTGAAATTCCAAATTTATTTAATATACTGCGTCAAGTATCGATTAATGCGCTTATTGCATTCGGAATGACCTTTGTAATTTTAACAGGGGGTATTGACTTATCGGTAGGTTCTATTTTAGCATTATCAAGTGCACTTGTTGCTGGAATGATGGCAAGTGGCATGGCCCCGTTCCTTGCGATGGCAGTTGGATTATTAGCTGGTCTTGTAATGGGAATTGTAAACGGTATCATCATAGCGAAGGGAAAAGTAGCTCCATTTATTGCGACTTTAGCAACAATGACTATTTTTCGCGGGTTGACGCTTGTTTATATGGACGGACGTCCGATCACTGGTCTTGGTGATCATTTAATGTTCCAAATGTTTGGCCGCGGTTATTTTCTCGGTATTCCAGTACCAGCTGTTACAATGATGATCGCTTTCGCAGTACTGTACTTCATTTTGAAGAAAACGACATTTGGTCGCCGTACATTTGCAATTGGTGGAAATGAAGAAGCAGCAGCATTATCAGGTATTAATGTTACGAGAATTAAAGTAATGATTTACGGTCTTTCCGGAATTTTGGCAGCGCTTGCAGGTATTGTCTTAACATCACGACTAGATTCTGCACAGCCGACTGCAGGTACTTCTTACGAATTAGATGCAATTGCAGCAGTTGTATTAGGTGGAACAAGTCTTTCTGGGGGAAGAGGATGGATTGTTGGTACATTCATCGGTGTACTTATTATCGGTGTACTAAATAACGGTTTAAATTTATTAGGTGTATCTTCTTTCTTCCAACAAGTTGTAAAAGGACTTGTAATCTTACTAGCTGTATTAATTGATCGTCGAAAAGAAGCGTAATGGAGGGACAGTTTATGAAGAAATGGTTACTTATACTCGTTGCATGTATGATGGTCATTACTGCTGGTTGTTCAATGGAACCACCAGAATGGGCAAAGGATTCTAGCGATAAAGGTCGAAATAAAACTATTAAAGTTGGATTCTCTGTTTCAACTTTAAACAATCCATTTTTTGTAACTTTGAAAAAAGGGGCAGAAAAGAAAGCGAAAGAAAGCGGCATTGAATTGATTGCTGTTGATGCACAAAATGATGCAGCAAAGCAAACAAATGATGTTGAAGATTTAATTCAAAAAGGTGTCGATGTAGTTGTTATTAATCCAACCGATTCAGATGCTGTTGCTTCAGCAGTAAGTGCGGCAAATGCAGCGAATGTCCCTGTTATTACAGTAGACCGCGTTGCGAATTCGGGTAAAGTTGTTTCTCACATTGCCTCTAATAATATTGAAGGTGGTCAAATGGCTAGTGATTACATTCGTGAATTAGTCGGCGAAGGAGCAAACGTTGCTGAGTTAGAAGGAATCCCTGGTTCTTCTGCAGCTCGTGAACGTGGGAAAGGATTCCATAACGTAGCCGATAAGTCTTTAAAAGTAGTTGCTAAACAAGCGGCTGATTTTGATAGAGCGAAAGGATTATCTGTTATGGAAAACATTTTGCAAGCAAATGGTGATATTAAAGCCGTGTTTGCCCATAACGACGAGATGGCATTAGGTGCACTTGAAGCATTGAAGTCTGCTGGAAAAACAGATGTAGTGGTGGTTGGATTTGATGCAACTGAAGATGCTGTGAAAGCGGTTAACGATGGGCGTATGGCTGCAACAGTTGCTCAAAAACCGGAATTAATCGGAGAGAAGGCGATGCAAACAGCAAAAGAGATCACGCAAGGTAAAAAAGTGGACAAATCTATTCCGATTGAATTAGAGCTTATTAAGAAAAATAAATAAATATAAATTGAAAATTAGGAAGGAAGAATAACAAATGAAATTCTTTATTGATACAGCAAATATTAACGAAATTAAAGAGGCAAATGCATTAGGCGTATTAGCTGGAGTAACGACAAATCCATCACTTGTAGCAAAAGAAGGCGTAGACTTCCACGAGCGTATTCGTGAAATTTGCAACGTTGTAGAAGGACCTGTAAGTGCAGAAGTAATTAGCTTAGAAGCGGATAAAATGATCGAAGAAGGAAAAGAGCTAGCGAAAATTGCTCCAAACGTTGTTGTAAAGGTTCCGATGACGACAGAAGGTTTAAAAGCAGTAAAAGCGTTCTCTGACTTAGGAATTCGTACAAATGTTACATTAGTGTTCTCAGCAGTTCAAGCATTACTTGCAGCTCGTGCTGGTGCAACATATGTTTCACCATTCTTAGGTCGCTTAGATGATATCGGTCATAACGGTATGGACTTAATTCGCCAAATCGCAGAAATCTTTGCAATTCATGGCATCGAAACAGAAATTATCGCAGCATCTGTACGTCACAGTGTTCACGTAACTGACGCAGCATTAAATGGTGCACATATTGCAACAATCCCAGCAAACGTAATTGCTTCATTAGTGAAGCACCCACTAACAGATCAAGGAATTGAGAAATTCTTAGCTGATTGGGAAAAAACACAAGAGAAATAATAGAAAATCAAGAATCCTAGTTTAAGTGACTAGGATTCTTTTTTTGCATTTAAAAGAATTTTCATGCAATTTTGCATATTGTCTTTTAAATTTGTTATATAAACTATTTAATATATACAAATCACTCTTTATTTTTCATATTTTGATATAGACAGATAGAGAGTCTGACCAGAAAACTGGAGGGCATGATTCTATAACAGAAAGCTTAATGTTTATAGAATTATGCCTTTTTATATAGGGAGGGCAGAAAGTAGAGCTTTTGATTTAAATGCACTTATTTATCCCACTTTAATGGGCAGTAAGACCCCCACCTCAAAATTCAGCGAAAGCAAAAAAGTTAGGTGAGGGATCAACTGCCCATAAAAGTCCGATTGGTTCAACTAATAATCAGTGGGGGATGAAGAAAACCCCACTGATTTAAGTTTCACTTTATCTGAATTTTAAGTTTTATAAAAGGAGAGAAATAGAATGAGAAGAAAAGCGCCACTTAAAGTGTTATCGTCATTAGCAATTGCGGCAATTATCGGATGTACATCTGTAATGAGTGCTCCATTAGCGTATGCAGAAACGCCAGCAAAAGAGAAAGAAAATGTGTCTACAACACCAATTGATTACAATTTAATTCAAGAAGATCGTCTAGCGGAAGCTCTGAAAGAAAGAGGAACAATTAATCCAGCATCTTCTAAAGAAGAGACGAAAAAGGCTGTAGAGAAATATATTGAAAAGAAACAAGGAGATCAGGCAAATAAAGAAATTCTTCCAGCTGATACTGCTAAAGAGGCATCTGATTTCGTGAAAAAAGTAAAAGAGAAAAAAATGGAAGAAAAGGAGAAAGTAAAGAAACCTGAAAAAAATGTTAGCCCTGAGCAAAAGCCAGAACCAAATAAAAAGCAATTAAATGGGCAAGTTCCAACATCTAAAGCAAAGCAAGCGCCATATAAGGGGTCTGTTCGAACGGATAAAGTATTAGTATTACTCGTTGAATTTAGTGATTATAAACATAATAATATCGATCAAACACCAGGGTATATGTATTCGAATGACTTTAGTAGAGAGCATTATCAAAAGATGTTATTTGGTAATGAGCCGTACACATTATTTGATGGTTCAAAAGTAAAAACGTTTAAACAATATTATGAAGAGCAGTCTGGCGGTAGTTATACGACTGATGGATATGTAACAGAATGGTTAACTGTTCCAGGAAAAGCATCTGACTACGGTGCTGATGGTAGCAGTGGTCATGATAACAAAGGTCCAAAAGGCGCACGTGATTTAGTGAAAGAAGCTTTACATGCAGCTGCTGAGAAAGGTTTAGATTTATCTCAATTTGATCAGTTTGATAGATATGATACAAATAGTGATGGAAATCAAAATGAACCTGACGGTGTAATTGATCATTTAATGGTAATCCATGCTGGTGTTGGTCAAGAAGCTGGTGGTGGTAAATTAGGCGATGATGCTATTTGGTCACATCGTTCAAAATTAGCAATAGATCCAGTAGCAATTGAAGGGACAAAATCAAAGGTAGATTACTTTGGTGGCAAAGTAGCAGCACATGATTACACAATTGAACCAGAAGATGGAGCAGTAGGTGTATTTGCGCATGAATTTGGACATGATCTTGGCTTACCAGATGAATATGATACGAAATATACTGGAACTGGTTCACCTGTCGAAGCTTGGTCATTAATGAGTGGAGGTAGTTGGACAGGGAAAATTGCAGGAACAGAGCCAACTAGTTTTTCACCACAAAATAAAGATTTCTTACAAAAGAATATGGGGGGCAACTGGGCAAAAATTTTAGAAGTAGATTATGATAAAATTAAGCGTGGTGTAGGAGTTCCTACATATATTGATCAAAGTGTTACGAAATCAAATCGTCCAGGCGTTGTACGTGTTAACTTACCAGGCAAAAGTGTTGAAACGATTAAACCGGAGTTTGGAAAGCATGCATATTATAGTACAAGAGGCGATGATATGCATACAACATTAGAAACACCGTTCTTTGATTTAACAAAAGGAACAAATGCAAAGTTTGATTATAAAGCAAATTATGAGTTAGAAGCAGAGTGCGATTTTGTTGAAGTTCATGCAGTAACAGAAGATGGAACGAAAACATTAATTGATAGACTTGGAGAAAAAGTAGTCCAAGGAGATAAAGATACAACAGATGGAAAATGGATTGATAAATCATATGATTTAAGTCAATTTAAAGGGAAAAAAGTGAAACTACAATTCGACTATATTACAGATCCGGCTGTAACATATAAAGGTTTTGCGATGGACAATGTAAATGTAACAGTTGATGGACAAGTAGTATTTTCTGATGATGCAGAAGGAACAGCTAAAATGAATGTAAATGGTTTTGTTGTTTCTGATGGGACAGAGAAAAAAGCTCATTATTACTACTTAGAGTGGAGAAATTATGCAGGGTCAGATAATGGATTAAAAGCAGGAAAAGGTCCAGTGTATAATACAGGTCTTGTCGTTTGGTATGCAGATGATAGCTTTAAAGATAACTGGGTTGGGGTGCATCCAGGTGAAGGATTCCTTGGTGTTGTAGATTCGCATCCAGAGGCACTTGTTGGCAATTTAAACGGAAAACCAACTTACGGTAATACAGGTATGCAAATTGCAGACGCAGCATTTTCATTTGATCAAACACCAGCATGGAGTGTAAATTCATTAACACGTGGACAGTTTAACTATTCTGAATTACAAGGCGTTACAACTTTTGATGATTCAAAAGTATATAGTAACAAACAAATTGCAGACGCAGGAAGAAAAGTTCCGAATCTTGGACTTAAATTCCAAGTTGTTGGACAGGCAGAGGATAAATCAGCAGGCGCTGTTTGGATTAAACGTTAATAACAGAAAAGCACATTCTTCATATGAAGAATGTGCTTTTGAATTTGTACAGTAAGTTATTATTTTAGCTTATGTAATACAAGTGTCTGTTTATATGTAGTGTATCAAATTATGTAGGGAAAGGAAATATTTCCGAGGAAATTGTCGAAGTATCGTTGGTATTGATACACTTTTTTTGTAAAAGAAGAAATGTAGTATTGCCTTTACAGTTTAATTTATTTACATTGTTACTTGGCTATACACAAAAGTAATATATTCGGCAATAAAAGAGCGCTACTTGGATAGTGCTCTTTTTATGAATAGAAAGGAGTGAGTAAAATGAAAGAAGTAATTGAATGTCCACAGTGTGAAGGGAATATTACTGCGCAACATATTATGGATCTCCCGCATCCTTTTTCATTCAGGTGTCCACATTGTAAAGTGAGGCTAAAAGAAATGAGGATCACACCGTGCTTAATATTAGCAGCAATTTGTATAATCCCACTGTTTATTATAATTGGAGAGAGTATTAAGGAATTATTAGTAAAGTATTTTTCTATTATAGACGATGTACCAACTGTACTTATTTTCTTCTTGTTTTGTTATCCATTGTATTATCTCTATGAAAAATATAATGCCATTTTGTTTATTAAATACGGCTTATTGAAAGTTAAAAGTTGAATAGAAGTTTATCATTAAAAAAAGACAATGATGGAATTATCCTATCATTGTCTTTTTTATTTTGTCTTTGCCTTTTACTTTGCTTCTTACGTAAATCATACCGGCAAATGTTAATAAGAATGCAGTTCCAATAACGAAGCTGACGCTAGGGGATGCCCCGATTGCTCCAACTGTAAAGGATCCAGCAACAACTCCTAATGAGAAGAAAGCATAAAACAATCCGAATGCTTTTCCACGTTTATCATCTGTCGTATTTTCAACCAGTAATGCGTTTATCGATGGGAAAAGGATAGCGAATCCAATGCCATAAATCATCATAACGATAAAGAGCATGCCTTTTGTTGCGAATAATCCAAGTAAAGATAATGCTAATGCCATTACTGCAATACCAATTAACATTAGTTTTGAACGATTAAATCGATCGTAAATACGATTTGTTGGCAGTAAGAAGAAGAGGATAGCGGTAATGCCGAATACACTTAACATCATGCCTGTTGTAGATGCTTTAAGTGCCAATGCCTCAACTTTCACTGGTAACATATACGTGACAATTCCTTGTGAAAACATGAGTGTGAAAGCACCAATATATGCCTGTAATAAAGGTTCTGATTTCAATAGTTCAAACATATCTTCTTTGTTCATCATTTGTGTTCTTGAAGTATCTTTTCTTGATACGTTATTTGGTAAGAAGAAGAGAGATACGATTGTACCAAGAACCATTAAAATAGAAATGGTAATGAACACCCACTCTATACCGGCAGTTGCTTTCATAATCCCACTGAAAGCAGGTCCTACAATTGCCGCTGTTCCAACTGCAGCCCCAGATAGAGCCATTGCCTTACCTTGCTTTGCTACATTTGTTTGTTTTGATAAAAACGTAAAGGCAGCAGGAATTAAAAATCCGTCACTAAAGCCATGCATAAAGCGCACAACTAATAGTTGTTCACCACTTTGAACAACAGTGTATAACAAGACTATGAAACTCGTAAGTCCCATGCTTATATAAAGTATTTTTTTTGCACCAAATTTATCGACAGCAGCGCCAGCAATAATATTACCGATCATATTAGCAAATGAGTACATGCCGACAACTAGCCCAATAATAAGAGGGGATCCTCCAAGACTTTGAGCGAACGTACTCATAATAGGTAATTGTGAAAATGTATCTAGAAACGCTACGATAACAATAAAGTAAATAAAATATTTCAAGCGATATTCACCTCTCCTATGCTATTATGGCATAATGCTAATTTCAACCGCAATGAAATTGAATTAACAGATGTGGAAAAAAGTACAAAGTGACAAAATATTGAACGTTATTTGTTAAAATTTAGTGGAAATGAGATTGTTTTTTTGAAATATATGGATAGAAGTATTATAATAGATTTGTAAACTTCACCAGGTTAAGTATATACATAGAGAGGGATGTATAAAATGAAAGCATTACTTTGGCATAATCAACGTGATGTAAGAGTAGAAGAAGTACCAGAACCAACTGTAAAACCAGGAGCAGTTAAGATTAAAGTTAAATGGTGTGGTATCTGCGGGACAGACCTGCATGAATATTTAGCAGGACCTATTTTTATTCCGACAGAAGAGCATCCATTAACACATGTAAAAGCACCGGTTATTTTAGGTCATGAGTTTAGCGGTGAGGTAGTTGAAATCGGTGAAGGTGTTACATCTCATAAAGTGGGAGACCGCGTCGTTGTAGAACCAATTTATTCTTGTGGTAAATGTGAAGCTTGTAAACATGGACATTACAATGTTTGTGAACAACTTGTTTTCCACGGTCTTGGCGGAGAAGGCGGCGGTTTCTCTGAATATACAGTAGTACCAGAAGATATGGTTCACCATATTCCAGATGAAATGACGTATGAACAAGGTGCTCTTGTAGAACCAGCAGCAGTAGCGGTTCATGCAGTACGTCAAAGTAAATTAAAAGAAGGGGAAGCAGTAGCAGTATTTGGTTGTGGTCCAATTGGACTTCTTGTTATCCAAGCAGCTAAAGCAGCAGGAGCAACTCCTGTTATTGCAGTTGAACTTTCTAAAGAGCGTCAAGAGTTAGCAAAATTAGCAGGTGCGGATTACGTATTAAATCCAGCTACTCAAGATGTATTAGCAGAAATTCGTAACTTAACAAATGGTTTAGGTGTAAATGTGAGCTTTGAAGTAACAGGCGTTGAAGTAGTACTTCGTCAAGCGATTGAAAGTACAAGTTTCGAAGGACAAACTGTAATTGTTAGTGTATGGGAAAAAGACGCAACAATTACTCCAAACAATCTTGTACTAAAAGAAAAAGAAGTGGTTGGTATTTTAGGATACCGTCATATCTTCCCAGCTGTTATTAAATTAATTAGCTCTGGTCAAATTCAAGCAGAGAAATTAATTACGAAAAAAATCACAGTGGATCAAGTTGTTGAAGAAGGATTTGAAGCACTTGTAAAAGATAAAACACAAGTGAAAATTCTTGTTTCACCTAAATAATATAGAATAGTAAAAAGTAGCTCTTTTCTAGAAATAGAAGAGGGCTACTTTTTTTCTATACAGAAAGGTGATAGACTTTCCTGTAACTACAGGTATTTTGTTTGGAAGGGGAAGTCTAATGCTTTCATTTATGTTGACATTGAAACGGATGCTAAAAGCTTGTTTACGAGCGTGGAAAGATAAAGAATTTCAAGTATTATTCGTATTAACATTTTTAACATTAACATCTGGTACGATTTTTTATAGTACAGTTGAAGGATTACGTCCTCTTGACGCTTTATATTTTAGTGTGGTTACGTTGACGACTGTCGGTGATGCTAATTTTAGTCCGCAAACTGACTTTGGAAAGATATTTACAATCTTATACATATTTATTGGGATTGGATTAGTATTTGGATTTATTCATAAGTTGGCAGTTAATGTACAACTGCCGAGTATATTATCGAATAGAAAAAAAGAGTAAAGCATGTGGATGCTTTACTCTTTTTTTACATTAGTTTAGATAAGCCTTAATAATAGTTTATTAAAATGAAAGTGTATTCATTCATTATATTCACTGTGTATAAAGTTATAATGATATGAACATTTGCATATTTTAATTTAGTGATAGAAATTTCGTGAAAGGTGGGATATTCTAGTCATAGGTTAACCGGACGACATCATAGGATCCTAACAAAAAGTTTACAATAATTCGATTATAAAATGGAGGATTTCAGATGAAAAAGAAAGTACTTGCTTTAGCAGCAGCTATTACAGTAGTAGCTCCGTTACAAAGCGTTGCATTTGCTCATGAAAACGATGGGGGAAGTAAAATAAAAATAGTTCACCGCTGGTCTGCTGAAGATAAACATAAAGAAGGTGTAAATTCTCATTTATGGATTGTAAACCGTGCGATTGATATTATGTCTCGCAATACAACACTTGTAAAACAAGATCGAGTTGCACAATTAAATGAATGGCGTACGGAGTTAGAGAACGGTATTTATGCTGCTGACTATGAAAATCCTTATTATGATAATAGCACATTTGCTTCACATTTCTATGATCCAGACAATGGAAAAACATATATTCCATTTGCAAAGCAGGCAAAAGAAACTGGAGCTAAATATTTTAAATTAGCTGGTGAATCATATAAAAATAAAGATATGAAACAAGCATTCTTCTATTTAGGATTATCTCTTCATTATTTAGGAGATGTAAACCAACCGATGCATGCAGCAAACTTTACAAATCTTTCGTATCCACAAGGATTCCATTCTAAATATGAAAACTTTGTAGATACGATAAAAGATAATTATAAAGTAACGGATGGAAATGGATATTGGAATTGGAAAGGTGCAAATCCAGAAGATTGGATCCATGGAGCGGCAGTAGTGGCGAAACAAGATTACTCTGGAATTGTAAATGATAATACGAAAGATTGGTTCGTAAAAGCAGCTGTGTCACAAGAATATGCAGATAAATGGCGCGCTGAAGTTACGCCAATGACAGGTAAGCGATTAATGGATGCACAACGTGTTACTGCTGGATACATTCAGCTTTGGTTTGATACGTACGGAGATCGTTAAGTATTTAAAAAAGGTCAAATCTCACAATAGAGTATTTGACCTTTTTATTAATATACACATGGAGGTATGGAACGTGAAAGGTAAATTGCTAAAAGGTGTACTTAGCCTTGGGATTGGTTTAGGAGTTTTATACGGAGGATCTTCAGCTCAAGCAGATACGTCTACAGATCAAAACAACACTTTAAAAGTGATGACGCATAACGTGTACATGCTATCAACTAACTTATATCCGAATTGGGGACAAAGTGAGCGTGCTGATTTAATTGGGGCGGCAGATTATATTAAGAATCAAGACATTGTCATATTAAATGAAGTGTTTGATAATAGTGCTTCAGATCGCCTTTTAGGAAATTTGAAGAAAGAATACCCAAATCAAACAGCTGTATTAGGTCGTAGTAACGGAAATGAATGGGATAAAACGTTAGGTAGTTATTCATCTTCAACTCCTGAAGATGGGGGCGTTGCAATTGTGAGCAAATGGCCGATCGTTGAAAAGGTTCAATATGTATTTGCAAATGGATGCGGGCCGGATAATTTATCGAATAAAGGATTTGTATACACGAAAATTAAGAAAAATGATCGTTTCGTTCATGTAATTGGGACGCATTTGCAGGCTGAAGATAGTATGTGCGGAAAAACTTCACCTGCATCTGTACGTACAAACCAGTTAAAAGAAATTCAAGATTTTATTAAAAATAAAAATATACCAAATGACGAGTACGTCCTATTTGGTGGTGATATGAATGTGAATAAAATAAATGCTGAGAACAATAGTGACTCAGAATACGCATCAATGTTCAAAACATTGCACGCTTCTATTCCATCTTATACAGGACATACAGCAACTTGGGATGCAACGACAAACAGTATTGCGAAATATAAATTCCCTGATAGCCCTGCCGAGTATTTAGATTATATTATTGCAAGTAAAGACCATGCGAACCCGTCATTTGTAGAGAATAAAGTGTTACAGCCGAAATCTCCACAGTGGACTGTTACATCATGGCTCAAAAAATATACGTATGATGATTATTCTGATCATTATCCAGTAGCAGCAACTATTTCTATGAAGTAGTCCTAAAAAAGTTTCTTCTTAAATAGGAAGAAACTTTTTTATTTTGTAGAGGAGATTCCAACTTTCTTTCCAATATGTATAAGACATATAGAGAAGAGGAGAGAAAAAATGTGGATCGAGGAATTTTTAAAGAAGTTCCATTACCGTGTGCATTTTTGGATGAAGTGGCTTTAGATAGAAATATTCAATCGATTATAGAATTAAGTGGAAATAAGAAGATTCGTATAGCGAGTAAATCGTTACGTTCTGTTCCGGTTATGCAAAGGATTTTGGCTGCAAGTGATCGATTTCAAGGTATCATGTGTTTTTCACCTAGGGAAGCTTTGTTTTTAATTGAACAAGGATTCAATGATTTATTGCTCGGATATCCTGCTTATGATGAAAGAGCGTTACATGAAATAAGTTTGCTAACAAAGCAAGGGCTCATTATAACTTGTATGGTGGATTGTGAAGATCATATTGTTTATTTAGAAAAAATTGCTGAGAAGTCTAAAGGATGTTTTCGTGTTTGCTTAGATATTGATATGAGTAGTCTTTTTTTTAAGTTCCATTTTGGGGTCAAAAGATCACCGGTAAAAGATGTGCAAGGTGCTTTGAAAATAGTAAAAAGGTTGAAAGAATCATCATTTTTAATACTAGATGGTGTAATGGGATATGAAGCCCAAATTGCTGGGGTAGGAGATCACATACCGAATCAACGAGCGAAAAGTAAAGTGATTTCATATTTAAAGAAGAAATCAGTGTTAGAAGTTAAAGAAAGAAGAGGACATATCGTAAAAGAAATACAAAATCTAGGTATTGAACTAAGGTTTGTAAATGGGGGAGGCACAGGAAGTATAAAAACAACTGAGCAAGATCATTCAGTTTCAGAGATTACAATAGGTTCGGCTTTTTATGCCCCGAAGCTGTTTGATTATTATAAAGAGGTGCAATTTCATCCAGCTGTCGGATTTGCTTTACCAGTTGTGCGTAAACCAGCCCCAACAATTTACACTTGTCTAGGTGGTGGATATATGGCCTCAGGCGCAATTGGGAAAGATAAAGAACCTGAGATTTGGAGGCCGGGTGGTGCAAAACTATTAGCTTTAGAAGGCGCTGGTGAAGTGCAAACACCAATTTTCTATAACGGTGAGGAACGAGTAGAAATAGGAGATTGTATCTTGTTTCGCCATAGTAAAGCTGGAGAATTATGTGAGCGGTTTCCGTTTTTATATCGTGTGAAAGAAGGAGAGATTATTGGGGAGTATTCAACATATCGGGGGGATGGCCAATGCTTTCTATAAAGGGACAAAAATGGAGAAATTGGACAGGGAATGTAGAAGGAACACCGCATTATACGATGTATCCAGAAAGTATACAAGATGTAGTAGAAGTTATAGAGCTTGCACGAAAAGAAGGGAAGAAAATTCGCGTTGTCGGTTCAGGACACTCGTTTACCCCTCTTGTGCAGACGGAAGAAATTTTAGTCTCTTTAGATGAATTGAAAGGTATTGTGAATGTTGATGCAGAGAAGATGGTTGCCGAAGTATGGGCAGGAACAAAGTTACATGAGCTAGGGAAGTTACTTGAGGAAAAAGGTTATGCGCAAGAAAATTTAGGGGATATTGATTCGCAATCTATTGCAGGAGCAATTAGTACGGGGACGCATGGAACGGGTATTACCTTTGGAAGTTTATCAACACAAGTTATAGAGATTACCGCAGTTTTATCTACAGGTGAGAGTATAGTTTGTTCGGAAACGGAGAATGTACAATATTGGAGAGCTTTTCAGTTGTCGCTTGGAATGTTAGGTATCATTGTAAAAATAAAACTGAAGGTTATTCCAGCCTATTCACTCGTTTATAAAAGTGAAAAAAAGTCATTATCTACTGTAATGAACAAGCTAGAAGAATATAAGAAGAATCGCCACTTTGAATTTTTTGTTTTTCCTTATTCAGATGAAGTGCAAGTGAAAGTCACAAACGAAACAACGGGCAAAAAAGGTGATTTGAAATGGCATAAACTAAAGGTAGAGTTAATAGAAAATAAGATGTTTTCTTTGTTATCTAAAGGATGTAAATGGTTTCCTTCTATAAGTAAAGGAGTAAGTCGATTATCAGCTAAAGCTGTACCGAATACAAAAATAATTGGTCCGAGTTATGAAGTATTTGCTACATCGCGTGCGGTTCCATTTTATGAAATGGAGTATAGTGTTCCTTCAAAGTATATGCAGGCCGTTGTAGAAGAAATTTCAAATCTTATTGAAAAGAAAAAGTATAAGGTACACTTCCCAATTGAATGCCGTTATGTGAAAAGGGATGACATATGGCTCAGTCCAGCGTATGGAAGAGATTCTGCGTATATAGCTGTTCATATGTATAAAGGTATGAAGTATGCTGCATATTTTGGTGAGGTGGAGAAAATTTTTCTAAAGTATGAAGGACGCCCGCATTGGGGGAAAATGCATACGTTAACGTATGAAAAATTACAAAATATATATCCAGAATTGCATTCGTTTCTAAAGGTGAGGAAATTATTAGATGAAGCAGAAATGTTTTCAAATCCTTACACAGAAAAGTTATTTACGATTATGAAAAAAAGCTGACAAAGTATTACTTGTCAGCTTTTTTTAGTACGATCGCATTTCTTGTTTGACTAATTCGCTCGTAAAATAGTAACTTATCACGACTAAATACATGTAATAAAACATGAATAATAAATAGACCGTTAATTACGAGTTGGAATAATAATATAACTACTAATACTAAAGGCTCTTTAAGATTTAAGATAGAGCTACTAGAAAGAATATAATTGATTCCACCTAAAACGAAATAGAATATACCATAACGGATGAATAGTTCCTTCAACGTAATACGATCTGATTGTCCTTTCACGTAAATACGAAGCAATGCTTTACCGATTGTCTTTCCATTCGTAAAGTATGGAATGATAATAAAGTAAATAAAGATCGAACACGTTATGAAAATGAGTTCGTATATGTTAGTGTAAGATTGAATATTAGAAACAAAGAAAGAATTTCCTTTGTTTTTAATGACAGGTACAACGATGGATAAGAAAATCCAATCAATTTGCATCGCGATAAAGCGACGAACGAATCCGACTGGTTTCGTTTCCAAATCAATATGACTATCTAATTCGCTTGCTTTCGGAAGGAAGTACGTAAAAATTGGTGCAATGATAAAGCCGATTACGCCGCCTAATGTATTTAAAAACAGATCGTCTATATCAAATAAGCGGTACGCACAATTGTATATACCGTATAGTCCAGTCACTTGTGTTAGCTCGAAAAAGAGTGAAAGACAAAAAGAAATACAAATTGTTTGTAAGAAACTACGTCGGAAATAATACCGTAAGTAAATACCGAATGGAACGGTTAATAGAACGTTAAATGCTACTTGTAAAAACGCAGATTCTTTTAATAGGTAGAAATAAGTAGCTGGTTTCGTTAAAATTGCCGAAGTATGATTACTAATTTCTTGTATGAAATAAAATGGTGATAGTTGCATGTGTTGTGTATTAGCCGGTTGTAGGCTACAAGTATCATATGTTTGTGGTAACGGCAAAATCACAAGAAAATAGGCATTTAATAAGTAAAGTAATAATGAGTACAAAATAAATGAACGCCATTTATTTAAATAACCGTACTTTCGGTAGTTAAATATTAAAAAAGGTATTAAGAGGAACATTGCTAAAATAGGAAATAAAATAAATGCTGTTTTTATTGGAAATATATATGCAGTCAAAATGTAGCTCCTTTCAATGAAAATTCGTTTATCATTATAACGTTAAAAGAAGCGTAAAACAAAATTAAAATATTTCGAAATAGAAAAAATTACAAATTTCAACGGAATTAAGTTATACTAAATTTAATATAATGATATTATGATTATTATAAGTTGAGAGAGGGTACAAAATATGCGATATGAGCTTTTTTCTGTAAGTGGGGATCATATTACAACTTTTGAAAGTGCATGGCGTTTTCAAGAGGGAGAACAGATTTTTGTTCATGATGATCAAATAAAACGAAATTTTATTATTATCCGCCTAACGCATGATGTATTTCAACAAAATAAACATGTTATTCGTTTGTATTGTCAAGAAAAGAAAGTATATGCATAAAAAAACGAGTCGTTCTAGTGTAATTGTAATAGAATGACTCGCTTTTTGATTTGTAAGTTTCACCTTATAAGAAAATAAGAGTAAGTACACCTACGATAATGCAATAGAAAGAGAAATATTTTAAATTTCCTTTTGCCATAATGTTCATAAACCATTTTAATGAAATATACGTCATGATAAATGTTGCGATAAATGCAACGATATATGGTACGAATAGTGTATCTAGATTTGGATCTTTTGCAATGTCTGTAATACTTAGTAATAAACCACCTAAGCTAACAGGGATATATAGTAAGAATGAGAAACGAAGAGCCGTTTCTTGCTTCATACCAAGTAACATCGCTGCTACGATTGTTGCACCTGATCGGCTTATTCCAGGAATTAGTGCGCAAGCTTGTGCTAGGCCGACAATAATTGCGTCTTTCATAGAAAGGTCGCCATCATTTTTACGTCCACGCAAGTTTCTAATAATCCAAAGACCGACAGCGGTAATAAGAAGGGAAATCCCAACCATTTTCACACCTTTTAAGTATTGATCGATGTAATCTTTAAATAAAACACCAATAACACCTGCTGGAATGGTCGCAATAACAAGATAAATAATAAAGAAGAAATCTGATTTTGCATCTTCTGCTCTTGTAAATATATAAGATAGACCATTCTTCGTTAGACGAATTAAATCATTTCTATAAATAAGTAATACAGCTAATAATGAAGCTGAATTAACAAGTAGTTCAAAGCTAAACCCTTCGATTTTTAGTCCTAGCAAATGCTGTGCTAAAACGAGGTGACCACTTGAAGAAATCGGAATCGGTTCTGTTAGTCCTTGGAACAGACCAAGAATTAAATATTTTAAAATGTAGTAAAATTGTTCCATAATAACCTCCTTGTTTAATAGTCGAAAGAAACAACTTGTCCATTATAACAAAGATACGGATGAATATTGAGAAGAAATAAATATTCGAAATATAATAAAAATCCCTTATAGCAGTATAAGGGATTTTTATTATTAATGAGAAACTGCTGTTTCTTCAAGACTTTTCGTTAATTGAACATCGACTTTCTCAGCATCATGAATGTGATTCATAATAGTAGTATTTAACTTTTGGAACATTTGTTGTGTAGTAGCGAATTCTCGTAATATATCATCATTACAAGACTTTTGGTTTTCAATAGCTTTAATAACATTAGTAGCACCGTTTTGTAACGTTTGAATCATAATTAAAATATTTTCAATTCTAGCGTTTGTATCGGCACTCATTTCTACACCTTCATCGACTAAATGCAAATTATCTTTTGTATTATCGTATGCTTTTTCAATTTCTTCTTGAATTTTTTTCGTTAAGTTGCCAATGTTTTTTGTACTTTCAGCTGTACTTTCAGCTAATTTTCTTACTTCATTGGCAACGACAGCGAATCCTTTACCGTGTTCACCAGCACGTGCAGCTTCAATGCTTGCATTTAAAGCAAGTAAATTTGTTTGTGCTGCAATGTTTTGGATGACTTCTACAATTTGCTCAATTTCTTTTGAGCGTTCACTTAAATGATTCATACTATTAGACGTACGTTGAGATTGTTCGCCTAATTTGTTAATTACAATAAGTAAACGGTGAACAGATTCTTTTCCTTCATTAGAGCAGTCAATGATTTCTTCAATAGATTGAATTAAGCTTTGTTCTTTTTGTAACATTTCATTATTTAATTCATTGGAATGTGTCGTACGCGTTGAAACATTTTCGAAACATGAGCTTAATTGTTGAACTAAATTTTGAAGTGTATTGTGCTGGTTATTTACAAGTTGATGCTCTTGAACAACGCTTTGTACACGATCGTGGATAGAAGAAATAGTCTCTTGTTGTTCGATATCCTTTTGTTTTAATTCTGCTTCTAGTTCTTGTATACGACTTTCTAATTGATCAATTTTATGTTGGAGTGATTTCTTTTGAGTAAACATATATTTATTTCAACCGCCTTTAGAAGTTATATTTTCTCTATATTTGGATTTTAGCATCTTTTATAATTTTTAAATATAGGAATTGTTAAATATTTAAGAATCTATTACATTTTATGCATACTTCCCTTTTTTTCGTCATGAAAAATAAACTGTATTTAATGGTATTGTAAACAAACTGTAAAATAAATCATGTATAACTGTATAAGAAGGGAGTCGGATTATGAACTATTTTAAGCGAATCAGTAGTCTAGTATTAGCAGGAATTATAGGTCTTTCTAGTACAGTCGCTGTTAAAGCAGAGTCAAACGACGAGAAACTTAACAACATGCAACAGCAATTGCAGCAAAACGATGCAGAAATGCAAAAGAAAGAGCAAGAGAAGCAAGCTGTTAGTAAAGAAATTCAAGGTATCGAAAACGAACTACATAATTTAAATAATACAATTGCAAAAAATAAAGAGGATCAAGCTGCTATTCAACGTAAAATTGATGAAACACATAAGCAGATTGAGCAAAAAAAGGAAGAAATTGTCGTTTTAGAGGATAAAGTCCTTGCTCGTAAAGATATTATGAGAAAACGTATGGTTTCTGTTCAAAACAGTTCAAATACAAGTTTAGTAGTAGAAGTTGTAGTAGAGTCAAAAAACTTTGCAGATTTCTTACAACGTATGAACGCAGTTTCTACTATTTTAGAAGCTGATAAAGAAATTTTACGTCTACAGGAACAAGATCTTCGTCAAATTGAAGCAGACAAGAAAACAATTGACGAAAAAGAAGCATCTTTAGTAGTAGACAAACAAAAATTAGCAAAAGCACAAGCTGATTTGCAAGATAACTTGAAAAAGCGTCAAGCTAACTTACAAACAGTTCAAGCTAAATATAATCAGGTTGCAAGCCAACTTAATTTAGCTGCAGAAGAAAAGGCTAAAATCGAATCAAACATGAAGGCAGTACAAGAAACGATTGCTCGTGAGCAAGAAGCAGCAAGAATTGCAGCAGAAGAGCGTGCAAAAGCGGAGGCAGCTGCAAAGGCTGAGCAAGAAGCTTTAGCGAAAGCGCAAGCGGAAATTGCTGAAAAGCAAAAGCAAGCAAAAGCTAGTAAACCAGCTGATAAACCAGCTGAACCAGTTACTAATAATAATTCGAAGGTAGAACCTCCACAACCTGAACCATCTCCTAAGCCAACTGCTGGTGGGAAAGAAATTTATGTAGAAGCTACAGCTTATACAGCTGATCCAGCGGAAAATGGTTATGCACCAGGTCAACAAGTATTCTCTGCATGGGGACACTATAATTTAACTGCAAATCCAGGAATGAAATTAATTGCTGTAGATCCAAAAGTTATTCCATTAGGTAAAACTGTAAATGTTGAAGGTTATGGAGTCGCAATTGCAGCAGATACTGGTGGAGCGATTAAAGGTAACAGAATTGATGTGTTAATGCCTGATAAAGGGTCTTCTAGTCAATGGGGAAGAAAAATCGTTAAAGTTACAATTTTAAACTAACACGTAATCCAACTTTACAATACGTAGAGTTGGATTTTTTATAAAAACAATGTTAAGTTGAGTTTACATTTTGTTAAGGATAGCATACAATGATGGTGAGAGGTGGTAAATTTGACCATTTTAAATAGAGTGAAGGAATTAAGAGCTCGATTTAATTTTTCGCAAAGTGTATTAGCAGAAAAGGTTGGAGTGACGAGACAAACAATCGCGGCAATTGAAAAAGGGGATTATGTTCCTTCATTGTTATTAGCGCTTACGATTTGCGATGTGTTCGAGCTCAAGATGGAAGATGTGTTTGTTTTAAATAAGGAGGGGGAAGAGGATGAATAGACTTGTATTTTCCTATATGTTGAATGTACTCTTAATGGTATTAGCAGGTTGGGCATTTATTGAGTTGTATTATTTTACTATCGAAGTTGCTAATTTTATTCAAACGAAGAGGGTACCATTTGAAGTTTCGGTGAGTTTAATGCCAATAGGATTGCTTTTAATATTTGGTATTGTATCGACTGTTCTTTATAAAATTCAAAAGAAAAAATATAAAGAGCTATCATATTGGATGTTTCCACTGTTATTTCCTCAAGAAGACGAGCGGGAAAAGGCGATTACAGAAAAGGCTTGTCGTACTACATTTATGTCACTATGGTACGTGTTGCCTTGTGCGGTTGGTTTTTTAACGCTTTCTCCAATTGCTAATCTATATGTTCCTGCATATCCAATATATATTGCATTTAGTATTTTCTTTATTCAAATGACAATTTTCCACGTATCTTTATATCGAAATAAAATCGCTTAAAAAGAAACCTTCTTGCATCAGCAAGAAGGTTTCTTTTCAGCTTACACTTGTACATATAGCAATATTATCTTATCATTTTAAATAGAGTAAGATTTTGTAACGGAAAGGAATTGTATATGAATAAGCAAAGAATTTATAGTATAGTAGCAATCCTCCTATTTGTTGTAGGTGGTGTATTAATCGGCAAACCATTTTATGATGGATATCAAGCTGAAAAGAAACAGACTGAAAATGTACAGGCTGTTCAAAAAATGGATTATGAAAAACATGAGACGGAATTTGTAGATGCTTCAAAAATTAATCAACCAGACTTGGCAGAAGTAGCGAACGCATCTTTAGATAAGAAACAAGTAATTGGTCGTATTTCGATTCCGAGTGTTTCATTAGAACTTCCTGTTTTAAAGTCTTCTACTGAGAAAAACCTATTATCAGGTGCAGCAACAGTAAAAGAAAATCAAGTAATGGGAAAAGGGAATTATGCATTAGCAGGACATAACATGTCTAAAAAAGGTGTTTTATTTAGTGATATAGCGTCTCTAAAAAAAGGCGATAAAATTTATTTGTATGATAATGAAAACGAATATGAATATGCGGTTACTGGTGTATCTGAAGTAACTCCTGATAAATGGGAGGTTGTTGAAGATCATGGGAAAGATGAGATAACGCTTATTACATGTGTATCTGTAAAAGATAATTCTAAACGTTATGTTGTTGCTGGTGATTTAGTAGGAACAAAGGCGAAGAAATAAAAAAGAAGGTCAACTCTCTAAAGAGTTGACCTTCTTTTTTACTAATGTTGAGAAATAATAGAATATTTTAGTTGGTATTTAAGTATTTTTCTATTTATGTATAATAAAGTTAGAATTCAAGGTTTTGGGAGGAACAAGAGTGAAACAACAGGTGAAGAAACTTCTTTTAACAACAAGTGTAGCGTTATTGGTAGCTCCAATTTCAGCCTATGCGCATCCAGGACGTACAGATGCTAATGGGGGACATACGTGTCGTACAAATTGTGAAAAATGGGGATTGCAGTACGGGGAATATCATTATCACAATAAGCCAGCTTCTAGTAGTGGTGCAACAAGTCCAGCTCCTAGTCAAAATAATAATGGTGCTGTAGAAGCTGAAAGACAAGCGGAAGCGCAGCGCAATGCTGAAGCTGAAAAACAACGTGCCGCAGAGGCGCAGCGTAAAGCTGAAGAAGAAAGACAGCGTGTAGCGGAAGAGCAAAGAAAAGCAGAAGAGGCACGTAAACGAGAGGAAGCACAGCGTCAAGCTGATATGGAAAAAGGGCAGTTTGGGGGACAAAAAAGTGGAGAGACTGATTTTAAAGCAGGAAAAAATGATGCGGAATCACATTTAGCTGGGAAATCAGATACATATAAAGAAGCATTCAAAACTGCTTATGCTGCATCTTGGTCTTTAGAAGAGCAGAAGAAAACGCATTTTGAAAAAGGAAAAGAGCAAGGTTTAGCACAAGAGACGATGGAAGATAGTCAAATTGCTCCAGAGTTTAAGCCGAATTTTGCAGAAGGTTTCCAAGTAGGGAATAAAGAAAGAACAGAAAAAATTGAAAAAGAGCAAGCTGAACTAGGGGAAAAGGCAGGTAAGGAATTAGCCGGAAAGAACCCTGGAAATAGAGAGAAAGATGTGTACGTGAAGGCGTATGAAACAGCTTATGAAAAGGGTTATAAATCTACAAAAAAAGCAGTAGAAAAGGCTGGCTATAAGTATGCATTTGAAAACTATGATTTGAAAGTTCCTGCTAAATATGAAAAAAATGAATCGTTAAAGAAATGGTTTATTGAAGGATTTAAATCAAATAAAAAAGCAGCAGAAATTAGAGAAGAAGGATATAAAAAAGGAGACAGTTGGCTTGCATTCTTCTATAAGAATTTTGTGCCAAGTGAATATAAAGAACATAAAAATCTGTACGAACAAGCGATAGAAAAAGGTAAGAATGCATAAAAAAGATGAGGGATTTCCCCTCATCTTTTTTAATCCATCCATTTCACTAACTTCTTAGAAATTAGTAATAAAACACAGCCTAATACAATTGCTACAGCGCCAATTACTGTAAATACTTCAGCATATCCAAGTGAAGTTGTGAAGCTTGCAAGTTGTCCACCTAAAATGTTAGCGATTCCTGAGCTTGCTAACCATACTCCCATTAATAAAGAAGCAAGTTTTACTGGGGCAAGCGCACTAACCATTGATAGTCCAACAGGTGATAAGAATAGCTCACCTAACGTATGGAAAAGATACGTAAAGACGATAAATAGTAAGTTTGCTTTTTCTGTAATGTTATGTTCATCACTACCTGTTTTTAATGTAGCAATAACGAGAATGATATAACCGATACCGAGCAAGATCATACCAAGTCCCATTTTAGTTGGGATTTTTAAATCTCCACGCTTGCGAGTTGCAAGTTTTGCCCATAATGCCGAAATAACTGGAGCAAGTAAAATAATAAATAATGGATTGACCGATTGGAACCAAGATGTTGGAACTTCCCATCCGAACACAGAGCGGTCTACAAATTTGTTTGTATATAATGTTAATGAACTACCAGCTTGTTCAAAGCCAGCCCAGAAGAAGACAACGAAGCATGTTAAAATGACGATAACTGCAGTACGTTGTTTTTCTTTTTTTGTTAAAGGTGTATCTCCTACTGATGGTTGTCCATCTGTTGTTTGTAAATCGCGAGTTGGTTTTTTACCGATATCACCAAGGAAGCGATTGGATAGTGTTGTAAATAAAATTTGTCCAATGATCATTCCGATTGAAGCGGCTAAGAATCCGTAACGGAATCCGTAATGTACAACGCCATCAACCGTTGTTTTGAATAAATTTTCTGATAAAAATCCGCAAACGAGTGGAGCTAAAAATGACCCAACGTTAATACCCATATAGAAGATGGTAAATGCACTATCACGTTTTGGATCGTTCTCTTCGTATAATTCCCCAACCAGTGTAGAGATGTTCGGTTTGAAGAATCCATTACCGATAATAATAAGCGCTAATCCGAGGTATAGGCCGACTTGGTTTTGCAAGGCAAATAGTGTAAGGTTACCGATTGCCATTGTTATACCACCAATTGTGATCGCTTTTCGTCTACCTAGAAAACGGTCTGTTAAGTATCCACCAATCATTGGTGTGAAATAACAGGCTCCAGTATAAAATCCGTAAATGGAGAGTGCCCATGCAGGACTAAACCCAAGACCACCGCTTACTAAAGCTGTCGTTAAATATAATGTTAATAATCCTCGTAATCCATAGTAACTAAATCTTTCCCACATTTCTGTAAAGAAGAGTAAGTATAAACCTGGAGGATGTTTCTTTTTTCTTTGTTGTTCTCTTTCTAGTTGTATCGCTGATTCCATGTTATTTTCCTCCTGACACAAACAAAAACAAAGTTAATAATTTTGTACATTTAATATTTTACTTTATTAACTATTATAAGTCAATAAAGGTTGATTTTTCAGAAGAAATTGGAAAAGGGATATAGCTATAGAATGAGTGTTTCTTTTATGTTAGACTATGGACTATGTTTTCCTTGTAAAGAAGCGGTTTATTGCACTTTTTTATATGTGAAATTGATTTCATAAAAGATGAAATTAAAGAAGGAGAAAGAAATGAAATTGTTACAAAAAAAAGAAATTTTACTTATTAGTCTTATGTTATTCTCGATGTTCTTTGGAGCGGGGAATCTTATATTTCCACCTTTCCTTGGGTATGAAGCAGGAGAACATGTGTGGATTTCATTAGTAGGGTTTATTATATCAGCAACAGGTCTTCCGATATTGGGAGTTATTGCGATTGCAAAAGCAGGAAGTTTTCAAACGCTAGCGGGTAGAGTTCATTCTTCATTCGCCATTATTTTTCCGTGTATCGTGTATGTATTTATTGGACCAGGCCTTGGTATTCCGCGTGCAGGAAGTCTAGCTTTTGAAATGGGACCGGGTCAACTATTTCCAGAAGCGGGTAGCGTAGTCTTATTATGTTACACAGTTATTTTCTTTAGTATTGTGTACTGGTTAAGTTTATCACCGTCTAAATTAATGGGGTTGTTCGGAAAAGTTTTAACACCGTTATTATTAGGTATGATTGCTCTTATCTTTATAAAAAGCATGTTTACATCAATAGGTAGTGTGAAAGAGGCTGCTGGAAATTATGGACAAGCGCCTATGTTCCAAGGGTTTTTAGATGGATATTTAACGATGGATGCATTAGCAGCTTTAATTTTTGGGATTGTGATTGCAAATGCTCTTCGTGCAAAAGGTATTGAAGATGATAAAGGTTTAGCGAAATATATGAGTATTGCTGGAATTGGTGCAGGACTATTATTATCTATTATTTATGTCATACTTGGATATATCGGTTCAATGAGTGGTTCATTGGGGACATTTGATAATGGCGCGCAAGTGTTAGCACAAGTGATGACTACATTATTTGGACAAGGCGGAGTCGTTTTATTAGGACTTATTTTTACAATCGCATGTTTATGTGTTTCAATCGGACTTGTTACATCGTGTAGTCAATTTTTCGCAAGTGCATTTCCAAAAGTAGCGTATAAAGTGTGGGCATTTATCTTAAGTTTTGTTAGTATGATTTTAGCTAATTTAGGATTAACACAAATTTTAAAAGTATCAGTACCAATTCTTGGATTTATTTATCCAGTTGCACTAACGCTTATTATTTTAGGGTTATTCCATAAGTATATTGGAAAGTATGCATACGTATATACAGTAACTGTTGGAATTGTAGCGGTGTTTAGTGCAGTTGATATTTTCAATAAAAATGTAATGTTGAATCAATGGACATCAGTATTAAAGTACATTCCGTTTTATACAGAAGGTGTAGGATGGATTGTTCCAGCTATTATAGGTGCTTGTATTGGTGTTATCGTGAGTATTGTTATAAATAAGAATAAATAGGTAAAAGGTGTTTTCCGATTTCGGAAAACACCTTTCTTTTTTGGAAAAATAGTATTGAAAATGAATAGACTAAGAGTATGATAAAGGTAATTGGTAATATATAGGTTTCGAACGGATGATGAGGAGGGAGCTCATGAAAGAGGATTTGAATAAGAAAATAGAAGCACTCGAAACGGCAATTGAAACGATTCAAGAAGCACTTTTTGAATTGAAAGCAAAACAAAGAGAAATAGAAGCAGAAAATGCTAAGCAACATGTTAGTAAGGAAAAGAAAGAATATATTGAAACGGTGACGGAAGAAAAACAAAAAGAAGAAGTAGTTACAATAAAAGAACCTGTTCAAGAACGTGAGGTAAAACAAGTGGATATATCCGCTTTTAAACGAGAACCATTTAATATTATTAAGTTTTGCCAAACGTGGTTACCGCGCATATTTGTCGGTATTATGTTGCTTGGAGTAATTTGGTTATTTAAAGCAGGGGTAGATGCGGGATTATTAACACCAGCAATACGAATTGTGTTTGGTATTGTCCTATCAATCGGTTTTTATTATATAGGGGATATTCAAATTAAACGCGAGCGGCAAGCATTAGGGTTAGTACTAGCAGGAGGAAGCATTACAGGTATAGTTTTAACGACATTTGCGGCACATTATTTATATGGATTTATTCCAGCGAGTGTCGCGTTTCTATGTAATATCGCATGGGTCATTTTAGGTATTTATATAGCGAAGAGGTATCAATCGGAATATCTTACTATCTTTGTAGCGGTAGGAGCTTTCTTCGTGCCGTTCTTATTAAATAGTACGACTCCTAATCCGTATATTTTCTTTGGATATGAGACGATACTAACGCTCAGCTTATTATGGTATGCGTTGAAAAATCGTTATCAGTATTTATATATGATTTCTTATGTTGTTGCTGCTATTGTTCTTTTTGTCTTCTTTGCTGTTATGTCAATGTTAGTAGAGGATTTGCAAGTCCAGTTAACAGTAGTTTATGGTTTAATTCACTTACTATTATTTTGGCATATGTTTACGGAGAGAAGTTTTATAGTAGAGCCACGCTTGGCGATATTTAGTGCGAATGCAGTCTTCTTTATATTAGCCATTTCAAAAATACACGAATTTACAACATGGGGATTAATGATAAGTGCACTCGTGCACGCTATTATGTTCGTGTTTGAATATAGGAAGAATAGACATTCTACATTTACCAATCTTTTATTTGGTTTCGCAATGGGGGCCTTTAGTTTAGCGATTTTATATGAGTATAGTTTAGTGAATGCAGCGATTGTACTATTATTACAAGGCTTCCTCGGTATGGTGACTTCTATTAAAGTAAAACAACAGATAAAATTGTATGTTAGTGCGACGGTTTACGCAATTGGAATGATACAGACGATTTTTAGCCCGTTTGATCAATTTATTTCGGCAGGCTTTGTTGCTCATCTTATTTTAATTGGCACGCTCTATTATTGCATGAGACAAGCGAAAGAAGTATTAGCGAGCTTTGGCAAGTATGTGTATTCTATAGTACTCTATTGGTTTATGGTGATTGTATTTATTACAATTACTAGAATCGGTGAAGTTTTGTCCACAGATGGAAGTATAATAAGCGTATCTGTATCATTATTATGGATGGTATATGCGTTATTTGCAGTGTGGTTTGGACGAAATAAAAATATGAATGAAATATTGTATGCTGGATTAGTCGTGTTAGTCGTAACGATAGGGAAGCTATTTCTTCTAGACTTACCAGAAGTATCGATGATGATTAGGGCAGTTTTATTCTTAATCGTAGGTAGTATAGGTATCGTTATTTCAAGAATGTTTTTCTCAAAAGAAGAGAAGTGAAAAGAAGGCAATCCATATCCGGATTGCCTTTTTCATTATTTCTTATTAATCGTTACAGTCTCACTATATTTCGCTGTCGTATTTTGGCGTAGACGAAGTGTTGCTTGTCCAGTTGTATTTGGATTGATTTGTACGTTCACAATTTTTTCAGCAGAACCTAAGCTGTTTGTTGTGAAAGAAAAAGCACTGCTATATCCGAAAGTAGATGGCCAAGTACCATTTGTATTTTGAACTTTTGCTACTTGTGTACCGCCAGTAGTGAAGATACCTAAAGAATAATTATCGTATGTTGTGTTTGGTAATAAGTTATTTACTTGAATTTTGATTTGGAACACTTCATTGTTTGGTAGAGTGCTAGGGTGTGTAACTACGTAGTCATTTGCTGTTACTGCACCGTTATAGCCATATGAACCAGGTTTAAAAGTATTTGTATTAAACCATTGATAACCTGCATTTGGCGCACTCCAAGGTTCAGGTTGTGGCTCAGTTGATAAGCTTGGTTGTTCAAATGTTTGTAAAGTGGTAGGTAAATCAAGTTGTAAACCATTTACTTGGTCTAAACTTGTAAATGTTTCTTTATTCGATAGCCAATTTACGATGTTTTCTAGTAAAATAGCATCGTTTTCTTCTTTATATCCATCGTAAGTTTTCTTTGTTTGACCAGAATCTTCACGAACGTATTTTGGCGTAGCATCTTCAACAGGAGAAGAATCACCGATAAAGGCAGCTTTTCCAAGTCCGACTTTTGCGATAGCAGCATAAGGACCTTCTGCAACACCACCGCCGTTATAAACACCGCTATCAACAGCGTTATTCCATTTTGACGGGTTTTCTGGAAGATAAACAAGTCCTTTTGCTAGTTTTGGATTTGTAATTGCTAAAGTAGAACCAGCATGCATTGCTACAGATGAAACCCCTTCTGTAATTCCGAATGATTGTTCAGGCGACACAATATTTTTAGCTGCAACATCGCCAATTGCATTATAGCGGAAGCGAATACCGAAGTTGTCAGATAGCCAATCAGAGCTTTCTACTCCTTGCATAGCTTGTGAATTGGCTTCTTCGTTAGACATTCCTTTTGCTGGATTATCCCAAGCACCGCGTCTATATCCGTTAAATACTTCAGAAGAGTCCCAGCGATTTTTATTACGATCTGCATTATAATGATCGGCAATGAAGAAAATACTACCGCCATTTTTCACGTATTGTAACATAGCATCTTGCTCAGATTTTTTGTAAGGAATATTTGCCTCTGGAACGATAAACACATTGTAGTCTTTTAAATCTTCGTATGTAATTGGTGTTGATTTACGTAGTTCTTTTACATGATAGCCGTTTTGAGCGATACCATTTCCGAAATCAGAAAAGCCACCATCAATAACCCAGTCAGCTGTCCCAGCCGTTTGACCGTGTGTATTATCGAATAATACTTTCTTCCCATTGTTTTGATTTACAACTTTTGCAGCAATTTCAGGAGCTGGGTCTACAGAGCTTTCGGCATAAGTAGATGGTATGAACGAAGCCCCTATACTTAGTGTAATTGCTGTTGCTAAAGAAAATGTAATCCATTTTTTATTCTTCATAGAAGAATCCCCCTAATAATAAATATATGTGCTTTAATAATGTAATTTATTTTTCTGTAAAAATAAAGACGGAAAACATAAAAAATATTAAAAATTTGTAAAAATACCGTGAATTTTGTTGAGAAATATTTATATAGATATAAAAACATCCCTTCCAAGTAATAAGGAAGGGATGTTTTGTTTAACTAATTTTTGAATTAGGTGTTTCATCAATCTTATGAAACCCTTTCATGTAGTACACGATAGCTAAGCCGATAAGCCAAATAGGACCGACGATTAATGCGATTCGTGTATCTTCTGAATACGCCATTATACCTAATACTAGTACAAGGAAAGCAAGTGAGAAATATGAACTTAATGGGTATAAGGGCATTTTATACGATAACTTTTGTCTGTTTTGCGTTGGCAAACTTTTACGGAATTTAATTTGAGCGACTAATATGATTCCCCAAGTCCAAATCGCGCCGAAAGTGGAAATACTAGTGAGCCATGTAAATACTTTTGCAGGTACGAGATAGTTTAATATAACGCCAATGAGTAAAACGATCGCAGTTGCTACAATTCCTTGACTTGGAATGCCATTTTTATTTAAACGACCGAATCTTTCAGGTGCTTTCTTCTGCTGAGCCAATGTATACAGCATACGGCCTGTACTAAATAAACCACCATTACAAGATGAAAGGGCTGCTGTTAATACGACAAAGTTAATAATCCCTGCTGCTTTTGCAATACCGATTTGTTGAAATGTTAATACGAATGGACTTCCTTTCTCACCCAGTTCGTTCCATGGATAAATTGCCATCATAACGAATAGAGCTCCAACGTAGAACAGTAATATTCTCCAAAATACGTTATCGATTGCTTTTGCGAGTGTTTTTTTCGGGTTTTGAGCTTCACCAGCTGTAACACCGATTAATTCAACGCCTAAATAAGCGAATAATACCATTTGCATGGAGAGTAGTAACCCAGAAAATCCATTTGGAAACCAGCCACCATGTGACCAAAGGTTTGAAATGCCAGTAGCGATACCACCGTTTCCAAATCCGAATAAAATAATACCAGCTCCAACTACTATCATACAGATAATTGTGACAATTTTAATGAGAGCAAACCAAAATTCAAGTTCTCCAAATACTTTTACGGATAAGAAGTTGAAAGCACTCATTAATAATAGAGCGAGTAATGCCCAAGTCCAACGCGGAATATCTGGGAACCAGTACTGCATGTAAATTCCAGCTGCTGTAATTTCAGCCATGCAAGTAACAACCCATAAGAACCAGTAGTTCCAACCTGTAATATAACCAGCTAGCGGTCCGAGATAATCATATGCATATTTACTAAAAGAGCCGGCAACAGGTTGTTCAATTGCCATTTCTCCGAGCGCTCGCATAATGAAAAAAATAACGAGTCCAGCAATCATATATCCTAGTAAAATAGAGGGCCCAGCTAGTTTAATAGCAGAAGCAGATCCTAAAAATAGTCCAACGCCAATAGCTGAACCGAGTGACATTAAAGTAATATGTCGTTCTTTTAAACCGCGGTTTAAAGTTCCAGATTTGTTTGAGTGTTGCATAAGAAGAATCCCCCTTGTAGAGTGAACGATGTTTGAATGCGTTTACTAAATATTTAACTATTTCAAATTATAAAACATTTCTATCTGTTATGCTACAAAAATAATCATAATGAACTGTACTACATCTAGACTTGTCAGACTTAAACTTAAAATTCGAACTATTAGAGAATATATTGACTCTTCTTTTTATTGATTGTTAAGATTAAGTATTATATTTTCTCGCATACTAGTAAGAAGAGAATGTGTGATAATAATTCAGGTGTAGGAAGGGTACATAAGCATGTTTCAATTACAAAAATATAACACTTCTGTGAAGCAAGAGTTTTTAGCTGGCATCACAACTTTTTTTACATTTGCGTATATTCTTGTCATCAATCCGAAAATATTATCTGATGCAGGTGTACCATTTGACCAAGCGTTTACAGCAACAATTATTGCAACTGTTGTTGGAACAATTGGTATGGCAATTTTTGCTAATTATCCAATTGTTATTGCTCCAGCTATGGGGATGAACGCATACTTTGCGTATTCTGTTGTACAGAAAGCAGAAGGGATTACATATGTAATTGCCTTTTCAGCGGTATTTGTAACAGGGATTATTTTTCTTTTATTATCTTTCACTTCATTTAGGCAAAAGCTAATCGTCGCAATTCCTGACAGTTTAAAACATGCAATTGCAGGTGGAATTGGGTTATTTATTGCTTTTATTGGATTACGTCTATCTGGAATTATTGTTGATCATCCATCTAACTTAGTTACGATTGGTGATTTTCATTCTCCAGCCGTTATTTTAACTCTAATTGGTTTAATATTAGCGGCGGTATTAATGGCATTGCATGTGAGCGGTGCATTATTTATTAGTATGATTGTGACAGGAGTTATCGCCTTCTTTACAGGGCAACTGAAGTTCACGGATAAAATTGTTGCGATGCCTCATTTACCAGAGGGTATTATCGTTTCAAACCCAATCAATGCCTTTTCAGATGTAATTGAGTACGGCTTATATGGTGTTGTGTTTTCATTTCTACTTGTACTTTTATTTGATACGACAGGTGCATTACTTGGATTAATTAAACAAGCGGGTTTAATTACGGATAATACTGAGAAACGTTTTGGTAAGGCATTTATTGCAGATGCAATTGGTGGGACTACAGGCTCTATCTTTGGAACAAGCCCAACAGCAGCGACGATTGAATCTTCAGCTGGTATTGCTGCAGGTGGTAAAACGGGATTAACAGGTATTGTAGTAGTCGGCCTAACGATTATAACGGCATTCTTTAGCCCTGTTATTGCTTCTTTATCAAGTGTAGCCGCTATTACAGCTCCTTCATTAATTATTGTAGGTAGTTTAATGGCACAAAGTATTCGTGATATTAATTGGAATGAATTTGAAGATGCATTACCAGCATTTTTAATTTTCGTTGGTATTCCGTTAACGTCTAGTATTGCGAATGGAATTGCAATTGGATTTTTAGTGTATCCAGTCTTAAAAATTGTGAAAGGGAAAGGGATGGAGGTACATCCGTTACTCTACTTATTTACAATTTTATTTGGATGTCATTTATTCTTATAATATAGGAGAGGGGGCTTCTTATGAGGGGCTCCTTTTTTGTGTATAATAAAGTGAAACTATAATCAGTCACGCAAAATATAAATTACTTAATGGAATATATATGTTACAATATGGATGGAGGGGGAACATGAATGGCTGTAAGTAAAATAAAAGTCGCGCGTGTTCAGTTAGATTTAACACAGCAACAATTAGCAGAAAAAGTAGGCGTTACAAGGCAAACGATTAGTTTAATTGAGAAGGGGAAATACAACCCATCTTTAGATTTATGTTTGAAAATTTGTTATGCAGTAGATAAAACTTTGAATGATTTATTTTGGGAGGAAAAGGAGTGAAGGGATGAGAATCGTGAAAGATGAAAGCTTAATGATTGAGGGGCTAAAACATATTAGACTCGTTTTCATCTTACAAAATATCGTCATACTAGGTATTGTTTTTTATCGCTACGTTTTGCAAGATGCAGGATATGAAAGTGTTTCGGATTTATTAATGGTGTTTATGGGTGGGATAATAGTTATTAACTTTTTAAACCTGAAAAATTCAGTGGAAGTATATGAGCATACAGGGGGAGTATCACGTAACTATTTCATGAAACTATTATTAATTCCTGTAGGTATTGTTATTGGGATTTTAGCTATTTGTATCGTTGTCACACCAGATATTTCGATAAAGGAAATTAGTATGACAGGACTTATTATGTTTGCTTGTTTTTTAATTCCTAGTCTGTTTATATACATATATATGAAAAAGATAAAAAGTGAAGATTGAAATATAAGAAAAGCTTTCCCGTATTGCGGAAAGCTTTTCTTATATTCTTTTATACAGTACTTTATGAAGGCCAATTGGTTCAATTTCAAAGATTTCACCATGTTCTTGGAAGCCTAAGCGCTTGTAATAGTCAGCTACAGTAATTCGGCCATTACACCATAGCATATCTGCTTGACGCTCTTGTAAGATTTGTTCTGCTTTCTGAATTAAGGAGCTTCCAGCGTGGTTGTTTCGAAACTCAGGCAATGTGGCCATTCCTCGTAGACGATAATGCATACCTGCTTGTAAGTCGGGATGCATTTCCTTTGAGAAAGAAGCGATACTAATAAGTTGATCGTTTATAAATGCGCCTAAGTGAAAGGTATCTGTTTCATAGTCAGAAGGGTATTTACAATCTGCTAATGTTTGACTCGGGCGCAAAATTTTTTGACGTAATACGTAAGTTTCAGATCCATCAATATTTTTCACGGTAATCATATTAACATCCTTTCTTATAAAGCTTTTTCTGTTAATTGTATAAAGAAATAGGCAGGTGCGGCGAAAAGTCCGAGTATACTAGCGGTTCCGAGAAGGAGTGAAAGTAAGAGGCAAGAGTATTTTATTCTATTTGATTTTTTCCATCCGTAACTACAAATTTCAATACTAACACCGATGAGAATAATGGCAACGAGTATTTCTGCTAATAATAAGAGAGCTAAAGTTATAATAGACATAATGTAATCCATCCTCATAATATGTGATAGTAACATTTTACCATATGGAATGGAAAAAAATGCCCCTTAATTATGTAAGGGGCATTTTTCTATTCTAATATGCTTTTTAGTGTATCGATATGTTCCTTTGAGCCTGTTACAAGTAATGTGTCACCGTGTTGTAGTCTTGTATCACCATGCGGGATTAATGCTTTATTCCCACGATAAATTTGAATGACTAGTACATCACCTAGAAACGGAAGGCGACGAAGTGCAACGCCGTTATATTTATTGCTTCGTAGTTCAACTTCACGGACTGTTTCGTTTGCTGTTGTAATTAAGCGAACGAGACTCGGTTTATCAATTAATGCACGTAATAGAATACGTGTAGAGTTAATGGTTGAGAATACGGCGATATGTTCTTGTGTTGCTTTTTCTTGTAGAAGCGGATCTTCTACACTTGCAATAACATGTTCAACACCTAGTTCTTTTGCATGTTCTGCTAATAGTAAGTTTTGTTCATCATCACTTGTTGCAACAACAACGCGGTCTGCATGAAATGCTGTTTGTTCAGTTAATGATGCAATTGTGATGTCATCTAATTTCACAATAGGGAAGTCGTGCGATTTCGCTTCCTCATCATTTATTTTATTTTGACGCATCATATATAGTGTTACGTCATAATCTTCTCGTTTTAAATCAAGTGATAACGGAAGGGTAATTCTGCTCGCACCAATAATTGAAACTTTTGGTTTTGGTGTTTCCACTTTTGGGAACATCTTTTTAAATAATATAGGTGCGAAAATACAAGTAATAACTGCGCTTAAAATAAGGGAGGCAGATAAACTTGGACTAATGATTCCTAGTTTTTCACCAATTTGTGCAGCTGCAATAACTAAAGAAAGTGTCGATGTTAATAAGATGGCACTTCCTAGTACGATATTACGTGGATACCATTTTCGTAAGACGAGTGATGGTATCAGTTTTGAAATAAAGAGTCCTACAATTAAAATTGGGATCATGAGCATGCTAGAAGGTTCTTTGAAAATAGACCAGACCTCTAAATTTACACCAACCATTACGAAGAAAATAGGAATGAAGAAACCGTATCCGATAGAATCCAGTTTTTCAATCATATCTTCATTTGGTGATAATAATGATACGAGTACACCTGCTAAGAAGGCACCTAAAATATTTTCGGCTCCAACGGATTCAGATAACCCAACTAATATTAAGATGAGTGCAAAAACAGCTCTTGTATCAATTTGTACACTACCAGCTTTTAAGCTATCTAAGTATGGAATGTTTTTAAAACGTTTTGCAACGAAGTAAATAACAATACCAGCGCCGAATAGAAGAAGAAGGAGCCACATGCTTTGGCCGCTTTCGGAATTTAATCCGACGAATACAGCGAGTAAAATCATTGTGACTAAATCGGCAATAACAGCGACTAATAAAATGATTTGTCCGATTGCGGTTTTTCCTAAGTTATTCTCTTTTAATGTTGGTACGACAACACCTAAAGAGATTGTTGAAATAATTAAAGTCATAAACATTGCATTATCTACAAATCCTAACCATACGAATAGTAATGATAGGGCATAAGATAAGATGAAAATAAATAAGAAGATAACACTTGCTGCTTGGAATGTGTTTGGTTCGTTTGTCGTATTCTTTTTCCCTTTTTGTTTAAAGATAGAAAAATCAATTTCTAAACCGCTTAAAAACATAAGAAAGATAAATCCTAGTGTCGATAAGACTTGAAGCCACATATCTGGCTCAATAATATTAAACCCACTTTTACCTACAAAGATTCCTGCGATGATTTCTGCAACGACGACAGGAAGTGCTTTTAATTTAAAGCGTTGTAACAAAAGGGGAACGAAAAACGCGATTGCAACGACAACCATAAGTGATAGAACAGAAGTGTGATGTTCCATTGCGTTCTCTCCCTTCAAATAAATATAGTACTTATTTAGCCATATAATAGGTAGAAAAGCAACGCATATGGATTCGATTTCATAAAGAAAGAGTTTTCTTAATATTTGTCATAATAAGTATATTTTTCATGATTCTGTTGTTAATTCCGTAATGTGGATGTAATAGGGGGGGGATAAAAAAAAGACTGCTGAGGAATCTCAGCAGTCTTTTTCATGTACATTACATTGAGAAGAAGATCCATACAGTTAAACCAACTGTTGCAGTTGCAACGAAGAAACTGTAAATCATAGTAAGAACTTGAACTCTTCCTTCTCCTTCTTTTAAATGCATGAACATAATTAATTGTAACAACGCTTGCGCAACAGCCATTATGATAATGGTAGTTAAGATCGTTGATAGTGGCAGGTTTGTATAAAGTGCCACGTATAACGCTAGAAACGTTAGTGCAAGCGATAAAATAAATCCGAAAACGTGTGACCAAGGGAATCCGCTATGCGCATGCCCGTTTGCTTGATTGTTATTTTGACCCATTTACGCCACCATCCCGTTCAAGTAAACTAGTGTGTAAATAAAGACCCAAACTAAATCAAGGAAATGCCAGTATAAGCTGATAATGAATACTTTACGAGCTGTAACTGGTGTTAAACCTCGTTTTAAAATTTGGATAATAACACAAATTGCCCAAATGATACCGCCTGTTACGTGGGCTCCGTGTGTTCCAAGAAGAACGAAGAATCCAGATAGGAAAGCACTTGTTTGAATTGTTGCGCCTTCACCAATATACATAATGAACTCTTCAATCTCGAAGAATAGGAAGCCTGCACCTAAAAGTAATGTAAGGACGAACCATCCAAGCATTGCTTTTTGGTTGTGCTTACGCATTTCGTGAATCACGATACCACATGTGAAACTACTTGTTAAAAGTAATAATGTTTGAATTAAAAGCGTTTTAAGTTCAAACAGTTGTGCTGGTGTTGGGCCATCTGCCGTACGACCAGCAAGTACTAGATAAGAGGCGAAAAGTGTTGCGAACAGCATAATTTCAGCCCCAAGAAAAATCCAGAATCCTAGGATATTCAATCTGCTTTGTTCGGATTGATATTCCAAAGGTAAGCTTTTATCTAAAGCCGCCATATCATTTCACCTCTCATGCTACATGTTCTGATTTTTTAATTTCATCAACACTAATATAGTAACCTTCATCGTAATCGAATGAACGATAGATTAAGCAAGCTAAAATACCAATGCCGCCGATTGCTGCAAGCCAGAACCAGCTAAATACTAATGCGAAACCTGCAAGACCGAAGAATCCAGACGCAATAATAGGCACACCAGAGTTACTTGGCATGTGAATTGGTTTGATGTCTTCTGCTGCTGGTGTAACTGTTTCTCCGCGTTTTTTCATGTACCAGAAAGCATCAGCTTCTTTGATTTCAGGAAGTTTCGCGAAGTTGTAATGTTGTACAGGAGATTGAGTTGCCCATTCAAGTGTACGGCCGTCCCATGGATCTCCAGTTGTGTCACGTTCACCGTGACGAGCACTCCAAATTACGTTGTAGCAAAGAAGTAGGAAGCCGATACCCATCATTACCGCACCAACAGATGCGATTTGGTTTAGCCATCCCCATCCAAGACTTTCAGAGTAAGTGTACATACGACGAGTCATACCGTCTAAACCTAAGAAGTACATTGGGAAGAAACAGATGTTGAATCCGCTCATAAAGATCCAGAATGTCCATTTACCTAGGCGTTCATTTAACATATGACCAGTCATTTTTGGATACCAGAATGTGAATCCAGCAAGCATAGCGAATACTGTACCTGCGATTAATACGTAGTGGAAGTGAGCGATTAGGAAGTAGCTGTTATGATACTGATAATCAGCTGCTGCCATACCAAGCATAACCCCTGTAACCCCACCGACTACGAAGTTTGGAATAAATGCCAATGACCAAAGCATTGGAACTGTAAAACGAATACGTCCTTTATACAGTGTAAACAACCAGTTAAAGATCTTAACCCCGGTTGGAATCGAAATCGCCATTGTCGAAATCGAGAAGAATGAGTTAACCGCTGGACCTGCACCCATCGTGAAGAAGTGGTGAAGCCATACGACGAAACTTAGTAAAGAAATTGCAACCATTGAGTATACCATCGCACTGTAACCGAATAGACGTTTACGTGAGAATGTACTAATGATTTCAGAGAAAATACCGAATGCCGGTAAAATAACGATATATACTTCAGGGTGACCCCATACCCAGAATAGGTTAGCCCATAACATTGGCATACCGCCGCTCGCCATCGTAAAGAAGTGAGCATCGAATAGACGGTCAAATGTCATTAATGCAAGAGCAACTGTTAATACTGGGAACGCGAAAATAATGATAATCGTTGTAATTAAGATTGACCAAGTAAACATTGGCATTCTCATTAAAGTCATACCAGGTGTACGCATTTTTAAGATAGTAACAAGGAAGTTAATACCTGTCATTAACGTACCGAGACCTGAAATCTGTAATGCAATTGCGTAGTAGTTATTTCCTACACCAGAAGTAAACTCTGTACCTGCCATTGGGAAGTAAGAAGTCCACCCAGCGTCTGGAGAACCACCGATTACGAAAGCGATGTTGAATAACATTGCTCCGACAAAGAATAACCAGAAACTTAAAGCATTTAAGAACGGATATGCAACGTCACGAGCACCAATTTGTAATGGTACTACAAGGTTCATTAATCCCATAACGAATGGCATCGCCATGAAAAGAATCATAACTGTACCATGTGTTGTGAAGATTCCGTTATAGTGTTCAGCGTTTAAATAAGTTGTTTCAGGGAATGTTAACTGTGCACGGATCATTAAACCGTCCATACCACCACGGAATAACATAATAACCGCAGAGATAATATACATGGCCCCAATCTTTTTATGGTCAACAGTTGTTAACCATTCGTCCCAAAGCCATTTCCATTTTTTATACTTAGTTAGTACGAAAATGATTGCTAATGTCACAAGAACGATAGAAGCGTCTGCACCGTAAATAATCGGGTCACCTGTGACAAAGAATTCATCAAGCTTCACTGTGTTCACTCCAATCTGTTGGAATTATAGCTATTATTTTTTGTTTTTGTAGTAGTTGTAATCACAATATTCAAGTGATTTTGGATCTACATAACTTAAGTGATGGCTAGAGAATGTCATACGACCAACTACACCAGGTTTAACAATTTCGTTGTACTTATCTTCTGTTAGTTTAGGAGCAGTTTGTTGTACTTCTTTAACCCACTTGTCATATTTCTCTTTAGTTTTTGCTTCAACTTCGAACTCCATGTGAGTAAATCCTTCACCAGAGAAGTTCGCGCTACGACCTAGGTAAGAACCTGGTTTGTCAGCTTGTAAATAAAGGTCCATAATCATGCCATCCATTGTGTACTTCATACCACCAAGTTCTGGTACCCAGAAAGCATTCATTGGGCCGACAGAAGTCAGTTTGAATTGAATTGGTACACCAGCTGGGATGTTTAAATAGTTAACGGTTTCAATTTTTTCCTCTGGGTAACTGAATAACCATTTCCAGTTTGCAGATGTAACATAAATCTCCACTGGTTTAATATGTTTGGACTCTTTCGGAACCTCTTCCGAAGCATAAGTTGCTTTTACTGTTGGAATCGATAATGCGATAACGATAATAACAGGAACAAGCGTCCAAATGATTTCTAATAATGTGTTACCGTGTTGTTCAGGTGGCTCATAGTCCATATTCTCTGGTTTTTCACGATAACGAATCAAGATGACTGTAAACAAGATGAATACAATTGCGATAATTAATGACATAAGCAAGAATGACCAAACAATTAAATCATACTGTGCTTTTGCAACAGGTCCTTGCGGATTTAATACTGCGAGTTTTTTATCACAGCCACCGAGGAACAGAAGTAATGATAACGGAAGAAGCGAAGCCAACTTCCAAAACGCTTTCTTTAGTTGCACGATTGAAAATCTCCTTTCTCCTTGGATTGAAACTATGCCAATAAAACAATATAAACCTATTAATTTATAGAAGGCAATAGTTTTTGAGATATTGTTAAAAAATAGACACAAATGCACACTTTTTAAGGTGAATATCATTTGTAACTTGATTACATTGTAAACTATTTTCCAGAGAAAAATGCGATTGTGAAAATTTTAAGATAAATAAAGTTATACCAGGATACCCAAGAAATAGAAAAAAGCTATCTTATCATAAGAAAGATAGCTGAATATTTCGTATATTTAGTTTATTTCTTGTGAAATAGTCTGTTGTTGTTCAAATGTGACAATTTTTTTATATTTCACTTGATATAAAATGTAACAAATGACCATAAATGGAATGCCGCAATAAAGAGCGATTCTCTGATCTGGAATGAAAGCTAAACTAACAAATGTAATAAAATTGAGTGAGAACGCTACGATTGGAACGAGCGGATAAAGTGGTGTGCGATATTTTAAATCATTTATGTCACCACCGTTTTTCACGAAGTTTCTACGGAAGAAAAACTGTGAAGCCGCAATTGACATCCAAACGACAACAGCAGCCATTGCTGCGATAGATGTTAAAACTAAAAAGACAGTATCTGCTGCAAATACACTTGTTAATAGGGATAGACTTGCAAAGATTAGACTGAAAATCAATGCGTTTAGTGGTACACCTTTTTTAGTTAATTTCGTAAATGCTGGACTTGCCATTCCTTGTTTTGCCATCGCCCAAAGCATACGCGAATTTGCGTATAGACCAGAATTGGCTACGGATAATACAGCTGTAATAATAACAAAGTTCATAATGTCTGCTGCATATGGAACACCAGCTACATCAAATACAAGTACAAATGGACTTTCGACTAGATTAGCCTCTTGCCACGGGAGTAAACCTACAACAACTGATATTGCTAGGACGAAGAAGAATAGTGTGCGCCAAATGGTATTTTTGATTGCTTTAGGAATTGTTTTTTCAGGATTTTCACTTTCTCCTGAAGCAATTCCGATTAATTCTGTTCCTTGGAAGGAGTAATTTACTGTGATCATCGTAAGAAGAACAGCTAATGCACCATTTGGAAATAGGCCGCCATTCTCAGTGAAATTGTGAAGCATTGGAGCTGGTTTTCCGTTAAAGTCTAGTAAACCGAACATAACTGCACCACCGAGTACGATGAAAACAACAATAGTTGCGACTTTTACACTTGCGAACCAAAATTCTGCTTCTGCATATGCTTTTGCTGATAAAGCGTTTACGAGAAAGAGTGCTGCCGCAAATGTAACACACCAAATCCACGAAGAAACGTCTGGAAACCATCGTTTCATTAAAATACTTACAGTTGTTAACTCTACTCCAACTGTAACAGCCCAATTTAACCAATACATCCAACCGACAACAAAACCAAAACCAGGTGAAATAAATTTGCTTGCATAGCTTTGGAATGAACCTGCTTCTGGCATAGCTACGGATAATTCACCAAGACATAACATCGTTAAATACATAACAAATCCACCGACTAAAAATGCAAGAATAGCACCACCAGGGCCGGCGTTATGGACGATTTGACCAGATCCCATAAATAGGCCAGTTCCGATAACACCACCAAGTGCAATCATAAATAGGTGTCTACTTTTCATTGTACGTTTTAAATCTGTTTGTTCTACTTGTTGATTCATATGCCCCTCACCCCGTTATTTTCTTATATGTATTAACTGGTTTTCATTCTGAGTTTTTAATCATTAGTGGGGGATGTGACACATACTCAGTTTATTTGCTATGAAATGAATGGAGTATGTAAAAAAACGAACTATGACTAAATACTCTAAGAATGGTTTTGTTAACAAGGTGACATCTTCACCATGTTAATAATTTTGATTTTAGCAAAATGTTGCTAAAAAGTATATTGTTTTTTCTTTTTATTAAAAATAATTAGAATTTTATAACGACGTAGTTATGAACAATAATTCACAGAATCTTTCTAGCAAACTAGCAAGAAGAAAGGTACAATGGTAAGAGGTATGTCTGTAAAATAATAATTAATGGAGTTTTGTTTAAAATGAAAAAGTTAAAATATCTTTTTGTTTTTGGAATTATATTTGCTGCAGCGTTTTTTATAGGGAAAGATAAGATTATACAAAAGGCACAAGTGCTACGCTTAGATTTTCTATCTGAAATGAAAGAAGCGGCTATGATTGAAAATGTTCCGTTTATAAAGCAGTTACCAGAATTACCTCGTGGATGTGAAGTGACAAGCTTAGCTATGTTGCTACAATATAAAGGTGTGCAAGTAGATAAGATGCAACTTGCTAGTGAAATTCATCGAGTTCCATTTGAACAAAATGGTTTGCGTGGAAATCCGTATGAGGGATTTGTTGGAAATATTTATACGAAAGCTGAACCAGGATATGGTGTATACAATAAACCAATCTTTAATTTAGCGGAAAAATATGTTTCTGAAAAAGTAATTAATCTAACAGATAGAGACGTGAATGATTTATATAAGGTAATTAGTTCTGGTTCTCCAGTATGGGTTATTATTAATACGACGTTTAAGCCGCTAGCTGAAAGTAGGTTTGAAACATGGAATACAAGTTCTGGTGAAGTGAAAATTACATATTTTGAGCATAGTGTAGTAGTAGTTGGATACGATCAAAACTTTGTATATGTAAATGATCCTCTAAAAAATAATCCGCGTTTCGCTGTTCCACGAGCAGAGTTTGAGAAAGCGTGGGAGCAAATGGGGAAACAAGCGATTACTATTTTATAATAATGAAAAAGTCATCATTTCGATGGCTTTTTATTTTTAAATAATTATAATAGAAAATTCAGAATATTCTTTTAAAAGTTAACAATTCACGTTATAATAACATTTAACTTGGTGAAGAAGGGGAGAAGAGAAATGGATGTTGCAAAAGAACTTGTTTTGTCAAAGGATCAGTTGGTTGAGTGGAGAAGGCATTTTCATAAGTATCCAGAGCTATCTTTTCAAGAAGAAAAAACATCACAGTTTGTGTTCGACATACTTCGGAAAATTCCACATTTAGAAGTGTCAAGACCTACGAAATATAGTGTAATGGCAAGATTAATTGGTAAGCAGCCAGGTAAAACCATTGCGGTTCGTGCTGACATGGATGCTCTCCCTATTCATGAAGAAAATGAGTTTGATTTTATTTCTGCATATCCAGGTGTAATGCATGCATGTGGCCATGATGGACATATAGCGATATTACTTGGAGTCGTACATAAGTTAGTAGAAGCAAGAGAGAAGATTAAAGGGGAGATTCGTTTTCTATTCCAACATGCTGAAGAAAACTTTCCAGGCGGTGCAGAGGAAATGGTCGCAGCAGGTGTAATGGAAGGTGTGGATTATATTATTGGTGCCCACCTTTGGGCGTCATTAGAGGTTGGGAAAGTAGGTGTAATTTATGGTCCCGCAATGGCTGCTCCAGATGTTTTTAAAATTATAATAGAAGGAAAAGGTGGACATGCTGGAATCCCTCATGAAACAGTTGATAGTATTGCCATCGGCACACAAGTGGTTTCGCAACTTCAGCAAATTGTCTCTCGCCTCACGAATCCGTTAGATTCTCTCGTAGTATCTGTTACGCAATTTCACGCTGGGACAACTCATAATGTGATTCCAGAACAAGCGGAGATTGAAGGGACAGTGCGGAGTTTAAGACATGAGTTGCGAGAAGAAACAGAGAAAAGAATTGAACAGATTGTAAAGCATGTGACGGAAGCTTACGGAGCGAAATATACGTTTTCTTATGAATATGGATATCGTCCCGTCGTAAATGATTATAAAGTTACAGAGATTATTGAGCAAACAGCATTACAGCTTTATGGAAGAGAACGAGTTACTCGTTTACAGCCGACAATGGCTGGAGAAGATTTTTCAGCGTTTTTACAAAAAGTACCAGGGACATTCTTTTTTATCGGAGCAGGAAATAAAGAGAAAGGAATTATATATCCTCACCATCACCCTCGTTTTACGATTGATGAAGATGCATTACCAATTGGCGTGCAAGTCTTTGTATCATCGATTATGAATTTCATAAGTAAAGGAGAATGAAATGAAGAAAATACACGTATTCGCGCTTATTCCAGTTTTTTGTTTAGTTGTTGGCCCCGTATTTGCTAATTCAGTTACTCCTTACATATTAGGGATGCCATTTTTATTATTTTGGATATTATTATCAGTGCTTATTACATCTCTTTGTATGGGGATTGTATACGTATTTGATCCTGCTAATAAGGGGGATGTAAAATGACCGCATTACTTATCATTATTTTATTTTTGTTTCTCGCACTATTTTTGGGAATTCGGGCGCAACATGGAAAAGATATGAATTTAGAGCAATGGTCAGTTGGAGGAAGAGGCTTTGGTACTATTTTTGTTTTTCTTCTTATGGCAGGTGAAATTTATACGACATTCACATTTTTAGGTGGAAGTGGATGGGCGTATAGTAAAGGAGCACCTACTTTTTATATTTTAGGTTATGGTGCGTTAGCTTATATTTTATCTTATTTTTTATTACCACCAGTTTGGAAGTATGCAAAAGAGCATAATTTAGTTTCACAGCCAGATTTTTTTGTGAAGAAATATAAGAGTCAGGCACTTGGCCTTATCGTTTCTATCATTGGGGTTATTTCGATTATCCCATACCTTGTTTTACAGTTAAAAGGATTAGGAATTATCGTTTCGGAAGCGTCTTACGGAAGGGTATCACCAGTTATCGCAGTGTGGATTGGCGCAATTGTTATAACGATATATGTAATGGTTTCAGGTATACACGGCTCTGCTTGGACGGCCGCTTTGAAGGATATTATGATCCTGTTTATCGTTATGTTTTTAGGTATATATTTACCGTACCATTATTACGGAGGATTTCAGCCGATGTTTGAAGCTGTAGAAGCAGCAAAACCAGGATTTTTATCTTTACCTGATGAAGGAATGAGCATTTCTTGGTTTGTTTCTACTATTATATTAACAGCTCTCGGTTTCTATATGTGGCCCCATACATTTGCCTCTGCTTTCTCTGCAAAAAATGAAAAAGTATTTCGTAAAAATGCGGCCATTATGCCACTGTACTCTTTAGTTTTACTTTTCGTGTTCTTTGCAGGGTTCGCAGCTATTTTGCAAGTTCCTGGATTAAAGGGAGGGGATGTAGACCTTTCGTTATTCCGTCTGGCTCTTCAAACTTTTGATCCTTGGTTTATTGGGATTATTGGTAGTGCTGGAGTTTTAACGGCATTAGTTCCAGGTTCTATGCTTGTCATGGCCGCTTCTACATTATTAGCGAAAAATATTTACCGAACAATGGTCCCATCTGCCTCGGATCGACAAGTGGCAAAAGTAGCGAAATTATTTGTTCCTGTAGTAACGCTTGTAGCTGTTTTGTTTACTTTTAAAGGTGGAGAAACGATAGGAGCACTTCTTTTAATGGGATATAGTATAGTGACACAACTTTTCCCGGCACTTGTATGTAGTTTGTTTCCACGTCAGACTATTACGAAGCAAGGAGCAATTGCCGGGATGGGGATTGGGTTATTAGTGGTTGCGTATATTACTTTATCTGGTTCAACTATAGCTACGATGTTTCCGGGTTTCCCTCAATATATAAAAGATTTAAATGTAGGTATAGTCGCGCTGTTAATGAATATGATTGTGATGTTTATCGTTAGCGGATTCACCAAAAATGTATCTATAAAGAAAGACAATATAATAGTAGAAAAGTAATTCGTATGCTAGAGCTATCTTTGAAAAGAGATAGCTCTTTTTTTGTATATATTTTCTTCTATTAGCGGAATCTAACTAAAAACTTGTTGAAAAGGAAGTTAGGTGGGGGATTTGTTAGAGCTAAAAGGTAACTTATTTGAAGTTATGAAAGAAATTAGAGATGAGTTAGGTTCGCCTAATGATTTGACAATTAGGGAAGTTGCCCTTGCTGGTAGTTTTACACGTTGTGCTGTTGTCTTTTTATGTGGGTTAACAGATAAGGATAACGTTTATAAATATGTAGTTCGTACGCTTCAATATGAAGAGATACAAAAAGACGAAGCTGTTGTTCAAACATTATTAGATCGCTTTATTTCTATTGCAGAAGTTGGTAAGAAGACAACATTTCCGGATATTATAAATGCGATTTTAGCGGGAGATACAGTTATATTAATTGATAATATTCAAACTGCTATCGTGATTAATAGTAGAGCTTGGGAAAAAAGAAGTTTAGAACCGCCAGTAACAGAAGATTTAATACGTGGACCGAGGATAGGATTAAATGAAGATATTAACGTGAATAAAATGTTAATTCGCCGTAGTTTACGTGACCCAAAGCTGAGATTTCAATCTTATATTATGGGAAAGAGATCCCAAAAAGAAGTGACTTTAGTATATATAGAAGACATTATTAATCCTTACATTGTAAAAGAGCTAGATCGGCGTCTTCAATCCATAGTGACAGATGTTGTTTTTGAGACGGGTACAATTGAGCAATTAATTCAAGATAATAATTTGTCGCCGTTTCCGCAGTTTTTGAATACGGAAAGGCCTGATAATATTGTGGCCTCATTAGCGAAAGGAAAGGCAGCTATTTTGGTGGATGGATCCCCGTTTGCGCTTATAGCTCCGCTAGTATTTGTCGATATTTTTCAATCTGTGGAAGATCATTATGAACGCTGGGTGATCGGAACGTTATTAAGAATTTTGCGGATGGGTTCTGGTATAGTTGCAATTTTAATGCCGGCGATGTATGTAGCGCTCGTCTCATATCACCAAGGACTTATTCCTTCTAAATTGGCTTATTCGATTGCTGGAGCAAGAGAAGGTGTTCCGTTTCCTGCCTATATTGAAACGTTAATGATGGCATTAACGATGGAGTTAATACGAGAAGCAGGAATTAGGTTGCCGAAACCGATGGGACAAACAATTGGGATTGTAGGTGGTCTTGTAATTGGAGAGGCAGCGGTGAATGCAGGAATTGTAAATCCATTTTTAGTTATCATTATTGCGGTTACAGCTATTGCTACATTTTCACTTCCGGTGTATAGCATCACAATTACGTTTCGGATTTTACTTTTCGTCTTCGTTTTAGCAGCAACTGCTTTTGGTTTGTATGGAATCATTCTAGCTCTTATTGCGCTTGCTGTTCATATTACAAATTTAACAAGTGTTGGTGTACCGTATACAACTCCAATTGCACCCGCATTTTATAAAGATTGGAAAGAAGAGTTTATTCGCATGCCAAAATCAATGTTGAAAGAGAGACCGGAATATTTACAAACGAAAGATTCTACAGTACGTCCAAAGGAGCGAGAATAATTGAAACCATTTGAGTATGGCGATGAAGAAATTGGATCTCGGGAAATTGGGTTTGCGGTATCATCGACCATTATTGGTATAGGCGCATTATCTATGCCAAGGGATATTGCAAACCAAACATTATTTTCAGATGGTTGGATTATTTTGCTTTTGGGTGGATTGATATGTGCAGTTTTAGGTTGGTTTGTAACGAGGGTGGCTATTTTATTTCCAAAACAAAACTTTGTTCAATATACAAGCATACATTTGACGAAGCCTGTTGCATATACAATTAGTAGCATTTTAGTATTGACGTTTGCGGCTTTGACAGCATATGAATCGCGGATGATTGCAATTATTTCGCAAACGTATTTATTTAGTGATACGCCGGTACAGCTCCTATCTTTCTTCTTCTTATTAGTTGTTATCTATGGAATAGCAGGGTCGAGAGCAGCTTTATTACGATTAAATGTTATGTTCTTACCTATTGTTTTAATTGCAATAGTGCTTCTTTCTTTATTAAATATAAATTTAATGGAAATAAACAATTTGTTTCCAGCTTTCCAAACGGAAGTAAGTCAATACGCTGTTGGGGTTAAAAATTCTATATTCACATTTATTGGATTTGAGGTAGCTCTGTTTTATGCTGTGTTGTTGAATGATAAGACGGCGAAAAAAGCACCGATGGCAGTTGCAAAAGCTGTGATGGTAAACGTGTTGTCATACATTTTAATTTATGTAACTTGTATTAGTGTTTTTACGTATATGACAACACGTGGATTGACATATCCGACAATTGAATTAGGGAAAGAAATTGAAATTGGTGGAGGATTTTTAGAAAGGTTCGACGCGATTTTTTTTACGACTTGGATTATTACTATTTATAACACGACAGCAATGTATTATGACGTCGCCTCTTTATTATTTTGTGCCATGTTTCCGAAAGTGAAGAAACATATTTTTATTTTCGGGAGCGCGCCTCTGATTTTTATGCTGAATATGCTCCCGGGTAATTTAAATACGTTATCAAGTTACGGAACGTATTTAGCGTGGATAGATATGGGATTTGTCGTATTAGCTCCTTTGCTAGTTTTTATTGTATATAAAATGAAAAGAAGGAATGGTAGAAATGAAACACCTTCTTAAAATGATAATGGTTATGGTTTTAGTTGGATCTATAAGTGGGTGCTCTGAACTAGAAGAAATAGAAGAAAGAGGCTTTGTAGTAGGCGCAGCTTACGATATTGTGAAGAAAAAGAAATCAAATCCGATTATGAAAGGGACGTATCAGATGGTACTTCCCAGTAAGTTAGCACAACAAGGTGGACAGGGCGATGGAGATAGTGAAAATTATATTAACGTAAGTGCGAAAGCAGATAGCGTCTTTGAGCAAATAAGAATAATTGCTAAAAAAATTAGTCGAACATTATTTTTTCCGCATATACAAGTCATTATTTTTTCGGATGAATTACTAGCAAATCCGTATGTTTTGCAAAATACGTTAGATGTATATTTTCGTGACCATGAAATGAGAAGAAATATTCGTTTGTTCGTTTCCAAGAAAAATGCAGAATCTATTTTAAAACAGAGTGCAAAACCTGAAAACTTACCGGCGCAGTACATTGATATGTTAGCTGAACATCCTCCGAAAAACGCTCAAATGATTGAGGCGGCGAGAATTGGTGAAGTACAAGGGAAAATGATTGCAGATCGAAGTTTTGCATTACCTCTCTTAGGGTTAACTAAACAAGGCGTACAAATGGAAGGAGCGGCATTGATCCGTGGAAAGGATAATAAGTGCGTTGGAACTTTGAATGGAGAACAAACATTAGGAATGAACTATGTAATAGGTAAAAAAATTGGAGGTTTCTTTACTGTTCGTAAAAAGAATCAGCTCATTACATATGAAATTCATAAGTTGCGCCGAAAGATCCGAGTGTCTACTGAAAATGCTACAAAACCGAAGTTTGATATTCATTTGTCCACAGAAGGCATATTAGCTGAGTTACATTTTAATGAACCAAAACAAGTGATGAATGAAAAATTTTTAAAGAAAGAGATTTCAAAGGAGATGAAGAAGCGTATTGAAAAGTCTATACAGCTTGTTCAAAAAAATATAAGGTAGATGTATTGGAATTAGGAGAGGTATATAAGAGGCATAATTATAAAGAGTGGAAGAAAGTTAGTAAGAATTGGGATCAAGGCCAGAATTATTTTAGTAATGCTGAAATTAATGTTCACGTTGATCCAACAATTGAACATTCAGGTTCAGCATTACCAAAGAAAGTGAAGTAAGGTGATGGAAGTTGTTTACTGGATTGGGAATTAGTTGCACAATATTAATGGCGATTCTTCCAGGCGCTATATACTTTATTCATAAGAAACTCACAACGTATGGAGCGCAGCCTTGGAATGCTGATGTGCAAAAAAAGAAACCTGAATGATTTCAGGTTTCTTTCGTGCAAAGCATATGTGAAGGGGGATACCTTCTATGTATGCTTTACTTTACACAAGCCCTAACCAATGTACCAATTGTGTAGAGAGGAATGTCACAACAATGGCGATAACGGTAGGGATTGCAAACGATAAGAATGTCCATTTTGCACTTTTTGTTTCTTTATATATGTTAACCAGTGTTGTTCCGCATGGGAAATGAAGAAGTGAGAACAACATTGTGTTTAACGCTGTTAACCAAGTCCAACCATTTTCTAAGAATAAATTTTTAATTTGATTAAAATCATCAATTTCAGTTAAAGCTCCGGTTGATAAGTAAGACATTAATAAAATCGGGATAACAATTTCATTCGCTGGTAGTCCAAGAATAAACGCAGCTAGAATAAAGCCGTCAAGTCCTAACATTTTAGCAAATGGATCTAGAAAATTTACAAAATACATAAGTAAGCTTGTGTCACCGATGAAAATATTAGCTAGTAACCAAGTTAATGCAGCCGCAGGGGCAGCTACAACAACAGCTCGTTTTAAAACATAAACTGATTTATCGAGTGTTGCGCGTACAATTGTATTCCAAACCTTTGGCTTACGGTACGGCGGTAACTCAAGTGTGTAGTGGGTTGGAACGCCTTTTAAAGCTGTTTTGGATAGTACCCAAGAAACAGTTAATGTCATAACGATACCAATTACAACCATTCCAACTACAACGCCGGCAGTAACAAGTGTTTGCATACTACCTGTATAACCAGCAGCCATAAATAATGAGGCCATTAAAATTAACATAGGCCAGCGACCGTTACAAGGTACGAAGTTATTTGTTAAGATTGCAAGCATACGTTCACGTGGTGATTCAATAATACGTGTTGACATAATAGCTGCAGCGTTACAACCAAAGCCCATTGCCATTGTTAAAGATTGTTTACCGTGTGCACCAGAGCGTTTGAATAAGCGGTCCATATTAAACGCAACGCGTGGTAAGTATCCATAGTTTTCTAATAGTGCGAACATAGGGAAAAAGATGGCCATAGGTGGTAACATAACGCTAATAACAGCGCCGATACCACGGAATAAACCAAGTATTAAAATGCCATGTAACCATTCAGGTGCGTGTGCTGCTTGGAACCAAGAAGTTAAATATCCTTCGGTCCATCCGAAAAACTCAGCAATCATATCAGATGGTACGTTAGCACCAGCGATTGTAAGATAAAAAATGATAGATAAAATACCGAGCATAATTGGGAATCCCCATATTGGAGATGTGAAAATTTTATCTAGTTTTTCAGAACGATACAATTTATCCGTATTTGTATATTGAACAGATTCTTTACAGATACTTGCAGATGTTCGATAAATATCTCCGACAATATCATCTCGTATATCTTCTTTTGAAAGTGTTTGAGCGTGTTGAATAATGTAGTCTAATGGAAGAGCTTTACTGGCTGAGTGAGATTCCATTGATTACGACCTCCCTTACAAGTGGTTCGTTATGATGTTTTTCAAGTGCAGTTAAGAAATTTTTATCTCCATCTAATATACGTAATGCAATCCAACGTGCTGGATACGTATCACCGAATACTTTATAAATTTGTGGTTCTAATTCTCGAATCATATTTTCGATTTTTTCACTATAAGTAACTTTAATTGGTGCTGGAATTAGCTTTTTATTTGCTACTTTAGCAATGACATTTAGTAAATGACCGATGCCTACTCGGTTACGAGCGGAAATCTTAACTACAGGTACACCAAGTGATTTTGCTAATTTTTTTTCATCGATAACGATGCCTTTTTTCTCAGCTTCATCAATTAAGTTAATACAAATGACTACGTTACTCGTCATTTCCATTACTTGAAGTGCTAAATTTAAATTTCTTTCCATTGCTGTTGCATCTACAACAACTACAGTTACTTCTGGTTTTTCAAATATAATATAATCCCTTGCTACTTCTTCATCCGCAGAATTTGAATATAGTGAGTAAGTCCCAGGTAAATCTATTAATGTATATTTACTACCGTTATGTTCATATTCTCCTTCAGCTTTTAAAACAGTTTTTCCCGTCCAGTTTCCAGTATGTTGTTTTAAACCTGTTAAAGTATTAAATAATGTACTTTTCCCGGTATTTGGGTTGCCAGCTAAAGCAATGCGATGTTTGCTCATCTGAAATCATCTCCTATTAATACCCCGAAAATAAGGGAACTTTCTTCCTTGCGTAGTGCGATAGTTGTGTTGCTTACTTGATAAGCGACCGGATCTCCAAGTGGGCTGCGTTGTAATACTTTAATTGTTGCGCCTGGGATGAATCCTAAATCTAATAAGCGTCGTTTCATAGTTCCTTCTAATTGTATCTTCTCAATTTGTACAAACTCTCCAGTCTTAAATTCGGAAAGTGGTTTTATATTAGCCGATGCCATAAAAGTTACCTCATCTCTATATTGTTAGTTTAAGTTTAAAAAGTTTCCTTAGGTAAACTTTTTGTTAGTAATATAGTAGACTACATTGGATGATGCTGTCAATTGGTACTTTAAAAATATTCATTTATTTTTAGAATTGTTCCAATTTATTTAGTTGTACTAAAAAATATTACTGAAATTCTGTGTAATGTACATAAATTAGGCGCGTAAAAGTAACAAAATACAACGGAATTGTAAATGTAACTTTAACTAAAAGGAAAAAAGAGTGAAAAATATTTACATTGAATTTACATTATTAAGAATAAATTTACATTGTAGCCTAATTAGTGTGGATTTTGTTGGGTTTTTCAACTATAAATGTTGGGATTCCTAGTTTTTAAGGGGTATTATCGTCATTTACTTAAAATTAAAAATTGCTTAACACTCACATAATATTATTGTCCTACAATGAATTTGTGTTCGAAAGAAGTAGATAAATGTGAAAAGTGATAATCCAAATGGGGGTACAAGACATGGTTATGAAAAAGGGTATTAAATTTTCTTTAGCAGCTTTAGTGGTAGCGGGTTCATTAGTGGGATGTGGAAAAGCAGAAGAGACGTCAGGTAAAGATGCTAAAGGAAGCGATAATGCAAAACAAGAATTGTCAGGTACGATAGCAGCTGCAGGATCTACAGCACTTCAACCTCTTGCAGAGGAAGCTGGAAAGAAATTTATGGAGAAAAATTCAAACGTTTCTATTCAAGTGCAAGGTGGCGGTAGTGGAACTGGAATTAACCAAGTAGCTTCTGGTGCGGTCCAAATTGGTAACTCAGATGTTCCATCTGCAGATAAAATAAAAGATGCTGATAAGGCGAAAGAATTAGTAGATAACAAGGTAGCGGGTATTGCATTCGCACTTGTCGTAAATAAAGATGTAAAAGTTGATAATTTAACAGTACAACAAGTACAAGATATCTTCACTGGAAAAGTAACAAACTGGAAAGAGGTAGGCGGGAAAGATGAAAAAATTAACGTAATTAACCGTCCAGCTTCTTCTGGTACACGTGCTACATTTGAAAAAACAATTATGAAAGACGCGAAAATTAATGATGGAACTGGTACTACACAAGATTCTAACGGTGCAGTAGAACAAGCGATTAACTCTACTCCAGGTTCAGTGAGTTATTTAGCAATGTCTTACATGGTTGGCGAGAAAAAAGGTGCGCTACAAACAGTGAAAATTGATGGTGCTGAACCAAAAGTTGAAAACATTGCGTCTGGTAAATATCCATTCTGGTCTTACGAGTACATGGTAACGAAAGGTGAGGCAAAAGAAGCAACAAAAGCTTACATTGACTATGTAAAAGGTAAAGATTTTGAAAAGCAAGTAGAAGATATGGGTTATATTCCAATGTCTAAATTAAATAAGTAATAAAATTTATGGGGCTGGCTGCAAGGCCAGTCCTGTTCATTTCAATTTATGAAGTGGGGTCTGTCCTGTGATGAAGGGGAAAAAACAAATTAATTACGTGAAAAGTGAATATATAGGAAGATCACTTGTTACGTTTTGTGGTATTTTTATTGTTTTAGTTACATTAGCTATTATTGCGTTTATTTGCGGTAAAGGAATTCAATCTTTTACGCAAAGTGGTATCTCGTTTACTGAAATGTTAACATCGACAAAATGGAGTCCAAATGCTGATGGGGGAACTTTCGGGGCTGTAATTTTTATTGTAGGTTCAACGGTGGTTTCGTTAGGTGCGGTTATTATTAGTGCGCCAATTGCTATAGCTCTTGCTATATTCATGAATTTAATTTCGCCGAAGTTTGGAAATAAAGTATTGAAGCCTGTTTTAGAATTATTAGTTGGTATTCCTTCGGTTGTATACGGATTATTAGGGGTTACAATCTTAGTACCGCTATTACGTGATTCGTTTGGAGGAGTGGGCTTTAGTTTAATTGCAGGTATTGTTGTATTAAGTATAATGATTTTGCCTACTATTGCTAGTATCGCTTCTGATGCAATACGCTCTGTTCCATTTGATTATTTAGAAGCTTCTTATGGTTTAGGATCAACGAAATGGCAAGCGATTAGTCGAGTAATTGTTCCTGCTGCGAAAAAAGGGATTTTAACAGGTGTTGTTTTAGGTTTAGCGCGTGCTTTTGGTGAAGCGTTAGCGGTTCAAATGGTAATTGGGAATACGGTTAAATTACCAGAAGGAATATATAGCCCGACAGCAACGTTAACTGGTATTTTGACAATGGATATGACAAATACATTAAACGGAACTGCTTGGAACAATGCGCTATGGACTTTAGCAATGATTTTACTTGTTATTTCATTCCTGTTTATTTTAGTTATTCGAGCAATTGGGCAAAGAGGTGAGCGATAATAATGAATGCAAGGACGGTAAATAAAGTTTGGACAGGTATCTTTTATGCGGTTGCGGCTTTAGTTGTAGCTTTACTAGTGTTCTTAGTATTTGAGATTTTACAAAAGGGATGGGGTTTTTGGGATCCTAATTTCCTGTTTGGAGAACCAAGCAATACAAGAGCTGGTGGTGGGATTGGTCCGCAGTTATTCAATTCATTCTATATGCTTGTTATAACGCTTATTATATCTATTCCACTTGGATTAGGCGCTGGAATATATTTAGCAGAGTATGCAAAACAAGGACGTTTTTTAAACTTTGTTCGTTTATGTATTGAGACAATGGCATCTTTACCTTCTATTGTTGTTGGTTTATTCGGTTTGTTAGTGTTCGTTACAATGACAGGATGGGGATACACAGTAATGGGTGGTGCCCTTGCTTTAACAATTTTAAACTTGCCAGGTTTAACTCGTGTTTGTGAAAATGCGATTTCAGAGGTTCCTTCTAATGTGAAAGAGGCGAGTCTTGGATTAGGTGCAACAAAGTGGCAAACGATCACTCGTATTATTATTCCGTCGTCATTACCGCAAATTATTACAGGCGTTATTTTAGCGGCAGGTCGTATATTTGGTGAAGCGGCGGCATTAATTTATACAGCGGGTTTAACATCTCCAATTTTAAATTCAGCAGCGGACTTCTCAAGTCCTGCTCATCCTTTAAATCCATTTAGACCAGCTGAAACGTTAGCGGTTCACATTTGGAAGTTAAATTCTGAAGGGATTATCCCAGATGCGAAGTTAATTGCGACAAAATCTGCAGCTGTATTAATTATTATGGTATTACTATTCAATGTTATTTCACGATTAGTAGCATCTATATTGCACAAACGTTTTACAGGAGCGAAAAGAAAAAGTAAAACGACGAAGAAGGTAAAAGCTGCATAAGCTGTAAAGGGGAACTCTCTACTTATAAGTAGGGGGTTCTTTTTGTATTTTAATATAGAAGGAAAAGGTATAGCGATTATTGAATTTGTAATTCGTTATATAGATAAAGTGAAATTTTAAACAGTGGGGTTTTACTGCTCACAAATAGCGGGATAAAAAGATGAAAATGAGGGAGTGGGTTTAATTTGTTTTTTCTGCAAATGTCAGGTTTTCCAGGATCGGGAAAATCCACAGTTTCTAAGTATATAGGGGAGTTAACAGGTGCTATAATTGTAGATCATGACGTTTTGAAATCAGCATTGTTAAGATCACTAGAAGTGAAAGGTATTGAATCAACGATTATTGGTGGACTTGCGTATGATGCTGAATGGGCATTGATTGATTCATATTTAGAACAAGGACATAGTGTGATATTGGATAGTCCATGTCTATCCCGCATTTAACGGGCAGTAAGACCCCCACCTCAAAATTCAGCGAAAGCAAAGAAGTTAGGTGGGGGATTAACTGCCCGTAAAAGCCCGATTGGTTCAACTAATAATCAGTGGGGATGAACAAACCCCACTGATTAAAGTTTCACTTTATATGAAGGGATGGTTGAAAAAGGAATTAAGCTGTCTAATAAACATGGTGTGAAATATAAATATATTGAGTGTTATCTGAATGATATGGAAGAGATTAATATGAGACTACAAACACGTAAGCGTCTGGTCAGTCAAATTGGAAAGGTAGAGTCGGAAGTAGCTTTTAAAAAGTGGTTAAATGGTAGTAAAAGACCTCTAAATAGTGAATATCTTATTGTGAATTCTAGTGAACCTCTAGAGCGGTATGCAGAAAAAATGATGGATTATATGAGTAGGTAGAGAAAAAGCGTTATCTTCATTCGTGAAGATAACGCTTTTTCGTTTAAATATCAGGTGTTTCTGTAGAAGTATTTATTTTTCTACGAGAGCGTCTTTTTCTCCCGATTTTATCTAATAGTTCATACATTACAGGAACGACTACTAATGTAAGGACAGTTGAGACTGCTAAACCGCCGATGACAACGACTGCCAAACTTTTCGATACCATACTTCCTGCTTGTGATTGACCGAATAGGAGTGGTAGCATAGCGACGATTGTTGTAATAGCTGTCATAATAATTGGGCGTAATCTAGTGGAACCTGCTTCAAGTAAGGCCTCTCTCGTTTCCATACCGTGTTCCCGGTTTTGTTGTACTCTTTCTATTAATACGATAGCGTTTGTAACGACAATCCCGATTAACATTAATGCGCCGATCAAGGAATTTACATCAACTGGTGTTCCTGAAATGATTAATCCTAAAATACCGCCGACAGCAGCTAATGGCAAGGAGAACAAGATTGCAAAAGGAGCACGCGCCTGCCCAAAGGTAATAACCATAATTAAATATACAATCCCGATTGCAATCCCCATAATCTTGAATAAATCTGTGAAGTTCTCTTGCATAGATTCAGTGGCGCCTGCGATATTTACTTTGGCTCCGCTAGGTAAATCTAAGTCGGCTATCGCTTTGTTCACTTCTGCGCTTACCTTACTTAAATCTTCATTTGAAGCTTCTGCGGTAATTTGAATGGTTTCTTTTCCATCTTTATGGAAGACTTCTGTTTGAAGTTGTTTTTCTGAAATAGTTGCAATGTCTTTTAAAGGAATTGGTCCATTAATAGGTGATAGTATGTTTGTGTTTAAAATGTCTTCTTGTTTCGTAATGCTTTCTTTTTTATGTTCTATCATAATAGTAGTTTTTTCGTTATTGATTGAAACTTCACCAATAGGTGATTTCTTCATAAGGAATGCTACTTGTTGAGCTGCTAATTCTGGTGTTAATCCTAGTTGTTCGGCCTTTGTTTGATCAACATGGATTTGCCATTCTTTCTTAGAGTCTTCTAAATTCGTTTTTACTTTAGAAAGATCATCCATATCTTTTAGTTTTGTTTCGACGATAGTAGCAGCCTCTTTTAAATTCGCTTCGTTAGTGGCTGTTACGTTGAATTGCAAATTATTGCCGCCGCCAGAGCTTGAATAACTCATTTTTATATAATCAAGTTCAGCGGGTTCAAAAGTTTTATGTTCTTTCTTTAACTCTTTAATATACTGATCAATATCAGAACCTTTTTTAAAGACTACCAATATACTTGCGAGATTATTTTTGGTCGTTTGCCCCCATTGTGCATCTTCTGCGCTAGATCCCATTCGTAAAATAACATCCGTTACATCTGAATTAGAAAGTAGCTTCTTTTCGAAATCAAAGGCTTTTTGTTTTTGTGTTTCAGGAGCGTAATCAGCTGGGAAAGTCATATTAATAGATAACATTGTGTCGTCTTCAGATTTTATATTCGCTTTCGGTAGTAATACATAGGCAGCAATCGATCCTGCGAATAATAAAAAAGAAGTAAGTAGAATAATGAATTTATGCGAAAGAGCCCACTTTAATGTAGCCACATATCGTGGTGAAGAACTTGGCTTTTTGTGTTTTGTTTTTTTGAGTAGTAAAAAAGCCATAAGTGGAACAACTGTTAGTGCAACGATTAAGGACGATAGTATAGAATATACGACCGCTAATACCATAGGTAACATTAATTTTCCGATTACTCCTGATACGAGGCCGATAGGTAAAAAAACAGCGACCGTTGTTAAGGTGGAAGAAGTAATTGCGACGGCGACCTCTTTCGTTGCATCGAGAATAATATCTTTAGAGAAAGATTCCTTTTGTAACCGGCGGAAAATATTCTCAATGACAACGATGCTATCATCGACGAGACGTCCAACTGCAACGGCTAAACCACCAAGTGTTAGAGTGTTAAGTGTGATGTTAGATTGGTGTAGTAAAAAGAGTGTTAATAAAATAGATAATGGAATACTGACAACAGCAATGAGCGTCGTTCGGAAGTTACGTAAAAAGATTAAGATAATTAGAGTTGCCGCAATTGCTCCAAGGATTACTTCTTTTCCCATACTAGTAACAGCATTTTCAACTTGCTCATGAGTTGATGCTAAAAGTTTAATAGAAAACTGATCTTTATATTGTTTACTTATATCTTTAATTTTTTTATCGATTTCTTTTCCGGTTGCAACTGCATTTTTACTTGGCTCTTTCATGATGATTAATCCAGTGCCTTCTTCGCCGTTTATATGTGAGATTGTATCGTAGTGTTGTTTAAGTTCAATTTGAGAAACATCTTGTAATTTAACTTGAGGTGCAACAGTGATGTTTTTAATGTCATCTACATTCTTTATATCCCCGATGACACGAAGGTTATATTCTTCTTTATTAACGGTAACAGCTCCAGCTGGAGTGGAAGTTTCTTTTCCTTGTAAAACCTTTAATATTTGTTCCGTTGTTACGTTTTTATCTTTTAATTGGTTTGGGTCTAGTATAATAGATAATTCGGAAGTTGATTTTCCAAAAAACATAACGTTGGCAACGCCATCAATGCTTTCGAGTTGTGGTACGATTTCCTTTTCGATTTGTTTTTCATCTGCTTTTGAAAATCCGTTTTGCTTTTGGATTGCAATTTGAGCGAGTGGAATCATAGAAGTATTTAATTGGCTAACTATCGGTTTCGTTGCATCTTTAGGTAATTTAATTGTATTAATGGCCTTTTCAACTTCACGTGCGGCATCTTTCATATTTGCTTTGGATGTATACGCGATATCGATGCGTGATAATCCTTCGTGAGTAGAAGAGGTGATGTTGTCGATGTGTTCTAAGTTGCGAAATTGTTTTTCAAGGGGATCGGTTACTTCTTTTGTCATTGCTTCAGCGTCGAGTCCTGGAGATAAAGTTGTGACGGTGACTGCGGGATTATCGATGCTAGGTAAAAATTCCATAGGTAATTTAGAGCCGGAATAAACACCGAGTATGGAAATGAGAAAAACCATGATGATAACAGCGGCGCGGTTTTTTAATGAAAACTTCGTTAACCTATCCATAAAGTAATTCCTCCATTGGTTTATTTGTAGTTGAGTACGTCCTTTCTACTATATAACAAAAAATGGATATTTTTCATTAATTAAATGTAAAAAAATTCTAACAATAATCTTAAGTTGATGTTTCGTTGGAATTTCGTTATCTATCCCGCCGTTGGTCGGACGATAAAATTCTCACCTCGAATTCGGTTGGGGTGGAGCTATCTGCCAACAACCGGTTCTTTCAATTAGTAATGATTTGTGTGGAGGGACAAAAAATCAACATGTGCGCATTATTAGGAAGTGGCGAAGCTATTTTCTTTTTAAATGTGGACTTTAATGTAGAAGAGAATGAAAAGGTGGGAGGGATTATGAAAGGCAGTTTGGTTAATTAGAGTGTATTGGTATACAATCAAAATACTTATTTTCAGTAGAGAGAATAAAAGGTTTTACTATAGAAGAAAGTAGGATAGATAATTTTTTTTATTTTTTATAAAAAACACTTGTTATTTAAAAAGCATGATGGTATATTAATAAACGTCGCTGATGCGGAAACGCAGAAAACGACAAAAAAGAAATTTTAAAACTTAGTTGACATCGAAAAATGAAGATGTTAATATGATGAAGTCGCTTCTGAGCGGCGGACAAGTTCTTTGAAAACTGAACGAAACAAACAACGTGAAACGTCAATTTTTATTTTATGATGCTAGACAAACTAACTTTATTGGAGAGTTTGATCCTGGCTCAGGATGAACGCTGGCGGCGTGCCTAATACATGCAAGTCGAGCGA
>NZ_JAVGCW010000009.1:0-193648 GCF_052928345.1 Bacillus sp. BSL6
CCAAGGGATTAAGGTGCCTAGGTTACTTTTGTTACCTATTTTGAGCATTAAGCCCCCTAATAGAATACTTATATATATATTTATTTTTTGTTTATATATATTTTTAGTAACAAAAGTAACAAAAAGAATATAAAAAGTACCTTGAGCCCTTATGTACCAAGGGTTTTAAGTAATTTTAAATGTGTTACTTTTAGTAACACTTTGGCTATTTTCATCGTTTTTCAGTAACTTTTGCTGCTGAAAAGTATTTTTTCGGTCTGTTAAAGTAACACCTTTGATGTAATACTTATTTTTGTTACCACGTTCTCTTTTGAATCCTTGGGATTCTAAAATTCGGTAAAATGCTCTATTTTTCAATTGATGCTCACCATTTCGGAAACACCAATTGGAATAAACTTCATATAATTCTTTTGCTTCAATTTGAACATCTTCTCGTTTAAAACAACATTCGAACATAAACGGACCGAGAATATCCATTTCCTCTTTGTAATCACCTGTTGCTTTCATAACAATTGCTGGATCGTTTAGTCCCGACTTCTGCCACTTCAAGCAACCCTCAATCGCCCAATTCAGAATGCCAGGCATTTCAAGACTTATCTTCTCTGGTAATTTCTTATCACGCTTCTCTTTTGGAAGTTGTAAGTTAAATGGAATCAAGCGAATACGTCTCCAAATACCTTCATCAACACCTTTAATTACTGGCTTATGATTTGTAGTGAAGAAGACTTTAAACTCTGGTATGAACTCAAAATATTCTTGTCTAAGGAAACGAGCCAACACTGGTTCACCACCTGTAATTTGCTTTACAAAAGCTTCTGAGAGTTGTTCACCCTCTTCACTTTCTATTGCAGATACAAAACGAGCTCCCACTAATCTAGCGATATCATTATTGGCTCCTGTTTCTTTCTTCTTGATGAAAGTATCTGATTTAGCTTGTTTACCGTATTCACCCAAAAGGTCCTTAATCGTATTAATAAAGGTCGATTTTCCATTGGAACCTCCACCAATCAAGAACACCATTATTTGCTCCGTAATTTCCCCTGTTAGTGAGTAACCAATTAACCGCTGCATGTATTCAGTCAGTTCCTTATCACCTTGGAAAATTTGATCTAAGAAATTAAGCCATTCAGGACACTTTGCATTTTCATCAAAAGCAATATTAGTAATTTTAGTTAAACCGAGTTCACGATCATGTTGCTGCAGCTTCCCTGTTTTTAAATCAACAATACCGTTCTCGACATTGAATAAATATTTATGTCTATCAAAGTCCTCACGTTCTCCTGGTACTAATGGCATAAGGTCCTTAATACTGTTCATTCGGATGTTTCTACGCTCACACATGCGCGCCCATTTCGCTTCTAATTCATCTTCTGACTTATAAAGACTTCTAAGAACTTTTGCTGTAATTCTTTCAATCTCTTTTTTTGTATCCAACTTCCAACGTTTGCCGTCCCATATATACCAACCGATGTCGCTGACATATTTGATTACATGTCCATATTCATATGCGATGCGTTCAGCGTTTCCTAGCTCAGTTAAACGGAATTTCTTTTTTGGCTTGTCCTCCACAACTTCAACCGCATCTTCATTAATGAAATCAAAGGAAAATTCTTCGAATTGTTGCTTATTATCTAAAATAGTTGTGGAAGTAGATGAAATGGCTGTTCCTATCGTTCTTTCGCCGTACGTTTCATTTGTATCGCTAAAATGAATAACATCCCATTTATCACGAATTAAGCTAGTCTCACGGAACATCGTATCCATTCGAGTTGCTGATTTACCTGTCCAGAAAGCTAAGTGGTTACATAAAGCAAGATCAGTTGCCGAATGGTCATTATTTATTAAGTTGCCATTGTATAACGAACGAATTTCATCACCATTCTTACTTCTAAACATTCTTTCCCATAGAGCATCGTTCGAAATTTTGATTTCATCTTTTTCAAACTCTGCTAAATTCACACGACCTTGAATGTCGCTATCATCAAAATATTTTTCGAATACTTCAGCTAGTTCATCCGTTCGCTCATATACATCATTGGAATTCTCACGATTTCCAGTAAAGGTAAAGAAGCGGCCGTATGAATAAATTTCTAAACCATGCTTTGTATTTTTCCGTCCAGTACCTAAAACAGATTGTGGAAGACCACCTCTGATAATGATGTGAATCCCATTTCCTGACGGCGAAAATTCTGTATAGCTATCTAATGTATCGATAATCTCTGTTGCAAAAGTATTTGTTTTTCCATCCACAACACACTTATCAATATCTATACCGATGTAATTGTCTTGCCTGCTGAACACGAAACCTATTCCGTCATAGTCACCTTCTAAGTAAAATTTGACCGCTGTTGCAAATGTTGACCAAGTACGCCTGTTATTTGCTTGGGCCATTTCGCCAGTGACCTGGCACGGAACTTTTGTCTTCTTGCCATTTCGCGTTTCGAACTTCCACAAGATCCATTGAGGAAGGGCCTTTAACTCGGCAGGAATTTCATTAAAATTGTATGGATTCTTTTTCATTTTGCCCTCCGATTATTTGCTATTCTTCTAAATAATCATTAATATCTGCTCCCAGTGAATTGCATGCCCTTTGCAACGCTTCTCGCAGCTTATTGTTTTCATTTTGTAAATCTTCCTGTTGTCCCATTAAAGCAATTAACATTTTTGAACCTGGAGGATTATTAACCCACTCTTCGCTATTTCTTAAAAATTTAACTTCATAGTTTTCTGTCAAAACTACATTGTATTTTCCATTTTCAACTGGGATATTATAGATGTCTTTCACCTTTATTCGCCTCATTTCGCTGATTTAGGGTATAAAAAAGAGAAGTCGACAAAACCGACCTCTCTATTTAGTTATTTAGAATGGTAAATCATCATCGCCAACAGTAATCGGTGGTCCACTTGGTTTAGGTGGCGTTACATTCGATGGTGCTACAAACTTAACTTTAGCGAATGTTTTCTCATCCTTATTTGTTTCATGTTTTACATAAGCTAAAACCGTTTTACCTACAATCTCACGCACAACAACAGTTAGGTCTAATTCTTGTTTCCCTGTGTAGCCACAAGCTTTTAAGAATGAGTTGCGTTTTCTTTCAGTGTCTTCTTTATAATCTTGAATATTACTAGTTAGATATAGAGTGTTATATAGGATTTTTGCTCCTTGATGTTTTTGTTCAATATCTGAACGGATTTCTACATCAAAACCGATAGAATATTGACCTTGCCATTCTTTTGCTTCTGCAGTAATAATCGTAACTTCATACTTGCCTTCTTCTACCAATCCAAACCCTTGTGATACATTTTCTTCATCGAAATTAATTTTGAAACTCATTATTTATTTCCCCCTGTTTTTTCATTTGTGGATGTCACTATTAATTCTCCTTGTACGCAGCCTTTACGCTGATCCAGATGATTCTTCGCATAAGTACTTTGGTCTCCTTCTAAGACAAATCCTCGTGTACCATCTGCCTTTTTTGTTAACCTCGCGACAACACTAACAACACCTAAAATATGATTAACAATTTTATCCCGAATATCTGGAATGAATTGTGTATATTGCTGACCATTTTCATGTGTAATAGTTTGCGTTGTCTCCCAAGCTGTGAAAATAATATTTGCATCTAAGGCTTTGAATGTTTCTACTAACTTTAAAAGATGGTTATCTAGTAAAGCGTAATCCTTCAATTCAGGCATACCGCTTTTTGTATTTTCCCCTTTCTTCAATAACCATAACTTTTGATAATGTGTTAGGTTATCGACAAAGATATTGTCGTATTTATTGATGTTCGCTTTAGCATGTCCATAGAATTGTAAAATGCTATCATGTGGATTACTTTCATCAATCTCCGCCACATCTACATTTTCATATCCTTCTAAAACTTGACTCGTCCCATCGATATCAAGGACTAATGTTTTCCCTGGTAACAATCCAGCAACTGTTGTCTTGCCGTCACCTGGTTTTGAATACATGATAATTTTTGCCCTTTTACTTTTGGTAATTTCAGTACCGTTTTTGGTTTTCATTTAATTCACTCCTTTTTCATCTAACAAACCAAGGTTGTATGCAGCTTTCGCTGTTCTATGGCCAACAAGATGCCCGCCAACAGTATTCGCATAAGGTGATAACATCTTTTTAGATGGATCATAAAAACCTGTTTCTAATTCTTTTTTGGTAAATGGAGCATTATATCTTAATATTGGATAACTATTAGATTGAAGCTTTGCCCCCTTGCCACGTTTAGCCCAACTGTAATACTTTCGTTTACCTTGAAGATAGATTTCATTCCCATCTCTATTTTTGTAGTACCAATCATTTAGTTCAGGACCAATTTCACTAGCTCCACATTCGTAACAATGATATGGACCACATTGCACCATCCCTACTCCTACATCCACCCAATCAGCTTCCATTTTCGATTTACAATACGGACACTCTTGTGTCGGTGTATCGTATGCACCCATTCTTATACCTCCACACTATAAGAAATCATCTCTGGTTTAACCGTAACCCCTGTTTTCTTTAAACCACTTATTAAATCCATACCTCTCAATCCTTTCTTGTATCTTGTTTTGACAGCATCATAATTAACTGTATATTTCTCCGCTATTTCGGATAATGTAAGAGATTCATCATTTACACTAGTTACTACATTAGTTCGTATGTTTCTTGCTTGTTCTTTTGATGTGGCCCATCGGCAATTATTTGGTCTATAACCTTCATTTCCGTCTATACGATCAATAGATAGGTTATCTTCATATCCATTGTTCATACTCCAGTCATAAAACAATTGAAAGTTATTAAACCATTCATTACATACCCTTATTCCTCGAGCACCATAGTTTTGATAGTCTGGTCTATTTGGATTAGTACATCTATCTTTCATGTTTCTCCAAATTCTATATAGACGAGAGCATGATTTACCATGTTTGTAATTCCTATTTGTAACTTTCTCTTTCTGCAAACAACCGCAACTTTTTGTTTGACCATTTACTAAACTCGCACCAAGTACTACTTTTTTTGTTCCACAATCACAGCAGCATAACCAAGTTATTTTTTTGTGCTTGTTCAATCCGAATTTCTTAATAACTGTTAACCTATTAAATTTCTTTCCTGTCAAATCTTTAAAGCTAGGCAAAATATTTACCTCCCTTTATACTTCTACACTGTACGTAATTGTTTCTGGCTTAACTGAGACTCCAGGAACTAATTGTCCATCCCCATCAACAATTACTTTCTCATCACCAATTTGAACAATTTTTAATGTCTTCTTTAAATCAGCCCACTTAACACTATTTTTAATAAATTCAGCAAGGTCATTTTGAATAACATAATCTAGAAGCAACGCTTCATCACCTTTATCAGGGGTTTCCTTACTCTTACGAGTTTTTGATTTACCGTAAGGCGTACTAATTGTTTTCTGTTTTGGATCCACTGCAAGTTGTTCCGCATGATAACGTTGAATATGACTTTCAAAGAAGGTGATACTATTGTGGACGGAAATCAACTCACCTTTTTCCCATTCAGCAATGCGATCACGTTCAACATTTGCTAATTGGTTAATTTCCTTTTCCTTTGATTTAAGAGCAGACAATTTACGGAATGCCCAATTTAAACCGTTAATATCCGTAATTTCAAATTGTTGCTCCGCATCTTGTAATTGGTCCACTTCCATTAATTCATTTTGTTGTAATGCATTCATCGATATTACCTCCAAATGTATTTTTAAATTTCTTTGCATCGTAAACAGCAAAGTATGTGAAGCCATTTTTCGTGAAATTAACTCGAATGGGATAATCCAAACAATCACGCTTCACTACTTCTAGATCTCCTTCTTCATTCAGAAGTTCTTCTAACAATCGATAATTCACATGAACTTTGTTATTATCGAAAATCCCCAGAACGCCATTGGCATAAGCTGCATTCATAGCTTGTACCTGTTTCTCAATCACACTAATATCCATTAAAATTCCACCACCTTGGCATATTCCACTGTTCTGCGGATAACTTCTCCACCAACATCATTGGCTACTTGTTTTGATTCTTCATATTCAAATTCCATTGCACTTTTCACTAACTTAGTTACGACCAATGGATTTGCTTTACTAACAAACAAATTACCTACACTTACTAGATATATAGTTTTAGGTGCTAATTGTTTATCCATGCAGATTCCCCTCGCTTAAAAGTAAAATCAGGTCCATTTGCTTTCCCTTTACGTCCAGCTTCAGCTTTGGACATCTTAGGCATAGTTATGGCCTCTTCTATGCTCATCTTCATTTTGTTACTTGTACGTGTATATAAAAGTGATTTACTAATTCCATTAGCGGCTGCACGTTCAATTTGTTCCAGCGTAAATTTACACATTGATATGTAATCTCCTTTACACGAAATCAATTCATGCTATAATGACTGTGAATATTTTTACTTAAATCACCTGTTGGCGCAGGTGGTTTTCTTTTTATACTGCTTTAAAGCATTCAACATTGTGTTGCTCAATTAAGTATTCCGTTAGATTTTCTTTAAGTACGATATCCTGTCCGAACATAAAATACTTATCATCTTGTTTAATTTCACAACCATAGACATCTTCAATTGGATGATCAGGTTCCTTAACTTCCTCTTCAGCAATGTCTTCCACAAAGATTGCATCGATATTGCTCATACCAATGTGAAGTGGTACCTTTCCAGTAATACCTTCCCATTCTATTTTTGATAATGCACCAAAACTATTGTTAAATGTTTTAAATTGTTCAGCTGTAAAACTAACCTTTGCACCTGACTTAAAAACCAACGTTACTTCCTTCAACTAACTCACCTCCCTTCGAGATGAAACCTTACGGTTCATTTCGTATAGCTTACGTTTAGCCTCTAATTCCATAGCTAGTAACAATGTAGGACTGTTCTTTGCTTCAGCACATCTTTTTCGTACCTCATGCCCTTTCATGATTCTTGTTGCGGATAATACTCCGTTCATTTTTGTTCACTCTCCTTGTTTATTTTTCAAATAGATCATCCACAGTTGTCTTAAAGTGTTTAGCTAATTTTTTCGCTTCTGTTAAAGTAAAATCACTCTTTCCTGTTTCTTTTAAGTAATAGGTCTGTTTCGATATATTTATTACTTTACTGGCGGCTTCCTGAGTCATTCTATTTTCTCTACGAGCAATAAAAAGATTTTGATACATAATCTCATCACCTCATTTCGACAAGGATTCTCTTAAAAGAACAAAGCGTTCTTTATAAAGTGACAAAATTCGACATTTTGTTTTGAAAAAAAAGTGAGGATTCCTCCTCATGAACTAATTATTTTCATTCGACTTCTGTTAAATCGTTTTTCTCTTGGTATTCGAAAAGATATTCCAAACTATGTTTTGGAAAAAAATTATTTTTGATTTCAAGGGCTTCATTGTAATAAAAACGAAACTTACCATTTATTTTGTCACTTACGGTTGCATACCTAAGATCAAGATGTGTCGCTAAATCTGAAATCACTATACCTTCTCGAGCCATCTCCGCACGCAAATTCGGATACATTTGATCACCTCCTAATTACTTTTGAACTAATTTTCGTTCACAAACCAAATATAAACGAAGTTTCGTTTGAAGTCAACGAAAAAAATAGTAATTTAAACTAATTTTCGTTCAAGTTACTATTTACAGCATTACGTAATTGAGTTATGATGTTATTGGATGTACGAAAAATCGTACACTAAACACCTGAAGAAGGGAGGTGTTTACAGTGGAAAAGTCTGAAGTTATAAAACAATTAATAGAGAAGTCTGGGTATAGTAGAAGAGCTTTTGCTGAAAAAATCGGTCTTCCACCGACTACATTGCAATCGATGTTATCAAGAGGAATGGGAAAGGCAACAATTGATAATGTAATAAAAGTTTGTAAGGGGTTAGGGATTACAATTGATGAACTAGAAAATATGGCTGAAAATGATTCTTTACAAAGTAACTTGCCTATATACGAATCAATAGATAAAGAACATTCCAACATCACTTACATTCCAATTATCGGTTCAATTGCAGCAGGATTACCTATATTGGCAGAAGAGAATATTGAAGGATACTTACCTATGTTAGACACTTTATTAAACAAAAGAAAAAAATACTTTTACCTTACCGTTAAAGGTACTAGCATGAATCTTGAATTCCCTGATGGAGCATTCGTTCTTGTGGAAGAAACCCCATTTGTGGAAAATGGACAAATTGCAGTAGTAAAAGTGAATGGTTATGACGCGACTGTAAAGAAAATTTCTAAGTCAGAGGATGTCATTACTTTGATACCATTGAGCAACGATCCTATACATGAACCCAAAACATATAATCTTATTAAAGATGATGTTAAGATCGTTGGTCGTGTTATACAAGCCGTTAAGACATATTAATAACCACCTAAGAGTAGACAATTGTCTGCTCTTTTGTAATAAAAGGAGATTCTTATGACTATTTACAAAGATGAAAAAAGAGGCACTTATTACTTTGTAGTAAGGGTTAGACAATATGATGGCACTTTAAAACAAGTAAAACGTCGTGGATTTAAAACAAAAAAGGAAGCCCGTGAAGCTGAAGCGAAGATGTTAGTTGAAAAAGAAACCACTTCAAGTTTAACATTCGCCCAATTAGCGGATAGTTATTTTGAATGGTATTCACAAAGACGCAAACAGTCTTCAATTAACACTATAAAAAACGCAATTTATAATCATTTATTAAAAGAGTTTGGTAACATGAAAATGGATCAAATCACTGCAAATCATGTAATGCATTACCAAAACAAAATGATGAGTAAATACTCAGCTGAGTACTTAAAGAAATTTCATACAACACTTTCAGCTATATTTAACTTCGGAATAAAATTCCATGGGTTAACTACCAATCCTGCCAGAATCGCTGGTAATTTTGAAAAAGACTCAAATAAGAGGATAAATTTTTGGGAGTTTGAAGAGTTTAAAAAATTTATTTCAGTTGTGGACGATCCATTATACAAAGCCTTTTTTACAACCCTTTATTATAGTGGTGCCAGAAAAGGTGAACTGTTAGCTTTAACATGGTCAGATATTAATTTCGAAGAGAAGACAATTGATATTAATAAAACAGTATATAACCGTCAGGTCACAGAACCAAAAACAAAGTCTTCTAAACGAATTGTCATGTTGCCTAATTTTACAATGGATTTATTAAAAGACATAAAAAAAAGGGCCAATTTATCGGTCCCAATTAAAAATGATTATGTTGTGTTTGGTGAATTCTATGACTGTATAGCTACGACTACACTACATAAAAAATATAATAAATATCTAAAGGCAGCTGAAGTTAAAGAAATAGTAATGCATGAATTTAGACACTCTCATGCATCTTATTTAATAAATAAAGGCGTCAGTCCACTTGTAGTAGCTCAACGCCTAGGTCATTCAGATGTAGCAACAACTTTAAATACTTATAGCCATTTATATCCATCAAAACAATCGGAAGTAGTTGCATTTATGGAGAGCGATTTGGTATAATCGTTACCAAATCGTTACCATGAACGTTTAAACCGTTGATAGTATAGCATTAGTAAAGACCCTGTTCGTCAATTCCTTTTTTCTATCTTATTTTGCACCTAATTTTTCTTTCACTTTTGCAGGAAGCTCGTCTTTCTTAACTTCTTCCCAAGCTGTTACACCTTTTTTATCTGAATTGTATACGCGTAAGAATGCTTCTTTACGAAGATTTTTTTGAGCATTAAATTCTAATTCTTTTTCTTTTCCGTCTTTATCAAACCCTTTTAATTTATACTCAAAATGTTTGTATGGCTCTCCATTATCAGACTTACCATTATACTCTTTTCCATCTACTGTAATTTGAACGTAGTACTCATCTTTACCCATACGATTTAAATCACAGCCAACTAAAAGACTCGCAAATACAACTAAAATACTAAAAAGTGCAATATATCTTTTCATTTCCTTCACCTCATGTGTTTTTCTTATATTGTTATCTTAAAGCCCAGAGCTTAAAGAAGAAATTCAAAAACATGACATGAACATTACACTTTTGTAAGATAGTAATTATTTCTTCACTTTAGAAACCGCCATCCCGTCACCAATTGGCATGAGTACAGATTCTAAATATAGATGAGTTGCTACTACTTCATTATAAAAAGCCTTAAGGGAAATGAATGAATCATCTCCCTTAAGGCTTTTTATCCTCTATCTCTTTACTGCCAATTTTTTATGTACCTATTACCGCCAATAACGTCTTTCACGCCACTTTCGCCACTTATCACGTAATTTCCTTATACCGTTTATTACACCTTCTATTATGCATTCTATTATAATATCTATCACAAGGTATCTTATACATCTAAAAATAGGACCTATAACGTACTTCAATATAAATTCAAAAATATCTTCCAGCATATATCCCCTCTTTCTACCCTTCAATTATAACTGGAAAAAAGAGAACTTTAAAAGAAGATCAAATAAATAATCATGCAAGATTTGACCAACTTAAAGCTACTTCAGCAGCTATTTTTTGTATCAACTAGCAATTTCGTTTTCAATATGTGAAAAGGGATTTCTAAATGATGAAGTGAATATATATTTATTGTTTTCTAGCTCTCAGGTGATTTTTTACATAAATTTAATTATATCCCAATTAAAGGTTTTGAGAGGAGAAATAATATGAATCCTATTTTATTAGATGTTCCGTTACAAATAGAAACAGATAGACTCATTCTTCGAGCACCACTGCAAGCTGGTGAAGGGAATGTATTACACGAAGCTATTAAAGATTCCATTCGTGAATTAAAGCAATGGTTGTCTTTATTCCAGTCCATTCCTACTGTTGAAGAAACGGAAATTCTTCTGAGAAATGCCCATATAAATTTTTTGAAAAGAGAAAGCTTTCGCTACCTTATCTACCATAAGGAGACGAATAATTTTATTGGAACAGCTAGCCTTCACCGAATTGATTGGAATGTTTCTAAATGTGAAATTGGATACTGGGTTAACACGCAATTTAGTGGCAGTGGATACATAACAGAAACAGTACGTGCGTTAACAAACCTTGGATTTCAGTTATTTAAATTTAGAAGGATTGAAATCCGATGTGAAGCTAGTAACACGAAAAGTCGTGCGATCCCTGAAAAATTAGGTTTTGAGCTTGAAGGGGTATTACGTAATGAAGATGTTTCAGCTGACGGCAAACAACCAGCTGATACTTGCATCTATGCAAAGATAAATTAGTTTAAGATTTTAAAATTTGTTATACAAATATCTTAAGGCTCGTTTCTAAATTTAGAAGGCGGCTTTTTGATTTTTTACTGTAAAAGAAAAGACCTCCTTAACGATTGCACTCCATCGCTAAAAAGGTCTTTCTCTATTTCAACTAAAAACTTAGCACTCTTCTGGCTTACCAGCATTCGTCGCTGTACGGAAAGATGATCCACATCCGCATGATGCAATTGCGTTTGGATTATCAATTGTGAATCCGCCGCCAAGCATAGATTGTTTATAATCAATTTTTACTCCTTTAACAATCGGAGCACTTTCTTTATCGATAACAAATTCGACACCGAAAAACTCAAGAACTGTGTCGTCTTCTTTTGGTTCTACTTCAAATCCTAAGCCGTAAGAAAGACCACTACATCCGCCGCCGTGTACAGCAAGGCGCACGTACTTCTCTCCATCTTCAGCATCTTTTAACATATCTTTAATTTGAAAAGCTGCTTGTTCTGTTACTTCAATCATGAAATACACCATCCTTTCTGTTCTCGTTCTATTATACATCTTTACGCTTCTATCTTGTACTCATACACTCCGTGGCAAATTACTTCTGCTGGTCCTTTCATTAACACGTTGCCTTCTTCTGTCCATGCAATCATTAAATCGCCACCAGCTAAATGAACTGTAATTTCCTTACCACGTTCCATTTTTCCATTTAAAATAGAGGCTACAACTGCAGCACACGCCCCTGTTCCGCAAGCTTGTGTTACACCAGATCCACGTTCCCAAACGCGGAAGTTCATCTCTTCCTCATTCAAAATCTCAATGAATTCAACATTTACTCGTTCTGGGAACATTTCATGTGTCTCAAGAACTGGTCCAAGTGTTGTAAGAGGTGCTTGTTCTACATCATCCACAAAAATAACTGCATGCGGATTTCCCATTGAAACAGCTGTAAATGCATAACGATGGTTATTGTATAAGAAGTTTTCACGAATAAATGGTGTTTCACCTTCGCCAAGCATCGGTATTTCTGCACGCGTTAAACGCGGTGCTCCCATATCAATTTTCGCTAACGTAACTTTCCCTTCTTCTACCGTTACTTCAGCCGTTACAATGCCAGCTAACGTTTCAATTGTGAAAACTGTATCTTCTACTAGTTTATGCTCATACGCATATTTCGCTACGCAGCGTAGACCGTTACCACAGCTCTTTCCTTCTGATCCATCATTATTAAACATGCGCATTTTCACCGGCGCTACGTCAGACGGACAAATTAAAATCATTCCATCTGCTCCAATACCAGTATTAATATTTGAAACCTTTTCCGCCACAAGAGCTAAATCTTCTTCAGGAATTTGTTCTTCAAACATATTTACATATATATAACTATTGCCAAGACCATGCATTTTTGTAAAAGAAAATTGGCTCATTTGTATTCACTCCAAAAATAATTTGTTATTTCAAGTATAAAATGCACGCTTTTAGAACACAATATGAATGTCCCCCGTTTCTCATATTTGACAACATTTGGCGATGAGCCATTCTTGCGCAAATTGTGTAAGAAAAAAGCCCTTCTAAAAAGGGCCTTTTTTATTTATATACAATATTATCCTCCCCTGCGAAATAAAATTTTATCTAATAGAAAAAGAAAAAGGTGCTGCCGATTGCAACACCTTAAAACATTGGATTTTCATCCAAATACTCATATACATTATTAACAAGTTCTTCTACTGTAGCCCCTTGTACCACTTCACCATTTACAAGAGCAAACGGTCCTTCAAAACAAATACCACAATATCCTAAACAACCATACTCCATTACATCTAAATTCGGATCTTTTTCTAATTTCTCTAAAGCGGCTTGTGAACCACTCGCAAGGTTACCTACACAAAATTCAATTAATGGTTTAATCAAAATTCTCCCCCCTGTACTACAAAACAAATTACTTTCTGACTTCATCTATAAGAAAAAAACTAAGCTGTTTCTTGTTGTTTTCATTACACCTTCTAAACTATTTAGTTACTTCATTATTTCACTTCAAAATAGATGATTCCTTCTATATAACATGCTATTTACGATGAAATGGTAACTAAATAATGCAGATCGTTTACTCTACTTTTCTTCTTATTGTACAACAGAGTATTCATTCATGCATTGTTATTTGTTCACAAATTCGATATAATTTGATTGAGTAAAGTCAAAATATTTTATTAATATAAAATTTTATGATTAGGGGATATTTCAACAGAAAAGGGGTAATCCATCATGAAACACCTCGTAATATTAGGTGGCGGCTACGGTGGAATGAGAATTCTGCAGCGGCTACTTCCAAGCAACCAACTTCCGGATGATGTACAAGTGACATTAATCGACAAAGTACCATATCATTGCTTCAAAACTGAATATTATGCATTAGTTGCGGGTACTATTTCAGAAACGCATATTCGTATACCGTTTCCTGAACACCCACGCCTCAATATTCAATACGGCACAGTAACAAATATTGATCTCGAAGAAAAAGCTGTTCATCTCGATGGCGGCGAAGCGATCCAATATGATGATTTAATTATTGGACTTGGCTGTGAGGATAAATACCATAACGTTCCTGGGGCGAAGGAATATACACATAGCCTACAATCGATTGAACAAACACGTAAGACATATGAACAATTAAATAGTCTAGAACCAAATGCAACGGTAGCTGTCGTTGGTGCTGGATTAAGTGGCGTTGAGGTTGCAAGTGAACTTCGCGAAAGCCGTTCTGATTTAAAAATTTACTTATTTGATCGAAAAGATAGAATTCTATTCCCATATCCAGAGAAATTAAGTAGATATGTAGAAGAATGGTTCGTAAAACATAAAGTTACTATTATACGAAACTCTAACATTACAAAAGTAGAGCCAAATATTGTGTACAACCACGATGAACCACTTGAATGTGATGCAATCGTCTGGACAGCTGGTATTCAAGCAAATGAAGTTGTTCGAAACCTTCCAGTTGAACAAGATGGTAGCGGACGGGTTGTTTTAACAAAATATCACAATATTCCAAATAATGAGCACGTATATGTTGTAGGAGATTGTGCAGCACTTCCACACGCACCATCTGCACAACTTGCTGAAGGTCAAGGGGAACAAATTGTCCAAATATTATTAAAACGTTGGCATAATGAACCACTTCCTGACGAACTACCTGTCATTAAATTAAAAGGTGTTCTCGGCTCTCTTGGTAAGAAGCACGGCTTCGGTTTACTCGCAAACCAACCACTAATGGGACGTGTACCGAGGTTATTAAAATCCGGTATCCTCTGGATGTACAAATATCATAACGGTTAATACTTAAAAGGCTGTCTACTAATTAGACAGTCTCTTTTATGAGTTAAAACATAATTATCAGACACATTTTTCTCAATATAGATAATAATTTATTTTTCATTTTTATATTAAAAACTATTGATGAACAGTGTATGCTATTTATAAGTTGTTTTATTTCCTTTAAGACCGAAGTCATTCGGTCTTATTTTTTGTGTTGTAAATACTTTTATAGGAGGCATTTCATTTCACTTATGAACGTAACGAAACTAAATGATCGCATAGAAGCGAAGAAGAAAGAATTGATCTATCTCGTTGAAAAGTACGGATTCACTCATCATAAAGTAATTTCTTTCAGCCAAGAATTAGATCGTTTACTTAATTTATTAATAGAACTCAAGACGAAGAAAAAACGTTGCTCTTTATAACCGTTATCTTCTCTTTTTTGATACGATATAACTAGAATCAGAAAGGAGCCATCTATGTTTATATTAAAAGACGTTACATATAAAGATATACTGCACATTCCTTATTTACAGATTCAAAAAGAAAAAATTACATGTATTATCGGTGAGAGTGGGAGCGGAAAAAGTACATTGCTCCGTATGTTAAATGATCTACAATCTCCAACATCTGGAATAATTGAATATAACGGAAAACTAATTTCTGATTATCCCCCTATTCAATTACGACGTGACGTAGTCATGCTTGGGCAAACACCACCTATTTTTGATGGAACCATTAAAGACAATCTATTAATGGGACTTCGTCTTTCTGAAAAACCATTTCCAAATGATGCTGCCTTGCGAAGTGCATTAACGACTGTTAGCTTGGAAAAAAATTTAGAAGACAACGCTGATTCATTATCAGGTGGCGAAAAACAACGACTTGCTTTTGCACGTATCGTACTTATGGATCCACCTGTCTATTTATTAGATGAACCAACTTCGGCGTTAGATAGCGATACAGAACGACGCGTTATGAAGCAATTCACTACGCTAGCAAGAGAAAAGAAAAAAACAGTTATCTTCATCACACACTCACAACAACTTCCAGAAGAAATTGCAGACGATATTATTGAGATTAGTAAAGCAAACGGTGCAACTAGAAAGGAAGTGCTCTCAGTTGAAGGGCGTGATTGAACTCCAAATTTGGCAACTTGCCGCTGCATATATTTTCATTCTTATTTTAATCGGGCTCGTGAAATTAAAAGGGATACCTCGCGAAAAACAAATCGCGCTCGCAACGTTCCGTATGACGATTCAGCTCGTACTCGTTGCATATGTCCTTACATACGTATTTGAAAACAGTAATCCATTTTATACAATTGCTCTTATTACTTCTATTACTACCTTTGCAATTTTTAATATTTATAAACGAGTGAATATCCCAATGTCTAAAGAATTAAAACGAGTAGCCGCCCTTTCCATGGTAGCCGGATCAATTGGGCCACTTCTACTATTTATCTTTGTTATTATCGGTCATGACCCTTGGTATGCGCCGCAATATATCGTTCCGATTACAGGAATGTTAGTTGGGAATGCAATGACTGGTGTTTCTCTCGGTGCAAATACGTTCTTAAACAATATGAAATCACAAAGAGGTCAAATTGAAGGAGCACTTATGCTCGGCGCCACACCGAAAGAAGCCGCTGCTCCGCTCATTCGAGACGCTTTTGACTCGGCTATTTTACCAACGATCAATTCTATGGTCGGAATGGGGATTATAAGCTTACCGGGCATGATGACTGGTCAAATCTTATCTGGTGTATCACCATTTACAGCTATTCAATATCAAATCGCAATTATACTCGGTATTTCAGGAAGTACCGCTTTTGCTGTTATTATCTTCTTGCAGCTTGGATATAAAACTTTCTTTAATAAGCGGTGTCAGTTGAAGGAGATTGACTATGGCGGACGGTAATCTAGCTTTTTGCTCGGTAAATGATGCACCTTTCTCGGTGAGTGAAATTATATCGACGATTTTTCGAATATATCTATCATAACTCAAAATATATCAACGATTTTTGAAATATATCGACGATTCGACAAGGAATATCGACTTACCGACAAAAAATGACATAATAAAAAGAGGAGGCCTATACGCCTCCTCTTTTTATTTACTTACGCCTTCTTAACAAATTGTGATTTTAACTTCATAGCTCCGAAACCGTCGATTTTGCAATCAATATCGTGATCGCCATCAACTAGACGGATACTCTTTACTTTCGTACCGATCTTCACAACTGAAGAAGTTCCTTTTACTTTTAAATCTTTAATGACAGTAACAGCATCGCCGTCTTGAAGAACGTTTCCGTTCGCATCTTTTACAACTTTTGCACCATCATTATTTTCAGCTTCTGCTTCTTGGCCCCACTCATGAGCACATTCTGGACATACGAAAAGAACGCCATCCTCATACGTATATTCTGAATTACATTTTGGACAATTTGGTAAAGTAGCCATAAATTTATTTCCTCCGTTCATTATTTATACGTAAAAATCAAAATTGATGTTTACATCTCGATAAATAAAATTTGTATAGCATTTCTATATAGTGCCATAGTCTCACGTTATTGACAAGCTTACCTCAAATTCTCATTTTTTATTGTATTTTACAAATTTTCAATTCGTATGGTGTTTCCAAGTAAAAAAGAAGAACCTTCACAAGATTCCCCTTTTCAAAATGAACGAGTTCTCACTAGAACCCCCAACCATTTTCTTCAATGTAAAATTGATATTCTTCTAACTCTTCTTCACTTAACTTCTTATTATTTTCATGTACTTCTTGCCATTCAAAATAGTCTTCACTAAAATAAACAGCAAATTTAATTTTCACGTTCTTCTTCTCTGTATAATCATAGCCAGTAAATTCTACTACATCATAATCTTGTTCTTTCTTCACAAACTTCCAAGTTGGATTATCCGTCATAATCTCTAAAGTAATACCTTCACTACTTGAACGAACGACATTTTTAATATTCGGCTCAGTTGGTAAAAGTGAGAGTCCGAACATAGCCCCACCAAACACGATTCCAACTATAACCTGGAAACCAACCATACCAGCAAAACTAACTCCACCCTTTGATTGTAAGTAATACGCCTTCTCATGATCTGGCATATCTTCTCCCTTATGTAATACACGAACAGCGTGCTTATAATATAAACGATTTCCTTGCCATCCAGTAAATATCATCGTTCCTAACTGAAGGACTAAACTACATGTTAAATAAATCCCATCTGGAATATCTATAAAAGGAGTTACAACGATACTAGGTACCGCCAATAACGTAAGTATCATAAACAACTTATACATTTTACGATAAGCTAACCAAAAAGTTGGGAAGAAAAAGGCCACCCAATTCCACGTATTCCTTTGCGCTGGATTTTCTACTTTCCCCCATTTAAAGTCATAATAAGCTGTATTCTTTTGAACAACTTTATGCAACTCTTGCGGGGAATTTGTTTCTTGTAAAACAGTGTCCTTCACGTACATCATCCTTTTCTTCTTTCTACATACATGTATTTTATAGAAAAAAAAGAAGGAATCTAACAAAAAGTACATATATTTCATAAAAATGAACATAAATCGAATATATTCCTACAATTTCCCGTTTATTATTCCATTTTACTTTTAAATATATTAGAATACTTATGAATGATAGGTTTAATACACTAAGTTAATTATTTTATATATTCACTAAAAAGGATGCATCAAAATCATTTTATACATCTTTTTTAGTGAATATATACTACTATTTTAAAACAAACATCTCGACTTAAGAGAACTCACAAATTAGCTTTCTACTATTTCAAACATATTTCCACTTACGCAACTAATGAATAACGCATCATTGACTTTCTCCATTGCTACAATAAAATCTATTGCAACAACATTTTTAGGCAGTTTAATTATATCTTTTACCTCCCCACATGCAGCATCAAGTATTATCAATTCTAAATTTGAAGTTGCAATATAAATTTCTCCACCTTTATATAACAAAACCTCTGTAATATCATGTAGAGTATTATTGTTCCAAAGCACTTTACCTGTTTGAATATTAATACCACAAATTCTGCCTTCTCCTAAGGACAATACCATCATCTCTCCGATAAGAAATCGAGGCAATTCAATTTCAGACGGCATATTTACTTCATATAATTTTTGACTATTCTTATGATCATAACATTGTATTTGTCTACTTATATCTTCATATCCATACTCTGTTCTTGTTAATATTATTTTTGATTCATCTGATGCAATGTGAGAATACCAGGCCTCATCAAGAGCTTTTTCAAAAATTAAGTTACACCCCTCTTTTCCGTATTCCCACTTTTGTAATACCTCCATTGCTACACATATAAAATGTTCATTAGTTAAAGCAACTGGTTCATTTGGATTACATTCTTCAATTGTTTGTTTCCATCGTGTAGAAGCGTCTAATAATTGAATGGCAATTGTAGCGTTACTATATACATCCATTTCCCCATCTTCATCAGAAGGATTCCCTGCTAATACATAGTAATCTGGGCCCAGATGGCACTGCAATTTTTCTCCTCCGACTCGAACATTCTTTTCCCATACTTTTACTCCACTTTCAAGCTCTAATAAAACATTGTAGCCTTCCTGTGTAATAACTAATAAACGTGGTAATTCTTCCCTCGTAGTTTTTACATCTTGTATAATATGTCCTTCTATTTCTAAATTCCATAGAAACTCCCCAGAACTTGATGAAATAGCGTACAATTTCGCAATATTTCCTCCAAATCTATTCGCATGCCAAATAACTGTGACACCATTCACAGTTATGCAATTACAATCTTCTACTAGTGGAATATGACACTGCCAAATCTCTTCTTTCGTTTCACTATCGAGTTTACGAATTTTGTGGTTATTTTCCTCTACATAAAAGATACTCTTCTCATCATGAGATAGTACCGGAGTAAATATCGGTTCAACCTCTATCCCCTTTAAATAATTCCAGTTTAATTCATACTTACCACTTGTAGAATGATATGTTCGGTACATAATTGCGTTATTTCCATTTACAAGTTCAGAAAGAAATGGCTCAATTTCTAAAATTCTATGATACATATCTTTTATTCGGAAAGAATCAACTCCACTTATGTAAATCTGCTCTATCTCCTTTTTAAGAAACGAAAAGATTACTCGTAAAAATTGCTCGCTAACAACACTAGCTAACTTTTTTCCTCTCTGATTAATAATAAGAAAGTCCCCATCCTTCTTCTTAAACTCTACCTTTTTTTCATATCCATCTAAAAAAATCACAGCACCATCATCTTTAAAACATTCACCCCATGCGTCAAACAACTGACAAATCGGGTCGACTATGTCTGTTTTTTCTTGCAACACAATACTCTCATCTATACTAATTACTATTTCTCCGGTATTTTCTGTCGGCAGTTTATTTAGTTCGATTTGAAACTTTTTCATTATTTCCTCCCTCTATTGCTCGTTATTCAAACTAACTATAATATATGACATAAGATTCTTAAAACTATTATTTGAGGTGATCCAATATGAAGACTACAATTTGGACAGAAGATGATTATTTAAAACTAGCACCCATTAACGACGAACTAATCAAAAAAGCAGAAGAAGTACTGAATGTAAAGCTTCCAGAATCGTACATAAACCTTCTAAAAGAACAAAATGGAGGAACGCTTCGCCTTGATGCTCATCCTACTTCAGAGCCGAATTCTTGGGCAGACGATCACGTTAATGTTTCTGGCTTATATGGCATTTCTTTTGATGAAAATGAATCTAGTATTTTAGAGAGCCGTTATTTCATTCAGGAATGGGGAATGCCTGAGAATCTCGTACTTTTATCTGGGGACGGACATACATGGATTGCATTAGACTATCGAAATGTTGCTGAAAATCCTCCCGTTATATTTATTGATAATGAGGTTGAGCAAATTATTGAATTAGCACCTAATTTCGAGAGTTTCTTACAAAACTTAACTACGTACAATTATGACGAAGAGTAATTCTCTCTAAAGGAGTACGCAATAGTGCAAGATTTCATTATTAGTTTACACACTGCTTTAAAACCACTTGGATTTAAGAAAAAAAGAAACACATTTTCCAAAGCTGAAAACGGATTTTATAAACTCATTAACATACAAAAAAGTCAATTTGGAGATGACTTTTATATACATATAGGAGTTCATCCTATCGGTCTCCCGCAGCTTATCACGGACCAATTACTAATTAAAGAAAACATCTCAATATTCGATTGCATTCTGCGAACGAGAATAGAGCCTATACATATGAAACAGAACCAGTTATTGCATAATGTTTCACATGAAACTATCGACATTCCGAATTATCTTTCTACTATTTTCGACTGGTTTCAAGTGTGAGCATCTTATGAGAATTTAGTAAAAATAAATATACATTCCGTTACTCCAGTACTAGCCGTCGTTCCAATATTACAGGAAAAAGCGTTTTTGCTTCTTACTTGTTTCTCTTTCTACAATTTAAAACAGTACGAGCAAGCTAATCACTACTTCCAGCAATATTTGCAATGTGCTGTACATCTGAATACCGAGGAAAAAGAGCCCGTATTCTTTCACGAAGTTGACATGTATATGAAAAAACTAGTAGAAAACGCAATGTGATTTCATATTGTGCTTTCTACTAGTGCTTTATCACACTTTTATATCCTTCTCCTACAACGCCCAAGTAATATTCATTTCTTCAAACGACTCTTTACTAACTTTCAATCCTTCACTATCATCCATTCCGATCATTGCTACTTCTTCTTTAGACAACATAATTTCTTCGTTTGGATTTTTGATTTTTCTCTCATATACAAGTTGTACAAGCTCTATTTGTTCCTCTGTCAGCTCATACTCTTCTTCTAGTCTTTCCATTGCTGATTCTGTATCAAGTAATGGAATTTCTAATAAGAATCCGCCATGCTCTTCCATCTCTTCAAATGAATCAATTGAATACGCACCGCTATCCTCAATCCAAAATGCAGTTGTAATAAAAGGAACTGTTTCACCTTCTACTTCTTCTAATACATATTGAAGTGCTTCTTCTTTCGCAATATCTATTACTTCCGAAGGTGCCCCTTCAAAATAACTTTTCGCATCAATCCACTCATCAATTCTCTCACTATTCACATCTTGAAGACATACAATCGTATAATCCGGATGAAACGTAATTGTCCCTCTTCCACCTTGACTATCTTGCATACTGTAGTTACATCCATCCCATGAACTTTCATGCGAGAAATCAGGAGCATGTGCTACAAAGATTGCATTTGCAATTGAATTTAAGATGCAGCCTTTCCATAATTGTTCTCTATCTATATGTAATTTATATTTACTCATCGTCTTCCTCCACACACATATTTTTTCTATTATCTTTCCTCTACATAATACTTGTAAAGCCTTTCCCACCTACTACATAATACGAAAGACGCCCTTTCAAAAAGGCGTCTTTTTTACAGTTGAAAATTTACTAATAAATAAAATGAATTGTTTAATACATGAATTCCAATTGGAACGAGTAAATTGTTTGTTTTCTTATAGGTGTAGGCTAAACTTATCCCTATACCAAAAATATATAAAATACTCCCTACTGTAAGGGGATGCCCTAAAGTAAATATGAAAGCACTTATAACGGCACTACTAAGTGTAGAGAAGCGCTGAGATAATTTCATAAAAAACATACCTCGGAATACAAGCTCTTCCCAAATCGGCGCAAAAATCGTGAGTACAACTACATATAAAATGATTTCATTTTTAGTAGGCTCTATTACTATATTAGATTCCTCCACACGAAGCCCATGTGGTAAAACTAAATTTAATACCGCAAGATATATAAGCAGTACGATCATCGTCATTATTATTGTTACATAATGTTTTGAGTTATTGAATTGTATTGATTTTAGTAAATGCACACAGTAATTTCTTGCCGGTGCATACATTACAATAATCATACAAAACGTGAAGGGTGAAATGAGATGATTTACATACCACGGATATAATGAGAATTCATATAAAAAGTTCAAATAACCAATTCCATACATTACCCCAAAAATAATTACTATCATACCGATTACTTCTAGCATACTCATTTGTACATTCTTTTCTTTATATGTAACTAATTCCGTGTTCACCATATCCCCTCCAGTATAATTAAACCTTTTTAACCATTATATACCAAATCAAACGTAAAAAAAGACAATACACTCAACTGTATTGTCTATTTTCTTCCCTACCATTTCTCTCTGCACGTCTCAATTAAGTGCAGCAAATACCTCTTCGTCATATCTGCCCTTCTCCACCTTGAGAGCATTCTCTTTTCTTTTGGGTTCTGCCGTATTCTCGCTACTTCTTTTAATAAAAGCTCCCATTCTTCCGATGAACGTTCTAATAAGTATTGCAATCCTCTATCTTTTGAAACGATTGTTTTATAATTTAGTGTATATAAAATGCGCCCCATCGTAACAACCGCTGATTCTACCCATTCTTCTATAAAGAATAAATATGGCTGCTTCGCCTTCCCACTCCAATACTGTTCTACGTTGTATTTCATCGTATTTACTACATCATCCCACCTTATTTGGAATGAAAGTTCTTCTGCTTCTTTCCCGATTACTGTAATACCTTGATTTTTCAAAGTCCACCATGTGACTGCATTAATATCCCAATGTCCTATATTCGCCTTACCATCCGCACAATACACGTACTCATTCATTTCATCATTGTACTTCCCTAAATCAGCAAGCGGAATATACATACCATCCATTCTTTTCCCTAACGTACTACCACTAAGTTTCTTATGCAGTTCTACCAGTTGCTGTTTTTCAGCTTCATTCACGGAATCACTTATTACCGTAACAAAATCAACATCGCTCGTTTCTGCATGAAATGCACCGAGTGCGATGGATCCGTAAATGTATACCCCGACTATTTTTTCATCTAAAAAAATTTCTTTTAACCCTACTATGTACTGCTCCATCAACTGCTCTACTTCTTTCGGTAACGCATGCTTTACTACATTCTCCACATCTATCCCTCCAATAAAAAAAGCCTTTGCAAATTCGCAAAGACTTCCTGCTTTATAAATATTTCTCGATTTCTTCGTAAACATCCTTCAAACGAGGATTTCCTTCTCCAACAATTTCTCCATTTACAAGAACGACCGGATAAAATAAATCTTCCTCCACTACGCGCTCTGCGAATGCTTTTTTCTCTTCATCTTCTTGTTCTTCTTGAAAATCAATATACTCGAAATTAAATTTATTTTCTTGTCCTTCATATTTACGACCAATCGCCGCTTGTAACCACTCAAACGTTTCTGTTGAAGATGGCATTCCAACGCAGCTCGCACAAATTACTTTCGTCCCATACACTTGCACATTAACCATTTCTTCTCCCCCACTTCTTGTTCTAACAGTATATTCAGATACCTTATTACATAAGCACATCATTTTACAAACTTATTCCATACCCCTATACTGAAAAAACACGTTGTAAACATGATAAAAAATTTCGGCAATAAAACAAGAACAGAAAAAATAGATTTTCCCCTCTATCTTGATTATAATAAAACTGATGAAAGGAGTCGATAAAAATGGAAAACCCACATATGCAAGAACAAGTACTAGAAGTATTAGATAAATTACGTCCATTCTTACTTCGCGATGGCGGAGACGTTGAGTTAGTAGACATTGAAGAAGGTATCGTAAAATTACGCCTTATGGGTGCATGCGGAAGCTGCCCAAGTTCTACAATCACACTAAAAGCTGGTATCGAGCGCGCATTACTTGAAGAAGTACCAGGCGTTATCGAAGTAGAACAAGTATTTTAATTAAAAGCAGAAGCGGCTCGTTCAGAACAGGAGGTCATTGGAGCTCCTGACAAAGAGGCGCTTTTTGCCTCACAGGAAGGCGCGAAATGGCCGACTGTTCTAGCCGCTGGAGCTAGATATTAATTAAAAGCGGAAGCGGCTCGTTCAAAATGTGAGGGGGATGAAGCTTCTGACATAGAGGCGCTTTTTGCCTCGGCGGAAGAAGCGAAGCCACCGAACATTTTAGCCGCTAGAGCTAGATATTATCTAGCGGCTCGTTCAAAGCCACTTGCTAAAAGGAGACCAAATTTGGTCTCCTTTTTTTATACAAATCACATTTATCCGTTAACATCATAAAACAAAATTGGAAATCCTTCTCAAAAAATGCGATAATTGATACTATATAGTGAATCGTTCACACATATAAAGTAAAAAACATAGGGGGACGACACATGCCAAAAATGGGGAACACGTTTTTAACAATTCAAGAACTAGAAAAGAAAAAAGAGTATTTATTAGACCTTTCATCCGTTATACCAACATGGAATGCGAGCTATCAATTTTTATTTAAAGAAATCCAGCAAGAATTATTGAGTAAAGTAAATGAAAAAATCGAACAACATCAATTCATTTTAAATATATGTGCAGATCAACAAGTAGGGGCATAATGTATTACATACAATTGTGGTATATAAAAAAGAGACCTCAATCGGTCTCTTTTTTATATTTTTAAGACAGCCAATCTAATTTTCTAATCCCAAGCTTATCAACTGGTAAACGGAGTGAGCCATAAAAATGCTTCATAAATTGCTCAGAGCGGTTCACATCGTGTAGAATGGCTTCTAAGCGATCTCTATATATGCTTTTTTGTTCTTCGTTTCCAGTTTGGTAATATCGTTCGACTGTTTCAAAATAGTGAAGTGGGAACAGCAGTCTTGCAAATAATAGGCGCCACCCAAATGAGGATAGCGAATAATTCCGTTCATAATCTGTAACAAATTGAACGATTGTTTGCTCCCAGTCTTTCTTTTTTTCAATCATCATATAGCGGATTAATTCTGCTATATCTCGAGTCGGGTGATCATACACCCAGTCAAAAGGAAGTTTGAGACGCTTCGTTTGATGCCATAATAAAGGTGTGAATCGTTCTTGGCAAATTGTTGCTGCATCCGTTAGTTGCGGTGTGTCATCCATTTCTGTATCAACAACATATTGAATGGCATTTTCCGCAACTCCTAAGTAATACGGGAAGGATTCAATAAACAATTGATCGAATACGTCTGTAGGGTGGTTCATTACTTGTGATTGCCAAAACTTTTCTAACTGATCGAGCCTTTTTTCCCATAACGCTTTCCATTCACCAATGCGGCTTAATTGCTCAATTTCTTCTGGAAAGAATGCACCTCGTTTATGGAATATAGAAAGCTCACTTCCTAATGACGTAGCATGTCGTTCTAACGCGCGCATACCTTTTAATAAGCAGTAATTTTGTTCTTCTATCTCACTTACATAGTAGCCGTGTATAGTCGGAACGAAAGTCGCTACAGTTATATCCCCTTGCTGGTTCATATAGTCACTGAGCTTTTTCATCTCTACAAGTACTTCTTCCTCCATTTCTCCAATTGGAACAAGTACATAAATTTTGTTGCGAATCCAAAAGCTTTTATAGGGGCCAAGGGGGATTAATTCTTTAACATGCATATGATAATGCTCATAAATATGATGAATCATCGCAGTCGCCACCTATGGTTTTTCTTTATATATATGAGCTTGTGCTCGCCTTTCATTCCTATGCACATGATAAAGCAACGAAACGTATACAAATACTAAAAAGAAAAAAAGGTGATAAACATGAAAGAATCAAATCAACTACAAGAAAGAGCATTACAACTATTACAAGAACGCGGTGTAACAATTGACGATATTGCTGAGCTTGTTCATTTTCTTCAAAAAAAATATCATCCAAATTTAGAGATGTCAGAATGCCGTTATAACGTTGAGCGTGTATTATCAAAACGTGAAGTACAAAACGCACTAATTACTGGTATCGAACTCGATGTTCTCGCTGAAAAAGGAATGTTAAGTGAGCCGTTACAAGATATCGTAAAACGTGATGAAGGCTTATACGGAATTGATGAAGTGATCGCACTTTCTATCGTTAATGTGTACGGCTCTATCGGTTTCACAAACTTTGGATATATCGATAAATTAAAACCTGGTATTTTAGAATACTTAAATGATAAATCAACTGGAAAGGTGCATACATTCCTTGACGATATCGTTGGTGGAATCGCTGCCGCTGCTTCAAGCCGTTTAGCACATAGAGCTGAGCATTCGGAGTGAAATATGAAAGACCGTCAGTTTCATACTGACGGTCTTTTGTATTCCATGAGCATAAATTCTCTTCCGCGGCTCAAAAAAATAGGACCTTGTTGAAAACCTATTTTTTTATATAGCGTAATCGCTCTTGTATTAAATGTCGCTACGCTAAGTCGAAACGTTTTCGGCTTAAATTCTTTAACAGCAAAGGCTATCCCAGCTTGAAAAAATTCTTGCCCCATTCGCTTCCCTGTTAACGCCGGCTTCATGCCAAGTCCGATATCAATTACATCTTCTCCACCATATAAATGAACATCTCTTCCCCCTGGCACTTGTGCATTTTCTCCAAAGCAAAAATAGCCGATAAACTCTCCCTTATCGTCACAACAACCATAATACGTCCCATCTAATAATTCTTCTATTACTTCTTCCTCACCTGAAAAACTATACAAATGATAAGGTTCTTCATACATCCACGTATTTATCTCATTCGCTTCTTCTACCGTTAACTTATGTATATCCATCCTTCTCTCCCCTAATCAAATATTCTATATATACTCATTCATTTTTAGCGCCTCATTTCCCTCTAATCGAAATATGCATAATTACATACGCACACCTATGAAACAAATGGTACAATTTATTTGAATCGCTGTTGCTACACTTCTTGATCAAAGAAAAGGCGTTAAAACGGATATTAGCGCCTTATCAAACTCAAGCAATTGGCATATTTTGTCATCTTGAAAGACACTCAAAGGAGTGTCTTTTTTTCTATACCTCACAAGGACTTACTCATTTCAAAGCATCAATACATAAACTAATGTAACTCTTTACATGCACGAATCCTTTTCTCAAAGTTTTGAAGTAGACTCAAAATAAAAAAGCACTCTTGCCTAGAGTGCTTTTTACTTTCAAATCAGGAGGTTACATATATGGATAGTACTCTCGTATTTAACTTCGGCATTGGTATTATCATTATTTTATTTGTTTTCTTTGTTCTTTGTATGAGTGGTGTGTAACAGTCTTTTATGCTGATAACTCTTTTAAAGTATCACTTAATTTGAACTTTCTTAATTGTAATGATGCAATCAATGCTGCCCCCGCTCCAAGCATCACGCTAGCTAAAGCCAGTATGACAACTTGATTATACGGAATAATAATAACCGTTAACTCTAAGCTTGATAACACGATATAACTAAACAAAATCCCACCAAAAATGCCAATGCAACCAGCTATCGCTCCAAGTAAAGTTCCCTCTAATAAAACGATCCTTCTCATTTGCTTTGGGGTAGCTCCTACCGCACGAATCATACTAATTTCAGCACGTCTTTCATGTAAACTTGCGACTATCGCATTCATTAATCCTATACCAGAAATAATGAAAACAATTACAACTAACAAGCGAATTAACATCATCATTTGTGATAATAACTGCTCTTGTTCTTTCAATAAATCATGACTATTTATAACTTCTATATTCTCTTTATTCTTTGTAATTTCTTTTACTTGCTTCTTAATTGCTTCAAATGACTGATTAGAATTTGTCATAATTTGAATCGCTTCATATCCTTGTACGTGAAACTTATCGCGAGCCCATTGTTCATTTACAAAAACATCTAACCCTCTTAACCTTAATCCTTGCTCAATAATCGAAACGACTTTAATCGTTTGTTTTTCTTTTCCCTTTCCTTGTACTTCAAACGTATCTTGCAACTGAAGCCCTAAATTTTTAGCCACTTCCTTCGTAATGACTCCCTCACCATCTTGTAACGGCTTACTTAAACTTTGCCCTGAAATCACTTTCGCCTTTGTTACTTTCTGATACGCTACAATATCATTACCTACAACTTCCATTGAATCAGAGTTCAAATTGTTTTTTTTCCTAAATTCATACCATTCTTGATTCGCTTTTTTAAAGTCATAATTCACAAGCTTTGCTGTAAAGTCAGTAGCATTCCCAACACTCGCCTCTACACCATCAATTTTTTTAACCTTCTCCATCCAACTAAACGGTAATGTTTCTATTCCTTGCGACTCTACTGGAATTCTTACTACTAAGTCCGCTGGTAAATGTTTTTGTAATCCTTTTTTCATACCTTCATACATAGAGTTTACATACATCGTTCCAACAAGTGCTAACATAAAACCAAATGCTAGTATAGCAACCGACACAGCTGCCTTATTTCGATAACGAATGACATTCCGGCTACTAATCGTCGTTTCAATTCGTAATATCATTTGAATCGGTTTTGCAATCACTGGTGCTATCACGCGAATAAATAACGGAATCGCAAATAACAAACCGACCGCAAATAAAAGCGCTCCTATCGCACTTGGATTAAAACCGATATACTCCTCTAATACGCTACCTGCTAGTCCAATAACAGTACCAATGATTAAAATGCTAAGGCTAAAAGCACTCCATCTTTTTTCTTTTCTCTCATTACTAGGAAGACCTGGGCGGAGTGCTTGAACTGGTGGAATCTTTCTAACCATAAAAGCTGGTATAATAGCCCCTAGGATAGACATAACAATCCCTAGTAAAAAAGTAATGAGTAAAATCTCACTTGAAATCGCGAATGATGCTTTCCCTGCTTCCTCAATATTCACCCATTTGTTAATGAATGATGCTGCAATTGTTTGCGTACCTGCTCCAAGAATAACTCCTGCTAGTGATCCGATTGCCCCAATACATAAAGCCTCTAATAAAACGACTACTATAATTTGATTTGGGTTACTACCGAGTGCACGTAATAATGCCCATTGCTTAAATCGACTTCTGACAGATAAGAAGAAACTTCCCATTATTAAAAGGGCTACTACAAATAAGGCAATACCACCTAAACTAAAAATTAAAGGCTTCATTACATTTAGTCGTTCAAATGCCTTATCGACATAAGTACGTTGATCCACCTTTATATTTTCTATCTTCTTATTTACCTCAAGAGCAATCGTCCTTTTCACATTTACATCGGCTGTTTTCACTTGAACGAGATTGAACTGATTTGGTAGATTTAATTCTTTTTGAAGCCAATCGATTGGAAAATAAGCACTATGTCCCATTGCTGCCATTAACGGCGGATTTAAAATGCCGACGACTTTCACATTCTTTTCTCCATGCTGCGGAAATGGCAACTGAATCGTATCTCCTATCCGTATATTTTCACGTTCTGTATACCCTTTTGTCAGCGCTACTTCAGCCCCTTCTTTCGGATATCGACCTTCTACTATTTTATAAGAATGCATTTCTGGAGAATCTTGCTCAACACCCCAATAGGACGGCTTTCCTGATAGCTCTTTATAATTTGGAAAAGGATACGGTATAAGTACTTTTGATATTTTTTCAGCATTTTCTAAGCCATCTATTCCTTTTAAACTTTCATTATTTAAATACATATCGTTTTTTATATAGCCAAATTGTAAATTATAATCTCCATATCGGCTTACTACTTGTTCCTTCACACTCTTCTCTACTGATTGATTTCCTAGCAATAACATCGTCGCTAACATAACACCTAAAGCTGCACCGAGAGCAATCAACATATTTCGCAGCCAATTTTGTTTCATCGATTTTACCGCATATTTAATTACCCATTGCATCACCTTTACCTCCTACTTTAAAGTGGCGATTCATAATCTCTTGAATATGAGTAACTTGTTGCGGGATATTTCGAAATTTCCATCCTTTACTTTCAGCATGTTCATGAATCACTTCACCATCTAATAAGAAAACAACTTTATCCGCATGAGCCGCTACGAACGGGTCGTGCGTTACAATAACAGCTGTTTTCCCTAACTCATCACACGCATTGCGAAGTGCCGCAATTATGTTTTTGCTATTTTCCGAATCTAATGCCCCTGTTGGCTCATCCGCTAATATAATTGCCGGTTCATTTGCAAAAGCTCTTGCTATCGCAACCCTTTGCTGTTGCCCGCCTGATAACTGTGCTGGTAAATGTTTTTCTTTTCCCTTCAATCCAACAAGCTCTAATAAACGAGTTGCTGTCACCGTTGCCTTCTTTTGCGATACATTATCTAACAGTAACGGCAACCCCACATTCTCCTCTGCACTAAACACCGGAATCAAATTAAACTGCTGAAAAATAAAACCGATTTTATGCCGTCTAAATAAAGCGAGCTCTTTTTCTTTTAATGTGGAAATCTCTGTACCGTCTACTCGAATACTACCTACCGATGGAATATCTAATCCACCTAACAACTGAAGTAAGGTCGTTTTACCCGAGCCACTTGCTCCCATAATACAAACGAAATCTCCTTTTTGAATTTGAAGATTAATGCCTTTTAATATTTTGACTTTACTATCCCCAATATCAAATGATTTTTCTAACCTTTCAATTTCAATAATATTCATCCCCATATCCCCTTCTCTCTCTATTTACCAATCTATATATTCTATTCAGAAATGCAAAATCCCTACTATTTTGTATTTTTTTGTCACATACTAACATTTGTTTATCACAGCAAAAAAATTGACTCTTACAAGAAAAGTAACCACAATAGTTACATGAATACATAAAAACCATTCACATATCCACAAATAGGAGGAATAACAATGAAACATGTAATCGTTTATGCACACCCAAATACAGAAAGCTTCAACCATGCGATTTTAGAAACGGTAAAAAATGAATTAGAAGAAAAAGGTCATGAAGTACGCGTTCGCGATCTATATGAATTAAACTTCAATCCAGTATTAGGCGCTTCCGATTTCATCTCATTTTCTCAAGGAAACACACCAGCAGATATTAAAGAAGAGCAAGAGCATATCTCTTGGGCTGATACCATTACATTCATTTACCCAGTTTGGTGGGCGGGACTTCCTGCTATTTTAAAAGGATACGTTGACCGTGTATTTAGCCACGGCTTCGCTTATGCTTACGGTGAAAATGGCATCGAGAAGTTATTAAGCGGTAAAAAAGGATTATTATTATCTACAATGGGAAATACGAAAGAGGCATACACAGCAGGCGGTATGTTTGAAGCAATGAAAAAAACAGCTGATGTTGGTATTTTTGAATTTACAGGTATTGAAACAATTGAGCATACATTCTATACGAGTGTTCCTTCTGTGGATGACAGTGTGCGTAAACAATATCTTGAAGAGGTTAAAGATGTTGTGAGTCGTGCATTTTAAATAAAATTATATCAGCACAACTCAGATTATATCGGCGATTTTCTAAATATATCGACTTACCAACAAAAACCGACACTAATCACAACTGAATATTAGCCCACACCAATCGGGCTACCCGCAAATATTAGAAAAAAAGCTGCTCCAAAGTTTGGAACAGCTTTCTTCATTACATCTTCTCAATCCACTCCGTCAAGTTATGCACAACTTGCGTCGGTTGAACTTCGTATTCTGTTAACTTCTCCACAGTTGTTACTCCAGTGTGGACAAGAAGCGTATGCATGCCAGCATTTATTCCTGCTAAAATGTCTGTGTCATAGTTATCCCCAACCATTAATGCTTCATTTTTTTCTATGCCAAGCACTTTTAAAGCTTGTTCCATAATGATTGATTCTGGTTTTCCGATAAAGATCGGATCCACACCTGTTGATACTGCTACAACTGATGTTAATGAACCGTTACCTGGTAATAATCCGCGCTCAGTCGGAATGGCAATATCTCCATTTGTAGAAATAAACGTTGCGCCGTTACGTACAGCAAGACAAGCTTTTGCTAACTTTTCATATGTGATGTCACGATCTAAGCCAACAACAACGAAATCAGGATTTTCATCTACAAGTTCAAATCCTTTTTCCACAAGCGCATCATGTAAACCTTCTTCACCAATCATATATACAGTTGCGTCTTGTTTACGTTCGTAAATGAAGTTTGCTGTTGCCATACTCGTTGTGAATACTTGCTCTGCTTTCGCTGGAATATCGAAACGAACAAGTTTTTCTGCCACTTGTTCTGGTTTACGAGTTGAGTTATTCGTAACGAATAAATACGGAATGCCGCGCTCTCCTAACGCTTTGACGAAGTCGCTTGCTTCTTCAATTTGTTCTTCTCCGCGATACATTGTACCGTCTAAGTCAATTAAGTAACCTTTATACATCGATTATGTCTCTCCTTCTATGCTAACGTTCTCACCTTATCATATCACTCTTATATTACCCGCTTTTCCAAAAGAAAAAAACGCTTTACCTTAAAGCGCCCCATAACGTTCATTTTTTCTCTTTTATTTGGTAAGAACAACTACAATCGCCCTCGCACATGTTTGCTAGCGTTTTCACATCTGCGTTCGCAAATAAACGATTATACATCTCTTTTTCATCTTCACACACTTGCGGGAATCTCTCGGCAATTTCCTTTAACGGACAGTTTTGCTTTTCAATTACGAAAGAATTCTCTCCGTCTCTCTTAATTTGAACCATATAACCATTTTTCTCTTGCATAGCTGCTATCTCTTGCACTTTATATGCTAAATTCTTTTGATTACTTACGCGCTTTTGTAACTGTTCTTCCATACGCTTCGTTCTCTCTTTTAAAACGTAACGAAGTATTTTTTCATCGCCCATTCGTGCTAAATCTTCTAGCATATCAATCGCAAATTGCTTATACTCTTTCGGGAATGTATCTTCTCCCTTTTCGCTTAATCCATACAAATAAGTTGGTCTTCCGACATGTTGCCTTACCATCTTGGAATAGATGAAACCATCTTTCTCAAGATTACTTAAATGTCTTCGAATTGCCATTTCTGTGATCTCTAAAACTTCAGCTAGTTCCGCTACGGTGTGCTCTCCCTTTACTTTCAACAACTGCACAATTTCATCTTTCGTCGTACGTGCTTCCCCCATGTTTCACCCTTCTCCCTCACATACAATATAAGACCCCCAAAAGCATTCTCTGGGGATCTTATAAGCATAATTATTCTGGTACAAATGCAGATACAGGTCCTAATTCCTTTTCTAAATAACTGCGAATATTTGCTGGGTATTTCCCTACCACCGCAATATGTTTTTGAATCGTCTTATATAATTCATCATGATTCATTTGAATATAATCTTGCGTAAGCATTTTTCGAAGAAGAATCACTTCTTTCATTCCTTGTCCTTCTTCTGCACTTATCACTCGCTCGTCCATTAAAATATCGATAATATCTTCATAACTTCCTGGATCGCGCATAATAAATCCATCAATCATCGCATTTCCTACATCTAATACAGAATCAATCATTAGATGCGCTATGCGTTCTAATGCGTAAAATTCAAACTCGGTTTCATATATCTTTTTCTCTTGAAATGTACTTGTTGCTCGTTCTAAACATACTAGCATTTGTTCTATTTTCTTTCTGTCTACAAAATACATGAATGTCACCTACCTGGAAATTAAAGCATTTACATTTTAATTGTAACGCTTTCTTCTGAAAAAATCGACAATTTTTCGAATTCACCTTTTCCCCGTAATTTGTTATAGTTATATTTGTATGATTTTTGAAATTGGAGGAATGGAATCTTGGAACGTGAACTCGCACTAGAAATTGTCCGTGTAACAGAAGCAGCAGCATTAGCATCCGCACAGTGGATGGGCCGCGGAAAGAAAAACGAAGCAGATGATGCAGCAACTACAGCAATGCGTGATATGTTCGATTCAGTAAACATGGCAGGTACAGTTGTAATTGGTGAAGGAGAACTTGATGAAGCACCGATGTTATATATTGGTGAAGAACTAGGAACAGGTAACGGTCCAGAAGTAGATATCGCCGTTGACCCATTAGAAGGTACAAACATCGTTGCAAAAGGTCTTGCAAATGCAATGGCAGTTATCGCAATCGCAGATAAAGGAAACCTTCTTCATGCTCCTGATATGTACATGGAAAAAATCGCGGTTGGTCCAAAAGCAGCTGGTAAAATTAGCTTAGATGATCCAATTGAAAAAACAATTGAAATTGTAGCGGAAGCTAACAATAAAAAGATTCGCGATCTAACAGTTATCGTTCAAGAACGTGAACGTCATCAAGATATTATCGATCGTGTTCGTGCAAAAGGTGCACGCGTAAAATTATTTGGTGACGGTGATGTTGGTGCGTCAATCGCAACAGCACTACCTGGAACTGGTATCGACTTATTCGTAGGTATTGGCGGAGCTCCAGAAGGCGTTATTTCTGCAGCAGCATTAAAATGCCTTGAAGGTGAAATGCAAGCTCGCTTAGTTCCAATGAACAAAGAAGAAGAAGCTCGTTGTCGTGAAATGGGATTAGAAGATCCTCGTCAACTTCTTATGTTAGACGATTTAGTATCTGGTGATGATGCAATCTTCTCAGCAACTGGTGTATCTGCTGGTGAGTTATTAGACGGCGTGAAATTCCTAGGCGGAGATTTAGCTGAAACATACTCTATCGTAATGCGTTACAAAACAAGAACGGTACGATTCATTAAAACGCATCACCATTTAGATCATAAGCCACACTTAAACTTAGATATTTAATAAAAGGAGCCATGTGTATGGAAGAACGTTTCTTTCTGTACGACGACACTGTCGCTACAAAAACTCGTTTCGTTAGCTTTATGGGAGAAAATGAGCGTCATGATTTAGCGCTACTATACTCCGATCGTCATTACGGTAAAACAATTGTCCTTGATATGCAGCGTAATAAATTTGCAATCATCGGCGCCGACGATTTAAACGAACCAGGCTACTTAGAGCACGCATTTTCTATGACTGAAGAAATTGCAGAAGAACTACGCTCATTTTTATTTGAACTTATATAATTTATCTTAGGCACCAGCTTTTTAGCTGGTGTTTTTTCGCTTTAAGTATTTTGAATTTTCAAATATTCATGTTATAATGAAGAATAAATCTATTTGGATAGAAAGGACGTTATCTACGTATGCCAACATTTACTTTGTAATGGACCAGCAATTGGATAGCATTACTCTCAAAAAAGCACCACGCTTTTTCAAGGGAGTAGTCTGCCCATTCCCATTACAAAGGAGCGTAACGCATCTGTAGTATGATGTTTACGGAGGTTCCTCTTTGGGGAATCTCCTTTTATTTTTATCTATTTCTCCTGTCTTCATACTACAAGACATCCAAATAGCTGTATTACGTTCCTTTACCACTACTATAAGAGGTGAAGGAAAATGCAGAAAGTACAACTTTCTTGGAGTTTATATGAAAACGAGCAAAACACAATCGAAAAGTATTGTAAAAATTGCAGACGCACTACCCTATTTACCGACACAAATATTCGTAGGCATAACGCCAACGGAAAAAACATATATCGCTTTGCTATTTATAAATGTCCGAAAGATCATACGTGGAATCAAAAATTGCGTATTTATAAATCATTTACTGACCACGTTGAAACAGTTGATATGACGCAGCAAGATCAAACGGAAACAACTACTACTATTTCCATTACACAGCATAAAGAAAGTGGCATAGCTGAAATTACGATTGTATTAGACCTCGTTTTCGGTTCCCACCGGATGGATAAAGCTTTATCCACATATATTTCAGATTGGAGCCGTACACTCATTGTGGATAAAATTAAAAACGGGGATATTCAATTGAACGGGCAACAAATGAAACCAAATACAATACTTTCTGAAGGCGATCGTATCTCGATTTGTTTATAAATGAGAATATGCAAAAAATCCTCTTACAATCGTAAGAGGATTTTTTTATTTCTTCACTTTTCGTAATACGAAATGTGCACAACCGAAGTTACAGTACTCGTATAAATACTCCGATAACGTACTAATTTTCGTATCATATGTCGCACGCTGGTTACTATCATCAAAGAATCCGCGCAATCTAAGTTGCTCATAACCCCAGTCCCCAACAATGTAATCATATTTATTTAAAATTTCTGCATAGCGCTCTTTAAATGCTTCTTCACTAAAACCGTCACGAAAGTTTTTAATTACTTCGTACTGCACATTATTAATGCTCACCGTAGCATGAATCTCCTGCTTTTGCTCCATCATTAACTTCCTCTCTAAGCATTCTTCTTTTTATCGTATCACAAAGCATACCAACCAACAATTTCAAATACAAAAAATTGAAAATTAGTGCATGCTATGGAGAAGGAGGTGATACATCGTGAAAAAACAAATTATACTTTCTCTTCTCACTCTTTCCTTATTTGCAGGCTGCCAATCAACGAATAAAGCCGAAATGGAACGTGAAGAAGGAAGTCGTGTTCTTGTTTCCAACAAAAACGACATGTATCATACGGAAAATACAAATACACGATTAACGAGAGTCGGCTATTCATCTAAACAAAAGCATGAAGTATCTAATAAACAAGTAGGAGCCATTAACCGTGAGAAAGTCGCTGAAATGATTACAAGTATGACAGTCAAACTTCCTGACGTTACAAACGCTGCTACGCTCGTTACAGACGATGAAGTATTTGTTGTATACCGTGCAAACACAACGGATCCGAAACTCGTAGCGGATCAAGTATATAGAGCTGCTTTGTCCATCGTCCCTCGTTATTATAAAGCATATGTATCAACAGACCAAAAGTTGATTTCTCAAATTCAAGGGCTTCAATCTGGCGCATTAAATGATACAGAATATACGCAAAGCCTCGATATGTTAAAGCGCGAAATGAGCAAAAATCCTCATTTGAATAATACAGAGAATCAAACTTTGAATAATATGATTAAAAAGTAAAACAGGTGGAGAAAAACTCCACCTGTTTTACTTTTTCACTATTTCTTACGATCCGCATAAACTTCCATCGCATCACACATAAACTGAGCTAATCCTTCACCAAACTTATCGATATTTTTCGTAAAGCGCTCATCAGCGACGTACATTTGACCAAGTCCTTTAAAAGCATCTAATGAATATTCACCGAATTTTTGCAAGTAATTGTACCATACTCCAATTGCTTCTTGTGCCTCTTTAGAATCTGGTGCTCCGTGTCTAAGCGCCGCTAAGTTTCTGTAAATCGTATTAAACTCTTCTTGGTTTTCTTTAGACATACCTTTCGCATATTCATTCGCTTTATCTACAGCTGCGTCTCCCCATCTTTCACGCGCTTCTTCTTCGTACGGATTATGGCTGAAATCGAAGCCTTCAAATTTCTCTTTATTCGTCATTTCAATCTCTCCTTTTGTATGCTGAATTGTTTTATCAATCGTCGCAATCACTTTATCTAACCTAGCCCGCTTTTCAAGAAGCATTTTCTTATGAAGCTGCAATGCTTCTTCCCGGTCAAATGATGGACTCATGATAATTTCTTTAATTTTCTTCAAAGGGAAGCCTAATTCTTTAAAAAATAAAATTTGCTGCAACGTCTCTAAATTTTCATTGGAATACAGACGATATCCAGACTCTGTCGTCTCGTCTGGGATTAACAACCCAATTTCATCGTAATGATGCAGTGTGCGCACACTAATTCCAACTAAATTAGCTACTTCTTTTACCTTCATTGCCATGTGTATCTCCCCCTTAATACATACGATAAAGTATGACGCAACGTTAGAGTCAATAAGTAAATTCATTTTCTTTATAAAATATTTCATGCATAATAGATATGTACATATATTAGAAAGCGGTGAAAATATGGTTTCAAATACTGTAATTGCCAGCATCATCTTTCAACTCATTGTCTCGATTCTGGTCCCAATTATTGTACTCGTTTATTTCCGTAAAAAATATAATATAAATTGGAAAGTAGTCGGTGTTGGTGTTCTTATCTTTATCGGATTTACCCAAATTCTCGAAACACCATTCCACCTATTTATGCGCGGTAATCCAGCAATCGCTCCAATTTTAGAAAATCCATTTGTTTTCGCACTGTATGGCGGACTTACTGCTGGTATTTTTGAAGAATTAGGACGCTTCGTTGCCTTCTTCTTCCTACTAAAAAAATATCAAGAATATAAAGATGGCTTCGCTTACGGAATCGGTCACGGCGGAATTGAATCCATTTTAGTTGGCGGATTCTCTGCATTCCAAGCACTTATATTTGCGAATTCAATTAACAACGGTAGCTTCGCCCAGATGGTCGAAAAAATGCCAGAACTAAGCCGCCTACAAGACATGTTAATTCAGCAACCTGCCTACTTATATTTCCTTGGTAGCTTAGAAAGAATTATGGCACTCGTACTTCAGATCGCCTTTACAATGCTTGTTTTATACGCAGTAAAACAGAAGAAATATATCTTCCTTGTGTACGCTATACTATTCCATGCATTCGTAGATTTCTTCGCAGCACTTTACCAAACGAAAACAATTAACATCTTTGTTGCAGAAGGAATTACCCTTCTCTTCACAATTGGTGCTATCATTCTTATTCGTAAAATGAAAGAGAAATTAATACGTGTACCGGAATAAAAATAACCCGCCAATTGGTGGGTTATTTTTTGTATGGATTACCACAATGATGATAACTTTTACCTGCTCGCAGCTCCCTTTTTGTTTCTGCATCTATAACAATGTACTTATGTAACTCTTCTACTTCATTTTGAGAAAAGGAAGCGAAAAAATAAACTTGGCGATCAGGGTGAACGAAAAAATCTTGAAGCACCACTTCCCCCCGACAACCCGCGGCTGTTTTTTGTAGAAAGGAAAACTCTTCGTCGGGTACTTCTTTAAATAAAATCTTTTTTCGAACACTATACGCTGCATTATTGTATTCTTTATAAATTTTCTTATCTAATTGTTCGTAAAACACACGCTCACTCACAAATGACTTATTTCGATTGCTTGGATAATCTACCTTTTGATTGGATTGTGCATATGTTGTGGACAGTTGCGAGAGAAAACAAATCATGAATACAATACATATCATTTTTTTCATCATTGCACCTCAATTTTTATTATCCACATTACTTTTCCACATATTTCAATCAATATGCCATTTCCAATAAAAAGGAATATTTTCCACATTTGTCGAAGTATATAGCGTCAACTTGAAAGATGGGGATGAATTATGAAGAAAATCATTGTAATACGACATTGTTCAGCAACTGGCCAAGAACGTGATGCCGAATTAACGACCGATGGGAAAAACCAAGCAAACACCCTTGCTACATTCCTCTTAGAGCACCATCTACAAATAGATCATATTATTTCAAGCCCATTTGTGCGTGCTATCGATTCTATTCGGCCCTATGCGCTCCAAGCTAACTTGTCTATCCAAAAAGATGAACGACTAGCTGAACGCATATTAAGTGACGTTCCAATGGACGATTGGATGCAAAAACTAGAATCTACTTTTACAAATATAGATATTGCCTTTTCAGGCGGAGAGTCAACAAAACAAGCAACGGACCGTGCTATATCGCTTATCCAAGACGTTTTAAAATTAAACCATACTACAACACTACTCGTTACACATGGCAACTTACTTACGCTTATTTTAAGGCATTTTGATCATACAATCGGCTTTCATGAATGGCGAACTTTAACGAATCCTCATATGTATGAAATTACAATCGATGAACAATATGCCCTAAAACGATTATGGGAAGCACCGTCCAAGTAATATCTCTTTCCAACACATTCAGTTGACGCCACGAGAAGAAACTGTACTAACAATAGAAAGGGGTATCACTCCATATGTACGAAGATGTACTTGCTTTACTACATAAAACAAATGCTTCTTACGAAAAATTCGAACACGAACCAGTACTCGATTATGAAACAGATCGTATCGTACGTGAAAGGCTTGGCTTACAAGGCACTCCAAGTAAAAGCTTATTTTTAAAATCAAAACCCGGAAATTATTACGTATTTTTCACGTTAGAGGGCACAAGGCTCAACAGAGGAGAGATGAAAGAACTAACAGGAGAACGCTTATCTCTCTGTTCTCCTGATGAACTGCGAGACAAAACTGGTTGCACGCCGGGATGTGTCGCTCCTTTCGGGTATTCACACGATGTAACAATTATTGTGGATAGCGCTATTTATACGTACGATAAAATTTTAATTACACCTGGTGTACCTGAATTTACAATTGAATTATCCACAGAAGAATTAAAAAAGATTTTATTAACATGTTCAAATACTGTTTTGGAGTATAAACAAAAAGAGAGCTAATCGTTAGCTCCCTTTTTTCATTATTTTGCTTCTGCTGTTTTTTCTTTTGCAGAACGAACTTGCTCGTCCGCATGGTAAGAAGAACGCACAAGTGGGCCAGCTTCACAGTGGCTAAAGCCTTTGCTAAGTGCAATTTCTTTCAGCTCTGCAAATTCTGCTGGTGGATAATATTTAAGAACTGGTAAATGCTTCTTAGATGGTTGTAGGTATTGTCCAAGAGTTAAAATATCCACATTGTTTGCACGTAAGTCATCCATTGCTTCAATTAAATCTTCTCTCGTTTCACCTAAGCCCACCATAATGCTCGATTTAGTTGGAATATCAGGCTGCATTTCTTTCGCTCGACGTAAAAACTCTAATGAACGATCATATTTTGCTCTAGCGCGAACTCGGTCAGATAATCGACGTACTGTTTCAATGTTATGGTTTAAAATATCTGGTTTTGCATCCATTAACATTTTTAAGTTTTCTTCTACTCCACCCATATCAGATGGTAATACTTCAATTGACGTAAATGGATTTTTGCGACGAACAGCGCGTACTGTTTCAGCAAAAACACCTGCTCCCCCGTCTTTTAAATCATCACGTGCAACCGCTGTTATAACAACGTGCTTTAAGCCCATTTGTACTACAGAATCTGCTACGCGTTCTGGCTCTTGTAAATCAAGCTCTGTTGGTAAGCCTGTTTTAACCGCACAGAAACGACAAGCACGTGTACATACTGCTCCTAAAATCATAAATGTTGCTGTTTTTCTTACAGCCCAGCATTCATGAATATTCGGACATTTCGCTTCTTCACAAACTGTATGAAGATTCTTAGAACGCATCATTTTCTTTAAGCCTGTATAGTTTTCATTCGTGTTTAACTTAATTTTCAACCATTCGGGCTTGCGCTTATATTCTGTTTGTTTTGTCATGGTTATCAACTCCGCACAATATGAAATAGTTTACCGTGTTCGCTTCTTTCAATGTAACATATCTATTCTAACGTATGAAAGCGATTTGCTCAAATGAAGATTCTAAGATTTTTTCCAATCGTTCCCTATAATGAAATACTCCGTATATCCCACACTAAAAAGAGTGATGATGTGAAAGGAGTCTATTTCATGCTTCGAAAAATTTCTCTTTTGCTTTCGATTTGCTTTCTTCTCCACCAAAACATCGCTTACGGTGAAGATAATCAGCAAAGCATATACGAAAAGCGCATGGCACTATATAAAGAAACCGAGCAATCTTCAGGCATTCCGTGGTATTACTTAGCTGCAATGGATCAATATGAAAGAAATATACGGAGCGTAAGAAAAGATATTCCGAAAAAACCAGATGCCATCATTTCCCTTTATTTCAAACGAGAAATATGGGCTGGACCTGTTAATGGTAACGATACTCTTCCCCATACAATTTCTCTATTTGGCGGGTTAGGTTTAGATGGTGACAAAGATGGATTTGCAAACGCAAATAACGACCGTGATCTTCTGCATACAGCAGCAACGATTTTAAAGAAACAAGGAACGTCAGAAGAACGTATTAAAATCATGCTTTGGGAATATTATAGACGTGCAAAAACAGTTGATTTAATTACCGAATACGCCCAAATTTATAAACATTACGGACGTATTAATTTAGAAGGAAATGCGTTTCCTCTTCCGATTCGCAGTGACCATAGCTACCGTAGTACTTTCGGCGCTGGAAGAAGTTTTGGGGGAAGAAGAGTTCATGAAGGAACCGATATATTCGCAGGCTATGGCGTACCAGTAAGATCCACTTGCTATGGCATTATTGAAACAAAAGGCTGGAACCGTCTTGGCGGATGGCGCATCGGCATTCGTGACCTTCATAACAATTACCATTATTACGCTCATTTAGGCGGATTCTCAAAAGAGATACAGCTCGGACAAATTGTCGAGCCTGGAAAAGTAATCGGATTTGTTGGTAGCACCGGTTACGGCCCTCCCGGCACAGCTGGAAAATTCCCGCCCCACCTACATTTCGGCATGTATAAAGACAATGGTTATACAGAATGGGCTTTCGACCCCTACATGCACTTAAGTCTTTGGGAGCGAAAAGAACGCGCGAATACAAAACGATAACCGTAGCACATTGCTACGGTTATTTTTTATATTCGACTAACTATCCGTTTTCTTTTTATCAGGTACAACAACACTTCCGCTTCCATAATACGTAGGCACTTCCCCTTGAACAATGCGCGTCGCAATTGGAACATTTTGTGTCACTTTTATTTCTTTCGTATGAAATGGAATAATGACTTGCAACGTAACTTCCATCTCCATAATAATTTGAATCGCTGTCGTATTAATCCCGTGTGGTTCAATTTTTTGTTTAATATCCGTATTTACATGACCAATCGTCGTGAAATCAATTGGAATATCGGGTCCTATATTTCCAAAAAGCGCATTATTTGTTACACGACCAAAAGGAACTGCCATCGTTGCCCCATTTTTTTCAGAAATACCTAGTCCCTTCAAATTCCCTTGTTCTACTTGCTGTAAATATTTTTCTATGTATGTGGTCGTTGACGTTACGATTTCATTTACTTGCTTCGTATTTAAGTTAATTGTGGATACTTTTCCGTTTTTATCATTTTGTACTTTCATTAATGAATCGACATCGAACCCTTCATCAATTCTATCTTTTACCGCCTTCGTCATAACCGCTGTCGCCATTTTATGTGTCTCTACTTCTCCATATTTCATTAATGTCGGCTGAATGCTGCTATTCACAATCCATAATCCTTGCACGAGCAATATGACAAAAAGAATAAACGACATAAGCAGTATGTGCCGAAAGGAAATAGGCCCCCCTCGAAACCGCGAATTTTTCGAACGAAATATACTCATAAAAAAACCTCCTTCTTATATCATTTCTATGCAAGAAGGAGGGACGATATATGCTTATCTCATTTTTAATAATGCTTCTTTTCCGATTGTACCAGCCGTAATACCTAAAGCTTCGGCTTCAATCGTTACTGATTCTAGCGGTGCTTCAAGAAGTTGTTCAATCGTTCTTACACCAACCGCGCGGCCAGCAATAATACCACGATCTCCTAACTTCTCATTTAAAAGACCTACATCTAATGCACCGCACATAATATATCCTCTATCGCTCATTACAGCTAGCAAATTTGTCTTTGGAAGTTTGACGCTAACCGCAATAAACGTATAATTATCGATTATAATCGGCTCTACATTAACCATAGTTCACACTCCTCTCTTTCTTATCTGTATGACAAGAGAAAAATGAGTGTTACAAGTTAACTAGCCTATAGTTTGACAGAAGATGTATAAGTTATTAACATGTCTGCTAACACATCTCTAAGTAGTTCTGGCATATAATATTGTTTGTTAGAAAGTGTGGATAGCTCTGGGTATAAGTAACCAAATGTGAACATATCAATCGTTCCTACTGTATATATACGTTCTAATTCCAGCGATTCCCCGTTAATTAATACATCTTCGAGTAAAATTTTATTCCCAGGAATCGTATCTGGAATGACTTCTACACCAGCATAAATCATTTTCCCCATCACTTTCCCGCGGAATCCGAATCCTTTTACCTCAAGGTTCTCCATATTCGAGCGACGTGCTTTCAAGATCACTTCTCGTAACGTTTTCCCCGGCACTTTCAATAAACATGGATTAATGGGATGTGGACAAATTCTGTGAATATCTCCGCGCGTCACAACGCCTTCTTCTAATCCTTCAAGAAGTACACCGGCGTTTACCATACCAATTTCTGCATCGCACCACGTCTTCAGCGCATTTGCTAACATGTGCGAAAATGCTGTCTCATGAAACCAATTAACCGGTAATGATTCCTTTAAATGAACGACAGGCTCTTCCATAGTATGTTCACTTTCTTCCTGCAGCGCTTCAATTGTGGATAACGGTTTGCTATAAGCACCTAAACGTTCAGTCTTAATCGCTCTACCGTCCTTTTTCAACAGCTTCTTCGTCTCTTTATCCACAATAAGCTGAACGTGCCCAACGTAACGTCCCCACTTTTCACAACAGCAAAGTAACGTACTATTCATAAGAACACCACGCTCAAATAAATGATGCGTATGTGCCCCTAAAATAACATCTATATCATAATGTTCCGCCATATACTCATCCATACTTTTTCCAAGGTGAGAAAGGACAACCGTTATATGAGCCGCATCTCTCACTTCTTCTAAAATAGACTCTAAATGCTCAATTGGATCTTCAATATGCCAATCTAACATTTGATAAAACTCTGGATACGCAACCGTTAATCCGATAAAAGCAATCGTAATCCCATCTGTCGTTGTATGTAATTTATAAGGCTTTGCCCACTCTGGACGTACCCCTTCTTTTTCAAATAAATTCGCGACAAGCACCTCAAATCCAGCATCATCATATAGACGATTCAAATGCTCCTTCGCTAACGTAATTCCTTCATTGTTTCCGATCGTTACATAATCATATAACGCCTCATTTAAAAGCTTCGTATTGCCAAGCCCATTCGTCGCTTCCGAAATACTATGAAAACGATCCACATGATCGCCGATATCTACAGTCAAAACAGTCTCTCCCGCTTCCTGTCTTCGCTTTTTCTCTCCTTGTACAAACCGAGAAATTTGCGGCCAATTTTCAAAATGACTATGTATATCGTTTGTATGATAAAGGTGGATAATTGTTTCTTTATTTATATTCAGAGAAAAAACCTCCTCTCAGTTCCTTACTGCCATTTACGCTATGCGCACGCAATAATCCTGTAAATACTTTTCGTCTTTTCTTGCTATTTTACATTGTACTCGCATTGTGAGAAAAAGCAAAAGATTGCCCTTTTTCATATGAGAAACTTTCTTTTTTAGTTGTTGGATTCGTTGGTAGAACGGGAGGGGGGATTTGTCAGAAAGTTTGTTGAGTGGTTTTACGAAGAGTTTGGTGGATTTCCTTGTGGGGTTTCCGTGTGGGGGTTTCCGTGTGGGTTTTTCAGTATCTTAGCTTAAATTACTTCCATTCGGCGCTTTATGAATAGGCGCTCCTCTGTCATCTAAATATTGAGGGGTATATGCCCCGCTCTGCTATGTCGTAATTTGTTGATAAGTCGATATCCTTTGTCGAATCGTTGATATATTGAAATAATCGCCGATATATTCGGAGTTATCGTCGATATATTTGAAAAATCGCTGATATATTTAGTCAGAAACCCACCTGGGTATCTCGGCTAACCCCACCCCAAGCCCAGCTCACACAATAAAAAAAAGCGCCCTGCACAGCAGGGCGCTTTCTTTATATATTATCCAGTTCCAGCGGCTAGAATGTTCGGTGGCTTCACTTCTTCCTATGAGGCAAAAAGCGCCTCTACGTCAGAAGCTCCATCCCCCTCACATTCTGGACGAGCCGCCTCCACTTTAAATATGTCCAGCTTCGCCTCCTAGACCCTCATGTCTAAGAACCTTCCGCACCAGAAGATAAAAAGCATCTTCTGTGCGAAAGAACCTTAGCCAACGGGTCTGAACAGTCGGCTCCGCATTTCTATTTAACCGATAGAACCTTCCATCTCAAACTTGATTAGGCGGTTCATTTCAACTGCGTATTCCATTGGAAGTTCGCGAGTGAATGGCTCGATGAAGCCCATTACGATCATTTCTGTAGCTTCTTGCTCAGAAATACCGCGGCTCATTAGGTAGAATAATTGTTCTTCTGATACTTTAGATACTTTCGCTTCGTGCTCAAGTGAAACGTAATCGTTTTTGATTTCGTTGTAAGGAATTGTATCAGATGTAGATTGGTTATCCATGATTAACGTGTCACACTCGATGTTAGAGCGAGAGTTTTTCGCTTTTGGTCCGAAGTGTACGATACCACGGTAAGTTACTTTACCACCATGCTTCGCAATCGATTTAGAAACGATTGTTGAAGACGTGTTTGGTGCTAAGTGAATCATTTTCGCACCAGCATCTTGGTGTTGGCCTTTACCAGCAATCGCGATAGATAATGTTAAACCACGAGCGCCTTCGCCTTTTAAGATAACTGCTGGGTATTTCATCGTTAATTTAGATCCGATGTTACCGTCAATCCATTCCATCGTTGCGTTTTCTTCACAAACCGCACGTTTTGTAACTAGGTTGTATACGTTGTTCGCCCAGTTTTGGATTGTTGTATAACGGCAATATGCATCTTTCTTAATGATGATTTCTACTACCGCACTGTGAAGTGAGTTAGTCGTGTAAACAGGTGCTGTACAACCTTCTACGTAGTGTACGTGTGCGCCTTCGTCTACGATGATAAGCGTACGCTCGAATTGTCCCATATTTTCAGAGTTAATACGGAAATACGCTTGAAGTGGTGTATCAACTTTCACACCTTTTGGAACGTAGATGAATGATCCACCAGACCAAACTGCAGAGTTTAATGCTGCGAATTTGTTGTCTGTTGGTGGGATTACTTTTCCGAAATGCTCACGGAAAATATCTTCGTTCTCTTTTAATGCGCTATCTGTATCTTTGAAGACGATTCCTAGAGCTTCTAGGTCTTCTTTCATGTTGTGGTATACAACTTCAGATTCGTACTGTGCAGATACACCAGCTAAATATTTTTGCTCAGCTTCTGGAATACCTAATTTATCAAATGTAGCTTTAATTTCATCAGGTACTTCATCCCAAGACTTCTCAGATTTCTCAGATGGTTTTACGTAGTACGTAATTTCATCGAAATCTAAGTCGTTTAAGTCGCCGCCCCATTGTGGCATTGGCATTTCATAGAACTTATCCAGTGATTTTAAACGGAAGTCTAACATCCACTGTGGTTCTTCTTTCATACGTGAAATCTCTTCAACGATCTCTTTTGTTAAACCGCGTCCAGCACGGAAAATCGAAACGTCTTTGTCTTTGAAACCATATTTATAATCGCCGATATCTGGCAGTTGCTTCGCCATGTTGGTGTGTCCCTCCTTAGATAACCTCGTTTTTAGGAACCTTTAACATTACTTATCCTCGTTTAAGCCCTTTTCTAACGCTTTCCACGCTAATGTTGCACATTTAATACGTGCAGGGAACTTGCATACGCCTTGTAATGCTTCAATATCTCCTAAATCGATGCTGTCATCGTACTCTTTTCCTAGCATCATGTCAGAGAAAATTTTAGAAAGCTGAAGTGCCTCTTCAATTTTCTTACCTTTTACTGCTTGTGTCATCATTGAAGCTGAAGACATTGAGATAGAACATCCTTCTCCTTCAAACTTCGCTTCTTGCACAATACCTTCTTCTACTTTCATCGTAAGTTGAATACGATCGCCGCAAGTTGGATTGTTCAAGTTAACTGTAACACTATCTTCTAACACGCCATGGTTACGAGGATTCTTATAATGATCCATAATAACTTGACGATATAACGTATCTAAATTATTAAATGACATTTGTGAAATACTCCTTTGTCTTGATTAGCGATTCAACAAATGTATCAATTTCTTCTTTTGTATTATATAAATAGAAGCTCGCACGTGCTGTTGAAGAAGCTTTCAGCCACTTCATAAGCGGTTGTGCACAGTGGTGTCCTGCGCGAACCGCAATACCTTCTACATCTAATACTGTCGCTACATCGTGAGGATGTACGTCTTCAATATTAAATGTAACAAGACCAGCGCGATGCTTTGGACCATAAATTGTAACGCCATCTACTTCTGATAGTCTTTCTAAAGCGTATTGCGCTAATTCATGCTCATGCTTTTCAATATTATCAAGACCGATTTCTTCTAGGAAATCAATTGCCGCACCAAGTCCGATTGCATTACCGATAATCGGTGTACCTGCTTCAAACTTCCACGGAAGCTCTTTCCAAGTAGATTCTTGTAAATCTACGAAATCAATCATTTCACCGCCAAATTCAATTGGCTCCATATTGTTTAGCAATTCTTTCTTACCATATAATACGCCGATACCTGTAGGGCCGCACATCTTATGAGCAGATAATGCGTAGAAATCACAATTTAAATCTTGTACATCCACTTTCATATGGGGTGTACTTTGTGCACCGTCAACGACCATAATTGCGCCATTTTCGTGTGCAATTGCTCCGATTTCTTTTACAGGGTTAATCGTTCCAAGTACATTAGAAACATACATGATAGAAACGATTTTTGTATTCGGTGTAATTGTTTGACGAGCATCTTCTATTGAAATTGTCCCATCTGGTTGAAGCGGAAGATATTTTAAAGTTGCACCAGTTTTCTTCGCAACTTGCTGCCACGGAATGATGTTACTATGGTGCTCCATGTAAGAAATAACGATTTCATCGCCTTCTTTTACATTTTCAAGACCATAGCTAGCCGCTACTGTATTTAATGCAGTTGTCGTTCCGCGTGTGAAAATAATCTCTTCCATTGATTTCGCATTAATAAACTTGCGAACTTTCTCGCGTGCACCTTCATACGCGTCGGTAGCTTTCGTACCGAGCGTATGAACACCGCGATGCACGTTAGAATTGTATTCTTTATAGTAACGTTCTAACGTTTCAATGACTTGAATTGGTTTTTGAGAAGTTGCTGCACTATCGAAATAAACAAGTTGTTTGCCGTTCACTTTTTGATCAAGAATTGGAAACTGTTTGCGTATTTCATGAATATTCATTAGCGAACTTTCCTTTCAATTACCTCAACAAGCTGTGCTTTTACTCCTTCAATTGGAAGCTCATTAACTACAGGTGCTAAGAATCCATGGATGACTAAACGTTCTGCTTCGCGTTTTGGAATACCACGGCTCATCAAGTAGTATAGTTGGACTGGATCTACGCGACCTACTGACGCTGCGTGACCTGCCATTACATCATCTTCGTCAATTAAAAGAATTGGGTTTGCATCACCGCGTGCTTTCTCATCTAACATAAGAACGCGAGAAGATTGTTGTGCATTTGATTTAGATGCACCGTGTTCAATCTTACCAATTCCGTTAAAGATAGATGTTGCACTATCTTTTTGTACACCGTGTTTTAAAATCCAACCTTCAGAATGTTTACCGAAGTGAACAACTTTAGTTGTAAAGTTTTGTGTTTGGTTACCACGGCCAATTGTTACTGTTTTCGTATCAGCATATGAACCGTCGCCCATTAGGTTTGTAACGTTCTCTGAAATTGTGTTTCCGTCATTCATAAGGCCTAGAGCCCAATCAATACGGCCGTCGCGTCCTACAACCCCGCGGCGGTTAACATAAGTTGTTACGTCTTTTGCTAATAGATCAACCGCACCGAATTTCACTTGTGCGCCTTGTTCCACGATTACTTCTGCTACGATATTTGCAATACCTTTAGCATTTTCATTTGCAACGTAGTTTTCTACATAAGTTGCAGTACTGTTCGCATCAGCTACGAATAATACGTGGTTATATACGTTAGCTTCTTCGCCGTCTACTAAGAATACAGCTTGAAGTGGAGTTTCAAGAACAACGTTTTTCGGAACATATACGAATGCACCACCGTTGATTAATGCAGCATGAAGTGCAGTTAGACGATGCTCGTCTACCTTCACGCCGTCTTTCATTAAGTACTTTTGTACTAGTTCAGCATGCTCAGTTGCAGCTGTTACGATGTCTGTGAAAATAACACCTTTTTCTTTTGCTTCGTCTGCTAAAGAAACGAATGCAGTTGTACCAGTACGTTGCACTAATACACTGTTATTTTCATCGATTAAGTTTTTCACTGCTTCTGGAAGCTCTGTTAAAGAACTTACAGGCTCTTGCTTAGCAGCGTCGCCTTTTCCGATAAAGTCCCATTTGTCAATTTTCGTTTTATCAGGAGTTGGCATTGGAAGTTCAGTTGCTTGTGCAAGAGCTTGTAAGCGGAACTCAGTCAACCAAGCTGCTTCGTTTACTTCGCTTGCGCGTTGACGGATTGTTTCTTGATCGAAAGGTAATGTACCGATTGTCATGTTTATGCTCCTCTCTTACGCTTCTTGCTCTGTTGTTTCGTCTTCAATACCTAATTCTTTTTTAATCCAGTCGTAACCTTCAGCTTCTAGACGTTGTGCAAGCTCAGGTCCACCAGATTTAACGATACGACCGTTCATCATAACGTGAACGAAGTCTGGAGTGATGTAGTTTAATAAACGTTGGTAATGCGTAATCATTAGGCAACCGAAGTCTTCGCCGCGCATTTCGTTAATACCTTTAGATACAACTTTTAATGCATCGATATCAAGACCTGAGTCAATTTCGTCTAAGATTGCGATTTTTGGCTCAATCATCATTAATTGAAGAATTTCGTTACGTTTTTTCTCACCGCCAGAGAAACCTTCGTTTAAGTAACGTTGTGCCATTTCTGGATCCATTTCTAGGAATTCCATGTTTTTATCTAATTTACGGATAAATTTCATAAGAGAAATTTCATCGCCCTCTTCACGACGTGCGTTAATTGCAGAACGTAAGAAGTCAGCGTTTGTTACTCCGCTAATTTCACTTGGATATTGCATTGCTAGGAATAGACCTGCTTGTGCGCGCTCATCTACTTCCATTTCTAATACATCTTCACCGTCGATGATGATGCTACCTTCTGTTACTTCATATTTTGGGTGACCCATAATTGCAGAAGATAAAGTTGATTTACCTGTTCCGTTAGGTCCCATAATTGCGTGGATTTCTCCACCTTTTACTTCAAGGTTTACACCTTTTAAAATTTCTTTGCCATCAATTGATACGTGTAAGTCTTTAACCGTTAATGTAGAACCAGCCATCTCAATACCTCCATTAATCCTATATATACATTTTAAAAATTCCTAAAACGTTCATATTCTCATTTTATTCTCATTCTAATTTTATATCAAATAAAATGATATCGCAAACGATGAAAAAAAGTAACAATTTTTTCACAAATGTATATAAGTATTTCACTTGCATCCTTATATGATACACCTTTCTTCTTATTTATATAAAGAAAAAAGGACTGGTAAATTTCCAGCCCTTTCCTTATATTTATTCACTTACCGGAAGTACAGCACCTTTATATTCTTTATTAATAAAATCTTGAATTTCTTTTGAATGCAGTACTTCTACTAGCTCCTTAATTTCTTTTTTCTTCTCGTCACCTTTACGAACTGCAATAATATTTGCATACGGAGAGTCTGATCCTTCAATCGCAATCGCATCCTTTGTTGGATTTAATTTTGCGTCAATTGCATAGTTTGAATTAATAAATAATGCATCACCTTCATTATTTTCATATAACTTCGGTGAAAGACCAGGCTCTACATCTGTTTTAAACTTTAAGTTTTTCGGATTTTCTACAACATCTTTTACTGTTGCTTTCACAACATCTACACCGTCTTTTAGTTTAATAATGCCGCCTTTTTGTAACAGTGCTAGCATACGGCCACGCTCCGCTACGTTATTACTCATAATCACTGTCCCGCCATCTGGTAAGTCTTTTAAGCTTTTATATTTCTTCGAATAAATACCCATTGGCTCTAAATGAATTTTTCCCGCGTTTACAATTTTATATCCTTTTTCTTGGATTTCTTTATCTAAATAAGGAATGTGTTGGAAGTAGTTCGCATCAATTTCCTTATCCGCTAACGCTTTATTTGGCAACACATAATCTTGGAATTTTTTAATTTCTAATTTAATACCCTTTTTCTCTAATATTGGCTGTGCCTTTTCTAAAATAACAGCGTGCGGCACGTTAGAAGCTCCCACAATAAGCTTATTCTCCTCTTTCCCTCCGCAAGCAGCTAATGTAAATACAGACAGCGCTGTAACAACTGACAATAGAATCTTTTTCATATGATGTCCCCTTCTCCCGTATAATTATGTAGTTATAAAAAGGGCCGGCATACACCAGCCCTTCCCCAGCAATTATTCTTTTACAGGAACAACTGCCCCTTTATATTCTTTATTAATAAAGTCTTCAATTTCTTTAGAATGTAATACTTCTACAAGAGCTTTAATCTCTTTCTTATCTTTATCGCCTTTACGAACAGCTACTACGTTTGCGTATGGTGAATCATTACTTTCAATTGCAATTGCATCTTTTTCCGGGTTTAACTTCGCATCAATTGCATAGTTCGAGTTAATTAAAACCGCGTCGCCTTCTTTATTGTTATACACCTGTGGTAATAAACCAGGCTCAATATCCGTTTTAAATTTTAAGTTTTTCGGATTATCTGCGATATCTTTTGGAGTTGCTTTAACTGGATCCACCCCATCTTTAATTTTTAAAATGCCTTCTTTTTGTAAAATTGCTAAACCACGTCCATGATCAGCAACTGAATTACTCATAATAATTGTCGCTCCGTCTGGAAGTTCTTTTAAGCTCTTATATTTTTGAGAATATACACCAATCGGTTCTAAATGAATTTTTCCTGCTACTTCAAAATCATATTTTTTATCTTTCATTTCTTTTTCTAAATACGGAATATGCTGGAAGTAGTTTGCATCTAAATCCTTATCCGCTAACGATTTATTTGGTAATACGTAATCTTGGAATTTTTTCACTTCTAATTCAATTCCTTTTTTCTCAAGTAACGGTTTTGCCTTTTCTAAAATTTCAGCGTGCGGTACGTTAGAAGCACCAACAACTAGTTTCTTTTCATCGTTATCTTTCCCGCCACAAGCAGCTAACCCAAAAATTGAAGTTGAAATAAGTGCTGTCAGTAATAATTTTTTCATTTGAAACATCCTCCCGTTTTTTATTATCGTTTATCTATTCGAGTCGTTACACGATCACCAATCCACTGAATGAAAAATACAACTAGTAATACACAAATTGTCGCAACGATTGTTACATCGTTATTCCCTCGTTGGAATCCTTCTAAATAAGCAAGTGTTCCAAGACCACCAGCACCAACAACTCCCGCCATTGCTGTATAGCCTACTAACGCAATTGTCGTAACCGTAATACCAGATACTAATGCTGGTAACGATTCTGGAATCAATACTTTTAAAATAATTGTACTTGTTTTTGCTCCCATCGCTTTTGAAGCTTCAATTACACCTTTATCAATTTCGCGAAGTGCAATTTCAACCATTCTTGCGTAAAACGGTGCTGCTCCAATAATTAAAGCTGGAAGTGCAGCGCTCGCTCCAAGAATTGTTCCAAGCAGAATCTTTGTAAATGGGATTAATAAAATGATTAAAATAATGAACGGTATCGAGCGGAAAATGTTTACGAACGCTCCAATCGCCGTATTAACCGCTTTGTTTTCCCATAAATTATCTTTCGCTGTCATAAAGAGTAACAATCCTAAAATGAGTCCTAAAATAAATGTGGCAAGAGCTGCGATTGCCGTCATATATAACGTTTCACCAGTTGCTTCTAACATTTGATTCCAATCAACATTCGTGAGTAACTTATCCATGTGCAATCACCTCCAGCTCTACTTGATCTTGATGTATTCCCTCTATTGCTTGCTGAATCGCTGTTTCCTCACCATTTAAATGAACAACTAAACTACCGTAAGAACCGTTATTCGTTTGTGCGATATTGCCTTGCAAAATGCTAACTTCTATATCACTGCGCTGCATTAATCTTTGAAGCACTGGTCTTTCTACAGCTTCACCGATAAACTGCAAACGAACTACTTTACCATCTGGATATTTCTCAATTAAACTTTCAATCGTTTCATTTGTATCTTCAGAATCCGTTAACTGCTGTACAAATCGTTTTGTAATGTCCTGCTTTGGATTACGGAACACATCAAGTACTGGACCTGTTTCTACAATCTTTCCTTTCTCCATTACCGCAACGCGATTACAAATCTTTCGAATTACGTGCATCTCATGTGTAATAAGTACAATTGTTAAGCCGAGACGTTTATTAATATCTAATAGTAAATCTAAAATTTGATCTGTCGTTTCTGGATCAAGAGCTGACGTTGCTTCATCACATAAAAGTACTTGTGGATTATTAGCTAACGCTCTTGCAATTCCAACACGTTGCTTTTGTCCTCCGCTCAGCTGAGATGGATACGCGTCACCTCTTCCTTCTAATCCAACAAGATGAATTAACTCATCAACGCGTTTCCTTCTCTTCGCTTTATCAACACCTGCAATTTCAAGTGGGAACTCGATATTTTCACGTACAGTTCGTGACCAAAGTAAGTTGAAGTGCTGAAAGATCATTCCGATTTCTTGCCTTGCCTTACGAAGCTCGCTTCCTGTAATGGCTGAAATGACACGATTTGCGATTGTAATTTGGCCAGAAGTTGGTTTCTCCAACTGATTGAATAATCGAATTAAAGAACTTTTTCCAGCGCCACTATATCCGATAACACCAAATATTTCACCTTTATCTATTTTTAAATTGGCATTATCTACAGCAGTGACATCACCGCTTTTTGCTTTATATATTTTCTTTACATTTTCTAATAGAATCATGGTGTATCACCCCTTTTTTTAATAAAAAGCGTAAGCGGCTCGCTTAGAACAAGAGGGCGCCCAAATCCCAGACGTAGAGGCGCTTTTTGCCTCATAGGAAGGGATGAAACGACCGACTGTTCTAGCCGCTGGAGCTAGATTTTTGATCGACTCCGCAATTTTTTATTTTTGATGCGTATAGCCCACCGTTATCATTACTTTTATTATTTGAATGTCCTCCACATTCAAACAACAAAAAAACCTTTCCGCTTTAGAGAAGCAGAAAGGTTTATATGCGTATATAACAACATTATCCCTCTCTCTCATCTCTCAAAGCATTTGCTTTGCAGGAATTGGCACCATTTCAACATAAGTTGACGGTTGCCGGGCTTCACAGGGCACAGTCCCTCCACCTCTCTTGATAAGAGAAATCAGATTACATTTTCGTCTGATTTGTAATTTATGAAATTGTCTATATTTTATGAATTGAATTGTATCAATATCCACACACCATGTCAACAGAAATTTTCGTAAAAAACGAAACTTCAGAATTTTAAGCACCTACTGACATCGGTTTACATATATGAAACATCGATTCAATTAATAACATCGTTCGATACGTTCCCGAATATTGTATACGTCCATCGTTCATTAACGTTTGCAATCGTACATTGCCATTCACCAATTGTTTTACATCTTCTTCATCTACACAAACGATTTGCTCCGTTCCTCTTTCCTCATGTAGCAACTCTATATAATCTTTTGAAATTTGTAACGAACAACTTTCATCCCCAAAGCGGAAATTAACAGTTTTTTCTCCTTGTCTTAAAAGCGGCTCTAAATGATATTGACCATTAGCGTAATTTACAAATGACTGAAGCAAAGAATATAATTTCACTCTAAATCACATCCTTCATATCACTTTCTATTACACATACCATTCCCTCTTACTAAAGAGCAATCCTGTTACTTTCGCTCGACAAATACTGTAACCACCCTGCATCTCGACATATTTCCCAAGAAATATGTCGAGGCGGCAAAAACTTTGCCGCCTACTTTAATTCCGTATATAAATATTCAACCGAATGAAATGCATATATCTTCTTTATCAGTGTCCCATTTTCAAAAACAAGTAAACACGGTACACTTTCAATTCCATACTCTTTCGCGAAATGCGGAGCATAATTTAAATCTAACATCCCAATTTTCAAATCTTCAATTGTCATCTCAACGACTGTTAACATCTTTTTTGCTAATTGGCATGTTCCACACATTGGAGTATATACATATAACACTGTTTTTTCTTCGTTCTCTATTAGGGCTGTAGCTTCGGCTCCTGTCCAATCAATCACTTCTATCATTCCTTACCGTAAATATTCTGTATAAACGTCAATGTCAGCTCCCCATAATACATTTGCTAAGTGTGAAGATGGCGCTGTTGCCACTTCCCGGTACGAGCGATCAATATAAATATGCTCTGCTTGCGGAAATTCTTTTCGAAACTGTTTCCTTAACTTTTCTCCAGCATCATCAGCATCCACTAGCACATACACTTCCTTATCAAAAAACTGATCAACGAGCTCATCCATTTTCGACAAACCAATTGTACCATTTGTACAAACAATTTCCACTGGTTCCCGAATAATAGATTCAATCTTTCTTCTATCTGATGTACCTTCTACAATAATGACTTTTTCTACATAAATCATATGTCATCACCCGATCACCATATACTATACAACCTTTAACTTAGTATATAGTATATTCGTTATTTTCATGTTGTTTCCTGTTTATTTTTGCAAAAGAAAAGCGCAAGCGGCTCGTTCAGAACAGAAGGGCATTGGAACTCCTGAACTAGAGGCGCCTTTTGCCTCAAGTGAAGGAGTGAAATGACCGACTGTTCTAGCCGCTGGAGCTGGATCATAATAAAAAGCGCAAACGGCTCGTTTAGATTGTGAGAGGGATGGAGCTTCTGACGCAAAGGCGATTTTTGCCTTGCAGGAAGAAGTGCAGCCACCGAACAATCTAGCCGCTGGAGCTGGATCATAAAGAAAAGCGGAACCGACTGCTTAGCCCTGTTGGCTAAGGTTCTTTCGCACAGAAGACGCTTTTTGTCTTCTCGTGCGGAAGGTTCTTAGACATGAAGGGCTAGGAGGTGGAGCTGGACAATGAAAAGTGCAAGCGCTCGTTCAGAACAGGAGGACACCCGAACCCCTGAACTAGAGGCGCCTTTTGCCTTGCAGGAAGAAGTGCAGCCACCGAACAATCTAGCCACTGGAGCTAGACAATAAAAAAACAAAAATTTTTTTCAAAAAACGTTCTTCCACACGATAATTAGTATATGATTCTACGTTCATTATTTTACATAAAATAAAAAAGGACAGCACAAAGGCTGTCCTTCATTCGACTATAATTAGTCTTGGTTTGTCATTTCTGCATATTTTTCAGCAGTTAATAACTTTTCAACTTGGCTTGCATCAGAAAGTTCAACTTTAACCATCCATGCACCCTCGTATGGAGATTCGTTAACAAGTTCTGGTTGGTCACTTAATTCTTCGTTTACTGCTACAACTTTACCGCTTACAGGTGCGTATAATTCAGAAACTGTTTTAACAGATTCTACGCTTCCGAATGGCTCGTCAGCTTCGATTGTTGCACCTACTTCAGGAAGTTCAACGAATACGATATCGCCTAGCTCACTTTGTGCAAAGTGAGTAATACCGATAACAACTTCATTACCTTCAGTTTTTACCCATTCGTGTTCTTCAGAGTAACGTAAATTATTTGGAATGCTCATGACTGTACCTCCAGTGAATGTATTAATTATGTAAAAATACCTTATTGGTACTTTTTCCACACACTTTCAAACTGCTCTTCGTTAAAACCAAGTGTTACCTTCGTTCCATCTGTTACAATTGGACGTTTAATCAACATGCCATCAGATGCTAAAAGCTCGTACATTTCGTCTTCACTTGCATCTTTTAACTTATCTTTCAGACCAAGTTCACGGTAACGCATTCCACTTGTATTAAAGAATTTTTTTAATGGTAATTCACTTTTTTCATGTAAATTACGTAAATCTTCTTTTGATGGTGGATTTTCAACAATATGAATCATCTCATATGCTACATCGTTTGCCTCAAACCATTTCTTTGCTTTTTGACATGTGCCACACTTTGGATATGAATAAAATGTTACTGTCATAAATTCACCTACTTTTTTACTAACCTTTACCTTTATCATATAGAAAACGTTTTATTATTTCAAACGATTATTCGCTAAACTTTTACTTATTTCGTGATAATTTTTAATAATCCTGCAAATTTTTCTTATTTTTCCGCCATTTGTTAAGAAAAAATAAATATATATTTTTTTAGATTTTTCTCTCATTCTGTATCGAACATATATGTTAAACAAACGTTTGATTAACTCACTATTTTTCTTTGTTCACTCTTTTAGCTACATCGTTTTCTTTCTACCGAACATATATGTTAAACAAACGTTTGATTAAATTCCTATTTTCCCTTGTTCACCCTTTAGCTACATCAATTTCTTCCTACCGAACATACATCTTAAACAAACGTTTGATTAAAAAAATAAGAAGCCTCTTTTGCAGGCTCCTTCATTATCTATTCAAATAATCTGCAATTGTTTGAAATACGACGATATACATATTATGAATACTTTCTTCTGTATTTCCGCCATTAGATAAACCAACTGCCCATTGTTGTCCTTCACCACTTCCGATATTTGCAAACCCTTGCGTATACATCGCATTTACATCTTTTCGGGCACTGTTATACTCTATCCCTTTTGTAATAAAAATCGAATATGATTTATCTTGTAAACCGATAAAAAATACTGGTTTCTTTAGTGATGAAAATACATTTTTATACTGATTTGTTGAGGCTTCTTGAAAGTGATCTTTCATTATTAGAAAACCATCTACTTCCTTAGATTTCTTTTCCAGTTCCTCTAACTTCATTTCCTCAAACTTTACATTCCTAAACGTATCTTTCGGTTTTTCTCCAACAACTCCAATTACGAGTGCTCTTCCGTTATATTCTAATTTCTCTCCTTCTTTATCCTTTGCACACCCAGCACTCGCTAGGCATATCAATATAAAAACTAAGAAATACGATAAACGCTTCATTCAGCACCCTCCCCTTCTTTTCAGTCAAGTGACAAAAACGTAAGGTTCATTCAAGAAAATGTAAGCAAAATCGATAGCCCAAATTACGTTTCTATATTATAATCAATTGAATTTACTTACATTACTAAACATAGGAGATTATCATGAAGAAATTTAAACTTTCATCTTTTCTTCCGTTAAGTTATATACTTCTACTCGTACTCGTAAGTCCCCTTTACGATGTATTAAATAAATCGGCTGTTCACGCAGTAGATGTCACAACTGTAGTAGATGATTGGATTCCATTTGTGAAAGCATTTATTATTCCTTATTTACTTTGGTTTCCTTACTTATACGGCGCACTTATTTATTACTGCTTTGCAGATCGAAAACAATATTATGTCACTTTAAGTAGTATCATTCTTGGAAAACTTGCTTGTTTTTCCATTTATTACTTTTGGCAAACAACTGTACCACGTCCAACAGTCGTTGGATCAGACGTATTTTCCGAATTAGTTCGCTATATTTATAGTATCGATCAACCGGTGAACTGTTTCCCTAGCATTCACGTTCTTACTACCTTTATCATTATGTTAGCTGCCTTTAGACGTAGAGAACAACATGCTTTTGAATATTACATTCTTACCTTCTTCGGTACGCTTATTATTTTATCAACGCTATTTACGAAGCAACATGCATTTGTAGACGCCATTTCTGGAATGACGCTTGCAAGCATACTCTACTTCGGCGTTCAGCTTTTATTAGCAAAAGAAACCGTACGTGTTCTAGTAAAACAAAATCATAAAATGTAAAAAGCAGACTGTGGCTTCTCAGTCTGCTTTTCTCTATATAAAAGGAGATTTTTAAGTTAAGATTGCGGTACAGTCATATCACCAGAGTGAATACGACCTGCTTTTTTAAGAGCAATGTAAAGTATATAAGAAACAGCTACTGGAATGACGATATAAGTGATTACCATCGCTGGGACAACTTCCCATCCTTCGCTGGAAATTAAATTAATTGGTGCGATAAGAGAACTTAATCCAAGACCTGCAATTTCTTTTCCTGCTTCCAGTTGGAAAATTAATGCGGATACTGGACCAACTATAGCACTGGCGACGACAGTTGGGACGAGAATCATTGGATTTTTAGTGATATTTGGCAACTGTACTTTCGGAGTACAAAGTGCTTGAGCTAATATGCCGCCTAAATTGTTTTCTTTCGCTGAGATAACAGAGAATCCGATAAACTGAGCAACGCAGCCTGCAAGAGCAGCACCACCTGCAACACCGTCTAAGCTAAGTGCGATCGCTAGCGCAGCTGATGAAGCTGGAGAGATAAGTAATAGTCCCCAAACAACTGCAATGACGATAGAAGCGATAAACGGGCTACCAGCTGAACTATCTTTAATGAAAGCTCCAACTGCGTTTAAAACAGGAGTGATATTATGAGATAACCAAATACCTACTAAACCAGAACCTAATATTGCCGCAAATGGAACGAGCATCATATCTAACGCAGTTTTTCCACTTAAACGTTTGCCAATATATACAGCTAAAGTCGCTGTTAATAATGCACCGATTGGTTCACCTGTTTTAATAATTAGACCTGCTTCAGTAATGGAAATGGATCCGGCACCAATCGCTCCAGCTACCATAGCCGAGAAGATTACAAGTCCGTTTGCACCGAGCATAAAAGCAATTCCCGCCCCAATGGCTGGTGCCATAAGTGATTTTGCAACAACTCCGATTGTAATAAGCAACGGAATATCAACAATTCTTCCTATATTTTCGATTAGTAAACCAATTCCAAGGGATACGAAAATACCTTGTGCGATTCCAGCTGATGCTTTAAATACACGAGACATTATATATTCCTTCATTTGTTTCACCTTCTCCTATAAGTTAGTAACCAATTGTTTTCATATAATCACGTAAAATATCGTTTGATTTTGCGAATCGAGATTCTTCATCCTCTGTTAAATTTAGTTCTACAATTTCTCTTATACCATCTCTAGTAATAATAGCTGGCACTCCTGTACAAATATCATATTCACCATACTCACCATCTAAAATAGCTGATACAGCAATGACACGATGATCATCGTTAAAGATTGAGTTTGCAATATATGCTAGAGAATTTCCGATTCCGTAATAAGTAGTACCTTTTCGTTTATAAATTTCCCATCCGGCTTTCGCAGTCTTCTCAACGATTTCATCTAAATCTATTTCACCAAATCGTTCTTTTTGTTCTTCTAATATTTGCAGAATTGGTTTTCCACCAACAGTTACGTGTGACCAAGCAACCATTTGAGAATCACCATGTTCTCCTAATGAATACCCATGAATACTACGAGGATCTACATGTAACATTTCAGATAAAATTGTTCGTAAGCGAGAAGAATCTAGTGATGTACCAGTACCGATCACACGATTTCTAGGTAATCCAGATAATTTCCACACTTCATATGTAATAATATCAACTGGGTTTGATGCAAGTAAGAAAATACCATCAAATCCACTTTCCATTACGCCGCCAACAACACTTTCCATAATCTTTGCACTCGCTCCTAAAGTATCTAAGCGACTTTGTCCTGGCTTTGGTGCTGGTCCTGCTGTAATAATAACAATGTCCATATCTTTGCAGTCTTCATAACTTCCTGCATATACTTTTGTTCTTGTATTTGTAAAGTTAATGCAGTGTGATAAATCCATTGCTTCCCCAACTGCACGTTCATGATTTATATCAATTAATAATAGCTCTTCGCAAATGCCTTGATTGACAATGGAATATGCACAACTTGATCCAACTAATCCAGTACCGATAATTGCAATTTTTCTTGTATGTCTTTTCATAGCAATCTCTCCTAATTGATCATATAATCTATTTCTTTTGTTCCTTACACTCCTAATTATAGAGGTTCCCACAATAGAAACCATGGATACTTTGTGAAATATTGAGCAAAGTTTTTGTCCTTTTTGTGAATTGTTATATTCCATTTTCGTCATATTTGTTACAACTGGAAAAATATTTATTATGTATTTATTGACATATACAAAAAGAAAACGAGCGAATAGATTCGCTCATTTTCTTTTTCCTGTTATTCCGCACTTAATTGGCTTTTTAATTGTTGTACAATCATCGGATTTGCAGGTGCTGCCGGCTTGTAATAACTCTTTTGCTTTGCGTATTCATACATATTACGTTGGCGAATTTCATCTTGATTACGAATTTGAATTAACGTTTGGTGTAACTGTTCATTATCAGACTGAGCAATATAATTTGCATAACTTGTTAAACTTGCATTTAATCCTGCTAAATAATCATTTACCATATCTTTTTCATTCATGTTCCGCTTCCTCCTATCCTAGGAAAGTCATTAATTGTTGCTTCGTATTTCGTGCATCTTGCGCATCTTTTTGTAGCATTTGTTTCAGTTGTGGATCCGTACATGTCTGTGCATACTGCTCCAACTTGTTAATAATTGTTGCATGTCCACCAATTAAATGACGTAAGTTTTCTACTTCAAGCTCTGTTAAGTTTTGCATAGGATACTCCTACCTTTCTTCTTTCATTCCCCTTTAGTATTCTGTTCTTTTTAAATCGTATTCATGAAAAAGCTTTCTTACATTTCACATCTATTTATAAATACAAAAAAATGTTACAATTACAGAAAAATACAAATTTTCAAAAGGTCACCTTACACTAACGATAGCATCTCAAAACAAACCATAGTAGGTAGGTGTGCTTATGCAAAAATATTTTAAAATTATCTTCTTTATCGTCTACACCATTCTATATGTAAAATTATTAATTGATGTATTAACTTTAAAACCACTATTCACTTCTATCCCTTTACATATGTTATTTCTCATTTGTTTTTTACTCATTGCGCTTAACAATTATAAAAATCGTAACACTACATTTTTCCTATTGTTTATTAGTGCAACTCTATTAGTAAGTATTAGTTTCATTAAAAGTATTCTTATATAAAGGAGCAATGAACATGAAAACACACGACTTCCTTACAGAAATCCAGAAGGGCTCTGAGCCTAGTCCCTATCAAGATCCCTTCGTATTCGGCTTCGTTTGCTTTTTCTTAGCAATATATACATTTTTCAAACCTGCAAAATAATATCATTTAACAAGAAAAAGCCTCTAAACCACTAGAGGCTCTTTCTCATCTAATCTTTTGGACTCATACGCACTAAAAAACCTTAGAATCGCTTCTAAGGTTTCCGGCTATCCATATTCAAGACACTATACTGATGAGCAACGAAAAAATTAATAATATAACTACCAACCCGCCGGTTATTCTTGCTATAAATTTCTTTTGTTCGCCCGCACTTGAAACGATAAAACGGAAATATAATATACCACCTATCGCAATAAGAATACATTCCGATATGATACTAATAGCCGGAAATCTCCACAATCCAAAACCAAGCATAGGTAAACCCCCGTAATTGCCCGGAAGTAACGGCAAATCAGCACGGTGCACAAGTAAATCTAAAATCCAATGACTAAAAACTACAGCTCCAATAACAAAGCCATTTCGCTTTCCCCACAGCCTCGTACCGACTATTCCTGCAACAAAAGCAATAAACAGTGCTCCTATTAAAGAGTGTGTGTAATCCGCATGAATGATTGCTTCACCATAATTATTCCTGTTAATAGGTTCAATTGTCTCTACTCCTAAAATATAAAGTGGCAAAAAAATGACATCCAACAATTGTGAGCTTAACATGAGAACCCAAAGTGGTAGTTTCGGTGACTTTGTTTTCACTAATACTGCTAAACCAAAATGCCCTGCAAACATTTCACATCACATCCTTTTGTCATGTGCCTCCAACAAACCGCAACTTACTGTACAAAAGCATAATCAGATGTTTTCTTTCTTCTTATTCATTTTCGCATTACATGTAATCCTTTAATAAACGTTTCCAATAATACATGTAAACTTATATCCAAATCTAACGGCAAACCAAATCCGCCCTGCTGTTCAATCGACGCAAACCCGTGACAAATACTTCTGAATCCACGTGTCGCATGAAGTGCATTTTCCCCTTCTAAGCCGTACTGTTGTAAAACTTGAAGACAAAGCTTTACAATCCCGTCACCCGCTTTTCTTACTTCTTCATCTCGTAAAAAGGTTGCTTCATATAGTCCAGGATGTTTGCGTACGAATGCTACATATGCTTCTCCTAAAGCATGAATTGCTTCATCCATCCGTTTACCCTCGGCCGCTTCTTCCAGTTTGTTATACAGCTGCTTGATTCCGTAAATACCAAGATGTTTCCGTACATCTTGTAAGCCTTTCACATGATTGTATAGCGAAGGTGAACGTACCCCTAATGTTTGCGCTAATGAAGCTAACGTTACTTCTTGTATTCCATTTGTATCTGCAATTTCTGCTGCTGTTTCTACAATTTTCTGTAATGTAAGTCCGATTCTCGGTGACATAAATTAACCCTCTTTTCTACTTTCTATATTTCGCTTAGCTTCCTTAATAGCAAGCTCTATGACAGCCCCTGGATCGTTTATCATTTTCCCATGCCCTGCCGCAAGCAAGGACGGCTCATATTCTCTTAACTTCTCTGCACTTTGTAATGATATTTCTTTACTCCACGTTGCCATCGCAGGAAACGGAAACCAAAATTTCATTTGTCCTGAAACAGCCGTACCTCCTCTTGTTTGAAATGCATCCCCAACAATAAGAGCTTTATTTCTTATATCAAGAAACGACATGGAGCCCGGTGTATGTCCCGGTGTCATAATAGCAAGCAGCGATCCAACTCGGTCACCATCTTCTAATAAAATATCAGGTACCGTTTTTATCTTTTTAGGTACACCGCCTTTTATTGGCGTATTTGGTTCATCCTTTTGTAACGTCGTATCTCCTTCTAACAGCTTTGCGTCCCGCTTAGAAATGTAGACTGGAACATAAGGAAGTACTTCCTTTAATGCGTCTAATGCACCGATGTGATCATCATGCGCATGTGTTAATACAATATTCGTAATTGGTTTTCCTATTTTCTCAGCCGCCTGTAAAATTCCTTTTGCGCTATATGGTAAAGCAGCATCAATTAAAGTTAAACCATCTTCTTCCTCCACAAAGTAACAATTCACAGGAAACACTCTTGGCAAAAATGACAATTGATATACCGTTTTTTCATGCATCATTCTCATATTCCCATCTCCCTCTTCACAAAAACTAATACCATTAGTTTTATTATACTAATGGTATTAGTTTTATACCACTAAAAATTTCATTTTTTCAGAAAAAAAGAACAGTAGCCTTATAAACGACTACTGTTCTTTAAAGGTATTAAACTGTATAACGCTCATCTTCTAAAATTTTCGCAGCAATTTCACGTTTCTTCGGAATTACGTTAAGTGGTGTGTGGCGAGTTAATTTACGTAATGATGATAACATCATGCGTAACATGTCGCCGTTTTCAACTGCGATAAGTGTTTCTTTCGCATGTGCTTCGATTTCGTTGAATGCTTCTTGGCAGAATACTTCAGTGTATAACACTTTTTGTTTATTCTTTTCAAGACCAGTTGTTTTAATTGCTTTTTCTGTACGAAGAACAGCTGACTCCATTGCGTATAGGTTGCTTACGATGTCAGCGATATTCACAAGAATTTCTTGCTCTTTATCTAATGCTTTACCGTATTTTTGAGCAGCTAATCCAGCTACCATTAAGCCGATTTTCTTCGCGTTATTTACTAAATACTTTTGAAGTGCTAATGGCTCATCGCCTACTTCTTCTGGCATCATCATCATTAACTCTTCTTGTAATTTTTGTGCTTTTTGAAGAAGTGGTAATTCACCTTTCATTGCTTTACGTAAGAACGTACCTGGTACGATTAGGCGGTTAATTTCGTTCGTCCCTTCAAAAATACGGTTAATGCGAGAATCACGATACATTCTTTCAATCTCGTACTCTGCCATAAATCCGTAACCACCGTGAATTTGAACACCTTCATCTACTGTATAGTCTAACACTTCAGAACCGAATACTTTGTTTAAAGAGCACTCGATTGCATATTCAGCGATAGAAGCTGCTACTGCTTTACCGTCTTTTACTTCTTCTTCAGATAATGTGCTCATACGACTTTCGAATAAACCTACTGTACGATATACAGAGCTTTCAGCTGCATATGTTTTCGCTGCCATATTCGCAAGTTTCTCTTGAATTAATGGGAAGCGAGCAATTGGTTGTTTGAACTGTTGACGTTGGTTTGCATATTGTGCTGAAATTTCTACTGCACGTTTCGCAGATCCAACCGTACCAACACCTAATTTATAACGACCGATATTTAAAATGTTGAATGCGATAATATGACCTTTACCGATTTCACCAAGTAAGTTTTCTTTCGGTACTAACGCATCTTCTAAAATTAACGTACGAGTTGAAGAACATTTAATACCCATTTTCTTTTCTTCTGGGCTTGTAGATACGCCAGCGTAGTCTTTCTCTACGATAAATGCTGAGAAGTGCTCTCCATCGATTTTTGCATATACAATAAATACGTCAGCGAATGCAGAGTTTGTAATCCACTGTTTTTCACCGTTTAATACGTAATGTGTACCTTCTGCATTTAAACGTGCAGTTGTTTTTGCACCCAATGCGTCAGATCCTGAACCTGGCTCTGTTAATGCGTATGCAGCTAATTTTTCACCAGTTGCAAGTAATGGTAAATACTTTTTCTTTTGCTCTTCGTTACCGAATAATACGATTGGTAAAGATCCGATACCTACGTGAGCACCGTGAGTAATTGCAAAGCCACCAGCGCGAGAGAATTTCTCTGCGATTAACGCTGAACTTACTTTATCAAGACCAATTCCACCGTACTCTTCTGGTACGTCAGCGCCTAATAAACCAAGTTCACCAGCTTCTTTTAAAAGACGAACAGAACGATCAAACTCATGTTGCTCTAAATATTCAAGCTCTGGAAGAACTTCATTTACGATAAAGTCCTCTGTCGTTTTTGCAATCATTTTATGCTCAGATGAAAAATCTTCTGGCGTAAACACTTGATCAATCGTAATCTCATCTACTAAAAAGCTACCGCCTTTAACCGCATTTCCTACTGTTTTTTCCATGAAAATTTCCTCCTTCATATTTTCATAAGCCGCTTCTCTCATTTCGAAAGAAGCTGGCTCTCCCGTTTATTTTTTATAAACCTTTGTTGCTTCCATTCTTTGCATTGTCGGCGTCTCGTTGTGAGCGAGCCACTTCCATTTTTTTATAATCCAGTTTCAGCGGCTAGAATGTTCGGTGGCTTCGCTTCTTCCTGCGAGGCAAAGAGCGCCTCTTCGTCTGAAGCTCCATCCCCCTCACATTCTGAACGAGCCGCTTCCACCTTTTTATATAATCCAGTTCCAGCGGCTAGAACAGTCGGTCGTTTCACCCCTTCCTGTGAGGCAAAAAGCGCCTCTTCGTCAGGGCTTCCAACGCCCTCCTGTTCTGAGCAAGCCACCTGCACCTTTTTTATAGTAATTCAAACACTCCCGCTGCTCCCATTCCGCCGCCGATACACATTGTTACGATACCGAATTGTTCGTTGCGGCGTTTCATTTCGTGAATAAGAGATAGTGTTAGTTTTGCTCCTGTACAGCCAAGTGGATGTCCAAGTGCGATTGCACCGCCGTTTACGTTTACTTTTTCTTCATCTAAACCAAGTTCACGAATAACTTGGATCGATTGAGAAGCGAATGCTTCATTTAGTTCGAATAAGCCAATATCAGATAGCTCTAAGCCAGCTAATTTTAACGCCTTTGGAATTGCAGCGATTGGGCCGATTCCCATCACTTCTGGTGGTACGCCAGCTACTGCAAATGAACGGAATTTCGCAAGTGGTTTCATGCCATCGCTCACTGCTTTTTCACGATCCATTAATAGTACAGATGCTGCGCCGTCACTCATTTGTGAAGAGTTACCAGCTGTTACAGAACCGCGAACGTTAAATGCTGGACGTAATTTACCTAAAATATCTAGCGTCGTCTCTGCTCTTACACCTTCGTCTTGCGCAAAAGTAATTGTTTCTTCTTGCAGTTTGTTATTTGCTCCAACAGTACGTAACGTTACATCTACAGATACTGTTTCATCAGCAAAGTTTCCTGCAGCTAATGCTTTCGCAGCACGTTGATGACTTCTTACTGCAAATGCATCTTGCTCTTCACGAGAAATTCCATATTTCACAGCAACTTGCTCCGCTGTATGTCCCATACCCATATAATATTCTGGAGCTGCTTCTACAAGGCGACTATTTGGACGAACAACGTGTCCCATCATTGGAACTAAACTCATTGATTCCGCTCCGCCTGATAATACCGCTTCCGAGTGACCGAGCATAATGCGCTCTGCTCCGTAAGCGATACTTTGTAAACCTGAAGAACAGTAACGGTTAATTGTAATAGCTGGAACATCGTAAGAAAGTCCTGCTAATCCGCCGATATTACGAGCCATATTTAAACCTTGCTCTGCTTCTGGCATCGCACAACCGAAAATTAAATCATCGATTGGTCCTTCATAATTCGCACGCTTTAACGTTTCTTTTACTACTAACGCCCCTAAATCGTCAGGACGAACTGTTTTTAATGAACCCCTCTTTGCTTTTCCAATTGGTGTTCTTGCTCCCGCAACAATGACAGCTTCTCTCATGAACGATATCTCCCCTCGTTATTAGTTACGTAATGGCTTTCCTTTTACAAGCATGTGCTGCATTCTTGCTTGTGATTTCATCTCACTGACTAAGCTAATAAATGCTTCACGTTCTACATCTAATAAATACTGCTCATCAACTTCTGTTCCGTACGGCACTTTTCCGCCTGCGATGACATATGCAAGTTTCTTCGCAATATGAAGGTCGTACTCTGAAATGTAACCAGATAAATGCATTGCTTCTGCACCAAGTGCAAGAGTTGCATATCCTGTTTCACCAACAACAGGTATCTTTTTACGAATCGGTGCTTTGTAACCAGCTTCATATAAAGCAAGTGCTTTCTGTTTTGCATCGTATAGTAAGTGATCACCATTCACACTAATACCGTCTTTATCACCTAAGAAGTTATGAGAAACCGCTTCTTGTCCTGAAGTTGAAACTTTCGCCATCGCGACTGTTTCGAACACTTTATTTGCAACTTTTTGCAAGTCAAATTCTACGCCGTTTGCCATTTTATTTAAGTGTTTAATGTATAGCTCTTTATTACCGCCTCCGCCAGGGATTAAGCCAACACCAACTTCTACTAAGCCCATATACGTTTCACTAGAAGCTTGAATGCTCGCTGCTGGTAAGCAAACTTCTGTACCTCCGCCAAGCGTCATACCATATGGCGCTGCTACAACTGGCTTAGAAGAGTATTTAATTTTCATCATTGCATCTTGGAAGTTTTTCACAACCCACTCAATTTCAAAGTAGTTGTCGTCTTGTGCTTCCATTAAGATCATTGCGAGATTCGCACCAACGCAGAAGTTCTTCGATTGGTTACCGATAACAAGACCTTTATAATTCTTTTCTACTTCATCAACAGCGTAGTTAATCATTTGCGTAATATCCATACCGATTGCATTGCTCTTCGAATGGAATTCTAAACAAAGGATACCGTCGCCTAAATCGATTAAGCTCGCTCCGCTATTTTTCTTTAATACGCCATTTTTCGCTTTTAATTGCTTAAGAGAAATTGCTTTTTTATTACGTTCGATTAGCTTATATTCGCCATTATCGTAATAGTAGCTATCTCCGTTATCATGTTTGTAGAAAGTAGTGAAACCTTTCTCTAACATTTCTTTCACCCAAGCCGGAACAACTACGCCGTTTTCTTCCATCTTTTGAACGGACTTTTCAACGCCGATTGCATCCCAAACCTCAAACGGTCCTTGCTCCCAGCCGAAGCCCCACTTCATCGCTTGGTCTATTGCAACGATATCGTCAGCAATTTCTTTATGAAGTTTTGCAGAGTATAAAAGAGTTGGTGTGATGATGTTCCATAACAACTCTCCTGCGCGGTCTTTCGCATATACAAGCGCTTTCAATTTATTCGATAAACCTTTTTCTTGTTTACTTAACTCGATCGATGCAGCTTTTAATTTTTTACGAGCTTCGTACTCCATCGTTTCTGGATTTAATTCTAAAATTTCTTTTCCTTGTTTTAAGAAGAAGCCTTGACCTGTTTTGCTTCCAAGCCATTTTTTATCAAGCATGTCATGCATGAAAGCTGGTACTTTAAATACATCACGCTCTTCTTCTTGTACGTTTTCATATACGTTATTTGCAACGTGTACAAATGTATCTAAACCGACAACATCTAATGTACGGAACGTTGCACTCTTCGGACGACCAATAAGTGGGCCTGTTACAGAATCAACTTCCCCAATGCTATAGCCGCGTTTTACCATCTCTTGAAGGGTTACAAGTAAACCGTACGTACCGATGCGGTTTCCAATAAAGTTTGGTGTGTCTTTCGCGATAACAACGCCTTTTCCAAGAACGTCTTCGCCAAATAGTTTCATGAAGCTTAATACTTGTGGATCAGTTTCTTTCGTCGGTATTACCTCTAGAAGTTTTAAATATCGTGGTGGGTTAAAAAAGTGTGTGCCTAAGAAGTGTTTCTGGAAGTCGTCTGAACGACCTTCTGCCATTTTTTCAACTGAAATGCCTGACGTATTCGAGCTTACGATAGAACCCGGTTTACGAACAGCATCTACTTTTTCAAATAGTTTCTTTTTAATATCTAAGTTTTCAACTACTACTTCAATAATCCAATCTACATCAGCTAGACGCTCAAGATCATCTTCTAAGTTACCTGCTTCAATCAGTGCTAAATTTCCTTTCACTGTCAGAGGAGCTGGTTTTTGCTTTAATAGTTTTTGCACAGCCGTATTACTAAAACGATTTCTCACACTTTTATGTTCTAATGTAAGTCCCTTCGCCTCTTCTTCTTTCGTAAGCGCAGGTGGTACAATATCAAGCAATAATGTCGGAATACCAATATTAGCTAAGTGTGCCGCAATTCCTGAACCCATTACGCCTGACCCTAGAACAGCAGCCTTTTTAATTTGGAACATCCAATTCTCCCCCTATTCTTGAATGAATGCTCATTCAATTTTTCGACATAAGTCGCAATCAATGAGTGAGCCTCTACTAATAAATATATGATACTGTTTAAATTTTCGCAATATATTTATTGATAAAATTTTCTGAAATAAATATTTTTCTTTTATTTGCCCATGCTATATATGTATTTTCTTCACTAAAATACACTTTCCCTTTTTATAATCTGACGAAACTGGAGGAATATATATGGCAAAACTTAAGAAGAACCCTTCAAAGGCTGGAATTAGCGCAGCGAGTGTGACAGGAAACGCTGGACCAACTGATCGAGGCGTGGAAAAAGGACGTCAAGGTAATAACCAACAATATAAGAAGCATAATATGGGCGAAAAATAACGCTATATTTTTGGGCAGAGAACGTGGCATAATGGGTAATGGCTGCTTTTTCTGCCCAATTTATTTGTAACAAATGAGGGAATTATAATGAAACGAACAATAGTTATGATTGTAATGATTGCCACACTATTTACAGGGATGATTTTCTTCTCTTATGCACAAAGACAACAAGCTGTAAGAGCCGATCAGCCTAGCATCACTGGACAATACGGAATTACAATCGATGCAGACACAGGTGAAATTTTGTATGGAAAACGAGAAGACGAACGCTCTTATCCGGCTAGTATAGCCAAAATGATGACAACCCTTCTTTTACTAGAAAATGTAAAAGAGAATGAAGAAATTACAGTTACAGAAAACGCAATTAAAACAGAAAGTCAAAGTAAGAAAATTAAACTTCGTGCTGGGGAAAAGTTAAAACGTGATGAGGCATTAAAACTGATGCTTATCATTAGTGCAGATCCAATAGCTGAATCCATCGCAGAACATATTGCAGGATCAAAAAATGAATTTGTAAAAATGATGAATGCTAGAGCGAAGGAACTTGGTACAAAGCATGCGACTTTCAAAAATGCAAGTGGTGCTGATGCATTAGGAAACAAAGTATCACCATATGACATTGCTATGATTACGAAAGAAGCATTAAAATACCCAGTTGTTTTAGAATATATGAATTCAACGCGTACAACTCTACATACTTCAGAACGCTCTCCAAACATCGCAAACTATGGACGAGAAGAACTATACGACGATCCATATGCAATTGGAAGTAAAAGCGGTCTATCAGCACTCGGAAAATATACAGTCGTAACAGTGGATGAGAAAGACGGTAAACGCGTCATTAATGTTGTATTATCTTCTACTCGCAAGCAACTGTATCCTGATACGAAGAAAATGGCACATTACGCATTTCAGCAATTAAAATAACCAAGGAGTATTTACTCCTTGGTTATTTTTTAACCATACCTTTTAATACGAACGCAACGTTTGCTGGACGCTCTGCTAGGCGACGCATGAAGTAGCCATACCAGTCGTTTCCATAAGGTACGTAAACACGCATTTTGTAACCTTCTTTTACTAGCTCAAGTTGACGCTCATTACGAATACCATATAGCATCTGGAATTCAAATTGATCCCTTGGAATGTTGTGTTCTTCGGCAAGTTTTTTCGTATATTCAATAATCGCTTCGTCATGTGAAGCAATTGCAGTATAATTTCCATTTAATAAGTGCATTTTAATAATCTTTTTATAATTGTCATCTACATCTTTTTTGTCCGGGAACGCCACTTCTTCAGGTTCTTTATAAGCCCCTTTTACAAGACGTAAATTAGGATTATAAGCATTTAAATCCTCAATATCTTTTTCTGTACGATATAGGTAAGCTTGAATAACAGTACCGATATTATCGTACTCAGATTTTAATTGTTTAAAGATATCGATTGTCTTTCCGCAACGTGTATAATCTTCCATATCAATTGTAACGAATACACCATTTTCTTTTGCAGCTTCTAAAATGCGGCGCATATTGTTCATTACAATTTCATCAGAGATATCTAATCCCATAGAAGTCATCTTTAAAGAAAGTTGCGAATCCAAACCTTCTCTTCCAATTGCACGGATTGCTTCAATCGATTGGTTAGCCATTTCATTTGCTTCCGCTTCATTATCAACGAATTCCCCTAAATAATCGATTGTTACACAAAGTCCTTGCTTGTTCAATTGTTTAATAGCTGCTGTCGCTAATTCAATTGTCTCCCCTGCGACAAAGCGACCTGCACCAAAGCGTAAACCGTACTTTTTAGCCAGTTTTGTTAGCGCTTTATTTTTAGATAAGAAAAGAAACGAATTTCGCATTAATTGTTCCATGTAATTCACCCCTATGACTTAATTTATCTGTTTTTTACCCCTCTTCAAAATTATATCATTGTTTAAAATTATTGGATACAAATAATTATTTAGATAATTTATAAAATACTATAAAAACATTTAAAACCCTATATTCTCGCTTGTAAATATGTCTGAAATATTTTTCGACATTTAGAAAAATGGAGTTTACTAGGCACAAAATAAGCATGTCGAAAATATTCGACATGCTTATAAAACCCTTTATATTCCATGTAAATTATATGAGGATATTAATACAGAAAACTTGAGATTATATTTATCCCAAGTTTTTTTATTGTTCATTTCTCTTTTCTTCATTCAGCCTTTTAATATGTGTAATTAACTGCACCATCTCTTCTTTCGCATCGGGATAAGTCTCATTCCAGTGCTTCACTAAAGCCGGCATCGTCTTCGCTATGTAAGAATACAGTGCCCACTTCTGTACCTGTTCTTTTCTCTCTTCATTGCTCTCTCCAAGTAATAGTTCCGTGTATTTCTCTAACAACCCGTCAAACTGTTCATTAAACTTTTCACTCATCTTATCTACCTCCTATATGAAAAAAGCAGCGAAGATCGCTGCTTTTCTTTATAATTTTGATCGAACAGAGTTTAATTTTTTCTCCATTGTGCTTACTTTATCACGACGATCATCGATACGAATTGTTGTTGCAACGCGCTGTGCACCTTTCGTATATGGAACTTCATGCATTTGTTGAATTACTTCTAGAATGACAGGAAGATCTCCTTCAATAATTGTATTCATTGGTGTTAATTGATACTTCACGCGATCTGCATTTTTCTCTAGCACCTTTTGTACTTCTGCTACATATTCACTCACACTTGGATTACCTGTTCCTACTGGAATAATCGATACGTCAACAATTGCCATAGTAGTCTTCCTCCTATAATTGCTTCTTATATATCCATTTTCTATTTTACCGAAATACGCATCATTTTACTAATTTGTTATTCCTCTATTTTAAACTGCTCAACTAATCTTTCTAAGTCTCTCATATGCTCCGTCAAGCTTTCCATCGTATGAGCTACCTTTTCTAGATGATTTACTTGTGATTCAGTTGCAGCATTTACTTCTTCCGAAACAGCTGCACTTTCTTGACTCGTACCAGCAATTGTATGCATTACCGCTGTAATTTCTCCTTGTTCATGACCAATGTTATGTACCTCTTCTACAATTTGTTCCACTGAAGTACTGATGGTATTAACAACTGACATAATTGTGCGGAACTCCGCCTCTGCTTCTGTCGTAACATTATTTTGTATATCCGCAATATCTTTTAATTTACTTACAACTTCTACAACTCGTCTTACCTCTACTTGTACATCACCAATCATCGTCGCAATTTCTACTGTTGCTTCTTTTGATTGTTCCGCTAATTTCCGAACCTCTTCCGCAACAACAGCAAAGCCTTTACCTTGTTCACCCGCACGTGCCGCCTCGATTGAAGCATTTAAAGCAAGTAAATTCGTTTGATCCGAAATACCTTTTATAAGCTCTACAACATTTTGAATCGATCCAACCCTTTGCTCTAACTTTCCAGATGCTTCCTCTGTATGAACAACAATTGAAGAGGATTGTTCTCTCGTACGAACTAAATTACGCATCGTATTTAATCCTTGCTTAGATGCCTCTTCAGCTTTGCCAGCTACACCTTTTATTTCACCAACAGAGTTATTCATTTGTTCCACTGACTGCGCCATATTCTCGAGCTGCTCTGAAACTTCATCTACACTATTAGCGAGCGTAGAAGCTCCTCCGCTCACGTCATCCATTGCACCTGACACTTCTTTACTAGCTGCTACAGTTTCATTCGTTAAATAATGTAGATTATTCGTTGATTGTTGCACGGTTGATACACTATTTTTAATTTTGCTTACCATTTCATTCATTTGTTCAACCATATGATTAAAATGGTTCGTCAGTTCTCCAACTTCATCCTTACTTGTCACTTTCATTTGCAACGTTAAATCACCTTCTGCTACTTTTTGAACGTGATTCGTTAATAATTGCAGTGGTCTTGCTAATCTTCGTGAGAACAAGTATGAAGCTACGATTCCAACGAATAGGCTAATACATGCCATTATAATGACTGTATTTCTCGTACTATGTAATAGCCCATCAATCGTTTCTTTCGGATAAAAAATTCCTATCTTCCATTTCATCAAATCAAATGACTGACTATATGCAACTACCTCTTCACCTTTTAATGTAGTGACAGCATATTTTGTTACATCTTTATTTAAACTCTTCACAAGTGGCTCTTTCGAAACATCTTTGCCTATCTTTTCTGGGTAAACAAGAGCCATATTTTTATCATTTATAATAAACATTTCTCCGCCGTTATTGTATTGAATATTATGAAGTAATTTCTGAATTGTTCCGAGCGATACATCCATCGCCACAACACCTAATACAGATCCATCTTGAGCTGTAATTGCTTTAGAAACTCCCACGCTTAACTTACCTGTTGCAATTTCATACATAGGTTGTCCCCAGTGAACCGTTTTCACATCAGCTTCTGAGTCTTTATACCAAGGTCTTGTCGTTGGATCATATCCCTCTGGCACTTTTCCACCTTCAGCAAGATTGGCACTTAATGTTTTTTTATCTTTCGTACCAATATATAAGTCTAAAATGCCTGGATGATTCTTTTTATACTCCGAAAACTCTTTCGTCAAAAATGCTTCCTCTTCTGGAGTAACTCCGTCTTGAAGCATATTACGAATCATCTCACTGTTCGCATAATACCCCATATCTTCATCCGTTCTTTGAACAAATGTCGTAAGTTGCTCTGTCACAAGATCCATCGTATTTTGAGAATACTGGTCTAAGGAACGCACTTCCTTCTCTTTCTGTAACTGATACATAGCTGTACCTAATATTACGAACATCATAGAAATAAGTACCGAAAATACTACCGCAATTTTTAAACGTAAACTTCTTAACATCTTCCCCCAAGCATCCCCTTCTCATTGAATTCAAAACTTATTAATCATTATATTAAGTATAATGGATAAAATTAAAAAATTGAAATTTATTCTCACCTTAATACAATTAGAAAACTGACTACCACTTGTGCAAAAACAAATAGTTCATTATCCTTAAACTATAATCTCATTCGTTCGGAGGTAACTATGTTACAAAAATTCGGTTTCTCACAATATGAAAGCCAAGCTTACGAAGTTGTCGTATCAAGCAACGAGCCATTAGATGCTACAACGATCGTGAAGCATTCTGGCGTTCCAAAAGCCAAAATATATGAAGTACTTGCACGCCTAATCGATAAAGGCATGGTAATGGATTCCGTTTCAGAGAAGAAAAAGATGTATACAGCATTACCACTCAAGCTAGCAATTGAAAAATTAACGACAGAATTTCAATCCAATATTAAAGAATTGGAGACAACTATATCGAAAAAATCATTTACAGATGACCGTGTATGGAGCTTAAAAATGCAATCTTCTATTCGCGTTCAAAGTAAAGAACTCATCGAAAATGCAAAAGAATCGATTCGCATTTCAGCTTGGAATGATACTCTTTTAGAATATCTTCCATTATTAGAAGAAAAAGCAAAACAAGGCGTCAAAACCGAGTCCCTTATAGTTGGAAAAGTCGAAACAGACTTAGAAAACATGCATTTTCTAATCCCAGCGGAAGAGCCTAACGCGCTAGAGCGATACTTACTGCTCATCGTTGACGACCGTGAGATTTTATTTGCTGGCGTAGAGCAAGGGTCATGGCAAGCAATGAAAACAATGTCACAACCTTTCGTAAAGTTCTTTACAGAATTTTTCTATCATGACGTTGCACTTGCAAAGATTACCCAGAAACACCATGATCTCTTTATGGAAGATGAGGAAATTAAGAGTTTGTTGATGAAGTTGAGATACTAAAAAAACGCCTCTATTACAAGGCGTTTTTTTCTACATTTCTTTTCTATTTTTCATCTTTAACACATAAGCTCCTGCAATAATAAAACCAAGCCCTAGAACAAATAAAACCGTAAATTCATTGCCGACGCCGCCAGTAGCTGGTAAACGTACTTCATTAGGAATATTAGGTTGTTGCACCGGCTTCACATCAGCGGAAGGTTTCACTTCTCCATTTGGTGTTGGCTTATTTGGCTTAGAAGGAAGCGATGCCTTTTCTTCTTTCTTATTTTTCACAATATGTTTAATAATTTCTCCATCCTCTTTTATTTCAAATCCGAATGTCTCTTCATTTATTACATATCCATTTGGTGCTATCGTTTCTTTATACGTGTACTTTCCGTATGGTAGTTTGAATTTCGCTATACCTTGCTCATTTGTTTTTCCTTTTACTACTTCTTTTCCTTGTTCGTTGTAGATTGTAAATTCTGCATTCGGTAATTTCGTATTCCCATCTGCTACATCTACTTTCGTTATTTCTAACTCACCTTCTACCTTCTTATCTTGAACGATATGTTTAATAATTTCTCCATTCTCTTTTATTTCAAATGCGAACGTCTCTTCATTTACTACATATCCATTTGGCGCTATCGTTTCTTTATACGTGTACTTTCCGTATGGTAATTTGAATTTCGCTACACCTTTTTCATCCGTTTTCCCTTTTACTACTTCTTTCCCTTGTTCGTTGTAGATTGTAAACTCTGCATTTGGTAGTTTTGTATTCCCATCCGCTATATCTACTTTCGTTATTTCTAACTCACCTTCTACTTTCTTATCTTGAACGATATGTTTAATAATTTGCCCATCCTCTTTTATTTCAAATGCGAACGTCTCTTCATTTATTACATATCCATTTGGTGCTATCGTTTCTTTATACTTGTACTTTCCGTATGGTAATTTGAATTTCGCTATACCTTGCTCATTTGTTTTTCCTTTTACTACTTCTTTTCCTTGCTCGTTGTAAATAGTAAATTCTGCGTTCGGCAGTTTCGTATTCCCATCCGCTACATCTACTTTCGTTATTTCTAATTCACCTTTTACATTTTCATTTTTCAGCTCTAATACAGCTGTTTCACCAGTTTTCACTTCAATTTTTTTAACACTTCCGTCTAACACATATCCAGCTGGCGCTTGAATTTCTTTGACGCTATATATACCGATTGGAAGATTACCTAACTCCGCAATCCCCTTATCATTAGTCGTAACATTTTGTTTAAAGTTTTCATTAGAAACTTCAAACACCGCTCCTTTTAATAATTCCTTTTTTTCTCCTAATTTCATAATCTTTAAAGAACCTACTGATTCCCAATTTACAACTAAATCTGTACTGATTTTCTCACTATTTCTTTGTAACAATACCGTTGTATTTTGAACTTTTTCCGATCCTTTAAAAGCTATTGCTTGTAAATTTGTTAAAATAGACTTCACTTTCATTTTAAAGTTACCACTACTCGTATTTTTCGGGATTAAGAGTTTGAATTTTTCGTTAATTGATAACGTACTTTTCTCTTCACCATTTTCATTTACAATTCGAAGCCCTTTAGGAGCATTTTCAGGAAGAATTGTATAAGAGCCAGAAACCGCATTTGTTTGCACTGCATAAAATCCTGTTTCTAAATAATCACCTTTTTGTGTAGCAGTTTGTGAATCTACAGGATTAACTTTAAAGAATACATTTTGTGATCCAGTTTCTTTCTTTGAAGCCTCTACTAAACGCTTCATAAGATTATGTACACGTTCATTTTTTGCAACTAAATCTTCTTCCGTTAATTCATTTGCTGCAATCCATACTGCTAATTGTGTAGCATAATGCGCTTCTTCCGTTGTCGCTACACCTAATTCAGATGGGCTTTTTTGAGGATATCCATTTAATAAAATACGATATACAGCATCGGATGTTTTCCCCATCTCAGGCAAATCATCCCCATTGGGCGAACGTAAATCAGGCGTTAAACAATACGCAATACTACCCGAAGCCGTTTTAATGATTTCTGTCTTTATTTCACGCTGTTTCGAATTACTATAGCTCCAATCCATTTTATATGTTTCTCTGTTCATTACTTCTGCCTTTACTTGTGGCATTGCAATTCCTAATAAAATAATAAGAGCACTAAAAAAACTAAACCATTTTCCTACCATCTTTCGTTTCATTCTCTCCACCACCATATATAAATTTCTACATGAAGCAATCTTACTGTTTCATTGTACTTATAGTGAAAAAAAGAGAATAGGTGGTTTTTTTGTAGTATCTTGTCGAATTGTTGAGAAAGTTTCAAAGTAATAAGCAACCTTAAAACTGTTTGTTGTCATGGTGCTATTGACAAATAAATATTACATGTTTTCAATTTTCAAACATAATAAAAAAGGCACTTTATAAGTGCCTTTTTAACTTACGGGAAACAAATTTCAAACGAATACATATTACTTATCTTTTTCCTTTATCTCCATCAACAGCTCAATAATCTTTTCATTTTGCTCCACTTGTTTCTCTGAATTTTGATAGATGAAACGAACCCATCTTAACACAAAAACAACTATCAATATCGGTAGTAGCGCAATTATCATGCCGAATACCGAGAAATTAGACATCATTTTCCATCACCTCGCTATATACACCTTTCTCCATCTACCCACCAAACCCTTCCATTTTTTACAAATAAAAAGAACCTATCAAACGATAGATTCTTCTTTTGCAAACTGAGTAGAACGTCCTCTCGTAATCGAGAAAATCGCACAAAGCAACGCTAATATAATAAAGCCGCCGCCTACCCAAGCATTATATATAACAGATGATTTCTCAATAACAACTCCGCCTACTGTTGAACCGAGTGCAATCCCTAAGTGAAGGGCAGAGTTATTTAAACTTTGCTGAATACCAGCTGATTCTGGTGCAATTTCAATTAAATAGTTTTGTTGTGCTGGCGAAATAGCCCAGCTCAGCATACTCCAAATTCCCATCATAATAATGAACAGTGGGAATGAGAATGTCATCATCGGCAATAGGAAAATCGCACACGCAAATACGATAATAATTGAAATAATACTTTTCTTCGATCCCCATTTATCAGCAAGCCAGCCTCCGAAGCCGCCCCCAATTACTGCTGCGATTCCGAAGATGAAGTAAAATACACTAATCCAATTCGCTTCCACATGCATAACATCTTTTAAAAATGGTGTTAAATATGCATATAGTGTTAAATGACCCGTTAAAAATAAGAATGATGTTAACTGTGCACTTACAATTTTTTTATCTTTTAACGTAGCAATTTGTTCTCTTATTGATAATACCGATGTCGGTGGTACTTTCGTTAAAAATAGAGAAATACAAGCGATTGCCATAACTGTTAAGATTGAAATGAGTACAAATGGTGCACGCCATCCGTATGCATTTCCGAGTACAAGGCCAAGCGGTACTCCAAGTACAAGTGATCCACTAATCCCCATGAAAATGATTCCAATTGCACGCGCACGAAAATGCGGCTCTACAACGCTAGAAGCAAGTGTTACTGACAGTGCAATAATAAGCGAACCACTCGCCGCACAAATTACCCTTGAAAACATTAACATTCCGTAATTCACACTAAATGCTGAAATAATATTTCCGATTAAGAAAATTGATAATGCCCCAACATACAATGTTTTTCTCTCAAACTTCCCTGTTAAAGCTAATAAAACAGGACCTGATAAAGCAAATACTACTGAAAATATTGTGATAAGCTGACCAGCTGCACTAATAGATACTCCTAAATCATCGGCAACTAAATCGAGCGTTCCTCCTATAATTAGCTCAACCGTTCCGACTACGAAAGCCGCGATAGCTAAAATATACACACGAAAATTCAAGTCTTTTCCCACACTTTCTATTTTGGTTACTACGATTATAGTAACCAAAATAGAAAGCGGAAGCAAGTACAATTTTTTATAATAAAAAACTTCCCTCTTATGATATATCTCCAACATTTAAATAAAGATCCTTATCTGAAAAATTATCACTACTTCTATCCAATTTGTAATCAAACTAAGAAATATTAATAAAAAACAACATTAATTATTAAATTTATATATATAAATTTAATTTATAATAAACTTGATTAAATTTCCTATTATTTACAAACAAATTGTACCAAATAAGATTTTTCTTTACTAGACTTGTATTGAAATTACAGAAAAATTATTATTTTCTTGTAGAGTAAATACTATACTTTACAAACACACAATAGTTTGGAATATCAAAAAACTTAGGGGGAAAAGAAATGAAAAAATTAACTACACTAACTTTGACAGCAAGTATTTTAGCTTCAGCTGGGCTTGTGCCTACATCATCTTTCGCAGCAAGTAACGAACTTCCGTATTTAAATGAGATTAAGAAATTGCAGCCAGACGTAAGTACAGAAGAGTTAATTTCAGATATTATTGAAGTTGCAAAAAATACGGGCAATACAAAAGAAGCTTTAGCAGAACAAATTTATAAAGAATTAAAAGCAAATCATGAACAAGGAGAACGAGAAGCTACTCAACGAAATAATAAAGATACTACTAATGTTCAATATGGTGCTAGCGGCGGAAATGTAAAAGTAGGAAATTCTAATATGGGCGACTTTTATTATACTGGATCTACAACTGCTTATATGAATCACGGACATGTCGGTATGTACTATAGTAAAGACTTGATTGTTGAATCTGTACCAGACAAAGGTGTGCGCACAATTGCTACTAATAAACGCTTAGTTGATAAAGGTGATGCAGTTGTCAAATCTGTAAATACTTCTTGGCAAAATAAAAATGACGCAGCTTGGTGGGCGAAAGATCGTGTAGGAAAGGATGACTATTCTTATAATTTCGCAAACAATAGAAATACTAGCCATTATGGCGCGAAGAATTGTTCTAAATTGATATGGTCTGCTTATAAATTACATGGTGGTTTAGATTTAGATAAAGATGGTGGAGCAGGTGTATATCCTCGAGACGTTAGAGATGCGCAACAAACATCGTTAATTCGTAATATATAATTATAAAACTGAAAGTGGGACAATTTATTTGTTTCACTTTTTGGTTATTTGAGGAGCAGAAGTGAAGATGAAAAATCGCCGGAAAATAATTCTATTTTTTACGAGTATTATAACGATTGCAGTATTAGCTTACTATTTATGTATAAAAGATAAGAATGCAAACTTAATATCAGATAAAGAAATACAAAATAAAAATTTTTTAGATGATAAAAAAGCTGTGCTTTACTTCTCATCCACTGCCGATCAAGATTTAGATGGTAAAGGCATTAGTTATGCCATATTTATAAATAAACAAGGCGTTGCTAGCGGATATAAAATGGGTGGTCTAGAGCTCGGCGGTATTGGTGTATCTGACGATAAAAAACAAGTTCTATTAGAGAGTAAAAATACTATAACATTTCTAGGAGAAAATCCTACTACTCATAAAATAAAATACCAACATACCGGTGATTTTAATGGATATTTAGCAAAACAAAAGATATTTGTTACTATTTACAATTCAGGAATGGACAAAGAGAATGGGAACTATAATTCAAATGTTTTATTCGGAAATGAAAAAGTTATTCATAAAAGTAATATCCCTCATTTCATTATTAGCTCTGGATTAGATGGGGAAAATATTTTAGTAGCCACTCAAGAATTAGTTACTAATAAATACGAATTACAAAAATTAACGTTTAATGATGCAACAATGAATATAGAGAATATTACAGCGCTTAATATAAATGGAAAAGAGGACCATGCTAATCTTTCACCTATTTTAGTAGATTCAGAGAATTACTACATGGTTATGAGTACAATTGATAAGGGTGATCCGCTAAAAGGGGAAACATTCTTGTTACGTACTAATAAAGCCACTTTAGAACAAAATACAATATTTATGTATAAAGAAGAAAACTCAACTGCAACCAGCCCATTTTCATTAGATAATTCCGCATATATATATAACAACGAATTATATTTTTTAAACGGTCTTGGTGATATATATACATATAACCCTAAAAATAATACGATGAGCCATAAATTCACCATAGATTACCATGTTAAAGATGGCGTTAGATATAATGAACAAACTTATTTCGAAAACGACTCATTATATGTTCTACGTTATGATGCAAAGCGCAATAATAAATACTATATAGAAAGATACAACTTAACAAACGGAAGAAAAGTATCCGAACAAGAAATACAAGGTATAGAATCTATACTCGCCACTGTGAAAGGCGGAAAGAAAGTTTATGCTTATGACTTTAAAATGTTACTACCCAAAACAGATAATTAACTATACTTAATTACCTGTTTCTAGGTTATAAAATAGGGTAATGTAATTCCCCATAATTTTAATTTTATACTTTCAAATTTTTTCACATAAAAAACAGGCGTATGATACGCCTGTTTTCTAATTATTAAACAGCAGTTTTATTCTTCTTATTTAAATACCAATATACCGGCAGTCCCGTAAAGACAATTCCAATTGATAAGAAACAACTTAGTGGATCATTAATAATCGCACTACCGATTACAAAGAGTGAGCCCAAAATCGCAACGATTGGGACGATTGGGAATAACGGTACACTGTATGCACGCTCTTTATTTTTATTACGTTTTCTTAAAATGAAGACACCGATAAACGTCATTACGTAGAAAATATAAATAATGAATACGGAAATCTCAGATAGCTTATTCGGATCGCTAATAATCATTAAAATAATTCCTAAAATAATTTCAACAGTAATCGCATTTGCTGGTGTTTTAAATCTTGGACTTTCCTTCGCAATAAACTTAGCAAATGGAAGTTGTCCACGTTCTGCCATCGACATCGGGATACGTGGGAACGTTAAAATCTTTCCATTTAAACAACCGAAAATAGAAACGATAATACCGATACTAATAATTTTCCCGCCATATTCTCCAAGTAGCATTCCTGCAGCTGTCGCTGTTGCATTTTCTCCAAGTTCTACAATTTGCGTTGCTGGTAATACATTCAATAACGCCAAATTAATTAATACGTAAGCAGCTGTTACAATTAAAATCCCAACTGTCATTGCTTTCGGTAATAGCTTTGTTGGATTCTTCATTTCTCCACCAATTGACGCAAGTAGAATCCAGCCGTCATAAGCAAATAATGTTGCTAAGATCGCCATCCCGATACTTTGATTTTCTGATATCGGCACAACTACGTTAAAGATATCGCTATTCCCTTTCCAAAAACCTAACACAACAATTAATACGATTGGAATCATCTTCCCGATTGTCGTGATCGTTTGGACGATACCTCCGTATTTTGTTCCCATACTATTTACAACGCCAAGGAACACAACTGTTCCAATTGCGATTGGTAAATTCCATACTTTATCTAAATAGAAAAAATTAATCATTAAAGAACTAAAGTATAACCCTAACGTTCCAATAATAGCTGGCCCATACACAATTGTTTGCATCCAGCCTGATAAATACCCCCAAAAACTTCCATAAATCTCCTCTAAATACGTATACAACCCACCATTTTTCGGGATTTGCGCTCCAATTTCAGCTACTGTTAAACCACTTGCTAACGTTAACAGACCACCAATTACCCAAGCAAGAATCGCCATATTAGAACTCCCCGAGTAATCTAATACGCTCCCTGGTTTCATAAACACACCAGACCCAATAATCGTTCCTACTACGATAGAAAGTGCTACCGTTAAACCAATTTTGTTCTTCTCATCATGATGCATGCTTCGTATCCTCCTTCCAATTCTAGTGTGATGCAAAAATGAAATAAAAAAACACTCCTCCCTAAAAAAGGGACGAGTGTTATATTCGTGGTTCCACCCTTGTTTCAATTCGTAAAGTAACACACTTCACCAATTTCTCAAGTCTAAAATAACGGTTTTTGCCGGCAAGCAATTACTAGATGTTCGTTCACTGCTGCAGTTCAGAGGTGGTAATCCATTTTTCCGTATTAGGAAGCTCACAGCCAAAGGCCTCCCTCTCTGAGAATCGTAAAAAATTGATCGTGTCCTCATCATCACTTCTTGATGTCGAATTTTGTAGTTATTGTTCATTATATTGAATTGTTAGAAAAAATCAATATATTTTCTTATATAACATACGAAATATTTCTCTTCTTATATTATAACAGAAGTTACGCCACTTCTCTAATTACCTAAAAATGGTATAATCTATATAGGAGGTGCATCAATCATGATTGCTGTTTTTTGTATCATCGCTACATTTCTTTCTGTTCTATTTGCTATCATGCATCGGCACAAGTATCCTGGTTATAGCATTTTAGCGGTAGCTATTATACCAGCTGTTTCCTTCTACGTATTAGGTAAATACCAATACACGGAAGTGTTTATCGGTTTTGCAATCTTCTACTGCGTCTTTGGATACATACTAACAATGAAAAGAATTTTATTGAATCGTTAAAAAGGACCGATTTCTGCTGACAGAAATCGGTCCTCGCACGTACCTTCCGGTTGCCCACACGAAAGATATGTAATTCGCTTATTTATCTTCTTTATTCATAAAAAACTTATGATGCGGAAGATCCACATTTAATGCCTCTAATTGTTTCTTTTCATTGTCTAAAATTGCTTTTGCTTTTGTTTTTGTTGCCTCATCTAATCCCGCAAAGATGTCTTCATGCTTCTCTTTCTCTGAGAGTTTCACACCTAGTTTTGTTAATTCTTCTTTTGCTTGCTCATGCGTTAATTTCCCAGACTTTTCCTGTTCAAAAATAGACTTTGCTTTTTCCTTTGTTGCTTCATCTAAGTTAGCAAGTATGTCTTTATGCTTACCCTTCTCTGGCATTTTCACGCCTAACTTCGCTAATTCCTCTTTTGCTTGTTCACGTGTTAATTTGCCGGATTTCTCTTGCTCTAAAATTGATTTTGCTTTTTCTTTTGTTGCCTCGTCTAATCCCGCAAACATTTCTTTGTGTTTACTCTTTTCCGGGAACTTCACGCCTAATTTTGTTAATTCTTCTTTTGCTTGTTCACGTGTTAATTTCCCAGACTTTTCTTGCTCTAAAATTGATTTCGCTTTTTCTTTCGCCTGTTCATCTAATCCCGCAAACATTTCTTTACGTTTTTCTTTCTCAGGAAGCTTTACACCTAGCTCCTCTAACTGTTTCTTTGTATCATTCATAATCGTTTTTACTTTTTGTTTTGTAGCGTCATCTAAATCTTTTTTCGCCGTTTTTGTAGATTGCTCAGCTGCTGGAGTATTCGTTGCCGCGAATGCCGGGATGCCGACTCCCCCAATGATTCCGAATGATAAAGCACCTGCAATTGCTAAATACCCAACTGTTTTCTTCTTCATAGGAAATTTCCTCCTTCATATTTCTAATGCATGTACACTCTCGTATACAATGCCTATAGTAATGTTGGTTTCTTAACATTTCCTTAACGACTTAACAAAAAAACACCGCTCATAATGAGCGGCGTTATTCTATGCTTTTTGTAATTGTAATTCTTCACGTTCCATTATTCTTCTTAATACAATTGTTTGTGTCATTGTAAATAAGTTACCTGTTATCCAGTACAACACAAGACCTGATGGTGCCGCAAATCCCATAAATAAAATCATTGCCGGCATCATAATTTGCTGCATCTTTAGCATTTGTACTTGTTCTCCAGGTGTAATATTCGATTGGAAAACCTTCATTTGAATAAATGTCGTTAATGCTGCAATAATCGGTAATATATGATAAGGATCTGCATGTCCTAAGTTCACCCATAAAAACGAAGATGTGCGAATCTCTTCTGTTCGGCTAATCGCATAATACAAAGCAGAGAAAATCGGCATTTGTATAAAGATTGGCCAACAACCAGCAAGTGGATTCCAACCGCCTGATTTCATTAGTTCTGACATTTCTTTTTGATACTGTTTTTGTTTTTCTAGATCTTTGCTTACATCACCGTATTTCTGCTTTAACTTCTGCAATTCAGGTTGCATTTTCTTCATTTTCGCTTGGCTACGATATTGCGAAACAGCTAATGGAATCATTGCTGAACGAATAACGAGCGTCATAATAATGATAGCAATCCCAAAGCTAGCTCCCGGTATATGATGAGCAACAAATTGAATCATGAACGAGATTGGATATACAAAGTAATGATCCCAAATTCCCGTACTATGTGCATCAATTGGTGCTGCATTACTGCAACCAGATAAAACAAAAACAAGTAATAATGATAAACTAACGAGCACAGCTCGGTATGATTTTAACATGTTCATTCCTCCAATGTTTCATAATTATTTAGCGAAACATTGGTGTATACGGACCGACCTCGTCATTCTCTTCACTTGATTCTTGTCTGCGTACAGAACGAATCATTCCATATTTATAAAAAATAGAAAATAGCGGTACATTCCCCGCACTATCTTCACATGTATCAACTAACGCAAATGCTCTTTGTCTACCGCTCGATGCTTGCTGACGCACAAAGCGAGAAACGTTAGCAAGGAAGAAAACTTCTAATAAACAAAGTGCTGTCGTTACAAACGATATATATAGAATTGCATCCTGCAATAAAAATTCCATCGCTTCACATCCTTAATAAGGTCATTTTAGCACATTCGGCAAACATTCTCTATTTCCTTTTATCGTCAAAAAAAGTATTTTGCATATTTTCTCAAGAAAATAATAATTAAGAAACATTGTATTCGCTTTCTTTAGTATATTCACACACATCAATGAATAGGCTTGATTTATTAGAAATTTATAAAATTTTTGCATTATAATAAAACTATTGCCAGTTTTTGAAAAAACCTTTATTCTCTTCTTGTAATCAAAAATGAATATGGAGATGAAACATACTATGGGTCAACTAGGAGACGCCGATTACGTTCCCGACACCGCCTTTTTATCCTTCCCAGCAGCTAAAACATTTCACTTAGAATTTATCATACAGTTGGTTGTTATTTTCGTAGCTTCTATTTTGTATGCAATTTCTATGAATATGTTCTTTATCCCGCATAATATGATTAGCGGTGGATTCGCTGGAGTAGGGATGATTATCGGTTATTTAATGCACTACAATATCGGTGCACTTATCTTTTTACTAAACATTCCTCTTCTTATTTTAAGTCACTTTTACTTAGGCAAGAAGACAACCTTTTTAACAGCGTACTTTGTAGCTGTATCATCGTTAGCGATGAACATTATCCCTGTACACCAAGTTTCAGACGATATTTTACTATCTTCTGTATTCGGCGGTGTAATCTGCGGAGCAGCTTCAGGAATCATATTCCGATTTGCTTCTTCAACAGGTGGATTTGATGTTGTTGGATTGATTGTAGCGAAATATCGCGATGTTTCAATTGGAGCAATCATCTTCGGATTCAACTTAATCTTACTTGTTGTAGCAGGATTTATTTTCGGATGGGATATTACACTTTATACGTTAATTAGTCGATTTGTAGTCAGCAAAGTGATCGATGCTGTGCATACGAAACATATTAAATTAACGATAATGACAATTACAGAAAAAGGCGAGGAAATAAAAAGCGCCCTACTACATCACGGCATACGTGGCGTGACAATGGTAGATGCTGTCGGCGGCTATACAAACCATAAGAAAAAAATGATTTACACTGTCGTGACTCGCTATGAGTTAGGCGAAATGAAACGTATTATCCGTCAAGTGGATAACAAAGCATTTATGAACATTACTGAAACAGTTGAAATTGTCGGCCGTTTCAAACGTATATAAAAAGGTCAATACATGAAAGGGCATAACATATAATATGTTATGCCCTTTGTTATTCAACTCACGTACCCTTTAGCATAATACAATCATTAAGTTTATTACTACAAATCGGAGGATAGCATTCCATATACAATACTATCTGTCCATTCATCTTTATTCCAGAAATCTTGTATGAAATGTGCTTCCTTTCTCATGCCTATTCGTTCACACAATTTTTGTGAAGCTGTATTTCGTGCATCAAGATTAGCTTGTATACGGTGTACATTACATTCATTAAATAATTTAAATACCAAACGACTTACCGCTTCTGTTGCCAAACCTCTTCCAGTTACTTCATTTGAAAAACTATAACCTATCTCGACAGTGTCTTTCATATTTGTGTACCATACGGATAAATCACCAACTACCTTAGTTTTGTATATAACCGCCAAACTTAATATTGAGTCTTTAGTAAGTGCATTGTTTGCTAGCTTCTTATTAAATCTTTCCTGCATGTCTTCATGAGTCCACTTATTATGTAATAGGAACTTACATGTATCATCACTATTATAAATAGCGAATACATCCTGTAAATCAGTACTCTTAAAAGGTCTAATTATTAATCTTTCTGTTGTGAACTCCAAGTTAACTCTCCTCCCTTACATTACATGCATGCCATAAAACACTTTTTATCGTATTTAAGACTTCTTAGATCTCACCTTGATTACATATTTCATCAAAATAAATGAAACTCCTTCTTCTACTAAACCGCACCGTTAATGGTATTTCCTTGCGTTTTTTATTTTTTACACTTATTACAAAATCAGATAATTCTATTATTATGTCTCTAAATGTGTTATAATGAAAACAGACTCACAAAAAAAGAGTATATAGACTTGGAAGTTTCTCATATTTTACAAACAAAAAGAAACGAGCAGTCAGGTATATTTCAGACACCATACACGTAACGGTTTAAATAACCGATCATCTTAGTTACTCTTCAATGATCTTTTATAAAAAGATACGTACAATTAAAACTCACTTCAATATACTATACCTACCTTTTTGACTTCCAAATCATCTTATTACATAAGGAGATGAACATATGAATCAATATATACGATATACAATAGCTGTCCTGTTTGCTATTATCGGCGGAACAATCTGCTTCTGGACAAACACTCAGCTTGGAGAGAATATCATTTTTAATGGAATCGAAACACTTGTAAGCGCTTCAATTTTAGGTGGATACATTTTCTTCCTCTTTAATCCAGAAGAAAATGCGCAAAAAACAATGTTATTAACAATGATCGGAATTGTCGGCGGATGTATTTCCTACTCAATGACTAACTATACATTACCACTTCAATTAAGCTCAGCTTTCTTCCACGGTCTATGGACTTGGTTCATTGCATTCTGTCTAGCAGATGTATTCAACCTATTACAAGACAACGAAGAAGAAAACGGTCGCCAAATTGAAAGTAACTCGTAAGCTGGAAGAAATTCTTCCAGCTTTTTTTATGTTGGTTTGCATACCCTGATTGGTATTTACCGGATTATATCAACGATTTTTCAAATATATCGACGATTTCTACACTTTTATCGACGATTTTTTCATTATATCGACGGTTCGACATAGGATATCGACTTACCGACAATTTTCGGCAATCTATTTATGCTCTATACCCCACCACTACAATAAAAAGAAGTTACCCTCACGGCAACTTCTTTTCCATATACCCCATCCAGTATCAACCGGATTATATCAGCGATTTTTCAAATATATCGACGATTTCTACACTTTTATCGGCGATTTTTTCATTATATCGACGATTCGACATAGGATATCGACTTACCGACAATTTTCGGCAATCTATTTATACTTTATACCCCGCCACTACAATAAAAAGAAGTTACCCTCACGGCAACTTCTTTTCCACATACCCCACTTCGTATTCACTAAAATATATCAACGATGTTTCAAATATATCGACGATTTCTACACTTTTATCGGCGATTTTTTCATTATATCGACGGTTCGACACAGGATATCGACTTACCGACATTCTTCGACAATCAAAGCGCACAACATACCCTATCCCCCAAGCAATTTACTGCCGAACTCTACGATTAAAAAGATAATTAATAAGATCGCGAGTATTTTTAATGCTACATACGCTACTTTAAAAACAGCATAAATGAGCAAGACGATTAAAATAATCGTTAAAATTTCCATCTAGAATTCCTCCAAGCTTTGCTCCTCACATCTTATTTTACTCGCCCCACACTTTTTATGGAACGGCATAAGACGACATAGAAAAAAGAGGATACCTCACCCATCGTAAGATACCCTCTCTTTCAGCTGCTCAAACCATTCTCTTTCTAATTGTAAATATCCCATTTCACTCTTCTCGGCGCTCTTCAATTCTTTATCCGCTTTCCTCATATAAACGTTGGAAGCTTCCATATCGCCCTCTACATATTTCACAATTCCTTGTGTACGATAATACCCATGTAAGTCTATTTTTGTAATAGCCTTCCCATGTTCTTTCGCTTCTTGCAGAGAAAGACTATCCATCTGATAAAGAGCTTTATATAAAAGATACCAACTATGAAAACTACTAACGAAATATTTATTTTCTTTCGTTACAGGTAGTTGAACAATTGGTTCTATATATGGTATCGCTCTTTCCATTCCTTCTTGATCGGCTCTGGTATAAAAAACGAGCATAAGTCCGCTCATTATATCTCTTATACTTTTATCTTCCTTTAATTTTTCCTCACTAAGTTCTATTAATCTCTTATCCCAAACTTTCGGCCTCTTATAACTAAATAACTCACTCGATACTTGAATGTTATATAAATGCTGCCTCGCTTTTTCATCATCTTTAATTAAAATGAGAAATTGCATACCATCACTCAAAAACGTTCCTTTTATCGGTACGATTGTAGCTGCAAAAATCACAAAGTGTAATACAGAAAAATATAAAAGATATTGATAATAACTCACCATGTATATGTAACCAGAAGTAATACCAAATAGTAAACTCACAATCGGTCCACCTAAAGTGAGCCACGCCCATTTTTTCGAAAGATTTGGTGTCTCTATGGAAGGAGGCACTAACATCGCCACGCCTCCAAAGTACATCCACAATTTATTTTCTCGAATGCGTACTTTCCCCTTCTCTTTTTGAAAAGTAATCGGCCCTACTGTCATAAATTTAAAATGTAAACCACCTATTAAACCAAACGCTACATGTCCTAGCTCATGAATAGCTAACACCAATAAAAAAATTCCAAATAATGCCCATATATCCAACATTACTTCTAATTTCCCAGTTCGGATTACTCCGTATAAAATGGACAAAACTAACGCCGCCGTCATAGTACCAGCTGGCCTTCTTAAAATATCCACCTTTTTCTCCCCTTAATAAATCATTTTTCTATGCATTTCGTACATAAATTTTCCGATATGTAATATCCAAATAAACGAGATTAAACCAAGCAACACGAAATTGATATCACTAACTGCTGTATATATAACGGCAGCCCACCACACATATGCCAATACTTTATTCGTAAATTCGTACGCTTTATATCCAGCTTCATGCACAATATGCTTTAATCCTTCATCAGCATTTTTCTTCCACATCTCCATCGATTCCATATACGTTACACCTTGTTCAGGGTAAAGCTTGTTATAACGATTCCTCGCCATAATCCCAATGATTACTATAATAATCGTAAAAGCAGTAGCAGCTATCATATTCCAAATTGCGAAGGAAACATTTGCATCATGCATGAATGCACGTCTACATGCAATAACTGCATATACAAACCATGCCTGCGTAACTATATCACCTATACGTAAATACATAATTACAATCCCCAATTTTCTACCTTGTACACTCTCTTCTTCATCACGTGCCTCCGCTAACATACGTGTATTCTTCCAAGTGTAATACATCATTATCATTCCAAAAAGAGTACATACACCTATTAATATATTGGGTGATAATTTTCTCGGTTCATCCGAGAGTAAATCTAAAGCTATATAAGATGCAAAAAAGCCACCTACCATACTTAATATGAGTTTGCAAAAACTAATAAATTGTTCTCCCAGTTTACCCTTCACCATCATCTTCCCCCTCCACTAACGTAAATATTTCCTCCACCGGTACATTGAAAATTTGTGCGATTTTTAACGACAATACGATAGATGGTGCATAATCTCCGCGCTCAATTAAACTAATCGTTTGCCGCGATGACCCAATCGCTTTCCCTAAATCCCCTTGTGATAAACGATGCTTTGCTCGTAGTTCCCTCACCCGATTTTGAAGCTTCATATCTTCCCTCTTTTTCATTTATTTAATTAAAATTGTAAATAATATCCTTATTTTTGTCAATTATAATTGTCATTTTGACGTTAATAATTGACAAAAATAAAGATATATTATGATAAAAATAACCTATATAATGAATGTGAAATATTAAACAAAGGAAGTGACCTATGAATAAAACATCTACTTTTTCCTATATTCTTACTAAACTTACAGCGACTTTCTTTTTATTATTACTTATTAGCACGCTTCTCTTAACAACTAGTCAACCAACATTATATAGTTTCTTAGCTGGATTACGAGAACTACTATATTTTCCCTTCGTTCCTTTCCTTGCGGTATATGCAATTTTTTGCTCTATTTGCATAGATAACTTGAAATTAAAAACATATACAAGACTGAAGACATTATTACTTTATATTTTTTGCGGCTATTTATTTTTTCTTCCCTTCTTAATATTTAAAGAAGCTGATCTAATACAGTTCTTGTTCCTCGGATCAATCGGAGCAGTATGTTCTCTTTCTTTCTATTTATGCACAGTCATAGCAACAAAATTTAAATGGATACAGTATTTCGTACCAAGCATTATGTTTATTATATTTATCACAATTCACTTAGTAGATATAGCAAGGGTTGGAACATCAAAAGAACAATGGGTCGAAACAAAAACCGATAACTCTTTCGAAGCATCTTTTCAACATTTTAGTGGTGAACATAAAGTCCCAATTGAGCTAAAACGAGGTGACATATTAGAATTCACTATTGAATCACAAGCTGAAAATTCGAATGGCTACATAGGGGACATAAAAATGGCTAGTGAGTTTCAAGAGGAAGAAAATTATTTAGCTCCAGCTGGCCCTAATACGTACCATTTCGCAGCAATTAAGACAGGCACTTATTACATTATAGTTAGCGGAAATCAATCAAAAGGAAAGTTAAAAATCGATTGGAACATAAAATAAAAAAGGCAGTGCTTCTGCACTGCCTTCCTAAATTCTGACATAGAATGGATTCCATATTAACTTGCGTTTTGTAATAATGCTCGTTTTAACTGTTTACGGAAACGAACTCCTAACGTAATTGCTACAATCGCAATCACTCCAAAAATAATTTTACCGATGTGACCTTCTAGCGCTCCAAAAATATCATGCAAGTTTCCACCTAACCAGTAACCACCAATTAAGAAGAATGATACCCAAAATAGAGCACCTGAGTAAATTGTAATTGCAAAACGGCGGAATGGTAAGTTAATAATTCCTGCAAAGTATCCTGTAAAGTGACGTACACCAGGAATAAAGAAACCGATAAAGATTAGGAAATATCCATACTTATCAAACCACATTCTTGTTAAGTCGATTTTTCTTTGTGTTAAAAATACGTATTTCCCATACTTTTGAATAAAGGGCATACCTAATTTATTTCCTAAAAAGTATTGAATCGTCATTCCTACACTTGTCCCAATAAAGGATAGAATGATTAAAATCGGTAAACTTAAATCACCTTTATGTGCTAAAAATCCCGCATATGCTAACGTTGGCTCTCCCGGAAACGGAAGTGCAATATATTCTAACAGCAAGCCGACAAGTACAACATAGTACCCGTATTGCTGAAATAATTCATGAATCCATTCCATGTCATCTCTCCTTTCAATCACGTGCAACTTCTTACTAATATTGTATAAAAAAATTGTCGAAATAACTATCACAATAGCTTACATTTTTATTACATTTTTGTAAGGCTCTCACTAAACTTTTACGTTCTTTATTTACTTTCACTTTCAGACAACTTAACAAGTATATAACTTGAGAAACCAGGGCCTTAATATGCATTTTTTATCCATTTTTTAACACTTAAAAATCGTTATATTTTGTTCTTAATAAAAAACCACTACAAACTCATACGAACTTCATATTAGCTTCATATACGTATTGTAAGATTATATCGGAATTTGTTTAAAAATTTAACTAATATATGACTAAACATTAATTTGAATAAATATTAATCGCTTTTCGAAATTGAAAAAAGGGTGAATACGAAATGGAAGCTTATAAAATGCACGATTTTATTAATACAAATGTTGAATCTCACCAAAATGAAACCGTTTTTAATTTGCACATATGTGAAACAAATGAATTTGACGTAAGTTTAACAAAGTCTACAACACTATCTTTTATCGTTTCAAAAAAGAACATTAAAATTGTCACGAAAAAATGGATTAATTCAAATCAAGAAAGCATGATTGGTAAAAGCTATATCATTCCAACGAAAGCTTTTCACTACTTCTTACCAATCATTTCTGAAACGGAAGATGAATTAAATATTCAAGTTCAAAGTTTTGGACTACATGGTGAACTTTTACTAAATGAAAGATTACTTATTGATAAAAACAACAAACACGATGCCAAAATTACTAATTTCTTTGAAACATTAGATGAAAATGTAAATAAAGTATTACGAGGGTTGCAAGTTCATTGTATGTAAGACTACTACAATAGTAAAAAGGAGAATATAATGAAAAAACTATTATTAGGCGCACTATTATCATTAGGATTTTTAACTATTCCATTCACAACTACTGAAGCAGCTACAACGAAAGATCAACTGATTGTAAACACACAGTTAAATAAAATGGATTATTATCAAAACGGAAAATTCATAAAGAGTTTTACTGTCGCTACTGGAAAAGCATCTACTCCTACACCTAAAGGTACTTTCCAAATCGTAAATAAAATTAAAAATCGTCCTTATTACACAGGCAAAATTAAAGGCGGCGATCCACGTAATCCACTTGGTGACCGTTGGCTCGGACTAAACATGGCAGGAACTTACGGAACAACTTATGCGATTCATGGTACGAACAATAACCAGGCAATTGGTAAGTGGACAACACTAGGTTGTATTCGTATGTATAACAATGATATACACTGGTTATTTGAGCGTATTCCCCAGCAAGCTACTGTCACTGTAAAATAACCTCAAAGCGCGATTTACGTGTAGCCAAGAATTTTATGTCTTGGCTTATTTTATTTCTTCATTTACAGTAGCAAAACAACTGTATTTACATATATAATAGGAATAGATTGTGTTAAGTAACATCCAAACATTGATAAACATGGATATTAAAATTATACAGTTATAATATTTTATAAATTTTATAATACATACTATAATAGAATTACTGTAATTCTTAAATATTCAGTTTCACTAAACAACTCCCCTTGCTACTTTCATGATTATTTTATGGCGGGGGCTTATTATATGTATAAACAATCTGAGTCATCGAAAAAATGATGAATTCGAATATTGCAGTTAAAAGCGTTATTTAGGAGGTGTTACTATGACGCATATACTGGTGATTGAAGACAACCCAGATATACAAGAGCTGATTCGTGAATTTCTAATGGCACAAAACTTTACTGTTGATGTCGTTGGTGCTGGGACAGAAGGTATACTTCTTTTCCAAAAAAATTCATACGATCTTGTCCTCCTTGATGTGATGTTACCAGATATAGATGGCTATAGTATTTGTAAAATTATGCGAGGACAATCTGATGTACCAATCATTATGTTAACAGGCTTACATAATGAAGAAAGTGAAATTAAAGGATTTGAATTAGGTATTGATGACTATATTACGAAACCGTTCCATTACACCGTATTTATTAAACGTGTAGAAGCTGTATTAAGAAGGGCAGCAACGAAGGAAGCCGAAGCTGCGACTATACTACAATTCCATGAATTGATGTTAAATTCTACAGCATACGCCGCTTATGTTCATGGTAATCAAATTGAATTGACAACAAAAGAATTTGAAATTATTTATACTTTACTGCAAAATCGAGGAAAAGTATTATCAAGAAGTGATTTGTTGAATAAGGTATGGGGCTATGAACATTATGGTGATGTAAGAGTTATAGATACACATATTAAAAACTTACGAAAAAAATTAGGAATTCCTTATATTAAAACGGTGAAAGGCATTGGCTACAAAATCGAATCGTAGCAAAGACAACATCACCAAAAATATTTTCATCAAAACCTTATTATTTTGTATTCTTTTATCACTTTGTCTTTATCAAGTTATTTACTTCTTAGCTTCAAACTACGATAAAGAACGTTTTGCGAAAGAAAATGGAACGCATACTACAGAACAAGCGGATTCAGATAAACAAAACGACCAAAGTAAAACGAATCAAAATAAAGCTGTATCACAGGGGGACATGTTTAATTTCCAATCTGCTATTATAGATTATAATTCTCTCTCTACAGCTATCAATCATCTTTTGCAGCCTAGCCAAACTGCAAAAGCAAAAGAACATGCTCAAAATATTTCGGGGGAAAATAGCGCTTCTGCTCCATCTACAGAAACGGAAAAGCAAGTCGCTACTAATGATGCCTTACATAAACAAAATGCAGCAAGTAAAGCAAATGATGCACAAGATAATCCAAAATTAACAGATGTACTGCAGCAATTAGCTCCACATATTGGCGCAACAATGCTTGCATTATCTCTGCTCGGATCTTTAATTTATGCAAAACTAATTGCTAAACCTTTTCAATATATGAGTGATGCTTTAAAAGATATTATGAATCTTGATTTCTCAGATAAAAAGCTACTCAACAAAAATACGGATCAAACAGATTTTAATTTACAAGTAGCTGCTTCACAAATACCAAATATAGTGAAGAATTTACATGCGAGCAATCAAGATTTAAGAAATGAACTCAAAAAGGAGCAACAATTAGAACAATCCCGTAAAGAATTTATGTCTATGGTTTCCCATGAATTAAAAACACCAATCGCAGCCGTTATGGGACAACTAGATGGCATGATTCACGGAATTGGAGCTTATAAAGATAGAGATAAATATTTAAAACGTTCCTATGAAATGATGCAAGACATTAACATATTAACGGAAAAAATGTCGGAATTATCCAAAATACAAAACCCTCAATTTAAACCTGATTTAAAAGTTATCTCATTAACTAATATTATTGAGGATGTTATGAAGAAAGTAGATTATTTCGTATCTGTAAAACAGTTAAATGTTCAATCTAACATTAAACAAGATGTACAAGTTTTAGCTGATCCTAAATTTATTCAAACTGCCATTTTTAACATTATTTCAAATGCAATTCATTATACAATTGACCATCAGCATGTATATATAAAGCTTTATGAAAAGCCAAACGGTTACGCATTAGAAGTATTAAATACAGGTTCACAAATAGATGAGGATAAACTTGCCCATTTATTTGAGCCATTCTATCGCGCAAACCCTGACAAACACGGCTTAGTACAAGGTAGTGGTCTTGGGTTATACATTGTAAAACAAATACTAGATAAACATCAATTTCCTTATGGTATACAAAACACGCCTCAAGGTGTAAAATGTTCTATTGTATTCCCAAAAGCAATGTAAAAACCTACTACAATTTCATATCCCAAATTCATACTTCGTATGAGTGGCGGAATTTTGTAGAGTATATGACTCTGTTTCGTTCGCCCGTTATCCTTATTTGGATAGCGGGCGTTTTTTATTATGTAAAAGGAGGATTTTCATGGAGAAATTTAAGTATTCATTACTCGTTTTATTCGGAGCTTGTAGCTACGGCGTACTTTCAACTATTTTCAAACTCGGATTCATTGATGGATTTTCAGCCCATCAACTATTAGGAGGTCAATATGTCTTCGGATGGATCGGTCTTCTTCTGCTCGTTCTTTTCGTTTCACGTCATAAAGTAACAAAAAAGCAATTCTTTTCCTTACTAACAGTTGGCACAACGATGAGTATGACCGGTATCTTCTACGCTATTTCTGTAGAAGAACTACCAGCATCTATCGCTGTCGTCCTACTTTTCCAGTTCACATGGATTGGTGTCGTTATTGAAGCAATTGCAAACCGAACATTTCCAAGCCGTGAGAAAGTTATATCTATCATTATTTTATTTGCTGGAACATTGTTTGCAGGCGGTGTCTTTGAAGGTCTCGGACAAAACTTTTCCACGAAAGGTATAATCTTTGGACTATTAGCTGCTGTTTCCTTTTCATTCTATGTTTTTGCAAGCGGGCGTGTTGCTACAGAAGTTCCGCCTTATACGAAAAGCTTTCTTATGACAACAAGCGCTACGCTTATCGTATGCCTATTCTTCCCACCAACCTTTTTAACAGATGGTGCCCTGCAAGCTGGCCTATGGAAATATGCTTTCTTCCTCGGATTATTCGGCGTTGTCGTACCTGTCATTTGTTTTTCAATTGGCGTACCGAAAGTAGGAACAGGACTTGGTACAATACTAGGAGCAGCTGAATTACCAACAGCCATTATCGCTTCTATTACACTTGTACATGAAGTCGTAACGTTCATGCAGTGGATTGGGATTATCGTTATATTACTTGGGATTTTCACTCCTCAACTTCTTACAGCTAGGAAAGAAAAAAAATGTAATCGCGTGTATAGTGCTTAAAAATATTAACTTGCGTATAAATGGAAATAAAGTTACAATGTGGTATAATTTCAAATCTATTTGGAGGTATAAATGACTATTTTAAGCGTAGCCTTTTTTGCCATTATGTGTATCTTCTTCCTAATAAGATATATGAAAGAAAAGAAATTTTACGATGTGCTCTTCATTCCTATTTGTATATATGCTGGAGCAGTCAAAACCCCTTTAGTGGAGTACTTAAACTTTAATACTACATTCAAAATAACATATGATATTGCAGCTATTATTCTCGTAATCCTTGCCGTTCTGTTCTTCTTAAAGGATAAGAAAGAGAATCCTACTGCATAACAAAAGACCTTTCATTTATTTGAAAGGTCTTTTTCTCTATCTCACTTTATTGCTCCATATAGCTTTTCTAACTCACGCTCAATTTGTTTTACATCGATTCGTTCAAATAGTGGCTGCACGCTATCAATTCTACTTGGCAACGTATGTTGAGGCTCCCAATTTCGGTTCACAATCGATAATATATTTCTAATTCTTTCACTTGAAAATGGTAAAAATGGTTCCAGGAGATTTACAAAATTAGCGATGAGATACACACAATTATAAATCGTTTCTTCGCATGAAACTGGATCATCCTCCCTTTGTTTCCAAGGCTGCCTCTCATCAAAGTATTTATTTGCAAAACGTACTGCATCAAATATTGATTCTAGCGCTACCTTAAATTTAGTTTGCTCAATCGCCTCTCCTACATGTTTATATAATCTTTCTATCTTATCTTTTAGCTCTACATCAATACTTCCATTCGGCACGATACCACCATAATACTTTTCAATAAATTTTAATGTCCGGTTTACAAAGTTTCCGTATGCCCCTAACAATTCACTATTATGACTGTAAATAAATTCACGCCATGAAAAGTCAGTGTCACGATTTTCTGGTGCATTTACTGTTAAAAAGTAACGAATAGAATCTGGATCATAGCGTTCTAATATATCAGGCACCCATACTGCCCAGTTTTTACTCGTAGATAATTTTCTTTTTTCAACTGTTAAATATTCATTCGAAACGATATGACGAGGAATTGCCCCTTCTCCTATTCCAAGTAATACTGCTGGCCAAATGACGGAATGAAACGGAATATTATCCTTTCCGTGCACATAATATGTTTTCGCTTCGCTATCCCAAAACTCTCGATCCTCTTTCCCTGTTTCTTCAGCCCAATGTTTACTTGCTGAATAATACCCTGTCACTGCTTCAATCCATACGTAAATTTTCTTATCTTCATACCCTTCTACTGGAATTGGTACCCCGATTGGTAAATCGCGTGATACGGCCCTATCTAGTAATCCTTCCTTTACATATCTCTCTGTTAGTTGAATCGCATTGTCGCGCCATGTTCCTGTTTGTTTAGCGATTTCTACAGCCCTTTTAATTTGCTCCTGAAATGTATGCAATGCGAAATAGAAATGCTCTGTTTCCTGTATGGATGGTGTACTACCACATAACTTACATTTCTTTTCTAACAAATCGAGTGGATCTAAAATAGCTGAACACGCATCGCATTGATCTCCTCTTGCCTCTTCATGGCAATGTGGACAAACACCTTCTACATAACGATCAGGTAAAAACTGTGTACACATTTCGCAATATGCTTGTTCTACTGTTTTTTTATAAATATGTCCCTCTTCTAATAAACGTAAAAAAACATTTTGAACCGTTTCATGATGGTGCTCACTATCTGTACGTGTATAGCAATCATACGTAAAACCAAGGCTACGAAAACATCGCTGGAACTCTTCATGATACTTATTAGCAATTTCCTTCGCCGTCACACCTTCTTGTTTTGCCCGAATTGCAATTGGTGTTCCATTGCAATCACTCCCCGAAACATACAACACATTCTCACCTTTTGCCCGGTAATAACGTGCTAAAATATCTCCAGGTAACAAACTCGCAATATGTCCAAGATGTAACGAACCATTTGCATACGGCCAAGCTCCTCCAATAAAAATACTCATCTTACATTCCTCCTTTAAAAATATAAAAAGCCCCGCCCTTATCTAAAAAAGATAAGGGCGGGGCTGTATAAACAGTCGCGGTACCACCTTATTTCGCCAATTACTCACATAATTAGCCTTAACAAGTACGGAGCTATATGCTCTTATACTGTGGTTTTGATAACGAGTACCAACTCTCGTCGCCGCCTACTATTATCATTTGATAAGTTCAGGACGAAGCTCAAAGGCCATTGTTCAAATGAATATTCTTGCTTCTTCTCAGCTACCGAAGCTCTCTGGAAAGAATGTGTTCATCCTACTTTTCCTTTTCAACGCTTTTACGTATAACATGTATTGTACGACTTAATAACAGAAAAATCAAACTTTTATCCAAAAAGAAAAGGAAATCCCATCCCCCTGCCGAATACCTATACGTTCACAAAAGGAGTGATACGATTGAATCAAAAACAACTAAGCATACGTAATGAAAAAAGCTGGAATGCAGCTGCTTATGAAGCTTGGACGAATCGTCACGGGGCACCAGCTGATTATGCGAAAAAAATCATAGAAGACCCTATGCGTGAGGTAGATCACTATTTACCTTACATACAATCTCCGAAAGGAAAACGTATTATTAATTTACTCGGGTCAAAAGGAAACAAAGCTGTTGCTCTCGCTCTTTTAGGAGCTGACGTAACAGTTGTTGATATTTCAGCAAGTAATGCAAAATATGCAAATGAACTTGCGGACGCAGCCGGTGTCTCTATCGAGTATGTCGTTTCTGATGTATTACATGTACAGCTCTCACAATCATTTGATATCGTATTGCTGGAACTTGGTGTACTCCATTACTTTTTAGATTTAAAACCGCTCTTTCAAAAAATTGCTACTTTACTTAAAGAAGATGGAATGCTTATCCTTCGTGACTATCATCCTGTTTACACGAAATTATTAGGAGTCGACCACCCATCATTTCAGGCCAATGGAAATTATTTTGATAAAGAATTAATTGAAGAGGATGTTGCTTATAGCATCCTTCTTACAGAAGCGCAGAAAGAATCGTTACCTAAAACAACCATCCGCCGCTGGACGCTAGGAGAAATTGTTACAACACTTGCAGAAGAACATTTTAAAATTGAAAAACTAGTTGAAGAACATGGGCCTCATCAAAGATGGGTCTTCCCTTCTACTGCACCGGAAGGAATTGAAGAGCGTGTATCGGGTCTCTATACATTAATTGCGACAGCATGCAAAAAAGGATCCCTTCACGGATAGGATCCTTTTTGCATGCTCACGCATATAAGTTGAGGTTGGAGATTACCATAATTCTGTAGAATAGGACACAAGATATTTCAACATTTCGTCTCTGACTTACGTCGTCAAAAAGGGGTATGACCAACATAACGAAGAGTAATGTTCTTAGTTGATACTGATAATCGTTATCAACTAATTAGAAGTATACATGATGTTATTTCAAATTACAATAGCATTTCTCATTTTTATTTATGAATTTTTTGATATACAAATGTATACATTTTAAGAACATTTACTCATATGAATCTGCCATATTCCATTATCTGCTATAATTTTTATTGAACAGATTAATAACTTCATAATGATGTTTTTATTAATTCTGCTCTAGATATTTATAAATTATAATAAACAGTTTTTAAAAGGCAGGGGTAACAATGAAATATGTTAGTATTCGAAAAAAACTACTGTTCACACTCTTAAGCATTTCTTCTTTATTTAGCATTGCTCTTATTGTTATTCTTTCATTCGCTATGAGCCAAGCGAGCGAAATTGAAACGTTAAAAAATGATGTATCAAAAAGAGCAACCATTTTAAAAGAACGTGGCGATTGGTTTCAAGCACAAGTTGCTGGCTTACAAGAATATTTACTATCACATGATCAAAAAGGATTAGATAAATTCAACCGAGAAGGAAAAAAACTAGCTGATACGAGAGAGAAAGTAACAAGTGATAAAAAACTCCCCGAAGGAATGAAAGAAGCGATTTTAATGGGCGGAAAATGGCGAAGCGTCATAGATAATGAAGTCCTCCCTCTCGCTCGCGAAGGAAAATGGGACGAAGCATCTAAAATCGCTTTAGCTCAAACTGATTACGTAAACGACCTTTTAAGTCGTTTTACGAAATATGCAAATGAAGAAAATGATAAACGTGACGCATTAATTGCTGACGTGGAGTCTTCTTCATCCCTTATTCAATATATTATCTTCTTCTCACTCATTACATGTACAGTAACGTCTATTTTATTAGCATGGTGGTTCTCTGGTAAACTCGTTAAACCGATACGACAAATTGATGAGAAATTAAAAGAATTAGCTTCGCAAGATGGTGATTTAACTGCTAGATTGCATGTAACGAGTAAAGATGAAATTGGTGATATCGCCAATTCCTTTAATCAAATGCTCGCTAATTTACAACGTATCATAAAACAAGTGCAACAAACATCAACAAGTGTAAAAGAAGCATCTGAAAATGTGTTTATCGAAACAACTGCTTCTATGGAAAATACCGCAAAAACTGAAGAGACTATGAATGCTCTTGAGCACAATATTCGTTCACAAGTTTCCAGCATCGAAGAAAGTTCAACTGCAATGGACGATATGGCAACGAGTGTTCAGCGTATTGCAGAATCCGCCTCTTCTGTTGCTACCCTAGCTGTTACAACTTCTGAAAAAGCTGATAGCGGGAATAAAGTCATTGAGAAATCTATTACACAAATGCATACCATTAATGAAGCTGTTAACGCTACATCACAAGTAGTAGAACGACTTATTACACATACAAATCATATTGATACTGCACTTCAATCCATTTCTAATATCGCAGAACAAACGAATTTACTCGCTTTAAATGCTTCCATTGAAGCGGCCCGTGCTGGTGAACATGGAAAAGGCTTCGCTGTTGTTGCCGATGAAGTACGAAAGCTTGCTGAACAATCTCAGCTAGCAGCTACTGATATTAATCATTTACTTCATCGAATTCAAGAAGATACAAAAATAGCAAATGAAATGATGACGCAAGGTCAGTCAGAGGCTTCTCAAGGCATTACAGTCATTCGTACCGCTGGATCTTCATTCTCAGAAATTGTTAACCACATTAACAAAGTCTCTACACAAATGCAAGAAGTGTCTGCAACTGCTGAAGAAATGGCCGCAAGTTCTGAAGAAATGAATGCAGCTTTAAATAACATCGCTTCTATTTCAAATGAAGTTGCCGCCGAAACATCACAAACAGCAACTTCAGCTGGTGACCAAGTAAACAAAATGAGTGTCGTTGCTAAAAAAGCGTCTGAAATGAAAACGACTGTGCAAGAACTTGAAGTTCTCGTTTCTCATTTCAAAACAAACATTTAAAGCTAAACTTTCATTTATATTTTTAGGAGTTCTCAACTAGTAAAAAGAGGGATTTACACTCTCTCTTTTTTCACCTTAAAATATTTCTTTCTATCTCCCATTCCGTCTGCTATAATTCCTAAAGGAAAGAAGAAAGCTTTATTCCCAATGGAGTAAAGCTTTCTTTCAATTTTTTACATTAATTAATTCTAATACTATGATTTCATAAAGGAGGCTTTTATCATATGAGCTTTATTAGCATTCGAAAAAAACTAATGTTCATGATGGGAACGATTTGCGCTTTATTTGGCATCGCCTTAGCTTTTATTTTATTTTTTGCTATTGATCAATCTCGTCAAGCTGAAGCATTACAAAAAGAGATTTCTCCCCTTGCAACACAATTAAAAGAGCGCGGGGATGCTTATCAAGTACAGCTCTCTGCCTTAAGAGGGTACTTATTACAACATGATCAAGTTGAATTTGACAAGTTTAATTCAATGAGTAAAGAGCTTGAAGATGCAAAAGATAAGCTTCTTTCTAATCCAAATGTTTCTGAGTCCATGAAAAATACAATGGAATCAGGATCAACTTGGAGAAAATATATTGAAGAAAAAGTTTTCCCTCTTGCAAAAGAACAAAAGTGGGAAGAGGCCCTGCAAGTAGCTTATGCAGAAAATGGTACTGTTTATAAAGTAATTGGTGACTTCACAAATTACAGTAATGAACAAGCTAAGTTACGTGATCAATCTATTAAAAAAATTGATCAATCTTCACTACAAATTGAATATGTTGTTTTCTTATCACTTGTTATTTGTATTATCGTAGCTATCACACTTGCATGGTGGTTCTCTGGTAAACTTGTTAAACCAATTCAACAAATTGATAGCAAACTAAAAGAATTATCATCTCAAGAAGGTGACTTAACAGCCCGCCTACAAGTAAATAGTAATGATGAAATTGGTACGATTGCAACATCATTTAATACAATGTTAGAAAACCTACAACATATCATTAATCGTGTTCAAAAAACATCTGTGGAAGTACAAAACGCTTCTGAAAATATGCTAGAAAAGACGAATATATCACGTGAGGCAACAATAAAAGTTCAAAGCTCGATGTCTAGCTTAAATGCAAGTATTCAATCACAATCTGCTAGCATGGAAGAAAGCTCAACTGCAATGGACGATATGACAGTAAGTGTTCAGCGCATTGCTGAATCTGCTTCATCTGTAACTGAACTTGCTGTAGCTACATCTGAACAAGCTAACGATGGAAATACTGTTATTCAAAAATCTGTTTCACAAATGACAACGATACACGACGCGGTAAATGCTACATCAGAAGTGGTCGAACGTCTAATCACTCACACGAAATATATTGATACAGCTGTACAATCTATTTCTAATATTGCAGAACAAACAAACTTACTTGCTTTAAACGCCTCTATTGAAGCAGCTCGTGCTGGCGAACAAGGAAAAGGTTTCGCTGTCGTGGCTGACGAAGTTCGAAAACTTGCTGAACAATCTAAAACAGCGGCAACAGATATTAACCGGCTACTACATCAAATTCAACAAGACACTGAAACTGCTAACTCTATGATGTCACAAGGCCGTTCGGAAGCATCTGAAGGCATTCATGTTATTCGCGAAGCTGGCAATTCTTTCACAACAATTGTAGAACAAGTAAATAAAGTATCTACTCAAATGCAAGACATCTCAGCAACTGCTGAAGAAATGGCTGCAAGTGCTGAAGAAATGAATGCTTCACTGAATAACATCGCTTCTATTTCGACTGAAGTATCTAGTGAAACAGCAGCAACAGCACAATCTGCTGAGCAAAAAGTCATTACGATGAATGAGATGACACAAACAGCTAAACAAATGAAACAAACAGTTGAAGAATTAGATCAACTCGTATCACACTTCAAAACTGAATAGCCTTTAAAAAATATCCCTCTTCCAAAAGGGATATTTTTTTGAGCTCATTCCCTGCATATTATACACATTTCCGTTATAATGAGAATCGATATCATTAAAATGCAGGGGGTGCTACTTATGTCACAAGAAGCATTTGAAAATAAATTATATGCCAATTTAGAAGCTGTTATTGACCCTGAACTAGGTGTTGATATTATTAATCTTGGATTAGTTTATGACGTTACAGCAGATGAAAATAATAATGCTGTCATTACGATGACGATGACTTCTATCGGCTGTCCAATGGCTGGGCAAATTGTATCAGACGTAAAAAAAGTATTATCAACGAACGTACCTGAAGTCAATGAAATAGAAGTAAATGTCGTTTGGAATCCACCATGGTCGAAAGAACGCATGTCACGTATGGCGAAAATTGCATTAGGTATTCGCGACTAAATACAGAAAGACCTGACATCCTAGTCAGGTCTTTTTCTCTTATTATTTTACGCCTACTGCATCATAAGCTTTCGTTACAGCTTGTACAGCTTTAGAGTTTTTACCATATAAATCTTCAGCTGACTGAAGTGCTGCTTGACGCATCATCTTAAAGTCAGAGTTTGCAGTTAAATATTTCGTAAGAGCACGGTAATAAATTTTTTCTGTCGCTTCACGGCCTACCCCTGTTACTTTCACGCCGTAATGATCTCCACCTTCAGATACTAAGTATGCAGCTTTATTGTTAATGCTGCTGTTAATATGAACGCCGCCATTATCAGCTGTTCCAGTGTAGCGCTTATTGTAATGATCTGGGTAACCTTCACCTGGTTTTAATGGATTTGGAATAGATGCTGGATCTTTCAGAGAACGAAGTGCATCACCAGGTTTTCCAGGTGTATAAATGTCAGCACCTAAATCCCAGCTCTTCTTCTCAACCATGACACCCATAATATCAGATAACGATTCATTTAACGCACCTGACTCATTTTTATAAACAAGATTTGCTGTATGCTCAGTGACAGCATGCGTTAATTCGTGACCGATAACATCTAGTCCAGCAGATAATGGAATGAATGTTTTACCATCGCCATCACCATACATCATTTGCACACCGTTCCAAGCTGCGTTATTCCAGCTTTCTCCAACGTGAACAGTAGAAATTAGCTTCGCACCTTTATCATCGAAAGAGTTACGATTAAATGTCTTTTTGTAGTAATCATACACTTTCCCTGCATTTACATGCGCATCAACTGCCGCTTTATCTTCGAAGAACTTAGATTTACTTTCAACTTCTTCTCCTGTATATCCAAGCCATTGTGAGAATAAATTAAACAAGTTTTCATCCATATTTTCTGCATCAAACGTATGGATACCTTGTCCTCGTTTACCATCAAACAAGTTGAATTGTCCTGTTTTCTCATCTTGAGCAATTTCAAATGATTGTCTAGCTCCTAGTACTCCGTAACCAAATCCAGTAATGTGATCTACAGCGTTATATTTCTCAATCACATTTCCATTCGTTGCATCAACAAAGTAATGCCAATACCCTGGAGCTGGCTTTGAAATCGACGCTTTCACTAAGTATGCAAGATAGTAATTCCCATCTTTTTCATACACATATAAATCTTTTTTCACACCATCATAATTCTTTACTTTACCAACTTCTTTTTCAATATCTGCCTTTGCAATTGTTTCTGCTTGCTCTGCACTAATCTTTGCAAATGCAGGAATATTTTTATCCTCTAAATTCGGAATAACTTGTCCGAAGAAAGCTTTTACATTATTTTCTTTATCTAGTGTAACTGTTTGATCTGAACCGTACACAGGAATGTTATTATGTTTCTCAACTAGCTTCACGTGTGTTGTACCGGATTCAGCATCTTTTTCCTCCCCAACGACATTAAAGTGTTTATCAATATTTCCTGCTAATTTGAACATATCTTTCTTACTCTCTAAATATTGAAAGACCGTTTCTTTTTTATCTAGTCCTTCCGGTGCTTTCCATTCTTCACCTATGTATGCAGGCGTTTTAAATTCTTGATGGTATTGAATTTTTTGTTCTTCCGCTTTCGTTGTCGTTGCTCCAAATGTTCCAAATCCCCCGGCGATAACAGTTAACGCTAATGCTGATGAAATGACTTGCTTTTTCACTATAACATTCCCCATTCCCTAAAGATTTTTGACACTTTTATACAGTTCTTGGTTTTCAAGTGGATACCTTTACCTAAAATTTGAGAAAGTTTTTTCTGACAATTCCACTCAAAAAAAGAGGACATCCTATCGGACGTCCTCTTTTTTATAAACATTTTATTGCTTTTTCAATTCAATTGCTAAATAGTGTGATTGCTCTTTCGCTTCAATATGAATATCTTCTTCAATCGCTTCTGCCGCATCACGCATAACAAGTGTTTCACCATTGATTGCACTACTTCCTTCAATTTGAACAAGATACAACTGACGACCTTCTTTCACAGGAAAATGAATTTCTTTTCCTGCTTCTAACGATAAAGAATATAAATTCGCATCTTGATGAATTTGAATTGGTGCCTCTCCTTCTAATGGAGATACCATATGGAACCATTCGTTTTCACGCTTACTCCAATCAAATTTAAACTCACCATAGTTTGGCTTATAATCCTCACGGTCTGGTAAAATCCAAATTTGTAATAAACGTAGTGTTTCATTTCCTAAATTATGCTCACTATGAAATACACCTGTGCCAGCACTCATATATTGAACATGTCCTCGCTCAATTGTTCCGCGATTCCCCATGCTATCTTCATGTGTTAAAGCACCGTCTACAACGTACGAAATGATTTCCATATCGCGGTGTGGATGCATATCAAAACCAGTTTGCGGTGCTACTAAGTCATCATTAATAACACGTAACGCTCCAAAGCTCATGTTATTTGGATTATAGTAATTCGCAAAGGAAAAATGAAAATGTGTATTTAACCAACCGTGATTTGCTCTTCCCATATTTTTATGATCAACTTTTCTAAACATACCGTTCACCTCATATTATCTCGAATTCAAGATTTATTTTAAAATTTTTCTCACTGTAACTTTTTTAGTAATTGTAATAATTGATGTTGTTCTTCTACATTTAAATTTTGAAACTGCTCCGCTTGGAATGTTTCTTGAGGCGGGACGATTTCTTCATATAAAGCTCTTCCCTTTTCTGTTAACGAAATATATTTTGTAGTACCTTCTTGTTCACGACGAATCCACTCGAGCTGTTCCATTTTATTTAAAAGCTGCGTAATATTTCCTTTCGTAACAAATAGCTTATTTCCAAGCTCTTGCTGCATTAAACGATCATGCCCTCCAACTTGAGCTAGTACATCAAACTGCGCGGCAGATATATTCCATTTCTTCAAATGCTTATTCGTCTCACGAATACTTTTATTATAAAAACGTGATAAACGAAACCATAATAATAATCCAAGCCTATCTTCGGTTTTCATTCTATCACCTCGCTCGTTTTATATCGTTAGTTTAGAACTAAACTTCATAAAAGTCAATTACTTATTTTTAGTAAGAAATAAAGAAAGCACAGCGCCATTTCTCCACTATGCTTTACATTAACTTTCTATTTTTATATTCATCTAACTTCCTCTCCGCGAACTTTCTCGCATCTTTCTCAATCCATCTTTCTTCGTAAGTTTCACTTCCGACATACAATATTTCACTCTTATGCTGCATCGCATGACGAAATTCATGCAGTAGTGTTTTAAGGACTTGCTCATACTCTTCCCACATACAAACAAAAATTAATTGTTTTTCTTTATGATAAAAACCACCTACCGGAAATAAAAACTCTTCTTCCTCTTCTCCTAGTGATAAAAGCACATGATTCGCATCACACGTATCACAAAAAATAACTGGCGTTTTACATACTTCAATCAGTGAAAATAAATCGTCTCTAAGCCTTTTGACATCCCAAGGAAGCTCCGAATCCAACACATACCAATTCTCCACCTGTTGATATACATTTTGAAACTGGAGTTCCATTTCTCTTTATTCCCCTTTCCAAGCACCTTTTTCTATATGTATGCCACAATATGGTAAATATTAAACGTATTCTTTCATCCTAAAAAAAATGCCAATAAAAAAAGGGATCTATGTCGACATAGATCCCTTTTTCATACATATTTTGTACTTTGATTTTTAAAAATTTAGCTCTTCTTCATATCCCACTTAAAGATTTTATTTAACAATTTATATACATTCTTTGACTCTTTCGTCAGAAGTGGACCTAAGATCGATAGTATAAGCACGTATAATGCTGAGAATGGTTTCAGTACTGACATTAAACCACCCGCGATACCAATATTGGCCATAATGATGGAGAATTCTCCTCTTGAAACGATTGTTAATCCAATATTTGTTGATGCTTTATGAGATAATCCAGCTTGTCTCCCAGCAATCATCCCTGCTACAAAGTTTCCGATGATTGTAAGAAGGACAGCACCTAACGTTAACCATATTGCCCCTCCTAATGAAAACGGATCAATGCTTAATCCGAAACTGAAGAAGAAAATAGCTCCGAAAAAGTCTCTAAATGGAACGACGAGATGTTCAATTCTGTCACTATGCTCTGTCTCAGAGAAAACTAACCCTAAAAGAAGTGCTCCAATTGCTTCAGCAACGTGAATTGTTTCTGAGAATCCTGCAATAAAGAATAATGAAGCAAATACTACAATAATGAAAATTTCATCTGAACTAATATTGAGCAATTTATTTAATAACGGCGTCGCCTTTCTAGCTACAATAAAGAATAGAAGCATATATCCTAAAGCAATTCCAATTGAAGTAAGGGCACCTAAGAATGAAGCATGATCCCCTAGAACTAAACCAGAAACGACTGATAAATATACAGCAAGGAATATATCTTCGAACATGATAATTCCTAAAATTAATTCGGTCTCATTATTACCAGTTCTTCTTAAGTCCACTAACACCTTTGCAACGATAGCGCTAGAAGAAATCGTAATAATACCCGCAATAATTAAAATTTCTAGTAAAGGGAATCCCATGATAAATCCGTATAATAACCCAAGTGAAAAGTTAATTAAAATATAGATTGTTCCACCAATCGCAATAGAACGTCCAGATTTAATTAGTTTTTTCATTGAAAACTCTAGTCCTAGATAGAACAGAAGAAACAGAACGCCAATCCGTCCAAGAAACGAAATTACATTTGCACTTTCAATAAATTTGAAATCGATCACACCTATTGTCGGCGCATGTGGTCCCACTAGCATCCCAAGAACAATTAGAAATGGAATGACTGAGAATTTAAACTTTCCAGCAATTACTGCTGCAATTGCAACTAAAACTAAAGCTGTACCAACTTCAAAAATTAACGTATCCATCTAGTCAGTCCCCCTATTCGAAAGTAACTCATTAATGATTTTTTTAATTTCTTCTCTCTCACCAGAAACTACAAGCATATCGCCTTCTTCAATTACCGCATCTGGTCCTGGATTAAATAGCTTTTTCATATTCTTCTTCATAACTGCAATGATCGTTACGCTATAGTTTTTTCTTATTTCAAGATCACCAATTGTTTTTCCGATTGCTGGCGCTGCATTCTCTACTTTAAACCACTCAATCGCTAAACCTTCAAAGACCATTTCAACATTTTCTAATGCTCTAGGTTTATACACCATTCCACCTAATATTGCTGCAATTTGTCTTGCCTCTGAGTCGCGTAATGAAATACTTGAGATACTTTCTTCATGGTCTGAATCAAAATGATACATTTCTCTACGTCCGTCATCATGAATAACAATTACCATCTTTTCATTACCTTTCGTAACGATTTGAAATTTATAGCCAATACCCGGAAGTTCACTTTCTCTAATATTCATGTTTAGCTCCTCCTCTAATTTTATTTAAATTTTCTGTTTTTCTATCTTTTATTCATCCAATCCATTTTAGAAATTCTAACCATTCAGGATACCTGTGATTTGGAAATCTTTTATTGTAATAATAAGTGGCTCCTAAAAAGATACTAAAAGATGTAATGATAAAACATATATTACTTCTCATTTTCAAACTCTCAAGGCTTACTTTCCATAAAGATTCTTCTTTCAAATCACCCCCTCTTTCTCGCTTTACATTTAGTTTTTTAAAATGTAAATAATTCTAAAAATATTATTATGTAACATAATCATAACATAAAATAGATTTAAGTAACATGATTTTTAGAAAAATTGATTCTCGTATATTTTTTGCATATAATTTTCTTATTACGTAAAAAAGGAAGTGTATTATATGGTTGATATCTTTAGCAGATTCCTTGAGGTAACGAATAATATTTTATGGTCATATATTCTTATTGCAATGCTAATCGGCTTTGGTCTTTATTTCTCTTTTAAATTGAAGTTTGTCCAAATTACTCATTTCGGTGAGATGGTCGGTTTAATTAGTAAAGGATTTAATCGAAAAGAAAAAAAGAAAGATAGTATCTCCCCGTTCCAGGCATTTTGCTTAAGTGCAGCTGCACGTATCGGTATCGGAAACTTAGCTGGTGTAGCATTAGCTATCTCAATGGGCGGACCTGGCGCAGTATTTTGGATGTGGTTTATCGCTATCCTTGGAGCAGCTACTAGTTTCGTAGAATGTACGCTCGCGCAAATTTATAAAGTAAAAGATGGAAGCAGATTCCGTGGTGGCCCAGCATATTATATGGAAAAAGGATTAAACAAACGCTGGATGGGTGTTTGGTTCTCACTTCTTATTACAGTTGCGTACGGATTAATTTTCAACTCTGTACAAGCAAACACAGTAACAATAGCATTTGAAAATGCTTTTGGACTAGAGCGAACGATCGTAGGAGCTCTATTAGCTTTATTAGTTGCAGTTATTATTTTCGGTGGTATTAAGAGCATTTCACGTATTACGGAAATGATTGTTCCTCCAATGGCAATCATTTATATTGGTGTGGCTATTTTTGTTGTTATTAACAACTTTACTATGTTACCAAGCATTTTTATGGAAATATTTAATGGTGCATTCGGTTTAGACCAAGCCATCGCTGGTGGTATTGGAGCAGCAATCAAGTTCGGAATTCAGCGCGGTTTATTCGCGACAGAAGCAGGTATGGGTAGCTCTCCTAACGCAGCTGCAACATCAGATGTATCTCACCCTGTCAAACAAGGACTTGTTCAAGCATTAGGTGTTTTCGTAGACACGTTCTTAGTATGTACATCAACAGCATTTATCGTATTATGCTCTGGACTTTACAAAGGAACAAATTTACAAGGTATTGAATTAACACAAAGTGCATTAAGTTCACAAATCGGACCATGGGCAAGCACTTTCTTAGCGATTATTATTTTCCTATTCGCGTTCAGTTCTTTACTAGGAAACTACTATTATGGTGAAACAAACATCGCATTCATTAAAGAAAGCAAAACTTGGTTAATGATTTATCGCGTTGCCGTTGTCGGAATGGTATTCTTCGGATCAATCGCTGCCCTTCAGACTGTTTGGAGCTTAGCTGATTTATTCATGGGACTAATGGTATTCACAAACTTAATTGCCATCTCATTCCTAAGCAAGTTCGCCTACGCAGCATTAGTAGACTATATGAAGCAAAAGAAACAAGGAAAAGATCCTGTTTTCGTTGCAAGCTCTATCCCTGGCTTACAAAATACAGAGTGCTGGGATGGACAGGATGTAGAAGAAAATAAAAAAGCTGTATAACAACTAAACGGTGAAGCGGCTCGTTCAGAACAAGAGCTATATATCAAACAAAATCCCTATTACTCTACAGTAATAGGGATTTTTATTTACACAGTTCATAATTTGTTCAAATTAATTCCAGCAAAAGGGTTGATTTATACGAATTACTAGATTATAATAATTATAAATTAGTAATTGATATCACATAACAACTCAAAAGGAGATTGATCATAATGAACAAACAAGTAATCGAAGTATTAAACAAACAAGTAGCAGACTGGAGCATTTTATTCACAAAACTACACAACTTCCATTGGTACGTAAAAGGACCTCAATTCTTCACATTACATGAGAAATTTGAAGAACTTTACACAGAATCAGCTACTCACATCGACGAAATTGCAGAACGTATTTTAGCAATTGGTGGTAAACCAGTAGCAACAATGAAAGAGTACCTAGAAATATCTTCTATTCAAGAAGCAGCATACGGAGAAACTGCAGAAGGGATGGTCGAAGCAATCATGAAAGACTACGAAATGATGCTAGTCGAACTGAAAAAAGGCATGGAAATCGCTCAAAACTCTGACGACGAAATGACATCTGACCTACTACTAGGCATCTACACAGAACTAGAAAAACATGCTTGGATGCTACGCGCGTTCTTGAATCAATAATAATTAAAAGCGGAAGCGGCTCGTTCAGAACAGGAGGGTGTTGGAACTCCTGATTACGAGGCGCTTTTTGCCTCGAATGAAGGAGTGAAACAACCGACTGTTCTAGCCGCTGGAGCTGGATATTATTTTAAAGCGGAGGTGACTTGCTCAGAACAGGAGGGCATTGGAGCTCCTGACGAAGAGGCGTTTTTTGCCTCGCAGGAAGGCGCGAAATGACCGACTGTTCTAGTCACCGGAGCTGGATATTACTTTAAAGCGGAGGTAGCTTGCTCAGAATGTGAGGGGGATGGAGCTTTTGACGTAGAGGCGCTCTTTGCCTCGCAGGAAAAAGCGAAGCCACCGAACATTCTAGCTACCGGAGCTGGATATTATTTTAAAAGCGGAAGCGGCTCGTTCAGAGTCGCTTTTTTCTATGAAATGATCGCGCGTTCTGGTACATGAAATTTATATCAACGATTTTTCAAATATATCGACGATAACTCACAATATATCAACGATTTTTTCATTATATCGACGATTCGACACAGGATATCGACTTACCGACAAATCACGACAATATTAGCACTTCCCCATTCCCCACTTTCATCAATATATTACAATCTCTTTTATGCTAAAATATAGGAAACACCCTTTAGTAAAATAGATCCAAAAAAGCTTTTCCATATTCATCATTTACTACTTAAATGGCGGGAGTGGTTCAGTTGAAAGACTACTTAATTAGAGCATTTTTTGCGTTAATAACAGTTGGGATTGTCTTACTTATAGCTAATATTTTCAATATACGTATCGAGGTTAAAGACTATGCTTTCCTCATTGTCTTAGCAATTGGTGGCGGCTGGGGTGGCTGGTACTTGTATAAAAAACAAAGTAATCAAAATGATAAAGGCATTCCAAAATAATACGGAATGCCTTCCTTATTGTTTCCGTCTATAGTAAATAATTAAATTCAAACCACTAATACAACCAATCGCAATAAACATACAAAACGATTGTGCATCTCCACCTAAATTATACTCATCAACAATAAACCCAGACATAAACAACGTGATCGCGGAAACACCGATACATAGTATCGAAATAAACCAAAGCGAAAACGCATTAATAAGCTCTTTCTTCTGTGTTGAAACAATTAGCATAACAAGAATAGATGCCGCTAAAATACATTTAAAAACCGGCCTTAAAAATATGAATTCCTCCATCTATTTCTCCTTTTCCAAAAACATTACACCTTAACATTAACATATTTAACCAAATTAAAAACACATGCCTTTTCAAGATAAAATGACATTTGTTTCCAAAAATTCCTATACAATTGTATTATGATAGTTGCTTCCACTTCGTTCCTAAAATAGGACGCTCGTAATTTTGTATCTTATGAATGAGTGTATCTGCCGTTTCAGCGGCAACGATTAACTCTTTATTCGATGGATTCATGAATCCTTCTTCTGCTGCACGTTCAACCATTTGCAGAATTGGTCCATAAAAATCTTTTATGTTCAATAAACCAACTGGCTTATTATGTATACCAATTTGTGACCAACATACTGCTTCAAATAGCTCTTCAAACGTTCCATATCCGCCTGGTAGTGCAATAAAAGCATCCGCAAGCTCTGCCATTTTCGCTTTACGTTCATGCATCGTTTCTACTTCAATTAATTCTGTTAACCCTGTATGAACGATCTCTCCTCGGAATAGACCGCGCGGCATAACACCTGTTACACGGCCACCTAAGCGAAGAACTTCGTTTGCTACTTCTCCCATTAATCCGACGCAAGAACCACCGTATACAAGCTCATAATCATTCTCAACAAACATTTTACCTAATTCAATTGCCTGCTCTTTGAACTCTGGTCTCTCCCCTAAATTGGAACCTGCAAACACACAAATCTTTCTCATCCTTACACCCCAAAACTATATATTGTTATGATACAATGAACATTGTACAACATATTGAGGGGATGAGAAAGAAATGGATATCGTCGCATTTGAAAGATGGGTTGAGGAATTTTACGAAAAACGAAGCTGGTCACAGTATAATGCCTTTATTCGGTTAAATTTCTTAACAGAGGAAGTTGGGGAAGTTTCACGCGTTGTTCGCGCAATCGAAATCGGTCGGGATCGCCCTGATGAAAACGTGAAAACAGAAGAAGAGCTAAAACAAGAACTAAAAGAAGAACTTGGTGATGTACTATCTAATCTTATTATTCTTTCGCAAAAATATGATTTGGACTTACAAGACATTATGGACGCACACGTCACAAAGCTTTCGAAAAGGTTCGAGACATCCAAATGAGAATATTATCAATTATGGTATAATATTCTTGTCACAATACTAAGGGGGATTTTATGTTATCAAAAAAATTGCACGACGCACTAAACGATCAAATGAACTTTGAATTTTACTCTGCCCACGCTTATATGGCAATGGCTGCTTACTGTACAGCCGAAAGCTATGATGGATTCGCTAACTTTTTCCTTGTACAAGCTGAAGAAGAACGTTTCCACGCAATGAAGCTTTACAACTACATTAATGACCGCGGTGAGCGCGCTATTATTACTGGATTTGATAATCCAAATAACGAATATGACTCTGTACTGAACGCTTTTGAAGTGGCACTTGAGCACGAGCGTGAAGTAACGAAACGTATTTACAACCTATCTGATATCGCTTGGGATGAGCGTGAACACGCAACAATTACATTCTTAAAATGGTTTGTTGATGAGCAAGTAGAAGAAGAAGCTTCATTCGATAGCATCATCCAAAAATTAAAGCGTATTACAAGCGATTCAAACGCATTATTTATGCTAGATGCTGAATTAGAAAAACGTACATTTACGCCTCCAGCTGAGTAGTATTTCAATCACCTTAATGAATGGATTAAGGTGATTTTTTTATTTCTTCTCTAAGTTGAATAACCCTCGCCACATCCTTTTTATAGAGCCCAGAAACCTTTTCAACAAAGTCACTATGAGTAAAAGTTCCATCTCCTTCTTCTACTATGCTTAAATATCCATGTATAAATTTCAAAAACGCTCTAGCATCTTCTCCAGTTAAACGATTAATGTTATCTATAACCTCATCAAATTCCTTTAAACTATTCTGTTCTTTCACCCTAATTCCCCCTCTCCACACTATTTATCATACCAAAATAAAAAAGCCGTTCATCCCTCTAGGCGAGAGATAAACGACCTCTTTACTATTTATTAAAGCATAACCCCAACGATAACCGCTGATAATATACTTACTAACGTTGCACCGTATACAAGTTTTAATCCGAATGATGATACAACGTTTGCTTGTTTGCCATCGATACTCTTCGTTGCACCTGCGATAATTCCGATTGATGAGAAGTTCGCAAATGATACAAGGAAGATAGATAAAATACCTACTGTACGAGCTGATAAATCACCAGCTACTTTACCAAGGTCAAGCATTGCAACGAATTCGTTCGTTACTAATTTCGTTGCCATAATTTGTCCTGCTGTTAGCATCTCTGATGTTGGGATACCCATTACGAATGCTAATGGTGAGAAAATGTATCCTAAAATGCTTTGGAATGTGATTCCGAAAATTGAATCGAATACACCGTTAATTGCTGTAATTAATGCTACGAAACCGATTAACATCGCCGCTACTGTTACAGCGATAGAGAAACCAAGCATAATATATTCGCCTAACATTTCAAAGAATGTTTGCTTTTTATCTTCTTGTAATTCTAAAATGTCGTCTTCTTCTTTCACGTCATATGGATTAATAATATGAACGATAATGAATCCACTAAATAAGTTTAATACAAGTGCCGTTACTACATATTTTGGATCAATCATTTTCATATAAGAACCGACAATTGACATCGATACTGTAGACATGGAAGATGCACAAAGTGTGTATAAACGATTTTTCGGTAATTTACTTAATTGATCTTTTACTGTAATGAATACTTCCCCTTGACCAACAATCGCAGCTGCTACCGCATTATATGATTCTAGTTTTCCTAAACCGTTAACTTTGCTTAATAGGAAACCGACTGCACGAATGATAATCGGTAAAATTTTAATATGTTGTAAGATCCCAATTAGTACTGCTAAGAAAATAATTGGTAATAATACTGTTAAGAAGAATGGTGCTTGTCCATCATTTGCTAGACCACCAAATACGAAATTAACCCCTGCTTCCGCAAATTTTAAAATAGCGCCAAACCCATCTGCAATCCCTTTTACTAATACAAATCCGACCTTTGTATTTAGTAAGAAATACGCAAGTACCAATTGAATGACAAGCATAAGTGCAATTGGTTTATATTTAATTTTCTTGCGATCTGAACTGATAAGGAACCCTAGTACAAATACTACAAGTAAACCGACTAGAAACATTACTATTTTCATATGTGAATCCTCCACTTCTCCCACGAGTTATTGGTCGTATAACGTATAACGAATGACGTCTGACCATTGATGTTAAAAAAATTTAAAACCCCTAAATACTATTCAACTGTTATCTAAGATCAGTAAGCGTTTACATAAATTGCAATTTATTAAAGGTAGCCTCTTCTCTCCTACCATACTTGAAAGTCTGAAATTGATACCACCTACAAATCAAATTGTAAGCGTTATCTAACTGAAAAGCAATATAAATTTAAAAAGATTTTTATATGTTAATATATTCCTAATTAATTGGTTTTTCTATGCAAATTTACCATAAAAAAATAGCCCTAGCTATGAGCTAGGACCATCTTTTTTATAACATAACACCAACGATAATCGCTGATAGAATACTTACTAATGTCGCACCGTACACAAGGCGTAGACCGAATGATGATACAACATTTGATTGATTTTCATCGATACCTTTCGTTGCACCTGCGATAATCCCGATTGATGAGAAGTTCGCAAATGATACAAGGAATACAGAAAGAATACCAACTGTACGAGCTGATAAATCACCAGCTACTTTTCCAAGATCAAGCATCGCAACAAATTCGTTTGATACTAATTTCGTTGCCATAATTTGTCCCGCTGTTACCATCTCTGCTTGCGGAATACCCATTACGAATGCTAATGGTGAGAAAATGTATCCTAAAATAGCTTGGAATGTAATACCGAACATAGAATCAAACAAGCTATTGATTGCTGTAATTAATGCTACGAAACCAAGTAACATCGCTGCTACCGTAATCGCGATTGTGAAACCAAGCATAATATATTCGCTTAGCATTTCAAAGAATGACTGTTTTTTCTTATTTTCTAATTTCAGTGTATCTTCTTCTTCTGTAATATCGTACGGGTTAATAATATGAATAATAATGAAACCACTAAATAAATTTAATACAAGTGCTGTTACTACATATTTTGGTTCGATCATTTTCATGTAAGAACCGACGATTGACATCGATACTGTCGACATAGAAGATGCACATAATGTATATAAACGATGTTTTGGGATTTTACTTAATTGATCTTTTACTGTAATAAATACTTCCGCTTGCCCAACAATAGCAGCTGCTACTGCATTATATGATTCTAGTTTTCCTAGACCATTTACTTTACTTAACAACGTACCAATAGCACGAATAAATATCGGTAAAATTTTAAAGTGTTGCAGAATTCCGATTAAAACGGCAAAGAATACGATTGGTAATAACGCTGTTAAGAAGAATGAAACCTCTCCTTTATTAACAAGACCACCAAATACGAAAACGATTCCAGCTTCCGCATATCCAAGAAGTGCGCCAAATCCATCTGAAATTCCTTTTACTAAAATATAACCAACTTGTGTATTTAATAAGAAATAAGATAACGCTAGCTGAATAACAAGCATAATTGCGATTGGTTTATACTTAATCTTCTTACGATCGGAGCTTATAAGAAAACCGAGTACAAATACAACGAGTAATCCTATAAGAAACATAACAAACTTCATTAATAAAATCCTCCATTTAACTCTTCATTAACGTTGAACGTCTGACCACTAAAACAAGAAATAACCCGAACTTTCCATTTCCCCTCCAAAATCTTCAATCAGATAGGAAAAATCATAAAACCTCTTGTTTCAAAGGCATTTTCCATTCTAACATAAATCACAACTCATATCCGCACTTTTCTTTAAAAAATTACATTTTATTATAAAACACTCATTAATGTTCGTCTTTTACTACCGACAAATATCTGGATAAAACAAAAAAATGAGCATCAAGTTTCACTTGATGCTCACCTCATTATACCGCTTTTTCTTTATCTGCTACTTGCTCTTCCCAGCACTCTGTATTTTTCAGACCTGGAATTGAATTCGCATAGAAGACTGGATCTTTTCCTTGTTTCTTTTGCTTTACGTAATCTGATAACGCTGCAAAAGCATACTTAGAAAGGAATACGATTGCAACTAAGTTAATAACAGCCATAATACCCATGAATAAATCTGCTAAATCCCAAACGATTTGAATTGTTGCTACAGAACCTAACATAACCATACCAAGTACAGCAATGCGGTATGCATTTAATAGTACTTTACTTCCATTTAAGAATTCAATATTTGTTTCACCATAGTAGTAGTTACCTACTAATGAACTGAATGCAAACAAGAAGATTGCCACTGCTACAAATATAGAAGCCCATGGACCGATATGTTGACTTAACGCCTGCTGCGTTAATTGAATACCATTTAAATCAGCTGCATTATGCACATCTGATAAAAGAATGATAAATGCTGTACAACTACAAATTAATAATGTATCTGTAAATACCCCTAAAGTTTGAATGAAACCTTGTTTAACTGGGTGCGTTACGTTTGCAGTCGCAGCCGCGTTCGGCGCACTACCCATACCAGCTTCATTTGAGAATAATCCGCGTTTTACCCCTAGTAAAATCGCAGCTCCTAATCCCCCACCTACTACTTCTTTAATTCCGAAAGCATGTAAGAAAATTTCTTTAAACACATATGGAATTGCCGTAATGTTTGTTACAACAACGAATAATGCCACTGCTACATAAATGATTGCCATTACTGGAACGATCATTTCAACCGCGCGAGCAATTCGTTTTACTCCGCCGAAAATAATAACTGCAAGTAGACCAGCCATTACAAGACCTACTAATCTACTATCTGTTTTGAATGCCCCATCAAAAGCAGCTGCTACAGTATTAGATTGTACAGCGTTAAAAATTAACCCGAAACTTACTGTTATTAATACAGAGAAAATAGCTCCAAGCCAGCGTTTATTTAAACCCTTTTCCATATAATACGCTGGGCCACCACGGAACGTATTCCCATCTTTTACTTTATAAATTTGCGCTAATGTGCTCTCTACAAATGCAGAAGCACCCCCAATTACCGCGATTAACCACATCCAAAATACTGCGCCTGGTCCACCTGCTGAAATTGCGATAGCTACACCAGCTAAGTTACCAGTACCTACACGAGAAGCTGTACTCATACAAAAAGCTTGGAACGATGATACACCGCTCTTCTCTTTTTGTGCTTTCCTCGTTTTCGAACTTGCCCCATCCCCAAGCAATCGAATCATTTCACCGAAGTAACGAACTTGGACAAATTTCACACGAAACGAAAAGTAAAGTCCTAACCCAATTAACATCGCAATAATGATATATGACCAAAGGACATTATTTATATCCCCAATTACCTTAGCTAAAAAATCCATAATTGCATTGCCCCCTCTTCCTAACAATAAGAAAATTATATTCTAAAAACTTTAAACAATCAACAATTTTCGACAAAAAAATGTTAGGTTTTCTAACATGTAATTGTTACCAAACATAACATCATTATTTTAGAAAAATGAACAAACTAAATTCAACCTTATTTCATTAAACCATTTGACAAACACACCTAACTGTAACTATAATGATTACATCGGGTTGTAACAAACCTAATTACAATACATTCATTCACTTTCAGATATACACGTTAACAAAACACTTTGGAGGGATTTATTATGAAAATCGGAATTATCGGAGCAACTGGTAAAGCAGGAAGTCGTATTTTAAAAGAAGCATTAGATCGCGGACATGAAGTAACTGCAATCGTAAGAAATGCTGCAAAAATTACAGAAGAAAACGTAAAGGTTTTAGAGAAAGACGTATTCGCTCTTACATCTAACGACTTACAAGCATTCGACGTAGTTGTAAATGCATTTGGTGCTCCAGCAGGACAAGAACACCTTCACGTAGATGCAGGAAACGTACTTATTGAAGCGATGAAAGGTGCACCTAACACAAAATTACTTGTAGTCGGCGGCGCTGGAAGCTTATTTGTAGACGAAGAGAAAACAACACGTGTATTTGAGACACCAGGTTTCCCAGGCGAATACCTTGCAACAGCTCAAAACCAAGGTAAAAACTTAGAAATCCTGCAACAAACTAACGATATTACTTGGACATTCATCAGCCCTTCTGCACTATTTGCATTAGGAAAACGCACAGGTTCTTATACAGCTGGCAAAGACAACCTGCTTGTTAACTCAAAAGGCGATAGCTACGTAAGTTACGAAGACTTCGCAGTAGCAGCACTTGATGAAATCGAAAATCCAAAACATGTAAACGAACGCTTCACAGTTGTTTCTGAAGCTGAGTAATAAAAAAAGCTCGTAAAACGTTATGTTTTACGAGCTTTTTTTATTATTGCACTTGTTCTAAACCACTTGGAGTAATTTTAAAGGAAATTTCTTTAAACTTTTTCTTATCTCCTTTTCCAACGAACTCACTATTTTTGTACCAGCTTAAACGATCTGATTCGGCATGATACACTTTTACTACATCACCATACTCAAACACCATACCATTTACTTGTTTCGCAAAATTCTGCGACGTTTCTTGTCCTTCTGCTGTTACATGCTTTTTCTCATTATTATTTTGATCATATAATGTAATTCCCATATATAATTCATTATTAAAGTAACTATGAATTTGTTCATTTGTATACGTTACATGTAGTTTCTTATCATCATGATTTAACGTTACAATAGAACGAACAACATTACTAAGCCCTTGGTATACAATGCTATCTCCATATGTTACTTCTACAGGTACTTCCGTCACTTTCTTATTTCCAAAACGATCTTTCGTTTCTACTTTGACTTTTTGTTCACCGATTTTTGTTGTATTTGGCTTTTCTACAAAACCTACTACTTCTCCATCTTTCATTTGAACAAAGTCTTTTGCATTTAATTTTTCAGCGTCTGTTCCGATGACTACTTTTTGCGGTACTGCCGTTACTTCTTGCAACATATCCATTTTCTCGAAACCTTTTTCTGTCACTTTAAAGAACACTTCATGTACACCATACTGCGTATCCACTAGTTCGTTCTTTTTGTACACTTTAAATCTATCAAACTCTCTTTGATACACTTTTACGATATCCCCATATTCAAAGGCCGTTCCATTAAATTGTTCTGCAAATACTTTCGTATTCTCAGATGCTTTTACCGATAAAGCTTTCTTCTCTTTTCCACCTTTATCATATACAGTCATCGCCATATATTGCTCATCTGCAAATGAAGTATGCATTGGTCCTTCTGAATCTGTTATGCTAAATTTCTTTTCTTCATGATTTAATGTAACAATCGATTTAATATTCGTTCCACCATGCCATGTACCGAAGAACATAATACTATCTCCATAAATCACTTCTACAGGTACTTCTGTCACTTGCTTATTTCCAAAACGATCTTTCGTTTCTACTTTGACTTTCTGTTCACCGATTTTTGTTGTATTTGGCTTTTCTACAAAACCTACTACTTCTCCATCTTTCATTTGAACAAAGTCTTTTGCATTTAATTTTTCAGCGTCTGTTCCGATGACTACTTTTTGCGGTACTGCCGTTACTTCTTGCAACATATCCATTTTCTCGAAACCTTTTTCTGTCACTTTGAAGAATAGTTCTTTTGTTCCTTTTTGCTCACCTTGACCAGTAAGAGTATTATTTTGATACCATTTCAAACGATCCGGTTCCGCATGGAATACTTTCACTACATCTCCATACTCAAACTGCGTACCATTCACTTGTTCTGCAAAGTTCTTTGAAGTTTCTTGTCCTTCTGCTGTTACATGTTTTTTCTCTTTTCCTTCTCCATCATATAACGTGATTCCCATGTATAGCTCTTTATTAAAATACTTATGAATCTGGCTATTCATATCAGTCACATGGAATTTCTTCTCCTCATGCTTTAACGTTATAACCGAAGCAATGTTATTGTCATATCCGACATACGCGATACTATCTCCATAAATCACTTCTACAGGTACTTCTGTCACCGCTTTATTTCCTAAACGATCTTTCGTTTCCACTTTTACTTTTTGTTCGCCAATCTTTGTTGTATCCAGCTTTTCTACAAATCCAATTACTTCTCCATCTTTCACTTGAACAAAGTCTTTCGCTTCTAATTTTTCAACATCTGTTCCAATTACTACTTTTTGCGGTACTGCCTTTACTTCCTGTAAACTATCAATTAGTTCATATCCTTGTGGTGTAATTTTAAATAATTTTTCCTTTTTACTATTTGCTTCTCCTTGATCTACAAGTTCATTATCATGATACCATTCTAAATATCGAGGCTGAATATGGTATACCTTAACAATATCCCCGTATTCAAACGACGTTCCATCTAACTCTTTCACGAAATTCTTTAGTCCCTCATGTCCTTCGGCTGAAACATTCTTCTTTTCATTTCCGTTTGCATCATAGATTGTAACACCTACATATTTTTTATCTCGATAACTATGATTCAATATATTTCTTACTAATGTCGCATTAAATTTCTTGTCCTTATGCTGTAAAGTTAGCACCGAGTTTGTATTCCAATATGTTTTAAATAACATACTATCTCCGTATACTCCATTCACAGAAACCGGAACTGAATTAACATTTCCATTTTCATCTATGATCTCTACATATACAATTTGCTTTCCACTTTCCTGTTTAGACCATCTAATTTTTCCGGATACCTTTACATTTTCACCTAAGTTTTGTACTAACTCACTTGCCTTTTCTTCATCTAACTCTTTCCCTGATCCTGTTCCTATTAAAACATCTGGTACTGTATTTACAGCTTCACCATAAGGTGCTTTATATGGTTTCACTTGCGTTTCACGAATAGGGGCACTATCTCTCGATAACCATATTTCGTTTTTCGGTTCAGGCAATTGCAGCTTCCCTACATTTTCTACCGTATCAGGGTCCGCATGTAACCCCCATTTTTCAAAGTATGAAATTAAATTTTGCCCTGCTACTTTTGAGGCCGTATAAATAAATAGTTGTTTCTTCTCTCTATCGGTAACAACTTGATCTATATCTAATAGTGGATAATCTGCATCAGACATTACTCTATACATTTGATGAAGTTTTGGATAAAACTGATCTCCATAGATTAAATGTAACTGCCAAAACATTATAATTGGATCCGAGCTATCAAAATCCTTTTGATCGTTTGGTTTATTAAGATATTCAAAAGCTTGTTCATAACGACCATCTACCTCCATACGAGAGGGATTTCCAAAGCCTGTTTGAACAGCTAAACTGTAAATATTCGCAATTACTTCCTCCATCCCTGCCCATTCCCAAGGTTGTTGCTGATGTAAATGCCCTACTTCATGCCAAGGTCCCCAGCCCTTATTCTTAAACTTGTCGATATCTAATACAAATTCCATCGATTCTTGTGCATATCCCGTGTAATAATTAGTCGCATACATAAAGGGATTCGTTGGATATTTAGCCTCAATAAACTGAACATAATGTTCGCTAGCCTTCGCCATTCCAGGACCATCTTCTGATAATCCAGATAAGTTGTTTTCAATACGAATCGCTTCATCATGTGCCTTCATTAAATCTGTCGGATTTGTTTTTTCCATGTTCTTTTTCACTTTATCGTAACTGGCAGTAATTAAACTTCTTTCCCCTTTTAATTCTATCGCATAAGGATCTTTGTACTTTTTAAGCATTTCATCCCAATCTTTTTTCGTATGTTTCCCTAATATAAATAAAGGAAAATGACTACCACCACTTGTAACAGTTGCAGTAATCTCACCTGTATCATTTAAATTATAAAAGTATAAAATCCCTCCATTAGGAGCTGAAATTATATTTTTCCCCGGCTTTAAATCAAATTCTTTCGGGTCTTCCTTGTCATAACTACGTGTCCCTATGAAAGCCTTAATAGCATGGCTTCCTTTTATTTCAATAGTAATTTCTTCATTTGGCTTCGCATAAATTCCAGTTGGCTCATTAGGCGAAAGTTTATATAAATACTTTAAGCGTTTCCTCTCTTCTTCCACATCGCCTTTCCCCGGCAACTGAAATACTCTCTGCTCAAATTTATTCTCTTTAACCTCTTCTAAATTCCCGCCCTTATTCTCTTCCAAAGGTGCGGCATATCCTTTCGATGCTTCAAAAGCTACTGGTGATAATAATGTAGATATACATATACCAGCTAATAACACCCTACTCGTCTTTTTCTTCGACATAATCTGTGTCCCCTGTTCCTTTATTTAGAGAAACTATCCTATATATTCATTTAATAAACAATCCTATTATTTTTATAAAAACATTTAATGAATAGGCTAACACCTCGCGCACCTGTATCTATTACTACCGCATTCCCCCCATGTATTCGCTTTCTTACATTGTAAAATTTTTATGTAATATGCCCTCCTCACGTCTCTCTATTTGTGATGAGTTCTCTTCGTACATAAAAAGCGAATAGTAAAAGATATACTTTAGTATTGTCATCTATACATCCAAAAATAAAAATAGCAATAGAATCTTACATTTTCTTCATATATGACCATCTATAGGTAGTTTTTCCAACTGAATTTTACACGCTTTCTACTTTGTTTGATAGCCTTCCCAATCAGAATGATGTTACAATTTTGTGAATTTAATTCATTAATCGTAACGTTTAGATTTTATTATATTTTGTTATTTCTAAATAGTTTTTCTACCATTAAAACAGTGTTTTATATAGTGAATAATTATTTTGATATAACTTTAAAATTCATATATAAAAAGCATTGGTTAACACCAATGCTTTCATCCTTACCTTTTATATTGATTCGGTTTATGTGGTTCGTTTGGAGTATGTGGTTTATTATTATCATGACCATTTCCTTTTTTCCAACTCACTGATAACTCCGGACTTGTTTCTTCTTCACTACGCTCAAGTAATACAACTGCATTTTGAATTGTTGGTGTACCTTTATGTGCAATCCCTTGTAGCTTCGTTAATTTCCCTATTACTTTAAAGCTAAAACCACCAGCTGGTGTTTGTTTCGGAATTAAAATGCGGAACTTTTCTCCTACATTAAATTCTGTTTTTGTTTCGCCTTTTTCATTTACAAATTTCGCTCCTGCTGGTGCACCTGTTGCTTGCACTTTATACGTTCCACTTTTTGCATTTGTTTCTACTGTATATAAGCCTGTTTCAAAGAAATCATTTTTTAATACTGCTTCTTGTTCTTCTGTAGGAGTTACACTCATTGTAATTTCTTGTAACTCTTCACTAGCGCTTGCTTTTGCAACGATATCTTTCGTTACCTTTTCTACATTTTTATTGCGGAAATCTAAATCATTAATATCGATTTGCTTTAAAGCATTCCATACTGCAAGCTGCGTTGCATAATGAGCTTCTCTCCAATCAGAAACACCTAATTCTTGCGGGCTCTTTTGTGGATATCCATTTAATAATACACGGTATACGTTAATATCCACTTTCCCCATTTCCGGTAAATCTTGACCGCTTGGAGATTTTAAATCTACATTTAAGCAAAAAGCAATTTTGCCATCTGCCGTTTTAATAAGCTCTGTTCGGATTGGTTTCTTCTTAGACTTACTATAACTCCAATCCATTTGATACTTTGTATGGTCCATCACTTCTGCGAATGCTTTTTGAAGCGGGAATAACACAAATAAAACACTTAAAAACATAGCTAAAAGTTTGAACGATTGCTTTATATTCATGTTTACAGCCCCTTATAACAAACTTGATACTAAGTAGTATTTATTTAGAAACTATTTTTATGCAAAAAAAAGAGTGCTTTTACGCACTCTTCTTTCTTACCCTAATCTTAGAAATCGAAGTTATCAGGATCTGGACCAACGCGGTGATTTTGGTTTAACGCATCGATTTTTTCCATATCTTCTTTCGTTAATTCAAAGTTAAATACATCAGCATTTGCAATGATGCGGTGTTCTTTCGTTGATTTTGGAATTGTAATTACTCCATTTTGAAGATCCCAACGTAAAATCACTTGCGCTGTTGTTTTGCCGTGTTTCTCAGCAATCTCTTGTAATGTTTCGTTATCTAATAATTGACCTTGCATTAATGGTGACCATGCTTCCATTTGAATACCTTGTTCTTTACAGAAAGCTTGTAGTTCTTTTTGTGTTAAACGAGGGTGGTATTCTACTTGGTTAATCATTGGTTTAATTTCTGCATCTTTCATTACATCTTGTAAGTGATGGATTTGGAAGTTACTTACACCAATTGCACGTACGCGCTTTTCTTTATAAAGTGTTTCTAACGCTCTCCACGTATCTTTATATTTTCCTTCTGAAGGCCAGTGAACAAGATATAAATCTAAATAATCTAGTCCTAATTTTTTTAGACTCTCTTCGTATGCAGCGATTGTTGTTTCATATCCTTGGTCAGCGTTCCACACTTTTGAAGTGATAAATAAATCTTCTCTTGAAATACCAGTTGCTTCGATACCTGCACGAATTCCTTCACCTACAGCTTTTTCATTTCCGTAAATTGCAGCTGTATCAATGCTGCGGTACCCTGCTTTAATTGCTGATTTTACAGCTTCTACAAGTTCTGGTCCTTCTTCTACTTTAAATACACCTAAACCGAACCAAGGCATTTCTACACCGTTATTTAATACTGCTTTACTTTGTAAGTTTTTCATTTTATTTTCTCTCCTTTTATTTTACTTGATCTCTTTTTTCTAATGTCATGCTCCACGCTGTTAAAATAACAGCGGCTACTACCATAAGGCCGCCTACCCAAGCAGTATGGATTAATCCTAACGAATTCGTTACAAGGCCACCTATATAAGAACCTAAAGCGATTCCTCCGTTAAATGCGGCAATATTAATTGCTGAAGCAACATCCACCGCACTCGGAACAAAACGCTCTGCCAATATAACTACATATACTTGTAGCCCCGGAACATTCATAAATGCGAATAGTCCCATGAAAATAATTGTGATTAATCCAGCTACTTTAAATGGCGCTGTAAATGTTAAAACAAATAATATAATCGCTTGAATTAAGAACATGTAAAATAGCGCTCGAATCGGATTATGATTCGATAATTTTCCGCCAACCATATTCCCTATCGCAATTGCAATTCCATACACTAATAAAATGATGGTAACGGTACTTGCTTCAAATCCTGTTACTTCTTGTAATAATGGAGATAAATACGTAAATGTTACGAATGTACCGCCGTATCCAAGTGCAGTAATAATGAAAACTAGTAATAGTCTTCCGTTTTTAATGAGTTTGAATTGATCACGAAACGATACAGGTACACCATTTTTTAAATTAGATGGGACTAGTATGCTGTTTGCGATAAAAGCAATAATTCCAATTACGACAATCGCCATAAATGACGCTCTCCAGCCAAATTGTTGACCGATAAACGTTCCAATTGGCACACCTGTAATAGTCGCAACTGTTAATCCAGTAAACATAATGGCAATGGCGCTAGCACGTTTATTCTCTGGGACGATTGCGGCCGCAATTGTAGATCCTATCGACATAAACACACCATGTGCAAAAGCAGATACAATCCTTGCGATAATTAATATAGTGAAACTTGTTGCTACTGCCGCGATCCCATTACCAATAATGAAAATAACCATAATCCACATTAATAATGTCTTTCTCGACATACTAGCCGTTAGCGCTGTTAAAACAGGAGCTCCTACTGCCGCCCCTAACGCATATAGGGAAACAGTTAAACCAGCTGTTGTAACCGAAACATTTAAATCTTTTGAAATAGATGGTAATAAACCGACACTAATAAACTCGGTCGTCCCAATTCCAAATGCACTAATTGCTAGTGCTAATAAAGCAAACATACTTCTTCGATTCGTCTGAACTTCCGAAGATGGTACTGTATATGAACTCAATTGAATTCCTCCTTATTACAAGAAATCCAATCATAATAGTGCGATAAAAAGGCCCTTTTATCTTCTAAAAAAATATATTTAATCTCTACAAATGCTATTATGAATGGTTTCATTCTTTTTTTGAAGAACGCACTTTAAAGTACGATAGGCACCAAAAAGTAACATAGTCACTTTTCAGTACCGTACTACTCATTTGCCTCTTACATGTGCTATTATGAAACATATTTAACATGATAAAAAGTACGTACTTTAAAGTGCTATAGGTACTAAAAAGTAACATTTGTATGATTTAACTTATTTTACTCACAATGGGAGGGTTTCATATGAAGCAATACAATATTCCTGTAGAGGCAACTTTAGAAGTTATCGGCGGCAAATGGAAAGTTGTTATCCTTTGTCACTTAACGAAAGGTACAAAGAGAACGAGTGAATTAAAACGCTCAATGCCTGGTATTACACAAAAAATGTTAACACAGCAATTACGTGAATTAGAAGACGACGGCGTTATTCAAAGAAAAGTATACAACCAAGTCCCGCCAAAAGTAGAATATTCTCTTACTGATTACGGTTGGTCTTTAGAATCCATTCTTGATTCTCTTTGTTCTTGGGGCGAATGCCATCTTGAAAAAGAAGGTAAGACATCGATGCTAATTGCGGAAGGTGAATAATAGGAAAAAGGAAAAAACGAACATGAATTTGTTCATTTTTTCCTTTTTTTCTTATTATATATGTACATTTCTAACTGAAACAAAATATTTTATACGCTTTCATACCTTGTCAGTACTACGTTATACGCTCGATATCAAATAATTAGGAATCATTTTTATGTTAACATAGGTGTATATAGTATATAATATAGGATATATATTATATACACTTTCCGGTAACGGAGCTTTTCCATTATGCGGACAAGCCATATATCGGACAGTTCATAAATAATAAGTAAGACGTTATGGTTTTAGATTTATGTTTGCAACTTAGTTGCTGTCATAAATTTAAAGGCATTTTATTGTGTTTTGTGAAACTTTGTGTAAAGTTTCGTAACCGTTTACTATCTTACTTATCAAAAATAAGAGTATTGCTATCGTAAAGGAGAATTGGAGATGCCAGAAACTATGACTCAAACAAAGCCAGAACAAGAAACTGTACAAATTTCTGCTAGCCAAGGACAACTTGATGTACTTGATCAGTTGTTAAAACCTGAGGTACAAGAATCATTAACAACACTAGTAGAACAGCTTCCAAAATTAACTGAGCTTGTTAACATTTTAACTAAGTCTTATGACTTCGCTCAAACTGTTGCTACTGATGAAGTATTAAAAAGCGACACTGTTGGTGCAATCACAGAGCTTGTAGAACCTGTAAAAGATACAGTAAAAAGCATGGCTGCTACTGCGATCGAAGCGAAAGATCGTGCTGACGAAAGCAACGAAGTTATCGGCCTATTCGGTCTTTTAAAATTACTAAAAGATCCACAAGCACAAAAAATGTTCCGCTTTGTGAACGCATATCTTCAAATTAGTGCAGAACGTAACAATAAATAAGTTAACTTATAACAACAATTAGTAAAGACGGGGGATATCATACTATGTCAAAACAAATTGTCATCTTAGGCGCTGGTTATGGCGGTCTTCTTGCCGCTTTAAACGTACGTAAATATTACAGCAAATCAGAAGCACAAGTTACAGTGATTAACCAATACCCAACACACCAAATCATCACTGAACTACACCGCCTTGCAGCTGGTAACGTGTCTGAGCAAGCAGTTGCAATGCCACTTACAAAGCTTTTCAAAGGTAAAGATATTGATCTTAAAATCGCAACAGTTGAGTCATTCTCAGTTGATAGCAAAGAAATCAAATTAGCTGGCGGCACTACTTTATCTTACGATGCACTTGTAGTTGCTTTAGGAAGTAAAACTGCTTACTTCGGTATTCCAGGACTAGAAGAAAACAGCATGGTATTAAAATCTGCTGCTGATGCAAACAAAATCTACAAACACGTTGAAGACCGTATTCGTGAATACGCGAAAACGAAAAACGAAGCTGATGCTACAATCGTAATCGGTGGTGGCGGATTAACTGGCGTTGAGCTAGTTGGTGAGCTTGCTGACATTATGCCTAAACTTGCAAAAAGCCACGGTGTAAATCCAAAAGAAGTTAAACTTCTTCTTGTTGAAGCAGGTCCAAAAATCCTTCCAGTATTACCAGACCACTTAATCGAACGTGCAACTACTAGCCTAGAAGCACGCGGCGTTACATTCTTAACTGGTCTTCCTGTAACAAACGTTGCTGGCAATGAAATTGACTTAAAAGACGGTCAAAAACTTGTTGCTAACACATTCGTTTGGACGGGCGGCGTTCAAGGTAACCCACTAATCGGTGAATCAGGTCTTGAAGTAAACCGTGGTCGTGCAACAGTTGATGCATACCTACAATCTACTTCTCACAAAAACGTATTCGTTGCTGGAGACAGCGCTGTTGTCTTCGCTCCAGACGGACGTCCATACCCACCAACTGCACAAATCGCTTGGCAAATGGGTGAGTTAATTGGATACAACTTATACGCAGCACTAGAAGGCAAAGCATTCGAAGAGTTCGCACCTGTAAACTCTGGAACACTTGCTAGTCTAGGACGTAAAGATGCTGTTGCTACAATCGGAGCAAGCAATACTCCACTTAAAGGCTTACCAGCATCATTAATGAAAGAAGCAAGTAACGTTCGTTACTTATCACACATTAAAGGTCTATTCAGCTTAGCTTACTAATCTGAATATAAGCCCGAATCATGCCCTGCATGGTTCGGGCTATTTTTATCCCACTTTAATGGGCAGTAAGACCCCCCACCTCAAAATTCAGCGAAAGCAAAGCAGTTAGTTGGGGGATCAACTGCCCATAAAAGTCCGATTGGTGAGGGCTAATAATCAGTGGGGATGAGGAAAACCCCCACTGATTAAAGTTTCACTTTATCCGTAATTTTCTCTAACTTATTTATTCGGCAGAAGAATAATATAACCCTTTTAATTATCTAAATTTACTGATTATTTTATGTCCAAATTGTGTATACGAAAAGATGGAAGTATTCTTCCTACTCCCATCCTTTCACACAAACTATTCGCCTAACTTCACAAGACTGTAATTCTTCTTCCCTTTACGAATAATAATGAATCGTCCATCAAATGAATTCTCTACCGTAACATCCGTACCTACATCCGTTACTTTTTCGCCATTCATAGAAATAGCTCCGTTATTAATATCTTCACGCGCTTGTCGTCTAGATGGTTCAATACCTAAATCAACTAGCCATTCTACAATGTTTTTCGTCTCTTTTGAAGACTGGAATGTTGGCATTTCTTTAAAGCCTTGTTCAATTTCATCAGCTGTTAACGATTTAATATCTCCGCTAAATAACGCTCCTGTAATTTTCACAGCTTGTAGCAATGCTTCCTCTCCATGAACGAATTTCGTCATTTCTTCCGCTAATACTTTTTGCGCTTCACGTTTATGAGGCTCTGTTTCTACCTTCACTGCCAATTCATCGATGCGCTCTTTCGTTAAGAATGTAAAGTATTTCAAGTATTTAACGACATCACGGTCATCTGTATTTACCCAGAACTGGTAAAATTCAAATGGTGTTGTTTTTTCAGGATCAAGCCAAACTGCACCACCTGCTGATTTACCAAACTTCGTACCATCTGATTTCAATAATAACGGAATCGTCAATCCAAATACTTTTGCTTCGTGCCCTTCTAACTTACGAATTAAATCTAAGCCACTCGTAATATTCCCCCATTGGTCACTACCGCCAATTTGCAGTTGAACATCTTCTTTCGTGTATAAATGATGGAAGTCCATCGCTTGCAAAATTTGGTACGTAAATTCTGTGAAAGAAATTCCTGTATCTAAACGACTTGCTACGATGTCCTTTGCTAACATGCTATTAATGCTAAAGTTTTTCCCGTAATCACGTAAAAACTCAATAATATTTATTTCATGAGTCCAATCGTAGTTATTTACCATCTTCACTTCGCTATTTCCGCCAAAATCAAATAGCTTTTTCATTTGCGCTGTTAATGCATCTACATTATGCTGAACTACTTCTAACGTTTGAAGTTGACGCTCTGATTGACGTCCACTCGGATCACCGATTGTTCCTGTTGCACCGCCAATTAAAATAACTGGATGATGGCCGGCTAACTGGAATCTTTTCATCATCATAAACGGAATCAAATGTCCAATATGCATACTATCACCAGTCGGATCAACTCCGCAGTATAGCGAAATCTTTTTCTCTTCTACTAGCTTACGTAAACCTTCTTCGTCAGTCTGTTGATTAACAGCACCGCGCCATTCTAATTCATCAATGATATTCATCTTTTGTCATCCCCTTTATTTTTTAAAAACAAAAAGTCCCTATGTCTATGACATAGGGACGATGATTCACCGTGTTACCACCCAGTTTGTATAAATAGCATAGCTACTCATACCACTCTTAGCAATAATATCGATTGCCAATCCGCTTAGCATTACCTAAGATACTCCAGAGTGTAATTCGCAAATTTGTTTGTGCTAGGTTCCAGCATCCCCTAGCTCTCTCATTAACAGTGACAAACTGCTACTGGGCTCTTTCAACGTATGTTATTTGTTAAATTATTAGCCATTATATTGAATTGAAAACAAATTGTCAACAATACCCAAATGTTATTTTAAAATAATTCGCAGTTTCATACGTATATGTTATTCTTTATCTTCTCCAATAATCCTTACTTCACGCTCTAACTTCACGCCAAATTTCTCTTCAACTGTTTTTTGTACGAAGTGAATTAAGTCGATGTAATCTTGTGCTGTTCCGTTATCAACATTTACCATAAATCCAGCGTGTTTTAAAGAAACTTCCACTCCACCAATTCGCTTACCTTGTAACCCTGAGTCTTGAATCAATTTACCAGCAAAGTTATTTGGTGGGCGTTTAAATACACTACCACATGAAGGATATTCTAGAGGCTGTTTTGATTCACGTTTAAACGTTAAATCATCCATTTTTGCTTTAATTTCTTCATGTACACCTTCTTCAAGTTCAAATCTCGCTTCAAGAATAATGTAATGGTTGTTCGCAAATACACTCTTACGATATCCAAATTCAAATGCTTCTTTCGTCAAAGTACGTAGCTCTCCATCACCTGTCATTACGACAGCTTCTGTTAATACATACGAAATTTCACCGCCGTATGCACCTGCATTCATATATAATGCTCCGCCAACTGAACCTGGAATACCACAAGCAAACTCAAGCCCCGTTAAGTTATGTTCTAGTGCAATACGTGATACGTCAATAATTGCTGCACCGCACTGTGCTACAATCGTCGTTCCTGTTACAGTAACACCTGTAATATGAATTAAACTTACTGTAATCCCGCGAATTCCACCATCTTTAATAATAACATTCGATCCATTTCCTAAAAACGTAACTGGAATATTATATTTGTTCGCATATTTAATAACTTCTTGAATTTCATCATAATTTGTCGGCGCAACGAACACATCTGCTTTTCCACCAACTTTAATATGCGTATGATTCTTTAACATTTCATCTTGTTTCACATGACCTTCAGGCAATACCGTACTTAAATATTCATAAACCTCTTGCATATTCATTTTACGATTCCTCTATTTCTATATTCTTTTTATCCCGTTATACGGGCCCATAATATCCCCACATACATGAACGAACTTAAAGTGGTGGATACAGTGTACCCAAAATCAATTCGAGACACCTATTAACCTCTTAATTTATAAGAGGTGCCACTCATATTAAAATATATATTGCATAATAAAGCAACCCAAATGGGCTACTAAACTTGACATGTCATCAGAAAGACAACAATTTGTAAAATATATTACTTTTTCAAAACACTACCCTTCAGTATCTTACTATACCACACGAAAATAAAGTGGTATTTTTTTGTAATCTTTACTTTATTTTCATCAACAAAAAAGATGCTTTTACATAGGTAAAGGCATCTTTTTCATTACTTATTTTAAATTACTTTTCGTTCTCTTCTTTTTCTTTATCAAACCATAACAGTTCATCGTTATCCACTTCACCATTATAATTGATTAAGATTTCTTCTCCTGCTTTTATATCTTTATAAGCATAGAAGTTAAATGTATGATTCTCAAAGACAATATCATACGTCGCATTCGGTGTATATGAATGATTGAATAACATGCCGTATCCTAAAAGGATTGCCGTATGATTAATCCCATACTCAAATGCGTAGTCAGCAAGTAATGTTTTCTCAATGTGTTCATGCTGTTCATTCGGATAAGAGATAACTGGCGCTGCGTGTATCAACTCACCTTTTTTAATATCACGAGTTGCAAATACACCTCTATTAAATTCTCCATCACTAAGTTCAGAAGTCTTAACTTCGATCATATACGTCACCTTTTTAATTCTTTCTTTGAAGTATTTTAATTCCGCTATTAGCTGAATTTCATCTTCTTAAGCTTGGCAGAAAACGAGCAGAAAAGCAATTAAAATCCGAGCAAGTCTTCGTTTAAATGAAAAAAGGGCACAAACGTTGTGCCCTTTTTAAGTGATATTACTTTTCTAAAATATCTTCTAACAATTTCACTTGCTCGCTAACAGTATGTAATGTCTTCACCGATGTATCATTTCGATGCTTTTCTTCTTCCACACTTGCTAACACTTCTTCTGTAGCCGCAGAAGTTTGCTGTATTACATTGGAAGCATGTGTAACATCCTTTACGATATTCGTCGTTTTAACTTGGAAACTTTCTTGATGACCAACAATTTCTCGCATTACATCATTAATTTCATCAATAAATTTCCCTAAATCCGTTACATTTGTTAAAACACTTACTAACATTTCATTACATTCTTCTTGTACTCTTTCTGATTTCGCTACTTGCACTTCTACCTTACTTGCTTGATTACTAAACTCCTTCAAAATCCCTTGAATTCTTCCCGCAGAACGATTCGATTCCTCAGCAAGCTTTAATACTTCATTCGCTACAATCGCAAATCCTTTCCCATGCTCACCTGCTCTTGCAGCTTCAATATTTGCATTTAAAGCTAGTAAACTCGTCTGACTTGAAATATTCGTTATTACATCTACAATCTCATTAATTTGCTTCGATTGCATCATTAAATCTCTAAATATAACTCCTGATTGTGAAATAACATCATTTAAACTTTTCATATTTGCTTCAAAGTTTCTTAAAGTATGTACACTACCCTTTGAAATTTCTAAGCTTTCATCAACACGAATCGATGCATTTCTTACTTGAGAAATGATTTGTTCAATATTTCCTTCCATATCGTTCAATACTTCTACTGAACGTGACATCATCTCTGATTGTGATTGTGTACCAACTGCTACCTCTTCAAAAGCAAAATTAATGTCACTCATCGACTCCATCGATGTATTCATATTTTCTCTTAAACAATTGAAATTACGATCTAGTTTCACAACTGTTTCTTCAATAAGCCTTTGCGTCTCTTCTAGCTCCTGAGCTTTTCTCATTACTTCTTGCTTCTCATCACTTAAACGAGCCAGTAGGTTAGAACCAATTTTCGTGACGCCCCACATAGCGATTGTTACGATTGCTAACAAGCTTGCGAAGTTTGCAGCTTCAGATGCAGCTGTATAAGCAAAAAATTGCTCTGGCCAATAACTACAAAGGATAAATGTGATTACAACTGCCACTCCGCCTAGAATTACAACGAGGCGTTCACTTAAATAAATAAGTGAAACGGCTAGTGTAAAATAGACCATTTGAAATACAGCTGGGCTTTCATTAAAAGCTTGTACCATAATGAAAGACATCATAAGCAACATAAATGTCATGATATATTTATACGTCGTTTCCATGCTTTTTATAAAAGTAAGAAGTGTTCCAAATACAACGACAGAAATGCCACAAACCCAAAACGCGATTGCTCTCTCTGTAAAAATATATCCGTAATACCCAATTGCGATGATTCCAAGGAAGAAACTACAAATCGTAATAAACAGCAATAAATGATTTTTCTGTGATTCTTTCTCAAGGTTAGAAAAACAAGTTTTCTTTAACCATTCCATATATAGTCCCACCTTCTGCACTTAATTACTTCAGCTTAAATACCGCACTCACTGGGTTATGATCACTATTTTCAAACTTTAAATCTTTTCCTTGCACATTTACAATTTCAACATTCGGTGAAACGATAAAGCCATCAATAATCGTGACGAAGTTTTCACCTTCTACATATTTCTTCACATCGTCTCTCACTGTCATAACAGACGGGTCTACAGCCCATTTAAATCCACCATCAGTAAAGTCCTTCGGTAACTCTACTAACCACTCAGGACGCTCCTTCACAAACTTCGGATCACTTAATTGAACGTCAGAAACTAATTGATTCCAATCTCCGCCCATTATTACGTAATCACCTTTTTCATAATGCTTGTTCATATATTCTTTTAAAAACTCTACTTGCTGTTTTCTAATTTTCCCGCCTTCATCGTACGCAGACAAATGTAAGTTTACAAGTCTAACATGCTTTCCATTATTAACAGGGATTGTATGTTCAACAATCGCCCGATCTAAATCAAATAAACGCTTCGGCCAAGGCTCCATTCCAGGAAGCTGGAATCTCTTCGCTTCTTGAACAGTGTATTTAGAAAACGTACTTAATCCAGCCTCCGCATATCCCATTGGATTTGTTATTGGTACTGGAACCCATTTCGTATCGTAGTTCTTGCCAAATGACGAAGCATAATCAGGTAATCCTTTTTTCAAAAATTCATGTTCATTTACATCAAAAGATCGCATTGATTTTATATCAACTTCTTGTAACAACGCAAAATCACTATTCTCATTTTGTAAAAACGAAAACATATTCTTTAGGTTAACTTCCGTTTGCTCTTTACTACTTGAACCAGATCCCTTTCCCCCATCCATAAAGAAATCTTGGTCCTTATCTAATCCAGCATATCCAATATTAAATGTTGTAACTTTAAATTCATTTCCTGTCGCTAATACGCGCTCTTTATTATTTTCCACCTTCAAACTTACAACATCAGCAGGCTGCTCTTTAGTAAGTGTCATATACCCTAAAAAAACACCTACCACTCCCAATGCTACTAAAATACATATAAGTACTATTTTTAATAATTTCTTCAAATAAACGCCCCTTTTCTAAAACACACAACTTAATTTTCCTTATTTTCAGTTAACTAAAACTGAATGACAACATACGAAATATTTTATCACACCAAAAACCTTATATCACTATATTTAGTTTATAAGCAATATTTCTTACTCTTACATTATCAAAAATACAAAATGCTCCAACTCCTTCACTGGAAATCAAGCGGAATGTTTAGTACACTATATGTAATAATCATAGGCGATGGAGTTCGCCATAAACGCTGCTTAGCTAATGACTCCTACCAGTATAACTACTGGTAGGAGTCTATTTTTTTGAGCAAGCTATTTAAAGAGGTGAGAAAATTGATTTATATTATCGTCGGCATTGCCGGTATATTAGGAGCCCTTTCTCGTTATTATTTAGGTCTTACTATTCATGAATTTTGGCATCATACATTTCCACTAGCTACATTACTGATTAACTTAGCCGGATGCTTCTTATTAGCTTGGCTGACTACGTATATCGCTAAGCTCAACATCTTACCTTCAGATGTAATCACAGGCATTGGGACTGGATTCATCGGTTCTTTTACGACGTTTTCAACATTTAGTGTAGAGACTATTCAATTGATCAATCATTCTGAGTGGGGCATAGCCTTCTTATATGTATCATGCAGCATACTTGGTGGCCTCATTATGTCTGGACTTGGCTATACACTAGGTAATTTCTTACTTAAGAAACATCTTACGGAAGGTGATCACTTATGATAGAAGCTTTATTAGTCGCAACAGGGGGATTTTTCGGTGCGATTACGCGATTTGCAATTAGCAATTGGTTTAAAAAAAGAAATAAAACTTCCTTTCCAATTGCTACATTTCTCATTAATATAACAGGAGCGTTTTTACTCGGATATATAATTGGCAACGGAGTCACTACAGGTTGGCAATTATTATTAGGTACTGGATTTATGGGTGCCTTCACGACATTCTCGACGTTTAAACTAGAATCTGTTCAGCTTCTCAATCGTAAAAGCTTTAGCACATTCCTTTTATACTTAAGCGCTACTTACATAGTTGGTATCCTCTTCGCATTCCTTGGAATGCAGCTAGGCGGAATATAAAAAAGCGACTCTTATCAGTCGCTTTCTTTCATAAGAAATAAGTCCCACCATATGGAATGGAAAAGAAACTAGCTGGATACACATCATAATGCACACTTTGCATCGGAAATTGTGAGTATGGCATATACTGCCCCTGCATCATTTTTGCAAATTGTGCTTGTTGCTGCATTTGAATCACTTGATTCACAGCATGAATGGTCTCCTGCGCCCCAGCAAGTGTAATAGCTGCTCCCACTTGTCTACCTCTATAAAAATAATAATTCATTATGATTCAGCTCACTTATTATTTTTCTTCCATATCGTATGTTTCTATTTCGTGGTGAGTGTTTTATTTCAATTAACGGATTCCCTACTATAGCTCTTCCAAACGGTTATTTTGTGCCAAAGTATGCCTTTTGGAACATACACATTCTTATCGCATTATGATAGTTACCGTCAACGAAAAATTCGTCTAACAGTTCACCTTCTACCATAAATCCAACCTTTTTATAAACATGTACCGCTTTTTCATTTTCCTTATCCACCACTAAATAAATCTTATGCATATTTAATACAGAAAAAGCATAATCCATCGCTAAACGCGTCGCTTCCGCTGCATAACCATATCCTTGATAATTTGGATCAATAATAATTTGGAATTCTGTTCTACGGTGAATATAATCGATTTCCACTAACTCGACTAATCCAACCATTTCATTGTCTTTTTCAACGATAAATCGGCGTTCGCTTTGATCATGTATATGTTTATCGTATAAGTCTTGTAGCTCCACAAATGCCTCATACGGCTCTTCAAACCAATACGACATAATATGTGCATTATTATTCAGTTCGTGTACAAACTTTAAATCTTCTCGCTCTAGTGGACGCAATTTCAATTCCTGATTCATTTCTATAACCTCCAAGTAAAAGAAACCTCTTCACTTAATTTCTCAATTTTTTTCAATTTCAAACGCCCTATTTACATTGTAAACTTTCAAGTAACTTGAAGGTCAAGATGAAAAAAGTAGTGCAAACTTATGTCTGCACTACTACTCTTTTCTCAAATCTCTCATATTTGATATGTATAAAGCGATAACTAAAATAAGAATTGCTCCTGCGTATAATAACGTCTCCATCGGTTCCTCATGAGACACAATAATTAATCGAATTAACGCCGTGATTCCAATATAAATAAAATAACGTAACGGAAAATGGTAGTTCGACTTAAAATACTTAATAATCAATGCGATGAACTCGAAGTATAAGAAATAGACGATAATACTTTCAACTAATTTATATGACGTATACTTCTTCGCTGAAAATATGTATTGAATAAAAGTAATCGTCTCGTTAATTAAAAAAATAGATAAGACAATGGATAATATAATTAACGCTATATTTAATATCCACTGTAAAACACTCGCGATAAAATGATCAATATTAAATGATTTCATTTTCTCATTAAACTCCCCTTCGTATAAGTACATATTTATTATAGCAAAATTATAATTGGAGGTGGGTTAAATCATAGGTTCGTCCTTTGTTGGTGCCAGTGTGTGGGATGTTCATTGTTTTGAGGAGTCTTTTGACAGTCGCACTCGATTGAACGTTAAGAAATTTCTTCAACTGCATATTTGTACAAGTGTCACCAATAAGAAGTACGTAATCTTTTAAAGCAAATTCATGCGCCACTTTAGAGATAGCTTTACAGTTCGAACAATACCAGCCTTTTTTCAATTTAAACATTGGTAGTACAGAACATACCTCACATTGTACACCGTGTAACAACTCTTCTTTTTTAATTTTAAATTGTTCAAGAATATTTTGCCGTAATGGAGCATGGTTGGCTACTATTTGACGAATAAGAATATCTACATTTTTTATAGCTTTTTTCTTATATTTACTCTCAAACCATTTGATTTTATTAGGTAAATTTGCACTGTGGATAATTGTATTAAGGAGATTATCATCTGAAGCTTTAATAATAGTTCGGGGGTTACTAATCACAACAAGTGATTCAATTGGAAAACGAGAAAATCCATTTAGACTCAACCATTTCCTAAGCTGTTCCTCTTGTCTTTTCACTTGTAGAATTGGATCTGGAAAGCCTTCTGAATTTCCCTCTGATATTCTAATAAGTTGATTAAACTTTGAATCAAATAGTAACGTACCTGCTATATTTTTTATTTCGAGGAAAAGAAGAAAATATGCTGAAATGATAATCGTATCAATTTGAAAATGGTAATTTTGATCAAACAACCTTATATCGTGCAAAATACGATATTTTTCCTCCGAGAGAAAACTTAGCGGATAATTAATAGCTTGTTCACCTTTATAACCAGCCTTATGCTTCGCTAAACTTTCTACAATCATATCTCGTTTCGGATGATGAGCTGGTAATCGCCTAAATAACGCTTCTAATTGCCGTAAATAAATCGGTATTTGCCGTTCTTTCACAATCATCTTTAGTCCTCCCCAAAATATATCGACGATTTTTCAAATATATCGACGATAACTCACAATATATCAACGATTTTTTCATTATATCGACGATTCGACATAGAATATCGACTTACCGACAAAAAACGACACAACAAGTACTCATAAACAGTATATCACCACATCTAAAATCGCACTGTAAGCATAATGTTACTCCTCTCTTTTGATTACGACATTTTAAAAACGAGAGAATCACATTCACCTTATGTAAAATAACTTTTTTATAAATGCAATCGCAAAAAAGCTGCTGCCTACAAAATATAGACAGCAGCTACAGTATACATTTTATAACTAATAAACAGCAATCGGCCCATAAGGACCATTAATAATCTCTATTCTTGTTTCAAAAATATCTGTCAAAAGTGTTGAGTCCATAACTTCTTCTACTGTTCCAAAAGCAGCAATTTGTCCATCTTTCATCGCACAAATTTTGTCAGAGTATTTAGCTGCAAAATTTATGTCATGCATAACAGTCAAAATTGTTCTTCCAAATTCATTAGCCGCACGTCTCAAGTGCTCCATCATTTGAACAGATCGAGCAACATCCAGGTTATTTAGCGGCTCATCCAAAAGTACATATTCAGTCTCTTGGCACAATACCATCGCTACATATGCCCTTTGTCTTTGACCACCAGAAAGCTCATCTAAATATCTATTCTCTAAATTCGTTAAATCTAGGAAGTCGATATATTTAGAAATAATAACTTCATCCTCTTTCGTTAATCTTCCCTTTGAATAAGGAAAGCGCCCAAATCCAACTAATTGTCTAACAGTAAGCCTCGTTACAAAATGATTTTCTTGTCGCAATATAGTCAAAACTTTTGCTAAGTCTTTTGATTTGGATTCAGAAACATCCATATTTGCTACTTGGATTTGACCTTCATCCATATCTAAAAGTCTTCCTATCATCAAAAGTGTCGTAGACTTTCCAGCACCATTTGGTCCAATTAAAGAAGTAAAGCCCGCTTTTGGTATTTCAATATCCAAAGGTCCTATTTTTACCTTATCAGTATAGAACTTTTTAACATTATCAATTTTTATCATAAAGCCCTCTTCCTTAAAACTATAGTTAAGAATATAATTCCACCAAATAATTCAATAATAACTGAAACTACGCCTTGAGCATGGAATACATGATACATTAAAAAGTATGCGCTCGTCATTATTAAAAATCCGATTGCAAAAGCCATTGGGAAAATATATCTGTGATCATACGTTGATGCCGCCTGATAACTCAAAGTTGCTACTAAAAATCCGTAGAAAGTAAGTGGCCCAATTAGAGCTGTTGAAATAGACATTAAAATAGCTACTAATACAAGCGTATAAATTACACTAGGTTGATATTTAACTCCAAAAGAAGTAGCAACATCCTTTCCTAGTGATAAGACATTCAAATTCTTAGAATGAGCAAAAATTAATACTGCTACAATTATGATCATCGGAATTACAATAGGAAAATAGGCAGGATCTGCATGATTAACAGAGCCAAATAATTTCGCTTGCAAAATATCAAACTCTGAAGGCGCAAGTAGTTTTCTCATGAAAGTTGACATAGAATTTAGTCCAGTGCCAATGATAATCCCAACTAAAAGCATAAGTTGTAAATTCCCGTATTTACCGGAAAGTAGCCATCCATAAAGTATCAAACTCATGAGGACCATAAGAATGACTTGAAATAAAAATGATCCAATTCCATTAAAATTGATCAATGCACTAGCACCAAAGAAGAATATTGTGCTCGTATGAATTGCTGAATAAAGTGATTCGAAACCTAACAGTGAAGGAGTAATAATCTTATTATTCGTAATGGATTGGAAAGCAACTGTCGACAAGCTATGGCAAACAGCTGCAATAATCATTGCAACAATAGCTACAATCCTTCTCTTAACAACTGGGATAAAAGAAGGTGAATCTATCGGAACTGGATTGTTATACACTAAAAGTCCATATGAAGAAAGGAGGCCTAAAGCAATCAATGTTATCAGTACAATCCAATAACGTCTTGCTTCCTTCTTAGAACGAAAAGCGCTAGCTGATCTACTTTCATTATGAAGGCTAGAATCGACTTCGACATTTTCTTTATTTCTATAATCTAATGTGATCATCGTAGCCTCCTTGGTTTTCTTTTTCTCAATAAAATAGTAATAAACACGACTGCTCCTACTGATGCAAGTATTAAAGAAACAGGTAATTCAAAAGGTTTTATAATTGTTCGAGAAATGATATCACAGGCAGTTATTGTCCCCATTCCGATCAAGCACACCCAAGGTAAATTACTTCTAAGATCATCACCTCTAAACATGGAAACAATATTTGGAACAATTAACCCTAAGAAAGGTAAATTTCCAATAACAGCTGCAACAATCCCAACTGCAACAGAGATAAGAGCAGTCCCAAAAAGAACAATTCGATTGTAATTAACGCCAAGGCTTGTTGCGACATCTTCTCCTAGCCCAGCTAACGTCAATCTATTCGCATACATAAAAATAAGAAAAGTAATGATAACAATCAGCCATAAATATTCGTATCTTCCCACCTGAATGTTAGCAAATGAACCTACAAACCAAGTTTCAATACTTTGCGTCATTTGAAAAAGGAGTCCCAAAAAAGTAGATACTGCAGAAATAACTGCTCCAAGCATCAATCCAATAATCGGGACAATTAAAGACGAACGGAGCTTAACTCTTCTTAAAAATAGAAAGAAAATCATAGTTCCTATAAAAGAAAAAATGATTGCACCAGTCATTCTTTGAACTAAAGTTGGGGCAGGAAATAGTAAATACACAAAAAGCAGGCCTAAGCCTGACCATTCAATAGTCCCCGTTGTAGTAGGTTCAACAAAACGATTTTGTGTAAGTAGTTGCATGACGAGACCTGCCATCGCCATTGCAGCTCCAGTAAGCATTAATGCAACAGTTCTCGGAACACGAGTTATGAAAAACATCTCTGTCCCGTCCTCTTGTCCACGTATATCATAAACGCCAGTAAACAGTGATATAATCCCTAAAATTATAACAACTATAATCGCTATTATAAAAGATTTTGTCCATAATTTATTGTGATTATAAAACTGGGGTTGAGAAATATTCTCAACCCTAGAAATTATATTTTTTGACACTGCTTCGTACTCCTTTACACTACTTAGCTAAAGTTTTTGCAAGATTTCCAAATAACTCTATATAAGTCTGAATTGATTCATTTGTGTAAGTATCTGCTGGTGCATAAATAACTTGTTTTTTAGAAACAGCAGTTGTGTTTTGAAGAGCTGGTGATTTAGAAATAACATCCTGAGCAGGAGCTGACTTAGCTGCATCAGATGTTGCAGCATCACGATCTAATACGAACAGCCAATCAGGATTTGTTTGTGCAATAGCTTCAACAGAAACGTCGTCACCTTTATGACCTGCAGTAGAATTAGAAACTTCTAATGCTGGAGTCCAACCGAAAATTTCATACATTGGTCCCCAAACACGGCCAGAGTGCGGCGCAGCAAAACCGATATTACCACCAGTAACGATAACACTCATAACTTTATCTTTTCCGTTATAAGCAGATTTTGCATTTTCAATAGATTTATCAAAATCAGCTACTAATTTTTTAGCTTCTTTCTCTTTATCGAAGATTTTTCCTAAAGTAACAGTAGAATCTTTAAGTCCTTTTACTAAGTTTTCTCCAGGCTTAGTAGCCTTCTCAGAAACATCAACATTAAGATCAATAACTGCTGCATTTGGTACTAATTTTTTGATTTCTTCGTAATGGCTAGCAAATCTTTGACCAACAATTACAAGGTCAGGGTTTGCAGCGGCAATAATTTCAAGATTTGGCTCACGGTGATTCCCAATATTTTGAACTTTTTCATCCTTTTTATATGCTGAATCAGCAGGCATGATATCCTTTGGAGCAGCAGCTAATTTAATTCCCCAATCAGCTAAAGTTTCAAACGTTCTATTATCTAAAGCAACTACATTCTTTGGATTTACAGGAACAGTAACTTTTCCATGCGCATCAGTGATTTCAACCGTTTTTGGCTTATCACTACCATTATCTTTAGTAGCCTTCGAAGTTTCTTTACCTGAATCTGAGCAAGCTACTAACATTAAAGTGAAAATTGCTAGAATACTTACTAATTTTAAAAGCATAGTTTTTTTCATACGTATACTCCTTATTATGTAATTTATTTCGAAAATGATGACTTCCAAAGATTGAATTAGATAATAACTGCTATTCACCTAAATCAATATTGATAATCATTTTCATTTGAATATCCTGTAAATAAGTATAGTCATTAATTATGTGAAAATCTTGTGAATGGTGTGAGTTAATAAAATTAAAAATAAATTTGATACGGTCTCAACTAATGCGCAGCAGATCCATCCCCCATACCTTATAAAACATGGTTTCTACTGCAAAAAAATGACCATTTCCTGATAGCAATCTTCTTTTTATAGTTTCTGTCTTTTCATATTTCACAGAAACTACTTTATTATCTTATTTTTATCATTCAACCATTGAATAGCCTCTACCATGTATCGTTTGAATATATCTGTCTTTCTTCTCACACTTTAACTTTTTTCTTACATATCCAATATATAAGTCTACTACATTTGGATTTACGACTACGTTATGTCCCCAAACTTGGTTCAAAAGCATTTCACGGCTCAATATTGTATTTTTATTCTTAATTAAAAATACAAGTAAGTCGTACTCACGTTTCGTAAGCGAGAGATTTTTACCACCTTTTTTCACAATATTGCTAGATGCATCAACAAAGAGATCTTTAAATTGAAAAAAGTTTATCTCATTTTGCTGGTTACAGTTACTTCTCCTTAAAATAGCTTGAACTCTTGCTACTAATTCTTCTTTCGCAAATGGTTTTCTTATATAATCATCAGCTCCTGCTTGTAACCCTGCTACGCAATCCTTGCTAGAAATATTGTCGGTCACAATAATGATGGGTGTCATTTTAACAAGTCGTATTTTCCTGCAAATTTCTGGTCCAGATATGCTTAATGAATCCCAATCTAATATAATAATATCCCAATCTTGTTCATATGCTATATTTAAACCTTCGTTTTCATTGTGAAGTTTTAAAATGAAATGGCCTTCTTCCGTTAAACCGCTTACGATTTTCTTTGCTAAAGACCGTTCATTTTTAATTACTAACACCTGCCTCACCGATGGTTCACCTCTACTTCAATATAACTTAGTTAGATAAAAAATTATTTACGACTTATAAATATTAAATCCCTAAAAAATCCATTAAAACAGCTTATTAGGAGAACTCTATATAATCTTACAATAGGTATGTATAGAAACACAAAACATATTAAGATTTGAATAAAGTAAATTTTTAATTTCCTCCAATCGGACTTTTACAGGCATCTCGGCGGATAATAGGATAAAAGAAAACATAACAAAAGCACTTATCCATAGAATAAGTGCTTTTGTTATGTTTTCGCGATCTTATGATATTGATTCCCTTTAGGAAAATGTATTGTCACTTTTGTATATTCATTCTCTTTCGATTCAATAGAAATATTATGCCCCAATTTATGAGACAATCGTTTCGCTAAATATAATCCTAATCCAGTTGATTTCGTATGAACTCGTCCATTTGCTCCCGTAAATCCACGTTCAAACACTCGGCTAACGTCTTCAAGCTTAATACCAATGCCGTTATCTTGAATAATGAGACGCTTTTCCGCTTCGTCTTCTTCTCCGATAAACTTAATTTCTCCATGCGAATCCGTATACTTTAATGCATTTGCTACAATCTGATCGACAATAAAAGATAGCCATTTTGTATCACTCTCTACTAGAAGTTGTAAGTTTGTACGTTCAAATTGAATGCGCTTTGAAATAAATGACTTAGCATATTTTTTCATACTAGTACCCGTAATCGCCTCGAGAGAAACTTCTTGAATGAAATAATCTTTTGAAAAGGAATCAAGCCGTGAATAGTATAAAGCTTGTTCAACAAAGTGATCTATTTTTCCTAACTCATCCTCTAATTTATCAATTAAAATATCTGCCGGTTTGCCACTGCGCATCAATAGTTGACTAGCAGCAATCGGTATTTTAACTTCATGAATCCACGACATAATAAAATCATGATACTCTTTCTTTTCCTCATGCAATACGTACATTTGCTCTTGTTGCTCTAAGTACAGTTTTTTTAATATATCTGTATATAGTTCCTGTTCATATGTATGTGGATTTGGGATTGCAATAACTGTATCCTGCTCTAAATGAAGAGCAATATGAAGTTCTTTATAAAATCTTTTATGATAAAAATACCCGATTATAAGATAGATAAAAATAAAAATTGCACTTACGACATTGATATATATAAGATTTGCTTTTGTATTACTTAATCCCTCGCTTAAATAAATCATGGTAGAAATAAATGACATAATCAAAAAGTAAAGAAGCATAAAATACCGGCGTTCTTTTATGTAACGAAAAATACTCATGTAATAATGTAACCTTGCCCTTTCTTCGTATGGATAAATTCCTCTTTTCCAAGTTCAGCAAGCTTCTTCCTTACACGAGCGACGTTTACTGTTAATGTATTATCATCAACAAAACTTTCATTTTCCCAGAGTTTACGCATAATATTATCTCGACTTACAATCGATCCTATATTCTGCATTAATATCTGTAAAATTTTAAACTCATTTTTTGTTAATTCCAATATTTGATTATGATATGTTACTTCCCCGCTCTGTAAATTTAATACGACACCTTCATATTCAACAACATTTGTTTCCGTTTGTGTATAAGAATATGTACGTCTCATAAGAGCTTGAATTTTGGCTACTAAAACATCTGTATAAAATGGTTTCTGCATAAAATCATCTCCCCCCATATTCATGGCCATTACCATATCCATAGGATTATCACGAGATGATAAGAAAATAATTGGTACTTTCGATACTTCACGAATTTTTCTACACCAATAAAATCCATCAAAATGAGGAAGGTTAATATCAAGTAAAACAAGTTGCGGAGATTGAGCCAAAAAATCGTTTAAAATATGTTCAAAGTTTGTACTTGCCCATACTTCAAATCCCCATTTTCTTAACTCATCGGCCACTGTTTCACGAATAGTTGGTTCATCTTCAACTAATAAGACTTTCATAAAAAGTTTGCCTCCTAGCACTATTTTAACCTTACAAGTTTGTAAGGTTTGAATTATAATTTGTAAGGTTGTCCTATGGTTTAGGGTATAAAATTACCATACAATAAGCTTATCATACAATAGAGGAGGATCCATATTGAACCCCGTATTACAAGCAAAACACGTAAGAAAGGTCTTTAGTAATAGAGGTAGCATATTTACTGCCCTCCATGATATTGATCTCACAATTTTTGAAGGTGAATTCGTTGGCATAATGGGTCCATCTGGATCTGGAAAATCTACTTTATTAAATATATTATCGACAATTGATATACCAACCACAGGAGAAATTATTGTTGATGGAAGAAATATTATAAAAATGAAAGATGAACAACTTACTGCATTCCGTAGTGACACATTAGGCTTTATTTTTCAGGACTACAATTTACTTGATACGTTAACGATAAAGGATAATATACTTCTACCACTTGCTTTAAGAAATATGAATGCACACGAAATTGATGCACGTGTCGATGAAGTTTCCACACTGTTTGGCATTCAAGAATTGCTAAATAAATATCCGTATCAAATTTCTGGTGGACAACAACAGCGTACTGCAGCAGCGAGGGCTATTATAGGAAAACCGAAATTAATTTTAGCTGATGAACCTACAGGTGCACTGGACTCTAAATCAGCAGCTCATTTACTAAACAGCCTACAAGCATTAAATAAAAAACAAATAGCCACTATTTTGATGGTTACGCATGATCCTTTTGTAGCAAGTTATTGCGAACGCATCCTCTTTATTAAAGATGGAAAACTTTTCACGGAACTTGTAAAGGGTGAGATGCCACAAGAAGATTTTTTCCAAAAACTGTTACGTATCATTTCTGCTCTTGGAGGTAGCGGGCATGACTCCATTTAGTATCATCCAAAAAAACTTGCAAAGAAATCTTAAAAATTATGTACTATACTTTGCATCTATGATACTTAGTATTGTCATTTATTTTATTTTTGTATCCTTACAATATAACGAAGATATCGTAGAACAAACGAATACAGCTAAAGGGATTTCAGATGTTTTTACAGCCTCTTCTGTTATTCTAATCATTTTTGTAGCAATATTCATTTCGTATTCAAATTCATTTTTCACAAAGAGAAGAAAAAAAGAAATTGCGTTGTATTCCTTACTAGGTGTTCGAAAACGTCAAATTGGTGCCCTGTTATTTTATGAAAATCTCATCATAGGAATGTTTGCACTCATTATAGGAATGAGCATCGGAGCTTTACTCTCAAAGGTGTTTTCCATGTTACTTTTAAAAGTAATGCAATTATCAACTGCTATTTCGTTTTCTATTTCTCTAGAAGCAATCATGCATACCATACTCGTATTTACCGTTATTATTTTAATAACATCTTTTCAAGGTTATAGCATAATTTATAAGTTTAAATTAATTGAATTACTTCGGGCTGAGAGACAAAATGAGCTCATTCCAAAAGGCTCTATATGGACTGCCTTATTAGGAATTATTTTAGTTATTTCTTCTTACTGGTTCGCACTTCAACCTATTTTCTCTTCTATATGGCTAGACCATACGATACGGAATATGTGTATTATTTTAGGTTTTTCTATAGTTGGTACATATTTCATATTTCGTTCTTTTACCGTTTTTTTATTGCTTGGCTTACAGAAGAATAAAACACGCTATTACCGTGGGATTAATGTGGTTAGTGTGTCTCAACTATTAGCACGTATTCAATCAAATGCAAAAACACTAACTGCCATTGCGCTATTAAGCACAGTCACACTGTGTGGAATCGGTGCTTCTTATAGTATGTATTATAAAAATAAGGTAATGATTAATAAAACCGAACCGTTTAGCTTTATGTATGTAAAAACCGATTCACATATAGATCAGCAAATTGAAAATACAATAAGAAACTCTAATCATACAATAAAAGAGAAAATTACCATCCCTTTAATAAAAATAAAAGCAGACTTACAGGTGAATGGCATCTTACCAGTCGATTTTGAAAGAAATCCTAAAGAATTAAATTTATTATCAGAGAGTACATTCAATACTCTAGCCGATAAAACGAAGAAGGATATAAAAGTATCCCTTCAAAATAGAGAAATCATTGCCCTTGATGCAAATAGGAGTAATACATTTCAAACTGAATATAAAAATGGCAAAGCAAAACTACATCTTTCAGGTAATGATTATTCATTGCAATTTGTAGGGAAGATTCAAGATAATATATTAAATGACTCATTGCATGAATTCACCATCGTAGTGACCGACAAAGTTTTTTCTGATATTACAAAAAAACAAGAACCCTATATGCTACAAGCATATAAAGTATCCGATGACAAAAATACTAAGGAGTTAACAAAAGCACTGCAAATACTCCTTCCTAAAGACATCCATTTAATATCTAAATACAGCGCTTATACAGGTGTTGTGGAAGCTACAGGATTAGTCATCTTCGCTGGTGTCTTTTTAGGACTTGTCTTTTTAGCTGCAACTGGAAGCATCATTTACTTTAAACAATTAACAGAAGCAACTATAGATAAAGATAAATACAGTATTTTACGTACATTAGGTGTAAGTAAGCAAACCATTTTTAAATCGATTGCAAAACAAATGGCCTTCATATTTATTCTGCCGCTTATTATCGGTAGCTTGCATAGTATTGTCGCTTTAAATGCACTTTCTAATACACTTGGCATAGATATTTTCATTCCAGTTTTAACTACCATAGTTGCCTATACATTGATTTATTTTGCTTACTATATACTGACAGTAAAATCCTACAATAACATTGTGAATAAATAAAAAAAGCATCTCAACAGATGCTTTTTTTATTTATTTGTTCTTTTTAAAAGTTATCACATTATACGTTTTACTCATTTTCTCATAGAATAAACGCTTATCTCGTTTGAAAATATGCAATACAAAATGCAATAAAATTAAACCATTGAAAATAAAGAATAATAAAAGGAAAATTATCTCTAATTGCTCATTCAATATTCTAGAAGCAATTAAAATATAATTGATACCACCAATCCCGTAATATAACAGGCCATAGCGTTTACATAATTCAATGAAAGTAATTCTCTCTCCTTGCCCTTTTACTCTAAAATGAAGAATCCATTTCCCAATTGTTTTCCCATTTGTGAAATAAGGAACAACAATAAAATAAACGAATATCCAAACGAAGCCAATTAAAAGCTCGTCCAACTTTTCAGCAGGGTTAAATATAAATGCTATGGAAACTTTCACATTGAATATTAAAGAAGTCACAATCCCGATAACAAACCAATCCATCCAAAGAGCAAGGAAACGTCTTGTCATACGAACTGGTTTATTTTCAAAATCAACTTTTTCATCCATCGCATGTACATCTGGTAGGAAATAAGTAAATATTGGTGCAATCATATATCCAGCAAATCCACCAAGCGTATTTAAGAATAAATCATCAACATCAAATAAACGATATGGACAATTATATAATCCATAGAATCCAGTTACTTGTGTAACTTCGAAGAATAGGGAAACAAAAAATGTAATAATAACAGTTTGTACCAGATTACGACGGAAATAATATCTTAAATAAACGCCTAATGGTAACAATAAAAGAAAATTAAATGCTACCTGTAAAAATGCACGCTCTTTCAAGATACCAATGTATGACATCGGATTCGCAAAATTCACCTTTGTTTCTCTCAAGATGTCCATGATTGAAGTAAAAGGTGTTATTTGATAATGCTGTGTTCCTGGACGTTGCATACTACACGTATCAAACGTTGCCGGAAACGGTAAAATAATTAAATAATAGGCCGCCATTGAAAATAATAATAAAGAGTACAAAACAAACATACGTAAATAATTAATATACCCATGCTTGCGATACTGCCAAATTAAAAAAGGAATTAATAAAATAAAACCAGCGATTGGAAATGTAATGATCGCCGTCTTAATCGGGAATAAATAAGCACCCAAGTTCTTCACCTCCAAAATATACAACATCCGCTATTATAACAAATTTTTCTTTTTATGCCATTTTCAGTTTTATTTGTTTTTTCATTCAATTTATTTGATTTTCAAGTTAACTTATTCCTCATCAAAAAGACTCTAAAGAATTACTACTTACCAGTAATTCCTTAGAGTCTTTTTATGTACATAAAAAATATCTACATGAAGGTTCCTTACAGAAATGTAAGATTCCAGTTAGATACATCGATGTTTGCAACTTTTAATCACTTGTAAACTAACAATAGTTAATTAAGCAATACATGTACTAAAAATCATCATAGAAAGGATGTATGGATTATGAATGCAATAAAACAAAGTTTACCTCAAAAGAATCGAATTGTTGATTTAGATGTCATACGAGGTTTTGCCTTAATTGGCATTTTCTTAGTGAATATATCTATGTTTTTTAACGAAGTTGGTGTATCTAATACTAATTTACCAGATAACAAATGGGTTAACATTTTAGTAACCGGCAAGTTTTATGCCATTTTCTCTCTACTATTTGGTGCTGGATCAGCCCTATTCTTGGCCCGGGTGAAAGCAAAGGGGCAACCATATTTTATTTATATACGTCGTATGATCATACTGGCATTAATCGGTCTATTACACGCTAGCATTTGGGGAGGAGATGTTTTAATCTCTTACGCCATTGTCGGGTTACTATTATTAAGTCTTCATAAAGTTCCTAGCCGGTTATTGTTAGTAATTTCTTTAAGCTTACATGTAATAGGCATAATCGTAAGTATAGTATCTTACGATTATATATTTCAGTTAAAGTCGAACATACCGCCATTTCTTGATGCTCTTCAAATATTAACTATGATAACTTCATTTTTAATCTATTTTATAGAAGGGTATTCACTAATGAAGTTGGATGTTCTAACAAAATTGAAGCAACGTCCAAATCTTCATAAATGGCTCATTATTATGTTTAGCGGTGTTTCTATAATTGGAATTACTATACAAATGCTAACACCAAGTGCAAAGCTATCTTTTATACTACTAAACATTTTACAGCCATTTCTCACAATAACTTATATTTTAATCCTTGTAGCTTTGTTGAAAAGTACAGTAGGAAGCACTGTATTAAAACCATTACAAGCTTACGGGAGAATGGGAATGAGTAATTATTTAGGACAGACCTTTATTGGAATGTTCATTTTACCACTAACTCTAAACGTATTTTCACCAGCAATCGCTATGGTAAGTGTTTGTTTCCTAACATGGATTCTACAAATCTTGCTTAGCAACGTTTGGTTAAAATATTTCAATTTTGGACCTGTAGAATGGATTTGGCGCTGCTTAACTTATTGGAACTTAATGCCTATCCGAAAAAAATAATAGTAAGAAATAACATATAGGAGGATATAAAAATGCAAAGACCTGTTGTAGACGTAAAAAATGTTCAGAAAGTATATGGTAAAAAAGGTGAAAATCAGTCATACGCCTTAAAAGGTGTATCCTTTTCAATTCGAGAAGGTGAATTTGTAGGAATTATGGGACCATCTGGTTCAGGAAAAACAACATTATTAAATGTAATTTCTACATTAGATCATGCAACAGACGGCAAAGTTGAAATTGCTGGAACTGATATTACAAAAATGAGGCAAGGTGCACTCTCTGATTTCCGTTCTAAAAAATTAGGATTTATTTTTCAAGACTTTAACCTTTTAGAAAATTTATCAATCTATGAAAATATTGCATTGCCACTTTCCCTGCAGGGTGTTCCTTCTCGAAAAATTGGACCAAAGGTAACGAAAGTAGCAGAGATGTTAGGAATTTCAGCAATTCTAAAAAAGTATCCTTCAGAAGTATCTGGTGGACAAAAACAACGTTCCGCTGCTGCACGCGCACTCGTTCATGAGCCAGCAATTATTTTAGGAGATGAACCAACAGGAGCACTTGATTCTAAAAATGCAACTAGCCTTTTAGATGCAATGAAAAGCCTTAATGAAGAACAAAATGTTTCAATTATGATGGTTACTCATGATCCATTTAGCGCAAGTTACTGCCAGCGCATTTTGTTCATTCAAGATGGTGAGCTATATAGAGAACTACATCGTACAACAAACCGCGAAATGTTCTATAAAGAAATTTTAAATGTACTTGCTGATTTAGGCACACAAAAAGCATAAGAAAGGAATTTACAACATGTTACTCAAACTTTCCATGTCAGGACTAAAAAGTAAAATAAGAGATTACATTGTCTTATTAATTGGACTTGTTATGTCCATTTCTATCTTTTATATGTTCCAAACACTAGCGACGAATGATTCATTTATTAAAGCAAATGCAATGGTGAGCACTATTGGAATCATCTTTCAAATAGGTTCGTTTTTATTAGCGACTATCACCTTCTTCTACATCTTATATGCGAATTCATTTTTACTTTCATTAAGGCAAAAAGAATTCGGTATGTATATGATGTTAGGTGCAAAAAAATATAAAATTACAATGCTCATGTTTATAGAGACTTTAGCTATCGGTATCAGCTCACTTATTATTGGGATTGGAATCGGTATCGGACTTTCTAAAGGAATTGGACAACTCCTTATGAAAGAGTTAGATTTTACTTCCGATGGATACCATGCTCTTTATATTCCATCTATTCGTATAACAGTAATATTTTTCTTCATTCTGTTTCTCATAGCTGCCATTATGAATACAGCAAAACTATCTCGCATTACAATATTACAACTCGTTCATTCTGAGATGAAAACAGACAAACCTTCAGTAAAAGGAATCAAAACTTTCTTTGTATCAGTAATTGGTGCTGGTTCATTAGCAATTGGATATGCAGCATTAATAAACATAGAAACTTTATCATTTGCTGGATTTCCTATCGCTACCGTAGCAACGACATTAGGAACATATCTTATTTTCATTTCTTTATTACCGTTAACTATGAAATTACTCAAAAAGATTAAGCCATTAAATGAAAAAGGATTAAACTCTTTTACTTTTGCTCAATTAACCTTCCGAGTGAATGATTTAACGAAAGTATTAGCAACTGTAGCAATGTTAATTGCACTTGCAGTTGGAGCAATTGCTGGCGGAATGGCTTTTAAAAACAATATTAGCCTAGCTACCGATATTACTAAACTATATGATGTAGCAGTTCATAACCCAACAGCAGATGAGAAAAAAATATTAAAAAATATAAAATTTGAAGAACAAGCAGACTATCGCTACAAAGTAGATCAGCAATTTGTTTATTACTTGAAGGAAGACTTAGAAAAGAATCGACCTCTCGTTCAAATTGGATTTGAGAAAAAGAAAATCGGTAAAGTAGAAAAAACTGCAAGTGAACTTCCTGTTGGAGCAATTGTAAAGAAAGGTCAAAACGATACAATTGACGGTCCTACTCTTTCGGAAGAATGGAAGAATGCATTCAAAGAAATACAGCCTGAATACTTATACAAACAACAACATATAAAAATTGTAGACCAAAAGATGTACAATCAAATAAAGACAGTAGAACAATATGTTGTAATCGGAAAAACTAATGATTATGCAGCGTATAAGAAAGAATGGAAAGAACTTGATCAATTACAATTAGCAAAATATAAAGATGTAACTACGGATCAGTTGAATAGTAAATATAGCTTTTACGAATTCATGTACAATTTCACAAGTGGTACAGTCTTTATGGGCTTCTTCTTAGGAATTGCTTTCTTAGCTATGATGGCAAGTTGCTTAATGTTTAAAATTCTATCTGGTGCAACGAAAGATACGAAGCGCTATCAAATGTTACGTAAAATAGGAGTACGTCGTGAGCTATTAGCAAGATCAATCTATAAGGAGTTATTGTTAGTATTTTTATTCCCGGCTACTATTGGTATCTCCCATGTAATTGTTGGTATGAATCTGTTCTCCATCATTGTGGTTGATCCATACTTCCGCATTTGGATTCCATTGGCAATTTTCGCAGTGATCTATACAGTTTATTACTTAATTACAGTTCAATTATATAAAGGGATTGTACTTCCGAAAGAAAGATAATAAAAAAAGCTGGTGACGTGCTGTCATCAGCTTTTTTATATCCCATATTAATCATTTATACACTATACTAATATATGCACTTAATTCTATTTTAAATTTCAACAACTGATATGAACTGAAAGGAGCTATTTTATTGCAGCATGTGAAACAACTACTAAGAAATTCTCTATACTTTTTCTTTAGTAAACAAATCAGAAAATTTTCTGCCTATAACTTAAGAAAAAAAACAAATGTATTTATTCTTATTGCTATTTATATGTATATGGGAACAAAAATAATTTCTATTCTTTTTAACCCTAGAGAGTCTTACGGATTGTGGCTCGTTAATATTAGTTGGCTTATGGTCATGTTACTTTATTTATATTTCGCTAAAAATATTTACTTCGAAATGAAACAAGAACATCGAAAGGTGAAAGAATTAACCTTCTTTTCTCTCTTTGACTCCCATAAAGAATTACCTTATCGTAGATACATTTATAAGTGTTATACAAAAGTATTGTACAGCTTGCTTATCGCTACATCGAGCTTCAATAGCTTATTACAAATTAATGCATCCATCTCATCGTCTTTTTCAGACCTATTCTCTAATGTGATGCAAATGATTTTACTTCTAAGTGCAGTAACAGTAACTAGCCTTTATCTTGCACTACAATGGACAAATATATTAATGACCATAGTATTAATACTCTCTTCAGTTATCACTGGAGCGATAATAAGTACTAGTTTATTATCAACAATAGGTAGTTTAACTCATTTTGATCTTTTAAATGACTTCTCTATCATCTTAACAATTTTCATCGGCATTATTGTCCAAATGGGAATTGTATGGATACGACCTCCTTATCAACTAAGTCGTACAGAAAATGCTTTTTTCATATCCAATTCAATGATTGCTACAACGCTATTATTACTCGTTATTTTTATTCAAGATGTTTCTGTACTAATTGGCGGGGAAACAAATTTTAATATGAATGATTTTAAAACAAATTTAGAAAAGAAAGCTCAATTAGCTTTATTACCTTATACAATTGGGGCAACCATTAATTTCATGTATATAAAATTCAAATCTAATCGTATCGCCCAAAAAGCAGAAAAGAATATGTTAGAGGTTATTTATTTGTTAGAAGAACATGACATCGATTGTCTTTCTCCTACACAAAAACAAACAATAGTTACTAAAATCAAGAAATGCGTTTACTACGGTGGAACATCCTTCCGCTTACTTCTCCTTACGAATCCAGAAACGAAACAATTCATAAAAAACATGAAGTTAGATGAGAAAACTTCATAACAACATTTACTTCTGCTTCGGCTATTCTTTCAATAGAATAGCCTTTTTTCATACTTCTGTAAGATTCCTTACAATACTGTAAGCCAATCGTTAGCTACTTCGATGTTTCCAATCTTACATTTCATATAAACTAAAAGTAGATAATCAATCAACAATAAAAACACTTTTAAAGGAGCGAATTCTCATGAAAGAAAACCGAGACTTATTATTCAACCAAATCGTTACTGTTTCTTGCTTAGGCGGCTTCGTTTTACTATCTGGTGTTGCGGCTATTACTAAAATCGCTCAACAACTTTTCATGTAATATATAAATTCATTGCAATCATACATTACTAAATTAATTAAAGGAGCGAATCCTTATGAAAGAAAACCAAAACTTATTATTCAACCAAATTGTTACTGTTTCTTGCTTAGGCGGTTTTATTTTACTATCTGGTGTTGCGGCTATTACTAAAATCGCTCAACAACTTTTCATATAATATATCTTCATTACTACTTTAAATTTAAAATCATTCAAGATGACTAAAAATCACTTTTTATATAGATAGATTTCAAAATAAGGATTCCTTACAAAAATGTAAGTTTCCAGTTAGATACATCGATGTTTGCAAATATTTATCCCTTGTAAACTAATAACTAGTTAGTCCAATTTAAATACACAAATAACTTATAGAGGAGTTTTCATATGAAAAAATTACTTGCTTCATGCGCTACTTTCGCCTTATTCGCTAGCTTTGCGGTTGGATGTGATGTATCTTCCCCAAGCAAAATCGGCACAGAAGAATACTACGTTCAAATTCAAGGTGAAGGTGAGATTAAAGATAATAGACGCGTCTATTCTTTACCTACTTATAATGAAGATGGAGACGAAAAGAAAGTTACTTTCACTAGCGAAAAACCAAATAATGAAAAAATGAAAGAAAATGCATTTTTACGCCTTTACATTAAACAAGAGGACGAAAAGAAAACAGATATACCAAACACAGAGGTTAAATCTTATGAAGAAGTACAAAAATCAGATTTACCTGCAAAAACAAAAGAAAAATTAGGTGTAAAATAATTATTAAAACAAATAAAGGGAGTATCTCTTACTTAACAAGAGATACTCCCTTTATTTTTGGAATCATAAATTTGCCGCAAACAAAAAGAACCATAACCTCACCAACCTGGCAAGATTATGGTTCATATCATACAAAAATAAAAAACCACCAAATATGTATTGGTGGAGACGGTGGGAGTCGAACCCACGTCCAAAAATATCGGCACTTAAGCTTCTACGAGTGTAGTCGATATATTAGCATTTCGCAAACTCTTCAGCCTATCGACAGGCTTCCAAGTTGCTAGTCTGGTTATTCTCTTCCTTTGTCCTCAGACGGCGAACTCCGGCGTAGTCCACTTAGTTTGAGTCCCTTACCCTACCACATGGACGATGGAGGGAGGAACCTTTAGTGCAATTAAGCAGCTAAAGAAAGATTGTTTTGTTTGCCAATTATAGGCTTTGACGTTTTAACGAGGCCGATCCCCTCGACTCGCAACCTAAGCTCGAACTATCCCTGTCGAATCCGTAACGTCCCCATGATAAAAATGGAGCATACGAAGAAAATTTCGTGATAGCTACTAAGAGCTGTTTTTCAATGTGCAACAATCTTACATAAGTTATTATAACATACGCGCGCCGTTTTACAAATGTAAATATCTGTATTACATCTTTTGGCGATCACGGAACGCGCGTGCAATTTCACGTTTAGCTTCTTTCTCTTTTAAATCGTGACGTTTATCGTATTGTTTCTTACCTTTTGCTAAACCAAGTGCCATTTTCGCAAATCCATTTTTCAAATAGATTCTAACTGGAACTAGTGCATATCCTGTCTCTTTTGAAGCACCCGCTAACTTCTCAATTTCTTTTTTATGAAGAAGTAACTTTCTCGTGCGAAGCGGATCGTGGTTGAAACGATTTCCTTGTTCGTACGTACTAATATGCATATTATGAACCCATACTTCACCATTATGTACACGTGCAAACGCATCTTTCAAGTTCACGCGTCCAGCGCGAATCGACTTAATTTCCGTTCCTTGAAGGACAAGCCCTGCTTCGTATGTTTCTTCGATGAAATAATCATGAAATGCTTTTTTATTTTGTGCAATAACCTTACCTGAACCTTTTGGCATATAACGTCCCTCCTCTATTTTTACTATTGTAACAAATGTTACTAAAAAGCGAAAGTGGCTCGCTCAGAATGTGAGGTGGATGGAGCTTCTGACCTTGAGGCGTTCTTTGCCTCTAGAGAAGAAGCGAAGCCGCCGAACATTCTAGCCACTGTAGCTGGATTATACAAAAAGCGAAAGTGGCTCGCTCAGAATGTGAGGTGGATGGAGCTTCTGACCTTGAGGCGCTCTTTGCCTCTCGGGAAGAAGCGAAGCCGCCAATCATTCTAGCCACTGTAGCTGGATTATACAAAAAGCGAAAGTGGCTCGCTCAGAATGTGAGGTGGATGGAGCTTCTGACCTTGAGGCGCTCTTTGCCTCTCGGGAAGAAGCGAAGCCACCGAACATTCTAGCCACTGTAGCTGGATTCCGATAAAAAGCGAAAGTGGCTCATTCAGAATGTGAGGTGGATGGAGCTTCTGACCTTGAGGCGCTCTTTGCCTCTCGGGAAGAAGCGAAGCCGCCGAACATTCTAGCCACTGTAGCTGGATTTCATAAAAAGCGAAAGTAGCTCGTTCTCCAGCCACTAAGAAAAAAGAAAAAGCCCCGCTTTTTATCAAAGCGAAGCCATCCTTTTCTTACTTACGCTTTTTCTTCTTCTTCTTGAATCCTGGTACGTTTTCGAAGAATGCTTTTTTCTTCTTGCCGTTACCATCTTTTTTCCCTGGTTGGCTAGCGGACGCGGATGCAGATCCTCTTCCTTTACCTTTGCCACCACGATCAAATTTTCTTCCTGTGCCACGTTCTCCGCCGCGCTCATTACTGCGTTCGCTACGTCCGCCGCGTTTCTTTCTGCCTGTTCTTGGCTGTTCGATAACGACTGGGCGGTCTTTGAACTTACGACGAGGCGTACCTTTCATACCAACGATTTCAAAGTCAATTGCACGCTCGTCTTTGTTTACGTTAATAACGCGAATTGTAATTTCGTCACCAATGCGGAATACGTTACCTGTACGTTCGCCGATCATTGCGAAGTGCTGCTCATCATAACGATAGTAATCATCCGTTAAGTAACTAACGTGTACAAGACCTTCAATTGTATTTGGAAGCTCTACGAATAAACCGAAGTTTGTTACAGAGCTAATCATACCATCATACTCTTCACCAATCTTATCGACCATATACTCTGCTTTTTTCATTTCGTCTGTTTCACGTTCTGCTTCAACTGCACGGCGTTCCATATTAGAAGAATGATCTGCAATCTCAGGTAATTTTTCACGCCATTTTGCTTGCGTTTCATTATCGACTTTACCGTTAATGATATATTCACGAATTAATCTATGAACAATCGTATCTGGGTAACGACGAATTGGTGATGTGAAATGTGTGTAGAACTCAGTTGATAAACCAAAGTGACCTAAACTTTCTGCATCGTAACGTGCTTGCTTCATAGAACGAAGCATTACTGTCGAAATGACTACTTCTTCTGGCTGCCCTTGAACCATTTCAAGAATTTGTTGCAGCGCACGAGGATGTACTTCATTTGCACGTCCTTTTACCGCATATCCAAAGTTCGTTACAAACTCAAAGAAACGCTCTAGCTTATCTTCTTTCGGATCTTCATGGACACGGTACATGAATGGTACGTTCATCCAGTGGAAGTGCTCTGCTACTGTTTCGTTCGCGACAAGCATAAATTCTTCAATTAACTTCTCTGATACAGAACGATCACGCATAACAACGTCTGTCGGTTTTCCTTCTTCATCTACTAATACTTTCGCTTCTTTAAAGTCAAAGTCGATTGCCCCGCGGCGCATACGTTTTTCACGTAAAATTTGTGCCAATTGGCCCATCTCTTTAAACATCGGTACGAGCGGCTCATAGCGTTTAATTAATTCTTCGTCCTCATCTTCTAAAATGCTTCTTACGTCAGCATACGTCATACGCTCTGTCGTTTTAATTACACTTTGGAAAATCTCGTGCTTTACAACGTCACCTAAATTGTTGATTTCCATTTCACAAGATAACGTCAGACGGTCTACTTTCGGATTTAATGAACAAATACCGTTAGATAGACGATGCGGAATCATCGGGATTACACGGTCAACAAGATACACACTCGTCGCTCTTTCTGCTGCTTCTACATCAATTGGAGAACCTTCTTGAACGTAATGGCTTACATCCGCAATGTGAACGCCAAGCTTATAGTTACCGTTCTCAAGCTTCGTTACTGTAACAGCGTCATCTAAATCTTTCGCGTCTGCACCGTCAATCGTTACGATCATTTGGTCACGTAGGTCACGGCGATCTTTTAAATCTTCCTCTGAAATCGTTTCTGGTACACTGTTTGCGTGTTCCATCACTTCCTCTGGGAATGCTAAAGGTAAATGATGTTTATGAATAACAGATAAAATATCTACTCCTGGGTCATTTTTATGACCTAGAATTTGAATAACTTCACCTTCTGCACTTAAACGATTCTCTGGATAGCTCGTAATTTTCACAACTACTTTATGACCTTCTACAGCGCCCATTGATGCGCTTTTCAATACGAAAATGTCACTCGTCCAGCGCTTATTGTCAGGTATAACAAATCCAAAGTTTTTCGATTCTGTATATGTACCAACTAGTTCTTTCGTTCCGCGTTCTAAAATGCGTACAATGGAACCTTCTTGACGCGAACCACTCGATTGAGAACTAAGGCGTGCTAATACTGTATCACCATGAAGCGCACCGTTTAATTCTGTAGGCGGAATGAAAAGATCGTCGTCTCCTGTTTTCTTCTCGTCTGGTACAACAAACGCAAAGCCACGTGCATGTCCAATTAACTTACCACGTATTAAATTCATCTTTTCAGGAAGACCGTAACGGTTGCTACGAGTACGAATAACAAGTCCCTTTTCTTCCATCGTTACAAGTGCCTTTACGAAATCTTTAAAGCCCTCAGAACCTTCAATCCCAAATGCCTCTTCTAACTCTTGTATCGTTAGCGGTTTATACGCTTCTTCTCTCATAAATAATAACAACTTATCAATATGTTCTTGTATGATTTCTTCCAAGCAAAAATACCTCCTTTAAAACCTTATATTATTTAGTGTATCCGAAAGATAGGGGATGTATAAAGCGAAACTTCAATACTCCCCTTATGATTTTTACAGTTTTCACAAAAAATTCCTTATGAAAAAAAGAGGCAACTAGATCTTACCAATCTAGTTGCTCCAAGAAGTTATATACATCCTCATGTAGCTCGTCACGCTGCTTATCAAGTGTAATGACATGCGTAGAGTCTTCATACCATTTAATGTCTTTTAACGTTGATTCTACACCGTTATAAATAATGTTCGCACTATCTGTATTAATCATTTCATCATGACGCGCTTGTACAACAAATGTTGGTGCATAAATCATGTCCACATTGTTACGTACGTCAGCAATTAATTGTTGTAATGCTTTTAATGTATTCATCGGTGTCTTTTGGAATTCCAACATTTCTTGTTCGATTTGCTCTGGTGATTTTTGCTCACGCTTTTTATATTCGCGGGCATATGCCAATATACCTTGGTACATCGTTTCTTCACTCTTAATATACATCGGTGCACACATTGGCACTACACCTAAAACCGGTACTGTATAACCTAATTTTAGAGAAAATACGCCGCCAAGTGACAATCCAACGACAGCAATTTTCTCAAAACCTTTATCTTTTAAAAGCTGATATGCCTCCGTTACATCTTGCCACCAATCTTCAGGACCTGTATGAACAAGTTCTTCTGGTGGTACACCGTGCCCTTTATAAATTGGCGCATGACAAGTGTAGCCTTTCTTTTCTAAGAAACGCCCTAACATGCGTACATCAGCTGAGTTTCCTGTGAATCCATGTAGTAATAAAACAGCGCGGTCTCCACCCTCAAATGTAAATGGTTTCGGAGATGCTAATTTCATCATGTACTTCTCCTCTTTCTCTTCTGTAATCTAGTCGTATTCTTTCTATATCTAGTGTACCATATTTATATTTCTATAATCTAATTAGAAACATCTTTCAAATGGCAAAACAAAAAAAGAAGAACCATTAGTACATCCTACTAACGCTTCTTCTTTCAATTCTATAAGTTTAAGTACGTAACACCAATTGTTAATGCGAAGAACAATACAGCTAAAACAATTGTAATACGGTTTAATACCGCTTCAATTCCACGTGCTTTTTGCTTACCAAATAATTGCTCTGCACCGCCTGAAATTGCACCTGAAAGGCCTGAGCTATTACTAGACTGCATAAGTACCATAACAATCATTAAAATCGATACAATAATAAGTAAAACGGATAATAACGTATGCACTTGGCGTACCTCCTACAAAAATTCAGTTATTGTAACTGTAGCATAAATTCTATAGAAAAGCGAGAGCTATAAGGTTGCTCTCGCTTTTCTTCTACTACATGAACATCATTGCAAATAACGGCCCGAGCAAACATGTCAAAATCGCTGTTAATGTCATTGTTACCGATCCAATAACACCTTCATGTTCATTATTTTTCATCGCTCTCATCACACCCATAATATGAGAAGCACATCCAAATCCGATCCCTTTACCAACTGAGTTTGTAACACGGCTCCATTTTAATAAAAGCGGGCCGGTAATCGTTCCAGTAATACCTGCAATAACAACGAAAGCTGCTGTTAATGACGGTACACCACCAACTTGCTCTGAAACACTCATCGCAACTGGCATTGTCACTGATTTTGGTAAAGAAGATAAAATTAAGCTTTTATCTGTTCCCATAAGTGACGCAATAGCAAAGTCACTTGCAATGGCAACTGTTGTACCTACTAGTACCCCGCCGGCAATCGGTACAACATATTTTTGAAGAACGTGGCGTTGTTTATAAAGAGGAATTGCAAATGCTACAACACCGGGTCCAAGTAGCTTTGCAATCCAGCCACCACCACTTTCCATATAATGTTGATACGGTATATCAAGCACGATAAATAGGAAAGCCATTAATCCTGTTGCTACAAGCATTGGAATGGTGAATGGTGTTGGAAATAATTTATAGATTTTTTTAGATAATTGATATAATAGCACCGTAAAAAGAACCCAACCGATCCCGATTAATATTTGACTCATCGCGACTCTCTTTCCTTTCTATTCGCAAGATATTGTCCTGTATGTCCTGCGACAATAATGATTAAAAATGTACTCGCTACAACTGTAATGAAAAGAGAAATTCCTTTACTCATAAAAAAAGCACCGTAATTCATTAGGCCAAGCGTTGGCGGAATTAATAAAAACGGCATAATAGCAACGAGTGTTTCTGCTCCTAAATCGAACCATTTCACTGGAAGAACTTTTAGGCTAAGTAAAACAAGTAAGAGGAACATTCCAATCAAACTTCCTGGGATTGGAATATTTAACATTTCTTGTACCCAAGTTCCAACCATATAAAAAACGTAAAGAGCAGCAATTTGGACAAGAATCTTTGTAAATTTCATGTTCATCATCCCTCTTGTTTATACGATCTTCTGTTAATATCTTTATCATAGTATAAATTGTAAAAAGCTGCAATTTATCAACTTGACATCAAAAAACACCTATGTTATACGCTTACAACCTTGATATGACTACATTTCCAAGAGGAAATTAAGTCAAAAACCTTGACCTAATATAAGAAGTTTTTATTTTCTGAATTTTAAAGGTTGTTATTTCAATAAAATAATCTTTTTACCTTTAAGCTTACATATATATAAAGTGAAACTTTAATCAGTGGGGGGTTCTTTAACCCCACTGATTATTAGCCCTCACCAATCGGACTTTTATGGGCAGCCCGACCCCACCTAAATTCCTTGCTTTCGCTGAATTTTGAGGTGGGGGTCTTACTGCCCATTAAAGTGGGATAAACAAGATAGGTGGTGAACATATGCCCAAAAAAGTTCTTATTTTTTGTGATCCTGGCATTGATGATACGATGGCTCTCCTCTTAGCATTCTTTATCGATGAAATAGAAATCATCGGTATTGTTGCTGATTACGGCAATGTTCCAAAAGAGATAGCCGTACAAAATGCTCATTTTCTTAAGAATGAAACAAGGAATAGAAATATTAAGATATTCGGTGGTTCAGAACGCCCTCTTACTGGTGCCCCGCCTGCTTTTTTTACAGAAGTACACGGGAAACAAGGGCTTGGGCCAATTATTCCAAATGGGAATGTGACTAACGGAGAAATGGAGAATTTCTTTGAAGTGATTCCTCTTATTGAACAGTATAAAGATGAATTAATCATTGTAAGTTTAGGAAGACTTACCTCTCTAGCAATTTTATTTATCATGTGCAAACAGTTAATGAAACAAATTAAATCTTACTACGTAATGGGCGGTGCCTTTTTACATCCTGGTAATGTTACCCCTATTTCTGAAGCAAACTTTTATGGCGATCCTGCTGCCGCTAATATAGTCCTTCAATCCTCACCTAACATGTACATCTATCCATTAAACGTCACCCAATATTCCATCATTACACCAGAAATGGCTGAATATATTGAAGCAAAAGGAAAAGCCCCACTCGTCAAACCGTTATTCGATCATTATTACTACGGCTATTATAAAAATGCTCTACCACATTTAAAGGGTAGCCCCTTCCATGACACAATGCCAATACTCGCTTTACTTGATAACTCTATGTTTACGTATCACAAATCACCTATCGTTGTCATGACCGAATCTTATGCACAAGGAGCAAGCATAGGGGAATTTCGTTCTTTAGGAAATTCTAAACCATTTATGGATTGGCCGAGTCATCAAATCGCAATTGATTTTGATTATAATCGTTTCTTTAAACATTTCATGTCACTTATGACGGGTGAGCAATTTTAGCATAAAAAAACAGACCGTGATTTCTCACGGTCTGTCGTTATTTTCTACAATTATCGTTTGATGTTGTAGAAAGATTTGATACCATCGTAAACAGCGATTTCGCCTAGTTCGTCTTCGATGCGTAATAATTGGTTGTACTTAGCAATACGGTCAGTACGGCTCATAGAACCAGTTTTGATTTGGCCAGCGTTAGTTGCAACTGCGATGTCAGCGATTGTAGCATCTTCAGTTTCACCAGAACGGTGAGATACAACTGCTGTGTAACCAGCACGTTTAGCCATTTCGATAGCTTCGAAAGTCTCAGTTAAAGTACCGATTTGGTTAACTTTAATTAAGATTGAGTTAGAGATACCTTTTTCGATACCTTCAGCAAGTTTTTGAGTGTTAGTTACGAATAAGTCGTCACCAACTAATTGTACTTTGCTTCCAAGACGCTCAGTTAATAATTTGTGACCATCCCAGTCGTTTTCGTCTAAACCATCTTCGATAGAGATGATTGGGAAGTCTTTGCAAAGCTCTTCGTAGAAATCAACCATTTCTGCAGAAGTTAAGCCAGTACGGCCTTCGCCTGCAAGGTCATATTTACCAGTTTCTTTGTTGTAGAACTCAGAAGAAGCAACGTCCATTCCTAAGAATACGTTCTCGCCAGCTTTGTAACCAGCTTTTTCGATAGCTTCGATGATTACTTCTAATGCTTCACGGTTAGAACCAAGGTTTGGAGCGAATCCACCTTCGTCACCTACTGCAGTGTTAAGACCTTTGTCATGTAATACAGCTTTAAGTGCATGGAATACTTCAGCACCCATACGGATTGATTCTTTGAATGTTGGAGCACCAACTGGTAAGATCATGAACTCTTGGAAGTCTACGTTGTTATCAGCGTGAGAACCACCGTTGATGATGTTCATCATTGGAGTTGGTAATTGTTTTGCATTGAATCCACCAAGGTAACGGTATAATGGAAGACCTACGAAATCAGCTGCTGCGTGAGCTACTGCCATAGATACACCAAGGATAGCGTTAGCGCCTAGTTTACCTTTGTTTGGAGTGCCATCTAATTCGATCATAGCACGGTCGATACCAGCTTGGTCAGTTACGTCGAAACCAACGATTTCTGGAGCGATAATTTCGTTAACGTTGTTTACTGCGTTAACAACACCTTTACCAAGGTAACGAGATTTGTCACCGTCACGTAATTCTACTGCTTCGTGTTCACCAGTAGATGCACCACTTGGTACGATAGCGCGTCCGAAAGCGCCGCTTTCTGTGTAAACTTCTACTTCTACAGTTGGGTTACCACGAGAGTCAAGGACTTCGCGAGCATAAACATCAATAATTGTTGACATAATAAATTCTCTCCTTTTTATATAAGCAAATTATTTAATAATTGTTTTACCTGTCATTTCTTTCGGTTGCTCAACACCAAGAAGTGTAAGCATAGTTGGAGCGATATCACCTAAGATACCACCTTCACGTAATTCTACGTCGTTCTTAGTAACGATGAAAGGAACCGGGTTAGTTGTATGAGCTGTCATTGGCTCTCCGTCAGAAGTTAATTCTTCGTCAGCATTACCATGGTCAGCAGTAATAAGTGCTACACCATCTTTTGCAAGAATCGCTTCTACAACTTTTCCTAAACATTCGTCAGTTGCTTCTACTGCTTTAATTGTTGGTTCCATCATCCCAGAATGGCCAACCATATCACAGTTCGCAAAGTTAAGAATGATAACATCATGTTTATCATTTTCGATTTCATTTACTAAAGCGTCCGTTACTTCGTAAATGCTCATTTCAGGTTTCAAGTCATACGTTGCAACCTTCGGTGAGTTAATTAAGATACGCTCTTCTCCTGGGAATTCAGCCTCACGACCACCGCTAAAGAAGAATGTAACGTGCGGATACTTTTCAGTTTCCGCGATGCGAAGTTGCTTTAATCCCGCTTGCGCAACAACTTCACCTAAAGTGTTATCAAGGTTCATTGGCTTGAATGCCACGTAACCATCTACTGTTTCACTAAAGTGTGTCATACATACGAATTCTGGAATGTGAGGTACTTTTTCACCACGATCGAACTCACGGAAGTCTTCGTTTGTAAATACACGAGCAATTTGAATTGCACGGTCTGGACGGAAGTTATAGAAGATAACTGCATCATCATCATTGATTGTTGCAACTGGCGTGTTATCTTCGTTAACAATTACAGACGGCAATACGAATTCATCATAGATACCATTTGCATAAGAGTCTTCTACACACTCTTCCGCTGATTTATAAGTAGGTCCTTCACCATTCACCATAGCACGGTAACATTTTTCTACGCGATCCCAACGCTTGTCACGGTCCATGGAGTAATAACGACCAGAGATAGTCGCGAATTGTCCTACTCCTGTTTCTTTAATTACTTCATTTGTTGCATCAATATAGCTTTGTGCTGTTTTTGGTCCAACATCGCGGCCATCTAAGAATGCATGAATGTATACTTTCTCAACACCTTCTTTAGCTGCTAAGCGAAGAAGAGCAAACATGTGGTTCATGTGACTGTGCACACCACCGTCAGAAAGTAAACCGAATAAATGAAGTGCAGTACCTTTTTCTTTTACGCTTTTAATTGCACTTTGGAACGTTTCGTTCTTATCGAACTCACCTTCACGAATTGCAACGTTTACGCGTGTTAAGCTTTGATATACAATGCGGCCAGCACCGATATTTAAGTGACCAACCTCAGAGTTACCCATTTGACCTTCTGGAAGACCTACTGCCTCGCCACAAGCTGTAAGCGTTGTGTGAGGGAACTTGTTCCAGTAACCATCAAAATTAGGTTTCTTAGCTTGTGCTACAGCATTCCCGTAAGTTTCTTCACGAAGTCCGAAACCGTCAAGAATAATTAGAGCTGTTGGCTTTCTCATTTTACCGCCTCCAGAAGACCTAAGAACGAAGCAGGCTCTAAGCTAGCACCGCCAACTAAAGCGCCGTCGATGTCAGATTGTGCCATGTACTCTTTAATGTTTTCTGGTTTTACGCTACCGCCGTATTGAATACGAACAGCTTCTGCAGCAGCTGGAGAAACAGCTTCTGCAACAACTTTACGGATGTGCGCACATACTTCGTTTGCATCTGCAGAAGAAGAAGATTTACCTGTACCGATAGCCCAGATTGGCTCATAAGCGATAACAGTTGCTTTAACTTGCTCTTCTGTTAAACCTGCAAGTGCTTTTGTCACTTGACCTGCTACTAGATCAAATGTTTTTCCACTTTCGCGCTCTTCTAAAGTCTCACCACAACATACGATTGGTGTTAAACCATGTTCAAATGCTGCGATAGTCTTTTTGTTTACTGACTCATCTGTTTCAGCAAACATTTCACGACGCTCAGAGTGGCCAAGTACTACGTAGCCTACTTTTAAGTCGCTAAGTGCTACTGGGCTAATTTCGCCAGTGAATGCACCATTTTTTTCGAAGTGCATGTTTTGTGCACCTACTTGTAAATCAGTTCCTTCAGTCGCTGCTACAAGGCGCTCTAAGAATAGAGCTGGAGAGCAAACTACTGCATCAACAGCTGAAGCTGCTGGGATTTGACCTTTAACTTCCTCTACGAAGCTAACTGCTTCAGATAGAGTTTTATTCATTTTCCAGTTACCTGCGATAATTGGTTTACGCATGCTTTGCACCGTCCTTTTTCTTTGGCTGCTACTTATTTGTCGTTAAGACAAACTACACCTGGAAGCTCTTTACCTTCCATGAATTCTAATGACGCACCGCCGCCAGTAGAAATGTGGCTCATTTTATCAGCCATACCGAATTTTTCAACAGCTGCTGCAGAGTCACCACCGCCGATAACAGAGTATGTACCTTCTGCATCTGCTAATGCTTGTCCTACTGCTTTTGTACCTTGTGAGAATGGAGTCATTTCGAATACACCCATTGGTCCATTCCATACAACAAGCTTAGAGTTTTTAATTACATCTGCATAAATTTCACGTGTTTTAGGACCGATGTCCACGCCTTCCCAGTTAGAAGGGATAGAGTCGATACCAACGATTTTAGTTGTTGCAGTTTCAGAGAATTCCTCAGTGATTACAACATCAACTGGCATGTAGAAGTTTACGCCTTTTTCTTTTGCAAGTTGCATAAATTCTTTTGCTAGTTCAATCTTGTCGTCTTCACATAGAGATAGACCAATTTCATGACCTAAAGCTTTAACGAATGTGTAAGCAAGTCCGCCACCGATGATTAAGTTATCTACTTTGTCTAATAGATGACGAATTACACCGATTTTATCTTTTACTTTCGCCCCACCGATGATAGCTGTGAATGGACGTTCTGGGTTAGAAAGTGCTTTACCTAATACTTCTAACTCTTTTTCCATTAATAGACCAGATACTGCTGGTAGGTAGTCTGCGATTCCTGCTGTAGAAGCATGAGCACGGTGAGCTGCACCGAATGCATCGTTTACGAAGATGTCAGCAAGAGCTGCAAATTCTTTCGCAAGTTCTGCATCGTTCTTTTCTTCGCCCGCATAGAAACGTACGTTTTCAAGAACTAATACGTCGCCTTCGTTCATTGCTGCAACCATTTCTTGTGCAACTGGTCCGAATGCTTCGTCTGCTTTTTTAACGTCTTTACCAAGAAGCTCGCCTAAACGTGCTGCTACTGGAGTTAAACGCATTTCTTCTACTACTTGACCTTTTGGACGGCCTAAGTGGCTTGCTAAAATAACTTTCGCACCTTGCTCTACTAAATATTGAATTGTAGGAAGAGCTGCACGGATACGAGTTTCATCTGTAATTTTGCCTTCTTTCATAGGTACGTTGAAGTCAACGCGGCAAAATACACGCTTACCTTTTAAATCTACGTCACGAATTGATTTTTTGTTCATTGGATTTCCCTCCGACTACTAGTTAGGATTGACAAAACCCACTCAAAAGCTTAACACATTTGCTTTTAAAACGAAAGAAGAGAGAGAGGGAACAAACCCTCTCCCTCGTTTTGTCATTGATAACTTATATAATTAAGAATTAAAGACCTTTAGAAGTCATGTAAGCTGCTAGGTCTACTACGCGGTTAGAGTAACCAGTTTCGTTATCGTACCAAGAAAGTACTTTAACCATGTTACCTTCCATTACCATTGTAGATAATGCATCGATTGTAGAAGAAGCTGTACATCCGTTATAGTCGATAGATACTAATGGCTCTTCGCTGTATCCAAGGATACCTTTTAATTCGCCTTCAGCTGCTGCTTTGAATGCTGCATTTACTTCTTCAACTGTTACTTCTTTGTCAAGTTCAACAACTAGGTCAACTAGAGAAACGTTAGCAGTTGGAACACGTACAGCGCCACCGTTTAATTTACCTTTAAGTTCTGGTAATACTAATGCTACAGCTTTAGCTGCACCAGTAGATGTTGGGATCATGTTTTCAGCTGCTGCACGAGCACGACGTAAATCTTTGTGTGGTAAGTCTAAGATTTGTTGGTCGTTAGTGTAAGAGTGAATTGTTGTCATCATTCCGCGTTTTACGCCGAATTTTTCGTTTAATACTTTAGCGAATGGAGCTAAACAGTTTGTAGTACAAGAAGCGTTAGATACTACGTTGTGGTTAGCTGCATCGTATTGTTCGTGGTTAACACCCATAACTACAGTGATATCTTCGTCAGAAGCTGGAGCTGAGATGATAACTTTCTTAACTGATCCACCTAAGTGTTTTTCAGCGTCTGATTTTTTAGTGAAACGGCCAGTAGATTCTACTACTACTTCTACTCCGTAGTCGCTCCATGGTAATTGAGCTGGGTCACGCTCAGCGATAACTTTAATTTCTTTACCGTTAACAACGATGCTGTTTTCGTTAGCAGATACTTCTGCATTTAAAGTTCCGTGAACTGTGTCATATTTTAAAAGGTGAGCTAATGTTTTAGCATCTGTTAAGTCGTTGATTGCTACTACTTCTACCTCAGAGTTGTTAAGAGCTGCGCGGAATACGTTACGTCCGATACGTCCAAATCCATTAATACCAATTTTAGTCATTTGAATTTCCTCCTTGGGGGATTATATTAAAGGGTAATACCCTTTGTTAACTGTTTTGCTGCACCTTCATCTGTAATTAGAATTGAAGTGTGCCCTTGTTTAATTACAGCCTGTATTGCCTTTGCCTTTGAAGAACCTCCAGCGACTGCAACAACGTGAGATACATTTTGTAAATCCTCAAGTTGCATACCAACTGTTCTTACTTTATGAACAACATTTCCTTGTTCATTAAAGTAGTAACCGAAAGCTTCGCCAACTGCTTCGCTTGCCTGAATCTTTAACCAATCTGCTTCTGAAGTATTTCTGCGACGTGCCATTGTTAACGCATCACCTATTCCATGAATGACGATATTGGAAGATCGAATCAACTCAAGAACTTCTTTCACGGAAGGCTCTGTCACAATAGACGCATATGCTTCGCTGCTAACATGGTCTGGAACATACAATAAGCGATAATTACTCATCGTATTTTGCGCCATCTTGGCACAAATAGTATTGGCTTCTAACTCGACGCCTTCTCCAATTCCACCACGTGCTGGGACAAATAGCATATGTAAATCTTTGCAATCAAGCTGCATCATGTCCGCAACAGCAGCTAGCGTAGTTCCTCCAGCCACAGCAACGATATTATTCGCTGTCAGACGGTCTTTTATACAAGTCACACAAGCACGGCCCATCTCCAGTTTGACCCAAGGCGATTCATCACTATCACCAGGGACAACGAAAACTTCATCCAAGTCTAATGTTTCCTTAAGTTGCTTTTCTAAAACCTTTAACCCGGAAATTTCTTTCATAAAGTCTTCCAAAGCAAGAACTAAAGCTGTTCCTTCTTCTGTCAATGTCATTCCAGAAGAAGCGACGTGAACTAAGTTTTGTTCTTTCAAAACTTGAACTTCACTTCGCAATACTCGTTCTGTCATACCGAGACTTGCTGATAAGTTTCTTCTTCCAATCGGCTGCATGAGCCTAATGTATTGAAGAATTTGCATTCTCGTTTGCATAACAGGTAGCAGATCAGGTAATAATTTTTTTGTGTTCTGAATCCATGAGCGCATATCTTTTCTCCTCACTACATCGGTTCATTTTTCCTCCATGGTCACTTTACGTCCCGTAGTGACATTTTGTGTCCCACATAGGTTAAAAAAATAATCCCTGCTACGTGTATTATTGTAACAGGAGATAGAAACTTATTCAACTCTTAACTGCATTCTTTATATAGTTTATTATGACACCTTTGTGAATGTTACCATATTCTACTTGTTTTCCGTCTATTTCTACAACCGGAATCATTAGATGATATTTTTCTAAAAGGTCATTATCTTCATATATATCTATTTCCTCGATTTGAAAAGAATATTCACATTGTACTTCCTGTAAAACTTGTTTCGCCTTCACGCAAAGGCCACAATCATTTTTTGTATACAGTACAACTTTCATCTTCCTCACCTATCCGATTGTTTTTCGTAATGACGACGCTGGAATGTGCATTTGCTCTCTATACTTCGCCACTGTTCTTCGAGAAATAACGATTTCATGCTCTTCTTCTAATAATTTTGAAATCTTTTGATCTGAAAGTGGCTTTTTCTTATTCTCTGCCTCAACAAGCGTTTGAATAAATTGTTTTACACGCTTTGTAGAAACTGCTTCATCTTCAGTAGTCGAAACGGCATTACTAAAGAACGATTTCATCTCAAATAAACCGTGTGGTGTTTGCACATATTTATTTCGCGTTGCCCGACTAATTGTCGATTCATGGACGCTTAACTCTTCTGCTACTTCTTTTAAAGCAAGTGGCTTTAAATACTCCGGACCTTTCCAGAAGAAATCACGTTGTTTTTCCATAATAATGGTCATTACTTGCAAAAGCGTTTGTTTTCTCTGTTTCAAACTACGCATAATCCACTGCACATGCTGATACTTTTCTGAAACGTAAGATGCTACTTCACTTTCACTATTATTAAGAAGCGCACTATATTCAGAATGAATTTCAATTCTCGGCATATTTCTCTCATTCATTTGTAAAACGAGACGATCGCCATCTTTTTTCACTGCCATATCAGGCACAATATAAAGTGGTTTATCAGAAGAAAACGCAAGACCTGGTTTCGGCTGTAATGACGTAATACAGTTCACCGCCGATTGCAATTCCTCATTACTACACTTCAACACTTGAACAAGCTTTCTCCAATCTTTCTTCACGAAATAAGCGAAATGATCTTCTACAACCTCTTCTGCCAATCCATTCCGCCTTTGTAAGCGCTTCAATTGTAAGGTTAGACATTCCTGAATATTACGCGCCCCTACCCCTGCTGGCTCCAGTGATTGGACAAGCTCTACAGAGCGGTCGACTACATGAAGTGGTACGGAAAGAAGATTTGCTAACTCTTCATTCGTTTCTTGTAAATACCCATTTCCATCCATGTTCATAATAATGAAAGAAGCTACTTTTCGCTCTTCTTCCTCTATTTTATAATACTGTATTTGATTTAATAAATGTTGCTGAATCGTTGTAGAATCCACACTGTAGATTTCCATCTGATTCTCGACTTGTTTGCTGGTACTTTTACTGTTGTTAGAGCTCTTTTTCTTCTCCCTCTCAAAACCACCTAACTCAATAAGGGGATTCTCTAACGATTGCTCATACAAAAACTCCGATAATTCTTGTACATTATACTGGAGCATTGTAATCGCTTGCCTTAACTCTTGTGTCATTGCCAAACGTAAGCTTTGTTCTTGTAAAAGACTTGCCTTCAAACTAATCTCCCCCTTGTTTCTATTGTACAATAAGTTTGGTAAAAGGAGAATGCTATCACAGACACCCATTCCAAAATATTATTAATTTATATGTATTAATGAGATTTACAACTTAAAACCGAAATTTGAATAATATTGAAAGAAAATATTAAACTCATTTTTTATTACCACGTACTAATAGTAACTTTTAATTTTATATATAACAACATTAAATTTATCTCTTTTCAATCCCAAAATAAAAAGAGCAGTTTAGGTATAGTGACTCTTCACTATGCCTAACTACTCTTTTATGATTACTATTAAGGAAGAAACCTCTTATTTAAAGCTAAGGAACTTTGATTCCTAATTACATAGGAATCATAGAGATAATCGTTCGATTCACTAGACGCTCCTTGAATTCCTCTCATCTCTTCCACAGATAACTCAACTATTTTTTTCGCACTTCTCTCGCCACTACTATCCATCATTTTTTGTTTTCTTTTCGAAAAAAATCTCATTATTTATTCCCCCCTACAATTAATTATTTTTTAACAATTGACTAAATTTAAGGCTCTTACCACTTCTTAATACACCTTTTGGATAGACCTTCGCTGCAAACATAGCAATTAAGCTGATGCTAGCCAATAATACAACCATAGATGTAATAATTTCTAAATTCCCAACCGATCCATTAATAATCCTAACTACCATACTAATCGGAGCTGTAAACGGTACATATGATGTTACCCTTGATACTAGCCCTTCAGGGTTATCAAGTACTACTAATAACTCCACCACTAAGCTTCCCATCAATATAAGAGTGATTGGCATCGTTGTTCCGGATAATTCTTCTGGCCTGCTTACCATCGAACCAAACACTGCGAAAAGTGCCGCATAAACGAAGTAACCGAGAACAAAATATAACAAGAAATATGCAGCATGCTCACCTGTAATCAAATTCACATCAATATTCACTCCAAAAAACGAATCCGACACCTTAAAAATTCCAGATTTAATATATAGCGCCATACTAAGGAAGAAAATAAATAACTGTGTCAAGCTAGCAAGACCGACTCCTAAAATTTTCCCGAAAACCATATGGACAGGAGATACTTTTGTGACCATCACTTCCATAACACGTGAGGCCTTCTCTGACGCAACTGCTGTCGCGATAGCATTTCCATATGAAGTGATCGCTAAGTACATAATCGCTACTAATAAATATACTAGTAAGAAAGAACTTGTTTCTTCGTTATTTAAGTTTTGTTTTTTCGCTTGCACGTTCATCGTCAGTGATTTCACAGCCTCTTCTGATAACTGTTGTTTAACTACCGCACTTTGAAAATACTGATTTTGTACAAATACCTGTGCACTTTGAATCAACTTAGGATTATCCAGCTTCATAAAGTAATCTAATACTGGTTCAGCACCCACGCCCTCTTTTAATATAAAGAGCGCTTCGATTTTCTTATCTAACAATTCTTGCTTATATTGATTTAATTTTGTTTTATCTCCTAAAGACCAATCCCATTCCGGAAGAGCTTTACTAAGATTAGATTGATCCACCGTAACATTAGGTGCTTCAGAAATAAATACAACCTTTGCTTTTTCTTTCTCTCCAGAAAACTTTTGTACTAAAGTTGGAAAAGAGAATAAGAATATCCCTCCTCCTATTAATAATAATGTCATCCCAATAAATATTTTCGTCCTCACACGATCCCAGTACGTTTGCCCTAAAACAATCCAGAAATTCCTCATTACTTATGCACCCGCCTTTTCAACAAAGATTTGATGTAAAGAAGGTTCTTTAATAGAAACGTCTCGGATATATTGTTTAGTTTTAATATCTTCAAGCAGCGAAAATGCATCCTCTCCATCATTAACTTTAATCATGAACGTACGATTAACTTTTTCAAAATTGAAATTTTTCTTCTTAAGAATCGGTTCAATATCCCCTTCCGTTTGCAGTGTCATATATTTGTATTGATAACTTTTCTTAATATCTGACAAGGCACCCGATAATACAATTTGACCGTTTTTCATAATACAAATTTCCTCACAGAACGTTTCTACACTGTCCATTTGATGACTACAAAAGATAATCGTTTTTCTTTGCGCGATTAACTCAAGTACAACATTTTTTAACATCTCTGCATTTACAGGATCCAATCCACTAAATGGCTCATCTAGTATTATGAATTCCGGATTATGCAATATCGCTGAAATCAATTGGATTTTTTGTTGATTTCCCTTTGACAATTCCTCTGTTTTCTTCTTTAAATGTGGTGTCATTTCTAATTTTTCTAGCCACTGTAACGCATGCCTTTTTGCAAGATTTGCTGGCATTCCTTCTAACTTGCCGAAATACACTAATTGCTCCACTACATTCATTTTCGGGTATAATCCACGCTCTTCTGGTAAATAGCCGATAGACAAGTCTTTCTTTGAAAAAGGGCGATTATTCCATAGAATTTGGCCGCTATCCGGTTTGATTAAATCTAAGATCATACGAATTGTTGTCGTCTTACCAGCACCATTCCGGCCCAGCATCCCTAAAATTCCACCTTCTTCTACACGTATATTTAAATCATCAACAGCTTTATATTCACCAAATGTTTTATTTAAACCTTGAATTTCAAATGCCATATATAACATCCCCTTTTACTGTTTAATAAAGTAAATAACTGCCATTCCTAAAGCAATTCCGCCAATCATAAGTAAAAACTTTTTAAAATTCATCCCTATCTCTCCCATTTTTTAAAATTTGTATTTCGAAAATCAAGTGCACCCTTCGCATTTACAATGCCTTTTCCAAAGTATTTTTTCCCGTCACCCAATGCCGGTTTAGCCCCCTGATATAACCTCGTTTTAACAAATCCATTACTAGGCTTCAGCCTAAACTTTTCTTTATATTCCGCAATTACAAGTGCAGCTGTAGCAGATACTTTAGGAACTGCTAGACTCGTTCCAATCATCAGCTCATATCCTCTATCAAATCCTAACCATTCACTTAGTTGAGATTGCGGAAGATTTGTAGGATATGTGGTTAATACCATAGCTGTTTCATCTCCCACTTTTTCACTTTCCCACAAAGATCCATAATCTCCTGATGGAGCAGCAATATCAACATTTGTTCCATAATTAGAGTAATAAGATAATCGATCCTCTTTATTTGTTCCCGCAACAGTGACTACCCCCGGTAACCCCCCAGGCATATGAAGTTGCAAGTCGTTTTCATATCCTCTTTGCTTAGCTAATTGAAAAGGATTTGAAATATCGAATCCTTCTGTTCCAGAGGAAGCCACTAGCAAACTCCCTTTACTATTCGCATATTCTATTGCTCTTTTGTAAGCTAAATACACAGCTCCTTCTTCTGGGTCTTTAATGGACTTGTATGTTCCTAAACTTAAATTGATAACATCCATACCATCATTTGCAGCCTCTACAATAGCTTTAATAATCCAACTTGAATCTGCAGAACTACCTTGAAATACTTTATATGGTACAATCCCAATTTTGGGCGCTACCCCCTTTATTTTCCCATCAGCAGCTATTAACCCCGCAATCATTGTTCCATGACCAATATTATCTTCAATTGATTCTACATTCGGAACTAAAATTTTCCCCTGACTAACTATATTTCCCTTTAACGCAGGATGATTTACATCAATCCCACTATCAATAACACCAATCTTTACACTATGATTTCCTTGTTCAATTTTATAGCTCTCCCCATTTTCTGTTACCTTATCGACATCCCATTTCCATTTGCTATAATCGGCCTCTTCTTGTTCTAATTGTGAAGGTGCGTATTTTATTTTATTTGAAGGATTCTTTACTATAGTGGGCGGCTTTAATTCCACTACATCCTCTCTACCTGCTTTTTCAATTATCCCTTTATAATTTTTTAATACATGCTGCTTCGCTTCTTGTACTCTTTCTAAATTATCACCTTCAATATTCAGCATCTTAATTTCTTTTATTACTTCTAGCTTTAAATCGGGATATTTATCTCTAATTTCCTTTATCATCTCATCCGTATTTTCACCTTGCCTCAATGTAAACACATACGAATTTTCTTTAATTTGATTATGTTTCATTTCTTCAGCGCTTATCGTACTAACTCCAACTATAGGAAGGTTTAATAATAATCCCACAGTAATTCCAGCACCTATTTTCGCTATTGTGTTTCGATATTTAAGCCAATCTTTCACTTTTAATCCCTCCTTTTACTTCCTGAGCTTTTGACAATTGATAATAATATCCTTGCTTCTCAAGTAGCTCTGTATGTGATCCTATCTCTACAATTGCTCCCTTATCCATAACAATAATCTTATCTGCATTCTTAACCGTGCTTAATCTATGTGCAATGACAATCCTTGTACATAACATATCAGTTAAATTCTCATCAATAACTCTTTCAGACAATGTATCGAGTGCACTTGTCGCTTCATCCAATATTAAAATAGATGGGTTTGTTACCAATGCTCTAGCTAATATTAACCTTTGCCTTTGCCCACCAGAGAAGTTAACTCCAAATTCAGATACCATCGTTTGAAAATTTAATGGTAGCATCATAATATCTTCTAATATATTCGCTTGCTTTGATGCCTCAATTACTCCATTTGGAGGTACACCTTTCCTTTGTGCAATAATATTTTCTCCTACCGTTTTGTTAAACAATCTCGCTTCTTGGAAAACAACGCCTATTGATTTCCTTAAAAATTTCAAATTTAACTTTTCACTTTCAATCCCATCAAATCGGATTTTCCCCTTCGTTGGTGTATATAGTCCGAGAAGCATTTTTACAATTGTACTTTTTCCAGAACCGGACGCCCCAACAATTGCGACCTTCTCACCAGCTTTGATTTTAAATGAAACATTCTGAATTGCATCTTCACTGAAATAATTGTGACGATAAGAAACGTTGTCAAACTCAATATCACCATTCAGTTTCTTAATTCCTGAAAATTGATTTACCTCTCTCTCCGATCTCGCATGCATTACATCGTAAATCCGCTGAATATAAGAGCTAATATAAATCAATTCACCATAGCCACTCCCAATGGAAATAATGGGTGTTATAAACGAAATCGCTAACGCGTTAAAGCCGAGTACACTTCCTAATGTCATATTTCCAGCTAGCACCTGTTGTCCACTGAACCAAAGTAGAAACAACGGTAAGATAAATTGAATAGAACCTGCTAATGTATTCATCAATGCCGTCCATATAGATCTCTTCTCTGCATGAATAAGTTGAGAACCAAAGCGTTCTTTCCATTCTTTATACACTTGCTTTTCCAATCCCATAACCTTCACATCACTAATCCCATTAATACTCTCAGACAAAATCCTTTGAACTTGAGCTTGAGCCGAAACCTCTTTATCAGCTAACTTCTTAGAAACAGTCGTGCTCATGACAAGTAAGGCGAATATAACAATCCCAACTGCTAACACAACGAGTCCTAATAAAGTCGAATAACGAAACATGAAGAATAAGTAAGTGAAAAGCAGAATTCCATCTATAAGAAAGGAAATTACCTTAGTAGATAATATTTGTCTAATATATACATTGGAATTTGCTCTAAATAACAGTTCTCCCATGGATCGATTCTCAAAAAAGTTATAAGAAAGACTTAGTAGTTTTTCTATAAAACTTTGCATTAAAGACATATCAATTGCCGTTTGCAATTTCGCTATTAGAAAGCCTCTTAACGAAGCAAATACTTGATAACTTATTAGCAATACTAAAATGCTGTAACCTATCATATTCATATAACTCGGATCTCTCGGAACAATTACGTGGTCAGTCATCCAACTTGTTACAAATGGAATCACCAGCGCAAAAGCCTGAATTATCAAAGAAGCTAATACAATTAAAGCTATTAATTTCTTTTTCCCTAACACAAACGATAAAAAGAATTGCAAATGAGAGACACCTTTTTGTTTTTGAAATGACTCATCTGGTTCTAGTGTTAATACAAATCCAGAATACTTTTCCTCCATTTCTTTTTTAGAGACTTTATTTCTTCCGTAAGCAGGGTCTATAACTATAGCCCCCTTTTTTGTCACTTTCTCTAGGACTACATAATGTTTATGTTCCCAATGGATAACTGCTGGTAATTTAACTTCGCTTAAAGCTTCATATTCAGCTTTATATCCTTTTACTTGAAAACCATTTTTCCTAGCAATATGCATAAGCTGGTATAAAGATGTACCACCTTTTGGAACACCAAACTCTTCTCTTAATTCAGCTAACGAAACATGCTTTTCATAAAAACTAAAGACCATCGCCAATGAGGCTAATCCACATTCGCTATGTTCCATCTGTTCTATAAAGGGCACCTTTGCCATTTTATTCCCCCCTATCTCTTTAACTATTAATCATAGCAACACCCTCATGGTTACCATGATTAAAATTAAATTCAAATGTAATTAATCCTAAAAAATATGCAGCTATTCCAATTTGGACCCTTGAATGTATTTCTAACTTTCTTTTAATTGAGGCTACTAATTCCCCCACTCTCCTTCTACTAATAAATAACTCCCTTGCTATTTCAACATCCTTCAAACCTCGTGCAATCAACACAGCTACTTCTTTTTCTCGATCACTTAAAACTTTCTTCATCATTCTCCTCCTTTATTCTCAATCCATATTAGATTATTTTTTTCTCGTTTATTAAACTGTGTTGTCTTAATCTGTACTCCTATCATATCCTTCTTTTAAACGTTATTGTCCGCAATGCACGTTGTAGTTACCGCAAACAAATTAGCGGGATTTTCCGCAACATCTTCATAAAAAAAACATATCGCATTTGCGATATGCTTAATTGTGAAGATCTCCCTCTTATGTTACAATTGGAATATTCCGAATTTTTACAAAAGGGGAGCTGCGAGTGATTTATTCATTACAAAATGAATTAATTTTGCGTGCAAAAAAACTGGTTTATGGACATTTTTTCGAATCTACATTACGTCAATGTTCTTCAGAATATATTGAATACAAATTCAATGATTCTACTCGCTTTGCCAACATCACTCTCGTACATTATGAAATATTTCAAGATAACCAAAATGAAGAAGAAAAACAATTACTGCTAACAATTATAGAATTACTTATGCTCTCTCTAGATATTATGGATGATATTCAAGATGAAGATTTCTTAGAAGGACCTTGGACAAAACATCCAATTGCCACAAATCTCAATATAATTATGGGATTCTTACTTATTTGTTTGCAAGAAGTTGACAAATCTTCCCTTTCAATTCAAATGAAAAACTGGCTCAAAAACGAAATACACTCTTGTATTTTAAACTCTATTAATGGACAACAGCTAGATCTTAAAAATGAAATCCATTCTGAGAAAGACTATATTGATATGGTAACTCACAAATCTGGATATCTAATTAAACTTGCATGCTTATTAGGAACAGGGAATATTAACCCTATCCAGCGTTCTTTAATTGAAAACTACGCAATATGTATAGGCGTTATTAATCAAATAAAAAACGATATGCGTGATATTATGCAATGGGATAAGAAAAATGATTTTCTTAATTTAAAGAAAACTTTACCAATACTATATTATTTAAATAGTAAAAATGATAACTTTATACTTATAAAAAAATTCTTTAATCAAGAGATACAATATAACGAATTAAATAATCAAACATTAGAAACTTTAAAACACATATTACTATACGGTGGATCGATGGAGTATTGCTCTGTTATGCAAAACCTATATGTATACAAATGTCAAAGATACATCGAACAACTTTCAATCAGTCAAGCAAATAAGGATAGGTTAATTGATACTCTAATTTAGTTTACTTCCATGTCTCAGCAGCTTTACTAAGTAAAGTCGATTTATCTAAAGTACCTAATATAATTTCTAATTCTTGTTTTGATATACCATCAATGGCTATGGTTCCTTGACTACACACATTTTTAAATTGAATATCTTCTAATATACGTTCAACTAATTCCCTAATCATATATCGTTCACCCCACCAATTTTTATAGTTTTATATTATTACATATTCTTTTGCTATTATCCGCAATCCTATTGCGGGATTCCGAAATTATATATGATAGTGAGGTATTTCTAGCAATGATTAAACAACGTCCAATTTATTTCGTAATTTCATTAATAATTTTTTACTTAATCATACAAAGTTACATCCTCTACAAATTTTATCAGCCTTACAGTGGCATTATCGCTTCTAAAGAAAACGATAAGACATATACAATCAGTCAAATTGATACGTCGGGTTGGGCTGCAAAAACAGCATTACAAGTAGGCGATGAAATCTACAAAGTAGATGGGGAGAATCCTTATTTAGGGGTTTTCAATCGGTACCAAAATCAATTTTTAAATGCAACCGAAATTCAAACTATAAAGAATGATAAGATTTCTACTTATAGTACAGCAGCTACTTCAGACAACGAAGAGCTACTTATTACATTATATCTACCAATGATTTTTTCTCTAACCATTCTAAGCTTATGTTTTATTCTCTATAGAAATAAAGCTATAAGGCGAGAAGAGCGTTATTTTATGCTTTTTTTATTAGCAACCTCTATTAGCCTTTCCGCCTCTTCTATATCTAGTAAATCTGATTTTGGCGGACTCTTGATTATAAGTATCTCTTTTCAAAGTGTATCTTTATTTCTTACTTTATTTTTATATCAGCTGTTTAAGCGGAAGGAAATTATTATTATACATAAAAATGTGGTTAGATTTCACATTTGTCTATACATGACCGTTGTTACTACTGGCTTATTATCCGTTACCTTTTTTCCAAATTTGCAACAAGTCTCTGCTTACACAGATTTAGCTTATTTATGCTTTAGTATTCTTTTAAGTTTATATTTTCTTTTAAAAGGATACATAAAATATAGAAATACTTTACACAGACCTTTTTTTAAATTTATGTTAGTTATCCAATGTATTTCTTTCGGGCCATTTATCATGCTATATGCGCTTCCAAGGATATTATTAAATGCAGCCATGATTAGAGCTGATATTGCAGCCTTATTCCTATTTTGCATTCCAATTGGCTACTTTTATTTAATATTAACAAAGCAAATCTTTGATATTGATTTTATGTTTGATCGTGTTCGGTACTACTCTATGCTTTCATTAATTCCAACTATCATTATTACATTAATTATAAGCTGGGGTATTAATCCTGACGAACGTTTCTTAATTAGACTCATGCAAAATTTTATTATCATTTTCCCTTTAAACATACTGTTTCTTGTAATAAAGGAACGATTAGATTTCACATTTCGCAATCAATTATTCAGAAGCAAAACCAATCTACATGTAAGTATTGATCAGTTCGCACAACAACTTTCTTCCATTATGAAAGTAAAAGATTTAGAGAAGAAATTTATGAATGAAATTATCTCCCTACTAAAACCGTGTTTTATACAATTTATTGAATTTGATATAAAACAAAATACATATAATTGTTATAAGAGTTACGGGGAAACAGAAAAATTTAATCTTTCGAAAAAGAAACAATGGGGAATGGAATCGGGATATATAAATGATTTATTAGAAGATGACGGATGTATCGGTATTTATTTATATTCTACTCAAAATACAAAGCATTACATTTGGGTTGGAAATAAAACCAACAATATTAAATTTAATATCAATGAAAAGACTTGGTTTATCGCTATCGTCAAATATGTACGTCTCGTTTATGAAAACCTAAATTCAGTTAACCAAATCATTCAATCTTTAGAAAAAGAAAGCCTAGCAAATAAAACACACTCAGCAACTCTTTCACGCCTACTATTTCAAATCTCAGAGACTGAAAGGCGTCGACTCGCTGCAGATCTTCATGACGCTGCCTTGCAAGACCAAATTGTCTGGTATCGTAAACTAGAAACCGTATTAAAAGAGCATACTGTACCAGGTGAATTGCAGGGACAATTAGAAAAAATAAAATTCGGTATGTTAGATGTTATTCAACAAATTCGTGACACTTGTAATGAATTAAAACCTGCTCTTCTATCTGAAATTGGTCTTATAGGTGCGCTTAAAGAGCTATTAGCACAAATGCAACTACGTACTAATTTCCGAATTCAATTTGAATACGACTCAATACAGGAGAATCATTACGAATTTGATAAAATTCTATCTATTTATCGTATTATCCAAGAATTATTAAACAATGCTGATAAGCACTCTAATGCAACTTTAATTAATATATTCTTATGGGAGGAGAATAATTGTATTTATCTAGATTATCGTGATAACGGCATCGGCTTTAATACTCAAGTCCCTTATTCCTCAAATAAACATATGGGTTTATCTGGGATTAAAGGGCGTGTTCAAGGAATAGGAGGCGAAATTCAACTTATTTCAGAAATTGGAAATGGACTACAAGTAAATATTACTATACCGAGGTGAATAAAATGATACACGTTTTGATTGTAGACGATCACCAAATAGTTGGTGAAGGCACAAAAAATATGATTGAATTAGAAGCAGATATTCAGGCAACATACATTTTAAACGAACAGGAAGCAATTTCTCAAAGTTCAAAAACACCTTTTGACATATATCTTTTAGACATGAACATGCCTAATTATAGTGGACTTGATGTGGCTCAAAAACTTTTACACATACAACCAGATGCAAAAATCATTCTCTACACAGGCTTCGAATATTTATCTCAATTTAATTTATTAATAGATTCTGGTATTAGCGGTATTGTTAGCAAATCAGCATCACAACAAGAGTTATTAATGGCTATTCGTGCTGTCTTAAATGGGTATACTTTAATCCCGATTTCTCTATTGCGACAACTTCGAGTTGAAGATATGACTGTTGATAACTTAGATACGAAAAGAGCATCAAGCCATGTTACAATTACACAAAAAGAATTAGAAATTCTTGAATCCATCGCGAAAGGAAAAAGTAATAAACAAATTGCAGATGAATTATATATGAGTTCTAGGGCTGTTGAATATAATTTAACGAAACTATTTAAAAAGTTCAAGGTGAGTTCTCGTTCTGAAGCGCTAGCTGAAGCTGTTCGAAAAGGTATAATAAATGTAAATGTATAATAAAGACATTCTACCAAAAGGTAGAATGTCTTTTCATTTATCCTTTTACATTTTCTAATGTCATAACAGATGGAATTTCATTCGGTTGTAATAGTCTTAATAACTGCATACCAACTCCTGCTATTCCTACAAACATGCCGAATGATTGAATATCATCTGGTGCATCACATTGATAACTACCCGTTTCTCTATAATTATTAATAACTTGTATGCCAATTTGTATCGCCTGTTCATACAATTCTTTATTACCATATAACTGTGAAACAGCCAATAGTAATTCCGTGTCCCCCATATTCCCATGGCATAATGTATCATTATTTTTAAATCCATACTTTCGTACATTATCTACAGCTACTCGAATTTCTTCGTCCATTTCTACATCTTCTTCATAGCTTCTTACTAAAACCCTACTCAATCCTATTCCGGTGGAACCGTGGCACCATTGATGTAAGCACTTCTTCTCACTCTCTCTCGTGTCTTTCCACGCACTTTCTTCTTTGTCAAACAATGATCGATCATAAGCAAGCGCTTTTTTAGCTAAATCAATATATTCTTGATTCCTATTCATAATCCCCGAACGCCATAAGCTCCAAGCGATACCACTCGTTCCATGAGAAAAACCACCTAAATAACTGTTAGTATGTTTATTCTTCCACGCTACTCCATTTTCTAATATTGATACATTTTCCGCCAAATGCTTACTGTACATATCAGCAAGATCTAAATAATCTTGATCCTTTGTCATTTCAAATACATTAAGGGCCACTTGAATAACTCCCGCTGAGCCACTTAACAAATCAAACTCTTCTTCTTCTTTGAGCCTTTCTTTTAATTCTACTTTTATTTCTTCTAAAAAATCCTGATATTCTTTTCTAGGACTTATAGATTGAAAATGTGCTAATGGATATAACAATGAATATTTACCCAAGAAGGTCGATAGAAGCCCCTTCGCTTTCGATAAAGGGTTCATCGCTGATTTCAACGCCTTATGAGCAACCTCTAAATATTTTTCGTTTCCTGTAACTTTATTTAGATACAATAAGAATAGTGCTACGCCACCTAAACCGTCATATAAATTTTGCTTCATAGGGGCAACATACCACTTGTCGTGAATAACATTTGCTTGTAACCATGAAGCTGTTGTTTTATCATCAGATAATACTACATTCTCTACTAAAGACTCTCCGATATTTATTGCTTCCTGCAAGATTGTCTCCTGATGATTTTCTAATAATTCACTTCTGTAACTCTCTTTTCTTCTCACTTTAATATCAATTTCTCTATTTCCCTGTATTGCCAACTTCAGCCATCCTCGTTGCTTTTCCAATTCCTTATCATCAAAATGATAAATTCTATTATATACTTGCTCATAACCGCTCTCCTTAAAAAAGTCTTCCATCTTTTCACCTGTACTACTATATAGATCTCGTGAATCTGTAAAAGTCGTAAATATAGGAACATCCGCACGTAATAAGTCTTGAATCTCATGAATGACTAGTTCCTTATTTTCATATGGGTAATACCATACTCTTTCAAATAATTGTTCCAATAAAATTGAATCTCTCATATAGTCTGGATGTGTAGACTCTTGTAGGAAATTACAATATTGTTGAGTAGCCCTAGCAACAATGCGAATTTTATTTTCTTTAAATGTAATTAAAGGTCCTCTTTCTGATAAAATCTCATCCTTATACTCAATAAAAAATTTACACATTTCCTGAAAACCATCAATAATAAAGTTCAAATAATCCTCTACATAAATCTCTTCTACTCCAAGTTTCGGTAGATTTTTAGCACTTTGACTTTTAGCTTCTTTCATAGTAAATTCCATTTCATCTTTACTATTTTGATTTAAAGCCAACACCTTAAACGGCAAATCTTGCTCTTTTCCATTTAAAGCACTTAAATCGATACCTTTTCCATCGATATTTTGAAACATAGCTTGCGGCAGCAATCCAGATCCTATCACTGAGTCGCTTTGTTCATATTTCAATTTTACTTCCGCACTATCTGGAAAATTCAGTTTTGGATATTGATGAAAAATCGTCTCCGAATCAATAATGTATGGATACTCTCCATGAGCAATTATATTTTCAAAATGCAAATCCGCACCCTTTAACATATGCATTAAACCAATCAACTTACCAAAACGTGAATAGTAACGCTCTACCTCTTCTTTAGAAGAACACGGTTTATACAATATTTTCTCTTCCCATCCATATTCACCACAGTCTAAAACTTTATATGATGGAAGTTGTATACTTCCACTTACCTCATTCATCCATTCTAAAAACGCATGGTACGATTTCGTAATTTCCATAGACTTTGGCTTATATAAAATTTCTTTACCTGAAGAGAACACAAGCTGAACAACCGTTTTTCCTTCTTGATGTGTATCTCCTAATCCAACCTTAATTTCGCTTAATGATGCATCCTGCAATTGAAATTCTTTTTGTAATTGTAGCCAATTTTCATTCAAACGAAATAGTAACATTTGAACATTTTGTATAAAATACTCTGTTCTCAAAATTAACCTTCGCGTTAATGTTGCGTATTCCTCATAGAACGCAATTAAATTCTCCTTATTTCTAGCTTTCTCTCTGACAAAGGAAAGAAATCGCTCTTCTGGAGTCTCCCCTACCAGTTCCTCCCTTAGTTTTGCAATATTAAATTCTAAGACTAGTGAGCGCACCGCATTATTTAATAACTCTTCTACTAAAGATCGTACTAGCATTTCTTTAATTTCTTCATGCTCATAACGTATCTTATTTAATCTATATTTCAACGAACTATCTATCATTTCGGCTGCATAAAGTGCAAACGGCCTAACAAATTCTATAAACCCTAAATCTTCCTCTGCACTTAATGGCTTACTTTTACACAACTCTATTCCCATTTCTAACACGCGCAAATTCACATGTTCATTTAATTCATCTATATATAAATGCTCTTTGGATTCAGGAATTTTCTCAATTAAACTCGCAAAATCTTCTTTTGTCATTTCATTCATCTTTAATTTAAAATCAAAATCAGCTTTATTACTTTTAAACATTTTATCTATCCATTTATTTAATTGGGCTAAATTTAAATCCTCCGATAATAATAAATCTCTTCTACTTTTTAGCGTTTTATAACGCTCTTTCAAATTAAGACTCTTTGCAAATGCCTTTTCATTTATATATGAGTGAATTAACATAATAATTTAATCCCCTTCCTTATTTTAAAATCCATATTCCAATAAATTGGTCCCCTTCAGGGGAAACAGATTCCAACATTCGATTTTTCGCATTCGAATATTGGAATCTGTTTCATTCAAAAGGAGATAAATACCCCTTTCGAATGAAACCTATCTACTTACAAATTTTAATTGATGCCGTTATTCCTATAATGACTCCCACACAAAGCGGTGTTGTTTCTGGTTGTACATCTGATGCCCCTTGAATTTCCGCTAACTCTTCTTCGCTTAATTCATTTAACGCTTTTCCCGATGGGTGTTTCGGTAAGTCTTTTAACTTCTCTCTTACTTGTGGATCTTTCCACGCCTCTACTAACTCTTCTTTTGTGAACTTGTATCCTTTTGACATTTCATTCATCCTCTCGTTTTTGTTTTTTATTTTATTTACAAATCTTAATTGACGTTGTTAACCCGATAATAACTCCCACACAAAGCGGTGTTGTTTCTGGTTGTACATCTGATGCCCCTTGAATTTCCGCTAACTCTTCCTCACTTAATTCATTTAACGCTTTTCCCGATGGGTGTTTCGGTAAATCTTTTAACTTCTCTCTTACTTGTGGATCTTTCCACGCCTCTACTAACTCTTCTTTTGTGAACTTGTATCCTTTTGACATTTCATTCATCCTCTCGTTTT
>NZ_JAVGCW010000010.1:0-109710 GCF_052928345.1 Bacillus sp. BSL6
AGTCCTTAATTGCTTGTAGCATTTCTTCAGTTGTTTTCATCGTGCATTCCCCATTTCTAAATTTTTATTATGCTCCCATAAACTCTTTATCAAAGTAGAACTTGTCCATTAAGTTATTTACAATCCCGTTGAAATAAGCAAATTTACCCTTGTTCATTTTTGTGCCGGCTTTAATTTTCATAACGAATTCTTTAATAGCATTTAAGCCTATAGTAAGCTCTTGGTCTTTATCGAATGCTTTATCACCTGTAGAGAAGTTTGTAACTTTATTGCACTGTCTTACGACCTTCCAGAACTCTTGAATTGTTTTTGATTCATGATAAAAAGAGCTAACTAAAGAAACAAAACGTTTCGGTACCCAGTGAGCAACAAAATCAGCTTGTTCAATATTCTCTTCTGGTTTATTGCTATTCTCATTACTATTACGTTTGTTTTTATCTTTTATATTTTGTTTTAAGGAAACAGGGGTTGTTTTAATGGTAGGACACTTTGTAGGACTTTTTGCATCTACCTTGTTGGACACTTCTTCCACAATCGGTTGAATAATAATTGCATTAGAAGTTTGAAGCATATCTTTTGTACGCTTCATCGCCACCTGTTTAATCATCTCTAGATCCACAAGCTTATTCATTAAACGTTGTACAGTTTTATATGAAACTTCCATTTTTTCAGCAATACTATTTTTGCATAGGAAACTAACACCTACATATTTGCAGCTGTGGCGCTTTAAAATTTCAAGTAATGTAATTAGTTTAGATTGTACGTCAGTACGTTTAATGGACATACGGATAGTGTCTCTGTATGCACGTACAGTTTTATTCAGTTCTTCCACATCTTTGAATGATGATAAGTTGTGGAAGGATTCTTTAGTTGCGATTACATCGATACGTTTCTTTTTCATAATATGAGCTCCTTTGTGTAAACAAAAAAGCAACAGAATGCCAAGTGTAAGCAAACTGTTGCTAAGGAGCCCTTACGTACTGTAAAATAGTCCGTAAGAGTACAGCAAGTGTTTGCCTATCGTGAGTAGGCGGACGGTATATAGAGTGTTGGTAGCACCTTATATACACGCTGTGCTCTTTTGTTTTTTTTGATTAATAGATGCCCACAAAAGTACCCACAAAATGCCCACGAAATAATGAAACAATATTATTTGTTTTGAGTTTCGGATTTTTATGATTCCCTATAAATAGGGGTTTCGTGATTATTTTGATTTGTTATTAGGGTGTGAAGCTTGATCCGTACGCAAGTTCACCAATGGGAACGCGATCAATATATGTCTCTTTACTAAGAGGATTAAACCCTTGACACATAATGTGTTGAGGGTTTTTTATTTATCAGGAATTTTTATAGGAGAAATATAAAGAGGTAAACAAATTCAAAAACGTACTTGTTAATACTTATGCGAAATGAGTATCATTTTAAAAATGGAGTTATTTAAATGGGTTAAAGAGCCTGACTCAATTACATTTCAATACAAAGAAAACCCCCCTGATACTGCAGTAATAGGGGGGGTTCGTCATTTATCTACAGTGAATTATGAAGAATGTTGTCGTAATTTTTGAGTTGAAATGAAGAAGCGGTTAAACAAAAATAAATTGTATTGACTCGTTCTATATAAAGAACTAAAATGGCATTAATTAGAAACTTTCGTATATTCGAAAGATAAAAATAATGTTTTTGTTTTTGTTATTTTATAGAATGTTTAACTGAAATCTCATTGGTATTAAATGAGGGGGAGAAGTAATGAATAAGGAAATAAATTTAAAAAATTTATTTAGTGTAATATGGAAAAAAGTATGGATACTGTTATTGTTTACGACTCTCACAACGGTAGGAGGAGCACTGTATAGTATCTATATGAAAACGCCTTTGTATGCTTCCTCAGCAAGGGTAATTGTTCAAGCTAACGCTGAAACGATGAATACATTGAAAGCGATGGTAAATGAGCCTGTAATATTAGAAAAAGTAGCTGCTGAATTGAATATGAAGAGATCAGCAGGTGCATTAAGTGGACAAATAAGTACAGAAAGTGTACAAGGCTCTCAAATTATGAGGATAAATGTAGTGGATGTAGATCCTGTACTTGCACATAAAATTGCAAATACTACAGCTGCTGTTTATAAGCAAGAGGTAGCGAATATACTGAATTTTAATAATGTAAATATATTACCAGAGGATCCAGTTCAAAAATATTCTATGCCTATAAATATAAATCACTTTAAGACGATACTAATTGCATTCACGTTAGGTATGGTGCTCAGTATAGGTTTTATTTTTTTATTGGATTCGCTTGATGAGAGAATCAAATCAGAACGACGAATTGAACAATTGTTAGATATCCCTGTTTTGGGTGGGATTTCTAAAATGAATAAGAAAAATATGAAAGATAAATTTAGTGGGAAAAATACAGTGTTATTGGGGGAGGGAACGGAGTGGCATACAAAAATAGACGAAAAACAAATGAAGTTAAAGGAGAAAGTATAATTGCGTATACCGCCCCAAGATCGAAAATTTCGGAGCAGTATCGTTCGCTTCGAACAAACATTCAATTAACTTCGTCTATTCATAAAAGCAGAACGATAGTGATTACTTCTCCGAGGTACGGTGAAGGAAAATCAACAATTACAGTTAATTTAGCAGTCTCAATAGCGCAAAAAGGTGAAAAAGTATTGGTAATAGATGCGAATTTACGAACACCAACAATTCATGAAATTTTTGGAGTAGAAAATACAATTGGATTAACTGACATATTGAATGAAAAAACAAATTTGATAGGTGCTGTGCAAAAAACTGGGATGGAAAGTTTGGATGTGTTAACTAGCGGTCCAGTACCATTTAATCCATCAGAAGTACTTAGTTCAAATGCAATGGACATGTTAATTCAAAAGGCGATGGAACGATATGACATCATATTATTTGACTCTTCTCCTGTATTAGAAGTAACAGATACGAGCGTATTAGCTGACAAGTGTGAAGGGGTACTTTTGGTGATCCGGTATAATCGCACTGTGAACGAAGATGCACTTGAAACGAAAAGGGCATTAAGTTTTACGAAAAGTAGAATATTGGGTGCGATTTTGAATGGGAAAGTATAAAGGATAGTTTTAAATTAAACATTCGTACGTGAAATGGTTCGTTATAAAGAAAATTTAATACAATTGTGATGTGGTGATGTCTCCTAACCGCTATCAATGGAGGCACTCGATTATGCTGTGGGTTGTGAAAACAACCTTAGATGCCAGTCGTCAAAAGTGTAATGTGAGGGAGGGTTAGATGCCCATGTTTTATTAAAGTTTCTAACTATGTGTTTTTAATAAAGAGAATATAGTTAGAAACTTTAAGTTTGAAAGAGTTAAGTAAGGAATTGATTAAAGGAGGAAGTTATATGACGTATCGCCGGAGGATATCGTTATTGCTTTTAATGGATTCACTGATAGTATTAACTGCTATTTTTTTTAGTTATTTTTTTGTAAATGCTAGCTTCAGTGTTATCACTTTATCATCAGTTATTAGCTCTATCACTTTATTATTTAGTCATCATTTGTTTGCTTTTATTTATAAGTTGTATAAAAAGGCATTGGAATATGCAAGTATAGGAGAGTTGTTAATTATATGTAAGGTTGTTACATTTTCTATACTTACTACAGCGGCTGTGCAGCAACTAGTCATGGGAAAAATGTATTTTCGTTTGTTAGTGGTTACTTGGATGATTCATATTTTATTAATAGGTGGTTCTCGCTTTATTTGGAGAATGTACAGAGATATTTATTATGTAAAAAAAGGCGATAAGAAAAGAACGTTAATTGTTGGTGCTGGATCTGCTGGGACAATGGTTGCAAGACAGTTGTTAAAGAATAGTACTACAGAATTAATGCCAGTCGCATTTATTGATGATAATGTCAAAAAACATAATCTTGATATTTGGGGAATTCCGGTAATTGGTGGTATGAGTCAAATTGATCACGTTGTTAAAAAACTGAATATTGAAATTATAATTTTAGCAATTCCTTCGTTAAACAAAAAAGATAGAAATATTATTTTAAAAGATTGTTTAAAAACAAATGTGAAAACGCAAATTCTTCCAATGTTAGAAGACTTAGTGACAGGTAAAGTTTCAGTGAATGAATTCAGAGATGTTCAAGTAGAAGATTTACTAGGGCGAGATCCTGTAGAGTTAGATGTGGATATCATTTCAGATTATATAACTGATAAAGTCATTTTAGTTACTGGTGCAGGTGGATCAATAGGCTCAGAAATTTGTAGACAAGTTGCGAAATTTAAGCCAGAAAAATTGATTTTATTAGGGCACGGAGAAAACAGTATATATTCAATAGAAATGGAATTAAATAGAAAACATAATGATAGGAACGGTGTGTTTATTCCAGAAATCGCAGATATTCAAGATGAAAAGAAGATGCATGTAATAATGAATAAACATCGTCCCCATGTTGTATATCATGCTGCTGCACATAAACATGTACCATTGATGGAAAACAATCCTGAAGAGGCTGTTAAAAATAATTTGATTGGGACTATGAATATAGCGGAAGCGGCAAGAACACATGGAGTAGGAACGTTTGTTATGATTTCATCTGATAAAGCAGTAAACCCAACGAGTGTTATGGGTGCCACAAAGAAATTAGCGGAGATGGTCATACAACATAAAGATAAAATAAGTCATACAAAGTTTGTTACTGTGCGATTTGGGAATGTGTTAGGAAGTAGAGGGAGTGTTATCCCGTTATTTAAGAAGCAAATTCAAAAGGGAGGACCAGTTACAGTTACGCATCCAGATATGGTTCGTTATTTTATGACTATTCCAGAGGCATCTAGACTTGTAGTACAAGCCGGTGCGTTAGCAAAAGGTGGAGAAATTTTTGTGCTGGATATGGGAGAACCAGTAAAAATAGTGGATCTTGCTAAAAACCTCATTCGATTATCCGGAAACTCTGTGGAGGAAATAGGAGTAGAGTTTACGGGTATACGACCTGGAGAAAAACTTTTTGAAGAATTACTAAAAGAAGATGAAATGAATGAAAAACAAGTTCATCCAAGAATTTATGTAGGGCATGAAATGAACGTCCGTATAGAAGAAATAGAATTGTTAATTTCAGAATATGCAGATTTAAATGAAGTGGAATTAAGAAAGCGATTGTTACATTTAGTAAATCAACGTAAAACTTTAAAACTATTAGTACCAGTATCAGGTTAAGGATAAAAAATTAGTAGAAGACGGGTGCGTGGGATGGTGTTTAAAAAAGTTCTATTTTGTGCAACTGTGGATTATCATTTTAAGGCTTTTCATTTACCGTATTTGAAATGGTTTGCAGACCAAGGCTGGGAAGTACATGTTGCAGCGAATGGGGATATACATCTTCCGTACGTAACTCAAAAATATAATATTCCTCTTCAAAGATCACCTCTTAGTATACAAAACATTCGCGCATATAAAGAACTACAATCAATTATTCATCGGAATAAATATAACATCGTTCACTGTCATACGCCTATGGGAGGAGCAATTACTCGCTTAGCTACTCGGAAAGCGAGAAGGAAAGGAACAACAGTAATATATACTGCGCATGGATTTCACTTCTGTAAAGGGGCATCATTCATCAATTGGCTTTTATACTATCCAATTGAGAGAAGTTTAGCCACTGTTACAGATTGCCTCATAACAATTAATCAGGAAGATTATAATCTAGCAGTTAAACATCATTTTCAAGCGAAAGATATTAAACTCCTTCACGGTGTAGGGATCGATATAGAACGATTTATCCCAGTAACTGAAGCTGAAAAACGAGAATTAAAGCGACAACTCGGCTATAACCCACAAGACTTTTTCATGTTTTATGCAGCTGAATTTAATAAGAATAAAAACCAAAGTTTTTTAATTCGTGTAGTAGCACAATTGAAAAGTAAAATGCCACGGGCGAAGCTTTTACTTGCTGGTGAAGGGCCATTAGTGGAAGAATGCAAAAAACTAGCGACGCAATTAGGTGTGAGTAGTATGGTGCATTTTCTTGGTTATAGAAATGATATAGCTTCTTTACTACAAATGTGTGATTTAGCCGTTGCATCCAGTTACAGGGAGGGTTTGCCAGTTAATATTATGGAAGCTATGGCTTGTGGACTTCCGGTTGTAGCTACTGATAACCGAGGGCATAGGGAGTTAATTATTCATAATACAAATGGTTGGATTATAGAACGCGATGATATAAAGACGATGTCTGAAAGAATCCATTTTATTTCTAAAAATACTAAATTACAAGCGCAGTTTGGGCAGTGTGGACGTACTATTATTGCAAGTAAATATTCAGTTAATGAAGTATTGAAAGAGAAACGAGAAATTTATACACCATATATGGATGAAATGGAGGATTTAAATTGGGCGCTCCATTAAGAGTATTACATGTAGTCGTAAATATGAATAGAGGCGGAGCCGAAACTTTAATTATGAATTTGTATCGTAATATAGACCACTCAAAAGTACAATTTGATTTTTTAACTTGTAAAGAGGGGGTCTTTGATGAAGAGATAGTAAAATTAGGCGGGAAAGTTCATCGAATTCCATACGTTACAGATGTTGGTCATAGAGGGTATATAAAAGCACTAGATACTTTCTTTAACTCTCATCCACAATACAAAATTGTGCATTCACATATGGATAAAATGAGTGGATTTGTACTTCGTTCAGCTAAAAAAGCGAGGGTGCCGGTAAGGATTGCGCATAGTCATAGTACAAACAGTGAGGGAGGAACTATAGCGAAACTATATAAATGGTATGCAGGTGCATTTATTGCGTCTTGTGCTACACATTTTTTAGCATGTTCAGCAGCGGCAGCACAATGGCTGTTTGCTAATAGAGAAAGTACAACAAAAATATTGAAAAACGGAATTGAATGTGATGAATTTGCATTTAATCTAGATATTAGAAAACGAGTAAGGGAAGAGCTCAAACTTCATGAGGATGTTTTTGTAATTGGACACGTGGGAAGATTTTCATATCCCAAAAATCATACTTTATTAATTGATATTTTTGCTCAATTCATAGAATATAAACCGAATTCTATTCTTCTATTAGTAGGAGATGGACCGCTTCGATTAGAAATTGAGAAAAAAGTAGAAAAGCTGAATTTAACAGATAAAGTTAAATTTTTAGGAATGCGTGGAGATATTAATTGTTTATTACAAGCATTTGATACATTTATATTTCCATCAATTTATGAAGGTTTACCAGTTACTCTTATTGAAGCACAAGGAGCGGGGTTACCGTGTATTATATCGGACACGATTACACAAGATGTGGATTTGGGGTTGAATTTAGTTGAACGGTGTTCTTTATTAAATATAAGAAATTGGATAGGTGAATTACAAGGTATTACGGACAAACAAGTATCGCGAAGTGTGGCGCAACATGTATTAGCCGAAAAAGGATATGATATAAAAAATATTACAGGCATTACCCAAAAATTTTATGTAGCAGTATCGAGGTGAGCATATTGAAAAAGCTAACTGTTTTCACCCCTACATATAATAGGGCATATTGTCTTCAGGGGTGTTATGAAAGTTTGAAGCAGCAAACGTGTAAAGATTTTATATGGTTAATTATAGATGATGGGTCTGATGATTCTACAAAGGAGTTAGTGAACTCTTGGATTTCTGAAGATTGCATAAGCATACGGTATTATTGGCAAGTAAATCAAGGGATGCATGGTGCTCATAATACAGCTTACGAGCTGATTGATACAGAACTTAATGTATGTATTGATTCGGATGACTCAATGCCTAGTGATGCTGTTGAGAAAATCATTTCGTTTTGGGATGAAAATGGAAGTGACCAAGTAAGTGGAATCATTGCTCTTGATTTATATAAAGATGGGACATTAATTGGTTCAAAATTACCATTGAATCTAAAACGTTCTACGCTTTTTAATCTTTACAATAAACATGGTGTAACTGGAGATAAGAAATTAGTATATCGCACAGAATTAACTAAGAAGTATCCTTATCCGGTTTTTAAAAATGAAAAGTATGTAGGTTTGGCATATAAATACTATATGTTGGATCAGAAACATGAGATGTTACTCATGAACGAAGCACTTTGTTATGTTGAATATATGCCCGATGGTTCTTCGATGAATATGTTAAGTCAATATCGTAAAAATCCAAAAGGTTTTGCTTTTTATCGTAAGGAACTGATGAAGCTACCGTTTGCAAATAGGTTATTTAAATATAGACAAGCTGTACATTATGTATCAAGTAGCTTTATAGCGAAAAATAAAAAATTTATAAAAGAGTCACCATGCAAAGTGCTTACCCTTTGCGCAGTACCATTTGGGGTTATTCTATATAGTTACATTACATTGAAAACAAGAATAAAAGTAAATATATAGGAATTTACTTAGGATTGATAAGAGGGAAGAATAATGACTATACTTTGGATGAATTTCTTTATAGTGTTCATACTAGCATTTTTCGCACGGTATTTTGCTATGCCAGTAACTTCAGAAATTGTGATGTTAAAACCAAATCGACTATTGATTTTAATGGCGACGACCTCTCTTGTACTAGTATCTGGTTTTAGAAATAATATTGGTGATACGTATTTTTATATGCATGCTTTTACAGTTACTGATTTTAATTGGGCTTATATTCAAAGTAGTAAGGATGTTGGATTCAGTATTTTACAAATGATTTTAAAAACATATACGAATGATCCGCAAGTTTTGGTTTTTATAACAGCTCTAATAACAAATATATTAATAGTAGCAGTTCTATATAAATATTCAAGAATGATTGAGTTAAGTTTATATGTGTATATCGCATCGGGTATGTATTTAGTTTCAATGAATGGAGTAAGACAGTATTTAACCGCAGCGATTATTTTTACTGCTACAAAATATATTTTAGATGGGAATTGGAAAAGATATTTTTTGATTGTTTTATTTGCTTCTACTTTTCATCAAAGCGCTCTTGTATTAATTCCTATTTATTTTGTAGTCCGAAGAAAAGCATGGTCGACAATAACATTTATACTACTCTTTATTGCGGTACTTATAGTAATAGGGTTTAATCAGTTTGCAGAAATTTTCTTTGCAACTATAGGGGATACACAATATGGTCACTATAAGGATTTTCAAGAAGGAGGAGCTAATATTCTTCGGGTTGCTGTGGATGCAATACCGCTCATTCTAGCTTATATTGGAAGACATAAATTAAGAGAGATTTTTCCGGAAAGTGATTATATTGTAAATATGGCATTATTAGGTTTAGTTTTTATGATTATTTCAACTCAAAATTGGATTTTTGCAAGATTCTCCATATATTTTGGACTATACCATTTGATATTGATATCGTGGGTTATAAAGCTATTTATAGAAAAGGATCAAAAGTTGATTTACTATGCAGTAATAGTATGTTATTTTGTCTATTTTGTATATGAACATATTATTACTTTAGGGATAATTTATCAGAGTAGTTTCTGGGGATAGAATATATATTTGAAAAACATTCTTAGATGGGAGTAATTTTCAATGCTTAAACAAGAACGACCAAAAAGAGTGTTACATATCGTTAGTGCGATGGACCGAGGTGGCGCTGAGGCATTATTAATGAATGTATATAGGAATATAGATAGAGAAATGGTGCAATTTGATTTTGTTTCCCATAAAAGTGAAGAAAGTGATTATGATAAAGAAATCATTGCGTTGGGTGGGACAATACACCGAATATCTAGCTTAGGGCAGCTAGGACCTCTTGCATACATGAAAGAGCTTGTTAAGGTAATGTCTAGTAATCGATATGTGGCGGCCCATGCACACACTGATTATCAAGGTGGATTTGTTGCTATTGCTGCTAAAATAGCTGGGATAAAAATAAGGATTTGTCATTCGCATAGTAATAATTGGCCGATGGGATCGGGGGTAAAAGGGAAAGTTTTATTGAGTTTTTTACGAACAATTATTACTTATGCTGGAACAAATTATTGTGCGTGCAGTGTAGATTCTGCACGTTTTTTGTTTCAAAAAAATATTGATAATTCAAAGGTAAAGATAATGAAAAATGCAATAGATACTAATCAATTTATTAATGCAGATATGCAGGATGACAATAAAGTAAGGAATCAATTCAATATACCGGTTGAAAAGAAAGTAATTGGTCATATTGGGCGTTTTTCTGAATCTAAAAATCATATATTTATATTAAAAGTTTTCAATGAAGTATTAAAATATGATCCTAATTTTATTCTTGTTTTAGTAGGAGATGGTCCGTTACAGAATTCTATTGAGCTAGAATCTAAAAGACTAGGTATCTATGAAAAAGTTAGATTTTTAGGAGTAAGAAAAGACATTCCAAGAATTATAAGGATGTTTGATGTTTTTCTTTTTCCGTCACTTTTTGAAGGATTTGGAATTGTTGCATTAGAAGCACAGTGTGCAGGTGTTCCATGTGTAGTGGCAAATACAATAACTAAAGATATTGATATGGGATTAGGGATAATATCATTTGTTAGCTTAGATGAAAATCTTAAAATATGGTCTGTAGAAATTCAAAAGCTTTTGGAAAAAGAAAAATTAAATACAGAAATAACAGCTGCTACAATCTCGAAGCTAGGTTTTGATATAAAAAGTAATATTCCAGAGTGGTTATTATTATATGGGTTAGAGTATAGGGGACCATAGTTAAATGCAATCATTTTCATAAAAACAAAACTAGTAAAATAAATCGGATGAGGGAGTAAGAAATGAAAAAGAAAAAAATTCTCATTACATCATTTGATATGGCAATTGGAGGAGTAGAAAGAAGTTTAATTGGTTTATTAAATACAATCGACTATAGCAAATATGATGTAGATTTAATGTTATTTAAACATGAGGGAGAGTTTCTTTTTTTATTACCTAAACTGCCTAATTTGTTAAAGGAAGTAAAACAATATACTACTTTTAGAAAATCGATTAAACAAATATTGCAAGAAGGGCAAATTACAATTGGAATGGCAAGGACTTTAGGGAAAATTTTAGGAGATGTGCATGGGAGATATGTGAAAAGTGCAGAGGTGGGATATTTCGTTATTCAGTATGGATGGAGAATAACTTTACCATTTATACCGAAACTGGAAGAGGAGTATGATGTAGCAATTAGTTTTTTATGGCCCCATTATTTTGTTGGAGATAAAGTTCGAGCGAAACGAAAGATTGGTTGGATTCATACAGATTATTCAAATATAAATCTTAATGCAAACATGGAGTATAAAATGTGGAGCAAAATGGATAACATCGTAGCAGTTTCAGAAGGATGTCGAGACTCATTTCTTAGTATTTTACCAAATGTAAATAAGAATGTTGAAATTATAGAAAATATATTATCTCCGGAGTTCGTACGTGAGCAAGCACACAGGGAAGATGTTATGAAAGAACTACAGATGAAACCTGGAAAAATAAAGCTTGTTACTGTAGGGCGGTTATCATATGCAAAAGGAATAGACGTTGCTATGCATGCCTTAAGAAAGTTATTAGATGAGGGATATGATATGGAATGGTATGTAGTTGGGTATGGAGCACTAGAAGCTGAACTTAGAAAGTTATTAGCTGAACTTAACCTGGAAAAACATTTTTTTTTATTGGGTAAAAAGACAAATCCCTATCCATATATAAAAGCATGTGATATATATGTGCAGCCATCGAGGTATGAGGGGAAAGCTGTAACAGTTCGTGAAGCACAAATCATCGGAAAGCCAGTACTTATTACTAATTTTTCAACTGCCAAAAGCCAGGTACAGGATGGAATTGATGGATTAATAACTGAGATGGGAATAAACGGGATAGTTAATGGAATAAAGAGACTTATTGAAGATAAAGAATTAAGGGAAGTACTGGTAGAAAATACTCTGAAAGGTGAATATGGAAATCGTAATGAAATCAATAAATTATATGCATTATTTTCGTAAAGGGAGAATAATTAAATGATTTTTAATATTTTGAGCGCAATAAAAACACTTTAGGGTAGTGATAGTTATGAAGAAAAAAATTTTATTCGTTATAGATTCGCTACAAAGTGGAGGGGCTGAAAAAAGTTTGGTTTCTTTACTTTCCTTATTTGATTATACGAAATATGAAGTTGATTTGTTAATGTTCTCTGCTAGTGGATTGTATTTACCATTACTTCCAAAACAGGTAAACATTTTAGAAGTCCCGACAATTATTAAAAGACAGGCTGAGAAATTTAATTATTTAATCAAACATAAATACTTTAAAGAGTTATTTCTTAGAGTTGGGGCTTCTATATCTCTTAGAAATCCATACATAAATAAAAAATTACATGCAGCTCAAGTAGTTTGGAGATGGGTGTCTAAAGGGATGGATAGTTTAAAGGGGACATATGATGTTGCCATAGCTTATAGTCAAGGAATGCCAACATATTTTGTGGCAAATAAGGTTTACGCGTGCAAAAAAATCGCTTGGGTGAATACGGATTATAGGTTAGCTGCATATAATAAAGATTTTGACTTGAACTATTATGAGGAATTTAATGAAATAGTAGCTGTTTCCGATGGTTGTAAGGAAGTATTGATTCAAGAAATTCCTAAAGTAGAGTCGAAAATTCAAGTTGTCTATGATATTATATCGCCGACATTAATTAAATCGATGGCAAATGAGAGTGGAGGATTTAGTGATCAGTTTGAGGGATTACGAATATTAACGATTGGTAGGTTAGTCTATGAAAAAGGATATGAATTGGCCATAGAAGCTTGTTATAAATTGAAGCAAAAAGGGTATAGATTTAAGTGGTATGTAATTGGCGAAGGAAATCTACAAAGAGAACTCGAGGATAAGATAAGTAAATATAATTTACACGATACTTTTATATTATTAGGTACTTACAAGAATCCCTATCCCTTTATCAAACAAAGTGATATCTATGTACAACCCTCTAGGTACGAAGGATTTGGCCTGGCAATAGCAGAGGCTAGAATATTTCAAAAACCTATAGTAGTAACCGACTTTGTTACAGTTCATAATCAAATCAAACATAGAGAGAATGGTTTAATAGTAAAGATGGATTCGGAAGCAATATATGAAGGAGTGAAAGAAATTATAGAAAACGATTTGCTAAAAAAACGGTTATTTGAAAATTTAAAGAAAGAAAAGGTTGGAACGGAAGAGGAAATTGAGAAGATATATGCTTCTTTCGATTAAAGGATTTTATAAATAGAAAGAATAGGGGAACTATGAAAAAGAAAATACTTTTTATGATAATAAATATGAATATAGGTGGTACGGAGAAAGCCTTATTAAATATGCTAGCAGAAATCCCAAAAGAAAAATATGAAGTGACAATTTTAATGTTAGAGAAAAAAGGAGATTTTTTAAATTTTATTCCAAAGGGGGTTCGTATTGAGTATGTAAAGGATTACGAGGAAATGCAATATATATTGAATAAACCAACACGATTAGTTATAGCAGATTTTATAAAACAAAGAAAAATTGTAAAAGCGCTGCAACTGGCCGTGTTGTACGTAATCTCTAAGATTATGAAAGAACGGAGTGTTATTTTTAAATATTGTTTACAGAATTATGAAGGTGCTTATAAAAATTATGATATTGCTATCGCTTATGCTGGACCGATGGATTTTATTAGTTACTTTGTAGCAAATAAAATAGAAGCCAGACGAAAGATTCAATGGATACATTTTGACATTGAAAAAATATATTTTAACAAATACTTTGTTAATAAAGTATATAAAAAATTTCAGCATGTTTTTGTCGTTTCGGATTTAGGAAAGAAAAAACTTAATCAAAAGGTACCGGAATTAATTAATAAGACAGAGACATTTTTAAATATTATTTCACCTGAAATGATAGCAAATATGGCGAGTGAAGGAGTTGGATTTACGGATGATTTTAAAGGAATAAGAATCCTTACTGTTGGTAGATTGAGTATAGAAAAAGGACAAGATTTAACAATATCGGTGTTAGCAAAACTTAAAGAAGCTGGCTACAATGTTAGATGGTATTGTATAGGTGATGGAAAGGAAAGAGCATTGTATGAAAAGCTTGTGGAAGATTACGATGTTCAGGACGATTATATATTTTTAGGATCAGTGTCCAATCCCTATCCATTTATGAAACAATGTAATATATATGTACAGCCGTCCCGATATGAGGGATACTGCATAACGCTTGCAGAAGCTAGGTGTTTTAATAACCCAATTATTAGTACAAATTTTACAGGAGCAAGTGAACAAATCATTCATAACCACAATGGATTAATTGTTCAATTTGATGAGCAGCAAATGTATGATTCTATTGTACAAATATTAAGTGATAAATTGCTGGGTGGACGGTTGAGAAAAAATATAGAAAAAGAAGTGGTAGATACGAGGGAAGAGTTGGAAAAGTTATATAGAATAGTAAACTCTAATATGTAACTTGTTTTAGAAGGTATTATTTTCGTATTACAAAAAAATTGGCGGCTCATTATTATAAATTATGTTGTTTGGAAAACATCTTTAGGAAGGTGTTTTTTATTTTGTTATACAACTTTTAGGTGATATAAGGAGATTGTTATGAAGAGAGTGCTTTTTATGGTAAGTAGTATGAATATAGGTGGTGTAGAAAAATCACTTCTTTCATTGTTATCTGTAATCTCGAAAGAAAAGTATGATGTTACAGTATTGATGCTAGAGAAACGAGGGGGGTTTTTGAAACAATTGCCAAGTTGGGTAAAGGTAGAAGAAGTTACTTGGTTTGAAAATATTAAACCTATAATTATGCAACCACCAAAGAAAACGATTAAAGAGTACTTTGAAAATGCAAGGTATATTAAGGGATTAAATTTTTTACGCACTTATGTGATATCCAAAAAATTAAAGGATAGATATATTTTCTATAAAGAGGTGTTTAAAGATATTCCGCATAATAAGAATCAATATGATATTGCAATAGCATATCAAGGACCTACTGACATAATTGATTATTATATAGTTAATAGAGTAAATGCAGAAAAGAAAATTTCTTGGATACATTTTGATGTGTTTCAACATCAAATTAATACAAAGTTATATGAGAAATTATATGAGCAGCTGGATAATATATTTGTAGTTTCTAAAGAAGCACGAAAACATTTAATAGAGAAATTTCCTAAAGTAAAAAGTAAGACAAGTGTCTTTTTAAATATTGTACTTCCAGATTTAATAAATGAAATGGCGAAAGAAAAAATAGAATTTGATAATGGATATGAAGGTATGAAGATAGTAACAGTAGGTAGACTTTCAAAAGAAAAAGGCCAAGACATTGCAATTAAAGTTTTATCAATGTTACGTAAAGAAGGATATGAAGTACGATGGTACTGTATTGGAGAAGGAGAGAATAGAGCGTATTACGAGACACTAATAGGTAAATATAATCTAAAAAAGGATTTTGTACTATTAGGATCGACACATAATCCATATCCCTATGTAAATCAATCAGATATATATGTTCAAACTTCTAGGCATGAAGGGTACTGCCTCACATTAGCTGAGGCGAAATGCTTAAAAAAACCTATTGTAACGACTAATTTTACAGGGGCATATGAGCAAATAAAAGATGGATACAATGGTTTTGTTGCTGAGTGTAATGAGGAAAGTCTATATAACAAGATTAAATATCTTTTGGATCAACAAAGAGTGCGTGAAGAGGTAACGACTAAATTGTCAGAAGAGAAATTTAATAATTCAGAAAAGGTAAATAGTTTTCTGAGTTAATTGCAAATGAAAGGGTGCAATTATGAATCCTAAAATTAGTATTATTGTTCCAGTTTATAAAGTAGAGCAGTATATCCATAAATGTATAGATTCTATATTAAAGCAAACGTTCAAAGATTTTGAGTTGATACTTGTTGATGATGGATCCCCTGATAGTTGTGGTGAGATTTGTGATAGGTATGCGATTCAAGATAGCCGGATTAAAGTAATTCATAAGGAGAATGGTGGTTTATCTTCTGCAAGAAATGTTGGATTACAAATAGCGCAAGGAGATTATATAGGGTTTGTTGATAGTGATGATTGGATAGAAGTGGATATGTATGAATTGTTATATGGTATGTGTGTAGAACAGGATTGTGATATAGCTATTTGTAGTAGTGAAATTCATTACAATGATAAAACAGTAATTTCAAGCAATCATCCGTTTGTTATTCATGATAGAAATAGTGCGATGAAAGCGATGTTAGAAGGGAATCTATATGATGAAGTTGTGTGGACGAAATTGTTCAAAAGGAAATTGTTAAAAGATATTAAATTTCCAGTAGGTATGTCATATGAAGATACAGCATTTACGTATAAAGTTATTCATAAGTGTAAAAAAGTATGTTTTATAGGAGAACCTAAATATCATTATATAAAGCGTGATAATAGTATGATGGATCAGGCTGTAAAAGAGATTAAGATTGACTCAGTCTTAATTTATGATGAGATGTGTAGTTTTATGGAGCGATACTATAAGGAGCTATATAACCTAGTTATATTAAAACTAGGAAATTGCTCGATGGTAGTTTTAAATTTAATATTAGCGAATGGAAGGCTTGCTGAGCATAAGAATAACTATTATAAGGTTACTGGTATATTGAATCGTTATTTTTATAAAACAATACGTTTAAAAGAGTATGGGAAAAGTGTAAAGTTTTTATTGTTGGCGACCAAGCTACATCCATTATTGTATAAATTTTTAATTAATAATTTTGCAAAAAGGGGATAGGTATGAAGAAGAGGTGGCTGTAGCTGGGATTTTAAAAGATAGGAGTGAGGGATATCCAGAATAATACAATTTAAATATTCACCTATCGATAGTTTAGTTTAACTTATGAAGGGGTTTAATCATGCGAACGATGCATTCAATCAAGAATATATCAATAAGTATACTTTCTCAAATGGTTATCGTTATTCTAGGGTTTATATCTAGGAAAGTTTTTTTAGATAGTTTAGGAATAGAGTATTTAGGGATAGATGGCTTGTTAATTAATATTTTATCTATGTTAGTGTTAATTGAAGCTGGTATAGGAGCGAGTATAGTATACAATTTGTATAAACCATTGGCAGAAAATAATCAGTATAAAATTATAGCCCTTGTTCAATTATATAAAAAAATTTATCAGATTTTAGCGATCATTATTTTAGTAATAAGTGCTATGATATATCCCGTCTTAAGTCATTTAATGAAAGATGGGGAGTCTATATCGAATGTTGCGATAATCTATTCGATATTCGTGGTGAAAAATGTCGTTACCTATTTAAATGCTCATAAGAGGTCTTTAATACAAGCTGATCAAAGAGGATACGTATTGGCTAGGGTGGATCTCTTATTCCAAGTGGTAACTACAATATTTAAAATATTTATACTAATGTACACAAAAAATTATATATTGTATTTAATTATAGAGTTGAGTATATATGTAATTCAAAATGTCGTAAACGGTAGGATTGTGAATAAAAACTATTCTTATATAAAGACGAAAAAGAAGTATTCTATAGATAATGATACGAAAGAAAAATTAATTATAAATGTAAAGGCGATGTTTTTGCATAATATTGGAGGATATATTGTATTTGGAACGGATAATATACTGATTTCATCTTTTATAGGTCTTGCTATGGTCGGGATATATTCGAACTATACAATGATAATAAATCAATTAGCAGCTGTAGTAAATCCTATATTAAATGGTATTGAAGCAAGTGTAGGAAATCTAATCGCAACTGAGAATAGTGACAAAAATTATGCAATATTTAAAGTGACATATCTAGTGAATTTTTGGATCTTTTCTTTTTGTACCATATTTTTATTTAATCTGTTAGAGCCATTTATAGGGTGGTGGCTTGATAAGAAGTATTTATTAAATAACATAGTTTTTGTAGTGATACTCATAAACTTTTATATAACAGGGATGCGAACCGCAATAGCCATTTTTAAAAATAAAGCAGGATTATTTGTACAAGATAAGTATATTCCATTAGTTGAAGCGATAATCAATTTAAGCTTATCTATTCTATTAGCTAAAATGTTTGGATTGGTAGGTATATTCATAGGAACGGCGATTAGTACAATTGCTACTGTACTTTGGATTCAGCCTTATATTGTATATAGAAATCTTTTTAAGAAATCAGTTTGGAAGTATTTTACAACATATGTATTTTATGTGTTTTTAACTGTCGTGACAGGCTTTATTACTACAAGTATATGTAATTATTTTATAGAAGGTAGTACCTTTATTTCGTTAGTTGGAAAAGGTGTGATTTGTTTATTAGTACCAAATGTAATATACGTTTTAATTTTTTATAAAAGCACAGAATTTCAATATGTAAGGAATATATTTAGTATGATGTTTTTACAAATTAAAAAGAAAAAAAACGTTATTTAGGTATAAAAAAGTATGGACATTATACTGATTTGAATTAATAAGAAAGTATAATATTGTAGAAACCTGATTTTAATTAGAAAACGTGAAGCATTAGCCCTAACATAATATTTATATCATGCATAGTATTCTATTAAAGGGATACTTATGTAGGCAGAATATAAAATATTTATCCCAATCTACTGATATAAGTTTGAATTTTCTGGTGAAATTCAGCTTGCATCTTAGTTGGAGGTTATATATAAATCATGGCAAAATTTCAGGTGACATGTGTTTTAAAAAGTAATCTTCCTGTGTTAAGCGAGGGAGAATTTTGTTTTTGTATAGATACTAGTGAGTTATTTATTGGGACGAAAAAAGGGAATGTAAAAGTATCAACAGAGAATAAATTTGAGAGGTTAGTAAGTAAAATTAAAAGCAATACATTTGGAGGTTTTACTTCCAGAAAATCACTGATTGGAGAAACAGAATCTGCTAATGTGGTTTCGGGCACGTATGTTCTTGAGTTAGAGAGATGGAATGTTAAAAATGATGGAACGGACGCTGATAATACTTCTAAAGGGATTAATAATGCATTATTATGGGCATCTCAACAAGGGTTTATAGAAGTTGTTTTACCCCCGGGGACATATTTAATTGATGAAAATACACCAATTGAGCCACAAAGCTTTATGACTTTAAATTTAGGTGGATCAACTTTAAAAATAAGAAGTAATGGATTAGTTAAATATGCAATCGTACGATATCAAAGAAATCAAAAATTTTCTCGGGTTACCAATGGAAGAGTTGAAGGGGATAAAGATACACACGATTATACAACGATTCCTCATACTCATGAATGGGGATATGGGATTGAAGTAGGGAATACGACTCCTGCTGAGGGGAGTAATATGAATTACATTTCAATAGATAATATGGAAATTTTGAATTGTACTGGCGATGGTATAGCGATGGAAAGTACATGGGGACAAATTGGAGAATATGATTTTGCTGGTACATTTGAAGTGGGCGGGATTAGTGATGTCAATGGTGCCCTAATAGTAGATGATAATAAAATTAGATCGAATTTAAAAATAGATTTACATCATGATAGCATTATAAAGTGGGGATATTTCGGTTTGTATGGAGATGGCTATGGTGGAATTGGTTCAGAGATATACACAGAATTATATGATGTGTTGTTTTATAAGGCTGATAATACTTTTGTAACGGCTGCTAAGAGAGTAAGGTTTTTTGAAGAAGTGAGTGTTCCGAAAGAAGCAGATTATGCGAAAATAGTTCTTCACCAAGGTGAAATACCTACGGAAAATGGTTGTAAAATAACTGTTAGAATTCCGGAATTCTCTAAAAATGTCTTTGTTGAAAAATGTAAAATACATGATTGTAGAAGACTTGGGATAAGCGTATCTGGAGCGAAACAAATTTACATTAGAGATTGTGAAATTTACAAAATGAAAGGTACAGCACCTCAGGGAGCAATAGATATTGAAGATGGATATCTATTAAATCAATATATAAACATTGAGCGTAATAATATATATGATAATCAAGGATATAACATTGTTGTAGTCGGTGGTAGATATATTAATATTATTCAAAATAAATTAGCTAATAATTCATTAGTAGTGGGCGAAAATGTAGAGAAAGTGATTATAAACAATAACCACTTAAGGGAAGTAAGTTGTGTTTTAAGCGGAGAAGTAACTTTTACAAATAATCAAATGTATGCTACTCGAGTCACGATAGATCAAGGAGACAAAGAAGCGCTTATTGGTAACTGTATTTTCCATAATAGTGCGTTATTAATGGGAAGAGATAAAGCGTATTGCATTCAAGTTAACCAATGCGAATTTTTTAGTGATCAAGATTTATTTCATTCATTTTCACAGTTAGGTTCAATAATAGGTTTCTCAGCAGAACCACAAACTATATCAGATTGTGTTATTAAAGGAGGGGCTGTAGAGGGTACAAGTTTAACAGGTGTATCACCTGGTATGAAAAATGGATGGAGATTAAATAATATTTCTTTTATAGATACGAAACACCCGCAAGGAATCATTACGAATTTACCGCCAGGAGTATATACGGGATGCAAATTTGAGAACAGCGGTACAATATCATTTGTTACAAAAACGCCTCAAGCAGAATATGAATTTAATGGATGTTCATTTAGTTGGGATGCGTATAATCTTTTTACTGTTGAGTCTTCTCAAAGGATAGCGATGCTAAAAGTGAAAAATAGTAATTTTAGAGGGGGAAGATGGGGCTCAGCATTTTTTTTGTGGGACATTGGGGGAAGAATCGAATTTAATAATAATGCATTCGAATACCTTAATTCGGAATCGACAGACAGTATAATTAATTTTTGGAATGAAACATTTACGAGTGAGTTTATGTTAATAGAAAATAATATATTTAGGTCAAATAAAAACATGATAGGCTTGAATGCAAATCAGATTTCATCCTCAATCACTTTGATTTTTAAAGATAATATTGTGGACACAGTAGTTATAAAGTTAAGGGATGAACATATAAAAAAGGATAATTATATTAATGGCGTCTTTGATCCTTCCGTGTAAAGTTATAGGAATTAATGGAGTAACAGACACTTCCTAAGTAGTGATACCGCATGGAAATAGTTACATGAGTTAGTTATGTTAACCTATTTGATGAGATAGAATGAATGATAGATAACGTAATTAAACAAAACAAGAGGCAACTAAATTTAGTTGCCTCTTGTTTTGTTTAATTGCATATAAAGTTTTAAAAGGTTAGGAGTATTAAACATAAATAGGTAAGGGAGGATAGTACATGAAAAGAATTTTTGATGTATGTATTTCTTTATTGTTATTATTTGTATGTTTACTTCCTATTTTTGTTGTAGCAATTTTAGTTAGGATGAAATTAGGATCTCCTGTACTGTTTACACAACAGCGCCCAGGACAACATGGAAAGCCGTTTAATCTTTATAAGTTTCGAACGATGCTAGATAAGAAGGGTAGTGATGGGGAATTACTTCCAGATCAAAATAGACTGACTGCTTTTGGGGCAATTCTTCGAAAATATAGTTTGGATGAGTTACCCCAACTTATAAATGTTGTAAGGGGGGATTTAAGTTTAGTAGGTCCACGACCATTATTGATGGAATACTTACCCCTATATTCTAGTAAACAGGCTAAAAGGCATAATGTAAAACCGGGAATTACGGGATGGGCACAAATAAATGGTAGGAATTTGATTACCTGGGAAGAAAAATTTGAATTGGATGTATGGTATGTGGAGAATCGCTCTTTTTTATTAGACTTGAAAATAATTGTACTTACAATATTAAAAGTATTTAAAACAGAGGGAATAAACCATGTAGGGCATGTGACAATGGAGCGATTTACTGGAGGGAAAATAGAAATAAAGGGGGAGGGAAAATGAAAATTTTAATAATAGGATGTGGTGGGCACAGCAAGGTTGTGAGGGATATAATTTTATCAAATAAAGGATATGAAATAGTCGGTTATTTAGATGATTTGTATACAGGTATAAATATTGTAGATAATCTTTATTTTGGAGCAATTGCAGATGCAAGGGAAATTATCAATAATTTTAATGATGTAAAGCTCGTTATTGCTATAGGAAATAATAAAATTAGAAGGGAAATTGCAGAAATATTAAATCAACAAAGTAGCATATATGCTACTTTAATTCATAAAACAGCCATTATAAGTTCAAATGCTTATATAGGAAACGGAACGGTAATTATGCCAAATGTGGTTGTTAATGCGGATACTTTCATCGGTAACCATACTATAATAAATACGGGCTCAATAATAGAACATGATAATATAATTGATGATTTTGTTCATATTTCACCACATGCTACGCTTACAGGTTCTGTCACTATAGCAGAGGGGGCACATATAGGAGCATCAGCTACTATAATTCCAGGTGTTCAAATTGGTAAGTGGTCAATTGTTGGAGCTGGTTCTGTTGTCATAAATGATTTTCCATCTAATTGTACTGCTGCTGGTATTCCAGCCAAAGTTATTAATGTAGTAAATTAAGAGGAGATGAAGAATGATGATAAAAAATAAGGAGAAAATCTATCTTTCCTCTCCACACATGAGTGGAAATGAACAAAAATATATTAAAGATGCCTTTGACTCAAATTGGATTGCACCTCTTGGTCCAAATGTAGATGAATTTGAAAGAGAGCTTGCTTCTTTTGTAGGAGTTAAGGGTGGGGCTGCGGTTAGTTCGGGTACGGCTGCCATTCATTTAGCTTTGCGATTATTAGACGTTCAAAAGGGAGATACAGTATTTTGTTCAAGTTTCACTTTTGTAGCGAGTGCGAATCCGATTGTTTATTTGGGAGCTGAACCGGTATTTATTGACTCAGAACCGGAAACATGGAATATGTCACCACAAGCTCTAGCATTTGCGTTGCATGATGCTAATAAAGCAGGGAAATTACCGAAGGCTGTCATTCTTGTTCATTTATATGGTCAGAGTGCTAAGGTAGATGAAATTCTTTCGCTTTGTAATCAATATGATGTTCCTATAATCGAGGATGCAGCAGAATCTTTAGGTTCTACATATAAAGGGAAAGCAAGTGGTACATTCGGGAGGTTTGGGATTTATTCATTTAATGGAAATAAAATTATTACAACTTCAGGCGGCGGAATGCTAGTTTCTGATGATGTGGAAGCGTTAGAAAAGGCGAGATTTTTAGCGACACAAGCAAAGGATCCAGCGCCACATTATGAGCATAGTAAGGTAGGGTATAATTATCGAATGAGTAATATATTGGCTGGTATTGGAAGAGGACAATTAGAAGTGTTAGAAGACAGGGTGAGAGCTAGAAGATCTGTATATAAACGGTATTACAAAGAATTATCTCTCATACCAGGATTTTATTTTATGCCTGAATTAGAAAATACCCGCTCGAATCGTTGGCTTACTACATTGACAATTGATGAAAAGGAATCCGCGATCTCTAGTGGAAAATTATTGAGAACTTTAGCAGAAGAGAATATTGAAGCACGTCCTATGTGGAAGCCACTGCATTTACAGCCACTCTTTAAAGGTAAGAAGTATTATCCGCATAGCAAAAATGAAGATATGTCGCAGTACCTATTTCAAAGCGGAATTTGTTTGCCTTCAGGATCTAATATGTTAGAAGAAGATCAACAAAGGGTAATTCAAGGTATTTTAAAAGCTGTAGAATGGAAGAAGTAAAAGAAAAGTGAGTGAAAGTGGAATTAGATGTGTATACGTACCACAAATTGTTCTTTATAATGAATTTTTTTAGGCGATCAGTTTTAAAATCCATAAAAAAGAGAGGATTATGGATGTTGAATATCTATGTATTAGTCTAAAAGTAAAGTAAGGCATGTAATTGAGAAAATAAATAATTTCGTTCTTAAAAAAGAATGAAAAAGAGGGAGGGTTAACGAATTTAATATGTAAATAGTATTTGTAGTAATTTTCTATATATTAGGAGGGGAAAATGAGCGCTATAACTGGCATTATTCACTTTAATAATGAACCTATATCAATTGAACATGGCACACGATTAATGAGTGACTTACGAAAGTACCCTGCTGACGATATTCAAATATGGCACAAAGAAAATATTTTTTTTGGGTGTCACGCACAGTGGATTACACCAGAGTCAGTTGGTGAACAACTACCCTTTTATAATTATGAAAAGCAATTGACAATTACAGCGGATGCTATTATTGATAATCGTGATGAGTTATTTGAAAAATTACAAGTGGATTATTCAGATCGGAAAAATATGGCAGATAGTGAGTTAATTTTACTCTCTTATCAGAAATGGGGAGAAGAGGCTCCAAAATATTTGGTAGGCGATTTTGCCTTTATGATTTGGGATGAAAAAAAACAAATGCTTTTTGGGGCCAGAGATTTTTCGGGAAACCGGACGCTTTATTTTTATCGTGGTGAGGAAAAATTTGCTTTTTGTACTATTATAAAGCCATTATTTACTCTACCATACGTTGAAAAACAATTGAATGAGCAGTGGTTTGCTGAATTTTTAGCTATACCTGTGAATTTCGAATCGGTAGATCCTTCTTCAACAGTATATAAAACTATTGAGCAAATCCCACCTTCCCATTCTGTAATTGTGAAAAATGGGAAAGTGCAGTTAGCGAGATACAATACACCAATTACTGGAGAAAGGCTTCAGCTCAAATCAAATGAAGAGTATGAAGAAGCGTTTTTAGAAGTGTATCAAAATGCTATAAGATCACGTTTACGTACTCATCATCAAGTAGGGGCCCATTTGAGTGGAGGACTTGATTCGGGTTCTGTAGTTAGCTTTGCTGCACGAGATTTAAGTGCAACAAATAAACGACTACATACATATAGTTATGTGCCAGTAAAAGGCTTTGTAGATTGGACGCATAGAAGTAGAATGGCTGATGAACGACCTTTTATTCAATCAACTGTACAGCATGTAGGGAATATTAAGGAGCATTATTTGGATTTTTCAGGAAGAAGTCCTCTATCAGAAATAGATGAGTGGCTTGAAATTCTAGAGATGCCATATAAATTCTTCGAGAACACTTTTTGGCTTAGGGGAATTTATGAGAAGGCCCGGTTACAAGGGATTGGGGTACTTTTAAACGGACAGAGAGGAAACTGGACGGTGTCATGGGGCCCGGCTTTGGATTATCAAGCTATGCTTTTGAAAAAGATGAAATTGCGGCGCTTTTTGCACGAGTTATATTCGTATAGTAAAAATATTGGTGTAAAGAAATCGCGAGTATTTTCAGTGGTGAGAAAAAAGACATTTCCATTTTTGAATCGAATGTCTTTATCAAAAAATCAAATTATGTTTCCTAAAATAATAAATCCAGAATTTGCAAATAGAATGAATGTATTTGAGAAACTTCTAGAACATGATGTTGATATAACAGGAACCTCTATAACAGATGTATATGAAATAAAAAAAAGGCAATTTGAACAGTTATATTATTGGAGCATAACTGGTACATACGGATCTAAATTATCTTTGCGCTATTCTTTATGGGATCGAGATCCAACGAATGATTTACGGGTTGTTCAATTTTGTTTAGCTGTTCCAGAGGAACAATACGTTCAAAATGGTGTGGATCGGGCACTAATTCGAAGAGCAACCAAAAATTATTTGCCTGATAAGATAAGGTTAAATCAACTTACTCGAGGTGTTCAAGGTTCTGATGGTGTTTATCGTATGACGCATCAATGGAGTGGATTTATTGAAGAGCTTGAGCAGCTTAGTAAGGATCCTATAATTTCAGAATTCTTGGATATAGAGGTTATTAGAACTGCGATTTCTAAGATTAAAGAAGAACCCCATCCAGAATATGCATTTGATTTGGATTTTCGAATTTTAATGCGTAGTTTAATAGTATATCGATTTATGAAGAAAATTATTTGAAGGGAGGTGACATCATGAAAAAAGATTGGACCACTCCTACACTGGAAGTACTTGATATTAATATGACAATGGCTGGACCGGGACTTAAAACACCGGATGCTGTTCAACCAGATATTGATGAAGTAGTGCACTATAGTTAATTTATCGAGTAGCAATTAGATCTCATGTTTCCTATCCCCCTTATACACTAGAAGTATAAGGGGGATTTGTAAAACAACGTTGATAATTATTTGGAGTGAGAGAGTTGATTAAAACTACAAAAACAAATATGTATAAAGTTTTTGGGCTAAGAGTGTTGAGTGAAATTCAATTGCCAGAATTACCTAGAATTAATGAACAAGAAGAAACGAGGGAAGTAATAATACGAACTGCTGATTTATTTCAGAAATGGAGTGAATTTACTAACACAGAACAAAATTTTGTAGTTGATAAAAACGTAGTTATGATTCGTATTCCTGATACAGCTATATTTTCTATACAAGAAGGAAAGCAAATCATTGTTTCGCCTATGGGGAACACTTGTGAAGATAAGATACGACTTTATATACTTGGAATTTGTATGGGAGCCTTATTAATGCAGAGAGGAATATTGCCTTTGCACGGGAGTGCAATAAATATTGATGGAAAAGTGTATGCTATTTTAGGTAATTCAGGAGCTGGGAAATCAACCCTAGCAGCAGCTTTTTTAAGTAAAGGATATACACTTTTGAGTGATGATGTAATTGCTGTGACAGTTTCAGCAGATAAGACTCCAATTGTGATTCCATCTTATCCGCAACAAAAATTGTGGGCGGAAAGTTTGAATGCTTTTGGAATGGGAACGGCAAGTTATAATCCATTGTTTGAGCGAGAAACAAAGTATGCTGTGCCTGTACAATCTCATTTTTTCTCTGAACCATTACCTCTTGCTGGTGTTATTGAGTTAACGAAAACAGAGGATGAGAATGTTGAATTAATTCGAATGGAAGGACTTGAACGGCTGCGTACATTGTTTTTTCACACGTTTCGTAAGTTTTTAGTTACGCAATTAAAATTGACAGAGTGGCATTTCACTACTTCTACAAGTGTGATAAACAAGGTAGATATGTTTCATTTGAAACGTCCAAATAATAGGTTTACAGCACATGAGCTCGTATCAATTATATTAAAAACTATACATGGAGGAGTAATAGATGATGTATACAGAGAGAATTTCTCTAAAGTGTCAGATTGTCCAAAGTGAAGAGAATATTGTGAGTGATATGGATGGGGAAAAAGTAATGTTAAATGTTCGGAAAGGGAAATATTATAATTTGGGAGAAACAGGGGGGGAAATTTGGGACCTAATAAAAACTCCAATTATAGTTACCGAACTTGTCAGTACATTGTTGTCAAAGTACAACATTGAACGGAGCGATTGCGAAGAACAAGTTCTTTCCTTTTTAGAGTGTTTATTTCAAGAAGATTTAATTCAAATAAAAGGTCAATCTAATAGATAGATTTGTAATGTTAAGAAAACTGTTAGGAAGGGATTAATGAATATTGTGAAAAGGTTAAGGGTATTTTTATCGCTGAACATGGAAACAAAGCTTTTATTTTTAGAGGCTTTTATTTTTTTAGGGTGGGCGCGTGTACTAAAAAGTATTACCTTTTCCAAAGTTGCACCTTCTTTAGGGGATTACATGAACGAAACATCAGTTGCTCAAATTCAGCCACACGGGGATACACTAAAAAAGGTGTCTGAAGCTATTTCTATTATGAGCCGTTATACTTTTTGGGAAAGTCAGTGCCTTGTTAAAGCTATAGCTGGGATGAAAATGCTCGAAAAACGTCACATTGAGAGTACTCTTTATTTAGGAACTGCTAAGGATAATCATGGGGAATTAATTGCGCATGCATGGTTACGGAGTGGTTCTTTTTATGTTACTGGATCAGAAGGAATGGAGAAATTTACTGTCGTTGGATCATTTGCAAAGAGGCTAAGTGAGGACACTATTAAAGGAGAATAAAATGGAGAAAGATTTTGGTCTGAATGTAGAGTTCATGTCTAAGGAATTGAAACTTCTTTTTGCAATTTTGAAGTTACAAGATGATGAAACAGTGCAAACGTACAGTAATGAATGGTTTTCGGATATTGATTGGGAGGTATTTCTTGAGCAAGCTGTGCATCATCGCGTTTATCCGGTGATATATCAAAAATTTAAACAGGTGGATGAGGAGCTAATTCCTTCACATATTGTACAAACTTTGAATAGGAAATATAAAAAAAATACATTTCACATGCTTTATTTAAGTGCTGAAATGGAACGAATAAATAAACTATGTAATGAAAATGGGATTCGTATGATTTTTCTAAAAGGACCAGTACTATCTCAGGACTTATATGGGGATATTTCTTTACGAACATCCTGTGATTTGGACGTTCTAATTCCGATGCAAAATTTAGAAAAAGTAGAAATCCTACTTTTAGAGCAGGGGTACGTAAAAGATGATTATATTCAAACGATATTAAATGATTGGAAATGGAGGCATCATCATATAACATTTTTTCATCCAACAAAGCAGATTAAGCTTGAGATTCATTGGAGGTTAAATCCCGGACCGGGTAAGGAACCTGGGTTTGAAGAACTTTGGAAGCGAAAGAGAAAAAGTACCCTTACGAGTAATTCTGTATATATGTTAGGGGAGGAAGATTTATTTTTGTTTCTTGTATCTCATGGTGCTAGACATGGTTGGTCCAGATTACGCTGGTTAGTGGATATAAAAAAAATTGTCGATCAAGATCTTAATTGGAGTGAGATTCATAAGTTAATGAGAAAATATCAAATGCTTCATTTAGGAGGACAAGCATTAATTTTAGCAGCTCAATTGCTAGGTATACGACTAGATGAAAGGATGATGGAATTAGTAGCGAAAAAACATTCAAAGCAGTTAGCTCAAGAGGCGCTGTTTTATTTCAAGCAAATGATAAATTTGCATACCGAACCTGTCCCAGAAGAAGTATTTATCTATCATAGTCGACACTTATTTTCATTAATGTCTAATCAGCAAAAGATTTTATATATTATGAGCCAATTATATCCTTATCCCATTGATGCAAAAACATTACCGTTACCTAAATTTCTTCATTTTTTATATTTTCCTTTACGCCCGTTTTTATGTCTTTGGAGGAAAACAAAGAAGCTTGCTTTGTTATAGGGGGAACATCGATGAATCATATTATATATTTTATGAAGAAATTATATTCTTCAGCGGGAAAAATAATGTATGTGAATTTATTTGGTATGGTTTTAATCAGTTTACTTGAAGGGATAGGTATTATTTTATTAATTCCTATGATAAGTATGACTGGAATAATTAATTTAGGCGAGGAGACTACTTTTATTGTACCTGTCTCTAGATTTTTGCAGGATTTTCCTAAAACAACAAGTTTAGCTTTTATTTTAGGTATATATATACTAATAGTGTTAGGTCAAAATTTACTACAAAGAAATATAGCGCTAAGGGATGCGAGAACGCAACAAGCTTTTGTACGAGAATTAAGAATAGAAACATATAGTATGATTTTAAAAGCAAAGTGGAGTTTTTTTTTAGAGAAAAGGAAAACAAACCTAATAAATATATTAACTACAGAATTAGCTCGTGTAAGTTATGGGGTTAATTTAATTTTACAATTGTTAGCTGCTATTCTGTTTACATTTATACAGGTGGGGATTGCATTTTTATTATCTCCTCAAATAACTATATTTGTTTTGGTCTTTGGTTTATTATTCTTGGTAGCTTCTCGTGTTTTTATAAAAAAAGCACGAATACTAGGCGGTAAGACCTCAGAATTGGCAAAAGATTATCTTTCTGGTATAACAGATCATTTTAATGGAATTAAAGAGATAAAGAGTAATACTTTGGAATCATCACGTTTAGATTGGTTACAATCTATAACAGAAAAGATGAGTAATGAGCAAATGGAGTATATGAGAATAAGATCGAACTCTCAATTGTTTTATAAAGTTTCAATGGCTATATTAATTGCATTTTTTTTATTATTATCAGTAAGTATGTTTCAAGCGCAATCCACTCAACTACTATTAATCATTCTCATTTTTTCTAGACTGTGGCCAAGATTTATGACGATTCAGTCAAATTTAGAACAACTGGCTGCAAGTATTCCTGCTTTTAAGTCATTATGGGAGCTGCAAGAGGAATATAAGGAAGTGTTTGAAATGCAGGATATACATCAGCAAAAGCATATAAAGCCGATTTGTATTGAACAAGGTATTGAGTGTAAGGATGTTCACTTTCGTTATAATAAGCAAGAATCTTTATACGCACTTCAAAATATTAATGTACAAATTCCAATAAATAGTATGACGGCCATTGTGGGACATTCTGGTGCAGGAAAAAGTACATTAATTGATGTATTAATGGGATTAATCCAGCCAGAAAAAGGTCAAGTATTAATAGATGGTACTCCACTTATAACTGATAATATATTGTCATTAAGACGGGCTATTAGTTATGTACCACAAGATCCTTTCTTATTTAATGCGAGCATAAGGGATAATTTATTGATGATTGAACCGAATGCAAGTGAGGAAGAAATTTGGGATGCATTAAGTTTTGCGGCCGCCGCTGAATTTGTACAAACACTTCCAAAGGGGCTTGATACATTGATTGGAGATCGTGGTGTGAGGCTTTCAGGTGGTGAACGTCAGCGACTTGTATTAGCTCGAGCTATTTTAAGAAAGCCATCGATTTTAGTATTAGATGAAGCTACAAGTGCATTAGATGCTGAAAATGAAGTAAAAATCCAATCAGCAATAGAAAGATTGAAAGGAACAATGACTATTGTTGTGATTGCGCATCGTTTATCAACTATACGCAATGCAGATCAAGTCATTGTCTTAGGAAAAGGTGAAATTGTCCAAAAAGGTGAATTTAATCAATTGGCTAAAGAGAGAAAAGGTGTATTCCGAAGTTTATTAGGGGCACAAATGGAAGTTGGTTCTTAGAGGAGAAAGAGTGAATGAAGTTTTGTATGCAAGCGGTTCGAATCGAATAAAAGCCCGAATAATGGTCAGTTATAATAGGACATTATTAGGGCTTTTATTTGTGCGTTTTTTAAATTTAGGTAGTAAATACAAATGAGTACCTTGCAATAAACAATATCGAGTGGTATATTATGGATATGCCAGGTACCGTGTATTGAACAGTACTGGAATGAGAAAGGGGGATTGCACTTGAACGTTCAGTTTAAAAAAGGTGTGTTAGAACTGTGTGTATTGGCACTTGTGAAACGTAAAGATTGTTACGGTTATGAACTTGTTCAGCAAATCTCAAATAAATTTTTAATATCGGAAGGGTCAGTATACCCTTTATTACGTCGTTTAACGAAAGAAGGATATTTTCAAACGTATTTAAAAGAATCTACGGAGGGACCGCCTCGTAAATATTATCAACTAACTGAGCAAGGGGAAACGCAACTGAATTTGTTAGTAACAGAGTGGCGTGATTTTGCGAAAGGTGTACAAGAAATTATTGAAGGGGTGGAATGGGATGAGTAAAGAACAGTTTCTTAAGGAATTATCAAGTCATCTTAGAAAGTTACCGGACGAAGAGAGGAAAGATATTTTATTTGATTATGAAGAGCATTTTCAGTTTGGGATAGAAGAGGGGAAAACTGAATCGGAAATAATAAAGGGTCTTGGCTCTCCGAAAGTAATTGCAAAAGAATTACTTGCGATGTATCGATTTGATGAAATGAAAAAAGATCCGTCAACTTCAAATGTGACAAGAGCTGTTATGGCAGCGATTGGACTTAGTTTGTTTAATTTCATTATTGTATTAGGCCCGTTAGTTGCAATTATCGCTTTTATATTCTCTTTTTGGGTCGGTGGGATTGCTAGTGTAGTGACACCATTTTTCGTAATTGGAAAAGTATTTATGGGTACATTTATATGGTTAGATGTATTCGTAAGTATAACATTTGTTGGGATAGGTTTGTTGTTATGTATTATCGCTTATTATAGTACGAAGTGGTTTAAAAGGTTATGTGTACGTTATGTCATATGGAACTTCAAAATGATAAAAGGAGAGTAGATGATGAAAAAAATATTGTTAGTAGCGATCGCTTGTATCATTATTGGAGTAATAGGAATTTCACAAACATATGAAAAAGCAGTGCAAACTGCAGAAAAAGGAAACAAAGAAGATATAATTAAAAACGAAACACTAAAAAATATAGAAGTTAAGTTAGATGTCGGGGATATTGTTGTCCAAAAATCTCCTGACGCTTCTTTTTATGTAAAGCAATCAGGAGATGCGCGTAAACAAGAGATTCGTATTACTGAAGATAGTGACACATTAAAAATCATTGGAGAAAGAGAAAAAGGTGCTTCATTTGATTTTTCTTTTTACGATTTTAGGTTTCAAACGTCTACATTGACTCTCCTTGTGCCTGAACGCTCTTACCAAGATGTAAAAGTAAATTCATCTGCTGGACAAATTGAAATAAGTGATGTGAAAAGTGACCGTGTAAGTGCTAGAACACTTACTGGAGAAGTGGATTTGAAACATGTAACGGCTAAGAATGTGGAGGGATCTACAAAAGCTGGTGAAGTAAACTTTAAAAAAGTAATAGGGAAAGTGACTGCAAAAACGACCAGTGGGGAAATAAATATTCTAGATCATGATTCTAAGTACAATCTAGAAGCAAGTTCAACTGCGGGAGATATAAATATTACTTTATCGGAAAAACCAAAAGATGCGGTAATTACTGGGCAAAGTGCTGCCGGGGATGTAACAATTTTTAATGAAGAAAATAAAGACGTAACGATTGGTAATGGGAGTAAAAAGATTAGCGGTAAAACAGCTGCGGGCGATGTGACGATTGAAACGCGTTCGTAAGAAATAGAATGTGTGAAAATCTATCAAAATACAAAAAAAGAAGATAATTACCTTATATAAATAAGGTAATTATCTTCTTTTATATTCTTAATGTAAATCACGATATACGCCAATTACTTTACCGATAACTGACACTTGCTTTAAAATGATAGGTTCTAATGAAGAGTTTTCCGGTTGTAGACGGAAATGGTCTTTTTCTTTATAGAAACGTTTAACAGTTGCTTCATTATCTTCTGTTAAAGCGACTACAATTTCACCATTATATGCAGACTGTTGTTGGCGAACAACAACTAAATCTCCATCGAAAATACCAGCTTCAATCATACTATCTCCAGAAATACGTAACATAAACACTTGATCTGCTCCTGCGACAATGCTAGCTGGAAGAGGGAAGTGTTCCTCAACGCTTTCGACTGCTGTAATTGGTAATCCAGCAGTAACTTTCCCGACAATTGGAACTTGAATAACAGATTGTGTTTCTGTATCCATTCGGTCTTCACCTAAAATTTCAATTGCGCGTGGTTTTGTTGGATCGCGTCGAATGTATCCTTTTTCTTCTAATCTTGATAAATGTCCGTGCACTGTAGAACTAGAAGCGAGGCCGACTGCTTGACCAATTTCACGTACGGAAGGTGGATATCCTTTTTCTTGTACTTTTAGCTTAATAAAGTCGAGAATGTCTTGCTGGCGTTTCGTTAACTTTTCCATGTTTTCTAACACCTCGTTTTCTTTCATTTTTCTTATTAATAAGTATAACATGTGAAAAAACATTCTACAAACATAAGTTCGAACAAAAGGCGAATTTATGTTACACTAAAGGGAAATTATAGTGAGAAAGAGGGGTTCATAATGAATGCAATTATTTATGCGCGTGTGAGTACAACAAAAGAAGCGCAAGAAACATCATTATTACGTCAAAAAGATGAATTATTGCATTTAGCGGAGCGCTATCAAATGAATGTTACTAAGGTGATTGAAGAGCAGGCTAGTGGCTATACAATTGAACGTGATGGTATATTAGAAGTGCTAGATACAATTCGAGACGAACAAATTGATGTGCTACTTATACAAGATGAAACGCGCCTTGGTAGGGGGAATGCAAAGATTGCGTTAATGCACTGTTTACATAAAGAAGGAATAAAAGTATATACGCATACACATAATGGTGAATTGCAATTGTCGGATTCTGATTCAATGGTATTAGATATTATTGGTATTGTTGAAGAGTATCAAAGAAAGATTCATAATTTAAAAATTAAACGTGGTATGCAACGAGCAGTAGAAAAAGGCTATCGTCCAGAAAATAATTTAAAGAATCGTCATTTAAGTGTAGGACGAGAGAAGAAAGAAGTGCCAATTGAGGAAATTGTACGTTTGCGTAAGAGTGAACTTACTTTCGAAGAAATTGCAGCAACACTACGTGGCTTTGGTCATAATGTTTCAAAAGCGACGGTACATCGTAGATATGTAGAGTATACAAAGCAATTGCTTGATAAAGAAGAGTAACTATTGTATGATAATAATCAGTTTTGAGTAGAAGGGGGATTCGAGATGCTTAGTCACGAACTCGTTGAACGCATTAACTTCTTAGCGAAAAAAGCAAAAGCTGAAGGTTTAACTGAAGAAGAACAACGTGAGCGTCAATCGCTACGTGAACAATATTTAAAAGGATTTCGTCAAAATATGTTAAACGAACTAAAAGGAATTAAAGTCGTTAACGAACAAGGTACTGATGTTACACCGGCGAAATTAAAAGCTTTAAAAAAGCAAGATAATGCAAAATTAAACTAAAAGATGGGCGAAGCCCATCTTTTTTTATTTATTTAATAACTTTCCAGTTGTTATTGACTGTTGCTTCTATCTTTTTATGCTTCAATATATAGTTAGCGATAAGTTCAGACATATTTGTTGGTATATCTTTTATTACGGGCTTATTTTGAAACATAAAGAAGTTCCCTCCGCCGCTCGCGCGATAATTATTCATAACGACGTCATATTCTTCACTCATATTAAGAGGAGTGCCTTTATGCTGTAAAGATTCTACTCTGTCGCCAATTGGTTTGGAAATGTTTAATACGTACGAAATTCCTTCCCACATATCGTAATTATAGTGTTGCGGTTTTGGTTCTATGTAGCTAGGGTTTACGATGATGGTTCCATCTTCTTTTAATGTGAAATAAGAAGCAGAGAGTTCGAGAGCATCTTTTATATCTGCTCCAGTTATTCTAATTACTTTTAATGTATTTGGATAAATATAATTAGAAACGATGTCACGCATTGTTACATATTTCGGGAAACCTGGAGATGTATTATGGAATAAGCTTGTACAAGAAATAGAAACATTAGCTATATCCATCTGTATTTTGTTTATGAATTCAATAAAAGGATGGTCTTGCAAACGAGTTTGCATAGCATCTGAAATTTGCATGTCACCGTGGATGGTTCCAATAGGTTGATCAAGCCATTTTTGTGTTTTCTCTTCATAATCGGCTACCAAGTAAAGAACATCTGGATCTGCCTCGATTTCTTGCACAGTTAATAGTTCTGAATAACTCTCTTTTTTTACCCACTCTTGTTTTATTTTTTCAAATGTTACAGTTACTTTTCCAACTGAATGTCCATTACATCCAGTCTGTAAAATTGTTACATCAGTACCCACTGTTTGAGCCATTTCTCGGTGCTGATGGCCTGTTAATAAAATATCTATGCCCTCAATTTCATGACACATAGCATACCCTTGGTTTTCGCCTGTTAAAACTTCAGTCGGTTCTCCAGTTTGTAAATCGCGTTCAAATCCCCCATGATACGCTACGACTAGTAAATCTGGTTTCTCATGTTCGTGAATGTAAGAAACCCAATTTTTTGTTGTTTCTAACGCATCTTCAAATTGCAAGTCTTTAATGTGATGGGGTTGTTCCCAATTTGGAATATAATGCGTTGTCACCCCTAAAATAGCAATTTTTATATTTGCTTCAATATGTTTTATTATATATGGTTTCCCGAAATAAGGTTTTTTACTGCTTTTGTCTAAAATATTTGCTGATAAATATGGGAAGTTTGCAGTAGAAATAGCATTGTTTAATACATCCATTCCATAATTAAATTCATGATTCCCAATCACTGCAGCGTCATAACGTAAATAGTTTGCTATTAATGACATTGGGTTTTTCTTATCTTTTTCATATGTAGCGTAATGGTAAGTAAATGGTGTTCCTTGTATGAAGTCACCGTTATCAATTAAAAGAACGTTTTTATTTTGGGACCGTTCTTTTTTTATAAGAGTAGAAATCTTAGCTAAACCAATTTCTGCTGGAGAGTTATCTTGGTAGTGAATTGGATAAACAGTACCATGTATATCACTTGTTAATAGGATGTTTAAAGTTACAATTTGATTTTGATTCAATATCATTCACCTTTTCTATTATTATCTACTGATTAAGCATATCAAATATATGGAGAGAATTTTAATGTGAGTGTATAGAATGTGTAAAGATTCTGTAAATAATCAATTATTTGTAAAAATGTGTGATATATTTCTTCATGTTTATGAAAGGTTATTTTATAACAATGAAAAATGGAGGCATTAACATGTTGAAAAAAGTTTTTGCAATGAGCACAACAGTTGTATTAGCAGCGGGTTTGTTAAGTGGCTGTGGAACGAAGGAATCAAGCGCAAGTAAAAATGAAGATACGAAAAAAGGGTATGTACCGAAGACTTTAAATGTTCAATTTGTTCCTTCTCAAAATGCAGATACGTTAGAGGCGAAGGCAAAACCACTTGAGAAGCTATTAAGTGATAAGTTAAATATTCCAGTAAAAGTTAGTATTTCAACGAATTATAATACAATTGTAGAAGCGATGGCATCTAAGCAAGTAGATGTAGGATTTTTACCCCCAACAGCGTATGTGTTAGCACATGAGAAAAAGGCAGCAAACGTAATTTTACAAGCGCAACGTTTTGGCGTAGATGATGAAACGGGAGCTCCTACAAAGGACTTAGTAGACTTTTATAAATCTGAGTTTGTTGTTAAGAAAGATTCAAATATTAATAGTGTAAAAGATTTAAAAGGTAAAAAAATTGGCTATCAAGATGTAACGTCATCAGCGGGATATGTGTGGCCTGCGGCTGTACTATTAAAAGAGGGCATTGATCCGTTAAAAGATGTGAAACCTGTTACATTAAAAGGTCACGATCAGTCGCTTATTGCTCTTTTAAATGGTGACGTAGATGCAGCTGTTGTATTCCAAGATGCTCGTAATATTGTAAAAAAAGATTATCCGAATATATTCGATCAAACGAAAATAGTGAAATTTACGGAGAAAATTCCAAACGATACGATTTCGGTACGTTCTGATTTAGATGAAGAGTGGAGCAAGAAATTACAGGATGCTTTCATTGAAATTGGAAAGAATGAGGAAGGTCACAAAATCATTAAAGAAGTATATTCACATGAAGGATATGTTAAATCTGATGATAGTAAATTTGATATCGTTCGTGAATATGGAAAGAAAGTAAAAACGCAATAATACATATGGAAATGGCAACTAGCTGGAAAGGTATGTTTTCAGTTAGTTTGCCGTTTTGAATACATAGAAGGTAGGTAAGATGTGTGATAGAGTTTCGAAATGTTTCCAAAGTGTATCCAAATGGTACAAAAGGATTGAATAATATAAACTTGAAAATTCAAAAAGGTGAGTTTGTTGTAATGGTAGGGCTTTCCGGAGCTGGAAAGTCTACACTTCTAAGATCGGTAAATCGTCTTCATGAGATTACAGAAGGAGAAATCATGATTGAAGGTGAGTCTATTACGGCTGCGAAAGGAAAAGGATTACGCCGCATGCGCCGGGATATTGGTATGATTTTTCAAAGTTTTAACCTTGTAAAGCGATCAACAGTATTAAAGAACGTATTAGCTGGCCGTGTTGGGTATCATTCGACGTTGCGTACAACGTTAGGCCTATTTCCGAAAGAAGATTTGGAGCTTGCTTTTCAATCGTTAAAAAGAGTAAATATTTTAGAAAAAGCATATGCGCGTGCTGATGAATTATCAGGAGGACAACAGCAACGTGTATCGATTGCTAGAGCGTTGGCGCAAGAAGCAAAAATCATATTGGCAGATGAACCTGTTGCATCGTTAGATCCGCTAACAACAAAGCAAGTATTAGATGATTTGAAGAAAATTAATGAAGATTTTGGAATTACAACAATTGTAAACTTACATTCTATTGATTTAGCTAGGCAATATGCGACGCGCATTATTGGATTACATGCAGGAGAAATTGTTTTTGATGGCTTAGTAGAAGAGGCAACGGATGAAAAGTTTGCTGAAATTTATGGTGACGTAGTACAGAAAAGTGAATTGTTAGAGGTGGCAGTTAAATGAATGACGTGACGATATATTCGAAATCGATACCGAAGCCACCGAGTAAGTTGAAACATATGTTAACGGCTGTTCTAGTCATTTTACTGTTGTGGGGAAGTAGTGTACAGGTCGATGCATCATTGTCAAAACTAGTAGTTGGTTTTCCTAATATGATGGATTTGTTAAAAGAGATGGTGCCGCCAGATTGGAGTTATTTTCAAGTTATTACAACAGCGATGTTAGATACAATACGTATGGCGATTATTGGGACGACTTTAGGTGCGATTTTAGCTATTCCACTGGCACTATTTGCGGCAAGTAATGTATTTACTAGTACATTTTTATACAGTCCAGCTCGAATGATATTAAATTTTATCCGAACGATACCAGATTTATTATTAGCGGCAATTTTCGTAGCGATTTTTGGAATCGGGCCACTTCCAGGTATTCTGGCTCTTACTTTTTTCTCGATTGGGCTCGTGGCGAAATTGTTGTATGAGTCAATTGAATCAATTGATCCAGGTCCGTTAGAGGCGATGACAGCAGTAGGAGCAAATAAAGTGCAATGGATTGTTTATGGAGTAATTCCGCAAGTGAAAGCGCATTTTGTCTCTTATGTTCTGTATACATTTGAGGTGAACGTACGTGCAGCAGCTGTTTTAGGTTTAGTAGGAGCAGGTGGTATTGGATTATACTATGATCGTACACTTGGATTTTTACAATATCAGCAAACTGCATCTATTATTATCTATACCCTTGTTGTTGTATTGTTAATTGATTATGTAAGTACATTGTTGCGGGAGAAATTATAATGAGTAAAACGACGATAATCGTACCAAAAACGAAGAAACCGAGTGTGTATCGCTTGTTTATTTTTATAGCACTTACATTTGTTTACGTATGGGCTTTTTCAGGAGTACCGCTAGAAGGAATTAAGGATACGGCAGGAGAAATTACAAAAGCAATTATGACAGGTGTATTGAATCCAGATTGGGCGTATGTATCTTTGCCAGATGGTGAAGATTTATTACATGGTTTAATTGATACGTTGGCAATTGCGATATTGGGTACATTTATTTCTGCCTTTTTATCTGTTCCATTTGCTTTTTGGGCGGCGACGAATATGAGCAGTGGAAAACTAACTTCAGGAACTGGGAAATTTGTACTTAGTTTTGTTCGTACATTTCCTGAATTAGTTATGGCCCTTTTATTTATAAAGGCTGTTGGACCAGGCTCTTTTGCCGGCGTTCTAGCTTTAGGATTACACTCTATTGGAATGTTAGGGAAATTATATTCAGAAGGAATTGAAAATATAGATAAGGGGCCGACAGAGGCGTTAATAGCTACAGGCGCAAACCGGTTCCAAATACTTTGGTATGCAGTATTGCCACAAGTATTACCAGATTTTCTATCGTATACATTATACAGGTTCGAAATTAATGTACGATCCGCTGCCATTTTAGGTGTTATTGGAGCAGGTGGTATTGGTACGCCCCTAATTTTTGCGCTGAGTTCACGTAATTGGTCTCGCGTGGGAATTATTTTATTGGGCATCATTTTAATGGTCATTATCATTGATTTTATTTCAAGTTCGATTCGGAAACGGATTGTTTAACTGATTTGAAAAGCATCGAAGTTAGATGCTTTTTTGTGTTTTGTAAAATGTATTGAAAAAAGTAAGTATAGAAGAATTTTGTATATCTGTATAAATATACAGATAATTCCCTTTCTTTTCAAAATAAAAATAATAAAAATAATAAAAAAGTATGTCATATTGAATACCCATACATTCCCGAAAACATTGATTTTTTTATAAAAAATCAAAAAAACATCAACATATTTGTCGATACATGTTGTATAATCTTGCGTGGGAAGCTATCATATAAATGTATAAAACGTTTACTAATATAAGCGAAGGGAAGAATAGCATGTCACATTCAATCGAACAACTTTCTATCAACACGATTCGCACATTATCCATCGATGCGATTGAAAAAGCAAACTCTGGTCACCCAGGAATGCCAATGGGTGCAGCACCAATGGCTTATACATTATGGACTCAATTTATGAAACACAATCCAAATAACCCAACGTGGTTTAACCGTGATCGTTTCGTATTATCTGCAGGTCATGGTTCAATGTTATTATACAGCCTACTTCACCTATCTGGTTATGATGTAACAATGGATGACTTAAAGAACTTCCGTCAATGGGGAAGCAAAACTCCAGGACATCCTGAGTACGGTCATACAGCTGGTGTAGATGCAACGACTGGTCCACTTGGACAAGGTATTGCAACTGCTGTAGGTATGGCAATGGCAGAAAGACATTTAGCTGCTAAATATAACCGTGATGCGTATAATGTAGTAGATCATTATACATACGCTATTTGTGGTGATGGAGATTTAATGGAAGGCGTTTCTGCTGAAGCATCTTCATTAGCTGCTCATTTACAATTAGGTCGTCTTGTTGTGCTTTACGATTCAAACGATATTTCATTAGATGGCGATTTAAATCGTTCATTCTCTGAAAGTGTAGAAGATCGTTACAAAGCATACGGATGGCAAGTAATCCGTGTTGAGGATGGAAACGATATTGAAGCTATCGCAAAAGCAATCGAAGAAGCGAAAGCTGACGAAAAACGCCCAACGCTAATTGAAGTAAGAACGACAATTGGTTTCGGTTCTCCAAACAAATCAGGAAAATCAGCTTCACATGGTTCTCCACTAGGTGTAGAAGAAACAAAATTAACGAAAGAAGCATACGCTTGGACTGCTGAGCAAGACTTCCACGTAGCAGAAGAAGTATACGACAACTTCCGTAAAACAGTACAAGACGTTGGTGAAACTGCGCAAGCAGAGTGGAACACGATGCTAGGTGAATATGCACAAGCATACCCAGAATTAGCAAACGAATTCCAAGCAGCAATGAACGGTCAACTTCCAGAAGGTTGGGAGCAAAACTTACCAACTTATGAATTAGGATCAAAAGCAGCAACTCGTAATTCTTCTGGTGCTGTAATTAATGCAATTGCAGAATCTGTACCATCATTCTTCGGTGGATCAGCTGACCTTGCTGGTTCTAACAAAACATACATGAATAACGAAAAAGACTTTACAAGAGATGATTACAGCGGTAAGAACATTTGGTACGGTGTACGTGAGTTCGCAATGGGTGCAGCAATGAACGGTATTGCACTACATGGTGGTTTAAAAACTTACGGTGGTACATTCTTCGTATTCTCTGACTACTTACGTCCAGCAATTCGTCTTGCAGCATTAATGCAATTGCCGGTAACGTATGTATTCACACACGACAGTATCGCTGTTGGTGAAGATGGTCCAACACATGAACCAATCGAGCAATTAGCGGCGCTACGTGCAATGCCAAATGTATCTGTTATTCGTCCAGCTGACGGTAACGAGTCTGTTGCGGCTTGGAGACTAGCTCTAGAATCTACAAACAAACCAACTGCTTTAGTATTAACTCGTCAAGATCTTCCAACATTAGAAGGTGCAAAAGACGATACGTATGAAAAAGTAGCAAAAGGTGCATATGTAGTTTCTGCAAGCAAGAAAGAAACAGCTGATGTAATCTTACTTGCAACTGGATCAGAAGTAAGTCTAGCTGTTGAAGCTCAAAAAGCATTAGCAGTAGACGGTGTTGACGCATCTGTTGTCAGCATGCCATCTATGGATCGCTTTGAAGCTCAAACTGCTGAGTACAAAGAATCTGTATTACCAAAAGCAGTAACAAAACGTTTCGCAATCGAAATGGGTGCTACATTCGGATGGCACCGTTACGTAGGTCTTGAAGGAGATGTGTTAGGTATCGATACATTTGGTGCTTCTGCTCCTGGTGAGAAGATTATGGAAGAGTATGGATTTACTGTAGAGAACGTTGTTCGTAAAGTAAAAGAAATGCTTTAATGATTTTAGAAAAATCTCTCCGGCATGGAGAGGTTTTTCTATGTAAATGAGTTTTTTCGACAGAAAAAGTTTTTTCTCTCTCCGCAGTCAGACAATCATTGCAAAATTTCTTCTATATAATGAAGAGAAAAGGTTGTCCAGATGGGGAGGCGAAAGATGAAAACGTATGAATTGTATTTAATTCAAGAGGATATTGCGAAAGCTTACTTTGGTCGTGAATATTTGTTTTTTGATTTATTTGCTCGATTTTCAGAATCTGGGTCCCTTTCGGAGAAAAAAGTGCTATATAAACAAATGATGTATATAACGATGCCATTACAAGTAATGAAAATTCATCATAAATTAGAACAAGCTTTGCGCGTTCTTGGTAAATATGATCGAACACATCATACACATACACTTTATACAGGGGCAGAATATGGCGAAATAATGGTGAAACCACACTATATTCGCATGAATACCTCTGGAAATGTTTCTATGGAAACGACTTTCTTTGAGGTGCTTCGGAAGTGTGAATTAACATTTTTAGCTATGGATTATGAAAATACAAAGTACGGATGGCTGAATCCTCTAAAACAAGTACGAACATATGTGTAAAAAATGTCGAATTGTATCTTGTCTTATTGAAAAGGTTTTAGTACACTGTAAGGTAGACAACATGAAGGAGGAAAATATATGCCAATTTGGTTAGGTATTCTAGTGGGCGTAGTAGCACTAGTAGCAGGCGTGGCGTTAGGATTTTTCATTGCCCGCAAATACATGATGAATTACTTACAAAAAAATCCACCAATTAACGAACAAATGTTAAAAATGATGATGATGCAAATGGGACAAAAACCTTCCCAAAAGAAAATCAATCAAATGATGAGCGCGATGAACAAGCAACAAATGAAATAAGCGCTAAAAGACACTCGCTAAGAGTGTCTTTTCTTTTTTATACGAATAGAGTTTAAAACTTTTAAAAATTCTGTATTTTTGTTAAACTGAAAACATCGCTCATTTTAAGGGAGGAGGAAAAATATGAAAGTGTTTATGAATTTAGCGTGGTTTTTTAAACAAGAAAAACGAGCGTACATAACCGGAATTATTTTATTATTTGGCGTCGCACTTTTAGAACTTGTAGCACCAAAAGTGATTGGGATTGTTGTAGATGAAATTAACGATGGAACATTAACGACTGAAAAGTTACTGAAATGGGTTGTACTCTTAGTACTCGTAGGTATTACGATGTACATATTACGTTACGTGTGGCGCATTATGATTTTTGGGTCTTCATTAAAGTTAGCTCGCCAATTACGAAAAAATTTGTATGAACATTTTACAAAGATGAGTCCATCTTTCTATCAGTCAAATCGCACAGGTGATTTAATGGCGCACGCGACCAATGATATTCAAGCAATTCAGCAAACTGCTGGGGCGGGTGTTTTAACACTTGTTGATTCATTGGCTGTTGGAGGATGTGTACTCGTAGCAATGGGTTTTACAATTAGTTGGAAGTTAACATTGTTAAGCTTAATTCCAATGCCGATTGTAGCAATATCGACAAATTATTACGGCACTTTATTACATAAAAGGTTTCATAAAGCACAGCAATCGTTTTCGGAAATCAATGATAAAGTGCAAGAGAGTATGAGTGGGATGAAGGTAATTCGATCGCTTGGACAAGAAAAAGAAGATTTGCAAGCGTTCCGAAAAAAATCAGAAGATGTCGTACATAAAAATATGTTAGTTGCACGTATTGATTCGTTATTTGATCCAACAATCGCTCTTATCGTAGGATTTTCATTTTTAATCGCAGTATGTTACGGGTCAGTATTAGTTGTGAGAGGTGAATTAACAGTAGGTGATCTCGTTACATTTACGACGTATTTAGGTACCCTTGTTTGGCCGATGTTAGCGTTTGGATGGCTGTTTAATATTATGGAGCGTGGGCGTGCTTCGTATGACCGTGTAGAAAAAATTCTCTCACAAAAATCAGATGTAGTAAATAGAGAAAATGCTGTGCATACAATAGCGAGCGGTGATGTTTCATTTGCGGTTGATTCGTTTTCGTATAAGAAAAATGAACTGTTACATTTAACAGATATTCACTTTGATTTGAAGAAAGGGGAAACGTTAGGGATTGTAGGACGTACAGGTGCAGGGAAAACGACTTTATTAAAATGTTTAATCCGTGAGTATGATCATTTTAATGGTGAATTAAAAGTTGGAGAGCGGGATATTCGCGATGTAACACTTTACGGTGTCCGTTCTGCTATTTCATATGTGCCGCAAGATCATTTTTTATTTTCAGCGAGTATTGGGGAGAATATTGCCTTTGGAAAGGCGGATGCTACATATAATGAAATTACCCGTGCTGCAGAGATTGCTTGTATTCACAATGACATCCTTCAATTTTCAGAAGGATATGAAACAGTAGTTGGGGAAAGAGGCGTTTCTTTATCTGGAGGTCAAAAACAGAGAATTTCTATTGCGCGTGCTTTATTAACGGATGCTGAAATTTTAATTTTAGATGATTGTTTATCAGCAGTAGATGCAAAAACAGAAGAAACGATTTTAAATGCTTTAAAGAGGGAGAGAGCAGGGAAAACGACAATTATTACTGCCCATCGTTTAAGTGCAATTCAGCATGCCAATCTTATTCTTGTTGTGGATGAAGGTAAAATTGTACAACGAGGTACACATGAACAATTAATGAAAGAACATGGTTGGTATAAAGAAATGTATGAGAGCCAGCAGTTAGAAGCATTAGTCGAGAAAGGAGGCGTATGATGGCTGAGAAAAAACAGAGCGATTTAAGAAGATTACTGTCTTATATGAGGCCATATAAAGGACTGTTAGCATTAGCATTTTTATTTCTAGTTGGTGCAACTGTAACAGAAATGATGGGTCCTTTTTTAATTAAACAATTTCTTGATGAACACTTAGTACCACGTAACTTTGATCAATCAGCACTTGTTACTCTATTTGTAGTGTATATTGTTGCTCACTTATTAAAAGTATTATTTACTTATTTAGACTTGTTATATTTTCAAAATATCGCTTTTAAAATTGTTCAAGATATGCGTGTTGAAGTATATGAGCATGTTCAAAAATTGTCATTAAGTTTCTTTGATCGTACGCCGATTGGTACGCTCGTATCGCGCATAACGAATGATACAGAAGCAATTAAAGATTTTTATGTCAGTGTATTATCAACATTTGTTAAGAATATCGTATTTTTAGTAGGGATTTTAGTAGCGATGTTTTTATTAAATGTAAAATTAGCGCTATTTTCTCTCGTATTAATTCCGATCATGTTTGCGATTATGGTATTATATCGCCGGAAAAGTGCAGCTTTTTATTTAGAAGTCCGTAATCAATTAAGTGTGTTAAATGCAAAGTTAAACGAGTCCATTCAAGGGATGAATATTGTTCAAGTGTTCAGACAAGAAAAGCGCATGAGAAAAGAATTTGAAGAAGTGAATAATAAACATTATAGTGCAGGGCGACGTACATTAAAGTTAGATGCATTACTTTTACGTCCAGCAACTGATTTAGTTCATATTGTAGCTATTGCGTTAGTACTTGGTTTATTTGGAATTGATGCTTTGAAGAGTCCTGTTGAAGTAGGCGTTTTATATGCGTTTGTTAACTATATACATCGTTTCTTCCAGCCTGTAAATGAGATGATGATGAAATTATCATTTTTCCAACAGGCACTGGTTTCATCATCACGTGTATTTCATTTAATGGATGAGAAAGATTTAGCGCCAGTTCAAAAAGGGGATGGAAATCCTCAAGTTATTAATGGAGATATTGAATTTAAAAATGTTACTTTTTCGTACGATGGAAAACGTGATGTTTTAAAAAATGTATCTTTTCACGTGAAACAAGGGCAAACGGTTGCTTTCGTTGGGCACACTGGCAGCGGAAAGAGTACTATTATGAATTTATTACTGAGATTCTATAATATTAATTCCGGAAATATTGTAATAGATGGTGTAGAGTTAGAGAAATTTGAAGAACAAGAAATTAGAAAGAAAATAGGACTTGTATTGCAAGATGCATTTTTATTTGCGGGAAATGTAAAACAAAATATTCGTATGTATAATGAAAAAATTACGGATGAAGAAGTAAAAGAAGCGGCACAATTTGTGCAAGCGAATACGTTTATTGAAAAATTACCAGAGCAGTATGAAACGGAAGTAGTAGAAAGAGGAGCTGCATTTTCTAGTGGTCAAAGACAATTAATTACTTTCGCTAGAACGATAGCAACGAATCCGAAAGTGTTAGTATTAGATGAAGCAACAGCAAATATTGATACAGAAACTGAAGATGCAATCCAAACAGCGTTACAGCAAATGCGAAAAGGACGGACTACGATAGCGATTGCACACAGATTATCTACCATACAAGATGCAGATCAAATTTTTGTTATGCACGATGGAGAGATAGTAGAAAGAGGAACACATCAAGAATTACTGAGTGAACAAGGATTGTATTATAATATGTACTTACTACAAAATAAAGGAAGTTTACAAAAAGCCTTGTAATTACAAGGCTTTTTTACTTTGTTTATAAAATATGTTTACTCTTTATGTCTATAGTATAAACGTCGTCACAGCAGCGGTTTCATTAGAAGCTTTGCAAGGAAATGGAACAAATGGTGGTGGAAATGTTTCCCTGCCCAGTAGTGCTACTGCAGTCTATGGTGTTACTGTAATTAATGGCGATAATGTAAATTTATGGGGTGGACCATCTTTACATTCAAATGTAATCCGTCAGCTAAATAGAGGAGAATCATATGAAGTTTTGGACGAACAAGATAGTTGGCTTGCTTTAGGTGAAAGCGAATGGATATACTATGATCCGAGTTATATTCAGTATAGTGTACAATAAAATGAACGTAAAAGGTATCTCGCTTGAGATGCCTTTTATTATAAATATGTAATTTTTACAAAGTGTATATTAAAAGCATAGTATAATATAATGGATGTTTATAAAAATAATTGGAAATGCAATAAAGGAGAAAAAATATGGAATATGTGCTAATAGGTGTAATTTTATTATTATTAGCTGCAGTATTCGTGCTGTTTTATAAAAATAAACAGCTAGAATCAGAGAGTCAGCAAGCGGAATTTGAAAAAAAACAAGCAATTGAAACGTACGAAAATGAAATTGCAGCTACGGTTACAGAACATAAAGAGCAGCAAAATACATTAAAAAATATGGAACAGAAAAAATACAATGATTTACAAATAAGTGCAGCGAGAGAACTTGAAAATATGCGTATGATGAAAAATCAATTAGCTGTGCAACATAGTAAAGAACGCAGTGAAATGCAAGAAAAACATAGTAACGAAATACATATGTTTCAAAAGTTAATTGCAGATTTGCGAGAGTATACGAAAAATGGAGCCGAAGTGAGTACACACGAAACATTACAGTATATGAAGCGTGGCTTCGTAGAGCAAGGCATAATACTAGATAATGAATTTCATATTATGCCGAATGTTTTTATGAGAAATCAGCATGGAAGAAATGATTTTCGAATTCATCATCTTGTTTTAAGTAAAACGGGTATGTATGTACTTGAAACGAAAGAATGGACAGGGAAATTAATTCATGGCTTAACGAAAGAAAATGCTAGTACATATTCATTTATGATTGATGAAATTGGCAAGTATCAACAAGAGATAGAGAAAGAAGAGACGTTTGAATATATTACAGGTGAAGATTCATTAACGATACAAGTGAAAAATGACGGGAACCCAGTATATAGAGCGAAGAAACTATCTCATATTCTATACAATTGTTTGAAAGAAATGCAAGTTGATATTGTAAAGGAAAACATAAATCCGATTGTATATTTTTATAATGAGAATGGGAAAGAAGTGTTAGATCTTTCTGAAGAAAAAACGCCGAGATTAAAAGATAGAGAGCAACTTGTATCGTTTTTCAGAAATGAATTCTTAACGGGGAAAGTAATATATACAGGTCAAGAGTTAGAAAAACTTCGAGAAACCATTAATCGAATGAATTATATAATGAATTAAAAAGAGGTGGGCTTTCTGAGTGCTATATTAAGGGGTATTTTGTATGTTTATATTTGTTTGTATATACTCATGTATCTTGCTTTTATGTTTATTATTGGTATGGCTCATACGTCATTAAGTGTAACGAGCATTTTTATAATAGTCATGCCATTTGTTTTATTAGTTATAATTCAAAAGTCGATCTTATATGTTGCTAAAAATCGTAATGAAGAAAAGAAGCAAATGTCGGGAGTATTAATAGTAGCACTTATTCCGTTAGTAGTATGTACTGCACAATTAAGTATGAATACGTACACTTCCAATTTTAACCAAGATCGGTGGTTACATGCTGAAGATAAACGGGTACATATGGTAGATGATCTATTGCAAAAATATAAATTAACAGGAAAATCAAATGAAGAAATTACACAATTATTAGGAACGCCTACTGAAACGAGAAATGGAGAAAACGGGGTTATCACTTCGTACTATCTTGGAACTGAACGTGGCTTTATTCGCATAGATAGTGAACATCTTGTTTTACAATTTGATAGAGATGGTAAAGTTTTGGAATATAAGGTGCATACCGATTAAAGAACCGTAGAGAGAAGCTATATATTATAGCTTCTTTTTTATATTCCAATATAGTAAATGTAGGCAAATAGTAGTCATTCCTATCTATACGAATTGGAATGAGTCTGTTATATTGTAAATGGTTATGTTGCTTAATAGTTTAGTAGATAATCTATATTTTGGTTGAGGAGGGGAATTTTAACACGAATTTAATGATATGCGTGTTAAGTAGTATGATGAAAAAAGGATTTTATAATGTTTTAGCTGCATCAATTGTATTTAGTATGGTAACTATTCCAAACTATTCCTACGCTAATGAACTTGGAAAAACTGTTACAGTTTCATCTGATGAACAAGCTTTAAAAAGTATTGAAAACCATATGAAAGATGAAGATGGTCGAGGGGAAGATAAAGGAGTAAGAAGTGAAGTGCAAGGTGAGTTTCTTGTACATATAGTGAAAGAAGTACCTTTATACGATTCTAGTAATTTTCAAAAAGAGACAGGGATTCGTATTTCGAATCAAGTCGTAAAAGCTGAGAAGAGAAAAGGAAACGCTTACTATGTTCAAACTTCATCGGGAACGGGATGGATAAAAAATAGTGATGGAAATGTAGAGGTTAAAGAAATTCACCCGTTATTAAGTGAAAAGTTAGTTATTAATGAAGAAAGCTCTACTTACTCTGAACCATTTACTTCATACAAAGAAGAAAATGTACTGGAGCCGCAAACTATTCAAGCAATTGGACAGGCGGGAGAATGGTTCCAAGTAAAAATAAATAATGAGATGAAATGGATTCATTCACCTTCAGCAAAATTTGAAGGAACAAAAGCTTCACTTATACAAGATGCAGCACCAACACGTACAAAACGTGCAGCAGCTATGTATGCTGCGCCAATAGAAGAGAAAACAACGGATATTTATGGTGTACCTTTAAAAGAAATGATTGTACCAAAAGGAAATGAAAATATTCGTCCAGGTTATGCGATGAACCCGAAGTATATTACGATTCATGAGACCGATAATTATAATGTTGGGGCAAATGCTAGAAACCATGCGATATATTTATATAACCAAGCAATAGGAACGGAAGATCGTTCAGCGTCGTGGCACTTTACGGTAGACGATAAAGAGATTTATCAACACCTGCCATTAAACGAAAATGCTTGGCATGCAGGAGATGGAGCAGAAGGAACTGGGAATCGAGAATCAATTGCGATTGAAATTGCTGTAAACGAAGATGGTGATTATAATAAAGCTGTTGAAAATGCTCGTAAACTAGCAGCTTATTTAATGGGGGAATTAAATATTCCTTTAGAAAATGTGAAAAAACATCAATTTTGGAGTGGGAAGATTTGTCCAGCCATTATGATTAAAAATAATGGGTGGGAACCATTCTTGCAAGGAACGAAAGTTTATTATGATGCGAACCATAAAGATGATATAACGGGTGGTTGGTATGAAGCAGACATTCGTGAATTAGATAAGCGCGGTATTATGGTTGGAGATGGAAAAGGTTCTTATTGGCCAGAGCGCCTTGTGACACGTGGTGAATTTGCAAATTTAATATCAAGATCATTGCAGCTACCTGAAGGATCATCGAATTTTAATGACTTAAATACAGCACATCCATCGCTAATAGATGGTATTAATCGTGCAGCAAGTGCTGGGATAATAAGTGGTAGAGGAAATGGTATATTTGCTCCAAACGATATGATTAAACGAGATGAAGCTGTTATCATGATTGACCGTGCACTGCAATATAAAAAAATTAAAGGTAACTTAGTCTCGTTACCATTTTCAGATCAAGATTTAGCATATGATAAACAAGCTGTACAACGTGTTTATGGATTAGGTATTGTAAAAGGAAATGAAAATAATGAATTTATGCCGAAAGGTTCTGCAACGCGTGGAGAATCGGCAGCATTTATTAATAGAATGTTAAAAGTAATAGAAAGTAAATAATGAAAAAGCATTCGCGATTGCGAGTGCTTTTTTTATTTTTCAATACGTTACGGAAGGGAGAGAAGGGTTTTGAAGGGAATAAGGAATGAAAGCGGAGGTGATGCATATATATAGATGCGTTAAGTTGTTTTTTGCATATTGTATAAATGAAAAGGAGGTAAGACGGTGAAAGCTATACCGACTGATGTCCTGAGTAAAGAATTGATGGAAAGAGAAGGCGTTATATCTATTACAGTAAAGGAATTTGAAAAAATCGAAGTAGCTGGAGTAGTAGTCGCTGGCCCCGCGGTTATTTTGATTAATCAAGATTAAGTACATAGTATTGAAATGAAAAGTATCCTAGATGGATGCTTTTTATTTGTGTAGAAGAAAGAATATGGTGGATAATTGCCTTACTGGAGGGAGAGTATGTGGCAATTATTATAACGATGTTAGTAATGGGGATTTTATTAGGGTTTGTTGGAGCTGGGGGAGCCGGGTTCATTATCGCGATACTCACTTTAGTATTCCATATTCCTATTCACGTTGCACTTGCAACGTCTTTAACTGCTATGGCATTTACGACATTATCTGGGGTTATAAGTCATTATCGTGAAGGAAATGTAGTACTTACTATAGGCGGGATTGTTGGGGGATGTGGAGCGCTTGGTTCTTATATCGGTTCACTTATACCAGGACATCTTCTTCATTGGTTTACAGCTGGGATGTTATTTTTATCTGCAATTTTTATGTTTATTAAATTAATTAAGTTTCAAAATAGGGAAGAGTTACTTTTAGCAGAGATTAAAGATTTTTCGAAAGAGAACATAATGAAATGTATATGTCTTGGATTAGTCACTGGAATGATGGCTGGTTCATTTGGGATTGGTTCTGCACCATTTATTCAACTTGGATTAATGGTTCTATTAGGATTGACGATTCAGCAATCTGTAGGAACAACAATGCTTGTTATATTGCCCATTGCGATTGGGGGTGGGTTAGGGTATAGTTCAGAAGGGTATCTAGATTATATATTATTATTGCAAGTATTAATTGGGACGATGTTAGGAGCTTATATCGGTGCGAAGTTTACAAATTATGCACCACGTATGCTTTTGAAGTTTTCAATGATTATGACACCAGTTTTCGCTGGATGTATGCTATTAATGGAATGAAAATAATATAGCAAACTAATATGTTTTACGAATGAATTATGTAAGTAATTCATATTTCCCATATAAAAGGATTTGCTTTAATATAATGAGTGTAAAGTTCGAGTATTCGAAGTACTACTTGAATTATATCCCTATCCCTTTTCTAAAAATGCGAACAAGTTTTGCCCTATTCTATTCAATATTTAATTGTATAGAAATATATTGTTCGATGACCATTATGGAACGTACATAATGGGAAAATCCCGATCCTTAAAGAGGATGCCCCTAATCTTCATGTGAAAATATGATCGGATATGAAAGCTGACCAATTTATGGTCAGCTTTCTTTTTGTTCAAAAACTATTTCTTCTTTAATTTCTGTTTGTAATAATAAAGTTTTTCCGAAACGACGTTTACATTCTGCACGCACTTTTGCAATGGCTAGTATCTGAGTAGTAGCAGGAACTGTGACGATAGCTTGGCGAGGTTTTCGATTTTCTTCACAAAAGACACATTCCACAACATATTTAGAAATCATGCTTTCATCCTTCCGTTTTTAATTGCTAAGAAGGAACTGCCTATGAAGTTGATGTAAATTTTCGTCATTGTTTTCCTTTTTTCCTCTTTTTTCAAGGAGAAAATAAAAAAGGAGACGAATAGTAGTAGGGGAGGGATATATATGGAAAGATGGATAGGTTGTGCAGCAGTATGTGTAAATGAAAGAAATGAAGTTTTAATGGTATTGCAAGGACAAAAGGGTGAAGAAAAAAGGTGGTCCGTCCCAAGTGGAGGACTTGAAAAAGGAGAAACACTAGAGGAATGTTGTATCCGAGAAGTTTGGGAAGAAACAGGTTACAATGTGGAAGTTGTAAGTAAAATATACGAAAAAGAAGGGATTACATACGGGGTTCCTGTATACGTTCATTATTATGTCGTAAAAAAATAGGCGGTAGAATGAAAATCCAAGATCCTGATGAGTTAATACATGAAATTGCTTGGAAGGGGATAGAGGAAATGAAGGAATTAACGCTATCTTTCCCGGAGGATTATGAGATTTTAAACAAATACATAAATAAAAAAGCGAGTGTTTGAACACTTGCTTTTTCAATGTATCCACGATAAGAAAAGCGGAACGATAACTAAACTAGCTCCTGCTGTTAAAAGCATAGATAAACTTGCGATTGTTCCCTCTACAGGACCGATTTCGAATGCTTTTGATGTACCGGTTCCATTTGCGCTTGTTCCTAACATAATACCTTTTGCAATTGCTGTTTTTATACGGCATATACGAATGAGAGAAGGTCCGAGCAATGCTCCTGTTAACGCAGTTAAAACAACAAATACTGCTGTTAATTGTGACATACCACCAATCATTTCTGAAATAGCCATTGCAATTGGTGTCGTTACAATATGAGGTGCTAAACTATGTTCTAACGACGAATCAATTTGAAAATAATTTGCTAGTAGTGCTGAAGTAATAACTGATAGAAACGAACCGACAATGACATTAAGTAAAATAGCTATTCCATGTTTCTTGAGTAAATCAAAGTATTTATAGATGGGCCACGCGAAAGCAACTGTTGCAGGTTTTAATAATTCTGTTAACCAGTGGCCTCCAGTTTCATATGTTTCATAAGATGTGTCTAGTCCGAGTAATAAAGCGATTAAAATAATAGGACAGACGAGAAGAGGAGAAAGTAGGCTCCAATTCCAGCGTTGATACATTTTCTTCGATATCCAATATGTGAATAGTGTTAATAGTAAACAAAGAAAGCCGATCATTACACGGATCCTTTCCGCTTTAGTAGCAATTCTGTTAAGAGTCCTGTAACGAGAGTGACACAAAGTGTACTAATCATAATAATTAAGATGAGATCGATTCCATATTGTGATAGTGTATCTTTGTAGCGTATGACAGCGACTGCAGAAGGAATGAAAAATAAAATAAGTTCTTTTAATAAAAAGTCTGCACCGTCCTGTATCCACTCTTTTTTCACTAGGTTAAATTTTAATGAAATTAATAATAAAAAAATACCAATAATACTTCCTGGAACTGGGAGGTGTGCCTGTTTTGCAATCCATTCACCTGTCCAAGCGAAACAAAACAATAGTAAAATTTGTCCGCTTAATTTCCACCATTTCATACAGTAACCCCCTCTTTCTTTTTTTACATAAAAATTGTAAAAAAGAATTAACAATTTCTACTATACGTTCATTCGAAAAATTTGTCTAATATATAAATTATATGTTATTAATATATTAGACGTATTAATTGAAATGGAAAAGGGTGTCCAAAATGGAATTACGGCATTTGCAATATTTTGTTGTAGTGGCAGAGGAGTTACACTTTGGACGAGCAGCTGCTCGTTTACAAATGACACAACCACCGCTTAGTCAACAAATTCAGCAATTAGAAAAAGAAATGGGAGTTATGTTATTTTCAAGAACGAAGAGAAAGGTTGAATTAACAGAAGCTGGAGAAATGTTTTTGAAAGAAGTAAAAAAAGCGTTTGAACAAATTGAAAAAGCTGTAGAGATTGCACAAAGTGCCCAAAGGGGAGAAGTGGGCTCACTTTCAATTGGTTTTGTAGGTGCGGCGATATATGATATTTTACCATCTATCGTAAGGGAGTATAGAAAGAAATTTCCGAGGGTATCTGTTGCATTACATGAATTATCTACTCCAGATCAAGTGCATGCACTTCATGATAATCGTATTGATATTGGATTTTTGCGTCCACCAATCCCGACACAATTATTAGAATTAGAGCCAATTCAAAAACTATCTTGTACTTTATGTTTACCGAAGGCTCATCCACTTGCAGAGAAAGATGAAATACATATAGAAGATTTACGGGATGAACCGTTTGTATTTATTACGAGACCAGTATGGCCAGCTTTGTATGATACAATTTTATCCCTTTGTAGAGAAGTTGGATTTAGCCCGCGTATTGTGCAAGAAGCAACGGAATATCAAACAGTTATGGGACTTGTAGCAGCAGGGATTGGAATTACAGTAATACCGGTATCGGCAAATAAATTATATAAAACCGAAGTTGTATATAAAGAGCTATATGATTCTAATTTTGTTGCAGAAATGTCAGTCGCTTATAAAAAAATGAATAGCAATCCAGAGCTTTTAGAGTTTTTAAAAATTGCAAGAGAGAAGAAAAGAATAGAAGTTGAGGATGAGATTAATTAAGTTATTAAAAATTACACCTCGTTAAACACTAAAGCGGAAATGTAATTGCATTTCCGCTTTAGTGTTCTTTTTTTAGTTCTATACGAAAGAGATAAACATGTTCATTTTTGTTTTCTAGGACTAAAGACTTAGAGAAAATTCCGATTGTAGTGTGATGTTTAAAATGTCATATTTTTATACACTAGTAGTATAGAATGCGTATGTAATAAGGTAGGGGAAGAATTTTATGTCTTTATGTCGGTTAGCGAGAAAAAATATAAGAACATTTGCTACCAAAAGGATGAAGCAATTTATGTGGATTGCTATGAGTATTATGATTTTGTTTTTTATGATATCGCTACAATTTAATGAAGTAGTTGCTGGGGAATTAGGGACTACACTTTTATTTCAAATGTGTTTTTACACGTTGTTTATCGTAGTCATTTTCATATGTACGTTTATTACATATAAAATGACTTATTCTCTTTTGCAAGCGAGGAAAGAAGAAATTAAATCTTATGTAGCAGAGAATAGGAAGAGAAATGATGTACTATGTTTATTATGTCAGGAGCAATTATTTATTTATGGAGCAGCGTTTGTTTTTGGATTAGTTAATGGGATGTTATTTTTAAAATTATTTACGATTATCTTTATGAAAATAACAGGAATACAAGGGATAAATAGTGCACCGATTACAATATATGCAATAGTAGTAGTGAGTATAATTATGATTGTTATCCTTCTATTATCGATGGTGCAATGTATTCGATTTGTTCAAAGTTTACAAGATGAAAATTCATTTCAGTTTAAAGAAAAGGCATGAGAAATCATGCCTTTTTCCATTTTACACATAAAAATAATCATGTTACAGTGTAAAGACCTGACAAAGAATGGGAAGGAAAGGTTGTATAGCATGACAAATGAACAATCGATTGTAAAGGTTGAGCGGTTAACGAAGCGAATCGGTTCAAAGACACTTGTAGAAAATATTAGTTTCGAAGTTAAAAAAGGTGAAGTAGTTGGTTTGCTTGGACCAAATGGTGCTGGAAAAACGACTTTAATGAGAATGATGGTCGGTATGATTCGTATGACAGAGGGCGAAGTTTGGATTGATGGTCAATCTGTAAAACAGCAATTTGAAAGTACTGCCTCGAAAATTGGAGCGGTAATTGAGACACCGGAATTTTATCCGTTTTTGAGTGGCTATGAGAATTTAACATATTTCGGACGCATGAATGGTAACGTTACAGAAGAACGTATCGATGAAGTAGTGAAACTGCTAGGTATGGGACAAGTCATTGATCGCAAAGTAAAAGCATATTCACTCGGTATGAGACAACGATTAGGAATTGCTCAAGCGCTTATTCACGATCCTGATGTATTGATATTAGATGAACCAACGAATGGATTAGATCCTAGTGGAATACATGAAATGAGAATGTACATAAAGAAAATTGCACATGAACAAGGAAAAGCTGTTCTTGTATCTAGTCACTTACTTTCAGAAGTTGAACTAATGTGTGATAGAGTTATCATTATTCAGCACGGAGAATATGTCGCGACGCAAAATATTCAGCATCATCAAAGTGAAGAGATGGAGCCAATCCGTATACGCGTAGATGATGCGAATAAAGCGGCGGAAATGTTAGACCAAGATGTTTTAATAAAAGGTAATGATTTACTTATTCATGTAAAAGATGAAGAAATCCCAAATGTTATTCGTACATTGCTTGAGAAAAACATTCAAGTATATCGTGTATATGAAGAAAGAAAAACGTTAGAAGAGCAATTTTTAGAATTAACAGGGGGAAAAGATATTGTTTAATTTAGTGTATAACGAATTGTATAAAATATTTAAGCGAAAGCGAACGATTATTCCATTTGCAGTTATTGCAGTATTAATAATCGGATTAGGATGGGTTACTGTAAAGTATTTGGAGCCGGAAACAAAAGGATGGAAAGCTGATTATACAGAACGAACTGTAGAAATTGAGAAAAAGCTAGGCATGGAAAAAGAAGCAATTTTAGCGGAACGATCTGGGGATGAGCTTGTAAAGGAATATCAGCTTAAGATGAAGCATTTAGATACAGATACAGCACCGGCAAGTAGTTCTCCACTTTCTTTCATGAGAGATACAGGCTTTATCGTATTTCCAATATTACTTCCGTTTATCCTCGTGTATGCAAGTACAATTTTTGCGAATGAATATAGCTGGGGAACATATAAATTTTTAACAATACGACCAGCGAGTCGCTTTAAAATTTTGACAGCTAAGTTTTTAGCAATTGTCATATTTGCAGCATTATTGTTTATATTTAATATGATTTTCTCCATTTTATGTGGACTGGTTATTTATAAATTCCAGCAGCCTGCATGGAGCGAGTTTATTTTCCAAGATGGAAATATTATAAAACAAAATATTTTTGTAGAAGCTAGTAAGTATTATATTTTATCGTGGTTGCCGACGATTGTGTACGCAGCGTTTGCGTTTATGATTTCTGTGCTAACAAGATCTAGCGGAGGGGCGATTGGTATTTCACTATTTCTTGCTTTATCAGGAAACATCGCATTACTAGCAGCAACTAGATATGATTGGGCGAAATATTTATTGCCAGCAAACACAGATTTATATAGTATTGCAAAGAATGGAAGCGTTATTGATGGAGTAACGTTCCCGTTTGCATCATGTATGTTATTACTGTATTTATTTGTATTTTTAATCATTTCCTATACAGTATTTTTAAAACGTGATTTAACTTAAAAAAGGAGCCGTTAAATATGTCTTAACGGCTCCTTTTTTATGCAAATTGTTTAAGTGCCCTTTCAGCTAGCAAAGCGAAGTATTCTGCACTTATAGGTAATGCTCGCTCATCTACTGTAAAAGCGGGATGATGCCATTCGTGTGTACCACTTGTTCCCATAAAGACGAAGGAACCAGGTATTTCTTGTTGATAAAAAGAAAAATCTTCTCCGGCCATTGACGGGGTAGGAGAGACGATATTTAAATTCATAGTTTCTGCAACTTGAGTCGATAAGTTTGTTAGGGATGTATCGTTATGAACAGCAGGAGGACCTGCATAAAAACGAAATTCTGTTTTTACACCTAATGCATCAGAAACCCCTTGAATAATACGTTTCATTAGCGCAGGAATCTTTTCACGTGTTTCATTTTGAAATGTACGTACAGTTCCTTCCAGCGTTGCTTTTTCAGGAATAACGTTCCACGTATTTCCTGAGTGGATGTTTGTGACACTAACGACGGCATTATGTGAAGAACTTATATTTCGGCTTACAATTGTTTGGAGTGCCATCACAATTTGAGAAGATGCGACAATAGGGTCTACCCCAGCATCTGGTACAGCTGCATGTGTACCAACTCCGTGAATTTCAATTTCAAATCGATCAACTCCAGCCATCAGTGGACCATCTTTAATACCGATTGTACCTACTGGTAAATCAGGTTTATTATGCATACCGAAAATAGCTTGTACACCACGTAAATGCCCGGCTTCGATGACGTTGCAAGCACCATTACTACTTTCTTCAGCTGGCTGGAATATAAAGCGTACAGTTCCGCTAAGAGAAGATTCTTTTTCTTTTAGCAAATAAGCAGCCCCTATAATAGCAGCTGTATGAAAATCATGCCCACAAGCGTGCATTTTTCCATGGATTTTTGAAGCGTAGGATAAATTTGTTTCTTCCTGAATAGGAAGGGCATCAATATCAGCACGGATTGCTATAAGCGGTCCGTTACTATTCCCCGAAATTTCAGCAATAACGCCTGTTTTTAAATTAGAATTTATAATCGTAATGTTTTTCTCTTCCAACCAATTCTTTATAGCTTTCGTCGTTTTGAATTCTTCGTAGGATAATTCTGGATTCTCATGTAAATTTCTACGAATAGAAATAAGTTGATCAGTTAACTGTTCTAGATTTGCTGCCACTTATAATGCCTTCTTTCCTAAATAAAGTATTTACATTAAGTATACAATATTAAAAGAGAGGATTCTCAAATGAAAATCCTCTCTCGTTTATGCTGCCAATTTTTTATGTGTATGATGTTTACGATAACGTCCACGCATTGCATAGGCAATTTGCGGGATTGCAATCCCTATTAAGATAAGTGATACACCGAACCATTGTGAAGATAGTACAGCTTCTTTTAAAACGAATACAGACATAATTGTTGTAACTGGTAGTTCCGCAGCGCCAAGAATAGTCGCTAAGCCAGAACCAATCTTTGGAATACCAATTGTAAAGGCGATAGAAGGAATGACGATACTGAATGTTCCTAAACCTAAACCGTATTTCCAAAGTCCTTCAGAAATTGCACCGTTAAAAATAAATGTTGGAGGGAATACGATCATTACTAAAGTTAAAGCACCAGCCATTAAAAGAACACCGCGTGGTAATGAAGGTACTTCAACAGCAACTTTTCCGCTCACGAAAATGTATGTTGCAAATGTAACAGCAGATAATAGGCCTAATATAATTCCAGTCGTATCGAAATCACCTGCTGATTTTTCTAGTAAACCACTTGATAAAAATGTACCTGCAAGTAAGAAAATAACAGAAATAACTTTTTCTCTTGAAGGTAAAGTTTTTGTTGCGACTGCTTCAATAATAATTCCCACCCAAACGAATTGGAATAAAAGTATAATGGCGATAGATGCTGGTACAGTTTTTAATGAAGCATAATAAAAAATTCCAGTGAAACTTGCAGATGTACCTGCAACGAATAAAATTAAAGCTTGTTTTAATGGAACACGATGTCTAGAAAATAGAAGTGTAATAGCAAGCAAAATAATCCAACCGAACAAATATTGGCTGCCAATTACCTCTCCAAGTGAAAATCCTTCTGCATATGCAAGTTTAACGAAAATAGCTAAAATCCCATAACTACACGCTCCTAATAAAACTAAAAGAGAATAACGAAGCATGAAATATTCCTCCCATCTATATGAAATTGTTCCGTAACGGACATATATAACTAGAGGGAAGTATACAAAATTAAAAATGAAGGGTCAAATAAAAGAAAAGTGTGACATTTTATAGAATAATAATAAAAGTATGATATTTATGCATAATCTTGAAATTAGTAATAATAGAAGTATTATAAAATCAAGTTTGTATTGTATAAAGACAGCATTTGAAAAAAATATTTTTTAATCAATATGTATATAAGCGTACGAATAACATGCTAATCATTTGAGAAACTATATTACCTTTGTTATGTTAATAACATTAAAGAGGTTTTGTAGTGTAATTGAGATTTTTCTATATAAATAGAAGGAAATGAAAACGTTTTTTCAGAAAAAGTGTGAAAGGGTAGTTTTTCTTATTATCACGTTGGAAAAGTGATTTCACGAATTGTTCATAGTATTTTTATATGTTTTTGCTACAATATGTAAGGAGAGGAGTGGAATAATGCAAGATATTAGTATTTTTTTAGCGTTTGGTGCTGGGTTTTTATCATTTATTTCCCCATGTTGCTTACCGCTTTATCCGGCATTTTTATCGTACATAACAGGTATGTCGGTTTCTGAGCTGAAAGAAGAAAATGCAATGCTTCGCAAAAGAAGTATGATACATACAGCGTTTTTCTTACTTGGATTTTCAATTATATTTATTGCAATTGGATTTGGTACAAGTTTTATTGGAGGCATCTTTACAAATTATAAAGATTTAATTAGACAGTTAGGTGGTATATTTATCATCGTGTTCGGTCTTATTATTGTCGGTGTGTTTAAGCCGAAGTTTTTAATGCAAGATCGTAAATTCACGTTTAAAAATCGTCCGAGTGGTTATTTTGGATCTGTTCTAATTGGGTTGGCATTTGCGGCAGGGTGGACACCTTGTACAGGACCTATTTTAGTATCGGTTATTGGATTAGCAGCAACAAATCCAGAATCAGCAATGATTTATATGATTGCATACATACTTGGATTTGCTATCCCGTTCTTCGTACTATCATTCTTTATTACGAAAATGTCTTGGATTAAAAGAAACAGTATGAAGTTCATGAAAATCGGGGGATACATTATGATTATCATGGGTATCTTCTTATACTTTAACTGGATGACAAAAATTATCGTATATTTCTCAAGTTTATTTGGTGGTTTTACGGGTTTTTAGTATTATTCTGTGAAAATGTTGGAAATACTAACGGAAAAGCATATAATGAAAGTATATTTTGCATATAGCCACAAAAAAGGATGAGAAAATATGAACATAGTTGTTTTATCCAGTATCGTTGCTGTTTGTATGGCTGTTGGTGCGATGTTTATTCGTTTAAAAGCAGCTAAGAAACCTGCAACATTGAAAAAAATTATACTTCCACCATTTTTTATGAGTACGGGAGCATTGATGTATGTTTTTCCTGAATTTCGATTAACTCCAGCAGAGATGTTAGAAGCGATTGGCGTAGGTTTGTTTTTCTCTATTTTTCTTATTAAAACATCTAAATTTGAAATTAGAGGACAAGAGATTTATTTGAAGCGTTCCAAAGCCTTTGTTTTTATATTAATTGGATTACTTGTCGTGCGAATTGTATTTAAAACATACTTAAGTCAATCTCTTGATTTAGGACAACTTAGTGGCATGTTCTTCTTACTGGCGTTCGCGATGATTGTATCATGGAGAATTGCCATGTACCGTTCCTTTACGAAATTACAAAAGGAAATGGAAAAAGAAGATGGTTTTTATAATGAAAAAGATATGAAACTAACTTAAAAACTGTATATGTATAAAATAAAAAGACAGCGTTTTTTGACGCTGTCTTTTTATTTTATATTGTTAACACCTTCTATCCCAGCCGCGGCGTATAAAACGTGTACCATTAAAAAAGCAATTTAAATTTGGTGAGACGAACGGACCGATAAATGGAATAATGTTTGGCTCTGAAGTTTCATCAACGAAAATCGGTGGTTGAGTAGGATCTGGTCTGAGTGTATAGCGAATGCGGGCGGTATTTCGAATGAGACCATTTCGTGGCTCTGCTGTTACTTGAACGATAAAACGGACAACAACAGATTCACCTGGATTAACAGTGCTGATAAGAATACCAATAGTTGGGTTAGTTCCGGGACGTGCTACTCCATTTACTGTTACTGAATTTGGATAGAAAGTAACTTCAGGAGGAAGTGGGTCGGTAATGAGTACATTATTTGCTGGAATGGTGCCATTGTTAGTAAAGGTAAGTGTATATGTGATGAAATCACCGAGATTGGCGCTATTTACATTTGCGGTCTTAATAAATGTGTTTGGCTCATTAGGGTTTACTTCTATCGTAATTGGTGGTGTTGTAGTTGTTGTTGTGACAGGTGGTCTAGTAGGATCAGGTTGAGAAGTATACGTAATGGATGCGATATTTGTAATCATTCTATTAGCTGGAAGTGTAATAACCTGTACTTTGAATGAAATAGTTACGGATTCTGTTGGATTAAGAGTTCCGACTGGAATGCCTGTGGATGGATTTGCGTTTGGAACGGGAATGTTGTTAATTGTAACACTGTTTGGAATGAATGATGTACCTGCAGGAAGTGAATCAGTAACAGAAATACTAGTCACGGGAATCGTACCTTCGTTTTGGAATGTGATAGTAAACGTAATTGTATCACCCACGGAAACGACGGATTTATCAGCAGTTTTTATCGGATTAAGAGTTCCAACGTTTACAGGAGTAATTGTAGTAGGTGTAGGCGTAGTAACGGATACCGGTGGTTTAGTAGCATCTGGTTGGTATTGGAAGGAAACGTTACCTTGGTTTTGGATCTCTCCGCTTGGTGGAATTGAAGTAACTAGGACACGGAAAGAAATCGTTGCTGATTCAGAAGGAGCAAGTGTTGAAATCGGGATGCCTGTGGATGGATTTGCGGTTGGTTGCGGCACATTGTTAATCGTAACACTATCTTGAATGAACGAAGTCCCGACAGGAATTGTATCAGTTACAACGATATTATTAGCAGGAATGGTACCTGTATTTTGAAGTGAAATCGTATACGTAATGATATCACCTAGTGTAACTGTTTCCGGCGTAGCTGTTTTTTGTGGATTTAATATCGCTGTATTTACGTTCGTTGTGTTAATTGGAGTAGGATCTGTAATGGTAACAGGTGGTTCACCAGGGATTGGTTCATATGTGAAAGTAACAGTTGCTTGATTTCGAATGATACCACCAGGTGGTACACTTGTTACCCTCGCTTGGAATTGAACAGTAATTGTATCGTTCGGATTGACTGTACCTACAGGTATACCTTCTACAGGATTTGCTCCAAGATCAGGAATACCATTTAATATAACGGTACCTGGAACAAATGTTAGCCCATTTGCTAACGGATCAGTAATGATAACGGAAGTTGCAGGGACTGATCCACGATTTTGGAACGTTACTGTATAAGTGATGAGTTCATTCAAATCTACAATTTGTTTATCAGCTAGTTTATTTGGATTAGGTGTAGGCGTAATAACGGATACTTCAACAGTTGGAGTAGGATCTGTAATGGTAATAGGAGGTTCACTAGGATTTGGTTGGAATGTGTAAGTGACAGTTGCTGTGTTTTTAATTATACCGTCTGGCGGGAGTGCAGTTACAGTAACTTGATAAGTTAACGTAATAATTTGTCCTGGAGTAACAGTTCCGACATTGACACCATTATTTGGATTTGCTCCAGGCGAAGAGGCGCCATTAATCGTAACGCTATTCGGAATGAAAGTAGTACCAGCTGGAGTAGGGTCTGTAATAATAACATCTGTCGCATTAATATTCCCGACATTTTGGAATGTAATTGTATATGTGACAGTATCACCAAGATTAATAACTTGAGGGCTAGCTTGTTTGTTAGGATTAGTGGTAACTTCACTTACTTGCGTCTTTGTAGTAGGTGTAGGCGTAGTAACGGATACAGGTGGCCTAGTCGGATCTGGCTGGTACTGGAATGAAACGGTCCCTTCATTTTCAATAAAACCTGTCGGCGGTATCGAAGTTACTTGAACTTGGAAAGTCACGACGGCTGAAGTGCTAGGTTCTAATGTACCGATAAGAATTCCAGAATTAGGAATGATACCTGGTTGTGAAACACCATTAATCGTAACGCTATTCGGAATGAAAGTAGTGCCAGCTGGAATAGGGTCGGTTACAAGTACATTTGTTGCAGGGACGGTTCCTGTATTTTGCAAGGAGATCGTATAGGTGATTGTGTCACCTAATAAAGCAAATACTTTATCAGCAGATTTTGTAGGACTCGTTGTTGCGGTGTTGACATTTGTAGTAGTGGGTGGAGTCGGTGTAGTTACTGTTACTGGAGGTTCTCCAGGATTAGGTTGGAAGGTGTAGGTGATAGTAGCTTCATTTACAATAATTCCATTAGGTGGTATGGAAACAACACGAACTTGGAAAGTTACAATGACCGATTCACTAGGGTTTAATGTGCCAAGAGGTATGCCAAGAGCTGGATCTACATTACTAGTTGGAGTGCCGTTAATTGTAACGCTATTTGGAATGAAAGTAGTCCCTGTTGGGATTGGGTCTGTAAAAACGATGTCTGTCAGTTGTACTGTTTGTAAGTTTTGGAAGGTAACGGTGTACGTAATGATATCACCTATATCAACGTTGTTTCGATTAGCTGTTTTTGCTGGATTAATAATGCTGTTAATGATCTCAGTATTAACGGGTGGTGTTGTCTCTGTTTTTGTAATAGGAGGTTCATTTGGATTAGGCTGAGAGGTAAAGTTGATTGAACCAACATTTGTAACAACCCCGTTAGGAGGTATATTTGTAATCGTTACTTGGAACGTAATGGTTATAATTTGATTTGGTTGTATTGTACCAATAGGTATCCCAATACTTGGATCAACACCTGGTTGTGAAAGGCCATTTACTGTAACAGAATCTACAATAAATTGTGTACCTACTGGTGGTTGATCAATGACAAATACATTTGTCATAGGAATATTTCCGTTGTTTTCAAGGGTGATTGTATAAGTGAGTGCATCTCCAATGTTAGCAATTGGCAAATCTACTGTTTTTGTTGACTCTAATTCTGCATTTTGCACAATTGTTTCTGCGATTGGAGTAGGTGTGGTTGTTGTAACAGGCGGGAGTGTCGGGTCTGGTTGAGATGTGTAAGTGACATTTGCTTCATTTGAGATAAGGCCATTTGGTGGTAAAGCTGTTACTTGTACTTCTAAAGTAACAGTCACTACTTGTCTAGGGTTTAATGTGCCAACTGGGATTCCTGTTTCAGGGGTCAAATTAGGTTGTGGAATGCCATTAATCGTAACGCTACCAGGGATAAATGTAGTTCCAGTAGGGATAGAATCTGTAATAATGACATTAGTTGCAGGTATATTACCAGTATTTTCAAGGGTGATTGTATAAGTGAGCGTATCACCAATACTTGCAAACTCACGATCCACTGTTTTTTGCGGGTTCGGGTTAGCGGTACGAACAGGTAAAGTTACGGTAGGAGTCGTTTCTGTTGTTGTAATAGGAGGTTCGCTAGGATTAGGCTGAGAAGTGTAGGTAACACTTGCTGTATTTTCTATTTTTCCATTAGGAGGAATAGCGTTTATTTGAATCTGGAATGTAACAGTAACTGTCTCGCCGGGATTAACTGTTCCAACAGGAATTCCTGTGACTGGACTTACGCCGGGTTGAGCGACATTGTTTACAGTAACACTATTCGTAATAAAAGTTGTACCCGGTGGCAAAGAATCTGTAATTGTTACACCAGTAGCAGGTATAGTTCCTTGGTTTGTAAATGTGACAGTATAAGTTACAATATCGCCAATTTCTGCAAACGTAAGGTTTGCTGTTTTTGTTGGACTTATGACTACAGTTTGGATAGGAGTCGTTGTTTCAGGAGTTGTTTCTGTTTTTGTGACTGGAGGTAAATTTGGATCCGGTTGATAATTAAATGTTGCACTACCTTGATTTCGGATTTCGCCGCTAGCAGGGATGTTTATTACTCGTACTTGGAAAGTAATCGTTGCGCGTTCGGATGGCGCTAAAGTTCCAAGTGAAATTCCTGATGATGGATTTGTTCCTGCTTGAGGAATCCCATTAATCGTAACACTATCTGGAATAAATACAGTACCGGCAGGGATAGAATCTATTACTGTTATATTCGTAGCAGGAACAGTACCGGTGTTTTGAAATGAGAGAGTATAGGTAATGACATCATTTAATGCAACGAAGGAGCGATCTGCTGTTTTTTGTGGATTTAGTGTAGCGGTATTAACTGCTGTTTCTGTTTCAGGAGTTGTAATAGTTGTCGTAACGGGAGGTTCATTTGGATTTGGCTCGTATGTGAATGTAATATTTGCTTGATTTCTAATAACTCCTCCGGGCGGGATATTATTTACTACACCTTGGAACGTAACTGTAATACTTTGACCGGGATTTACAGTGCCGACGGGTATACCAATTTCAGGGTTTTCTCCAAGTTGTGATGTGCCATTTACGACAACGCTACCTGGAACGAAAGAAACACCAGATGGAAGTACATCTTTTATAATAACATTTGTAGCGGGGACGGTCCCTCTATTTTGGAATGTAACAGTAAAAGTAATCGTATCCCCTATATCAGCAACTTGTCGATCAGCAGATTTTGTAGTCGTTGGATTAGGATTATTAATTGAAATGTTTACACTTGGAGTGGTGGTAGTTGTTGTGACAGGAGGCTCACTTGGGTTCGGTTGATATTGGTAAGTGAAGGATGCTTGGTTTCTAATTATTCCATCAGGTGGTAAGTTTGTAACGACAACTTGATACGTGATTGTTTTCGTTTCTCCGACAGAAATGGTACCAAGTGGTATACCAAGTGATGGGGCTGCTCCTGGCGTTGTAATGCCATCGATTGTAACACTATTTGGAACGAAAATAGTTCCGTTAGGTGTAGGGTCTGTAACGACTACATTTGTAGCCGGAATGGTCCCATTATTTGTAAATGTGACCGTGTAGGTAATCGTATCTCCTAAATCAGCAACTTGTTTGTCGGCAGATTTTGTAGGCGCTGTAATAACGGTCCCAACTTGAGTTTCTGTTTTAGGAGTTGGGGTAGTTGTTGTAACAGGAGGCTCATTTGGATTAACAATATAATTAAATGATACACTGCCTTGGTTTTCTATAATTCCATTTGGCGGGACACTTGTAACTTGAACTTGGAATGTAATTGTTTTTGCTTGATTTGGATTTAAAGTACCAATCGATATACCGTTTTCAGGATTACTGTTAGGTTGTGAGACACCATCAATCGTGACGCTATTTGGAATAAATGTTGTACCGTTTGGAATTGGATCTGTTAGTACAATATTTGTTGAGGGAACAGTGCCGTTATTTTGTAAACTAATTGTATACGTAATAACATCACCAATATCAACGAAAGTACGATTAGCAGATTTTGTAGGGTTAACTGTAGCGGTATTAACAGAGACTGTAGTAGGTGCTGTCGGTTCGGTTGTGGTAACCGGCGGTCTTGTTGGATCTGGCTGGTACGTATATGTCGTTGAAGCTTCGTTTGCAATAACACCGCCAGCTGGAATTTGTGTAACAAGAACTTGGAAAGATAGTGTTTTGGTTTCACCCGGATTAATTGTTCCAACCAGGATTCCTAGTGCGGGATTTGAATTTGGAACCGGTACATTATTTAAGATTACGCTATTCGGAATGAATGTTGTACCAGTAGGAATGGTATCAGTAAAAACTACATTTGTAGCAGGGATCGTACCATCATTAGTGAAAGTAATCGTATACGTAATAACATCACCAATATCAACAGTAGTTTTATCCGCCGTTTTAACAGGGTTTGTAATAGCGGTGTTAACAGGAGTAGTAGTAGGTGGTGTAGGGTTTGTTGTTGTAATAGCTGGTTTTGTAGGATCTGGTTGATACGTAAATGTTGTGGTTCCGATATTTCGGATTAGGCCATTCTCTGGGAGAGAGGTAACTTGAACTTGGAAAGTGACAGTGACAGTATTACCAGCTGCGATTGTTCCAATTTGTATACCACCAGAAGGGTTTACGCCAGGTTGTGAAGTACCGTTAATTGTGACGCTATTCGGAATAAATGTAGTGCTACTTGGAATTGGATCAGTTACAATAACGTTCGTTGCAGCGATGTTTCCTGTATTTGGTACAGTAATCGTATACGTAATAATATCACCGATATCAGCAATTTGTGGACTAGCAGTTTTTGTTGGATTTACAATTGCAGTTCGTACAGAAGTAGTTGTTGGAGGTGGTGTTATCGTAGTGGTTGTTGAGGGTTCAGTCGGATTCGGTTGCGACGTAAATGTTACATTTGCTTCGTTAGTAATCGTTCCGTTAGCTGGGAGGGAAGTGACTTGGACCTGAAATGTGACAGTTGTAGTTTGACCAGCAGGAATTGTACCTAGCGGAATATTTGTTGGAGTTACGCCAGATTGTGCCGTTCCATTAACTGTAACACTGTTTGGAATAAAAGTAGTGCCAGTAGGGATAGGATCGGTGATGGAAACATTTGTTGCTGAAATATTACCGTTATTTGGAACAGTAATCGTATACGTAATGATGTCACCAATATTCACAATTTGTTGGTTTGCACTTTTAGTTGGATTTATGATAGTAGCATTAATTTGTGTTTCAACTATATTACTTGTAGAGTTTCTGTTAATTGGTGGTTGGTTCGGTGGATTATATTGAAAGCTTGAAGTTGCACTATTTGGAATAGGGTTTGGTGTAGGGAGAGTATTAACTTGAACTTGAAACGTAATTGTAGCATTCCCGTTTGCAGCAATCGTTCCTACATTTATTCCAGTAGCAGGATTATCTGTAGTAGAAGTACCATTAACTGTAACGCTACCCGGTACGAACGATGTGCCGGCAGGAGGCGTGTCTGTAATGATAACATTATTAGCAGCTAATGTGGCTTGATTTGTGGCCGTAATTGTATACGTAATCGTATCACCGATAGTAGCAATTGTTTTATCTACTGCTTTTGTTAATGCGACATTAGCTGTGAAAATGTCTGTATTAACTATATTGCTTGTTGTTGTACGTGTGATAGTGGGTGCGTTAGGTGCAGGTTGAAATTCGTATCCAAATGATGCTACGTTACTGGCGACAGGTGGGGTAGGAATACTTGTTACATCTACTTGAAAAGTAATTGTAACAGAGCCACCAGCAGGAATGTTGCTAATGGGAATACCAGTAGCAGGATTTCCAGCTGTTGCAACGCCATCAACTGTAACGCTGTTTGGAACGAAAGTAGTGCCAGCGGGTATGGGGTCTGTAAATGTAACGTTTTGGGCAGGAAGTGTTCCGGTATTTTGGACAACGATTGTATAGGTTAAACGACTTCCTATTGTTGCTATTGCCATTAGATTCGTCCTTTCTGTATAAATTTAAATCCGGTCAAGGGATTAAATATTTACAACTAGTATTATATAATGATTTAGAAATAATATGATTTATAAATATTGGTATAAAATGAGCTCGTCATTGCATCCTATTCAAATTTAAATGAATAGGAATAGGCAAAGGCTTTTTTTTTGCCCAAGTTAGTCTGTGCATATACAAATGGAACTTTTTTTACTCGTTTGCATTAAATGAAATAGCGAATAAATATTTATCTTATATGGAAGGGGAGTGGAAATGTTGGCTTTTGTACAAACATATACGAAAACGGACTCTTTATTTATGGTACACACAGGGAATACAGTTGGCATGCGTGGTATTACAACAGCTACGGCGTATCAATACAATGCATTAATAACAAGAGATACAAATTTAAGTTTTGCAGGAGTTCCTTCTTCGGTAGATCCATTAACTTTTGCGGGAACGACAAATGATTGGACATTAAATGGTTCTTGGGCAAGGCTTAATCCTTCAGTAACAGATGTACCAGCAACAGCAACTGTAGACTTTGCAATGCTAGTATGGCAAGGAACATTGAGTGCAACTGTAACAGAAACGGTGGTAAATAACAATATACCTACTTTACAAACACCGGATGGGGTCACTCATACAATTACGAGTGTTCCTGCATGGGGAGAGACGAGATCAAGCGGAACATTTCAAGGTACCATTTATACACGTGCTGCAAATGTAACAAATATTCTACAAGGGCTTTCAAATCGAGCAGCGGGGGATTATTTTGTAGAAAGAGTTCCCACGGCAAATCCTCCGACGCAAGGGACAGGTGTAGGATGGGCATTGGTTGTTGTATATCGCGATAATTCATATCCTATTAGGAATGTTAGTTTATATACTGGTTTACTCATTTCTACATTGGGTGAGACAGCAACGATTTCAAATTTTATCACTCCAGCTGTAGCGCCGGTTAATGCTCGTGTATTTACAATGGCAATTAATGGTGATACTGATGCGACAGGTGATAGATTTAACTTAAACGGTACGGGACTTTCAGGACCTAATAATTTAATAAATAACTTTTTTGCTTCACAAGTAAATAATTATTTGGGAAATTTAAATACAGTCGGAAGTTTTGGGGATAGAAATATGCCAATTGGTACTTCTGCGACTAATCGGCGTGCAGAGTTTGATGTGACAAATGTACCTGCAAATGGCGTGTTAACAGCCGGCTCTACTTCTACTACCGTAAATATCCCAAATACATTTGATTATCTTTACGCTGGTGCTGTCGGTTTACAAATAGATTTAGCGGAGGCACGTTTAACTGCTACAAAATCAGTAACTGTAAGTTAAAAAAGATTGCTATAAGCTAGCAATCTTTTTTATGAGGTAGGTTTTGTTAGTAAAGATTGATAATGAGAATAATCAATCTTTTTTTCTTGTAGTTTTTTTACTAAAAATTTATGATCACGCTTTGGTGTAGCAATAATATACCCTTTAATAATTAAATCTTGTGTAATTTGAGAGGCTTTTTCTTGTAAGGCAAGTTCTCCGATTTTTCCGGCAATTTTTGATTTAGCAACATCGCGAAATAGTTCTGGAACAGGACTTACGAGCTCTTCTAACAATTGTTTTTGTTCGTCATCCCATAAATGCCTCGTTTTATTAATATAGTGCTCTTCCCAATCTAATATAGACATACCATCTTCTTTTGGTAGTCGTTTTAAAAATTTTCTGAACATAAAGTATCCACCGATAGACATAAGTCCTAATAAAATAACAGTCCACAGTACAATAAACCAACTGAACCATCCTTCGAGCAAGAGTATCCCCCCCTTAATGATTGCGGTTTTCTTTTATTTATATTATAAACAGTGAGATTCATAGAAAGCAAGAACGCTTGGTCATTTTGACCAAGCGTTATCATTTAAACAAAGTATAGTTGTTCCACACATAAATTATTATTATCATCTTCTACATATTCAATGATTAATGTGCCAACTTTACGATCTTTATCTTCAGTTGTGAAAATAGAGTAAGAAGTAAAACGTGCTGTTGATAGGCCGCTTATATGTGTAGGTAAAGAAATGTAGTCGTTATCGCGGAAGAATTCCATCAGTTCAATATCCTCAAATTCTTTTCGGTCAACTTGTTTGTTTGTATAGCGGCGTTGAAGTTGTTTTAAAGACTCATTCCAAGAAATTGCTTTTGTGTCGTATACCATTGTTCTATCTCCTTACTGTATGTAATCATTAAGAACATACGTTCTAATCTAGTATACTCTTTTTATTAGAAAAGGGAAAGCAAAAAATAATGTAAGCTTGGATTTCCAAGCTTACATTATTGATGCGTCCGTCATAATCTCTATTTTTTATTATAAGTTAGATAAGAATAAGAAACAAGATGATATATATTTTGTTGATAGTTTTCAAAATTCCGCATATTATAGGTATACTAAAATGTAAGGGAATGAGCGGCATGGCATATGTAATTTCACTTCAAGGACCGATGGCAAGTGGAAAAACCACCTTAGCTAAAAGGTTAGAGCTACATGGGTTATCGGTGATATATGAAAATCCATACCCAATTGTAGAAAAGCGAAAACAATTAAATTTGGATATGAATTCAAAAGAAGGGTTTATAGCAAATCAAAAAATGTTTATAGAAGCTAAAATAAAAGAGTTTCAAAATGCGAAAGGTTCAGTCGTAATTTTTGATCGTGGACCAGAAGATATTGAATTCTATACCATCTTTTATCCTACAATTATAGGAAAAGAGTGGGATATAGAAACTGAATTAAAAGATGAATTATATAAATTAAGAGAATGTCGTTCAGATGCTATTTTTTATTTAGATAGCTCGGAAAGTAATTTATATAATAGAAAAAATAATGATAGAACAAGAAACAGAAGTACATTTGAGGAGCAATTTAAATTAGTAGAAACTGAAAAAGACTGGTATAAACAATTTCCTGTAAATTATGTGGACACGAATAGATTATCAGCAGACGCATTAGGGGTATATTTTATGAAGTGGTTAAAGGGGAGAGGGCTATGAAAAAAATACTATTATTCGTATATCCAACATTTGCGGAGTTTGAAATTACGGTAGCAACGGCATTGTTGAAAAATAAATATGAAATCATTACAGCGAGTTTAACGAAAGAATTGATTATAAGTGAAACAGGTTTGCAAGTGCAACCGCATATAGAATTAAGTGAAGTACGTGTAGAAGAATATGAGGGGATTATTATTCCCGGTGGAGACGCGATACATATGAAGGATGCAGAAGGACTCTTTTCAGTCATCCGTCAGTTTCACGAACAGGAAAAATTAGTAGCTGCTATTTGTGCGGGACCGTATGCACTAGCAAAAGCAGGCTTATTCAAAGAAGTCTCGTATACAGTGACTATGGATTATAAACAATTAGAGTGTTTTCCAGTAGAAAATTTTGTGTATAAAGAAATTGTGCAACATTCGAATGTTATTACAGCACAGGGGCATGCATTTGTACCCTTTGGAATAGCGATTGCCTCTTATTTTGGAGTAGCGAATGAACATAATACAAATTTTTATGGTGGTAAGGGTAATGTAATGATGGAGAATTTGTTATGAGAAAACTCGAAAAAGCTAGCGAATGCTAGCTTTTTTCTTTTTGACATCGATAAATGGCTAACGTTTTCGGATCGCGCCATATACCGTTATGAAGTGACAATTCATTTTCTACTTCTTCTTTTAGCCATTCCTTCATTTCCGCGTGAAGAATTGTATTATCAGGTATATTTAGCGATGGAAACATGCTAGAAATATAGTTTAAAATCGGAGTAGCATGATGAAAAACGAGAGCATTATGAATAACTGCTTCTTCAACAGTTGGAAAAACAGACTGTAATATCTCTTTACCATTTTCTAAACAAAATGGAGTGACTGATGATGTTGTTTTTGGCAAATCAAATGCGTCTAACATGCGGTTACACATTTCAACTATACGAGGTAATGTAACGTTAGAATTTGTTGTAGCTAAAAGTGAGCCACCAGGACGAATTACTTTATGGAATCCTTGGATTGTTTTTACGACATCTTTCATGTGATATAACATGTGTCTTGCGATGATCCAGTCGTAGCTATTAGCTTTGAAAGGAAGTTTACCAGCGTCACCTAGTCTCCATTCAATTATGCTATTCTTTATTGCTGCCTCAGAAAGCATCGTTTTCGATTGATCAAAACCGGTTAGTTGTCCTTTATGACCGTTAGTTTGTAAAAGGGAAAGGAAATTTCCATTAGCGCACCCAACCTCTAATATTTTTTCGTCTCCTTGAAGTTGTAAATGTTCCATGACGACTTTATCTAAATTCACTTGTTTTTCTTCGTAATGTTTATGCGTATCAATACGTGTTTGTAAATGGTTACTTACGTTATATTGGCGTTTTACATCATTCATTTTTTCACATTCCACCTTCGTGCAAAATTGCTGAATCGCATGTGTTAATACGTCGGTTTTCTTTAAGCCTTCGTAATGGAGTGCCGCTTCAAACCTTTCAAGTAATTTTTCTTCAATTCGAAAATGAATATCTTTTCGCTTTGTCATTGAAAATTCGCTCCTTTGCATCTGTTAGTGAGACTATAGCATGCCTGAAAAAATTGTGTAAATCATTTGTGTACACAAATGGAGGAGATGAAAAAATTATTTGAATGTGAGTTTAAACTATTGACGATTTAACCGTTTTCATATATTCTTAAATTAAGAAATATTCAAATAATTAAAAGAAATGAGAGAGTCACATGCTTCTTCAAGGAACACATCGAATTGGTCGTATGGCCATGCTGTTGGCACTTGCGGATGAGAATGAAAGCCCTGTATTATCTATCCCAAAAGGTTGGAAGTATTGTACGGGGAAAGTGGGTTCTATGAATTCGCAAAAGGTTGTCGCAGCAATGGAAACAGCGGCTAAGAGCAACCAAGTTATTGAAACAGACGTTTACAGAGAAACACATGCACTTTATCATGCAATTATGGAAGCTTTGTACGGAGTGACGAGAGGTCAAATTCAGTTAGCAGACGTTCTTCGTACAGTAGGACTTCGCTTTGCGATTGTGCGCGGTACACCATACGACGGAAAAAAAGAAGGCGAATGGGTTGCTGTTGCATTATATGGAACGATTGGTGCACCTGTAAAAGGATCTGAGCATGAGGCGATTGGTTTAGGAATTAATCACATATGATTTGCCCATAGTCTATTAGTTAGAAGGGGGCCTTACTTTTTTAGGACAGAAGTCTGTCTTAAAAAAGATAAGGTCCCCTTTTGCCTTTTTAAGGAGGAAAAACAATGATTACGTTAACAGGACACACATTGACAATTGAAGAAATGAAGAGGTTGTTACTTGAAGGAGAAGGTGTAACAGCTTGTCCAACTAGTATGCAAAAGGTGGCGGAGTGCCGCGAAGTAGTTGAGAAAATTGTAGAGGACGGAAAAGTTGTTTACGGTATTACAACTGGATTTGGAAAGTTTAGTGATGTGCTAATTCAAAAAGATGATGTAAAGGCACTTCAACATAATTTAATTCAGTCACATGCATGTGGGATAGGCGAGCCATTCCCTGAAGAAGTATCACGCGGTATGTTAATTTTACGAGCAAACACGATGCTTAAAGGAGTATCTGGTGTTAGACCGCTCGTTGTAAATATGCTTCTTGAGTTTGTAAATCGTAAAATTCACCCAGTTGTTCCACAACAAGGCTCACTTGGTGCGAGTGGCGATTTAGCACCTTTATCTCATCTTGCGCTCGTATTATTAGGCGAAGGTGAAGTGTTCTATAAAGGAAAACGCGTTCATGCAATGGTCGCTCTTACAGAAGAAGGTCTTGAGCCAATTGAACTTGAAGCGAAAGAAGGTCTGGCGTTAATTAATGGTACGCAGGCGATGGCAGCGCAAGGAGTTCTTTCTTATATAGAAGCAGAAGCAACGGCTTATCAAGCTGAATTAATTGCATCTATGACAATTGAAGGTCTACAAGGCATTATTGATGCATTTGATGAAAATGTTCATAAAGCACGTGGTTATAAAGAGCAAGTGGAAGTAGCAAGCAGAATTCGTGACATCCTTCATGATAGTAAATTAACAACGAAACAAGGAGAACTACGTGTGCAGGATGCCTATTCACTTCGCTGTATTCCGCAAGTACACGGTGCTTCTTGGCAAGTTTTAAATTATGTGAAAGAAAAATTAGAAATTGAAATGAATGCCGCGACAGATAATCCACTTATTTTTAATGGCGGGGAAAAAGTAATTTCAGGTGGTAATTTCCACGGTCAACCAATTGCATTTGCGATGGACTTCTTAAAAGTTGGAATGGCAGAACTTGCAAATATTTCAGAGCGCCGTATTGAACGCTTAGTAAATCCACAGTTAAACGATTTACCACCATTTTTAAGTCCAGAACCAGGACTTCAGTCTGGTGCGATGATTATGCAATATGCTGCAGCGTCACTAGTTTCTGAAAATAAAACGTTAGCACATCCGGCGAGTGTTGATTCAATCCCGTCATCAGCTAACCAAGAAGATCACGTAAGTATGGGAACAATTGCTTCACGCCATGCACATCAAATTATTCAAAATGTAAGACGTGTTCTTTCAATTGAGATGATTTGTGCGATGCAAGCAGCAGAATATCGCGGTATTGAAAACATGAGTACAGTGACGAAGAGCTTCTATCATCAAGGTCGTCAACAAGTACCTTCTATTACTAATGACCGTATATTCTCAACGGATATTGAAAATATTGCGTATTGGTTAAAAACGAATTATTCGATAAAAGAAAGATTAGATGTAAACGCAGCACTATAAAATGAGAAAAGGGAGAGATTGAAATGGAAAAAGTTAAACAAACAATTCGCGCGCCAAGAGGTACTGAGTTACAAACGAAAGGGTGGGTACAAGAAGCTGCACTTCGTATGTTAATGAATAATTTAGATCCGGAAGTTGCTGAAAAGCCAGAAGAATTAGTTGTATATGGTGGAATCGGCCGTGCAGCTCGTAACTGGGAAAGCTACAATGCAATTGTAGATTCATTAAAAACGTTAGAAAGCGATGAAACATTACTTGTTCAATCAGGAAAACCAGTTGCAATCTTTAAATCACATGAAGATGCACCTCGCGTTCTTTTAGCGAACTCAAACTTAGTACCGAAGTGGGCGAACTGGGATCACTTCCGTGAACTAGAGAAAAAAGGTCTTATGATGTATGGACAAATGACAGCAGGTAGCTGGATTTATATTGGAACACAAGGTATTTTACAAGGAACGTATGAAACGTTTGGTGAAGCGGCACGTCAACATTTCGGTGGTTCATTAAAAGGTACATTAACACTTACTGCTGGTTTAGGTGGTATGGGTGGTGCACAACCTCTTGCTGTAACGATGAACGGCGGTGTTGTTATTGCTATTGATGTTGATAAGCGCAGCATCGATCGTCGTATTGAAAAGAGATACTGTGATATGTATACAGAATCATTAGAAGAAGCGTTAGCGGTTGCGAACGAGTATAAAGAGAAGAAAGAACCAATTTCTATTGGTTTATTAGGAAATGCGGCAGAAATTTTACCAGAACTAGTGAAGCGCAATATTACGCCAGACTTGGTTACAGATCAAACATCTGCTCATGATCCATTAAACGGTTATATTCCAGTAGGCTACACGTTAGAAGAAGCAGCAAAACTTCGTGAAGAAGATCCGGAGCGCTACGTACAATTATCAAAAGAAAGCATGACAAAACATGTAGAAGCCATGCTTGCTATGCAAGCAAAAGGCGCAATTACATTTGATTACGGAAATAACATTCGCCAAGTTGCTTTTGATGAAGGTTTGAAAAATGCATTCGATTTCCCAGGATTCGTTCCAGCATTTATCCGTCCATTATTCTGCGAAGGAAAAGGACCATTCCGCTGGGTAGCACTTTCTGGTGACCCAGAAGATATTTATAAAACAGACGAAGTAATTTTACGTGAGTTTGCTGATAATGAGCATTTATGTAACTGGATTCGTATGGCTCGTCAGCAAGTTGAGTTCCAAGGTCTTCCGTCACGTATTTGTTGGCTTGGTTACGGTGAGCGCGCGAAATTTGGTCGCATCATTAATGAAATGGTTGCAAATGGTGAATTATCAGCACCAATCGTTATCGGCCGTGACCATTTAGATTGCGGATCAGTAGCATCTCCAAACCGTGAAACAGAAGCGATGAAAGATGGTAGTGATGCAGTAGCTGACTGGCCAATCTTAAATGCATTAATTAATAGTGTAAACGGTGCAAGCTGGGTATCTGTTCACCACGGTGGTGGCGTTGGTATGGGGTATTCACTTCATGCAGGAATGGTTATCGTTGCAGATGGAACAGAAGCAGCAGCAAAACGTATTGAGCGCGTATTAACTTCTGACCCTGGTATGGGTGTTGTTCGTCACGTTGATGCAGGATATGACTTAGCTGTGGAAACTGCGAAAGAAAAAGGCGTTAACATTCCAATGATGAAATAAGGAGGAGAAAACATGCTGGACACTTTACTAATCAATATCGGTCAATTACTAACAATGGATCAAGAAGATGGCTTGTTAAGACGGGAAGCGATGAACACGCTTCCTGTTATCGAAAATGGTGCGGTTGGAATTGAAAATGGTGTAATCACTTTCGTTGGAACAGCGGAAGAAGCGAAAGGATTACAAGCGAAAGAGGTTATTGATTGCGGTGGGAAAATGGTTTCTCCTGGCCTTGTTGATCCGCATACTCATCTTGTATTTGGTGGATCTCGTGAAAATGAAATCGCGCTAAAATTACAAGGAGTTCCGTACTTAGAAATTTTAGAACAAGGCGGAGGTATTCTTTCAACTGTAAATGCAACGAAACAGGCGTCGAAAGAAGAGCTTGTTCAAAAAGCGAAATTCCATTTAGACCGTATGCTATCTTTCGGAGTTACAACTGTAGAAGCGAAGAGTGGTTATGGATTAGATGATGAGACGGAATGGAAACAATTAGAGGCAACTGCACAATTACAAAAAGAACATCCAATCGATTTAGTGTCAACGTTTTTAGGTGCTCATGCAGTTCCGAAGGAGTACAAAGGTAGATCAAAAGAATTTTTACAATGGATGTTAGACCTACTACCAGAAATGAAAGAGAAGCAATTAGCAGAATTCGTTGATATTTTCTGCGAAACAGGTGTGTTCTCTGTCGAAGAATCAAAAGAGTTTTTATTAAAAGCGAAAGAGCTTGGCTTTGATGTGAAAATTCATGCGGATGAAATTGATCCTCTTGGTGGTGCGGAAGCAGCAGCTGAAATTGGTGCAGCATCAGCGGACCATTTGGTTGGTGCTTCTGATAAAGGAATTGAAATGCTTGCAAATTCTAATACAGTAGCCACTTTATTACCAGGAACAACCTTCTATTTAAATAAAGAAAGCTTTGCTCGCGGTCGTAAAATGATCGATGAAGGTGTTGCGGTAGCTTTAGCTACAGACTTTAACCCAGGCAGCTGCCCAACTGAAAACATTCAGCTTATTATGAGCATCGCAATGTTGAAATTGAAAATGACACCAGAGGAAGTTTGGAATGCTGTAACAGTTAACTCTTCTTACGCGATTAATCGTGGTGAGGTAGCTGGGAAAATTAGAGTTGGTCGCAAGGCAGATTTAGTGTTATGGGATGCTTACAACTATGCTTACGTACCGTATCATTACGGCGTAAGTCATGTAAATACAGTCTGGAAGAATGGTAATATCGCATATACAAGAGGTGAACAATCGTGGAGCACGGCCACTATTTAAAGAAAAATGCAAAGTTTATTGATCGTGAAGTAACGAAATGGAGTGAGATGATTAAAGATTGGGAGGAAGGTGTGGAAATATTCGGTGCTGCCTTAATTGGAGCACCCCTTTCTAAACCGTCTATTAGTCATTCAGGAGCAAGTTTTGCACCAAAAACAATTCGTGCGATGTTAGATGCATATAGCACATACGCAATTACAGAAGAACACGATATGAAAGAAAGTGTTCTATATGATTGCGGTGATATTACGATGCATGTAACAGATATAAAAGAAAGTCATAACCGAATTGCGAAAACAGTAGGTCATGTAACGAAAGTAAATCCAAACATGATACCAATCGTTCTTGGTGGTGACCACTCGATTAGTTTTCCGAGTATAACAGGATTTGCAAACAGTAAAGGGAAGGTCGGTATTATTCAATTTGATGCCCATCATGATTTACGTAATTTAGATGATGGTGGTCCGTCAAATGGTACACCGTTCCGTAGTTTATTAGAAAATGGTGTCATTACAGGAAAACAACTCGTTCAAATCGGTATTCGTAATTTTTCAAACGCGCGTGCGTACCATGAATATGCAAAAGAACAAGGCGTGACAGTGTATACAATGAAGGATGTACGAGAGCGAGAAATAAAAGATATTATGGCGGAAAGTATTGAAGTATTAAGAAGGCAAGGTGTGACTTCTATTTATATTTCTCTTGATATGGATGTACTAGATCAAGCATTTGCACCAGGTTGTCCAGCAATTGGTCCTGGTGGGATGGACAGTACGACTTTACTAGATGCGATTGAATTCCTTGGTAAAGAACCGCTCGTTCAAGGTATGGATATAGTAGAGATTGATCCAACTCTTGATTTTAGGGATATGACGAGTAGAGTAGCAGCGCAAGTGATTATGAGTTTTCTTTTAGCGAGGGAAACAGTTAATAAGCAGGTTAGTATATAGACAGAAAAGTAGATTTTTATTTATGCCTTATCAAAAACACATTACTACTCAAATGTAGTGATGTGTTTTTTATGTTAAAAGAGAATGAATGTGTGTGGAACCGTTAATAAAATTGCGGTTTTTTATAGTGTATCGTGTGAATTTAATTTCTTGCTTTTGAAGTATTGACGTGTAAAATAATTTTATGATAAAATAAAAATTTTGCTAAAAAACTAAAGTTGTGTTAAGCTTGAGAAGGTTACCATATATGGAGGTGGATTATTTGTTTCAAATTGGCGATAACATTGTTTATCCAATGCAAGGAGCAGGTATAATTAAAGCCATAGAAGAGAAGGAAATCGCAGGGGAAAAACAACAGTATTATGTTATAAAAATGTCGGCTAGTAATATGGAAATAATGATTCCTGAAGGGAAAATATTGAATTCAAATATACGACCAGTTACAGATATCAAGGCATTAATACACATAATAGATATTTTTCAGCATGGAGAATCAGATAGATTACTTACATGGAAACAAAGGTATAAAGTGAACACTGATAAAATAAAAACGGGTAAAATGCAAGAAGGTGCTGAGGTTGTGCGTGATTTAATGCGTATACAGAAAGAAAAGGCACTTAATGCAAGCGAAAAGAAAATGTTAGATAACGCACATGAATTTTTGATTAGTGAACTGGGATTAATTGAAGGTATCACAGAAAATCAAATAAAAAGCTTTTGTTAAGGTTCATTACAAATAATATATGGCATCCCAAAAAAGATCTTGAATTTTTTGGGAGTATAATTATAGAGAATTAATCATTTCAAAGACATTCAACTCTTTCAAACCACTTTTAGAGCATTAACCTCTTTTGTTATTACTACAATCAAATCCATTTTTATTTTTTAAATTTCTTTTACGAATGTTCGAAGTTTAATTAAATACTTCGATAAAATAATTACTTGATTTTTGCAATCCTGATTCACACTGGCACGGACGAGGAGCCGTAAGGATGAAAGAGAGGTAGGGCTTTCATTGTTTTAGGTATATATAAGTTATTATTTTCATAAGAATATTGAACCGCTCTCACTTCTATTGTTAAGGGATTTTCTTATATGTGTATATCCTTTATATAAAAGAGATAAATTGACATTCACATATGGTAAATAAAAAAGGTTTCCTACCCAGGAAACCTTTTTTATTTATAGCATCCCATTTGTTTAATATTCGAATAACCTCTGGTTAAAGCGTATAAATTGACGTTACTATCTAAAAGTAAGTATGATGCGATTGTAGTAAGAATTTTTTTAGGGGGAAGAAACATGACAAGTTCGAACAAGAAAGCGGCAAGTATTTATGAAGGAACAAATGTAAACGCTTGGGGATCTTTTGAAAATATTGAAGAAACGAAGTTGTTTGATCAGATTCAAGTCGGAGCTTGGTCTCTTCGTAATCGCATAGCAATGGCACCGATGACGAGATGCTTTGCAGACAATGAAACTGGAGTAGTTGGTGCTGATGTAGTGGAGTACTATAGAAAGCGTGCTGCTGACGGAGTTGGATTAATTATTACAGAAGGAATTGTCATTAGTCCGAGAGCGAAAGGCAATCCAGGAGTACCAGGGATTTATACGCAAGAACAAATCGACTCTTGGAAACCTGTTACAGAGGCAGTACATAAAGAAGGCGGGACGATTATTGCTCAAATATGGCATGTTGGACGTATGAGTCATCACGAAATAATTGGTGGGCAAATGCCGCAAGCGCCTTCTGCAATCGCTGCAGAAGGGAATGTTCCGCGTTTTCGTAAACCATTTGATACACCAGAAGCAATGACGTTACAAGAAATACAAGAAGTTATCAGTCAATACGCACAAGCTGCGAAAAACGCGATCGAAGCTGGGTTTGATGGGGTAGAAATTCACGGTGCACACGGATATTTAATTGATCAATTTACTTATGAGTTTGCAAATAAGCGTACTGATAAATATGGCGGTGACTTAAAGCAAAGATTAACGTTTATGAAAGAAGTAACTGAGGCTGTAATAGAAGCAGTTGGAGCTGATAAAACACTTCTTCGTTTCTCTGCTTTTAAAGGGGATAATCCTACTTATATGTGGGAAAACCCTGAGCTGGCAATTGAAACATTTGTAAATATGTTTAAAGAAGTTGGATTAACGATGATTCATCCTTCAACGATGAATTATACGCAAGTGATTGCTGACGGAAAGAATTTTCATCAATTAGTAAGAAAATATTGGGATGGTACGATTGTTGGGGTTGGTAATTTGAATCCGAAAGAGGCTGAAGAAGCGTTGCAAGAAGGAACAATTGACGTAGCTGCATTCGGAAGACCGTTAATTGCTAATCCAGATTTTGTTCATCGAATTAAACATGCTGAAAGTTTAGTTGAATATGACGCGAAAGAGCATCTTGCTACATTAATTTGAATAAAGATAAAAGGAGAACACATGGAGTGTTCTCCTTTTATTATGGAATTTTATAGGGGGAAGCGAGATGAGTGAAACGCTACTCGTTATTATTAGTATATTACTATTATTAATGTTGCTTTTAATCGTCTTTTTTATTATCACATTTTTTATAAAAAAACGGACGCATCATTCTATTTTAAAATTACATCCATACTTAGGAAGAATGCGTTACTTACTGGAAAAGATAGGGCCGGAATTCCGACAATATTGGTTTGATCACGATACAGATGGAAAACCTTTTTCACGTTACGATTTTCAAAGTGTTATGTTTTTAGCGAAGTATCGCTCTGAAATACTTGGTTTTGGGTCGAAACGAGATTTTGAAGCATCTGGTTATTATATTGCTAATACGTTGTTTCCGGTATTAACAGAAGAATTAAGTGTGAACGTAACGCAAGAACGTGAAGGGAAAAAGTATGTGATTCATAAAGAAGGATTATTTTCACGGAGAGAAAAATTGACAGCGGATACAACGAATCTTTGGTTATACGAAGAAGACGATGCAATTATCGTCGGCGAAAATCGTAAATATCCGTGGAAACTGTATGGCATGTTTGGGGCATCAGCAACTTCTTACGGTGCGATTGGCGAAAATTATATTTTAGCGAGCGGCTTTGGAGCGAAAATGGCAGGCGGATCGTGGATTAATACTGGTGAAGGTGGCGTTATTCCAGAACATTTACATACAGGGGCGAATATCGTTGCGCAAATTGGTCCAGGACTATTTGGATACCGTGATGAGGACGGGAATTTTTCAATGGAGAAATTTATGGAGAAAGTGAAAGAAAGTAATATTAAAGCATTTGAATTGAAATTTGGGCAAGGTGCGAAAATACGTGGTGGTCATTTAGAGGGGCAAAAAGTAAATGAGAAAATTGCTTCTGTTCGGAATGTACGAGTAGGAGAGACGATTAATTCTCCGAATCGATTTTCATTTTTGAACAATGCGGCAGATACACTTTATTTTATTCAGCGTTTGCAAGAAACTGGCGGGAAACCAATCGGTATGAAAATTGTAATTGGACAGCAGGAGCCGTTGGAAGATTTATTTAAAACGATGAAAGAGTTAAATATCTATCCGGATTTTATTACAATTGACGGTTCAGAAGGTGGATCAGGAGCAACATATAAATCGATGGCAGATAGTATGGGGATGCCGCTTATTCCAGCGTTACTGACATGTATTGATACAGCGAATCAGTATGGTGTTCGTGATAAATTCAAAGTGTTTGCCTCGGGGAAATTAATTACACCAGATAAAGTGGCAATTGCTTTAGCGATTGGTGCAGATGCTGTAAACTCGGCACGTGGTTTTATGATGGCAAGCGGTTGTATTATGGCGCTTCAATGTAATTCTGGCCAATGTCCATCTGGTGTTGCCACGACGAATCCGCACTATCAAAAAGCACTAGATCCGTATGAGAAGAAGTGGCGAGTCATGAATTATATAATAAGTATGAGATATAGTTTGTTCTCACTTGCAGCAGCAGCGGGAGTAAAGAGTCCGCGTCATTTAAAGAGAGATCATATTGTATTTAAAGATGAGATGGGGCGGGTGGTGCCTCTTTCGGAATTATTTCCTATAATAAATCAAACCTAAAAGTATATTGAAAATGTAAGATTTTTCGAAGGGATAATCATATTATTTAGGAAATATTAGGAGTATAATGGGAAAAGATTTTAAAAATGACTATTTTTAGGGAGAGATTCACTTGCAGCAAGGTTCGTACAGTATTACAATTTTTTTACTCGTCATAGGGCTCGTTATATTTAGACGTATGCGTTCTATGAATCGACCAATTAAAAATAAAGGAAGACGACTATTATTGCCATTATTCTTTTTATTACCAGGTTTTTCTTTATATGCTGCACCGATACAACTTGCTGGTTGGCAAATTGGGATAGCTGCTGGGATTGGACTGTTATTGTCAATTCCACTTATTATTTTAAGTGGGTATGAAGTGAGAGAAGATGGTCAAATTTATGCGAAAAAAAGTATTGCTTTTATTGCTACATTTTTAGTTATCGTTCTTTTACGTGCTTATTTTAGAAGACATTTACAAGGTTTAGATCCAAAGTCAATCGGCATTCTTTTCTACACCCTTGCGGTTTGTTATATAGTACCTTGGCGTATTGGCTGCTATATAAAATTTCGTAAAGTTTACGTAGAGAAAGAGAAAATTACGATGCCAATAAGCTAAAAGCCATGCATTTGTATGGCTTTTTCTTTTGGAAATTTGTCGGATAAATAAATGAAAATAAGAAGTGGAAAAGTGTTTTTTTGTTTTCTGAATATTTTTACTTTAATTTCTTTTAAAAACCGGGTAATCCACTGGGATAAAGGCGTTTACGAAGGTTTTCACATGCAGTAAAAAACACCTGTTCACTTGAAAGAACAAAAAATGTTTGTTAAGGTAGGGAACCATAAGCGAAAACAAGAAAATAGAAAAAGTCATTTTTCGAAATTTTGAATGGCTTATGTAACTAAGGGAGAGATTTGGTGAAGATTGAGATTATGGTTTCGCTTGCTATTTATATGGCAGGTATGTTGTATATCGGTTATTGGTCTTATAAGAAGACATCCGATTTATCAGATTATATGTTAGGCGGAAGGGGACTCGGTCCAGCAGTTACAGCTTTATCAGCTGGTGCTTCTGACATGAGTGGTTGGATGCTAATGGGATTACCTGGTGCGATGTATGCGACAGGGTTATCAAGTGTGTGGATTGCGATAGGCTTATTAATAGGTGCTTATGTAAACTATTTAATTCTTGCCCCGCGTTTGCGAACGTATACAGAAATGGCTAATGATTCAATTACGATTCCAGACTTTTTAGAGAATCGATTTAAAGATCGTACGAAAATACTTCGTTTTGTCTCCGCTATCGTCATTTTAGTATTTTTCACATTTTATGCGTCGGCTGGTTTAGTATCAGGTGGACGTTTGTTTGAAAATTCTTTCAACCTTGATTATAAAATTGGTTTATTTGTAACTGTTGGTGTCGTAGTTGCTTATACACTATTCGGTGGTTTTTTAGCAGTAAGTTGGACCGACTTTGTGCAAGGGTGTATTATGTTTATTGCTCTCGTATTAGTACCAATTGTTGCTTTTACAGATGTCGGTGGTGTAACAGAAACATTCAATACGATTAAGCAAGTTGATGCATCGCATTTAGATATGTTTAAAGGGACCACAATTCTTGGTATTATTTCCTTTTTAGCATGGGGTCTTGGGTATTTTGGTCAACCACATATTATTGTCCGCTTTATGGCAATTACCTCTATTAAAGATTTGAAAACTTCTCGTAGAATCGGTATCGGTTGGATGGCGATTTCCATTATAGGTGCAATGCTTACTGGCTTGGTTGGTATCGCCTACTATGCTAAAAATAATGGGACATTACAAGACCCAGAAATGGTCTTTGTAACATTCTCAAACATTTTATTCCATCCGTATATTACCGGGTTTTTATTGTCAGCTATATTAGCTTCTATAATGAGTAGTATTTCCTCGCAATTACTTGTTATTTCAAGTGCAGTAACGGAAGATTTCTATAAAACATTTTTCCGTCGTAACGCAAGTGATAAAGAACTTGTATTTATCGGTAGACTGTCAGTTTTAGTAGTAGCTATGATCGCAGTTGTTTTAGCGTATCATCCAAGTGATACAATTTTAACACTCGTCGGTTATGCTTGGGCAGGATTTGGTTCAGCATTCGGACCTGCCATTTTATTAAGCTTATATTGGAAAAGAACGAACAAATGGGGCGTTCTTGCTGGGATGATTGTTGGTGCAGTAGTTGTAATTACTTGGGTACAAATTCCAAGTTTAAAAGCGACTATGTATGAAATGGTACCTGGATTCTTCTGTAGCTTATTAGCTGTGATTGTTATAAGTTTATTAACGAAAGAACCAGTTAAAGCGATTCATCGTGAATTTAATGAGATGGAAGCAGTGCTGGAAGAAGAAACGAAATGATTAGCGAAGAGAGTAAACGAAACTAGCGTTTACTCTCTTTTTATTTAAAATGAAAATAAGGAACTTATTGACAACTAAAAGTAAGTAGCTTATAATAAGTTTGGGTTCAAGTTAATTTGTACTTTGAATAAAGATTTCAAATGGGTTAAATATTTTTTAAATAATTATCTCGAATTTGAGATAAATTGATAAACTGGAAGTTAATGTGTAATTTTATAATTAATATCTCGAATTCGAGATAAAATTATCATGACGGATTTTACTAGTCAGTATGGACAAAATGAATAATGAATCTTAATGTAAAGCAATTTTTATAATGGAATAAAAAAGGAGTGGAAGAAATGGAAAAGAAAACAATGGGCATCCACCATATTACAGCGATTGTAGGGCATCCACAAGAAAATGTAGATTTTTACGCTGGTGTGTTAGGTTTACGTTTAGTGAAACAAACAGTGAATTTTGATGATCCAGGTACGTACCATCTTTATTTTGGTAATGAAGGAGGAAAACCGGGAACAATCATTACGTTTTTCCCATGGGCAGGTGCTCGTCAAGGAGTTATTGGTGACGGTCAAGTAGGAATCACTTCTTATGTTGTACCAAAAGGGGCAATGGAGTTTTGGGAAAATAGATTAGAAAAATTCGATATTTCGTATACAAAAATGACTCGATTTGGAGAACAGTACTTAGAATTTGATGATCCACATGGTTTGCATATAGAATTAGTAGAAAGAGAAGAAGGTGAATTAAATAATTGGACTTTTGGAGAAGTTACGCCAGAAGTAGCAATTAAAGGATTTGGCGGTGCAGTTCTTTTATCAACGCAGCCTCAAAAAACTGCTGAACTGTTAGAACATATCATGGGTCTTGAGAAAATTGGAGAAGAGGGTGAATTTGTTCGATTCCGTTCTTCTGCTAATATTGGCAATATTATTGATTTGAAATTATCGACAATCGGACGCGGTCAAATCGGCGTTGGTACAGTGCATCATATTGCTTGGAGAGCGAGTGACGATGCTGATCAGCTAGACTGGAAAGAGCATGTGTCCCGTTTTGGATACCACGTAACTCCTGTACAAGATCGAAATTATTTTAACGCAATTTATTTTAGAGAACACGGTGAAATTTTATTTGAAATTGCAACAGATCCCCCTGGTTTCGCTCATGATGAATCGTTAGAGACGATGGGTGAGGAATTAAAGTTACCGGAACAATATGAAAAACATAGAAAACAGATTGAACAAACGCTTTTACCATTTGAAGTGAGAAATTTAGATTAAAGTGATTGAAAGGGGAAAAGGATTATGATGAAACATGTTTTTCAAAAAGGAAAAGATACGTCAAAACCAGTATTGCTATTACTTCATGGTACAGGAGGTAATGAATTAGATTTATTACCACTTGCAGAAATAATTGATCCGGAAGCTTCAGTATTAAGTGTCCGTGGAAATGTATTAGAGAATGGGATGCCACGTTTCTTCCGTCGATTAGCAGAAGGTATTTTTGATGAAGAGGATCTTATTTTCCGTACGAAGGAATTAAATGAGTTTTTAGACGAAGCTGCCAAAACATATGAATTTGATAGAAACAACATTGTAGCTATCGGTTATTCAAATGGAGCAAACATTGCGGCAAGCTTATTATTCCACTACGAAAATGCGTTAAAAGGTGCTGTGCTTCATCACCCAATGGTGCCTAGAAGAGGAACACAATTGCCTAATTTAGCTGGGAAATCCGTGTTTATTGCTGCTGGGACAAATGATCCAATTTGTTCATCTTCTGAGTCAGAGGAATTGAAGCTACTATTAGAAAATGCAAACGCTAATGTAACAATGCATTGGGAAAATAGAGGACATCAATTAACGATGGGTGAAGTAGAAAAAGCAAAAGAATGGTATGGAAAAACAGTTCTATAAGTATAAATAATAAAAGAAGCATCTGCTAATCGTTAGCAGATGCTTCTTTTATTATTTAAGACTGGATTGCAAGGTGAGGTGAAGAAAGTGGTAGGTGAATATCAACGACCGTACCTTTATTTAATTCACTTGAAATGTGTAATTTACCATGATGTTCTTCAATTATTTTGTAACACATCATTAATCCTAGCCCTGTGCCTTTTTCTTTTAAACTATAAAACGGTTCGCCTAAACGGGAGATACGATCTTCTGGGATACCGCAACCTTCATCGATGATCCGTATTAAGATGAAATTACCCTCTAATGGTTTTGTTTGGATGAAAATATTTCCGCCATTTGGCATTGCTTCAATCGCATTTTTTAATATATTTATAAAAACTTGTTTTAATTGGTTACCGTCACATTGAATGTCATATACGTAATCAAAATGATCCATAATGATATGAACGCTATGCATAATTGCGGTTGGTAAAATAAATGTAACTACCTCTTCAATTAAAGTTTGTATGTTACAAGTTTGGATTGCTAATACTTGTGGTTTAGACATCGCCATAAATTGACTCGTGATAGATTCCATCTGTGAAATTTCACTTAACATAACATCGATATACCACTTCTGCTCCTCATTTATTTCAGGGAGTAGCAATGTTAGAAAACCTTTTAGAGAAGTGAGTGGATTTCGAATTTCATGAGCAATTCCAGCTGTCAGTTGTCCGACTACTGCGAGCTTTTCAGATTTTCGTAATAACTTTTCCGTTTCCTTTAGCTCAGTAATATCTCTTCCCATTACGATAAGACCTTTACGGGAGCCGTCAGGGTGATAGAGAGGAACTTTCGATATACTTAAGATTAGGTCGAAATCATCTCTATGAATAATAAATTCTTCACCATGAAGAATTTGTCTTTGTTGCCATGCTAATTCATCGACTTCTTCACAATGTAAAAAAGCTTCTCGGTACGCTTCATTATATTGAATGAGTTCACTATCTTTTTTTCCGTGGTAAGGTACATGATGGAAATTGAAGCAAGAAAGTGCGTAGTCATTTGCCTCAAGCCAGCGCCCTTCATGATCTTTAAATATAACAAACGCAGGCATGGAGTTTACTAATGTGCGTAATCTCTTCTCACTTTCTTTCAGCTTTTTCTCAATTCTTTCTGATTTTTCAAGAGGCTTCATAATGGCATATACGCCAGTTAGACGATTTTGGACAAAAATAGGAACTAGTTTTGTCACGACATCTAATAAGAATCCATCTTTATGATAAATAGATAAAATATACTCTTGTTGATTATCCGCTTCCGTATTCTTTATATTTTGTAATACTTGCTCAGAAATATGAGCTTCTAAAATCGAGGTAATGCTTTTTCGCTCTAATTCTGAAGAAGTGTAACCTAGTATTCTTTCGGCAGAAGGGTTAGTGTGTATAATAATTCCCTCTAAATTTAATGAAATAATACCATCAGGGTTGTGTTCGAACAGAGATGCGTACATTTCTGTTAATGAACAATCTTGTATATGGTTCCGTAAACGTCTAGAAATGTTCGGATGACGTTTTCTTTGAGTTGATGAATATTTTTTACGACTCATAATAGTTCCTCCGTACAAATAGCATCTAAAAAGATTTGTCTATTCATAACTATAATATAGATGTAATGTGTATTTCTATAAAAAATGGAAGTTATATAATAAATTTTGTTTTCTTTATTTTTGAAAAGTGCGTATAGGGTGGTAATAAGGGGAGCTTATATTGTTTTATAAATCATTTGTAAGTTACAGGAGTAGGTTTTCCTTATAACATTAGGGTAGAAGAGGGGGAGAGAAAATGAGAAATTATATTCAAGGTATCGATCATGTACAAGTAGCCGCGCCTGTAGGGTGTGAAGAAGAAGCACGAGAGTTTTATAGTAATAAAATTGGTATGGAGGAAATCCAAAAGCCAGAGGAATTAAAGAAGCGCGGTGGGTGCTGGTTTAAGTGTGGAAATCAAGAGATTCATATCGGAGTTGAGCAAAACTTCAATCCAGCTAAAAAGGCGCATCCAGCTTTTTATGTTTTAAAAATAGATGAATTTAAACAAGCGTTAATACAGCAAGGCATTGAAGTAATAGATGATCATGCACGACCAGATGTAATTCGATTTTATGTGTCAGATCCGTTCGGAAATCGAATTGAATTTATGGAAAATAAAAACTAGGTGGAAATCCACCTAGTTTTTTAACCTTTTCTAAACAATCCTAATACTTCAACTGTTTCTGTAATGTTAACGAATGCATGAGGGTCAATTTCAGAAATTGTTAATTTCATACTTGCTAATTCTTCACGAGAAACGACTGTCATAAGTACACGTTTCTTTTCGCTAGAATAAGCACCTTCGCCATCAAGTAATGTAATGCCACGTACAACAGTTGAAAGAAGTTGTTTTTTCATTTTTTCTGCTTCATTTGTTACAATCATAAGTGTAACCTTCCGATGTTTCGTATGAATAGCATCAATAACTTTACCAGTTACATAAATCGAAAGTAAGCTTGTAAGAGCAACATCCCAAGTGAAGAAGAATCCTGCAATGATTACAACGACTGCATTTAAAACAATAAGGAATCCGCCAAGTTTAATATCTCTTTTGCGAGACAACAACATACCGATAATATCAAATCCACCAGTTGATCCATTACAGTTAAAAACAAGACCGATACCAGCTCCGGCAATAACACCACCAAAGATAGAGGATAAAAGTGGATCTGTTGCTACGACTTTCACTGGAACATAGTATAATGCAACAGATAATACAATAACAGAGACAATCGTGTTAAAAATGACTTTTTTTCCAAGACCTATGTATCCTAAAATAAGGATAGGTAAGTTTAATACAAAGTTAATAATACCTGTGTTTACAGGAGTTACAATCCCTAAAATAATAGCAATTCCGCCAATTCCACTACTTAAAATTTTGTGGGGGATAAGGAAAAGATTAAAGGCAATCGCGATAATAATAGAACCAATAATAACACCAAGAAATCTGACCATCTCTTTCCCGTCCTTCACTGAAAAATTCATATTATTTCAAGATTATATATGATATTGAAAGTTTTGGGTAAAAACAGTTTATTTTGGAAAATTAGATTAATCAAAAGAATTTGAGTATTTTACCATTTGAAAGGGGATACAGTTGTGAAGATAAAAACATATCAACAGAAAAGCCCGTTGAAGCAAGAATGTGAGGATTCTTATTTTTGTAATGAAGAAAAAAAGATTTATGGTGTATGTGACGGTGCAACACCACTTGTCCCGTTTCGTGATGAAAAGGGACATAATGGAGCATACATCGCTTCACATTTATTTGCAAGTTATTTTAATTCATTCCGCGAAAATCATAGTTTACAAGTTGCAGTTGCAAAAGCAAATGAAGCATTGCAAAGAAAAATGTTAGCATATGGAGTAGATACGAGAAAGAAAGAGCATTTGTGGTGCACATGTATCGCGGCAGTCCAAATAGTTGGTGAGAAAATTGAATATGCACAATTAGGGGACTGTATGATTGTTGCAATACTTCAAAATGGAACGATGCAAGTATTAACGAAAGACACGGTCGAAGGAATTAGTAAACGAGCAAAAAAGAAAAGAGAAGAAGATCGTAAAAAAGGGGTATCTGTACCAGAAGAACATGTTTTTCAAGATGTGCGGGAACAGTTAAAATATAATCGTTATCTTGCAAATATGCAGGGGGGGTATTCTGTTGCAAATGGAATGAAAGAAGCGATTCATTATTTACAGCATGGGGAATTACATATAGATGAAGTAAGCGGGATTTTTATTTGTTCAGACGGATTATTCCACCCAGATTGGCCACTCGAACAAACTGTTGCATATATAAGAAAGAATAGTATAAATGAATATGTAGCAATTATTGAAGAACTAGAAGGGGAAAAGAGAATAAGACCAGATGATAAAACAATGATGATGATTGATTTTTAAGGGAGGATGTTCAAATGGAAATTAAATGTGTTAATTTAACATTTCAAGATGAATTAGTTCCTTTAGAAAAAGTAAATAAACTGATTATCCACCACACATCCGAAGATGGATGGGATGTGTATAAAACACATGAATTTCATCAAAAAGTAAGAGGGTGGAGCGGGATTGGTTATAATTATTTTATCGAAGCAGATGGAACTGTAGTCGAAGGACGTGGTTTACATATTGGAGCGCATGCGAAAGATAATAATAGAGATACAATTGGAATATGTATGACGGGTAATTTTGATAAATATGATCCAACTACCGCACAAATGAATGCATTATATTCTTTATGTAAAATGTTTATGAATCGGTTTGCTATAAAGAAAGAAAATATACTCGGTCATAGGGAGCTAGAAGGCGTTACAAAAAGTTGTCCTGGAAAGCGTTTTTCTATGGTAGAGTTAAGAAACATACTATCTTACATATAGAGGAGTAATAAATGATGATGAATATAAAAATACCAAATGATAAAAAAGAAGAGCTTGTAGCACAAATTCAGCAATTTTTCGTTGAAGAAGATTTAGATGAAATTGGGCGTTTTCAAGCAGAACGTTTAATAGAAGAAATGATTAAATTAGTAGGACCTTTTGCATACAATCAAGCAATTGGAGATGCTAGAAAGCTTGTAACAGAGAAACTATCTAATATTGAAGAAGATTTGTATGTGTTAGAAAAAAGTGAAGGGAAGTAAACTTCCGTCAATTATAAAATAAGTGTTATGTCACGGCCTTTTCCGATGTTTTATTTGGAAAAGGCCGTGACATTTTTTTATTGTCATCAGGAAAATAATGAAACTTATTCCTCTATCTCGTACTCCATTCTTTTGCCATTTCATCATGATATGCTTCTGTCCAATGATATGGTTGCAACTCTTTTAAAGGTTTAAAAATAATATCTTGTTTAGCATTTGTAATCGCACACTGTACTTCTGGTCCCCAATAAAATAAACGTTCTTGGCATACACCACAAGGCGAGAGTACCTTTAATTCAGAATGCTCATTTTCTCTCGCAAGACAAATAGAATGTGTAACTTTCTTTTGAAATTTATGAGCTTCTAAAATTGCACCTGTTTCCATACAAAGTTCTGTTGAAGCATTTATTACGCCTGGAGCAACACTTGTATAAATTGTTCCATCTTCTACACGAATCGCTGCGGCTCCACCCCAATCGTTTGGATATCTTTGTTCAATTAACTGTTTCACCACATCATATAATTGTTGCTCAATATTCAATTTCTTTTCCTCATTTCTGCCCAAATTCAGGTTTGTTATTTCGAAATATTCTTTCTTTTATCATAATAGCATAAACAAAAAAATGGAATGAACATTTAATTTCAAGCCATCTTTTTGCCAAAAGGAACGTTTTTTTATAAAAAGATTGAGATTAAAAATATATAATCTTAATTTTATCTTTTTTTAATAATTTGTTTATGGGCAATTTATAGTTGCTATTTATAATTCCTATATATAGCAGCTATTGATACTACAAATAAGAAATTTGGATTTGTAACACTTTGTATTCCATTAGCTGTAATCAAAATTTATAACATAAATTGCGCATATAGAATCTTCTTTTGAAAGAAAAGCGGTGTAATTATTTGTTAAATGAAGGAAGGGATTGGGAAGCTATGAATAAAACAATTTTAAAAACATGTATCATATCAGCAGTTTTAGGTGGAAGTCTATTAAGTGAAACGACTGGAGAGGTGAAAGCAGAAGTAGTTACACCAAACACGAATCATACTGGTGTATTCAAAGATGTTCCAAAGGGGCACTGGGCATATGAGGCGATTCAGCAATTAACAGGTGAGAAAATCATTTTCGGCTATGATGATGGGAGATTTGGTTTTGGAGATAACGTGACACGTGAACAAGTTGCAGCTTTACTATATCGTTATTTTAATTTGGCAGAAGGCAAAAATTATGAGAACCCATATGGGGACATAAGTAAAGAGTCGACAAGCTATATAAAGGAAATCTTGTCTTTAACAGAAATGGGCGTTTTTAAGGGTGACGAGCATGGGAACTTTAGACCGAAGGCTTCCTTAACGCGTGCAGAAATGGCACAGGTTCTTACAAATGCTTTTCATTTAAAGGCAAAGAGTGATCATACTTTTAATGACGTTTCAACGAACTCATGGGCAAGCAATGCAATTAGTGCTGTTCAAACAAATAATATTGCAAAAGGAGTAGGCGGAGGGAATTTTGCTCCAAATATGGATGTGACGCGTGAACAGTACGCACAATTTTTATACAATGCAATACAAGAAACTGAGCAAACTCAAGAAACAAAAGGGCAACTATTAGCTAGCATACTTGGTGAAACGAATTGGCAAGGGACAAAAGTCTATGACAAAGATCATAATGATGTAACGAAAGAAAATCAAAATTTCATCGGGCTTGCAAAGTATGATGCTAAAACGGCAAGGTATGAATTTTTTAATGCCAGTACAGGAGAGAGTCGTAATGATAGCGGTACCTTTTTTATAACGAATGATGGAAAGAAAAGAGTACTAATTTCTGAGACGCAAAATTATCAAGCAGTTGTTGAATTAACGCAATTAGATAAGGAGAAATTTACATATAAAAGAATGGGGAAAGATGCAAAAGGGAACGATGTAGAAGTATTTGTTGAACATGTTCCTTATCATGAAAAAGAGCTATCTTTCACGCGACCTGATAAAAATTTAGAGAGCTCGACGGGTAAAATAGTTACGGATGTTGATGGAGATAAAATATTATCTAGTACACTATGGAATGGAACGGTGGTATTAGACGAACAAGGTAATAATGTAACAAAATACAATTCAAACTTAATCAGTCTAGCAAAATATGATGAAAATACAAATAAATATGAGTTTTTCAATGTGAATACAGGAGAAAGCCGTGGAGACTATGGTTTCTTTGATGTTGTACATAGTAATAAAATAAGAGCCCACGCTTCGTTAGGAAATAATAAATACGGTGCAGTTCTTGAACTTACAGAATTAAATAAAGCGAAATTTACGTATACAAGAATGGGGAAAGATGCGAATGGAAAAGATATAAAAATCTTTGTTGAGCACGAACCCTATACAGGTGACCTAAAACCAAATTTCACAAAGTAAGCCTTTACTGTAGCAAAGGCATTATGTTAGAAAATGTTAGTAAGGAAAAGCTTAAGGGTTGGGTAATTAAAATAGTTATTTATAGACAAATAGATGCCTTGAGGCATCTATTTGTCGTTTATAATGATTTTTTATGGGTGCAATTTCTCTTTTCTCAAATCTAGTAACTTACTACTTGCACAACCATACATTTTCGTTTTTTTATTTATTTTCTTTATATTCATTATATTCATTAACTTTCTTTTTTACATTACCGACAGTATCTTTAGCAGTGCCTTTTACCTTATCCCATTTTCCTTCAGCTTGTAATTTCTTATTGTCAGTTACTTTCCCGACAACTTCTTTTACTTCGCCTTTTACTTTATCAATAGCACCTTCTACTTTTTCTTTTAAACCATGATCATGTTTAGTCATACATTTCTCCTCCTTGTAGTTTGATTAGAATTCTCTTTTCATATTGCAAGTTGAATGATGTATCTAGCAATAGCGTAACAGATTTAGTTTGAATATTCAAATGATTAATAGAGTTGAAAAGGAATTGTCATAAAGTGTATAAAGTTGTAATGAGAAGAGAAAGAATATTAATTATATGTTTTTGGCGGTCCAGATTGATTTTGTATAAGCGATCTTCATATGGGCACGTTCCATATTATTTTGACTGCTGCTACCGAATCTTGCTTGTCCGACTATTAAATGACAATTGGATTCAATAGCTGTCTCAATTCGTTTTTGAATTAATGCAGTGTGACAACCTTTACGCTGAAATTCTGGCAAAGTAGCAGAAGCAGCTAATGATGCGACACCCTTATTTATATACAGGACACCAATGCCCGCAGGAATGTTTTGAACTTCAGCTATGAAAAAATGCCATCCTGGTTTATTGTGGAGAATTTCGTTATTTTGGCGCACACCATCTTTTGTAAAGGATGGCATGTTAAATCCACGTACATATATGTCTGCAAAAACATTAAACTCATTTTCTTTTAATTTGCGTACTGAAATGTTAGAAGGAAGAAGGGACGGATCTTCTCGCGGTGTACTATATAAAGCGGTATGGAAGCTAGATTGATAAAAACCTTTTTCAGATAAGTATTGAAATAGTTCAGCTGTACCTTGCGCTGGCGTAATTTCAAAACGACAAGGGATTTGTAGTAATTGATAATAAGAGATGATTTCATCTATCTGAGTTGTATTTGTAATACCTTTTATCGTATTAAAAGCAGGACCAGCAATTACTTTTGATGAAAAGGCGGTGGCACTTCCGAATTGTTCTATTTGTACTTGCATTGGATTTTCTTTTATCGCTTGTAGTGCCTCTAATCTAGAAGAAAGCATATGTATTTCTGCGTTTTCTATTTCTTGTGCTGTATTGGGCGTCATAATTGTACTCATATAATTCCTCCGTCAGTAAATATATTTCATAGTACATATACGATGTTTGTTCTGATATTCCTGTTGAAATGTAAGAGAATATGAAGTTTTTTGGAAGGGAAATGGAAGTGGACTGTCGAAGGGAGTGGAAACAGATTAAAGGTGGTGCTCTCATGAAACAGAAAGACGTGCAGACATGCTCTAATTGTGGTTCTCATAACATAGGAGAAGGTGAGTTTGTCGGTTATGCACAAATACGGAAAAAGGAGACGATGTTCACATCTTCACCAGTAGATGCTTATATTTGTACAGATTGCGGGAATGTCCTTTTATTAAAAGTACGACATTATGAAAAGTTTAAGCAGAAGCCGTTATGATTATTAAAAAGTGTTTTTATTAGGGAAGTTAATAGGAGAAATATTTTACATATATATGAATATGCCTTATATAAAGAGATAACAACATATACTGTGTGGGATGCTTATGAATCGTTGCACAACGTACAAAAATGTATAGAAGAAATTGTGAATTAATTGAGATAGAAAATTAGCCATTCTAGAAATATTTCATATCGAAAACTCCTTTAAATAAATAAAGGAGTTTTTATTTTTGGGTAACAATAATTACCTTTAATTGTTATAATTGGTTATTGAGATGGGAGGTTTTTATTCACACCATAATCATAAAAGAAAACTAGCTAAATTGTATAGAAAACCGCTATATAACACATTCGCAACCGTAAGTTGACAAAGTGCAACCGCAGGAAGATAGAGACAAGGGCAATGTTTACATACAATTTAGGTAAGAAAACAAAGGGGGACACACACATATGGGATTTGGTGAAAAGCTTTTTAAATTAAGAAAGGGAAAGGGCCTTTCTCAAGAAGCATTAGCTGAAAAATTAAATACAACAAGGCAAGCGGTTAGTAAATGGGAAAACGGTCAAGGTTTTCCTGAAACTGAAAAGTTAATAATGATTGGAAATGTTTTTGAAGTATCACTCGACTATTTATTAAAAGAAACTGCAGAGAAAAGTAATGAAAATGTGGATGGCTATTACGTAAGTCAGGAAATGGCAGAAGGGTATATAGTGTACGGACAAAAAATTTCTAAATATATAGCGCTAGGGTTTAGTTTGCTCATTTTATCTACAATACCGTATTTATTATTTAAAGAAAATGTAACAATGTCTATGTTCCTTGTCATCATTATTGCTGTCCTTGGTATTGGAGCAATGATGGTACCTGTAATGATAGAAGAGAGTCGATACAATGTATTAAAAAAGGAAGAATTATTATTTGATCAAAACTTTCTAAAAGAATTGACAACAAGATATGCAATTATTAAGAAAAAGTATGCTGTAGTAATAATCGTTGGATTTTGTTTTATAGCAGCAGGAGCGCTACCTTTTTTATTTGAGAAAAAGCATATCACTTCAGGAGAATTAGTCCAGTATCACCCTTATTGTGTTGTACTTATTGCTATTGGAGTTTATCTTTTTGTTCGTGTGTTAGGAGTATTAGAGGCGTATCGAATTTTAGTAGAAAATAAAGAGTATAGTAATCGTCTTATTTTTAAACTGAAAAAAAAAGTGAGAGAAAAGGTGGATAATTTTTAATAGGAGAAAACATATTTTTATGAAAAGTTAAGATAGGAGTGTAATGATGTCAAATCTTCTAGAAATTGAAAATCTAAGTAAATCATTTGGAAATAAAGTTGTTTTAAGAGATGTTTCTTTCAATGTGCCGTCTGGATCAATTGTTGGATTCATTGGTAACAATGGAGCTGGGAAATCAACAACCTTTAAAACAGTATTACAATTAATTTCTAAAGATAATGGTACAGTAAAAATATTTGGTAAAGAAAATATAAATAAAGATGCCAAGATTAAGGAAAAGATAGGAGTCGTATTTGATGCTATGAATCTCCCGGCTCATCTTACAATAAAACAACTAAATAAAGTTTTTGAAAAGATGTTTGAATCTTGGGATAGAGAAAATTTTTACCGATTAGTTCATTCTTTCTCTTTACCTACTAATGAGAAAGTAGGTAAATTCTCGCGTGGAATGTCAATGAAACTAACTATAGCTGTTGCGCTGTCACATAATGCAAAATTATTAATCCTAGATGAAGCGACGGGAGGTCTCGATCCTTCATCTAGGGAGCAGGTATTAGAGGAGTTAAAAAGTTTTGTGAGTAAAAGTAATGGTGGTATACTACTTTCTTCTCATATTATGAGTGATGTAGAAAAAATAGCTAGCCATCTTATCATTATAAAAGATGGAGAAATTTTATTGAATGAAGAAAAGAATAAGGTTTTGAACAATTATGCCATTGTAGATGTTGATGAAGAACAACTAACTTTAATTAACAAAGATATAGTTGTGGTGAAAAGGAATAATGGCTCTTATTTCAATGTACTTGTATCAGATGTGCATAAACTACCAAATGGGATTGCTCATAGAACCATTTCGATAGAAGAAATGAGTGTCTTATTAACGAGGAGTGAAAAATAAATGAGAGGTTTATTATTGACAAACTATTATCTAGTGTATCGAACTTTCTTTACGTTCATGGGAATAGCGATATTAGGATCGGGATTTGTTTTTTATTTTGGTAATGCTTCAATGTACCGTTTAATTGCTACATTCATTATCTTATTTGCTGCAATTCCTGCACTTGAAGTTATTAAATATGAGAGTAAGTCAGGTTATGAAAAATATGTACTTACTTTACCGATTACTAGAAATAACATTGTACAAAGTCATTACCTTTTCTATTTTTTAGTTGTAATTATTGGTACTTTATTGTCGTATGGCATATTTTATATACATAGTTTCGTTTCAGATACACCAATTGATGATGGGATATTTAAGAGTGTTTCTTTAGGGACGTTTATCATCCTTAATGCCGGAGCAATAGCTTACCCACTTCTCTATGTTTTTGGAGCAGAAAAATCTGATGCTATTACAATTGGAGGCGCATGCGGGGGACTTGTAACTTATTTTGGATTACAAAGTGTAATTGGCTATCTAATAGAACAATTTCCAATATCAAATTTAAATTTATCTGTATACGTTTCAATTCTATATACAATATTGGGCGTTATCATATATATCTTTTCTTTTGTTATTTCGGTATTTATATATCGTAAGAAGGAGTTTTAATGTGTTTTCTCTTAGTATTTTCTGAATTATTTCCAAAGAAATAATTCAGAAAATACAGAAAAATGTCGTGATTATTTGTAGAAGTCTGTTATAATAAACAAAAAATGAAAACGCTTTAAAGGGGGATGTAACCAATATGATGATGAATGTACCGCTAACAATTAGTTCTATGATGGAAAGAGCAGAAAAACTGTTTTCGAAGAAAGAAATTGTTTCACGGACACATGACACAGTTACGACATTAACGTATAAGCAGTTAGGTGAAAGAACGAGAAGGCTTTCCAGTGCGTTAAAAAAATTAGGAATTAAAGAAGGCGAGCGTATAGGAACGTTAGCGTGGAATCATCATCGACATGTGGAAGCGTATTTTGCTATTCCTGGTATTGCTTCCGTTTTACACACAATTAATATTCGTTTATCTCCTCAACATATTTCATACATTATTCGGCACGCAGAAGATCGAATTCTACTTATTGATGAAGATCTCGTACCGCTTGTTGAAAAAATTCAATCTGAATTATCAACTGTACAAGCTTACATTATTATGACTGATAAAGATGAAATTCCAAATACTACGCTAGAACCTGTATATCATTATGAAAAGCTATTAGAAGAAGGCGATCCAACTTTCCAATTCGTTAAAGATATTGATGAAAATACACCTGCTGGTATGTGTTATACGTCAGCGACTACAGGAAATCCAAAAGGTGTTGTATATACGCATCGTAGTACTGTATTGCATTGTATGGCACTCGGTTTAGCAGATACAGCTGCATTATCGGAAAGTGATGCGGCAATGGCGATTGTACCGATGTTCCATGTGAATGCTTGGGGACTGCCTTTCGCTGCTACTTGGTTTGGATCAAAACAAGTGCTTCCAGGACCGATGTTTACTCCGAAAATTTTACTAGAAATGATTCAATCAGAAAAAGTGACGTTAGCTGCCGGTGTGCCGACAATTTGGCTCGGCGTATTACAAGAATTAGAAAATAATAGTTACGATTTATCTAGTATGACGAGAATACTATGCGGAGGTGCAGCTGCACCCAAAAGCGTTATTAAAGCATTTGAACAGAAACATAATGTTCCGTTCATCCATGCATATGGTATGACCGAAACAAGCCCACTCGTAACACTTGCACGTTTAAAAAGTTATGAAACAGAATTATCGTATGAAGAGCAATTAGAAATTCGATCAAAACAAGGGTATCTTGTTCCTGGTGTAGAGATGAAAGTAGTCGGTACAAATGGTGAAGTGAAGTGGGATAGTACGGAGATGGGAGAACTATGTTTACGAGCACCGTGGATCGCTGAAAGCTATTATAACGATGATCGTACTGTTGAAGGCTTTCGCGATGGGTGGTTATATACTGGTGATGTTGTCACAGTGGACGAGGAAGGCTGCGTGAAAATTGTTGACCGTACGAAAGATGTGATTAAAAGTGGAGGCGAGTGGATTTCTTCAGTAGACCTTGAAAATGCTTTAATGGCACATGATGCTATATTTGAAGCAGCTGTCGTTGCTGTTCCTCATCCGCAGTGGCAAGAGCGCCCTGTTGCGTGTGTCGTTCAAAAGAAAAATAGTACAGTTACGAAAGAGGAAATATATGAGTTTTTAAAACCACAGTTTGCGAAGTGGTGGTTACCAGACGATATTGTATTTATGGAAGAAATACCGAAAACATCTGTTGGGAAGTTTTTAAAACAAGCGCTTCGGAAAGAACTTGAGCATTTGCATAGAGAGAAATAAGTGAATTTTTATTTGTAAACTTAAATGAATTGGAGGTTGACAAAAGAAAGACGGAAAGATAATATAATTTCTGTGATATGTTATCTGAAAGTAATTTTAAGTTTACAAATAGGAGAAGCAAATATGAATACAAAAAACTTAGTTTTCGTCGCTTTATTTAGTTCTATTATGGGAGTGTTAGGGTTAATACCTCCAATTGCTCTTTCTATTACACCAGTTCCAATTACATTACAATCACTCGGTGTTATGCTTGCTGGTGGGTTGTTAGGCTCACGACTAGGTGCATTAAGTCAGCTTGTTTTCTTACTTATTGTAGGAGTAGGAGCACCATTACTTGCTGGTGGACGCGGTGGCCTTAGTGTATTTGTTGGGCCAAGTGCAGGATATTTACTTGGTTATATTGTTGGAGCGTTTGTCATAGGGTATTTAATTGAGCGTTTACGTGAAGTTTCTATTATAAAAGTATTATGTATTAATATAATTGGTGGTATTTTCATAGTTTATGTATTTGGTATCCTTGTGCAAGCTTTCGTAATGGATATTTCTGTATGGGAAACGATGAAAGTGAGTGTTGTGTTTTTACCAGGTGATTGCATAAAAGCAATTATAGCAGCAATTCTTGTAACGAAATTACATCGTTCATTGAAACATATTATTACGCCTGCTTTAAAGAGTGGGAAATATACAAAAGCGGGATAAGAAAGAGAAGAAACACGTTCATTACGTGTTTCTTTTTATTATTTTGTCAAGAAAGGACGTCTCATATGGGGATTACAAAAGAATATAAAAAGCATGCCTCTGTACAACCGAATAAAATAGCAATAAAGGAAAATGATCGAGTTTTAACATATAAAGAGTGGTTTGAGTCAGTGTATAAAGTAGCAAACTGGTTGAATGAAAAAGAATCGAAGAATAAAACGATAGCGATTGTATTAGAAAATAGTATAGAGTTTTTACAACTATTTGCTGGTGCTGCTATGGCCGGATGGGTTTGTGTGCCACTAGATATAAAGTGGAAACAAGATGAGCTCAAAGAAAGAATTGCAATTAGTAATCCGGATATGATTGTGACAGAGAGATATAAGTTAAATGATTTACCGGATGAAGAAGGAAGAGTAATTGAAATTGATGAGTGGAAAAGGATGATTGAGAAATATCTTCCTACATATTTCCCTATAGAGAATGTACAAAATGCTCCTTTTTATATGGGATTCACATCAGGATCGACTGGGAAAGCAAAAGCGTTTTTACGTGCGCAACAATCGTGGCTTCATAGTTTTGATTGTAATGTACATGACTTTCATATGAAAAGAGAGGATTCGATTTTAATAGCTGGGACGCTTGTTCATTCTCTTTTCTTATACGGGGCAATAAGCGCATTATATGTAGGACAAACGGTTCACATTATGAGAAAGTTCATTCCAAATCAAGTACTAGATAAGTTAGAAACTGAAAATATATCAGTTATGTATACAGTTCCGACAATGCTTGAAGCTTTATATAAAGAAAATAGAGTGATAGAAAATAAAATGAAAATTATTTCGTCAGGGGCGAAATGGGAAGCTGGAGCGAAAGAAAAAATAAAGAATATATTTCCTTATGCGAAAAGATATGAATTTTATGGTGCATCGGAACTGAGTTTTGTAACAGCATTAGTTGATAAAGAGAGCGAAAGAAGGCCAAATTCAGTAGGGAAACCTTGTCACAATGTGCAAGTTCGAGTATGTAATGAGGCAGGAAAAGAAGTACAGAAAGGTGAGATAGGAACTGTTTATGTGAAAAGTGATCAGTTTTTTATGGGATACATAATAGATGGGGTTTTAGCACGGGAGTTGAATGCAGATGGCTGGATGACAGTGCAAGATGTAGGTTATGAAGATGAAGAAGGATTTATTTATATTGTCGGTAGAGAGAAGAATATGATTTTATTTGGAGGAATTAATATTTTCCCAGAAGAAATAGAAAGCGTATTACATGAACATCCAGCTGTTGATGAAATAGTTGTAATTGGTGTGGAAGATAGTTACTGGGGTGAAAAACCTGTCGCGGTTGTAAAAGGAAGTGCTACGAAGCAACAATTAAAAAGTTTTTGCTTACAACGATTATCCTCTTTTAAAATACCGAAAGAATGGTATTTCGTTGATGAAATACCGTATACAAATAGCGGGAAGATTGCCCGTATTACAGCAAAAAGTATGATTGAAAACCGGGAGAAGATATATGAATAGAGCGGTTATTGTAGAGGCGAAAAGAACTCCTATCGGTAAGAAGAATGGGATGTTAAAAGAATATGAAGTTCAGCAATTAGCAACGCCACTTCTTACATTTTTAAGTAAAGGAATTGAGAGAGAAATAGATGATGTCATATTAGGGAATGTTGTTGGGCCAGGAGGAAATATTGCAAGGCTGTCTATATTAGAGGCGGGGCTCGGTTATCATATTCCTGGCGTAACGATTGACCGGCAATGTGGTGCTGGATTGGAAGCGATTCGTACTGCGTGTCATCTCATTCAAGGGGGAGCAGGTAAGTACTATATCGCTGGAGGAGTAGAGAGTACAAGTACGTCACCTTTTCAAAATAGAGCACGATTTTCACCAGAAACAATTGGTGATCCTGATATGGGAGTAGCGGCTGAATATGTTGCAGAGCGTTATAACATAACGAGAGAAATGCAAGATGAGTATGCTTGCCTCAGCTACAAACGAACACTGCAAGCGTTAGAAAAAGGATATATACATGATGAAATATTGTCTTTTAATGGATTGTTAGATGAGTCTATAAAGCCAGAAATGAATTATGAACGAATGATTAAAAGAACTAAACCCGCATTTCTACAAAATGGTACAGTAACGGCAGGGAATTCATGTGGTGTAAACGACGGGGCGTGTGCAGTTCTTGTAATGGAAGAGCGGCAAGCTCGAAAATTAGGATACAAGCCTATTCTTCGTTTTGTTTGTAGTGCTGTAGTTGGAGTGGATCCCAACCTTCCGGGGACTGGTCCAATATTTGCGGTGAACAAATTACTAAACGAAAGGAATATGAAAGTAGAGGACATTGATTATTTTGAAATAAATGAAGCATTTGCTTCAAAAGTTGTAGCTTGTGCAAAGGAGTTACAAATTCCATATGAAAAATTAAATGTAAATGGTGGTGCAATTGCACTCGGTCATCCGTACAGTGCATCTGGAGCTATGCTTGTAACGCGCTTGTTTTATCAGGCGAAACGGGAGCGTATGAAATATGGAATAGCAACATTAGGAATAGGGGGCGGGATAGGTCTTGCTCTATTATTTGAGAAAGTAGAAAACTAGAAAGGAACTAGTTTTCTACTCTTTGAGGAACATAAGCATTGCTACCAGGCTTTGCTTTTATTTCGTTCCAAGCAGCGATCGCATCAGCTTTTGATTTTCCTTTGTTATTTGGATCTTCGAAAAAGTCACGAGTAAAGCGATTGTATTCAAACTGCGTGCTGATAGTTGTTTTATATGTAGGGTCTTTTTTTCGTTCGTTTTCTTCATACCAAAACGTTATCGCATCTTCATATGTTTTTCCAATATTCTCTTTAAAAAACTTTTGAAGAGCTACTGTAAAGCGGAATTTTGTTCCGATTTTTTCTTTAAAAAAAGCACGAACATCTTCGCTACAGCGGTGATTGTTAGTAATAATCGTTTGAAGAGAAAGGTCTTTATAAGAGAGGGAAGTTTTACTCGCTTTTGGACCAGAGCTGTTTTTTAATATTTTACCAGTATGTAAATAATGGGAGATACGATTGGCTATTTCAATCTTAGAGCCACTAGCTGGCAACCCATGCTCACGACAAAATGTTTGCAGTTCTGTTTTTAACCAATAATAGTTTTGGAAATCTTCAAGTGATATAGACTTTGTTAAAGATGGACGCATGAATGTAACAACTTCTTTCTTCCATAATTTTTTTTAATTATAAAACATACGTTCTTTTTGTGGAAGGATTTATTTGTAAATTTAATAGGAAGAGGAGATTGTATATGGAAAATGTAATGCAAGTTCGTGTTACTGGAATTTTAATTGAAGATGAAAAAGTATTGCTAGTAAAGCAAAAAGTTGCTAATCGCAGTTGGTCTTTACCTGGGGGAAGGGTAGAGAATGGTGAAACGTTAGAAGAAGCAATGGTTCGAGAAATGAGAGAAGAAACAGGGTTAGAAGTTAAAATTAAGAAGCTACTCTATGTTTGTGATAAACCAGATGCTAGCCGATCTTTATTGCATATTACATTTTTACTGGAAAAGATTGCAGGGGAAATTATGTTACCATCAAATGAATTTGATCATAATCCGATTCATGATGTACAAATGATGCCAATAGACGAATTAAGTCAGCATGGTTTTTCGGAAACCTTTATAAAGCTTGTAAATGAAGGGTTTGCAAATGCAGGGAGTTACCAAGGATTGAAACAAAATATTGGCCTGTAAATATAGTTGAAGGATAGCCGTTCGCTATCCTTCATAACATGTTTTACACTGCTGACTGTAAAGAAGAAACAAGTTGATTTAAAAACTCATCCCCAGTCATAATCGCTTTCCCACCGCCACGAGCACTTTTTTTATTTCCGCCACCTTTTCCTTCAATTGCAGGAAGTGCATCTTTTAAAAGAGCACTCATATCAAGCGTGACTGTTTTTCCACAAGCAAGAATACATTGTAATTTGTCCTCGTTTTCAATAATGAAATATGTAATGGCATGTTCTTGTTGTTCTGTAATAATAGCGGATAGCTTTGCGATTTCTTGCATAGAACGATTTGTAAACACTTTAGAAATAAGTATGCCAGCATGTATTTTGGTAGGTTGTTGAAGTAGTTCGTTTGCCTCTGTATATAATAATTTTTCAGTCATTGTTTGCATTGCTTTTTCATTTTCTTTTTGAGAAGTAAGAAGTTGTGCTACTTTTGCTGGAATATCAGCTTCGCTACTGTTTAATTGTTTAAAAACATCCTTCATAATTTGTTGCTGTTGTCCCATTAATTTAAGTGTGCGCCAACCAGCGATAAATGTTAATCGTATGCCGCCTTTATTACGTTCCCATCCTAGTACTTGAATAGGCCCTACTTCACCTGTACGTTTCGGGTGCGTTCCACCACAGCCGTTATAATCAAAGTTTTCAATAATAACAACGCGTATATTTTCTGTCATAGTCGGTTCTTTGCGAAGTGGTAATGTTTTCGCTTCTTCTAAGTTCATCCATTTAATAAGAATTGGATGATTTTCAAAAACAATTTTGTTCGCAATTTGTACTGCTTTTTCAACTGTTTCTGTATGCAGATTTCCTGTTTCTAAATCGATTGTTACCGTTTCTTTACCAAGATGGAATCCAATCGTAGGTATGTTAAAATGATCCCAAAAAGCAGCAGATAAAATGTGCTGAGCCGCATGTTGTTGCATATGATCAAAACGGCGCTCCCAATTGATTTTACCTTCTACTTCTTCTGTATGTAATTGTTCTGTAATGAAGTGGCGGATTTCTTCGTTGACTTCTTCAACACCAAATACAGTAATGCCATTTAAAGTTCCAGTATCATGAGGCTGCCCGCCACCTGTTGGGTAAAATGCCGTTTCGTTTAAAATAACGTATAAGTTACCGTCTTTATCATAATCTTGCTTTATAACTTTTGTAGTAAAGTCTTGCTTATAAGCGTCAGTGTAATATAATTTTTGCTCCAATTTTCTTTCCCCTTTCGTGTTCGCTAGTTTCATTGTAAAGCAATCGAAATTCGTTTCCTAATATTTCAGAAGAAAGAAACTATTTTTAGAATTTTCTTGCTATAATAAGAGGAAGAAAATGCGGGGGTGGAATGAATATGTTATATGAAAACGGCGTAGATAAACTGCTTAGTTTAAGCAAAAATATTTCTGAATTGTATCGAGAATTAAATGAAATGACCCGGATTTTAACGGATTGTAATCGAGAAAGCGTGAAGTTTGATCGGTTATATGTAAAAGAGGTACTGTGGAAGAAAGAAGATGTAATAGAAAAATATGACCAGCTACTTGTGCAACTTTGCATAAATGAATGCTTTGATTTAAAAAGTGTCATTACAGGGGAATATAAGTATACATATGAAGAAGTAGAAAACATCGTTTTACAATTTAATGAGAAGTATAATGTTGCAATTTTAATTAAAGATGTTTGTAAAGAATTACAGTTTACATATGGCATAGATATGGATATAACGAGAACAACGCGGGTATCAACAGCTCAAGTATAAAAAGGGTACAGATTATATCTACCTATACCCTATAATTCCTCATTTATCAAATGAGGAATTATAGGGACTTCATATATATCGGATTCATGGGCTCAATAAAACCTATGTATTCCATTCTTGTGAAGAATTGGTAAAGTTTAAGCGGTGTTTAACAGAAGAACAGTACGCCATACTCTCTTTCATTGGTATCCATACATCTGTTCGATTTAATCATTTATTATATTTATTCAAGGATAAGTATTCACCTGAAAAAATAAATGATGCACTTCAAGGGTTACTTTACTATCAATTAATTGAAAAATGGCAAGTAGAGGTTTTTGATATGGAGATCTTTGAAGAAACATATACATTATCCGATAACGGTTATAAGCTCTTAAAGTACTGGCAAGGTAATAGTTCCTTTGATAATTTATTCCCTCTACCACGTCAAATTCATCAACAGATTGTAAACCCATGGTGGTCTGCCTACTAAAATTTAAAGTTAGGTGAATAATATGCAAAACACTATCATTCTTAAAAGTTTAGATTCCTTAAAACAAAGATTAAGTAAAGCAAACAATAAATTAAATTTACAAAATGAACAAGGAAATACTAGTACAGTAACTTGTTCATTTAATTCACCAGTAGAACAAAGAGAAATTAAATCATTCGAAAATAATACTGAATGGACATTACCTATAGATTATAAAATCTTTTTACAACAACACAATGGAGCTCGCATCTTTGAAATGTTATTGGAAGGGGATATAAATATAGGTGGTGGTATAAGCATATTTTCTCTCAATGAAATAGAAGTCACACATAGTAACCTACAACTACCAAAAGACGTGTATCCAATTGCACATGTGCATGAAAATTATTTAGTAGTTGATAACAGTAAAGCTAGAAGTAATAGCCCAGATTATTTGTTGTTAGGAGATGATATATTAGACTTACATCCCCTCCATTCCAATTTTGAAATTTTTTTAGACCGGTATATTGTATCTCAGGGATCTAGTTTCTGGCGATGGAATATGTACACAGCAGCAGAGTATTATAAAATAAATACAACTGAAAACTGAGTTTAGTAATCCCAGAATAAATAATTCAATTAATTTTAATGGCATTTATAATCAAAAAGATTAAGGGGGGAGAAATACTTAAAATTAATATGATGAAGTTAATTATCCTGTATCTTCCTCTATACAAATTACCAATTTTACAGCCCTTTCCGAACGGGAAAGCCCATCGCCTTTAGGCATGGGATGAAAGTGAGGTTGGATACGGAGTACCACTGAAAATCGCAAGGTTTGTGGTACTTTAAGTATCCAAAATATTGGTATCTTTTGTGGTGTAGTTTAAAAGTAAAACTGATACAATGTGAATATGATACATGATTATAGAAGAACCAAAACAACTGTGTCATTAATTAACTACCATTTTGTGTTTTGCCCACGATACAGAAGAAAGATTTTTCTTAACATAAAAGTAGAAGAACGTTTCAAAGAGTTGGTTCAAGAAATATGCGGAGAAATGGATGTTGCTATTGTCGCAATGGAATGCGGCAAAGACCATGTTTACTTGCTCTTAAATACACTACCAACACTTAGTCCTGCTGACACAATGGCGAAAATTAAAGGAGTGACATCGAAGCGTTTGAGAGGAGAGTTTCCTCATCTTCAACACTTGCCAAGTCTATGGACACGTTCCTATTTTGTTT
>NZ_JAVGCW010000011.1:0-101774 GCF_052928345.1 Bacillus sp. BSL6
GTATTAGGCACGCCGCCAGCGTTCATCCTGAGCCAGGATCAAACTCTCCAATAAAGTTAGTTTGTCTAGCATCTAAAATAAAAATTGACGTTTCACGTTGTTTGTTTCGTTCAGTTTTCAAAGAACTAAAAGCGGGTGAAGAGAATCGAACTCTCGACCAGAGCTTGGAAGGCTCTTGTTTTACCACTAAACTACACCCGCGTGGTCGGGAAGACAGGATTTGAACCTGCGACCCCCTGGTCCCAAACCAGGTGCTCTACCAAGCTGAGCCACTTCCCGTAATTGGCGCGCCCGAGAGGAGTCGAACCCCTAACCTCTTGATCCGTAGTCAAACGCTCTATCCAATTGAGCTACGGGCGCTTATTCATGATGTTTTTTCGTCGTTGTATTTTGGCGACTCAATTATCTTATCATACTACATTTTCAAATGCAAGTACTTTTTTAAAAGATTTTTTGATGCGGCCGAGAGGACTTGAACCTCCACGGGGTTTCCCCCACTAGGCCCTCAACCTAGCGCGTCTGCCGTTCCGCCACGACCGCGCGGAAAAAACAAAAGTGAGCCATGAAGGACTCGAACCTTCGACCCTCTGATTAAAAGTCAGATGCTCTACCAACTGAGCTAATGGCTCGTAAATGGCTGGGCTAGCTGGATTCGAACCAGCGCATGACGGAGTCAAAGTCCGTTGCCTTACCGCTTGGCTATAGCCCATCGAAATACTTATCTTCTTTTTCAAAGACAAATGTTATTGTACCATAATGACCAATAAAAAACAACTGCCAATTAGCAGAAGTTAAAATGGCGGTCCCGACCGGGGTCGAACCGGCGATCTCCTGCGTGACAGGCAGGCATGTTAACCACTACACCACGGGACCATTTAATCTTTACATTAATATCATTTTACTTTTCATTATAATATTATGGTGGAGGATGACGGGATCGAACCGCCGACCCCCTGCTTGTAAGGCAGGTGCTCTCCCAGCTGAGCTAATCCTCCGAAGTGGTGACCCGTACGGGATTCGAACCCGTGTTACCGCCGTGAAAGGGCGGTGTCTTAACCACTTGACCAACGGGCCAATATGAATGGCAGAGAAGAAGGGATTCGAACCCTCGCACCGCGTTCGCGATCTACTCCCTTAGCAGGGGAGCCCCTTGAGCCACTTGGGTACTTCTCTGTATGGCTCCGCAGGTAGGACTCGAACCTACGACCGATCGGTTAACAGCCGATAGCTCTACCACTGAGCTACTGCGGAATAATAAAGACAATTTGTATCTTATAAAAATTCTCATCGTAAGTCAAGAGGTTTTTTTACAACATCTTGTACAAACGTGACATGTTTATAATATACTGGATTGCGTTTTCACTGTCAAGATGTTTTCTTTATCAGATTTAGTTTACCTTTACACTTTCCGCAGACATATCTTTTCGTATTAATTTGACGTCTTCTTACATATTGAAGCAAACACTCCATACATTCATATACATAAACCCTTTTTTCTTTCTCTGCATTCACCATACGTTTACAAAATCGTGGTGCATCAACTGCCTTTAATAGTTCTCGAAAATCCTTATCCCGATGCTTATACCCTCTTCCTGTAATATGTAAGTGATAATGACAAAGTTCATGTTTAACAATTCCAACTAATTCTTCTTTCCCATACATTTCGTAATATCGATAATTCAGTTCAATATTGTGTGTATTCAATAGATAACGCCCACCAGTTGTGCGCAATCTACTATTAAACATCGCCTTATGTAAAAATGGCATTTCGAAATATTGTAGCGATACTTCTTCCACTAGCCGCTGGATTTCTTGCTCATCCATTTTCATTCCTCCTAAACAAAAAAATATTTTTACACTTTTCTCCTCTCTTATACATATATTAAATAGTACATATACCCATCCTCATTCAAGAAGCGTGGTTTCTAAAAACATAGCAAAAATAGAAATCCACTCACCAACCTCTCATCAATAGTACCTTACATTTATGAGAGTAGGATTAAACAAGGAGGGATTCCTATGCCTACATGGCTCAAAAAACAAATGCAACGCGCATATTTTGAAAAAAACCGGTATCAAATTAAATTATTAAATGAATGCTGGTTTTATTATAGCAAAATACATCAAAGTTCCTAATCCATTACACGTTTTGCCCTATAAAAAAAGAGCAGTTTCATCTGCTCTCTTCTCTTACTATTCAATTGGCAACATAGATAATGCAACGCGACTTTTTTTCGTATCAATATCATCTACCCATACTTTGACGATTTGTCCAACAGATACAACATCTAACGGATGCTTCACATATTGTTTGCTTAGTTTAGAAATATGTACTAACCCATCTTGTTTCACACCTACATCAACAAAAGCACCAAAATCAACAACGTTACGTACTGTTCCTTCCAGTTCCATACCACGTTTTAAATCTTCTAATTTCAAAATCCCTTTTTTCAGAAGCGGTTTAGGCAACTCATCCCTCATGTCTCGCTCTGGACTAATGAGTGCATCTATAATATCGACTAATGTTGGCTCTCCAATTCCCGTTTCTTCCGACAACTTAGAAATCTCCACTTCTTCTAAACTCTTTTGTAATTGTGGTTGCCCTACGTCATCTTTTGATAAACCTAGACTCTTTAATAACAATTCAACATTTTTATATTGTTCTGGATGAATACCTGTACGGTCTAACGGGTTTGCCCCTTCTAATATACGTAAGAAACCTATACATTGTTCATATGTCTTCGCACCTAGACGTGGTATTTTCTTTAAGTCTGTTCGTTTTGTAAATTTCCCTTCTTCTTCACGCTTTGCTACAATATTTTTCGCAACAGTTTTTGATAAGCCTGAAACATATTGCAACAACGCAACTGAAGCTGTATTTACATTCACACCGACTTGGTTAACTGCTGTCTCTACTACAAACGTTAATGATTCATTTAATCTTTTTTGAGACACATCATGTTGATATTGTCCAACCCCAACTGATTTAGGATCAATCTTTACAAGTTCAGCAAGTGGATCTTGCAGACGTCTACCGATAGAAACCGCACTTCTTTCTTCAACCTGTAAATCCGGGAATTCCTCACGGGCTAAATCAGAAGCCGAATACACACTCGCACCAGCTTCATTCACAATAATATAGAAGACTTCTCGTTTCACATTTTGTAATACATCAACTATAAATTCTTCTGATTCTCTAGAAGCTGTACCATTCCCAATCGCAATCATTTCAACCTGATATTTATCTATAATAGAAAGAACTTTCGCTTTTGCATCTTCATATTTACGCACTGGTGGATGCGGATAAATAACATCAATATATAGAACTTTCCCCGTATCGTCTACGATAGCTAATTTACAACCCGTTCTATATGCAGGGTCTACAGCTAACACAACCTTTCCTTTCATTGGAGGTTGTAATAACAAATTACGTAAGTTCTCAGAGAAAATATGTATTGCTTGTTCCTCAGCTGTTTCTGTTAATTCTTTTCGAATCTCCCTTTCAATAGAGGATTGAATTAATCGTCTATAACCATCCTCAATTGCTAACTTTACATACTGTGCACTTTTTGAATCGTTATTACGAATTACTTTCTTATATAAGAAAGTTACTATCTCATCTACTGGCGGAACAACAGAAACTCTCAATATATCTTCTTTCTCACCGCGATTCATCGCTAATACACGGTGCGGCACGACTTTCTGCAACGGTTCTTCATAATCGTAATACATTTCATATATATTTTTTTCATCTTTCTCTTCATCTTTTACAGCCGAAGACATAACACCTTTTCTAAAAGTAACATTCCGAATCCAACTACGATATGCTGCTTCATCTGAAACGATTTCTGCAATAATGTCTTGAGCACCTTGTAATGCTTCTTCTGCAGATTGCACTTCTTTCTCGGCATTTATAAACTCCATTGCCTTCTGATTCGGATCTTCTTTTGTATATAACAATAACCATTCAGCTAATGGCTCTAGTCCTTTTTCTTTTGCAATCGTTGCTTTCGTTCTTCTCTTCTCTTTATATGGACGATATAAATCTTCTACTTCTTGCAACTTTGTAGCTTTCACAATTTGCTGACGTAATTCTCCTGTCAGTTTCCCCTTCTCATCAATAAGACGAAGAACCTCTTCTTTTCTATCTTCAAGCTGCATTATATATTGCCATCTCTCTAAAATCGTACGAATTTGCACTTCATCTAAAGAGCCTGTCCATTCTTTTCGGTAACGAGCAATAAATGGAACTGTGTTACCTTCTTCTGTTAATTGAATAACATGACGAACTTGCTTTTCGGTAAAGCCTAATTCCTTCACTAACATTTTCATTAACGCTTGTCGATTATCTACCATTTCCATATACAACCGTAACCTCCTCTATAATAAAAAAAGTTGCCCTTCAAAGAGAGCAACTTAAACTGCCGATTTAAAAATCTATTAGTCCTAAACTAATTTGTAGCGCTTCATCTACACGAATCATCATCACTTCATCTAAGTGAGTGATTTTGTCCGTTAAGCGCTGCTTATCGATTGTTCGAATCTGCTCAAGTAAAATAACAGAATCTCTCTCAAAACCGTACTTTTTCGCATCAATTTCCACATGAGTGGGTAATTTCGCTTTTTGAATCTGTGCAGTAATAGCCGCTACAATCACCGTTGGACTAAAACGATTTCCGATGTCATTTTGAATGACAAGAACCGGACGAACGCCTCCTTGCTCAGAACCAACAACTGGGGAAAGGTCTGCAAAATACACGTCGCCGCGTTTTACAATCAAAATATTACCCCCCGCTAACTAAGCGTTCTACTGTATGAGCTGCTTCATACTCTGCTAAGAAAGCTTCAGATGCAATACCAAGATTAATTTTTCCCATTTCAATGTACCCACGTCGCATTGATTCATGTTGGTAGCGTTTCTTCGTCTTATGTTGACGCAATAACAGTTGTGTTGCCTGGCAAATTAGTTCATGGCGATTCTTATTCTCTTGTTTTCCAATTCCGTCCAATTCCGTTACCATTTGCTTTGGCAACCGAACCACGATTTCAGTAGTTACACTTGATTCGGACACAAAAATACACCTCCACCGTCAACTACACACCCAAATATATATATGACACCTATTGTAATAATACCATTGTATGGAGCCTGTTGCAAAGACTTCCTTATTCCTTGCTTATGTTTTCCAATTCACAAACAAAACATTCATATTCTTTTATTTTTTATCTCATTACAACAAGAAACGAAAAAGTTTCCGTGCTAAATTCACGTTACATTATGTTAAAAGTAAAGATAAGTAAAAAGCTTCTCGTCAAAAATGAACTTATTCTTAACCAATGAACAGTCCTCTCACATGACAAGAAGCAAATCATACTACCTTCTATATATCGTTCAAATAATTGATTACTTCCACAACTTTACCATTCCGTATAAATATTCTCGGCACACGAAAACTGATCGTTGTAATAATTTCATAATTAATAGTCCCTGAATATTCCGCAACCTCCGTAGCGCTAATATATTCATCTCCTTGCCTTCCAATGAGTGTAACTTTCGTACCAAGAGGCACTTTACAAGGAAGATGAATCATGAATTGATCCATCGTTACTCGCCCTACAATCGGTACCCTTTTACCATTTACAAGCACTTCAAATCCTTGCAATCTTCTAAGCCAGCCATCTGCATAGCCAATTGCAACGGTCGCAATCCATTCTTCCGTCTTCGTTCGATAAGTGACGTTATAACTAATTCCATCCCCTTTAATCACCTGTTTAATATGAGCAACTTTCGTATGCAATGATAGCGCTGGTTCTAATTTAAACGGTAAAAAAGGGCGTATTTCTACAGATGGAGATAACCCATACATCGCAATGCCAATTCGTACTGCATTAAATGTAATCCCTTGAAAACGTAGCGTTGCAGCACTATTAGCTGTATGAACAAACTTAGGATCCACTCCGAATTCTTTCAACCAACTTAACTGCTCCAAAAATGTGTTATATTGCTTATCAAAGTAAGAAGTCTCCACCTCATCTGCCGTTGCAAAATGCGTATAAACTCCTTCCAATTCTAAGAATGGTGCACCTTCTAAGCTTTTTAAAAATCCTTTTAATTCTTTACGTTCACGTATTCCAATTCTCCCCATACCACTATCGAAATTAATATGGTATTTCATCGTAGACGAACCATCCCAAAGTTTGATTGCTTCATCTACCCATTCCTTTTGAAAAACAGTTAATGCTACATCATTTTCAGCAGCTACATTTATATCACGAGGAGGAGAAGGACCTAACACTAAAATCGGCGCAGTAATACCAGCTCTTCGAAGCACTAAAGCTTCATCTAAGAACGCAACTGCTAACCTTGTCGCCCCCGCTTCTAATGCTGTTTTAGCCACCGGTACATAATCGTGCCCATATGCATTCCCTTTAACAACGGCAAAAATTTCTACATCACTCGGGATAAATTCTTTAATATGTGTAACGTTGTTATAAATGGCATCTAAATCCACTTCCACCCAAGTGTCACGGTAAAATGGCGCTTCTTCCATAAACACACTTCCTTATACACGATATGCGAAGCTTATTCTTTTATATGCTTCTTTTATGAAATCCACCCTTCAAACTAAGAAAAGACGTGGTGCACATATATCACCACGTCTAAGAAGTTTACTTCACTTGCTTCTCTGTAACTGAACGAGCAACCATTAACAGCTCCTTCGGCTCTAAACCTTTAGACACGAGCATATATTCTACTCCGTTATGCGACCACGTTAAAGAGTCTTTCGTCAATGCTCCAATTGTAAAACCAAGATCAACCAATTCCCCGCTCACACTTATCGCTGACGAAGCCTCTGCAACTTTTGCCTTTTCTTGTATTAAAGTAAAGGATTTCTTACTTCCAGTGTATGTGAGTATCGCACGCTTGCCACTGTCTGTCTTCAACTCTTTTTCATCTTTCAAAGTCATACCTTGCGGCGTATCACGCGGATACAAAATAGCAAATGGTTTGTCTTCTTTCGCTGTTGTTTGAACATCTACTTGCGCTCTAGACATATTTTGTTTCGTATCAAATGCACCTTTATCAAATTTCGCGCCGAATTTCACTTTAGAGAAATCTACTTTCACAAGAACATTTTGATCATTATCCATTAACTTCACTGAAACTGGCGTTAAATCACTTTTCTTCAACGTAATCTCTTGTCTCGGCAACATGTTTTGATGCTGATAGTTTGTTTTTGTTTTAAAAATATAATGCTTATCTGTTTTTTCAAAAGTAAGGTTTTTCTTATCCTGTAAAATATCTCTCACAAGAGATTCGTATAAATAAGCCTGGCTACTATTTTGCGGCCAATCACTTTGGAAACGGAAACTCTTATTAAGAGCTGGCGTTAATACAAATACTCCTTCTTCATTCCTTAAAATAATTTGGCTTTGATCTTTTTTCGCATTCTGCAAATTCACACGATAAAAAGAAGGTTCCTTATGCCATATTTCTACCTTATACTCCTGAGGCTCATTCCCTGTTTTAATAGATAATTTCGCTTCAGCTTGATAGCTTTTCAACCCTTTTACTTTCGCTTCTAAATCTCTCACAACATCATCTTGTTTCTTTTCCATACAACCGGCCAACACAAAAACGGTTAATAAACCGACAAGAACTAAAAACAGACGCCTTTTCATCACTTCAGCCCCTTTGCCCCTATAAATGAATGGAAGATGTACCTTCCTTATCGCTACCACAAATATATGAGACAAAGATATAAAATATGCAGACTAGCGTGACGAGCTTTCTAAAACAACTTGAGCAACAGCAAATTCCTTACTATGACTAATTGATAAATGAACAATATGTTCTGTACTCGTAATAAGAATCGGCTTCCCTCTATCATCATTTCTCACTTCAATATCTAAAAAACTCACTTCTTTCCCAATACCAGTTCCTACCGCTTTTGAATACGCCTCTTTCGCTGCAAATCTTCCAGCTACAAACTCTGTAAGGCGGCTTCCCTTCAGCCCCTTAGCAACATTACGTTCACTTTCAGTTAAAATACGTTCTATAAATTTAAGCTTTCCATCTAGCATTTTTTCAATTCGATTCAATTCAATAATATCGATTCCAATCCCTACAATCATTTCAAAATCCCCTTCTTCTATTTAGCTTTCTTTTTTCATATTGTAAGAATAACAGAGAATCTTTCTGATGCAAAAGGAGTGATACTCACAATATGCTCATACCATCCGCCCGCATTTCCTTACAACCAATCGTCATCGCTTTACTTCTCTTACAATTAATTATGATTATATTAGGAAATTTTTCCCTATTTCCTATGGCAGCTTCTAATGAATATATCGCTAAAGGAGAATGGTGGCGTCTCATAACTTCCCTACTCGTACATGTAGACTTATCACATTTTCTTTCTAATAGTATTTGTTTATTCGTCCTTGGCTCTTCTATTGAAAAACAACTAGGCCACTTTTCTTTCATCATTATTTTTTTCCTTTCTGGCATTCTCGGAAATATTTTCTCTTATCTTATTATGCCCCATGAATATATTCATGCCGGGGCATCTGGTGGTATCTTCGGATTGCTAGGTGCACAGTTATTTCTAATGTATAGCCGCTATCGTTCTTCCAATCCAAGAGACATCGCTATTTTTTCAATCATGATATGTATATTACTACTATTCACTTTCTTCAATCCCTCTGCCAACCCTATCAGCCATTTAACAGGATTGATCATTGGTGGTATTTGCACCCCTTTATTAATAAAAAAACTCGATGGTGCAGAGCTCATTTAATATAAAAGCTCGCACCATCGATAATTTCCACATCTGTTTGTTTACTTAAATCCCTCATGAGTTGAAATAAAGACTCATCCTTCATCTTCGCTTCAATCATACAATCAATTTGTGGAACACTTCCCTTTATCTTTTTTAAAAAAGATAAAAAAGTATCTACATCAATAAAGTCCGCATGTGCTCTCGGGTCTTTTCCCTCTCTAGGACTAGAAATGTGCATTTTCACTGGTAACAAAGACGATTCCCACGTATGTACGACACGCGCCCAATCTTCATGCCAATCTTCTCGATCATGATTCATCATATGGTGATGTAAATCAAATACAACGGGAATGTCCAATTTTTCTCCTAAATATAATGTGTCCTCGAGCGTAAAAGTTGTATCATCATTTTCTAACATAATCATTTCCTGAATACCTCTTGGGACATTAGACCAATTCTCTATAAAACGCTCTAATGCAAGCTCTTTATCTTTATATCCACCCCCAACATGCATTACACATCGTTGCTTATGTTCAATCCCCATACCTTTTAATAATTTTCTATGCATCTGTAACGTCTTTACAGATTTTTTAAAAATATTCTCCTCAGCTGAATTGAGTACAACAAAATGATCTGGATGAAAATCAATACGCATATTCATTCGAATAGCGTAATCACCTAGCACTTTTAAATTTTCTTTTAAAGGGCGAATATAATTCCAATCTAACAACTCCTCATGATTCGCTAAAGGAATCAGCTTGGAACTAAGTCGAAAGAACGATATGTCATGTCCTTTATTATGCTTTAATAATCGTAAACAGTTTTCCAAATTCGAATTAGCAATTCTTTCAAGTTTACGAATCGCTGCTTCCCGATCATCTATTTTTTGAAACTGCGCGTACGTCATCGTTTGAGATGGAGATGCATTTTTCAAATGTACACTCATCGCGACATAGCCAAGCCTTACAAGCATGCGGCACCTCATTTCTACATAAGTTATTATGTAGTATGTACAATTACAGAAATAAAAAAAAGAGAATGCCGGCAAAGGGCATTCTCTTTTTTCATTATTAAGCTTGTGGCTTACGGCTATGATGTTTTCTTTCGCCGCGTCCGTTTGAAGATCCTGGGCGTCCTTGACCTTCGCCACGACGACCACGGTTACCATCACGGCTACCTTCACGATTGCGATCACGGTTACCGTCACGATTACGACCATCACGATTGCGGTCACGGTTACGACCATCGCCACCGCGTCCATCACGACTACGATTACGGTTACCATCACGGTATCCGCCTCCGTTACCGCCGCGTTTTTTAGAACCGCCACCTCTTGCAACAACTGGTGGTTCTGATGTTAAAGCGATTGGAGTTGTATCCGGCTCTTTTGTCATCATTTTTAAAGCAGCAGCTACTACTGTTACAGAGTCGTTCTCTTCTAACATTTCTTCTGCAATACGCTTGTAGTATGCTAAGTTTTCATTTTCAATTGTGCTTTGAAGTTTTTCAGCGATTAAACGTTGTTGACCTTCTAGTGCCTCGTCAAGTGTCGGTGCATCCATGCGGTCCATTTTACGTTTTGTTGTACGCTCGATATTTTTTAATTGTCCAGATTCACGTGGTGTTACAAATAGCATTGCAATACCTTTTTTACCTGCACGACCAGTACGGCCAATACGGTGAACATATGATTCTGGATCTTGTGGAATATCGAAGTTATATACGTGTGTTACGCCTGAAATATCAAGACCACGTGCAGCAACGTCTGTTGCAACAAGAACTTCAATAGAACCTTCTTTGAATTTACGTAATACAGACATACGTTTCGCCTGAGTTAAATCACCATGGATACCTTCTGCAGCATAACCACGTAAATTTAATGCCTCTGATAATTCATCAACACGACGCTTTGTACGACCGAACACAATCGCAAGCTCTGGAGATTGAATATCTAGTAAGCGTGTTAACACGTCAAACTTTTTCTTTTCTTGCACTTCTAAATAGAACTGCTGAATGTTTGGCATTGTTACTTCTTTTGCTTTTACTTTAATGTGTTGAGGCTCAGTCATGAAACGCTCAGCAATACGACGGATTGGGTCCGGCATTGTCGCTGAGAATAGTAATGTTTGATGTGTTTCTGGCACATCTGTTAAAATTGCTTCAATATCTTCAATGAAGCCCATGTTTAACATTTCATCCGCTTCGTCAAGAACAACTGTCTCTACGTTTTGTAAGCGAAGTGTTTTACGGTTAATATGATCTAAAATACGACCCGGCGTACCAACAATAATGTGTGGGTGTTTTTTTAGAGCACGAATTTGGCGGTTAATATCTTGACCACCGTAAATTGGTAAGATACGAACGCGTTTATGTTTACCAATTTTGTATAGCTCTTCTCCAACTTGAATTGCTAATTCACGCGTTGGCGCGATAACAATACCTTGAACCGATTCTTTATGTGTATCCACTTTATCTAATAGTGGTAATCCGAATGCTGCTGTTTTCCCTGTACCTGTTTGTGCTTGCCCAATAATATCCTTACCTTGCAATGCATGTGGAATTGTTTCAGCTTGAATTGGCGTAGCCTCTTCAAAGCCCATACTTTCAACAGATTGCAGTAAAGAATCACTTAATCCTAATTCTCGAAATGTTGTCAATGTTACTTCTCCTTTTCTATCCTATACTTATCATTTAAAAAAAGGCGTTTTCCGAATTTGCGGAAAAGCCCTTTTCCTGAATGCTCACGTATATAAACGGGCGTATATTCTTCACGAAAATACTTCTAAACGTTATTACACTTTATCAATTATAAGTTTTGTATGTGTAAAAAGCAAACCCAACTGTTACCTTATTTTCATATTAAGAGTTTTTTTCTTCACTTTTATTTTTTTATATTTACTGTAAGCGCTTATTATAAGTTTCTTCTTTTTTCGTTGCTATCATCCCTATTTATATACACCAATTATTTCAACATCGTAATTACTTCTTCCAATTTCATACCGCGAGATGCTTTGACTAATACAACATCTTTTGCATCGACTACTGCTTGCAACTCTTTTACTAACTCTTCTTTATTATCATAAGCCTTCACACGTTCGTTAGGGAAATTAATTTTCGCTCCCTCAGCAATTTGAGCCCCTAATTTACCATATGTGAACACATAGGAGATTTTTGCTGGATCGATTAATTTACCTACCTCATAATGAAACTGTACTTCTTGATCTCCAAGCTCTAACATATCGCCGAGAACAACAATTTTTTTAGAGAATCCATCTAAACCATTCATTAGGTGGAATGCTGCTTCCATAGCTGTTGGACTTGCATTATAAGCATCGTTGATAATTGTTAATCCACTATTTGTTTTTACAATTTCCATACGCATGCCTGTCATTTGAAGCGTTACTAAACCTTCTTTCATCTCTTCCCACGTTACACCAAAGTGTTTCGCAATTGCCATAGAAGCAAGCGTATTATACACATTGTGTTTCCCTAATACTGGTAGATAGAATGAAATGTTTTCTTCTCTATTCATTTTAAAGTGTGTCCCAGTTGCTTGTAACGTTACAGTCGTTGGATAATAATCATTTGCTCTAGCATCACCAAACGTAACTGTTTCAGCTATTAGATTCATTTCAGGAACACGATTTGTTAATAATGGCTCGTCTCCGTTATATACGAACACTCCACCTTCTTGTAATCCTGTCACAATTTCTAATTTCGCTTCAGCAATTGCCTCACGAGAGCCTAAATCCATTAAATGTGCTTCACCAATGTTCGTAATGATAGCTGCATTTGGACGAGCTAACTTAGATAGGAATTCAATTTCCCCGCGGCTTGACATTCCCATTTCTAATACAGCCACTTCTGTATTTTCTTCTAAGTTTAAAATAGTAAGAGGGAGCCCGATATGGTTATTGAAGTTTCCTTCTGTTTTTTGAACTTTGAATTTAGTCGCAAGAAGACTTGTTACAATATCTTTTGTAGATGTTTTACCGTTACTACCTGTCACACCAATCACTTTAACATCCAATTGGTCGCGATAGTTTTTTGCTAACATTTGTAATGCTGATAGCGTGTCTTCTACAAAAATAACCGGAAGATTCTCAGGTGGATTTGCTACATCTTTCATCCATAATGTCGCCACAGCTCCATTTTCAACAGCTTTATCTACAAAAGCATGTCCATCGAAACGTTCACCTTGAATCGGAACATATAAGTTTCCTTTTTCGATTTTTCTCGTATCAATAGACACTCCTTGTATAGTAATTCCCTCATACTGCTCTGCTAATCCCGTACCATTTGTCATTTGTTCTACTTGTTTTAACGTTCGATTTATCATAAAAACACTCCTTACATAGAGGAAGCACTATTCCTTCGAATAGTGCCTCCTCCTTTTTTTGTTAGATTGTATATTTAATTTTTTGTTTTTCTTCGTGACGCTCCATTGCTAAACGAATTAGCTCTTCAATTAATTCCGGATACGGTAATCCAGTATGTTGCCATAGTAGAGGGAACATACTAAACGGCGTAAATCCTGGCATCGTATTCACTTCGTTAATGTATACTTCTCCATCTTTCGTTAAGAAGAAATCAGCTCGCGTTAAGCCAGCACCATCTAACGATTGGAATGCAACAATCGCATCTCGCTTAATAACATTAGACTCTTCTTCTGTCATTTCAGCTGGAATAATTAACGCTGTATCACCATCGATGTATTTCGACTTATAATCATAGAAGTCTTTTTTAGGTACGATTTCACCTACAACTGAACATTTCGGTTCATCATTACCTAGTACACCAACTTCTACTTCACGTCCAACGATATTTTCTTCCACAATAATTTTACGGTCAAATTGGAATGCCTCTTCAAATGCATTCTCAAGTTCTTCACGATTTTTACACTTATTAATCCCAACACTTGAACCAAGGTTTGCTGGTTTTACGAAGCAAGGGTATCCTAATACTGCTTCTACTTTTTCATATGCTGTTTCACGATCTTTTTCCCATCCGCTACGAATGAACGATGCATATTTCGCTTGTTTCAATCCAGCTTCTGCAAAAATGTTTTTCATAACAACTTTATCCATACCAGCAGCAGATGCTAGAACACCATTTCCTACATAAGGAATGTTCATTAATTCTAATAATCCTTGAACCGTTCCATCTTCACCATTTGGTCCATGTAGTAATGGGAAAATAACGTCGATAGCATTTTCCTCAGCATTTGCAGATGGAATGATTTCTGTGCTTAAAGATAACGGAGAAATCGCATTTTCTGCACCGCTCATTTTTAGAACTTCAACATTTGTTACTTCGCCTTCAATACGCTCACCGCGCACCCATTGACCTTGTTCTGTAATATAAATTGGATGAATCTCGAATTTATCTTGATTTAATGCTTTAATAGCAGCAAGAGCCGTTTGTAGCGAAACTTGATGCTCAGCTGATTTTCCACCATATAATAAACCTAATTTAATTTTTGTCACTGAAATCACCCTAACCAATTGTTTTCATTTTTCTATTTTAGCACTTTTTATAAAAATAGGTAGTTCCTATTTGAAATAAAATGCAACTTCCACAAATAATTAAATGACACCACTTATTGGTTCTCTATACTTTTTCCACTTAACTTTCTTGATAAATATATAAAGTGAAACTTTAATCAGTGGGGGGCTTCATCCCCTACTGATTATTAGTTGAACCAATCGGACTTTTATGGGCAGTTGATCCCCCACCTAAATTCCTTACTTTCGCTGAATTTTGAGGTGGGGGTCTTACTGCCCATTAAAGTGGGATAAAATTGCAATCCAACCTAGTTATGTACCTAAAATATGTAGAAATCCCCTTTTTGTGTATGTCATCTAATTATTAAGAAGATTGTTTGGTTAGTGTGCTTTTTTGCCTTTGTTCAACGAGACGGTCTAAAGAAATATATACAATACCTGCAACTACACAACCGAAAGCTAAAATTGTAAATAGAAAGTGGCCAAGTAATCGGTCTAATAAAAAACCTCCAAGAAGTGGACCGAATGCACTTCCTGTAATCCACTGCAAACTTGCAGCTCCCATATAAGTCCCTCTTAAATGCTCAGGAGCCAAATTCGCTACAAACGTCATCTGTACAGGCGACATAATCATCTCACCTAACGTATATATGGCATACACAAACAGTAACGTTATTAAAATAATTGTAGCATTTGTATCAAGTCCTCCAAACCACTTCGGTAACCACCCTATAAAAAATAACCCAATCCCAAACAAACATGCACCATATAACATCGTCTTTCCAACAGGTTTATCCGTGACCCATTTTGAAATTTGAAATTGGAACAACACAACTAATAGTCCATTTAAAGCCATTAAATATGGATATGGATTGTTAGTTCCAAAAATACCTTTCATTTCATTGTCAAAGTGCAGTGGCAACATGCCTTCTGTTTGAGAAAATCCCATCGAAATAATGATACCTGCTAATAAATAAATCATGAGTGCCTTATCTCGCAATACAATTTTCCACACTGCTCCTGATTCTTTTTCTGTATCACCTTCTTTATTCGTACTCTTTGGCATTGTCTCTTGAATAAGGACGAATACAAGTAATGCATAAAATAACATCGTAGATGCGGCAATAATAAACACAAGGTTCTTCGATAACATAACTACTGAAGCCCCCATTATCGGACCAATTGCAGCACCTATATTGTGCCCCATTCGTAATAAACCATATGCTTCTGTTCTTTTTTCTGGCGCCGTTACATCCGCAACCATCGCTGATGCAGCTGGATGAAATAACGAATTACTTAATCCTAAAAAAATAGATAAAATCGCATACGGAATAAATCCTTCTATAAATAAAAAACCGAGCATTAATACTGCATTACTCGCCATCGAAAATATCATAATCGGTTTTCTTCCATATATATCAGCAATCCTTCCTCCTATAATTGCTCCAAAGCTTGCAGCAATTGGAGAAAGCGCCATAATCACTCCAACCTGTAATAAAGAATCCACCTTATCTTTTAAATATAATGCAAAAAACGGCATCAACATCATCATCGCAATTCCATTTAACGTCTCTCCAATAAACCGAATCCATACGTTACGGTCCATCTCCCGTAATTCACGCCACGTATTCTTCATAAATTACCCCCTTAGTTCCCCAACAATTATATTATATATAGAATCAGAAAAATACAAATTTTCAAACTAAAAATTACCACATTAATCTTTGTCGAAATAAGTAGAAATTCTTATGAATACGCATTATCTTGATCATTCTTTCTATATATCTTTCTATAACTTTTTTTGGTATTATTATACATGTCGATTCCATAAAAGAGGCATGCTTCGTTATTGAGCATGCCTCTTTTTATTTATTTCACAGTATATGATCCCTCTTCAATCCAGCTATACATATATTTTTCATCTTCTGTTTCATGTGCTTGTTTTACAATACGAAGCGGACGGAATGTATCTATCATAACAGCTAATTCAAGCGTTTCTTTTTTCCCTATACTCGCCTCTGTTTTCCCAGGATGTGGACCGTGAGGAATGCCGCTCGGATGAAGTGTAATAGACCCTTCCTCCACACCTTTTCGGCTCATAAAGTTACCTTCTACATAGTACAGTACTTCATCACTATTCACGTTACTATGATAATACGGTGCCGGAATAGATTCTGGATGATAGTCATATAAACGTGGTACGAAAGAACAAATAACGAAATTGTGACCCTCGAACGTTTGATGTACTGGAGGTGGCTGATGAATACGACCTGTAATTGGTTCAAAGTCCTCTACATTAAAGACCCACGGATATAAATAGCCATCCCAACCAACAACGTCTAACGGATGATGTCCTAAAACATGTTTATGCATATATCCCCTCGACTTTGTCATTACGACAAACTCACCTTTTTCATCATACGTCTCTAATTTTTCAGGACCACGAATATCTCTCTCACAAAACGGACTATGCTCTAGCAATTGTCCATATTCATTACGATAGCGACGCGGTGTTGTAATTTGACTATTTGCCTCTACAACAAGAAACTTAGTCTCTCCTTCATCCGGAATAACACGATAAATCGTTCCAATTGGAATTGTTACATAATCGCCTTTTCGATAATGAATCGTTCCAAACATCGTTTCAATTTTTCCTGTTCCGTAATGGACAAACAACATTTCATCGCCATCACCATTACGGTAGAAATAATCCATTTTTTCTGTTGGGCTCACTACTCCGATTAATAAATCCTCATTCCCAAGTATAAAGTTTCTTCCGCTTACTGCATCACCACTTTTTTTATTTTCTTTCGTGCGAAAGTGACGATGAGAAAGAGCAACATCTTCTTCATACTGCAACTGACAAGAATGAGATAATGCCGCATGCCCTACTTCCGTTGGCATATAATGATGATACAAAATAGATTGCGTACCAGAAAAACCTTTTGTTCCCATTACCTGTTCACGATAAAGCGACCCATCTTTTTTACGGAATTGTACATGTCGTTTATGAGGTAGCTCCCCCATGTGACGATAAAACATGCCCATCACCTGCTTCCCTTTCTATTTTGACCGTATTACGTAATGTACCTAAACCAGTAATCGTAAGTTCTACCACATCACCATCTTGTAGCCACTCTTCTGTGCCTAGTTCTAAAATACAACCTGTTCCTACTGTTCCAGAACCAATCACATCGCCTGGATATAACGTAACGTCTTCCGAAGCACGTTCAATCATTTCAGCAAATGTATAGTAAATATCTTGGAAGTTCCCTTTTGATAATAGCTTTCCATTTACATGAGCAGTCATCTCTAACTCATAACGGTCACCATTACGATAAATATCTAGTTCCTCTTTCGTAACAAGGTACGCTCCTAATGAAGTTGCAAAATCTTTTCCTTTCGCTGGACCAAGTCCTACCTTCATTTCTGTTGCTTGTAAGTCCCTTGCACTCCAATCATTCATAATACAATAACCAAAAATATATTCCTCTGCTTGCTCACGAGAAATATTTCTTCCTTCTTTCCCAATTACGCAAGCAATCTCTAACTCATAATCAAGTTTTTTAGATTTCTTCGGACTAATTACAACATCATCTGGACCAATTACAGCACGATGGTTCGTAAAATAAAAAACCGGTATATCGTACCATTCAGGTACAACATCTAGCCCTCTTCGGCCACGTGCCGTTTTTACGTGCTGTTCAAATGCATAAAAATCCCTAATACTACTCGGATTAGGAATCGCTGCTGCTAATTGCACTTCCTCTAAAGAATATATGCCCTTTTCCGGGTTCTTAATATTACGCAATACTTCTACATACTCATCCGCTTTCTCTAAAAAGGCGAACATAGAAGAAGGTAATTTCCCATCACTAGCAAGATTCATATCGATTACTTTGTCACCTTCAAGCCATCCAGCTCGCATTTCTTTTGAAGGAAGACGAAATGTAACAAATTTCATCATGATTCCTCCTTATGAAAATGAAATTTCCACCAGCAAAAGAATGATTGCTGGTGGATATAAATTTTATAAGTTCCCGCGACGCTCTTGTTCTCTTTCAATTGATTCGAACAACGCTTTAAAGTTTCCTTCTCCAAATCCACGAGAACCTTTACGCTGAATGATTTCAATAAATAAAGTTGGACGATCTACAATTGGTTTCGTAAAGATTTGTAGTAAGTATCCTTCATCATCGCGATCTACTAAAATCTTTAATTCTTTCAACTTATCAATTTCCTCATCAATTTTTCCAACTCGTGCAGTTAACTCATCATAATAAGTATCTGGTGTATCTAAAAACTCCACACCATTTGCACGTAGCGCTTCTACTGTTTTAACAATGTCATTTGTTAGTAAAGCAAGATGCTGTACACCTGCTCCATTATAAAACTCTAGATATTCTTGAATTTGTGATTTTCTCTTTCCATCTGCTGGCTCGTTAATAGGGAACTTAATACGACTTCCATTTGTCATAACCTTCGACATTAATGCTGAATACTCTGTACTAATATCATCATCATCAAAATGGATCATTTGTTTAAAGCCCATAACGTTCTCGTAATAACTAACCCACTCTTCCATCTTTTCAACATTACCAACTACATGGTCTACAGCAATTAAACCTGACTCTTCAAATGGAATATCAAACTCAGCCTTTTGGAATCCTGGCATAAATGTCCCTTTATAATTTTTACGCTCTACAAGCGTATGAATTGTATCACCATACGTACCAATAACTGCTTTTTTCAATGTACCGTTCTCATCTGTTAACTCTACAGGCGGAGCAATTGCGACGGCACCACGTTTCACCGCTTCTGAGTATGCTTTATCAACATCGTCAACAAGTAATGCCACATCTTTCACGCCATCACCATGAGTCTTTACAAACTCTGCAATACGATTGTCACTATTTAAAGCCCCAGACACAACGAAACGCATATTTTTTTGCACAAGAACATAAGATACTTTTTCACGATTACCAGTTTCTAATCCAGAGTAAGCCACAATTTTGAATCCGAATGCTCTCGCAAGATAATAACTTGATTGCTTTGCATTTCCTACGTAAAATTCCAAATGATCTACATCACGTACTGGAAAAAAGTCCTCCATTTGTGCAGCTAGCGTATCCATAGATTTTTGTTTCATAAAATCCTCATCCCCCTGTAAATAGATTAAATGGTTCATACTTAAAACCAACCGAAAACGCTTCCAACATCAATTAATAGAAATTAGTTAGCAAGCTAACAAATTCTGACCTTTAAAATTTTCTATCTTTTCTGTCAAATTCCTCTTTTTTTCTTACATATAAAATTCGACTTTTTTCTCTTTAAAATATAGAGGGGCTATTCATACTTGAAGGGATATATAGAAGAAAAATAAAAAAGACCCCAACATATTAATTACTTACTAATATGCTAGAGTCTTTATTTTTTTTGAATAATTGTATTTATATGTCTCATACTAATACTTTTGCAAGGAATAGAATAAATGATGTTAATACTACCGCTCCACCTAATGATCCTAATAAATCTGTTTTTGTTACTTGTAACACTTGTTCACTGTTCATATTCCTCATTCTCCTTTCGTTTTATAGGATTTAAAACTTCTATTACACTAATACACTTGATAGAAATACGATTAACGCTGTTAATACTACTGCTCCACTTGCTGATCCTACGAAGTCACCTTTTGTTACTTGTAATACTTGCTCTTTCATATTATGTATCCTCCTTTTTAATAAGTTATCTATATGTAATTTCTAAGAAATGTTTATTTCATAGTTTTTATGTTAGTGTTACATTGAATTTAATAACGTAACGTTTGTAACATTAATGTAACATAACTATTGTTACCTTGCAATATAATTACGTAAATTTTATTACACTTTTTTTACGTTTTTTTATAAACACCCTTAAAAACCTTGTTTTAATGCAGTTTCTACTAAGTTTATGTTCGTAATGTTATTGTAACATTACAGTCATATAACGAAATATCGCCATACTCACCTCTACTTTTGTTACAAATTAAAGTACATATTCAAATAAATACGTTAGAATCTATCAAACGATTACTAACAATTCATGCGAGATAAAGTGAAACTTTAATCAGCCCTCACCAATCGGACTTTTACGGGCAGCCCGTTAATGCGGGATAAAATACAATCTTTCCAAGATAAGTTTATATGTTTCCTTCATATAACTATGTATAATAAAAGCAAAGAGGTGGTCATTTTGAAATTAATCGCATTAGATATGGATGGTACACTACTATCATCTAATCTTGAAATCTCCAAAGAGAACTTACAAGCTATCCAAACTGCAAAAGAGGCTGGTCATATTGTCATGATTTGTTCTGGCCGTGCAAAAGAGGATGCTTTGAAATTATTGGAAGAATATAAACTATCTCTTCCAGTTGGAGCGAGCAATGGGGCAATTGTTTATGTGGATGGAAAAGTAATTAACTCGCGTTGTTTACAAAACGATAAAGTATACAAGCTTGCAAAATTACTAGAATCTGAGGGTTTTCCTTATAAACTATATACGAATAAAGGAGTTTATTCTCCGTATACATGGCAAGATCAAGTCATGCAAGCGTTCGAAGAAAACAAGCATGCACTAGATGTTACACTCGAGGAACTTGAAAGAATTACAGAAAAACAAAAGAAGTCAAACTTAATTACTGATTTTCAAAAGATTGAAGATGTTGTAAATAATCCAGAATTAGAAATATCTAAATTCTTTATTTTGACATTTAACGCAGGGCATCGCACACAGCTATTAAGTATGTTACAAGAAGATACTGATATTATGGTTACAGCATCTGCTCCTACTAATTTAGAAATTATGGACAAGAATGGACATAAAGGAAATGGACTGAAACAAATGGCAGCCCATTTTAATATACCAATTGAAGATACAGTTGCTATCGGTGACAATTTTAACGATGTACCCATGTTAGAAGCAGCTGGTTTATCAGTTGCAATGGGAAACGCTGAAGAAGATGTAAAAAAACTATGTGATGTTGTAACATTAACAAACAATGAACATGGTGTTGCTCATGCAATCGAGCAATTTGTATTGAAACAAACTTCATCTAGTAAATAAAAAAAGGACTCTTTCTATTTGAAAGAGTCCTTTTTCTTTTATACATGATGACAAGCAACAAAATGCTCCTCACCAACATTACGAAATTCCGGTACCGTTTGTTTACAAATATCTGTTGCAAACGGGCAACGTGTATGAAAACGACACCCCGAAGGTGGATTCGCTGGACTTGGAATGTCACCCTCTAGTATGATTCTCTCTCGCTTCACTGTTGGATCTGGTATTGGCACAGCCGATAACAATGCTTTTGTATACGGATGAAGTGGATTCGTAAATAACTCATCACGCGGCGCTGTCTCCACAATCGTTCCTAAATACATAATCCCGATTTTCGTACATAAATGTTCGACTACACTTAAATCATGTGAAATGAACAAATAAGATAGTCCCTTTTTCTCCTGTAACTCACTAAATAAATTAATGATCTGTGCTTGAATAGATACATCTAGCGCTGCCACAGGTTCGTCAGCTACAATAAATTCCGGGTTTAATACCATAGCTCTTGCGATAACGATACGTTGACGTTGTCCACCAGAAAACTCATGGGGGTATCGGTCAATATGATATGGGGCTAAGCCACATAACTCTAATACTTCTGTCACTTTTTCACGAACATTTTCTTTCGTTGCTAATCCGTGGGCTAACATCGGCTCACCAAGCGCCTCCCCAATTCTCATTCTCGGATTTAATGAGCTAAATGGATCTTGGAAGACCAGTTGCATATTAGGACGATGTTTTCTCAATTCTTCCTTAGATAAAGAGTGAACATCTTGCCCTTTAAACTTCACTTCCCCTTCCGTTTTTTGGACGAGACGTAAAATTGTTTTTCCTATCGTCGTTTTTCCGCTTCCCGATTCACCAACGAGGCCGAATACTTCACCTTTATTAATAGTAAAACTTACTCCATCAACTGCTTTTACATGTCCAACCGTTCTACTAAATATGCCGCCTTTAATTGGAAAATATGTTTTTAAGTTTTTTACTTCTAATAATGGTTCACTCATTGTTCCGCACGCTCCTCATATAACCAGCAAGCTACTTTATGATTCTCATCATGTACATTCAAATTTGGTGCTTCTTCTTTACATATTTCCATACAATGCTCACAACGACCGCTAAAGTAGCAAAACTCATCCAAACCAACTAAATTAGGAACTTGCCCTGGAATAGAATATAGTTTATCTATTCGTTTTCCCATCACTGGTTTTGATTTCAACAATCCTTTCGTATATGGGTGTTTCGGATTTTGAAATATCTCTAGTACCGGGGCTTCTTCAATAACTTTCCCGCCATACATAACGACAACGTAATCCGCCATTTCTGCTACAACACCTAAATCATGTGTAATTAATAAAATGGATGTTTTAAATTCCTTTTTTATTTGCCTTAATAAATCTAATATTTGAGCCTGAATGGTAACATCAAGAGCCGTTGTCGGTTCATCAGCAATTAATAACTTAGGATTACAACTAAGTGCAACAGCAATCATAATACGTTGTAACATACCACCGCTCAGTTCGTGTGGATAAGAATGGACGATTTCATCCGCGCGGGCTATACCGACTTTACGAATTAACTCAATTGCCTTCTTATATGCTTCATTTTTACTAAGTAATTCATGTTCCCTTAACGTCTCTACAATTTGTTCCCCTACAGTAAAGACTGGATTTAGCGATGTCATCGGTTCTTGGAAAATCATCGCAATATCATTCCCTCGTAAACTACGAAGCTCTTTCTCTTTCATTCCTAAAAGACTTTTTCCTTCATATAAAATATCTCCACCTACTACACTACCTGATTCAGCAATAAGTCCCATAATAGATAAAGCCGTTACACTTTTCCCGCAACCAGATTCACCTACAACACAAACAGTTTCACCTTCTCGAACAGAAAAACTAACATGATTCACAGCTTTTACTGTTCCTTCTTCTGTCTGAAAGTGTGTTTGTAAGTCTTTCAACTCTACTACCGCTTTACTCATATTCCCTCACCTACCGTCTCATCTTTGGATCTAACGCATCACGAAGTGCATCACCAAGTAAATTAATGGATACAACTGTTATAAAGATTGCAAAACCAGGCGGAATCCATAACCATGGGCGCTTTTGGAAATCAAGTAATGAGTTCGCTGCACTAATCATATTCCCCCATGATGGTGTAGGTGGGACAACGCCGAGACCTAAGTAGCTTAGTGCGGACTCACTTAAAATAGATCCAGCCACGCCCAAAGTTGCTACAACAATAAGTAACGGAAAGACATTAGGAATTAAATGATGAATAATTTTTCGAGAATCCTTTAATCCTAATACATCTGCTGCTTGCATAAAGGCTTGCTCCCGCAATGTTAAAATTTGCCCTCTCACAAGACGAGCAAGCCCTGGCCATCCTACTAAACTTAAAATAATCATTACAACATATAAACGGTATTCTGATGGTAATTTCCATTCTGATAAAATCGCTCCCATTATAATAAGTAGCGGTAATCCCGGAATGGACATTAACACATCTGCAACACGCATAATTAAATGGTCTACAATACCTCGATAAAAACCAGCAATTGCTCCTAATAAAGCACCTAGTATAACGGATAGTAGCATCGACGCTAAACCAATCGTTAATGAAATACGTCCTGCTTGCATAAGTCTAGTTAAAATATCCCGTCCCAATTGGTCTGTTCCAAGCCAATGTGATAGGTTAGGTGGTTTATTAATTTGTGTTACTTGTACTTTTCCATCAGCATATGGTGAAAAGATTGGACCGATAAAACTAAATAAAAACATAAATATTAAAACGTATAATCCATATAACGCCATCTTATTTTTCTTAATTTTTTTATACGCTTGGCGCCATGGTGATGATTCATTTTTCTTTTTCCGTTCTTTCTTTTTCTCTATTATTGGTGTAATAGTCTCCATATCTTTCCCCCCTTTACTTCAATCGAATTCTTGGATCAACAAACGCATATACAATATCAGCTAAGAAATTAGCCATAATTGTTAAACAAGAAAGAAACATTGTAAACGCCATTAATACCGTATAATCACGGAAGTTTAATGCCTCTAATTGAATACTCCCAATCCCTGGCCAATTAAAAATCTGTTCAATAATAATAGCTCCTGAAAATAAACCCGGTAATTCAAAAGCGAGTAATGTAATTGCTGGCAAAATTGCATTTTTCAATGCATGTTTATAAATAACGCTTCTTTCTTTTAAGCCTTTTGCACGAGCGGTACGAATATAATCTTGTCTAATAACATCCAACATGCCGGTTCTAAAATATCGTGTTAACGATCCTACACCAAGAAGCGTTAAAATAAATACAGGTAGAATCATATGACGTAATACTTCTAATATGTATGCTATCCCTGTTGAGTTACTCCCAATATCAATCATGCCACCAATAGGTAATAACTTTAAATCAACTGCTAATAATTTAATTAAAAATAGTCCAATAAAGAATGATGGAAATGACATTGCTGCAAAGACACCGATTGTTACCAATCTATCAAACCAAGAGTGCTGCTTTGTTGCAGAAATAACCCCAATAATAAGAGCAATAATCCAAGTGAAAAATAAAGCTGCAACAGCAACGATAAATGTATTCCAAATGAATTTATTAAGTAATGAAGTTACCGGTTCTTGATACTGTAAAGAAAATCCAAAATCACCATGCAAAGCATTCACTAACCAATGAAAATACCTTTCAATAATTGGTTTGTTTAAGCCGTATAATTCCCTTAATTCTTGGGCTCTCTCTGGTGTTAACTTTGGATTTGAATCAATATAATCTCCCGGCAAAAGTGCAAATAAGAAAAAAATAATAATAGATGTGCCAAACAATGTAGGGATCATTTGAAGGAACCTACGAATGATATATGTTTTCACCTTTTGTCTCCCCAATCCTATTTACTTAAAAATAGAAGAACATTTTTTCAAAACAGCTACCATTACCTTGCTGTGTGAAAAAACGTCTTCTATTATTTAGGTCAACCCTTATTGTTCAATAGATAACACTGGTAAGTTGGAACTGATGCTATCGTACTTTTCTGGATCAATTCCTTTTATACGTGCATTATGAGCATAAAGTAGTTTACGATAATTTAATAAAATAACTGGTGGATCATCACTTAACTCTTTATACAGTTCTTTATAAATTGCTTTACGTTTTTCAATATCTGTCGTCCCTATGCCTTTTACGATCAAGTCATCTACTTTCGGATTACTGTAACCCGTATCACTTTTTGGATTAGTCGATAAGTAATCACTTACAACTTCACTTGGATCACTAATTCCTGGTGTTGAAACTGCCGCTAAATCGTAGTCACCTTTCCCTACTTTTGAAAGCATCGTATTAAAGTCCATCAACTCTGGATTTAATTCAACACCTATTTCTTTGTAACTTTCTTTTGCAATTGGAATAAAGATATCATTTGTTTTACCTGTATTTGATGCGTAGTATGTTAATTTTAATTTTTGACCATCTTTTTCACGAACCCCGTCAGAACCTACCTTCCAACCAGCCTCATCTAATAATTTTTTAGCCTTTTCTACGTCGTGTGGATATTTATTAATACCTTCTTCTGTATATGCCCATGAAACTGGCGCAATTGGTACGTTAGCAACAGATCCATATCCTTGTAAAGCTGTATCCACATACTTCTTACGGTCTAATCCATAAGTAAGTGCTTGACGTACCTTTTTATCTTTCAAATACGATTTCTTATTATTTACATAGATATAAGCAATATCACTTGATGATTCAAGATTAATGTTTGCAAACTCTAATCCTTTTAATTGGTCTATATTCTCAGGATTTGCTCTAAATCCACTATAGTCCAGTTCACCGGTTTGGAATAATTGGAATCCAGTATCACCTGATGTGATTTTGTAAATAAAGTTTTGGATTTTTGGTTTACCTGCATAATAATGTTCGTTAGCAACAAAGCGTACTTCTTGACCTGGAACATATTTTTCAAATTTATATGGACCCGCCGCAATTGGTTGCCCATATAATGCTTTTAAATAGTCTAAACTTGTATTTTGTTTATAATCTTTTCCATAATAAGCTTTTGATAGCACTGGACCACCTAAATTAATTAGCGCCTGTGAATTAACTTTTTCAGTTGTAATTTTAATTGTTTGTGGATCAATAACTTGAATTCCTTCAATAGAAGTTGCTTTTCCTTCTTTATATTCTTTTCCACCTTTAACAGCATACTGAGCAATGTCCATTCCACCTTCATACGCTTTATCATGAAGTAGTGTTAATGTAAATGCTACGTCCTCAGCCGTTAAAGGCGAACCATCACTAAATTTTAGATTTTTACGTAAATGGAATGTATATGTTAACTGGTCAGCAGAAATATCCCATTTTTCTGCAAGGTCCGGAATGGGTTTACTTTGTTTGTCTGTTGTTACTAGTGATGCAAAAATTACAGACGTTACATTTCCATCCCAACCATTCTCTTGGAAATATGGAAGAAAAACTCCCCCTGGCTTAGAAATGGCCGTAATAAAAGTATCCTTTCGCTGATTTGCTTTCTCTGGACTTTTCTTTTTATCTGTAGCTGGAATTGATTCAATCTTAGCGTCTTTTAAGTCTTGTTTTTTTACCGGTTCTGTAGAAGCAGTATCTTCCTGTCCCCCACAAGCAGATAACACAAGCGAACTACTCAGTAATACCGAAAATACACCAGCCCATTTTTTTGTCTTTTTCTTCATTGTCCCCACCCTAACTTTTTAATAGTTATACCCTGTGAACTTATTACCTTATGTATGCCTCCCACAGCACATTTATAGCCAATCGGAAAAGTCGGTTTTAATCGTAAAAAAATAGATGTTTTTGAGGGGTAACAATCCTATTCCGACCTTTCCGGTAGACTTTATGGTTATTAGCTTATATCTTCCGTTATATTTTGTCAATTCTTTCTAAATAAATATTTTTAAAATTTTTCAAAAATTATTATTCTATCTTTAATTTAGGTAAACTTAACAAGATACCGTTATAGTTATCTTCTTGTAATCCTTGAATGCGCGCATGATGTGCAGACACAACTTTACTATTATTTAAGAAGATTACAGGCGGATCTTCACTCAACTCCTGGTACAACTTTTTATAAATTTCTTTTCGTTTTTCAATATCTAATGTTTCTAGCGCCTGCTTCGCTAATTCATCTACTTTCGGATTATGGTATCCATCATAGTTTCGTTTACTTGTCGAAACAAACTCCTCAATTGTTCCACTCGGATCATCAATCATTGGCGTAGATACCATTGCTAAATCATAATCACCTTTTATCACTTTTGAAATCATCGTATTAAAGTCCATATATTCTGGGTTAAACTCTACACCAAGCTTTTTATAATTCTCTTTCATCACCGGGATCATTACATCATTTATTTTACTTGCAGAAGAAGCAAAATAACTTACCTTCAATTTTTGGCCATCTTTTTCGCGAATTCCATCTGAACCAGCTCTCCATCCAGCCTCATCCAATAATTTCTTTGCTTTCTCTAAGTTATACTCATATTTATTAATCCCTTCTTCTGTATACGCCCAAGAAACTGGCGTAATCGGTACATTAACGAGTGAAGCATAACCTTGGAAATACGTATCAATAACTTTTTGACGCTCTAATCCGTAAATAAATGCTTGGCGGACACGCTTATCTTTAAAGTATGGTTTCTTATAATTCATTTTAATGTAACCATAAGAGCTTCCTGTATATACATTAATATTGGCAAAACCTAAATCCTTTAACTGTTCAATCGTCTCCGTGTTTGTCGTAAAACCATCATAATCTACTTCCCCGGCTTGAAATTGTTGTAGCTTTGTATCACCTTTTGAAATTTTATAAATAAAGTGCTCAATCTTCGGTTTTCCTTCAAAATAATTTTCATTAGCTACAAATCGAACCTCTTGACCAGGAATATATTTATCTAACTTATAAGCTCCTGCTCCCATCGGTTTTCCATACAACTCTTTTAAATACTCTAGGTGCCCTTGTTTATACTCTTTCCCGTAATAAGCTTTAGATATAACTTCTCCACCGATTAATGATAGTGTTTGAGCATTTACCTTTTCAGTCGTAATCGTAATTGTTTTCGGATCAATGACTTGAATTCCTTCAATAGAGGTTGCCTTTCCTTCTTTATACGCTTGCCCACCCTTTATTGCTGTTTGACTTATATCAGTCGCTCCACTATAAGTTGGATCGTGTAATAGCGTTAATGTAAATGCTACATCATCTGCAGTTAACGGTGAACCATCACTAAACTTTAAATTATCTTTCAAATGGAATGTGTATGTAAGCTGATTCTCTGAAATATCCCACTTCTTCGCCAAAATAGGAATTGATTTCCCTTCCTTATCGAGTCCAACAAGAGGAGCAAAGATAGCTTGCGTTATATTACCATCCCATCCATTCTCCATAAAGTGCGGAAGGAATATCCCTCCAGGACTCGGCATTCCAACTACAAAAGTATCTTTTCTTTCTTTTGCTTTTACGGGACTTTTTGCTTTGTCGCTTGCCTGAATAAATTCATCTTTTACTTTCGGGACGTTCCTGGCCTCGTTTGTACTTGCTTCCTCTTGACCACATCCGGCTAGCAATACTGACACACTAAGACATGTAGCCAGTACTCCTTTAAAAGTTTTTCGCATCATTTTCACCCTTACTTCCTTTCTGAGTATGTAACAACATAAACCTCTCACTGTAACTATTTTTATTTTTCCTATAAAAATACTATGAATTAATTTCAAGATTAGTCCTTTCCTTTAAACATGTCAATCATTCTCTTTTAATTCGTATAAAAAAACTTAAAAATTCACTTCTATTCGTTCAATATGAAACATAGAATACTAATAACCAATTACCAAAAAGGGGGCGAAAACATGGACAACCTATTCCAATACGTCCTTCACTACGTATTATTAACAATTATGATAGTCGGGGCGCTATTACTATTCCCATTCTTCCCAAAGTTCGTCCTCTTTTTAGCTTTTTTTATGATGCTCGGGATCGCTATTATCATTTCAACAAGAGAAGACAAGACACAAAAAGAAAACAGAGTTCAGCGTGTAAAGCTGTAACTCTGTTTTTTGTTTTCAATCATGCTTTGCCGTTACACATACTTATGTCTCGGGAAATAATTAACCGATCTAAAAAGCTCCTAATACGATTTATGTTTCACAATCTATGCAAGTTACGAAACAAAGATTTATCAAATTTACTGTTTCACGTGAAACACAACTTTTATTTATCTCTTAAAGCAAAACAGCAGTATAAAAAAGCGAATCCCTTCAGTAAAACTGAAAGGGATTCGCTTTTTATTTTTCACTCCACAATATTCTCTAACTCATTATATAACTCCGCTCGTAACAACTCTTTCTTCGTTTTTTCTTCATACAATTGTTCAAGCATTTCAACATCAACTACTTGTTCCATCTTACACTCAAGCGTATATATATCTTCTTCAACATGCATTAACTCGGTTTCAATCTCCTCAATATTCCTAACTTCTTTCTTTTTTACAGGGACTGTTTCAATATTTTTTCTTCCTTGGCGTTGCTGCTTTATTACTTGTGTCTCGAGCTTTTCCTCCCACTTTTGACGCGCCCATGCATAGTTCCCTGCAAACTCAAATAATTTACGCTCATCAATCCAATACGTCTTTTCAAATAACTTATTTAAAAAATAACGATCATGTGAAACAGCTAAAATCGTTCCATTATATTGTTCAAGAGCTTCCTCTAAAACTTCTCTTGATTCAATGTCGAGATGATTTGTCGGCTCATCTAAAATTAAAAAATTGATATCTTGATACATAAGTTGTGCAAGTCTTAACCTCATTTTTTCTCCACCGCTCAGTTGCGTTACTTTCTTAAACACCACTGGACCATAAAATAAAAATTTAGCTAATATATGTCTCGCTTCTCCCTCTGTTACAGCTACACATTCCCTGAAAGCCTCCAATACATTAATCTTCATATTTCCGTACGCATGCTGGGATAGATAACCGATTTTCACACTACTTCCAATTCGAATTTCTCCAGCGTCTGGTTCTATTTCTTCTAATAATAACTTTAATAGCGTTGTCTTTCCTGTACCATTACGACCAACGATAGCTGCACGCTCTTGAAAACGAACATGTAAGTTTGCTTCGTTAAATAAAAGATGTTCCGCAAACCCTTTACTCACTTCTTTCATTACAACAACATCTTTTCCACTTCTCTCTTGCCCTTCAAACTGAAGTCCCATTTGTTTTCGTTCTAAAATAGGTTTCTTTAGTTTTTCCATACGTTCCAGTGCACGTTCCATACTTCTCGCTCTCTTATGCAATCCTTCATTCGGAGGATTCGCCTGATTTGCCCATTCACGTAGTCGCTTAATTGCTTCTTTCATTTTCTTTATTTTCTTTTGCTGTTCTTGATAAGCCTGAAACTCCTGAAGCAACCTTTCTTCCTTCTCTTCAACAAACCGAGAATAGTTTGTATGATACACGTGAATCTCTCCATCTTCTAAATCAAAGATCTTCGTTACAACTTCATCAAGGAAATAGCGATCATGTGAAATAACCATAACTGTTCCGTTGTATTCTTTTAAAAATTGCTCTAACCATTCGACTGCAAATAAATCTAAATGATTGGTTGGTTCATCTAATAAAAGTAAATCTGGTTTCTGCAACAGCATGTATGCAAGGCTTACTTTTGTTTGCTCCCCACCACTTATCTCCACAAATGATCGTGGGAATAGTTCTGTCACCTGTAAACCATTTGCTACCTTCATAATGTTCGCTTCGATTTCATAACCACCAAGAAACGCAAACTTTTCTTGGATGATTCCGTATCTTTCCATTAATTTTTGTAAAACAGAAGATTCCTGTTCTTCCGCCATATCTTTTTCTAAAGTACGCATTTCTCTTTCTAATTCCTTTTCTATTTTAAAAGCGGAACTCAATACTTCATATACAGTCATACTCTCATCAAATTTCGGCATTTGTGCCACATGACCAATACGTATACCTTTCTTCATATGAATGGCCCCTGCATCCAAACTTTCCATTCCAGTTAAAAGCTGAAAGATTGTTGTCTTCCCGCTACCGTTACGACCAACTAATCCAACACGTTCACCATTCTTTATTTCAAGCGATATATTTTCAAATATGATGTTTCCACCAAAAGATTTCGTTACATTATTTACACTACAAATTGTCATTTTCCGTACTCCTTTCAATATAAAAAACCATGGGAAAGAAACATTCCCCATGGTTTTCGGCATAGAAAAAGGAAGCTAAATAGCTCCCTTTTCACACGTTTATTAAAAATGGGTGAAGAGATTTCTATCGTTCTATAGCTACTATGCAATTGTTAAAAAAGGACAGACGTATCCCGTTAACAACTACATCATGAAAAATCGCACGACAAAAATAGATAAAATCTAAAAATTTGGCACGTGCAGCTAAAGAACGTTTCATCTCATTCACCTCTTTCGTACGGAATTTAATACTTACTTCTTTATTATACTTTCCCATTTCATGTTTGAATAGTCATTTTTCTGAAAATAATGAAGATAGACTAAACATTTCAATAAGTGACATCAAATCTTACAAAACTGTTATGTTCACGTAATGGAAAGCGATAGTACGAAAAGATGCCTCCCTATACAATAAAGATGTAAACAAGAGAGACAACAAACGGAGGAAACAATCATGATGAAAGAAATCGTAAAAGCAATCTTTGAGGTATTAGTGAACGGACAAGCAGTTGTAAAAGAACTAAATGAACTATAAAAAGGAGTGAACGAATATGATGAACATGGTAAAAATGATTTTACACGCTCTAGTTGATGCAAAAGCAGTTAGCCAAGAATTAAACCAACAATAAAAAAGGGGTATGTGAATATGAAGAAAGCCATTTTTGTAATCGCAAGTACAGCAATTGCCTTATACACAATAAAAAATAGAAAAAAGAAGCATAATAAAAACGATTTATATTATCCATACACATTATTAAAGAAAAAATAAAAGACAAGGTACCCTATCTTAATGAGGATATCTTGTCTTTTATTTTTTATATTCCCTTTAAAGGATTTTCTTCTCCTTATCCCGAATGTATTAAGCGGGATTTTTACACATATTTTAAAGGGGCATATATACAAATGGATACACAACAACTATACTTTTTAAACGATATTGGCAAACAAAAACCAGAAAGCATCCGGAATAGAAGCGCTGCATGTCCTTTTTGTGACAGAGAAAATTTAACGGATATTTTAGCAATTGAGGGCTCAATTATTTGGCTAAAAAACAAATTTCCTACATTAAAAGATACATTTCAAACGGTGCTAATCGAAACAGATAATTGTGAAGATCATATTGCGACATATACAGAAGAACATATGCGATCGTTAATCCGTTTCTCCATTAAACATTGGTTAGATTTACAGAAGAATGAAGAATTCACATCTGTAATTTTATACAAAAATCATGGTCCATTCTCAGGTGGAAGTTTGCATCATGCACACATGCAGATTATTGGAATGAAATATGTAGACTACCTCAATAACGTAGAACACGACAACTTCCAAGGAGTAATTGTACAAAAGAACGAACACATTGAACTCAATATTTCAGATCGTCCTATTATCGGTTTTACTGAATTTAATATCATTATTGAAGATATTGGATGCATAGATGAACTAGCAACTTATATTCAGCAAACTGTACGTTACATACTGACAGATTTCCATAAAGGATGTAGTAGTTATAACTTATTCTTCTATTACTTAAACGGAAAAATCATTTGTAAAGTTGTTCCTAGGTTTGTCGTTTCACCATTGTATGTAGGATATAAAATACCGCAAGTTTCCACCAAACTAGAAGACGTGAAAATACAACTAGCAGCATATTTCACAAAACAAAACGACGCGATTATCCACAAAAAATAGAGTAGGTATCAAAAACCTACTCTTTAATTACACCTTTATTTCGATAGTACACATCTTCTAATCCGATGTTATACTTCATATTATTATCCGTCCACTCTGGCCCTAAATTCCCTGGCCACCCAGATGTATTTGCTATATATTTTAGTAATGCAAAATCCGTCAAACCTTTTTGCACCCCGCGCTTATATCCTTTCATTAAATGCGGCATTGCAATTTGCGCGTTTGTACGTGGATCTTTTAGCTCATCATCCGTTAAATGATCCGGCGCAAGTCCACCACCGCGATGCAATTGAAACAATCCGAATGAAGTTCCGTTATCTCCAACACTTCTTGGATTTAAACGGCTTTCATGTTCGGCAATTGTAAGAGGTATCCATTCTGGAAGATTGACTTTCTTTGCTTCCTCTATAATAATTTGTTTCATCTGTTTTGCTTCTTCTGAGTCAACATAGCTTGTCTCATTTACTAATTTTCCCATTCCTTCAGACTTTCCTTGGAAATATAAGTACACCCCAAGAACAACTAAAAATCCTACAAAGAATTTCTTCACTACCTCTACCTCTTTCTCCGCTGAAATTTGTCCCCTTTCAGCCTTCTTCCCTTTACAATTACCCACATTCTATCATTCTCTTACTCTTTTATCATAGCAAATAACTATACATATTATCATCATGCTTTAGACCGATTTTGTGAAAAAACAGCTGGTAAATACGTGCAAAAATGTAACTTTCATAGACTGAAACGCATTTTTTGTATATAATTGTAAACTGAATTCTAAATATAAACTAGGAGAATAATAATATGAAAAAATGGTTGCTACTCTTATTTAGTTTACTACTATTAATTCCTGTCCCTATTTCCGCACAAAAAAACGAAAATCCAAAAATCCTTATTTTATACAGTTCGAGCGATGATCAAATTACAAGTGACACCCAAATACTTAATACACAAGTAGGACATTTTACTAATAACATAACAATAAAAAATATAAAACAGTTAGCTGAAATAACTGATAAATCTTCATATACACATGTTATTTACATAGGTGAAAAACAAGAAGAACTTCCCACTGAAACAAAAGAATTTCTAGAAAATTTCTCAGGACCACTACTCGTTTTAGGTCAAAATATAGAACAATTATCCAAACGTTTTTCATTTATCACACTTAAAAATGAAGATATAAACTCTGATACAATTGAATATCCAACACGTAAACTAAAGAATACATTAGAGGACGAACGATCCATTAAAAACCTTGATACAAATGGAACAATTCTTGCCAATGCTTTAAAAGGAAATACTACTTATCCATTAATTGTACAACAAAATAATTCTTATTATGTTGCAACGCCAAATCTCTTTGACTGGATGTCTCATTACATCGGTGAAGTGTTATTTTCTTACTTCGGACAAAAGCCAACGAACAATAAGGTAGAAGCTTATTTACGTCTTGAAGACGTTCATCCAGCCGCAGATATAAATCAATTAAAAGAAATTGCTGAATTACTAAAAGAGAAAAAGATGCCATACATGATCACTGTTATTCCTGTATATACGGATCCAGAAACAGGTAAAACACTACATTTAAAAGATAAACCCGAACTAGTCGATCTTTTACGCTCTATGCAAGATGATGGTGCAACAATTATTATGCATGGTTATACTCACCAATTTTATGATAGTGAAACTGGTGAAGGTTTTGAATTTTGGGATGTAAAAACAGACCAACCAATTCGTCAACCGAAGCATGAAAAACCAAAAACAAAAGATGATTTCCCTAACATAGAGGCATATAATACATACGTAAAAAAAGGGGAAGAATTTGAAGAAAAATATACGACTGATCATATTGAAAAAGGCATTCAAGAACTTGTAGATGCCAAATTATATCCTGTCGCATTTGAAGCACCTCATTACACGATGTCTCAAAAAGGATATGAAATATTATCAAGATACTTTTCAACTTATGTGGGACAACTACAGTTAAGTGATACAACTTGGAAATCTATGCACTCTCCGGCATACAGAAGTACACCATCATTTTTACATGGCATGAAATTAATGCCTGAAACAGTTGGATTTATCGAAGAAGATAAACCACACGCTATTGCTAAAATGAAAGCAAATGCTGTATCTGTTGCCAAATTATCCAATGGAGTTATTGGTGCATTCTATCATCCTTACTTAGGTGTAAAACCATTAAAAGAAGTACTAAAGGATCTAGAAAGTATTCCAAATATAGAATGGATTGATTTACAAAAGGAAACAAATGAAGTGAAAATGAAAGATATTCATATCACTACTAATAAAGACGGCATTCACGTTGAAAAACCAACAAGCGCAAGTGACATAATAGATTATATAAAAAAATATGGATTTTTCCTTATACTCGGTTTCCTCGTCATTGTCTTTCTCTTATTATTAAGACGTGCGAAAAAATTAGAATCCTAATACAAAACCACCAAGCAAAATGCTTGGTGGTTTTTTTAACTTAAACCAAAACGTGGCATATTATTAATAACCCATTGATTATGTTCATAAATAAATTCAACTTCTACTGTTTCCGTTACATTATCATAGTCATTATACGTTTCAACCTTCGCTTTTATTTTCCCATCCTTTAACTCAGCAGAAATAATTTTTGTAAATTTAGTTGCTGCTTTTGACCCTGGATCTCCAATAACATAGTGCATTTTTCCATTTAACTCTTTCATATACTTACTCTTCATATACTCTGCCATAAATGATTTTGAGAAGTACGTAGATAGCGTAGTCTCTAAATTATCTTTCTTATTATAAATAGGGTTCACTAATTCCCCATATAAAAAATCCCCTACTCGTTTTGGGTTTCCTGTTAGTGCAGCCATTTGAACATTAGTAAGTTCCTTCTGTGCATTCCATACCTTCTGTAACATAACGTCATCTGCTAGCTTCTTATCTTTTACTTCATTTGATTTCTTTGTGTCTAGATTCATGATAGTTCCATTATCCGTATAGAGATACATATCTCCTGCTACAAGATATAAATAAGATTTAGTTGGTTCAACCGCTTTATTATAAATTACTTTTTCATTCCCACCATTCATTTTCTTCTTATATACGCCGTCCTTTTTTACATAATAAAAAGTATCTCCTTTCACATTCATCTGCAAGGCATCCTTTACCAATAACTTTTCATTATTTTGTTGAACGTCTATTTCATATATGCCATGCTCAGCTTCATTTGTTTCAAAAGGTAACGAAAAGTCGACGACAGCATATAATTTTTCATCATTATACGTAGCACTAGATATTGTTGCATAATTTTCTTTTGACCAAGTTTTATTATCTTTTGTCACTTGTGTTCCACGATTTTTATTCCAATGTAGAATACTATCATCTATCGTTCGAGACCATCCAGAGTTTTTAAATGCTGCTTCTTCTTCCTGTCCCGTTTTTAAATCCATTTTTGCAATCCCTACAATATCAAAACCACCATGCTCAGAATATTTTTTCGGGTAAAATAAAGTTTGATCTTTTATATAAACATAATTTGTATCCGCTTTTAACGTATCTAACTTTTTATTAGATATATCATACTTCATTAGAGAAGATAATCCCGCGTTCTTCTCTTCATCCGTATGAATAAAATATAAAGCTTTGTTTTTTATATTTATGTAAGAAGCATTTACACCTTCCACTACACGTTCCGAAGTCTGAAACTGATCTTTCGTACGATAAATGCCTCCTGTATTTTTATCACCATTTACAGAATAGTAAATCCAACCTTTACTCTCTGCCATCTTTCCTTGGTTAGAGATGTTTCCAACCAAATTTCCGTTTTTCTCATTTTCTTTCATCTGTTTTTCAACTACTGGATCAATTTGTACTTCTTTATTTTCTTGTGTGGCATTTGAATTTATAGTCTTTTTTTCTGTTTCACAACCAAACGCTACAAGTGAAAGGGCACCAACCATAATTGTAATAGCTATTTTTTTATATGCTTTCCCCATTTTCTCCCCTACTTTCTTCATCAAATTAAACACATCATAAATTATAGAAAATATTAGAAAAAATATCCATAATAAAAAGAGATAAGAGAAACTCTCCTATCCCTTCAAATAAAGTGAAATCTTAATCATTTAGGGTCTTAATTTCCGGAAAATAGCGGGGTAAAATTGAATCGTATTTTCATATATCGTTTCTGCAACCTTATCAACAGCTACGTTTTTTATAACACTAATTTCCTTTAATACCTCTCGAATCATTCTCGGATGTGTCATAACACCCTCTTGAAATTCCCACGGTCCATCTGTTTCTACCATCATATATTCAAGAGGATAATACGAAACAATTTTTCTAATCTTCTCCTTATGTAAAACATCTGGTGTAATAGAAATATAATAACCGTTCCTCATCATACGTTTCATTGTTGTTTCACTTCCTTTAAACCAATGAAAATGTGCACGTGAAACTTTATATTCTTCAAGTAAATCACATACAATATCAGCATCTTCATATACTGCATGCAATATAATTGGTAAATCATATTTACTAGCTAGTTCAACAAACCGTTGTAACACTGATATATACGAATTGATAGCAAAGCGCTCATCTTCTTTTCTTAAATAATACGGTAAGCCAACTTCACCAATCGCAACTATATCATCTACATGCTCTTCAATTAATTTATAAATTTGCTCACATTCTTCTTTATGAATCGGTTGCTCCGGATGAAAACCTATTGCTGGATGTACAAAAGGATATAGTTTTGCTAAAGATAAAGTTTCTTTACATGATTGATAATTCATAGATACTGCAATAAGCCCCTTTATCTCTTTACTATGCTCCACATCTTTAAGTAATTTACTTTTCTCTTCACCCTTATATTTGTCAACATGTATATGACTATCAATCCACTTCACCTTTATTCCCCCATAAAAAAAACAAGAAAGGATCTCCCTTCTTGTTTTGTCATCTATATTATTTAACAATTAAGTTTGTTATGATATCAAATAATCCAATACATACTACGGCAACAGTAAAGTAGCTACAGAAATCTTTAATTGGAAACTTCACTACTTCTTCTTTACGCATCCCATTCTTCTCCCTTCTTACTATATCCCTAATTATTTTTATCTATTTGTATCTATTATGCAAAAAATATGACAAATTTACTATCGAATTAACTTACGTAAACCTTACAATGTTGTAAGGTTTATAAAAAGGGCCTCATCTCCATACAGATGAGGCTATTAAAAAGTAGTTGGTTTTTCATTCTTCATTCATATTACAAACAGAAAGTAATACAGTGAGACTTTCTAATTACACTATATAAAATTCACTATCTTTTAACCATCGAATTACATTACAGAAGACTTACATGTTTGTAAGCTATGTGTAATGTAATTCGATAGTTTCCCTCACCTACATCTCGTACAATAAAGTTAGCAAGTAGGCCAAATAAGAAGAACACTCACATAACCAAATTACATTGCTAGTAGCTACTCTTCTTATACCTTTCACTCATGCTACTACAATGTACCCCCTTCCCCTTTATATATTAAAAAAAGCCTTAGTCCATATGGAATAAGGCTTTTTTTGCACACATCAAAATACCCCTACCTAGTATTTTTATTTTCGACAAAAAATAGGTGGGGGTATAATTCACTATCTCATCGCTAAAAGTTTACTCTTTGCATTAATGGGAATATTTACAGCTTCAATTTCTTCAATTGACTCGCCGTAGCGTCCTTTTGCGTACACTTTTAATGTTTCATCTCTCTTTAACATATGCTTAACAGTCTTCTTTATTTTTTGTTCTCTTCCACGTTCGTCAAATGCAATAAATTCATATTCATACCACTCATCGCCAATATGCTGACCAATTGTATTCACAACCGTATAGTATTCTTTCGTCTTATAAAATGGATTATATTTATCGATAACCGGTCCAAGTTTCGTAGGTAGTAACATTATTACTATGACTATCATCGCTATTATAGTAGTGATCATTTTTTTCTTCATAATAAACATTCCTCCTCTGCAGGATATATATACATCCATTTTAAAAAGAAGGAATAAAATCTACTATTGAATCTCATTACATTACACTTACATTTTTGTAAGAATAAAAAAGGTGAACGAATTTATCCGTTCACCTTTTAGCTTGCTTTAAAGCCACCGCCAAGTACATCACGTACATCATGGATAACGACGAAAGCATCTTCATCTACTCGGCTAATAACTTGCTTTAACTTAACAAGCTCTTGTTTATTAATAACAACATATAAAACTTCTTTATTTTTACCAGTATATCCGCCGCGCCCTTCTAATACAGTAACGCCGCGTGTCATGTTTTTCGTAATAGCCTCACGTATTAACTCTGGTTGATTTGAAATAATTGTAACAGCCGTTTTTGTGTCCATTCCTTCTACAATGAAATCAATTACTTTCGCTCCGATGAATACTGCAACAAGTGTGTACATCGCTTTTTCTTGCCCTATTATAAATACAGAACCAGCAATTACAACGATATCAATAATAAGTACACCTTTACCGACGCTCCAACCTAAATATTGATTTGCTAACCGTGCTAAAATTGCCGATCCCCCTGATGTACCTCCAGCTTTGAACATACAGCCTAATCCGATACCGACAAATACACCAGCAAATAGTGCCGCTAATAACGTATCACTATTTACATGATACTCAATATGTTCCGTAACATATAAAAACAAAGATGTTTCTACAATCCCTAAAATTGTATAAACCATCGTTTTCTTATCAAAAAATTTATAACCAACAGCTAGTAAAATTGCATTTATAGCAAAATTCACAATCCCCGGCGACCAATCAAATAAATAGTACGTAACAACCGTTAAACCAATAATTCCACCCTCTGATAGACGGTTTGGAATTGCAAAGTAATTAATACCAATTGCGAATAATAATGAACCAATTGTAATTAGTGTTATTTCCTTTATACGTTGATTAACCATAGTTCATACCCTCCCCCCATTTGACATTGTATCACTATCTCCTAGAGGTTTAGAAGTTGTTTTTATTCCGCATTTTACCTCTTAAAAATCACGATATTATGTTTAAACAGAGGGGTGATTAATTATTCACATTTGCTCTAACTATACGGACAAATTGCTCCACATTCCCCTTCTGAATATACTTAGCTCGGATGGTTTCATGATTACAAATAAATTCGAAATACGGGCGAAAAACTATGCTATCTATATGCAAATATGAGTACTCTTTAAATGTTGAAGGATAGTATAGAAATTTTCCGTAAAACAGGAGACGTCTAGTAGTCGCAACAAAAATCCCATGTTGATAACATAACGTGAAATGATCCTTCTCAAAAACCCCCACCACAAAGGCTAAAACATTTTCGTCATTCCCTAAAAACTTTTTTATACTTAATAAAAGTTCATTCATGCATTTCCCTCCAAATACTATTTTTGAAAAGAATCCATGGATTATTACAGACCGGTTTAACTCCTTTATAAAGTATGAAACGCGTTTCCTGTCAAAGATATTTCAAAAAAATAATCCGTTATGCGATTATGTGCATAACGGATTAAAACTAAACGGTAGAACGTTCCACAAGTTCATACGGAATTTCCACCTTTTCTTGTTTAGAACGTTCATCACTTGTTTGCCTATAAAACATTTCAAAGGCTTTTCTACCTATTTCATTTAAATTTTGATCAATAGTTGTAAGTTGTAACACTTGCGAAATAGGTTGGTTATCAAATCCAATAATCGCTAAGTCTTCAGGAACTTGAATACCTAATTTTTCAGCTTCTGTCATAAGCCCAATTGCAACTTCATCTCCTGCTACTATTAATGCTTCAGGAAGATGCTGCAGTTCCTTTAATTTATGAGCCACTTTCACACCATCTTCTAACGTAAAACATTCTGTAAAAATCCACTCTTCATTCACTTCTTCATCTATAGATTGCAATTGACGCTTATACACATCAAAACGTTTTTGACTACTCGGTCCTAGCTTTCTTCCCGTGCAATAACCAATTTTTTTATAACCTTTTTCAATCAGGTGATTCATTCCTAGCTGGAAAGCTGCCGAATGATTTGTATATACACTTGAGATATGTGAAATATCATTGTCTTCACAAGCAATGATTGTGCCGTATGAAGCATACGGTTCTATCATTTCCCAATCATTTGCACGTGAACAAATAATAAGGCCATCTAATTGTTTCGTTTTTAACATATGTAAACTTTTCATTTCTTCTTTTTTATTATAGTTTGTTTGGCAAAGTAGCACCCTGTAGTTATGAGTTAACGCTCCCTTCATCATTCCCCCTACCATTGCATCGAAGCTCGGGTGATTGATGTAAGGGAGAATTACACCAACAATATTCGTCTTTCCTTTTGATAAATGAACAGCATTTGCGTTTTGTGAGTAATTCAACTTCTCAACTATCTCTATAACCGCTTTCCTTTTTTCTTCACTTACATACGGATGATCATTCAATACTCTCGAAACAGTCGTAACTGAAACTCCCGCCATCTTTGCAATATCTTTAATATTAGCCATACACTCACCTCTACTTTTAAATTAATAAATTCCATGAACATATGTCAAACCTTCTCATCATTACACCTTCATTCATTTTTCTTACAAAAGTGTAATTTCCCTGTAAGCTAATTCGATAGTTACTCTCCGCTATTTTTCATACAATTAAGTCAGAAACAGGGCAACCATTATTCGAAAAGGAGCGGATTTATATGATGAACAAAGTGAAATCAAACAATTTTTTAAATACAATGGGCATGGTATTTTCCGCTCTTATCGATGCAAAAGCTGTTGCCTCTACATTAAACAAGTAAGGAGAATATACGATGAATAACATTACTTTTAACAAATTAGATTTTTTAGGACTAGCTAGCGGATCAGTTCTTCTTACTGCTTTTATTTACGCCGCTACGCTTGTATAACTTTTGTGTCCCCTTTCCCCTTCATTATAAATAGTAATAGAAAAGACGACCGTCTATGCCCGGTCGTCTTTTCTTACTTTTGATTTGATTGTAAAGCTTCCTTAAGCTCCTCAAACTTCTCATTTAATTGATCTGTCATCATTTTCATAGCTGTTTTTCGATCTATTTGTTCTTCAGCATCAATTTGAATTGGGTCTCCAAAAATTAATTGTGCTCTTTTTCCTTTTATTAATTCTTTTACACTTGAGGGACCAATATAAGCTGCCGGTATTAATGGAACGTTAGAACGCATCGCAATTGTCACAGCACCAGCTTTTAACGAAACGTCTTCTGTCGATCTCGTTCCACTCGGGAAAATCCCTACCACTTTTCCTTCTTTTAATAAGCGTGATGGAATTTTAAGTGTACTCGGTCCTGGATTTGCACGATCTACAGGGAATGCATTTACATTTTTAAAGAACCAATTTTTGAATTTCCCTTCAAATAATTCTTTTTTGGCCATGTAATGAATCTCTGTTGGGTACATCCCTGTAGCTAACATTAATACATCCATAAAACTTGTATGTGTACACGCAACAACATACGGACCACCTTCTGGTAGTTTTTCTCTTCCTTGCACTTCTACTTTCCCAGCTGTTTTAAATATATATTTCAACAAAAATGTAATTGGTTTATACATTGGTTTCGTTCCTTTCTGAACATCCGAAGTATAGTCATTTTCTTACCTCAATTATAACACTAAGTTATAGGAGTTGGTAATAAAAATGAGTATTAATTGTTAATTTTCAATTCTTACAAAAGTGTAATTTTCTTGTAAGCTAATTCGATAGTTACTTCTTGCGATATTTCATACAATTAAGTCAGAAACAGGGCAACCATTATTCGAAAAGGAGCGGATCAATATGATGAACAAGCTGAAAACGAACAATCTTTTAAATACAATGGGCATGGTATTTTCCGCTCTTATCGATGCAAAAGCTGTTGCTTCTACATTAAATAAGTAAGGAGAATGCACCATGAATAACATCACTTTTAACAAATTAGATTTTTTAGGATTAGCTAGCGGCTCTCTTCTTCTTACTGCTTTTATTTACGCTGCTACGCTTGTATAACTTTGTGTCCCCTTTCCCCTTTATATAGAAGAAGACGACCGTCTATGCCCGGTCGTCTTTTTAAATGTTTTTTTCTTTTAACTCTTTTAAAAGCTGTATCATTTCAGCTTGTTGTTTTATCTTCTTACGACCATTTCGATTAATTGCTGCAAGCTCACAAGCAACTCCAACGGCGAAGAAAAACAATAAACTTTCTAACATATGAAATCCTCCAATTGCCTATTAAACAGCTTGACGTAATTGCTCTTCTTGTAACACCTTCTTATTTATATTTTCTTCTTTTCTCTGACAAACATTATTGCGAATAAGCGCTGCAATAACAAATAAAGTCCCTACAATATCAAACATCGTGATTTGATATCCTTGCATCATCATAATTATTAAAGTCGTAATAGGCACACAGTTAATAAACAAAATCCCATTAATAGATGATAAAATCTTCACACCGTAATTCCAAGCAAGTAATGCTACAATTCCCGGTAATGTCATCATAAATAACAAATCATATTTCACGACAGAAATCGTTCCCATACTCGGAACTGAAACATATCCAAGCGATGTAATAAGTACCGTTATAATTCCTGTAACGGTCGTACCGAATACACACGTCAATGTAGAGTAACGTAATGTCGACCAATCGCTACACGTTTGACCACCCATCGTATAAATAACCCAACCTACAACTCCAACAAATATACATGCTAGTGAAAACATGTTATCTTTCAATGTTAAAAAGAAACTCATGTCGCCCTTTGTAATAACAAATACAGCCCCTACAAAAGCGATAATCATGCTCGTTATCATATATTTTTTCGGTTTTATATGCTTATATCCCCATAAAATACAAATAGAAATCATCGGCATAAGTGCTTCCATAATGGAGGCTACCATCACGCCTGATTTTCCCATTAACATTTGACCTAAAAATACAAGTACATTATATACAGTAAACGCCATCGTTCCGAAAAAGACGAGTAACTTTCCTCTTCCTTCTAAACGAAATGCCTGTTTCCCTTCTTTCATTAACAACAATATAATCAGCATTATCGCCACCGCTCCATAGCGAATAAGCGAAAAATAAAACGGATCTATGTATTCTAACGCATGATCAGCAACTGGAAACATCGCTCCCCATGACATACTTGCAATTAAACATGCTAAAGCTCCTATTATCATTTGACCTCTTCTCACCACAATCCCCCGCTTCTTTCTATTTGCACAAAGAGAATTGTAAAAGAAAAAATATATCACGTAAAATGATTCAAAATGATGTTAACTATCATTTATAATGATAGTTAACATCAAGGAGGACAGTATTATGGAATTAAGAGATTTACAAATCTTCCAGAGCGTTGCCGACCAAGGTAGTGTAAGTAGCGCAGCAAAGGAATTAAATTACGTACAATCAAATGTAACAACGCGTATTAAACAACTGGAGAACGAGCTGAAAACACCGCTCTTTTATCGTCATAAACGAGGCATGACTTTAACAGCTGAAGGAAGAAAAATGCTCGTTTATGTTAATAAAATTTTGCAAGATGTTGACGAGTTAAAACAAGTATTTTTAGATAGTGAAACACCCTCTGGCATATTAAAAATCGGTACTGTCGAAACAGTAAGTACATTACCTACCATTTTATCTTCTTACTATAAAAGCTATCCGAACGTCGATTTATCATTACAAGCAGGTCTAACAGAAGAATTAATTAGAGAAGTACTCAATCATCAACTAGATGGCGCTTTTATATCAGGGCCAATAAAACATCCCCTTATTGAACAATATGATGTTAGTACAGAGAAATTAATGCTTGTAACACAAAATAAAGCTTTTCATATAGAAGAATTTACAACAACGCCTCTACTCGTTTTTAACCAAGGTTGTGGATACCGTTCCAAACTAGAACGATGGCTGAAAGACGAAGGTTTGCTACCAAAAAGAATTATGGAATTTAATATATTAGAGACTATATTAAACAGTGTTGCACTCGGCCTTGGAATTACGCTCGTACCACAGTCTGCTGTCCACCATCTTTCTAAAGCAGGGAAAGTACATTGTCATGCAATCCCTGAAAAATACGGCAGTATTTCAACGGTTTTCATACGCCGCAAGGATAGCTATATGACAAATTCAATGCGTAGCTTTTTAAAAACAATCGAAGAGCACCACCACATTAATATGCTTTAAAAGACATTCTTACACGAATGTCTTTTTTTCTTACAAAAGTGTAAGTCTTCCGTAAGCTAATTCGATAGTTGCAGGCGATCATATTTCCTATAATTAAGATATAAAGCAGGGCAACAACAATTCGAAAAGGAGCGGATACGCATGATGAACAAAATGAAATCAAACAAATTTTTAAATACAATGGGCATGGTGCTATCCGCACTTGTCGATGCAAAAGCTGTTGCAACTACATTAAACAAATAAGGAGAGATTATAATGAACAACATTACATTTAACAAATCAGACTTTATCGGACTTGCAAGTGGAGCGACTCTTCTTACAGCTTTCATTTACACACTTGCTAAAGGTCTTGTTTAACACTTTGTTTCCCCAACCCCTTTATATATAGAAAAAGCTGCTCGTCTTATAGACAAGCAGCTTTTTAGTTTGTCCCGCTTTAATGGGCAGTAAGATCCCCACCTCAAAATTCAGCGAAAGCAAAGAAGTTAGGTGGGGTCGGGCTGCCCATTAAAGTCCGATTGGTGAGGGCTGATAATCAGTGGGGGATGAAGCCCCCCACTGATTAAAGTTTCACTTTATTTCATATATAATTTGACCTGTTTTCGTCATATCATATCCGCCAATCGCTTTTAGTTCATTATGAAATTCTTCCGATTGCAGAATGTCTTTTACAACTTCGATCAACTCTTCATTTTCTTTATTCTTCAAAATCACTAAATCATACTGCTCTTTCATGATTGGAATAAAGTCTACATTTACAATTTGCGAAAACTTTTCTGATCCTACTCCCACATCAGCTTTCCCATTCGCGACTTGCGTAGCAACACCAAGATGATTCGATTCTTCCCATTCATATCCACTAATACGTTCTTTATTTAAATTTTGAATGCGCAATTGTTCATCGACTAACACCCTAATACCAGAACCTTTTTCTCGATTTACAAATCGTATAGATGATTGAGATAAATCATCCCATGTTTTTATATTTTTTGGATTTCCCTTTTGCACATAAAACCCAACGTTCCTTGCTAATAAATTAATCATCGTACATGGTTGTCCTACTAAAATACGTTTTACGTAAGGAACATTATATGTACCCGTTTCGCCATCAAACAAATGCAAGCTAACGATACTTCCTTCTCCTTGATACATTTTTACTAGGCTCGTTAAACTACCTTGATATGCCCTTAATATATTTGAACTTGGCAGGCGATTTTCTATACGTTTTGCCAACATGTCTAACGTTAGTTCTTGTCCGCTAATAATACATGTATTCGAGATACTATTACTGTCATTCTTTACAGAAGTAACTTGTACGTTACCTGTTTTCATTTGCTTAATATATTGTTCTAAATCTGCTGCATCAATGCGCATCTGTCTACCAATTCTATAAGAAGGCAGTTCTCCTTTTTTAATTAAATCGTATACAGTTAATTTTGATACTTTTAATCGCTTCGCTACTTCTTCCGTTGTGTAGGAATGATGATCCATAGACGATTCCTCACTTTCTTTCTTCATTGTAACAAAGAAAAGAATATTTCTCCTATATTTTAAAAATAACTACATCGTTCAAATTATATTCAATTATAACTAGTTATATTTAGTTATATTTAGTTATAATTAATTATGTAAAAACGAAAGGGGATTTTTTATGAATAAGTTTACATTACAATCCATCGGGGCACTTATCCTTTCTTTTCTTCTTATATTTAGTGTTGCATGTACAAGCGGAGAGAAGAAAGAGAAATCAACCGCTAAAGAAGGAAAAACAGTTGAACTTACTATATCAGCAGCTGCAAGCTTACAAGATGCGCTAAAAGAAATTGAAACAAAATATAAAGAAAAAGAACCTAATATTAAACTTTCTTTTAACTTCGGCGCTTCTGGTGCACTTCAACAACAAATCGAACAAGGTGCACCTGCTGATTTATTCTTCTCAGCAGCCGAAGATAAATTCCAAACTCTCGTTAAAAAAGGATTCATTAATGAAAAAGAGGGGAAAAATCTCCTTGGAAACGAACTCGTTCTAGTCGTCCCAAAAGATAGTTCTCTTACAAAAATTCAAGATTTAAAAGATGAAAAAATAAAAAAAATCGCACTTGGTACACCTGAATCTGTACCTGCGGGAAAATACGCAAAAGCTTCTCTCACACATGAAAATCTTTGGAATGACATTCAAAATAAAGTCGTATTTACAAAAGATGTTCGCCAAGTGTTAACATATGTAGAAACAGGTAATGTTGATGCTGGTATTGTATACAAAACAGATGCTCTTATTTCAAACAAAGTAAAAGTTGGTGAGACAGCAGCGGATACTTCTCATGAGCCAATTCACTATCCTTTAGGTGTTATAAAAGAATCTAAACACAAGAAAGAGGCGACTTCATTTTATGAGTATTTGCAGTCAAAAGATGCACAATCTATCTTTAAAAAATACGGATTTACAGTCCTATCATAATTGCCATGAGCTTTGATACTATTTTATCACCAATCTTTCTATCTTTACGAGTAGCTGCATGTGCCACCATTATCGTTACCATTTTAGGAACGATAATCGGACGAGCGCTAGCACGCTCCTCATGGAGATATAAAGTAATATTAGAAACTATTTTCTTACTACCAATGGTACTTCCGCCAACTGTAATCGGCTTTTTTCTCATTATCATTTTTGGAAATAACAGTCCCATTGGAATGTGGATAGAATCAATATTTCAGCAATCTATTATGTTCACATCTACTGCTGCTATCATTGCTTCTACAGTTGTTGCATTTCCACTTATGTATCAATCAGCAAAAACAGGATTTTCTATCGCGAATGTACAAATTGAAGAAAGTGCTCGTGACCTTGGTGCAAGTGAATATCAAGTTTTTCTACACGTCACACTTCCGCTTGCATTTCCTGCCTTACTAAGTGGAATGATTTTGAGCTTTGTTCGTGCGCTTGGTGAGTTTGGTGCTACGCTCATGTTTGCCGGAAACATTCCTGGTAAAACACAAACTATCCCAACTGCCATTTACATGGCGATTGATGCAAGTAATATGCAGCTCGCCTGGACACTAGTAGTTATCACTATTAGTATGTCCCTCCTATTTTTGCTATGTATTCAGCTTATTAATAAAAGAATTACTAACTCTTAAGGCAGCTCTTTTTGAAGCTGCTTTTTTATTTCTTAGGAAATAAAAATATACCACCGGGAAATAACTGAATTTTAATTTTTATTTAAATATACATTCTATTTGAATTTACTTTCTAAAATAGGCAATTTCCTGTTATTATATGGAGGTGTTTGAAAAAATGAAGAAATGAAAACGCATTTATATCGTGAATTCTTCATCCTGTTTTAGCGATCGGTAATCTTCTACTCTAGTAGTGGGGCATTACCGATCGTTAGAACGATATGTAATTATATTGGTATAGCAAAACGAAGGGAGTCTTGTAATGGACATTTTATTAGCGCTTCTTCCTGCAATTGCATGGGGAAACATCTTATTAGTAAGCGTAAAAATGGGCGGTGGTGCATATAGCCAAACGGTAGGTATGACAATCGGTGCTCTATTCTTCGCAACAATTATGTATGTATTTACTCAACCAACTTTAACAATGACAATCTTGATTGTTGGTTTTATTTCAGGTTTATTCTGGGCTTTAGGACAAGTAAACCAATTAAAAACAGTTGAAAAACTAGGCGTTTCAACTACTGTAACAATTTCCACTGGTATGCAACTTGTTGCAACTTCTATCTTTGGGGTTATCGCTTTTCGTGAGTGGACTACTACTACAACGATCATTCTGGGAACGATTGCAATCCTATTAATCGTAGTTGGTGTTGTATTCACATCATTAGATGATAAAGAAAATGCTCAGCCACCAGGACAATTGAAAAAGGGCCTTCTTACTTTAATTGTTTCTACTTTTGGCTATCTTGTATATGTAATTATTATTCGTTGGTATAACATCGATGGTTGGTCTGCTATTTTACCACAAGCAGTTGGTATGTTTGTTGGTGCGGTTGTACTGACATCTAAACATAAACCATTTAACAAATATGCAATCCGTAACGCTTTATCTGGTTTACTATGGGGAACTGGAAACTTATTCTTACTTCTTTCATTACCACGTGTCGGAGTAGCAACAAGCTTCCCATTATCTCAAACTGGAATCGTTATCTCAACATTTGGTGCGATTGTCTTCTTAGGCGAAAAGAAAACGAAACGTCAATTGATCTTTATTGCGCTAGGTAGTGTTTTAATTATCGGCGGCGCTGTATTACTTGGTATGACAAAAGCATAAACTTATAATCTATTAGTAAACCCCTGAGGCACATATGCTTCAGGGGTTTTTTAATTCTAATTATTTTCTAGATATAATTATTTGTATGTTTTTGGCCCTTATAATTATTCTTCCACTCTAGCAAACCCGCTACACATATAAAGAGATTAATAACAGCTAATATTAGCATAACGTATAACCCAGTGGAGATATAAATTGAAATACTAACTACATTATATAAAATCCATAAATGCCAGTTTTCTAAGATTTTTCGACTTAGCATAAATTGAGCTACTAATCCTAGTACAGCATTTAAAGCGTCTAAATATGGACTTGTTGATTCTAAGTAATGGACTTGATAATACCCCCAACCAATCCATGCAACTAAAATAAAGATTATATAAAAAATACAACCTTTCAAATCTAAACGAACTGTTGCTTTTACCTCTTCCTCCCCACTACGTGCAATCCAATGATACCAACCATATACATTAAATATAAATTGAAAACCTGCCAATACTGCCATTGCATATAAACCTTGTGTAATAAAAATATACAGAAATACCGCAACGGTAATCATACCGAATAAAAAGTTGGATACTTTTTCTCTTGCTAATAGCCAAACATTAATAATTCCCATGACCGATGCAAAGATTTCAATATAGCTCGATTGAATATACAATCCAACCAATACACAAATAATACTAGTAATGAGTAAAAAGAGCGGACTTCTAATCATAATCATCTCTCCCCAGATGTGTAATAAATTCCCTATCACCAGTATAAGGAATCACTCTCCCTTTCACCATTAATTCCCTACTTTTCATTATCTATTCCATCTACAATAAGCCTTTTCTTTTTACAAAATTCTCTTAAAAATGGTATCGTTTTTTATAACATATCTCCACTAGAAAGGAATAGAGGATATGCTAACTAAACATCGAATTCTATTTATTGGTGCTGGTCGTATGGCAGAAGCTATATTTTCCGGATTACTTAAAACAAGCAAAGAATACATCGAAGAGATTATCGTTTCTAACCGAAGTAACGTAGAAAAGCTAGATCAATTACGAGCGCGATATAATGTGTCTACTACCACAGATTGGAAGCATCATGTTACATCTGTTGATACGATTGTTTTAGCAATGCCGCCTTCTGCACATGAAGAATTATTAGCAGAGTTATCTCCGTTACTATCGAATCAACTTGTCGTAACGGTAGCTGCCGGCATCGGCCCATCTTATTTAGAAGAAAGACTTCCTAAAGGAACGCCTGTTGCTTGGATTATGCCAAATACAGCTGCTGAAATTGGTAAGTCTATCTCCTTATACACGATGGGACAATTCGTAAACGAGACTGATCAAGAAACCCTGCAATTGCTTTTAGGGGGCATTGGTACTTCGCAACTTTGTACCGAGGAAGAAGTTCATCAACTTACTGCAGTTACTGGAAGTGCACCAGCCTTCCTTTATTACTTTGCTGAAAGTTTAATTGAAGCAACAAAAAGTTATGGAGTCGATGAAGCAACCGCAAAACACCTTGTCATTCAAATGATTTCTGGCTCTGCTTCTATGCTTGAACAAACACAAGATCCAGCTAACCTCCGTGAACAAGTAACAACGCCAGGTGGTTCCACAGCTGAAGGTCTCAAAGCTTTATATGAATATAATTTTTCAGAGGCAATTCAAAAAGCAGTAGAAGCGACAAACAAAAAAGCTAGGGGGAAATAATATGAGTTTAACAAGTTTAAAAGACTATACAACATTACATAACGGTGTAAAAATGCCTTGGTTCGGCTTAGGTGTTTTTAAAGTAGAAGATGGTTCAGAAGTAATCGAGTCTGTGAAAGCAGCAATTAAAAATGGCTACCGCAGTATAGATACTGCAGCAATTTATCAAAATGAAGAAGGCGTTGGCCAAGCAATCCGTGAATCAGGTGTTTCACGTGAAGAATTATTTATTACATCAAAAGTATGGAATAGCGATCAAGGGTATGAAACAACACTTCAAGCATTTGAAACTACATTAGAAAAATTAGGACTAGAGTATTTAGATTTATATTTAGTACATTGGCCTGTAAAAGGGAAATATACTGAATCATGGAAAGCGTTAGAAAAACTTTATAAAGACGGCCGTGTTCGTGCAATTGGGGTGAGTAATTTCCATATTCACCACTTACAAGACGTATTTGAAATTGCTGAAATTAAGCCAATGGTCAATCAAGTGGAATACCACCCACGTCTAGCACAAGAAGAGTTGCACGCTTTCTGTAAAGAACATAATATCCAGCTTGAAGCTTGGTCACCGTTAATGCAAGGACAACTACTAGATAATCCAACGTTGCAAGAAATTGCGACAAAATATAATAAATCAACTGCGCAAATTATTTTACGCTGGGATTTACAAAACGAAGTTGTAACAATTCCTAAATCAATTAAAGAACATCGTATTATTGAAAATGCAAACATCTTCGACTTTGAATTAAGTGCTGATGATATGAAAGCAATTCAAGCTTTAAATGAAGATCGTCGCGTTGGTCCAGATCCAGATAACTTTAACTTCTAGTAGAAAAACCACTGCCATATGCAGTGGTTTTTCATTTAAGAAAACTGAAAATTTAAACTATATTTCATTCAGTTGACACTTCATCATCCAAGGTGTAAGATTTTGAATTATCAAAGAAACACAAAAATTAATAAAGTTTATTCGTTTACTCATTGTATCAAGAGAGGTGGAGGGACTGGCCCTTTGAAACCTCGGCAGCAGGTTCATTTTTGAATACTGTGCCACTTCCTGCAAGCTTTATAGCTTGAAAGATAGAATGAGGGACTTCGTTTATATACGGGTGCATAACTTGTACGTAAAAATCCCTCTTTCTCAATACGAAAAGAGGGATTTTTTATTTTTCATTTCCCTCATCATCATCCAAACTTAATTATTTAGGAGGAAAATCAAATGAAAAAGAAGTTTGTACCCGGTATTGCATCAGTTGTAGGAGTAAGTATTTTATTAACTGGTTGCGGTAGTTATAAAAACGAAGCAAGCGGAGCAAATGCAAAAGACGAGGCGCCTAGTAAACAAGTTTTAAACTTATCTTCACCTACTGAAATACGAACAATGGATACAGCTCGTGCTACAGATACTGATTCTGGTCAAGTAATGAGAAACGTATTTGAAGGTTTGTATAACCTTGGTGAAGGTAATAAACCTGTCCCTGGTGTTGCAAAATCTCATGAAGTAAGTGGTGATAAAACGAAATACACATTCCACCTGCGAGATTCAAAATGGTCAAACGGTACTCCTGTTACAGCGAAAGATTTTGTCTTCGCTTGGCAAAGAGCTGTCGATCCAGCAACAGCCTCTGAATATGCATTTCTATTCTTTGATATTAAAAATGCAACAAAAATTAACAACAAAGAACTTCCAGCCGACCAACTTGGTGTAAAAGCAGTTGATGACCATACATTTGAGGTAGAATTAGAACGCCCTGTTCCATATTTTATTAGCTTAACAGCGTTCCCAACATTTCTACCAATTAACGAGGAATTCTTTAAAAAACAAGGTGATAAGTACGCTTTAGAAGACAATACAATCTTGTACAACGGCGCTTTTACACTAAGCGATTGGAAGCATGAACAAAGCTTTAAATTCAAGAAAAACCCTACCTATTGGGATAAAGATACTGTCAAACTAGAGGAAATCAATTTTAACGTCGTAAAAGAAAAATCAACAGAAGTAAACCTATTCGAATCAAAACAATTAGACCGTATAAAATTAACATCCGACTTCGTTGATAAATATAAAAAAGATGCGAACTTTAAAGAACGCCCGAACGTAGGCGTACAATTTTTACGTATGAACCAACAAAACAAAGTACTACAAAACGTGTCTGCACGCCAAGCAATCGATCAAACAATTGATCGAAAATCCTTTGTAAATACGTTATTAAATGATGGCTCTACACCAACCTTTGGTCTCGTTCCAAAAAACTTTGCAAAAGGGCCTGATGGAAAAGACTTCCGTACTATAAACGGGGATTTAACCAAAGTTGATACAAAATCTGCACAAGAGTTATGGAAAAAGGCGAAACAAGAGCTTGGTTCTGAAAAGATAACATTAGAATTATTAACAAGTGATGCTGACCTTGATAAGAAAACTGGTGAGTTCTTAAAAGGACAACTAGAAAAGAATTTAGATGGATTAACAGTAAATGTGAAACCACAACCACGTAAACAACAAGTTTCACTTTTATTAAAAGGTGACTATGAAATCGGTATTGATGGCTGGAGCCCTGACTTTGCTGACCCAATTACATTCCTTGAATTGTTTACAACGAATAACCCTTACAACTTAGATCATTACTCTAATAAGGAATTCGATGAAACAATTGAAAAAGTGAAAACGACTTTAGCTGGTGATGAAAAAGCTCGCTGGGAAGCATTACTAGCATCTGAAAAAATATTATTTAAAGACTCTGTTATCGCTCCCCTTTACCAAAAAGGCGAATCTTATTTAGAACGTTCTTATGTGAAAGGAATTGTGCAAGTAGACTTTGCAGGTCAATTAAACTTCAAATGGGCACAAATTGAAAAATAAAGTGAAACTTTAATCAGCCCCAACCAATCGGGCTTTTACGGGCAGTTGATCTCCCACCTAACTTCTTTGCTTCCGCTAAATTTTGAGGTGAGGGTCTTACTGCCCGTTAATGCGGGATAAAAGGCAAGCTGAATCGATGTTTTTCTATCTACAGTAATTATTTTATTGAAAAAATGTATTAAAAGCGGATTCTCAATAAGAGGAAATCCGCTTTTTTAATATATTATTTTAAAAAATTAATGCTCAACTTTTTATTATTGACATATAGTTCTCTCCAGTGTTAATATTCTAAATAATCAAAGAAACGAAATATTTCACCATCATAATATAACGTCTACTACGTCGAAGCATATAATGATAAATTATAGTTCAACATGTATATACATATAGAACACCTGATTACCTACATATACATATTTATAATAGGTTTTCTCTTCTTCTATAAATACACTTCAAGACATGGACATTATGACGTTACGAACAACACATTTAGGGAGGAACGAACAATGAAGAAAAAAGTTGTACCTGTTGTTGCATCTGTTTTAGGGGCAAGTCTATTACTAACTGCTTGCGGGGGAAATAAAGATAACGCAAGCGGAGCGAAAGCAAATGATAAAGCACCTGATAAACAGGCAATTAACTTATCATTTGCTTCAGAAATTCCAACAATGGATGTTGCAAAAGCAACGGATGGGGAATCCATGAACGTAATGCGTAATGTTTTTGAAGGGTTATATGCAATGGGAGAAGATAATAAACCGATTCCTGGTGTCGCTGAGTCGGTTGACGTTAGTCCCGATAAAACGAAATATACATTCCATCTGCGTGATTCAAAATGGTCAAACGGTACTCCTGTTACAGCAAAAGACTTTGTCTTCGCTTGGCAACGTGCCGTAAACCCTGATACAGCAGCTGAATATGCATTCTTATTCTTCGATATAAAGAATGCGAAACAAATAAACCAAAAACAATTGCCGATTGATCAACTAGGGGTCAAAGCTATTGATGACAAAACATTAGAAGTACAACTAGATCGTCCTGTTCCCTACTTCTTAAGTTTAACGACATTCTCAACATTCTTACCAATTAATGAAGAGTACTTAAAGTCTCAAGGCGATAAATACGGTTTAGAAACAAATCATTTAATTTACAACGGTGCCTTCACATTAGATAACTGGAAACACGAGCAAAGCTTCCAACTGAAGAAGAATCCTAACTATTGGGATGCTAAAACGGTGAAATTAGAAGAAATCAACTTCAATGTCGTTAAAGATAAGTCTACAGAAGTTAATTTATATGATTCAGGACAAATTGATCGCGTTGCTTTAACTGCGGAGTTTGTTGATAAATATAAGGGCGATCCAAACTTCAAAGAACGCGCTGAAGTTGGCATTCAATTTTTACGACTCAATCAAAAAAATGAAACATTAAAAAATCAACATGCACGCCTTGCTATTAACGGAGCAATGAATAAGAAAGCATACGTAGAAACAATTTTAAATAACGGCGCTGTTGCAGCTGAAGGAATGGTTCCTACGAAATTCGCAAAAAGTCCTGATGGCAACGACTTCCGTAAAGAAAATGGAAATCTAGTGAAAGATGATGTGAAAACAGCGAAAGAAAACTGGAAAAAAGCGAAGCAAGAACTTGGTACTGACAAAGTAACAATTGAACTCTTAACAAGTGATAATGCTTTAGCTAAAAAGACTGGTGAATATTTAAAAGGTGAACTAGAAAAGAACTTAGATGGATTAACAGTGAATTTAAAACCACAACCACGTAAACAACAGTTAAAACTACTGTTAAGTGGTGACTATGAAATCGGTATTGATGGCTGGGGCCCTGACTTCGCTGATCCAATTACATTCTTAGATTTATTTACAACAGATAGTGCTTACAACTTCGATAAATACTCTAACAAAGAGTACGATGAGCTAATTCATAAAGTAAAAACAAATTTAGCTGGTGATGAAAAAGCTCGCTGGGAAGCAATGAAGCAAGCTGAAAAAATTCTATTACAAGACGGTGCTGTCGCTCCTTTATACCAACAAGGTCGTTCTTACTTACAACGCGGATTTATTAAAGGACTTGTAACAACTGACTTCGGTGGTGAGTTTAACTACAAGTGGACAGAAGTTGCAAAATAATAAGTGCTAATAAAAAGGTATCCCACCGAGGATACCTTTTTATTTTATGCTTCTTTAACTACAGAGCTTCTTCTTCCCTTTACCATTCCTTTTATAGCTAAAGTCATCACTGCTACTGATTGTGTAACTAATACAATAACTAATAACGAAATAATATTTCTCTCTAAATTAACTCCTCCAAATATTATTGTATAATAGCCATTCGCTGCATATGTTGCAGGAAATAATCCGCCGATTGTTTGATATGTTTTAGAAAGCATCTCATGTGGTACGATTACACCGGAACTTACAAGTTGTAACGATAGTGAGATAATATTAAAAATCATACCTGCGTTTCCAAACACAATTAGAAACATTTGTGTTAATGAAAGAAATGCGAAGAAGACTATTGCTTGAAACCCCCATATACTCCCTACTGTTTCGTGCATCTCAATTTGGAAGCCTTTCATCAAACCAATTGTAATACATGCAAGTAAAATTGATACTGTACTGTTTATGATTTGTCTTGATAAGAAATTACTCCAACCGCCCTTTACTTCTTTTGCAACTTTTGATAGTTCCATACTCATAATCATTGCTCCTACAAATGAAGCTAATACGATCATTAGCGGTACCATATTCACTGAAAATCCTTTTGCATCATTTACTTTATGAACTGTAAAACCAATTGAATCTTCGGTTAACCCTCTTATCACTTCTACATTCTCAGGTCCTACAGCTTGTAGCTTTCCAACAATCGCTTGTTTCTTATAATTTGCTATCTCTTTATTTACATTATCTCGAATTTGTTTTGCAGCTCCTTCCATCATTTGCTTTGCCATCATGGCATTCGCTTGATTAATATGGAAGTGTAAATTTGTCTTTCCTGTTCCATTTATATCTTTTGAAAAAGAAGCTGGAATTTCAATGATCATATCGTACACATGGTCATTCATTTCTTTGGTTGCCTTTTCTACAGACCTTTCTGCTTTCACTTGAAATGGTAAATTTCTCTGTAAGCTTTCTGCTATTTCACTACCTATATTGACATCTTCATTCACAATAGCGATACGCATTTGATCTGCTCTTTCATTCACTCCATCATACGCCGTTAACCAGACGCAAAAGAAAATAAGTTGGAACGATAATGCCACTACCATTCCTACATACGTACCAGGTCGTTTTAAAAATTGTTTTAATGCGCCCATTTTCTCACTCTCCTATACAGCAAGCAAGTACATACTTGCATTTTATTTTAAATAAATACTAGGGTCTTAATGCCCTAGCATACAAAACAATATTATTTTCAATAAATTTCTCATCATCAACTTCTGTCAGGCGATCTGCAAAACGTAATTTAGATAAGAAATATCCAAAATTGATCCAGATAAAGTTCATTACTTGCGCTTCAATATTTGTATCAATAATGTTTCCTTTTTCCTGCATTTTTGCAAAATAGATACTTAATTCTTCTTTTAGTCCTTGTGGTATTTTAGCAATTTCCCCATCTAATTCAGGAAATTCTCCAGCCTCACGTATACCAATAGCAATAATATCTTTTACCCCATCTAAAAAATTATGATAATGCCTTGCTAAGTTCTTTAAATCCGTTTCTAATTCCCACACAATTTCTGTTTGTAAAAAATGCTTTAAATGCGGTACATATGAAAATTCAGCAACCGCAGCTTCAATAACACCCTTCTTACTTTTAAAATTGCGGAATATCGTTACTTCATTAACACCAGCACGCATTGCAATTTCTTTCGTTGTCGCTGCTGTATATCCTTTTTCTTTCACTAATTCAATCGCTGCTTGAATAATTCTTTCTGCTGTCTTTGAACGCGCCATAAAACCCTCTCTTCCTCATGCAAGTGATCACTTACATTTAGATTATATAACTTTTCTAATAATTGTCAATAATCCTTTCTCCCTTCTTTTTGCACGGAACCAAAACTCATCATAAATATAAACACAAACATCAAATATGTTCTCCACGTCAAAGAAGGTATATGCCCTGACCAAAGATAGCTAACTAAATAATTAATTCCCATAATACAAGACGATATTACTAAACTAATACTTATTAGTTTTGCATATTTGAGCATATCTTTTCTCCTTGTTTTTTATTTTTCTAATTCTTCAAATTGTAGATTCATTGGTTCTTCTAAGAGTGTTTCATAAAAGTTCTCTGCCAAATCTGTTGTAGGAATTTTTTCATCTACTTCATCAAATCGAATACTATCTAGCCACACACAACCTTCTCCTGATAATAAAACACCAAATGCAATACCAAGCGCTCCTTCTTTTATATCTAATACAACCGAGTACGATTGCCAATTATTCGTATTTTTAATGGGACGATTTTGCATATTATCCATAGCAAGCGGTTCTGTCTCTTTTCCGTCTACTCGCATCCACAACCCTGCCCAATCTCTTACATTTTCACTCTTAACAAATGCTGTAAAACGTAATCTCTTCCCTACATATTTATCTGCTCGGAACATTTGCATTAATGTTGAAAATCCTCCGTGCGTAACATTCTCTTTTGCTTTTATGTATGCAGATACTTTCCCTTGATGGACAACTTCATAATCTAAACCCATCTCATATTCAGCAGGATGACTTCCACTTAAGATCCATCCTTTCGGTATACCTTTTTGCATTGAAACACCCTCTCTTTCTATATAAAATGACTGGAAGTACTTTCGATATTTCTTTGGTGGCAATTGAAACATTCTTTTAAAAGCTCTCGTAAATGCCTCTTGTGAGGAAAAACCATATTGCATTGCAATATCAATAACTGCTCTTTCAGTCGATACTAAAGTCTGCGCAGCATGAGTTAACCTTCTCTTTCGAATATAATCCGTTACACTCATCCCAACATATCTTTGAAAGATACGATGAAAATGGTACATCGATACTGCACTGTGAGATGCCACTCTTTCTGTTGTAAGCTCCTCATGTAAGTGATTCTCTATATATTCAATTGATTTTTTTATTATCTCTTTATACTCTTCATGCATTTTAGTCCCTCCCTCACAACTTCAATTTACCATATACATACAAATCTTTTTTGATTTAAATTGCGGATTAGCCCTTGTGACTACAGAATAATAATTTATTTTCAACACATACATAATTACATGTTTTTGGGAAAAACTTGTATAGAACGAATTTACATAAGGAGGAATTTATAATGAGAATTCTACTATCAGTTTTATTAGTTCTTATGCTAGTACCTGCATTAACAGGATGTAAAGCTCCTGCAAAAGAAGATACAACTTCTAATAAAAAGACGACTGAAGAAGCAAAAAACGAGGCTCCTGCAGATTTAAAACTAAACTTCAATGAATTCGATTTAAAGGCAGACTACCAAGATACAAAGAAAGACTACGAAGCAGACTATAAAAATGTAGCAGCTGATAAGAAAATGGAAGCAAAAATTGAAGATCATAAAGCAGATGTAAAATTAACAGGAGACGAGGCTATCACAAAATTAAGCCCACTTCTACAAGAATTAAAATTTGATAAAGATACTGCCGACCAAGAAGTAATCGATCAAGTAGTGAACGTGTTCAAACTTGATAAAGACTACCAAAAATTCGATTTAGAAGTTGTCTTCTCTGATGGAACGAAAAAAGAATATAAAAGAGAAATAAAATAAAGAAGTAGGCAGTCGCCTACTTCTTTATTTTTGCATATCTTAAATCTGGTTTAGATCCAACATAATATTGAAGTCCAGATACCGTTTGTTTTTGTAAATAGGAATCCGACGGGAATATAATTGGAATTAATGGTGAATCTGTAAACATAATATCTTCCGCTTTATGCAATAAGTCAAAACGCTTATCTTCATTTTGTTCAACTTCTGCTTCCTTCACTAAAGCATCAAATTCTTTATTATGCCATTTTGCATAATTGTTTGGACCATCACCTGCATATAAATCTAATTTAGTAATTGGGTCTAATAGAGAACCGCCCCATCCCATATAAGCTAATTGGAAATCACTTTGCTTATATGTGTCGATGTAACTCTTCCACTCTTTATTTTCTAATTTAATATCTACGCCAAGATTTTTCTTAAACATTTCTTGCATTGCTTCTGCTACTTTTTTATGTTGTGTATCTGTAGTGAACTTTAATGTTACTTCAGGTAATGTAGACCAGCCTTGTTCTTTCATGCCTTCTTCTAATAATTTTTTCGCTTCTGCTGGATCAAATTTAACGTAACCACCTTTTTCTTTACGGAAATCACGCCCACTTTGTGTTTTTGCTCCTTCTGGAACGAATGCATTTGCTTCTTGTGCATTGTTTTTATACAGTTTTTCAACAATAAACTTACGATCAACTGCTAACGAGAATGCTTTACGTACCTTTGCATTTGTGAACGGCTCTTTTTCTACGTTAAACGAATAAATATAAGATGAGAATCCTGCAACACGCTTGTATTCTTTATTTCCTTTTTCTTTCTCAATCATCTCTTGTGGTAAACCACTTAGCACATCTAATTCTTTTGATTTGTATAATTGGTACGCTGTTTTAGAATCTGGAATAATACGAAACTCAATTTCTTTTAATGTTACCTTTTTATCATAGTATTCTTTATTTTTTTGTACTGTAATAGCCTGATTATGCTTCCATTCTTTTAATGTGAATGGTCCGTTCGTAATTAACTCTTTTGGATCTGTTTTTAATTTATTATTATCATCAATTGATTTTTTAGATAATGGAATGAATAATGAGCTTGCTAACTTTTGTTTAATAGAAGACACTGGGTGCTCAAGTGTTACCTTTAATGTTTGAGGATCAATGATTTGAATGCCAACTTGTCCTTCTTCACCTTTTCCAGTATTGTATGCCTCTGCCCCTTTAATAAAATACATTTCTGTCGCATTCATAGAACCCGTTTTCGGATTTAATAATCGCTTCCATGCAAATTCAAAATCATTTGCTGTAATAGCAGAACCATCTGACCATTTAATATCTTTCTTTAAATGAATTGTATACTCAGTTCCATCAGCATTTACTTCTTCTTTCTCTGCTAATTCATTTTGATATTTCCCATCACTATCTTGCGTATATAAGCTTGAGAATAAATGTCCAATTACATAACCTGAAGTACTATCTGTCGCGATAGCGGAATCAAGTGTATATGGATCGCTACCAATATTCGTTACTAATCGATCTCCTTCTCCCTTACCAGCACTCGCCTTTTGCGTCTCTTTCTTACCGCAAGCGACAGAAGTAATTGCTAAAACAGTCATAATGACAAACAGTAAAAACTTCTTCATCCTACATTCTCCTTTAACCTGAAATTTTTGGTGTTGATGCTAATAATGTTTTTGTATAAGAATGTTGTGGATTACGGAATACTTCGTCCGTATTTCCAAATTCAACAAGTTCTCCTTTGTATAAGACAGCTACTTTTTCACATAAATAGTGAACCATCGGTAAATCATGCGCGATAAATAAATATGTATAACCTTGTTCTTTTTGGATTTTTTGCAGCAGATGTACAATTTGAATTTGCAATGAAACATCTAATGCTGAAATTGGTTCATCAAGAATTAATACTTCTGGCTCACATAATAAAGCTCTTGCAATAGCAATTCGTTGACGTTGTCCTCCGCTAAATTCGTGCGGATAGCGATCGATATATCGTCTATCTAATCCCACACGTTCTAGCGCATCACCTGCTACTTTATCCTTTAATCCTTTATCACCTAAACCGAATGAAATATAACCTTCCGTTACGCTATCGCGTACTTTCCAGCGCGGATTTAATGCTGCTGTGGAATCTTGAAAAATAAACTGTACTTTCTGTAAGAAATCACGTTTATGAGCTGCATTCAACTTGTGAACGACTTGACCGTTATAATCAATTTCACCAGACGTTGGGCTCTCAATCCCAGCTATGAGCTTACCAAGTGTTGTTTTTCCTGAACCACTTTCTCCAATAATGCCAAGCGTTGTGCCTTTCGAGATCGTAAGTGATATGTCTTTTAACGCTGCGATTTCTTTATTTTTACTTCCATACGTTTTCGTTACTTGCTTTACAGTAATTAAATCTGTCGTCATGAGGCATTCACCTTCTCTTTTGATTTCGCTTTATTATGCTCCAGAACATGTTGCCAGCAATGTGAACTATGCTCCTTGGAATATGTTGTTCTCTCTGGGAAACGATGAATACATTCTTTTATCGCTACTGGACAACGATTTACAAAAGGACAACCAAAGCTATTTAACGTCTCAATGGAAGGTGTCGTCCCTTCTATTGCACGTAATACTTTTTCGGAATCATCCATATTGGGAATTGCTTGTAATAAGCTTTTTGTGTATGGATGTTTAGGAGAACCTATCACTTCCTCTATCGTTCCTTTTTCAACAACACGTCCTCCATACATCACAACTACTCGATCCGCTACTTCACGTACAAGTGCTAAATCGTGCGTAATTAGTAAAATACTCGTATTTTGCTTTTCCTTTCTTTCCTTTAATAACTCCATAATTTGCTTTTGAATTGTTACATCTAATGCTGTCGTAGGTTCATCCGCAATAACGAGTTTTGGGTGGCAAGCAAATGCGATTGCTAAACAAATACGTTGCCTCATACCTCCGCTTAATTGATGTGGGTACTGTTCAAAGCGTTTCTCTGCTTCATGTATCCCTAAATCATTTAATAAGTTAATCGCAATTTCTTTTGCTTCTTTTTTCGATTTCTTTTCGTGTTGCAAAATCACCTCTGTAATTTGCCTTCCCACCTTCATCGTCGGATTTAAAGATGAAAGTGGATCTTGAAAGATAAAAGAAATATCTTTCCCACGAATTTGATTCCATTCTGATTCTTGTAGATTCGTTAATGCCTTTGATTCGAAAGATATATTTCCATCATCAATTTGAATTGATTCTTGATTTAAGCCGATAATAGATTGTGCTGTAACACTTTTCCCTGAGCCACTTTCTCCTACAAGTGCAACTATTTCACCTTCGCTAACAGAAAAGGAAACATGCTTCACAATTGCTTGTTTACTATTCTCTTTTTCAACGGCTAACGTTACGTTTTCTAAAGATAAGAGCTGTCCCATGTTTTTTCTCCTTTCGATTCTGTTTTACGATTTTTGGATCAATTGCATCTTGTAAACCATCACCAATCGCATTAAATGCGAACATAATGAGCGCAATCATGATTGCTGGGAAGAATAGCTGCCACCATTCCCCGCTTAGTAATGTCCCAAGTGCATCATTCGTCATCGTCCCCCAGCTTGCTGCCGGTGATTGCACTCCTAGTCCGATAAAGCTTAAAAATGATTCTGAGAAAATAGCTGCTGGAATTGTAAATGATAAATTTACGATAATAATGCCTGTTAAGTTCGGAATTAAGTGCCCGTATATAATTTTCATATGTGATGTACCTAATCGCTCCGCTGCAATAACAAACTCTCTTTGTTTTAAAGATAAGACTTGCGCCCTAACGAGACGTGCCATACCAATCCATCCTGTTAATGCAAGGGCGATGATAATGGTAAAAAGACCTGGTTTCATAACAATTAATAGTAAAATAACAATTAATAAATACGGGATACCGTATAACACTTCGATTCCTCGTATAATCCACTCATCAATTAATGTCCCAAGGCGATTGCGCCCTCTCACATATCCACTAAATCCTCCAATTAGCACACCAAGTCCTATATCAAGAGCAGCTGCCACTAATCCAACTGTTAATGAAATTTTCCCGCCAGCCCAAGTACGTGCCCATATATCTCTTCCCAAATCATCTGTTCCGAACCAATGCTCACTACTAGGTGGTAAGTTTGTTGCCTCTTTTACTTGTTCACTCGCAGTAAATGGCGTTAAACTTTCACCAACAAGTGAAAAAACAATAATGAGTAATAACGTCACTGATCCTAAAACTGCGATTGGATTCGATACAAACTTACGAAACACTTCTTTCTTTCGGCTAATCTTTTGCTGATCTTTATTTATTGTTAATTCTTTTTTCTCTTCATTTGTTAATAACTGGTCATTAATTTCATAAGCCCCCATCTAAACATCTCCCTCCTTACGTAATAGAACGAATACGTGGATCAACAATACGATGAATAATATCTGTAATAAAAATACATACAATTAAAAGTGCACTATAAAAAATGGTTGTTCCCATAATCACTGGATAATCTCGATTAAAAATACTATCTACAAAATATTTTCCGAGACCAGGAATTGAAAAAATCTTTTCAATAACGAAAGTACCTGTTAAAAGTCCCGCCATTAATGGTCCAACAAATGTAAGCACTGGAACAATTGCATTTCGAAGAGCATGTCTTATAATAATCTTCTTAATCGGTATACCTTTCGCTCTCGCTAACTTAATATAATCACTCTGCAAAACTTCAATCATATTAGAGCGAACAAATCTTGTAATCACTGCGATTGGTCCTAACGCTAATGCAAAGGATGGCAATACCGTATGTTCAAATGTACCCCAAGAGGCTACTGGTAAGAGCTCGAATTGAATAGCGAATACTTGTATAAATAGTGGTGCTAAAATAAAACTCGGAATAGAAATACCGAGGATGGCAAGTAAACTTACACCGTAATCAATTACCTTCCCATGATAGAGAGCAGCAAATGTACCTGCAGCAATTCCGACTAGCAATGAAATAATAAGTGCTTGTAAACCAATAATTGCTGATGGACCAAAACCAGTTGTTATAATTTCTGATACACCTTGCCCGGTTGATTGAACAGATTCACCAAAATCAAAATGAACTACGCCGTCTAAATAAGCAACATATTGATTCCATAACGGTTCATCAAGGTGATACTTCGCTCTCATGTTTTGGATCACTTCTTCAGGAAAGATTTTTGCATCTGATGAAAATGGATCCCCCGGAATAATATGCATAATTAGAAATGTCACCGTCGTAATAACCCATATCGTGAACACCATAACTGATAATTTTTTAATTACATACACTTCAATAACCCCCTAAACACATATATTTACTTAGTTTTATGAACGTACTTTTTCCATTACTCCCTTTTCTCTTTTTTAGAATACAAAAAGCCTTGATCTTAAAAAATAAGATCAAGGCTTAATAAACAAAGGCCCATCACTTATCTTTCAAGACTTGCTTGCTGGAATTAGCACGGTGTTCCTATTACAGAACCCGCTGCTGAGGTGTCATAGGGCCAGTCCCTCTACCTCTCTGGATAAGTAAATTGCTATATTATTATTTGGTTCAAATTGTATATTTCGAATTATAATTCTGAAAAAATGAAAAGTCAATCAAATTGGATATATTTAGAAAAATCAGTTTTTAACACTTTTATTTATCTATATCGTATTTCGCTTATAATAAAAAAAGATATGAAAGGAGTTATAAGATGGACCCCTTACTTCTAGCTACTATAGGATTACCCTTAACAATCGTTATACTTGTCATCATCGGCTTCTACAAACTCTTCATCAAAAAGAAAAGTATCACTTCTTTTTATACCCCTTTCGATAATATTACCGGGCAAACTATTTCTGAATTTCACGAAGAACAGAAGATATTAGTATCCGAGGATGAAGATGAAGATGGAGATGGCAAGAAGAAAAAATAACCTTGCATAGGCAAGGTTATTTTTTCGTTTCTGCTTGAAAACGTTTATAGTATGTCGATGCTGTTGCAAAATTAATTTCTATATCACGAATCAACGATGAATCTTCTTCTTTAGCTAATTTCTGTAATTTTTTCATTGCTTGTTCCGATTCATTCAAGAAACCGACATATACCTCATGTTCTTGCTCTTTCGACTTCGGAACACGAATTTCTTTTCGTATATGATCAATATCTTCTAACATGCTCGTTGTTACCTTTTGCACATCTTCTTTATATGTAGCAGTCGTTATTTCCTTACCGCCCTTTTCTTTTGCTACTTCAAATAACTGCAGTGCGTTATTAATTTCTTTATTCATTTTCAAATCGTATTTTTCATGTACTGCACGGTATTCTTTCATTTCTTCTGTTTGTTCTGTAGATTGCTCTACCTTTTCTTTCGGTTCTTTCGTATCCTTATTTCCATTACATCCTGCTAGAAGGATCATACTTCCCATTACAGCAATACCCAAAGCCTTCTTCATCTCTTCTTCTCCTTTTATCTACAGCTACTACTCATTATAGTTTCTTTTATCTCTACTTGTTATTATACCGAGAACATCCTACTTTTTACACTTAAGACGACATCGTAATATATATACCAACATGTTTGTCACAGTATCGTCACTTTATACAAATAACTTTTGCACTGCTTTACTACAGCACCTTACAAAACTGTAAGCACACATAAAGAACAAACCATGCTAGACTTACATATGCATAACGCAAACATATGTAAGTTTTTAAGGAGAATCATCTATGTACAATACAATGCCTTTTATGGGAGAAGATATTCGTGTCCTTATTCGCGAAAAATCACTTCATATCGAAAATACAGAGAGCCTTCGCCGCGTATTAAAAAAGAAGCATGCTCCATTTAAGTTAGCCCAATATTTAAAACAACAACATACAAATCAATTTCATACAGTGCTAAATATATCAGATAAATCATTAACAATCGAAATCATCGGTCATGTCTACATTGGAAACTTCGCAGATATCTTAAAAGAAATCCCACGTATACCGAAAATTGCTCCTATTGTCGTTAAAAAAGCGTATAAAATTACCGACCATACCGATATTATCGACTGCGGGGAAAAAGAAGTTGATAGTAATCGCTGGGTGTGGGATAAACTTGCTGTTTTATATGATACGATCATGAATAATATGTATGAGGTATTTGAAAGAAATAAAAAAAAGAACTGATTCAAATATTCCCTTTGAATCAGTTCTTTTTTGTTAAGCCTCTAAATTTTGTCTTGCTTGCAGTTCAAACTGCTTTTCACTTCTTCTAGCCATAAATAAATAGCATAGTACCGCACCAATTTCACAAAGAGCTATTACAACACCCATCGGTAATGCGGTATTACTTCCACCAATACCTACTAGCGGTGCAACAAGCGCTCCTGAAATGAACTGTAATAAGCCTAATAAAGCTGATGCTGTTCCTGCAGCTTGTTTTTGATTTCTCATCGCTAATGAAAACCCAGTTGTTGAGACAACCCCAACACTTGATACGACAAGGAATAACGAGCATAAAACACCAATTAACCCTATCCCTAGTAAGATTGTCAGTAATAAAGATAAACCACCAACAGCTGCAATAATGATACCAGAGACAAATAATGTCTTCTCATTCACTTTCCCCGCTAAACGACCCGTAACCTGACTAGCAATAATAATACCGATACCGTTGATTGCAAAGAATAAACTAAATTGCTGTGGTGATGCTCCGTATATGTTCTGCAACACAAATGGTGAGCCCGAAATGTATGCAAACATTGCCGCCGTTACTAATCCTTGTGACAATGCATATCCCATAAACAAACGGTCCTTTAACAGTTTTCCGTATGTCGCTAACGTCCCTGACAAACCGCCTGTTTCTCTTTCTTCAGGAGGTAATGTTTCACGTAATACGAAAGTAGCTGAGATTAACATGAATACGCTAATTGCTCCAAGAACGATGAAAACACCGCGCCACGTTGTAAACTGTAATAATTGTCCCCCAATAATCGGTGCCAAAATAGGTGCTGCTCCGTTTACTAACATAAGCAGTGAGAAGAACTTCGTCATTTCAGAACCTGAATACATGTCACGTACCATTGCACGTGATATAACAATCCCGGCTGATCCTGAAGCTCCTTGTAGGAAGCGTAATAACACTAAAGTCCAAATAGATGGCGCAACAGCACAAAGTAAAGAAGAAGCAACATAAATAATGAGAGCAATAATAAGAGGTTTGCGTCTTCCGTAAATATCACTAATTGAGCCAACAAATAATTGTCCTACTGAAAGCCCAAGCAAACAAGCTGTTAATGTAAGCTGGGCTAGGGATGCACCTGTTTGCAAGTCATCCGTTAATTTCGGTAATGAAGGCAAATACATATCAATAGATAATGGCCCAATCGCCGTAAGTGTTCCTAATACAAGAATCATCCATAACCTGTTCATCTTTACAGGCTTATATATTTCCTGATTAACTTCATTCACTTTTTCCGTTCACCCTTTCCTATACATACTAAATCGTAACAATTATAGTTACAACATACACATACGTCAAGTATAGCGTATTTTCCTGTTTAATTTTGTAAAAAAAGCGATAGAATCTCTATCGCTTTACTTGTTCAAATTACTATTTGTAAATTTAGATACGGAAGACATCGCCTCTCCTGTATCTAAATATGTGATTTGAATTGGATCTCCCACTTCTGTAAACATAGCATATGGGAACTTTTTCGCAGGTATCATAAACACTTTTTGTTCGTTCTCCAACAGTACATAAACAATTGTATTTTCACCTGATTTTTCTTTATATACACGTTGTACAACGCCTTCTTTTTGCGCCTCTTTTCCATTTGAAGTCGGTCTAAATGAATCTCCGCTTCCACTCAGCGCATTTTTATAATTCTCAAGCGCTTCTTTTTGCGTCGAACCTGTTGCAAATATTTTCGCATTAGAAGCATAGATAACCGTATGGGCACGCACTAACCCTCCATCATCAATAACAGGTACAATCCAAGAAGGTTTACCGTACACGTTATAAATAACCGGCATCGTTCCATGCCATTTCTCTCTCTTAAAGGAATTATCCACGACTTCCGAAGCAGCCGAACCATCCATAATTCCCTTTACTTCTTTTCCGTTATAGTAATACAACTTACCTGTACGCGCATCGATAAGTGAATAACCTAGTGCAGAATCTACTCCCTCTTTCGGAGAGGTGAAATCAGTAAAGTAATATAACGTTCCATCCTTACCGAAGATTGGTGTAACTCCTTCTTTCGTTCCCCACTCAGTCGGAATCTTCATGTCCGTTTGCGAGAATTTTGTATTCCAAAATCCGTGAATGTACTTACCGAAATACGTATTTAATGTAGATGCGGTCTCGTGATTTAATACACCATCAACAAATTTAGGTGCCTTTCCTTTATCGTATCTTTTCACTTCACCTGTTTGTGCGTCTACTACTACAACGCCCTCTACTTCGAATCCGGATCTTCCCGAAATAAATTCACCGTACGTCATTGTATAATACGGTTTCCCTTTATCATCCACTTCGAATTTAGGTTTCCCTTTAAAGATTAAATTTGGTTCTGCTTTCCTTACCACACGCTCTAAATGATTTCCGAAAAACATGCTTGGCACGTATTTCATTTTATAACCAAGGTGCAGCTTTGCTTCTGCATCAGGATTCGTACCTGACATCGTGACGTACCCTGGAATTGTCTCAGCTTTACGTGCTTTAAAAAATCCTGAAACTTCAATCGGTGCTACATATAAAGCCTCGCCATTTACCATTTGTGGCGTTAATTCTCCTAGCTCAAAATAAGCTACTTTCGGAATATCCCCAAATACTTTTTTCATCTTATTCTCCGCTGTCTTTGGCGGCACTGTAAATGGCTGATCATTTTCAGTAAATGGCTCTGAAATATCTTTCTCTACCTTTACAACAGAATCATATTTCTTTTGCGAGATTACTATATCGTGCAAATAACCAAAGTAGCCGTAACTTGCAAGTAAAACAAACATTAGAAGTCCTTTTAACGTGCCTTCTAATTTACCTATTTGATCTTGGGAAAATAAAACAAGCCCAATTAAAATCGCTACTGCAACAGAATAATGAGTAAGAATTGAATCTGCTCGATCATCAATTAGCCAAAAATATTCATAGATTGCAATACCTATCCAAAATAAAAATGGAATAACTAAAATAGATGATTTCTTACCCTTTACAACCTTCTCATCCCCTTTCTTATCCACTGCTCGAAGTTTACTACCGCTTCTTCTTGTCCATGGAATCAAAAACAAAGTGAGAATAGCTAAAATTAAAAATTTCATCAAAGGCAATGTCCCCTTTTCTTTTGTCTTCCCCTTTAGTATAACAAATAAAGGTTATTCAGGTAAAAATGGGAATTGTTATATTTTTTTACTACTTAGTACAACTCCGCTCACTACATATAAGATAGATGCAATATAAAAAATCGTGCCGATCGTAAAGAAATCTACTAAATATCCTGTTGCAATAATTGCTACTGCTCCTCCAATCGATGTCCACACATGATATTTTCCAATCTCATAACCAGCATTTTCTTGTACAACTTTTCGTGCTAACGAAGTCTTCTCCGTATTACGCTGCACAGCCCCTAAAATACCCATTAAAATTTGAAGAATGTATACATGCCATACTTCTGTTGCAATAGGAAAACAAAGCATTAATATTGCCATAGACCAGGCGTATATAATTAGTAACTTTCTATCACCTACTCTATCAGAGATTCTTCCAACTAACGGATATACTAGAGCTGAAGTTAAGGCAAATAAGCCATATGCCCAGCCAAACTGTGAGAAGCTATTTCCAACATTCCGAAGCAATAGAATGTAAAAAGGAAATACCATACTTCCAGCCATCATAATGATGCTTTGTGAAGCTACAAATCTTCTATATGTCATTTCGTATACTCCCTATAAAATAAATTCACAAATCTCTCTTTTAGATCCGCTTCTTTTTTCTTCTGAAGAAACTCTTCTATACGAGGATATGCTCTCTTTAACTGCTCTTTCGTTGGATAAGAATAATACGGTAAATAATAACTACCGTTATGCTTTAACGTAACATCAATCATCTTCTGAATAACATCCTCTGTTTTCTTTATCTCATTTTCAGAACGCCCTTGATTAATTAAAAGAACCAGTGCAAACATATCATCTTTCGCATAGGATAAAACTGCATTTTCATTCTTTTCCACGTAACGAATCGTAATATTAAGCAAATTAAACTCTTCTTCATTTAATACGTTACGTAAATCATCTATGTATTCCGTAAAAGAATCTATAGGCACAAAATATTCTTGTAACACCTCTGTCCTATTCGGATTTTCATATTCCATAAAGGCACTATCTGACCTCATAACATTATTTCGCGTCTCATACTTTCCATCTGTACGTTCGAAATAACTTCTTTGTATATCCCAAAACGTATTCTTTCCCCAATCACTATAGCGTGATAATCCAAGTAAAAATTTCGGCGCTGCTATAATAGTTTCTTCTTTTAGTTCACTATACTCTTCCCTCATATTTTGATTTTGTGCCAATGTATAATCTGTCACATACATTTCTCTTAAGAATGAATTTGGAGCAACAGAAATACGAGCTAAGTGCATACGAACATTAGCATCTTTTTTCACTTTTTCTTTGAAATAAGACGTGTATTCTTTATAATCTAGCATTTTCGTATGCGTTTCATATAATTCATCATTTGTTAACTTTAAAGTCACATCTAAAATGACACCAAATAACCCATAACCGCCAATGACGTAAGGAAATAAATCCGCATTCTCTTCTCTACTTACATTACGTACAGTGCCATCTGCCATTAGTAATCGAAATGATTCGACTGTATCAATCAATGCCTCATGACGAATATCACGACCATGTACATTTACACTTAATGAACCACCAACCGTAAAAATATTTTGCGATTGCATCACCTGAACAGCAAGACCATATGGATTTATTTTCTTCTGAATATCATTCCACGTGACACCACTTTGAACTGTAATGCGCTTCTTCTCTGGATCAAATTCTAATATTTTATTATACCCTTTCATATCAAGCATCGTACCATGTGGATAATACGTCTGTCCGCCTTGGCTATGTTGCATACCAGCAATAGAAATCTTCTCTCCAGAAACATTTGCATCTTGCACTAATTTTATTAACGATTGCTCATCAGTAGCACTTTCAACACGTTTTATTTTTGTCGGAAGCAATTTACCTACATCACTCATAATAGGATGATCGAGTTGTTTTTTATATGTATGTACAGACGTTGCAAGCAACACTGTATATGCTACAATGACCACCGCTATCTTTCCTTTTTTCAAATGACACTCTCCTCTTCTACATCTTTTCCTCTTTATATTGTACCTATTTTCCTATGAAGAAAGAATACAAAAAAGAGGGACCTTATTTTAGGTCCCTCCTTATCAAAACTGTTACTTTGCTGCTGGCAATTGTATTGGGTCAAACTTTTCATACGACGTATATTTTGCGTTCGTAATAATGTGTGCTTTATCCTTGCCATTACTACTCATAATCATGTCTATCTTTGCTGATTCATATTTAAAATCTTTTGTAATGATATATTCTGCATCCACTTCTTCTATCTTCGCGTTTTGTGCTTGTAACATTTTCTTCTGCGTTTCATCCATGCTAGTTAACATACTTTCTGTTTCTTGCCCTTTTAATGTAAATTTCAGTTTATATTTATCTCCGCTTTTCTCCAGCTTCATTTTATCTAAAACTACTTCCGGTACTTCTAATTTATCTATAATATCTTGAGTCGCTTTCATTCCACCAGCGTTTAATTGCTCCTCTGGTACGGTTATAACTTCTCCTGTATTAGGGTTTTTTACCTCACCAGCAACTTTACCATCCACAGTATACACTACAACATCTGTACCGGAAATATTCATTTCAGAACGAGAATTCTTTGTCTTTGGCTCTAATTGCATCTTAGCCTTTAATATATCCATCTCTGTTCCCTCAGCTTTTACCCCTACACCATATGTCATCGTTACATGTTCTTCATTTTTAAAAGCTTCATTCGTTTTCTTGAAAACATCTTTCGCCGTTAATTCCTTTTCTTTTTGAACGGATTCTTTTTTCGGCTCATCCGTCTTTGCTGTTTTCTCATTACTACATCCTACCCCTAGACTGATTGCAAGCACTAAACTTGAAATAAAAATAATTTTTTTCATAATTCCGCCCCCCTTTCCCAAAATAATATCATCTCTTTTCCTATGAAATCTATATAAATTTCAATCTATATTCGCTATATAGCGACATGTTTAATGAAGAGTTTAAATATGATGTAAATAACGACAACTCATTTCAGGAGGTCATTATGAAGGCGATCATTTGCACACAGTATGGACCACCTAACGTTCTTCAGCTTCAAAATATAGAGAAACCTATACCTAAAAAGAACGAAGTATTAGTCAAGATCCACGCAACGAGTGTAACGACTGGAGATTGTAGAATACGTGGGTTTAATAGCCCTCTCTTATTTTGGATTCCTATGCGAATCATATTAGGTTTTAGAAAACCGAGAAAGCCTATACTCGGTGTAGAGTTATCCGGCGAAATCGAAGAAATAGGAACAGATGTAACTCAATTTAAAAAAGGAGATCAAATTTTTGCATTAACAGAGCTTAATGTCGGTGGTTATGCAGAATATACATGTGTACATGAAAGTGGATTAGTAGCATTAAAACCTACCAATGTAACGTATGAGGAAGCAGCAGTTATTCCCTTTGGCGCAACTTCGGCACTACACTTCCTAAGAAAGGCCCGTATAAAAAGGGGGCAACAAGTACTCATATATGGCGCATCTGGATCAGTAGGAACAGCTGCCGTACAACTTGCTAAATATTTCGGCGCAACCGTTACAGCTGTTTGTAGTCATTCAAATTTTGAACTCGTGCAATCTTTAGGGGCTGACAAAGTAATCGATTATACGAAAGAAGATTTTACTAAGCAGGGGGAATACTATGATGTTATATTTGATGCAGTTGGAAAATATAAAAAATCCCTTTGTAAACAAGTATTAACACCTAATGGAATATATGTATCTGTTAATGGAATGATGGCAAAGGTAAGTAAAGAAGATATGTTTCTACTAAAAAAACTAACTGAAACAGAAAATTTAAAGCCTGTTATTGATAGAACTTACCGATTAGAAGAAATTGCTGAAGCTCATATATATGTAGAAAAAGGGCATAAAAAGGGGAACGTTTCGATTACCTTAAAATAAAATATATTCAGAAAATAACGTTGACAATTCTTTTTGTAAGATTTACTATTAGTACCATATTAAAAAAACTACATACACATACTCTTATCAAGAGTGGCGGAGGGACTGGCCCGATGATGCCCGGCAACCGAGCTTATAACGTATAAGCTAAGGTGCTAATTCCTGCAAAACGAGTTCTCGTTTTGGAAGATAAGAGAGGAATCTATTTTGTCTATTCGGCACCTCTCTTATTTTTGAGAGGTGCTTTTTATTTTGGAACGTATATTTAAGGGGGAATTATAGATGAAGAAAGTATTATTAAGCATTGTAAGTGGGGCTGTATTATTATTAAGCGCATGTAGCGGGAGTTCAGATAAAGAAGTAAAAGCGTTAGATGAGAAAAAGATTACTGTCGGTGTAACAGGAGGGCCACATGAACAAATTTTTGAAAAGGTAAAAGAAGTAGCAGCGAAAGACGGTCTCGAAATTGATATAAAAGTATTTAATGATTATGTAGCACCGAACGTATCCCTCGATGAAAAAAGCCTTGATGTAAATAGCTATCAAACGAAATCATATTTAGACGTATTTAAAGCTGAACGTAATATGAAATTAACTGAAGTATTTTCAACAGTAACATTCCCTATGGGCGTATATTCAAAAAGCTTAAAGGATGTAAAAGAATTAAAAGAGGGCGATGCAATTGCTGTACCGAATGATCCAACGAATGAACTTCGAGCTTTAAAACTATTTGAAAAAGCAGGTGTTTTAAAAGTTGATCCAAAAGCGACAGAAAAAGCGACTGCAAAAGATGTAATTGAAAATCCAAAAAATTTAAAGATCGTTGAATTAGAGGCATCTCAATTACCAACACAACTAAGTGAAGTAAAAGCAGCTGCCATTAATACAAACTTTGCATTAGGTGCAAAATTAAGCCCTGCGAAAGATTCTATCTTCCGTGAAGGAAAAGATTCACCATATGTAAACTGGGTCGTTGTTCGTACTGAAAATAAAGATGATGCTGTTGTAAATAAATTAAAGAAAGCTTATCAATCTAAAGAAGTAAAAGAATTTATCGAGAAAAAATTTGATGGTTCTGTTTTACCGTCTTGGTAGGAGCTGACGATAATGATTGAATTAAAAAATGTATCCAAAGTATTTACAACAAAAAAGGGGAATGTGGAAGCTCTTAAGTCTACTTCCCTCCAAGTAAAAAAGGGCGAAGTATTTGGAATCATTGGATATAGTGGCGCTGGCAAAAGTACATTAATTCGCTGTGTAAATTTATTAGAAAAACCAACAACAGGAAATATTATTGTAAACGAGCAAGATTTAACAACACTGTCTACAAAAGAACTAGCAAAAGCGAGACAAAAAATCGGGATGATTTTTCAAGGGTTCAATTTACTTAAAACCGTTACCGTCTATGAAAATATCGCACTACCTTTACGCCTTGCTGGCATTCCAAAAGTAGAAATTGAAAAAAGGGTAGAAAAGTATTTACGTATTGTCGATCTCTTTAATCGAAAAGACGCCTATCCAAGTGAACTTTCTGGTGGCCAGAAACAACGTGTAGCCATCGCGCGTGCACTATCACATGAACCGGAAGTGTTATTAAGTGATGAAGCAACGAGCGCTTTAGATCCAGAAACAACTGATTCTATTCTTGACCTATTATTAAAGATTAATGAGGAAATCGGGATTACAATTTTATTAATTACACATGAAATGAATGTCATCCAGCGTATATGCGACCGAGTTGCTGTTATGGAACATGGAACAGTAGTTGAAAGCGGGACTGTGAAAGATATTTTTACAAACCCACAACATGTAACAACGAAGAAATTTGTAAATAGTGCATTTGCAGCAAAAATTCCAGAAGATGTACAAAAAGAACTTCAAACTACTGGTGAAATTGTAACTCTTTCTTTTATAGGAAATTCTTCAGGAGAACCAGCATTAGCTGTCGCTACAAAACGATTCCAAGTATATCCGAATATTTTATCCGGTAATATTACTCAATTAAAACATGAAGCATACGGGAAACTTATCATTCATATGCAAGGGGAACAAAATGAAATCAACCGTGCTTTATCATTTTTACAAGAACAGGGAATCATCGTAGAAGGAGGTAGAACAGGCCATGGAAAACAAGTCCTTTTTGGATGAATGGGGTAAAGTTATATGGGAGGCGACCATACAAACTTTTCAAATGACATCTATTTCATTACTCATCTCGATCCTTATTGCACTGCCACTTGGTGTCACACTTGTTTTAACGAGACCTGGTGGACAGCGAGAAAACAAAATCATTTATCCAATTCTTAATACAATTATTAATATCATTCGCTCTCTTCCATTTATCATTCTATTATTCTTCATTCTACCTTTTACAAAATTTCTAATGGGAACATCCATTGGTGTGCAAGGTGTTATCGTACCGCTTGTCGTCTTCACTGCTCCCTATATCGCAAGATTGATGGAGACCGCATTATTAGAAGTAGATCGTGGTGTGATTGAAGCCTATCAAGCGATGGGCGTTTCTACTATAAAAATTATTTGGCACGTTATGGTGAAAGAAGCTCGTCCCTCCCTTGTACTTGGATTAACAATTGCAACGATTGGCTTAATCGGCGCAACAGCAATGGCTGGCCTTGTAGGTGCTGGTGGACTAGGGGACTTAGCATATCGCTTCGGACATTTACGCTATGAACCTGAAGTAATGTATGCAACTGTCTTTATTTTAATTATCCTCGTTCAAGGATTACAGTCTTTAGGGAATGGTATTGCACGAAGGTTGAAGAAAGATTAAAAAAGAAGGTATCTCACCAGGATGAGATACCTTCTTCTTATCTTTTAAATCCACCTTCTGAATGAATAACTTGTCCCGTAATCCACTCTGCTTCTTCACTTACTAAAAACTTAATGAGTCTTGCTGCATCCTTTGGCTCACCAATTCTGCCAAAAGGAAACATTGGTTTTAATCCTTGCTTTATCTCTTCAGTCATCCAGCCTGTATCAGTTGGACCTGGGTTAATTGCATTCACTGTTATTCCTAAATGAGCTACTTCTGCTGACAACGTACTAGTTAGAGCATCAATAGCCCCCTTCGTTGTTGCATACGCCAGTTCTCCAACCATAGGCCCTTGAAATTGCCCCGAAGTCATATTCACAATTCTACCACCAGATTTCTTATCAAATCCTCGGGCAAATTGACTACTTAATAATGTAGTCGCACGAATATTGACCATGTAGTGCTTATCTAATTCTTCAGCAGTCAAATTAGAGAAATCATTATTCGTAGAATACGCTGCATTATTAATTAATATATGAGGGTAGCCTAGTTGTTCAGTAACTTTATTTATAAGCTCTTTCGGTGCATCATTCTGAGTTAAATCTAACTCCATACTCGATACTTTCACACCGTTTTTTAGTAACTCTTCTTGTAATTGTATTTGTTCACTTTGATCAACGCCCCAAGGCATCTCTTTATCATACTCTGTCCAATACGTAAAAAATATATTGTATCCAGCCTCAGCTAATTCTTTACAAATTGCTGCGCCTATACCATCTAAACGACTTACACCTGTAACAACTGCTACTTTATCTTTTAATTGATTCATCATATACTCCTCCAATTTTAAAGGACGCATATTTTATATAAGAGATATGAATTTCCCCACATAAGTATCTATCCTTACAAAGGGGACGCACAAGCCAAATATGCAGTCCTTGCATGATTTACAGATAGCCAAATAACCCCTCACTTATGAGAGAAAAATTCATCTATCTAATTTCTAATCATTACAAGTTCATCCACATATTGAGTCCTTGTCTCCTTTCCATATACCTCTATTTCTATCATAACAATATGGTGTAATATTTCAAATGATAAAAAAATAAAAACCAATATTCCATTCCAAACTTCCATCAAATTTATTATATTACAATATTTAAATAATGGAAATAATCAGAAAAAACACTGGTAAATATTGACTAGCCTTCTTATAATAAAACGTGGGGCTAATGTGAGAGTTTAGTTTTAAACAAATAGGGGGAAGAAACATGTCAAAAAAATTACTTTCTTTATTTTCTGCAGTAATCGTAGCAGCTTTTGTAATAACCGGCTGTGGTCAAAGCGATACGACAAATAAAGAACAAAAAGAAAATGCAGCCAAAGAAAACAAAACAGAAAAAACGGATACAACAAAAGAAAATAAACCTGAAGAAAAAAAATCCGAAGACAAGAAAACTGAAGATAAAAAGACGGAAAATACCGCTACTAGCTCCAGCGATTATTCTAAACTTATTTCCTACATGGAAAAAGAAACAGGCGGAAAAACAAAAGTTCTTTTTGAAAATAAGGAACCACAAGTCTATAAATCTGAAGATATTTCAGTATCGATGAACAGTTATACATTAGTTGAATTAAATGGATTCCATACGGACTTTAACATTCCATTTAACCGTCAAACAGAGGGCGGAGTCATTCTTGTGAACTATAGCGTAAAAAATAGTTCAGCTAAAGATATTTATTATATGCCAGCATTGGACATATCGTTTACTGGTGCGCAGAAAGTATATAGTAACTATAAAGATTTAATTCCAAAAGAAGATCAACTGCCAACTAAGCTTGCTCCAACGAATGATTACTTAGTAAAAGCAGGAGAAACTATTTCTGGTTATATCGCGTATCCATTTGGAAAAGATGATCTAGCAAAAATTTCAAGTCTCTCAACAGTCTCAGTCACAGTCCCAACTGCACAAGCTAATAAAGGAAAATTCGATGCTCCAATCGGCAGTCCCGGAAGCTTTTCATTAAGTTTAAACAAACAAGGTGCTGAAAAGGTTGCAACAGATAAAGCTTTCTACCAAGATAAAGCTACAGCTAATAACATGGGCGATAAAAAAATGTTAAAAGAGAAATCAAGTATTAATAACAGCCAAGAATTAGGCGCTGTTCATGTTACATTAGATGGATACCAATTTACTCAATTCACACCAAATTCCGTCGAAGCACCGCGCTTTGCAAATTTCAAAAACGGTATTGTTCTATTAACGGTGAAATTCAAGCTTGATAACAAAGATACTCAAGACGTTTCACTATCTCCTATAAGCTCTACATTGAGAGTAAATGATGGTACACAATATACGATTAATGAAGGTATGCTACTAAATTACGACTATAACGCTTCAGTCAAAACGGGAACATCTGGAGAGTTACTGCAAGTATTTATTTTAGATCAAGAGCAGTATGAGAAGATTTGGAAAGATAAAAGCTTTGAGATTGAGTTAGGACCTATGAGAAATAAAGAAGCTAAAGATATTTCACAAGGTAAAAAAGCTAAGTTTACATTACCTAAATAAATTACTAAATATATAATAGAAAAGGCATATAACATATGATTGTTATATGCCTTTTCTATTTGTATCAAGAACAAAACTTTCATTTAAGTGTATACATTTATGATTACCTATCCGTTGTATAAGTATAGGGGGGAAAAATGATGGGAAAAGAAAATATATTGACCTCCTATCTTATCAATTTAGGGGAGGAAGTGTTCAAACTATTACTAGCGAAAGGGGCTATAAAAGAAGACGCAGAAGACATCATCCAAAATACTTTCTATAAAGTATATACGTTGCTAGATGACCTAACAGAGAATAACATACGTCCATGGTTTTTTAGGGTTGCATTAAACGAATACATTGACTTGAAGAGAAAAAAAGAGCAGCAAAACATCTATTTAACTGAAGAGATTTATTCAAAACTACAATATACAGACCGAGAATTAGATGCTGTTTTAAATAAAGATGAGATTTTCTATCTATTAAAAGATATAAAACTAGAATATAAAGAAGCCTTCTTTTTAAAATATTATTATGATTTTTCATATGAAGAAATCGCCTTAATACTAGATATTCAAGTGAACAGTGTTAAACAAAAATTACATCGTGCACGTAAAACAATTCATTCTACAGTAGGAGGAAAAACTTAATGGATACTTCTTTAAAAGATGCATTAAAAAAAGCTAAAAGGAAACAGTTACTTAAAATCATTATTACTTCTATTATCGTTGTAGTCATGCTGATTCCTATAATGTACAAGGTTGGCAATTACTTCGCAGCGAAAAGTTCTACGAAGCTGCACGAACATCTCTTTTTACATAACGCAATTGCAGAACCGAATGTGCAAATTGATTCTCAAGTAACGAGTAATTCTTCTATGTTTGGCGGCAATATCGTATCTAATCGCTCTAAAAACATTAACGGTTACGTAGTACGATGGAATACACTGACAAGCTCTTACGATTGGTTTCGCTCTAATATCGATTACAACGAGTTAATACCAGGATCTTATTGGTCTAGCTCTAGTAAAGAGGCTTATAATTATGATAAACAAACGAAAAATAAAGTTGCTACATTTTATAATCCGGCTATCAAAGAATATCATAATGGAGTCAAAAATGAATTAAGTGCCGTTTCAACAATGGAAAACTATGTAGCGGAAGTTGCTATCTCTTTCAATCAACCTTATACATTAAAAGAAATTCAAACAAAAATACCAGACAACTTAAATATCGTATGGCTATATATGGTCTCACCTATTAAAGACGAAAGCAAAGGTCCTGCCGGTATGCAAGTTTACGGATTTGATCCAGAAAAAGAGCCTGAAGAAGCGTACAAAAGGTTCTTTGACTCCCTTAAACAATACGATGACGATGGATATGACGAAGATATCCAGAAGTTTTTAAAAGCAAACAAGAACAAACCATTTGATCAAGTGAAAATCTTAGGGGTTATGCTAACTGGGAAAACGGAAAACTTTAAGGTATTAGAAAACCAAGACTTTGTTCGCGGTGCTTCTGTAGGGGTTACTGCACAAGTTGTTCCTTATATAAAACCGGAGAAATAATAAGGAACGCCCAGATGAACTTAAAGAACACACATAAAACTGTTTACTACGGGAGCTATCCGCTACAATAGATAGCTCCCATCTCTCATTTATTGCTTAATTTTCAAAAATAAACTTCATAATATTTTAGGTGCAATTTTATAAATAAAAAATCATATATTTGTTCACACTTTATCCATTGTGAATTTTTTCACAATGGATATATAATAAACTTGTAAATACAATATTGGAGGGATTTCAATGGTTATCAATTTTTTAAGAACTGATAAACGTGCTGCTTTCATATTATTATTTTTACGACTTTACATAGGATATACATGGCTCGCTGCTGGAATCGGCAAAGTCTTTGGACAATCTTTTGACGCAAGTGGTTTTCTAAAGGGTGCTATTGCTCAAGCATCAGGTGACCACCCTGCCGTACAAAGTTGGTGGGCAGATTTCCTTCAACACTTTGTTCTTCCAAATGCAGACCTATTTAGCTTTTTAGTTCAATGGGGAGAAATTTTAGTAGGTCTAGGTTTGATTTTAGGCGGATTAACAAAAACAGCTGCATTTTTCGGAATCATAATGAATCTTGCATTTTTATTAAGCGGAACTGTTAGTGTAAACCCAAACCTGCTTATTTTAACTATGTTCATTTTAGTTGCAGGACAGAACGCCGGACGTATTGGATTAGATGGCTATGTTTTCCCAAAACTTTTCCGTAAAAACAGCCACGGAACATATAAATTAAGCAAAACTGCGTAGTAACGGTTTACTCTTAAAATATAAATAAGAAAAAGAGCCTGCGTATAGGCTCTTTTTTGTTTACTCCAAATTTAAACTCTTAACGAGCCACGAAAACCTCTGGCAGCATAATAAGAATCTGCCCCATTGTGATACACGAAAACATGCCCGAAGCGATAATCGCAAAATAGCGCACCACCGAGTTCTCGAATATCTGAAGGTGTTTGTACCCAACTTGATGATTTCATGTCAAAATCTCCAAGTTTTTGCAATTCCCGATATTGTTCTTCTGTTAATAGTTCAATACCCATAGCATTTGCAACATCAATAACATTATTTTCTGGCTTATGTTTTTTTCTTGATTCTAACGCTTTCAGATCATAACAGAGACTTCTGCGCCCTTTAGGACTCTCCTTTGAACAATCATAGAAAGTATACTCGTCCTTCTCTTCATCATAACCAACAACATCCGGCTCACCGCCTGTTACTTCCATTTCATTAAGTGACCACAATTTTTCATTATTAGTAGCCAGCTTCGCTTCAACTTTAGCCCATTCAAGGTCTTCATGGCGGTTCATATTTTTCTCAAAACGGGCTTGTAATACTTTTAATAGTTCTTCACGTTGTTCTACAGATAACTCATTTTTATTCTCTGTCATATTCGTCCTCCGAATTAAGCTTCCTTATAACCACTTAAATCTTCTCAATAATGGTTTACTTGCAGTTTACAACAATCTGGCCCGATTGCACAACGAATAATCCCTGTGCGGATATCCATTATATAGTACTAAAACCCTCCATACTTTCTCCAAGAATATAATGTGAAAACCACATCAAGTTCTGCTTCATAATAGCCACATGAACTCCTGGTTGGTCAGAACTATATGCCATTCCTTTAAATATAATTAATTCTGTATCAACTTCCATATCCTTTAACCCTTGATATAGCTCATATGCATTTGTAATTGGTATTCTTACATCCATTTCCCCATGTTGAATTAAGGTAGGTGTACATGCTGATTTAATATATGTCATTGGTGATGTTCTCTTATATATATTTGGATCATTCCATGGAGTATTTCCTAAATACATTCTAATAAAGTAAGGGATATCTGTATTTACATAATGGGTACTCCAGTTCGTAATTCCTCCCCCAACTGAAATAGCTTTAAATCTACTACTAAATGTAGAACAGAAAGCTGATATATATCCTCCGTTACTCCATCCCATAACTCCTACTCTATCTTTATCTACCATCCCTTTTTCAATTAGTTCATCCACTCCAGATATAACATCATCGTAATCAGCAAATCCTTGTTTTCTATAGTTTGCTTTTAAAAATTCATTACCATAACCAGAACTTCCTCTATAGTTTGGCTCTAAAACGATAAAGCCCTTTTCAACAAACTGTTCAATTGGATATTTCTCATTGAAGCAGTCTGAAAATATCGGAAAGGATGCCCAAGCCGGACCACCGTGAATTACTACTAATAAAGGATACTTTTTATTTGCGTCAAACTCTACTGGTGTTGATAAAACACCCTCTATTTCAAGACCATCACTACTTTGCCATGAGATGATTTCCCTGTTGCTTTTAAGCTTCCCTTCGAAAAAGCTATTTTCATTCGTTATTTTTTTATCATCCAAATAGATTTCAAAGGTTTCATTTGTTATAGCCTTATTATAGGTTATATGATTTCCATCTCTTGTTATAGAGGCATCCATTATAAAGCCATCTACTTTTTCGCTTAATGTTTCCACAGTGCCATCTTCAGCTAGCAAACCAATAAGGTAATTTGTTTTATCCTGCCATCTAATTAAAATTCCTTTAGCTGTCCACTGTAATGGCATAACCGTACTATCAAAGTTTGTTAGAGGCTGAAGTACCTCCCCAGTATTCATATCATATATCTCTAATGTACTTTCTTGTATATGGTTTCTATAATACTCCTTCTCTCTTATGCTTGCTGAGTAACATATTTTGCTGCCCTCAGGAGAAAAGCAAACGCTCCCGCCCAACAACCTATCTACATTCATCTTTTGCAGTTCCCCAGCTTCAACATCTAATATGTATAGGTCACCATTCATATGATCGTTTAGGCTTGGGGTAGCCATACATACAATATTTTTCCCATCATTTGAAATATCAAATCCATGGATATAAAAATCCTTACCACCAGTTAATTGATAAACACCGTTAATCTCTCGTTCCTCTTTATCATTTTGTATCACCTTTTCTATTTCAATGTAGCATAAACAATTATTCTGATGTTCCTTACCTACATGTTGAAAATCTCCATATAGGTCCTTACGTTTCTTTATTTCCTCACATTCTTTTGACTGTGCAATATAATAAAAACCTTTACCGGTAGGATCCCATTTGAATGTACTGATCCCTTCTTCCTCATTAGTAATTTGCACCCCACCATAACTATCTAATGACTTAACAAAGATTTGATTTCCCTCATTACCAACAGGGCTAAGGTATGCAATACCCCTAGAATTTGGAGACCATAACGGGCATGTACTATCTATATCCCCATTTGTTAATGGATAACTCTGCCCTTTACCTTTTTCATATATCCATACATGATTTCTATATGTATTGTCTTTCCAGTTAACTGTCCTCTTAACAAATGCTACATTTTTGCCATCATCGCTTATATTGGTACTTGATAAGGTTGGTAATGAAATAATCTCTTCTATACTTAAATATGTTTTTTCACTCACTTTCATCCATATGCCCCCTTGTAATGTCCATAAATCTCTCGTCTCTTTTTGTCATAATAAAGGAAATTGTTCACAGATACTTAAAATGCTAATGGAAAATTCAGATAAATAAAAGTGAAATTCCATCAGTGGGAGTCTTATAGCCTACGAATTGTGGAATGAAAAATGGACTAAGAATTTAATCTTAGTCCATTTATTATTTTATATCCATTTTGTATGGAATGTACCTTCTTTATCTACTCGTTTATACGTATGCGCTCCAAAATAATCGCGCTGCGCTTGCAACAAGTTTGCAGGTAGTTTGGCAGTACGATAGCTGTCATAATAAGAAATTGCTGCTGAAAATGCAGGTATCGGAATGCCCTGTTGTACCGCCATTGAGATAATTTGGCGTAATCCACCTTGATATGACTCTACAATTTCTTTAAAGTATGGATCAAGTAAAAGGTTCGGTAGGTCAGTGTTAGTCTCATAAGCCTCTTTAATGTTCTGTAAAAAGGCAGCACGGATAATACATCCGCCTCTCCAAAGCATAGAAATGCTACCGAAATCAAGGTTCCAATCATATTCCTCAGAAGCTGCCTTCAATTGCGTGAATCCTTGTGCATAAGAACAAATTTTACTCATATATAAAGCTTGGCGCACCGCTTCAATTAATTCGGCTTTTTCAACTCCAATTGCTGTTTTATCTTTAGGGCCAGATAAAACTTTGCTTGCGTTCACACGCTCTTCTTTTAAAGCAGAAATGCAACGTGCAAATACAGATTCCGTGATAATAGGCAGAGAGATACCTAAATCAAGTGCGCTTTGACTTGTCCATTTCCCTGTACCCTTTTGTCCTGCAGTATCAAGAATAACATCCACTAATGGCTTACCAGTTTCTTCATCTTTCTTCTTGAAAATATCGGCTGTAATCTCAATTAGATAGCTGTTCAGTTCACCTTTATTCCATTCAGCAAATATTTCATGGAACTCTTCTGCAGTCAAATCTAGTGTTTGTTTCAAGAAGAAATATGCTTCACAAATTAATTGCATATCTCCATACTCAATACCATTGTGAACCATCTTTACATAGTGTCCTGCCCCATTAGGTCCGATATAAGAACAGCAAGGCTCGTTATTCACTTTTGCAGAGATGTTTTCAAGCATATCCTTTACTTTTTCGTATGCATCCTTCTGTCCGCCTGGCATAATAGATGGTCCCTTCAATGCACCCTCTTCGCCGCCTGACACACCTGCCCCGATGAAATTGATTCCTTCTTCGGCAAGACGTTTATTTCGGCGAATTGTATCGACAAAGTATGTATTACCACCGTCAATTAAAATATCACCTTTATCGAGGTGAGGGACTAGAGAATCAATCGCTTTATCTGTAATTTCCCCCGCATTAACCATTAATAAAATCTTTCTAGGTGATTCAAGTGAGTTAACAAACTCTTCAACTATATGAGTACCAACTAAGTTTTTACCACGGTTTTCCTCAATGGTTTCATCAACTTTTTCCTTTGAAATATCATATAGGGCAACAGAATACCCTTTGCTCTCAAAGTTAAGTGCGAGGCTTTTTCCCATAACGCCCACACCAACAACTCCAATTTGTAACTTTTCCATATTCTATCGTTCCTTTCCATGTATGTTACTCTGTATTATAGTATATATACTTAAAATAACACTTTAATCAAATAATCCAACTTTTTCATTTCAATAGGCTCCGCCATTATTCGTACAAAAGGTTATTGGGACACGGCACATCACTATCAAGTTAAAAAATAAAGAGAAATTGTCATCCTTATTAATCAATCATGAAAATTAACCGGTTAATTATGAAAAATCACATTAAACAGCTTCCGTATCCCTTTTACTGTTTAGAAAGATCTATACAAATAAACTTAGTAATAAAGTAAACCCTAATCCGGCTACAGAAACGATAGTCTCAAGTAACGTCCATGTTGCAAATGTTTCTTTCATGCTTAAACCAAAGTACTCTTTGAACATCCAGAAACCAGCATCATTCACGTGTGAAGCAATTAAACTACCAGCCCCTGTTGCAAGGACAACTAAAGCAAGGTTAACATCAGATTGCCCTAACATCGGAATCACTAAACCGACAGTTGTTAATGCAGCAACCGTAGCAGACCCCAATGAAATACGTAAGATGGCAGCGATAATCCATGCGAGCAAGATTGGTGATAATGAAGTTCCTTTGAATAATTCGGCTACATAGTTACCAACGCCGCCATCAATTAATACTTGTTTGAAAGCGCCGCCTCCACCAATAATTAAGAGCATCATCCCAATATTCGAGATCGCTGTTGTACAAGATTCCATCACGTTTTTGATTGGAATATTTCTTGCCAATCCCATTGTATAGATTGCAACTAGTAAGGATATCAACATGGCAGTATCCGCATTCCCAATAAACTCGATCGTTGCTAGTAAACTATTATCTTTGAATCCCATTGTTTTTTGCAACAAAGTAATAATTGTAGCGACTGCCATTAAAAGAACAGGCAGTAAAGCGGTAAAAACACTGATTCCAAAACCAGGGGTTTCTTCAAGTTTAAATACTTTCTGCTCACCTAATGATTGAATATTACCGGTTTTTGTGAACGCCTCAGGTACTAGTTTTTTTGCAAGCTTAGTAAATACAGGTCCAGCTAAAACAACCGTTGGAACCGCTATCATAAAACCGTAAAGTAATACTTCACCGATGTTTGCATGCAATTCACCAGCGATAGCAGTTGGTCCTGGGTGTGGTGGTAAAAATCCGTGTGTTACAGATAAAGCAGCTGCCATCGAAATACCGAGATATAAGATAGAAACTTTTAATTCTCTTGAAATTGCAAATACAATCGGAATTAATAATACTAATCCTACTTCAAAAAATAATGCAATCCCTATAATAAATGAGGCAGTCACAACAGCCCATTGAATGTTCTTTTCACCAAATTTTTTCACAAGGGTCATGGCAATGCGTTGTGCACCCCCAGAATCTGAAAGCAACTTACCTAACATCGCACCAAGTCCAAAAACGAGTGCTAAGTGCCCAAGCGTTCCGCCTAATCCCGCTTCAATGGTTTTAAAAATCTTTTCTGATGGCATTCCAAGTGCTAACGCAACCCCGACGGATACAATGATTAATGAAATAAAGGTATTTAATTTAAAGCGCATAATCAGTAAAAGTAATGCTAAAATCCCAATTGCTACAATGACTAATGGCATCGTAGTTCCCCCCTAATCTTAGCTGTATTTGTATTGATCCCGCTATTCGTGGGCAGTAAGGCCCCCCACCTCGAGATTTAGATAGAAGCGAGGCATAGGGGATTACTGATGAAAGTTTTACTTTATTAAATTTCTTTGATAATTTGCAATTCGTGTATAATCGTCTTCTAGCGCCCTTGATAGGTTAATAAATATAGGCAGTAATTGTCTGTATTCTTTTGTTGCTTCTTCTTTCGGTGTATGTTTGTAGGTACTGCCAACCATTTCGGAAACGATTTCAAAAGAATCAATTTTTCCTGTGGCATAGAGACCTAATATACCTGCACCTAGACAAGAGCTTTCGTAGCTCTTTGGAACAACGACTTCAGATGCGAAAATATCGGACATCATCTGTCGCCAAACGTCAGACCTTGCGAAGCCGCCTGTTGCTTGAATACGAGTTACAGGACCATCCATGCATTCTGTTAATGCTAAAAATACAGTGTATAAATTATATATAACGCCTTCTAAAGCTGCACGAATCATATGTTCCTTCTTATGTGACATCGTTAAACCGAAGAAGGAGCCACGTACATCTGGATTCCATAATGGTGCACGTTCCCCTGCGAGGTATGGATGGAATAATAATCCGTCTGCACCAGGTCTCACGCGTTCAGCTATTTTAGTTAATACATCGTATGGATCAATTCCTAGTCTTTTCGCAGTTTCTACTTCTGATGAAGCAAGTTCATCACGAATCCAACGAAGGACCATTCCTCCATTGTTTACCGGTCCACCAATTACCCAATGCTTTTCCGTTAAGGCATAACAAAATATTCTTCCTTTTTTATCTGTTTGTGGTTTATCAATGATGGTCCGAATAGCACCACTGGTTCCAATTGTGACAGCTATCTCCCCTTTCCGAATTGCATTCACACCTAGATTAGAAAGCACCCCATCACTGGCACCAATGACAAACGGTGTTTGGGAATCGATACCAATCTTTTGGGCTAAATCTGGATTGCAGTTGCTAAATATTTGGGTAGTTGGTACGAGTTCGGATAATTGAGCTGATGTTATACCAGCAATTTTTAAAGCTTCCTCATCCCAATCTAGTTTTTTTAAGTTCATCATACCCATGCACGAGGCGATGGAATGATCAACAACATATTGATCAAAGAATTGTTTGAAGATATATTCTTTAATTCCAATATATTTCTTCGTTCTAATAGCAATTTCCGGATGATCATTCACAATCCATGTAATTTTACTTAATGGTGACATTGGGTGAATAGGTGTTCCTGTTCGTCTATAAACTTCATGGCCATTCAGTTCATCTTTGATTTTATGTGCCCATGCCTCACTACGATTATCTGCCCAAGTAATACAAGGTGTCAGCGGCTGATCATTTTCATCCATGGCAATAACACTATGCATAGCACTGCTAAATGAAATAAACGATGGTTTTTTATCTGAATGCTGTTTCGTTATATTTGATATCGCTTGTAAAACAGCTTGAAAAATCTCTTCTGGATCTTGTTCCGCTGTGGATATATCCGGTGTGCGAAGTGGATAACCAATATTCTCGGTTTGGATGACTTCGCCTTTCTCAGTAAATAAAACTGCTTTCGTACTTGTTGTACCAATATCTATACCTAACATATAGCTACTCATGTCCTTGCTCAACTCCTTTAGATAACATTTGTTGTGACATCCAGAGGTCTTCGACTTTCCCTTGAACATCATCGAAGTTTTGATGTAAGGCCTCAATCATGAGGGCTCGATCTTTTGATTCGATTGCTTTTATATAAAGCTCATGATTTTTAATAATCCGTTCAAAGTCTTCGTACTTTTCCTTGAAACGAGTACGCATTGATAAAAGGATTAAGCTTTCCATAACAGGCTTTAAATTATTCCAAATCATTAGGATGTAGGAATGCTCAATGGTTCGAATAATCGTTTCATGGAATAAGAGATCTTGATAAGAAAATTCATCAGAATCATGATATTTAATGGCGATTTTCATCATTTCCATTATTTTATTTAGTTCTCTTACTAAATCATTTGTGTCTATCTTTCCAAGTCGCTCAAAAATAAACGTTTCTATAAGTAAACGAACATCATATATTTCTTCGATTTCTTTCTCGGTTAAACCAATGACAACTGCGCCCATTCTTTCTAAGCGAATAATATTTTCAGAAGCTAGTAATTTTAATGCTTCACGAACGGGTGACCGACTTACAGAAAAATCGGCAGCTATTTTATTTTCTGACAGAATGGTATCGCTTTCAATTACGCCTGCAATAATGCGCATTCTCAATTCGCTCGCAACACGATCGCCTGTAGAAGCTTTTGAAAGCCATTTTTCAGGATAAAGAAATTCCGTTGATTTCGTCATAAATCCACCTCGTGTTAATCAAGTATACTTGTATACAAGTATTATAACTCGGATTTTTAATTATGCAAGCGCTTTTATTGTTTGCTTTGGTCCTATTAGTGGAAAGCCCCATAATTATTAAGCTCACAAATCAAGTCACCCCTAAACTATTATTGTTGATAAAGAAGATTTAGGGAATGGAAAACTAAACAAGTGGTATGAAAGACAAATAATTATAGAATCTATGTAAAAAGAAGCAGCTACCTTTAAATGGAGAGGTGGCTGCTTTTTTTATTTGTTCATATTCTACTGATGCTTTGAAATCAATTTAGACATATAGACAAAATCCTAAATTACGTATTGTCTTGTAACTCCATGAATATCTATTCGCGCTATTGTGTTTATACACTGCTCATTGATAGTTTCCCGATTAATTCTCAATAATATCATGTAACCTCTCAGCAAACTCTTTATGATACACTGTGTTATAACCCACATGATGTCCTGGAAACTCTGCGAATTCTGTTCCGAGGTGTTCTGCTAAGTTGAATGCGCAATGATAAGGAAAAGATTCTCGTGAAATACTTCCACCGGCTGGACGTACCTGTATCGATGCAGGTTTTAATAGGGACTTTAATGCATCGATATTTAAAGTATAGCTGAAGATTCCCGGGATTTCATACTCAGTGAAATACATCGAATTGCCGAGTAGTCGCTCTGTTAGCATATCCTTCGATGGTTCGGAATTACTATCATCAATATTTGACAATAACTTCATGACCTCACTTTGATGATTCCCTTTAAGGTCTTCCAGGAAATTTATAGCCTGCTTCAACTCATTTTCAGATAAAAGTTGTAATAAAACCGGTTCGTGTGGAATTAGTAACTGTACCTGCTCAGGATGACGTATGCACAAATCAAGTCCGATAACAGCACCAGAACTACTTCCGAATACATAAGCCGGTTCTTTGGTCAGATTAGCTAGCAACCGATGAGCATCTTCGCTATGCGTGTGCACATGGTAATCCTCATTTTTATTGACGAGATTGCTACGGGAATGACCACGACGATCGTAAGTAACAACGGTATACCATTTAGCAAGATGGTCGGCGATATTATGGAACTTGTCGGCATCACCACCCCCACCATGAATCAAAAGAAGAATTGGACCCGAGCCACGCACCTCATAATAGATGCTTGCTCCAATTACTTGCAATGTTCCGTTTTTTACTATACTCATTTGTACATTCTTCCTTTCTTTTGTCATCTCCCTTAACATTACATGATTGGTGAACGATATAAAATGCAGGAAATAACTAAGAAACAAATTCACCATAAGAAAAAGCAATGTGTGGCTTTAAAATAAAGTTTGATTAAAAATATTGTGTTAAACCGTATTCTATGATGAATAAAAAGAAACCATTTTGAAAAAGTCTAATCAAAATGGTTTCTTATCCAACAGGTTTATGTTTATGTTTATGTTTTATAAAAAGGTTTGATCATAGCTTATTTACAATTCTTTGATTAAAGAGATAAAGCATCGCACCTTTTTAATAAACGTCTTAACTTTATTTCAAAACTACACTATATTTACTAACCTACTAATCTCCTACTCAACCGTAACAGACTTAGCTAAGTTACGTGGCTTATCAACGTCACACTCGCGGTGAAGTGCTGCGTAGTATGAGATAAGTTGTAATGGAATAACTGCTACTAACGGTGCTAGTGCTTCATGTACAGCTGGTAATACGAAGCTGTCACCTTCCATTTCTAAGCCTTTCATTGAGATGATACATGGGTTAGCTCCGCGTGCTACTACTTCTTTCACGTTACCACGAATTCCAAGGTTTACGTGTTCTTGTGTAGCAAGTGCGATAACTGGTGTACCGTTTTCGATTAAGGCGATTGTACCGTGTTTTAACTCTCCTCCAGCAAATCCTTCTGCTTGGATGTAAGAGATTTCTTTTAGCTTTAACGCTCCTTCTAATCCTACGTAGAAGTCTACGCTACGTCCGATGAAGAAACAGTTACGAGTTGTTGCTAAAAATTGTTTTGCTAATGCGTCCATTTCTTCTTTTTGATCACAAAGTTGTACCATTGCATTTGCTACAAGTCCTAATTCGTGTGTTAAATCGAAATCAAGAACTTCACCTTTTGCTTTAGCAATATCTGCAGCTAAAATTGAAAGTACTGCAAGCTGTGCTGTGTAAGCTTTCGTTGATGCAACGGCGATTTCTGGTCCCGCGTATAACGGAAGTGTATAATCCGCTTCACGAGAAAGTGTAGAACCAGGTACGTTTGTAATTGTTAATGCTTTATGACCCATTTCATTTGTTTGTACAAGTACTGCACGGCTATCAGCTGTTTCACCACTTTGTGAAATGTAAATGAAGAATGGTCTTTCTGTTAATAATGGCATGTTATAAGAGAATTCACTTGCTACATGCACTTCAACTGGCATTTTTGCAAACTTCTCGATAAATTGTTTTCCAACAAGACCTGCATGATAACTTGTTCCACATGCAATGATGTAAATACGATCGCTATCTAAAATCGCATTACGGATGTCTTGATCTAATTCAATCTCGCCATTTTCATCTTGGTACTTTTGAATTATATTACGGATAACAAGTGGTTGCTCATCGATTTCTTTGAGCATGAAATGAGGGTATGTTCCTTTTTCAATATCACTTGCGTCTAATTCCGCTGTAAACGGTGCACGTTCAATCGTTTCACCTTGTAAGTTTTTAATTGTAATACTTTCTTTCGTTACAATTACAATTTCTTTATCCATTAATTCAATAAATTGATCTGTAACTTGTAACATCGCCATAGCGTCGCTCGCCACAACATTAAAGTTGTCACCAACACCTACTAATAGCGGGCTTTTGTTTTTAGCAACATAAATCATGTTTGGATTTTCAGCATCAAGTAATCCGATTGCATAAGAGCCATGTAAAAGGGATAGCGTATTACGGAACGCTTCTTCTACACTTAGTCCTGTGCTCACTTGTTGTTCCATAAGCTGTACGATAACCTCTGTATCCGTTTCACTTACGAACGTTACATCTTGTAAATATTCCTTCTTCACTAACTCATAGTTTTCAATTACACCGTTATGAACTAGTGTAAAACGCTTTGATGTACTTTGATGCGGATGCGCGTTTACTTTGCTCGGAACACCATGTGTAGCCCAGCGTGTGTGACCGATCCCCACGCTTGTTGCTACGTTCTCATCTACGATTTCGCGAAGTTTTGCAATACGGCCTTTTTCTTTGTATACAACAACACCGTTCTCTGCTTGTACTGCAATACCTGCTGAATCATATCCACGATATTCTAGCTTTTCTAAACCTTTTAATAAAATTTCCTTTGCATCTTGCTCTCCAATAAATCCTACGATTCCACACATGTTTAGTCGCCGTTACAAATGCTTACACTGCTCTGCGAACATGTAACGACATAGTCCGATACCATTTTTATTTATACTAAAAAACGGATTACATATTGCTAGCCCTGTAAGCTTGTAACGGCTTTCACCTTCCTCTCGATTGGGTTTAAGTCCGTATATACTTATACAGCTAGTTTGTATCCGTTCCTTTTCTCTCATCACACTTTCACCTTTGTCCACTAAGTCACCTTAATGATTTAAGTAAAAGCTTGCGGTTGTGATGAACAACCGGGAGCCATCCGCCGAAATCTCGATAAACCCCACCTCGTCAACTACACTACTTGTAGTTCTGGCGCTTCTATAATTTACAATATTTCCTTTGAGAAAAAGAACAAGACCATCTTATAACAAACATGGATAAAACGTCAATGAAAATTTTTTCACCGTCTATAAAACATATGAAAAAGGAGCACTTATTGTGCTCCTTTTCAATAAATTTATTAAATTATTCAGCGCCAACTTCCGCTTTCACAACTTCTACAATGCGATGTACATATGCATCACAAACTTCTTGTGTTGGTGCTTCTGCCATTACACGAATAAGTGGTTCTGTTCCAGATGGACGAACAAGAATGCGGCCATCACCGTTCATTTCTTCCTCTACAACACGAATAATTTCTTTAATTTTTTCGTTTTCTAGTGCTAGTTTTTTATCTGTTACACGAACGTTTACTAGTAATTGCGGGAATTTTGTCATTTCTCCTGCAAGCTCAGATAATGGTTTTTTCGTCATTTTCATAATGTTTACAAGTTGAAGTGCACTTAACATTCCATCACCAGTTGTAATGTAATCAAGTAAGATAATATGGCCTGATTGTTCTCCACCTAAGTTGTAACCTCCGCGCTTCATTTCTTCCATTACGTAGCGGTCACCAACTGCTGTTTTATCACTTGTAATACCGTTAGCTTCAAGTGCTTTGTAGAAACCTAAGTTACTCATAACTGTTGAAACAACTGTATTATGCTTTAGTTGACCAGTTTCTTTCATGTACTTTGCACAAATAAACATAATTTGATCGCCATCAACAATGTTTCCTTTTTCATCTACAGCGATTAAACGGTCACCATCACCATCGAAAGCAAGACCAATATCAGCACCTTTTTCTTTTACTAATTCAGCTAATACTTCTGGATGCGTAGAACCTACTCCATCGTTAATGTTCATACCGTTTGGTGAAGTTCCCATTGTTGAAATATCAGCTTCTAAATCAGCAAATAAGTACGGAGCTAAAGAAGACGTAGCACCATGCGCACAATCTAAAGCGATATGTAAACCTGAGAAATCTTCCTCTACAGTTTGTTTAATGTATTGTAAATACTTTTGTCCACCTTCAAAATAATCACTCACTTGCCCAAGGTTCGTACCTGTTGGACGTGGTAATTCATCCACTTCTTTGTCTAATAAAGCTTCGATTTCTGCTTCTTGCTCATCTGTTAATTTAAAACCGTCTGAACCGAAGAATTTAATTCCGTTATCTTGTACTGGATTATGAGATGCAGAAATCATAACACCAGCTTGTGCATCTAACGCTTTCGTTAAATAAGCAACACCTGGTGTAGAAATAACACCAAGACGCATTACTTCTGCTCCAGTTGATAATAGACCTGCTACTAAAGCTCCTTCTAACATATGTCCTGATATACGTGTATCACGGCCGATAATTACTTTTGGACGGTCTGTATCTTTTGTTAATACATAACCACCAAAACGTCCAATTTTGAACGCTAATTCAGGTGTTAACTCCTTATTCGCAACCCCGCGTACTCCATCTGTACCAAAATATTTACCCATTATGATTCGCTCCTTTTTCTGGCTCTTTTTGATTATCTACTGTTGGCTCTTGGCTAGTTTCTTTATCTTTATTTTGTTCCGGTTCCGATTCCTTCTCCTTTTCCTTTTCCTTTTCTGGATCAGGCTTAGGTTCAGGTTCAGGATTTTTTGGTTTTTCAGTTTGATTATCTTTATTATTATTTGAATTTGGTTGCTCACCGTTACCCTGTACTTCTTTATCGGGATTTTCTTTCTTCACAATTGTAACTTTAGCACTTTTTTGTTTTGGCTCTATTGAAATATTAACAGGGCCACTCACTTGAATAGCAACATCCTTCGTCCCAGGAGACACATTTTGTAGATTAATCACTGCTGTTATTTGAGCAGCTGTTATTTTATCTACTATACTTGTTTCTCCTGAAATATCAACGCTTATCTTCCCATCTTGCGGCGAAAGTAACTGGGCCGTAACGTCTTTAGAAAGTCCATTTTTTTGAATTGATATACCATCAATCGTTCTTGTTTTCGTTTGTTTTGTTTTTTGTACGCCTACTGAAACCTTTACTTGATTTGGCTTCGCACTTGTTACACCCTTTGGTAATAAAACAGAGGTATCGAATGTTGTAGACTCTGTCAATTGACTAAGATCTACTTCGACCCCCTCTATCGATTGTATATTATCCAATATATCTTTTGGACCTGCTATCGTTACTTCTCTCGGCTCAACGCTAATATTTGTAACGGCCAATCCTTCCGGTAAACTCCCCTTTTTCGCATATGTTATAGGAACAGTTTTTTCAGTATTATTGGCCGTAGCTTGCGTCGCCACATTCAACGTTACACTAATTTTAGATGGACTTGTTCTTACATTTAAACGTTTTCCTTCTTTATTGTACAATGTAACTTCGGCTGTTTTTGTAACAGTTTTATTAACACCTTTTAAATCAACATACGCCTTAGCAGATGAAATACTTTCAATTTCTTCTTTCGTCCCAACTACCTCAACCGTATCAGGTTTAATGTTTGATTTTTCGAGAGTAGCACCAGCTGGCATTTGATCCTCATTTGATAATTTCAAGTCTACATGAACATATTTTCTCGCTTTTTCATGAAGAGTAATTTTAATTGTTGATGGCTGAACTGTTCCTTTCACATCATCTGGAAGTCCATTCGTTTTCAAAGAAACTTCATACGTTCCTTTTTCGCTACCTCTCAAATCAACTGGTATATCAAATTGTTTTTTCGCTTTTGCCGTAGCAACTGCTGCTTTTGGACCCTCTAACTTCACCTTAACGCCCTCTGCGGGAATACCACTTACAATATATTTCTCTTCATCATACTTAACGTTAATAGCATAATTAGTTAATGTTTCTTTCGCATCATTTGCAAAAGGTAGTATCCCCGATGTCGTATTTTTTTCAGTTAAAGTCGCTGACATAAAAAGCATACACGCCAATAGTAATGAGATCCCCTTTAAAAACCAATGATTCTCCATTAACTTATCCATGACGCTTTCTCCTCCAATTCCATAAAGACGAAGAAGTCGTTTTTTCGTTCGCACTAAATTCAGCTAACAACATATCTTTCAGTTGTTCTGTCTTCAAATCACGATGCAACTTACCATTTTTCGTTAAAGAAATTTGGCCCGTTTCTTCCGACACAACTACTGTAATACTATCAGTAACCTCACTAACTCCCATTGCAGCGCGATGCCTAGTTCCTAACTCTTTAGAAATAAATGGACTTTCTGATAACGGAAGATAACAAGCCGCTGCTTTAATCGTACTGCCTTGCATAATTACTGCTCCATCGTGAAGCGGTGTATTTGGAATGAAAATATTAATGAGTAATTCCGACGATACGTTTGCATTTAGCGGAATACCCGTTTCTACATAATCACCCATACCGGTCTCTTTTGATAAAGTAATTAATGCACCAATTCTACGTTTTCCCATATATTCCGTTGCTTTCGCTATCGCTGTTGCAACCATTTCAGGCTCATCATCCTCATGAGTTCCAGTACGCGAAAATAAACTCCCGCGTCCTAGCTGCTCAAGTGCTCTTCGCAATTCTGGCTGGAAAATAATAATAACGGCTAAAAATCCCCACGTTAATACTTGTTCAGTTAGCCAATATAGCGTTCGCAATTCAAGGAAAATACTGATCATCCGAACGACAATAATAACTGTAATCCCTTTTAAAAGTTGAACAGCTTTCGTCCCTCGGATTATGAGAATTAGCTTATATATAATAAACCATACAACGGCAATATCTAATGCCGTACTAAGATATTTCAAAATGGTCGTATCTTCAAAAGGCATGCTAACCCTTCCTCCTACTTACGAGCAATTCTATCCATATATTGAAATATTGTTTTATGCTCTATCTGTATGTATTTCCAACAACTAGTTAATTATACCATACATGAAACAAACGACAATTACAAACAACCCCCTTTAGTCTAAATTGGTAAGATGTCAAACATTCTTATCGTACAGTATAATATAAATCATTATTATACGCCTATTTTCAAATAAAAAAAGCAACTTCTCAGTTGCTTTTCTTACATTTATTTTAGTTTTTCACCGAATAAAGAACCCATTAAAGCAACCGCTGTTGTTGCCGTTCTATTTCGCTCATCTAAAATCGTATTTACCTCAACAAACTCCGCAGATGTAACAATATCAGCTTCCGCTAACATCTCCATTGCTAAATGGCTCTCACGATAAGATAGGCCACCAATTACAGGTGTTCCAACTCCTGGTGCATCATGAGGATCAAGACCATCTAAATCTAATGATAAATGCACACCGTCAGTATGAGATAAATATGCAATTGTTTCTTCCATAACAGCCGTCATACCCATACGATCAATCTCGTGCATTGTGAATACTTTAATACCTTCATTGCGAATAAAGTCTTTTTCTCCTTCATCTAATGCACGTGCACCGATAATGACAACATTCTCTTTTTTCACCTTTGGATATGCCCCATATAAATCTACAAGCGTGGGATGTCCATACCCTAAACTTGCTGCAAGTGACATACCGTGAATATTCCCAGATGGTGAAGTTTCTTCTGTATTTAAATCACCATGTGCATCGTACCAAATAACACCTAGGTTTTTATAATGTTTCGCCACACCAGCTAATGTACCAATAGCGATACTATGATCGCCACCTAATACAAGTGGAAAACGCCCTTCTTCTATAATATGATCTACCTTACTTGCTAATTCGTTACATACAGTTGCAACTTGTGTAAGGTTTCTTAAGCTTGTATTTACATCTACTTCTTTTTCTCTCTCTATACATATATCTCCCATATCTTTAACGTCATATCCAATTTCTTCAATTCTTTCAATTACACCTGCATAACGGATTGCGCTCGGTCCCATATCAACTCCACGACGCATCTGCCCTAAATCCATTGGAACTCCAATAACCGAAATTTCTTTTTTCATAGATAGTATCCCCCTTCTGTGCCTTCACTAAATATTTTAAATCTTTTATATAGTCTGACTCAACTCGACATTTTTCTGTATGGATATACAAATTATTCACTTATATCCGCTTAAAAATCCAAATGTTAAGACTATTCTATGTATAAAGTTAACTTAATGAAGCAACTACCATCATTATTATTAAATAATAATAAAAAACACTCCCCCATTTAGAAGTGTTTTTCTGATGCTATTTTCCACACTGCTGCAATATTCTTCGCTGTCATTTCGATATTCTCCTCTGCTACTTTATATGCCTCCTCTAGTGTCATCGGACTTGTTGTACTACTAAATACTGCGGCAATTCCTTTTTCATGAACAGCGGTGTAATTCGGAGATACAGATCCTCCAATAGCAATGACTGGAATATGAAAATGCTTTGCACGCTCCGCAACACCTACTGGGGCCTTTCCATATGCTGTTTGTTCATCTATTCTCCCTTCGCCAGTTATAATTAAATCTGCACCTTCTATATGCTTATCAAAATTTGTATAATCTAATACAATTTCAATTCCTCTCCGCAAGTTTCCCTTTAACACTGCAATAACAGCTGCTCCCATACCTCCTGCAGCTCCTGCACCAGGTATTTTAGATACGTCGCAAGATAGGTATTGTTTAAGGATATGCGCATAATGCTTTAAATTCTCATCCAGCTCTTCCATCATCTCTTCATCCGCACCCTTTTGTCGCCCAAATACGAAAGATGCTCCTCTTATTCCAACTAACGGATTATCTACATCACATGCTGCTTCTATCTTTATATGCTTTAAACGTGAATCCATTTGTGAAAAATCAATAGAGACAATCGAATGTAACGTTCCACCAGATGGTTCTATTACTTCTCCTTTTCCATTTATGAACTTAACTCCTAAAGCTGACAACATACCCGCTCCTCCATCATTTGTAGCACTTCCTCCAAGTCCTAAAATGATATGCTCAGCTCCTTCGTCTAGGGCATGTAGTATAAGTTCTCCTGTTCCTTTCGTCGTCGTAATAAGTGGGTTTCGCTTTTTAGCCGGAACGTGTTGTAAACCTGATGCTGCTGCCATTTCAATAAACGCTATCTTTTTATCTTTAGACATACCGTAAAAGGCTTGTACGCTCTCTCTAAGCGGTCCTGTCACATGAAATGATATAATCCTCCCGCTTGTAGCATCAACAAGGGAATTGACCGTTCCTTCCCCTCCATCTCCAATTGGTATTTTTACGTACTCTGCTTTAGGAAAAATTGCTCCAAAACCTCTTTCAATAGCTTCACATACTTCTATAGCTGTTAAGCTTTCTTTATATGAATCAGATGCAATAACAACTTTCATAATTATCCCCATCCTTTATTTTCACGTTTTCTCCATTTTAAATGACAAGTATGAAAGTTGTCTTTTTAAACACAAAAAAGCTTACATCATATGATGTAAGCTTTCTCTATTAGATGGAGCCTAGCGGGATCGAACCGCTGACCTCCTGCGTGCAAGGCAGGCGCTCTCCCAGCTGAGCTAAGGCCCCTTAGTAATTAAGCGGAAGACGGGATTCGAACCCGCGACCCCAACCTTGGCAAGGTTGTATTCTACCACTGAACTACTTCCGCGAAAATGGTGAGCCATGAAGGACTCGAACCTTCGACCCTCTGATTAAAAGTCAGATGCTCTACCAACTGAGCTAATGGCTCGTAAATGGCTGGGCTAGCTGGATTCGAACCAGCGCATGACGGAGTCAAAGTCCGTTGCCTTACCGCTTGGCTATAGCCCATTAATATTTACTAGTATGGTTATCTTTTCAAAAAAATAAACCCTCTCAGGTTATTTTAAAGAAAATGGTGGAGGGGGGCAGATTCGAACTGCCGAACCCGAAGGAGCGGATTTACAGTCCGCCGCGTTTAGCCACTTCGCTACCCCTCCGACATTTAAAATATATATGGTGGAGGATGACGGGATCGAACCGCCGACCCCCTGCTTGTAAGGCAGGTGCTCTCCCAGCTGAGCTAATCCTCCAAAAGTGGTGACCCGTACGGGATTCGAACCCGTGTTACCGCCGTGAAAGGGCGGTGTCTTAACCACTTGACCAACGGGCCAAAAAAGTTTTAAACCTATTCCCAAGCTTCCAACCGGGCTTGAACCGGTGACCTCTTCCTTACCATGGAAGTGCTCTACCAGCTGAGCTATGGAAGCATAATGGCTCCGCAGGTAGGACTCGAACCTACGACCGATCGGTTAACAGCCGATAGCTCTACCACTGAGCTACTGCGGAATAATATTAGCCTGGCAACGTCCTACTCTCACAGGGACAAGGTCCCAACTACCATCGGCGCTAGAGAGCTTAACTTCCGTGTTCGGTATGGGAACGGGTGTGACCTCTCTGCCATCATTACCAGACTTTTATCATTATAAACATTTCTTTCGAAATGTCAAGAAGAAAATTATATATTCCTTCAAAACTAGATAACATTGCTTCATATTATATGGTTAAGTCCTCGATCTATTAGTATTCGTCAGCTCCACATGTCACCATGCTTCCACCTCGAACCTATCAACCTGATCATCTTTCAGGGATCTTACTAGCTTACGCTATGGGAAATCT
>NZ_JAVGCW010000012.1:0-65422 GCF_052928345.1 Bacillus sp. BSL6
GTTTTTTTGAGAGGTAAGTGTTAACAAGTGTTGAAATGACAAGGTTTTTCCATGATACAGGTATATGTACTTAAGTTATGCACCCTAAAATAGACTTAAGCACATATATCTAGATATATGTGCTTAAAGGTATGTGGCTATTATTATGTGAAAGTTGGAGAGTGATTTTTAAAAATGGCGCACAAATCCTTTTGTTTGGATAAGAAATGAAGCAAAATGGTGCTTTGAATCATTGGATTGGATAGAAATTTAAGTGTATTGGACAATATTTTATGAATGTATGTATTGGAATTTTTGTTCGTATTTTGTATACTAAACGTGAGTTTTTCTTACAGTAGGCAATCTTTCAGTTTCTATGAAACGCAACTAATCTGTTAATTATGTACGGTGTCAAACAAGCTCTTATGTCAATGGATATAAGAGCTTGTTTGCATGTGTATCCCTCTTTTATGTACAATGAAAGAAAAACATCTTATGAGATGGGGAGAGGAAAACCCATGTCCAATCAACAATTAGTAAATTTACGCATTGATTTTGCTTTTAAACAATTATTTGGTACAAGTGGAAATGAAGATATTCTCATTGCTTTTTTAAATGCTATGTTGCAAGGTTCTTTAGAATCTCCTATTGTTTCTTTGCAATTAGAAGATCCACACTTGCACCGGGAACATGAAGAGGACAAATTATCGATTTTAGATATTTCTGCAACATTAGATACGGGAACAAAGGTAAATATAGAAATTCAGCTCAATAATAATCATGATATGATTAAGAGGAGTTTATATTATTGGGGAAGGCTATACACATCCCAACTACAAAAAGGAATGCCATATAGTTCTCTTCATAAAACCATTACCATTAATTTATTAAACTTTGTGATGTTTTCAGAATATGAAGCATTCCATACAACAGGAGTCTTATGGAATCAACAACAACAGAAGGTATTAAGTAGTGATATCGAAGTTCACATCGTAGAGATTCCAAAACTCATGCAACAGTGGCGAAATGAACAAGTAAATCCCTGGGAAGATTCATTTGTTCGTTGGTTGTTATTACTTCCAGCGAATGAGGATGAACAATTAACCCAAACATTGGAGGATATTGCGATGAACCAAGACCCAATTTTACAAAAAGCGATGAATAAATGGGAACGTATGAGTCAAGATTCTTCTTTCCGACAAGCATATGAAGCAAGGGAAAAAGCGTTGATGGATGAAGCCGCAAAGTTTGCCCATGCTCGTAATGAAGGAATTCAAGAAGGGAAAATACAAATGATTAAAGGTATGTATGAACTTGGCGTACCAATTGAAACAATTGCAAAAGCAAGTAAATTAAGTATAGAAGAAGTTGAGCTTATTTTGAAAGGAAATTCATAATAAACAACTAAGATAGTAAAAGAGCCACAATCCCCAATGGCTGGGATTGTGGCTCTTTCTTTTACGATGCAAGAAGAAGACACAAGAGAAAAGATCAGTGACAAGATATTATACATAGAAGAGACTTGTCACCGTTACGTTCTCTGTAAGAGTATAGCATAAAATGATTTTGATAAGGGATAGCAAAGCGCAAACTTGTTGCATGATATATAGTGTATAAAGTACAAAAAACGTTTAACAGTTAGTATCGATCAAAAAGATATAATGTATGTTACCAATATACGGAACATATATTGGTAAATGTGCCTATTTTCTCGAAAAGGAGAGGAAAGTAATTTAAATAAGTGCTTTCCTCTTTTGACGTGTACCTATATGACCTACAGATTGCTCTTCAATAATAATTATATATCCATTCAATGATATTTGGCTTCCAATCTTGATCTTTAATTGGATTTATTTTGTTGCTGATCCTAATTAGTATAAAGTTTCTAATCGATTCTAATATTATTAGTAAAATTCGTTGTAGTAGGAGATAAAATATGAAAAATATTGTTTTCAAGTTAATGATTGCATTGTTTGTGTTCATGTCAGGTAGTTAGTTTCATATCAATGCTTATGCTGAAAATGTAGATGTAGTTAATAAAGGATTTTCTCATGAAGAAAAGGCACCCATTCGAGTGCCTTTTACCTAAACCATTATATCTAATAAATAAGCTTCGATTATTTATTAGATATATTTTGATAGTGAGTACAATAAAATTCATTTAACTTTAATACAGCATATAGTACTTCTTCTGGATCATTTTTTTCGAGCATTTGTGTTATTGATAAATAATACAACCTAGTATTTAATTGTTTCAATTTCATAGTCATTCTTAAACCTTTCAGTTCATCTAACATTAAATGATATCTTTTAACATCGTCAGGATTACTAGGAGTGTGTTGTTTAATAATATGCTCACAATCTAGAATTAATTTTATAAATTCATAATCATTCTCCATGCTGGCCTCCTAGAAATATCTCATTGTAGCCAATTGTTATTTACGTCATTAATCCAATATTGAAGTGCGCCACCTTTTCTATATTCTTGCACTGTATCTGTCCCATTTAGATATTGAGTTTGAGGGGCTGTTAATCCTTTAAGCATTTTAATCCCCTTTGGTACTTGAATTTTGTATATCGTATTGAGTGGATTTCCCCATGCTTCTAATACAGCCAACTCATTTCTAGTTTCTTCAATACTTCTCGCTTTATCTCCCCACCAATAACCAAGACCGTATTTAGACTCTGGTTCCCCAGATTTACTTCTTCTATATAGTGTAAGTGGTTGATTGGTCTCGACAATTTCTATTTTTAACTCTTTAAATGCTAAAACATCCGAATTTGTTCCTTTAAAATCAAAATTAAAAAAACCAAAATTACGTATTATCTCTCTCTTCAATGTGGCGCGTTCCATTATGTTTAGATTTAAACTATCTATTTTGTCTAAGGTAAGATTAATCTCTTTAATTGACCAGTTATTAACATCACTACTATTAATATAACTAATTTTCTCGTTTAAATTGGTATTATCATTAAAAACATTAGCAATCTGATCAATTTTATTTAAACCTGTGTTATTTGTCTCCGCATGTATATTAGAGAATGGGGACAATAATCCAAATAAAATTAAAAGTAGTGTAATATAAAGATATTTTTTCATACTATGTAATTAGCTCCTAACAATATAATTTTTTGAACCATTATTGTGTAAAACAAACGGGCTGGATTTTAAGCTTAGCAGCTCATCAGCACGTGTACAAAATGATCTTATTTGGGTAGTTCAATTTTTAGTGAAGATTAGGATTTACTAGTTTGACATATACTTAACTTTTTCAAAGAATTCTTTTAAACGTACAAACCCCTCTTTATCTCCACGTGTCGAAAAAACATCTTGATCTTCATGGGAAACGGCAATAGCTGGAATCGTTTTAAAAAGGGCAAAAGCTTGTTTTTTTTCTTTTATTTCATTAATTTTATGGAAAGGTATCTGTAATGAAATAGGAAGCTTGCCAAACACTTCACTATAAAATAACAATTGTCGTTCTGTATATGCTAAAATCCCTTGCACAGGAGTAGAATTTCCATTTGGTACACCGACTAATCCGGATATACCATTTTGCATTTCATAATAGGTTGTAATCATACCTTGTACGCTCTCATTGGAAGTCATTTTTTCTTGAAACTTTTTCATTGCATGTTCTTTTAAAATCATATCAACTTCTCCTTAAAATAAGATTTATTCTTAATTTTTTACTAGAAAAGAAATACTAAATATTAATAAAAAAGCTAACATTACTAAAAAGGATATTATTATAAATTAAAAAAACCAAAATTAAGCGCGAGCAGTCTTCATATAAATGACAAAAGTATTCTTTTTATGCGCAATATATATCTATATAATATAGGGATATAACGATTATATCAACCTATTACTGGAAATTAATTGCTACTCATTTGTATTAGAATCTTTTTTGATTAGAGACACAATACAAATTATAAATGTAGGATATAAGCATTTCTTTTAATACCTACATAAACTATTTATTGTTACAAAGAACATATAATTATTATAACTTTTCTATTCTATAATTCTTACCCATTTTTTCATTTCCTAAATAGAATTACTTATTTTTATGGTGACCCTAACTATAAAAACTTGTAGTGTATATACTAACTGTTTTATCTGGTGAATTGTTTCAGGAGACAATCTTATATGTATAACGATATAAAAAAGACAAAAGTAACAAATTTGGTTTTATGAACACATCACAAATTATAATTAAATGTAGTGTGTCTATAAATTAATAATATAATATAATTTAATTTAATTTACTCAACATGATGTTATATGTTTTGTATGTTTATATAATAATTGTTTTATATGTTTTATATGTTTATATGTTTTAGGAAGCTGAAACCTGTTGATATATAAGGGATTATAGCACTTCAACATAACAAAAATGGTTTTAAAGATAACAAATTTGGTTTTACCTATAACAAAAATGGTTTTAAAGATAACAAATTTGGTTACTTCAACATAACAAAAATGGTTTTAAAGATAACAAATTTGGTTTTACCTATAACAAAAATGGTTTTAAAGATAACAAATTTGGTTGCCGATATATTACGAAAACGAATCTAAAGATAACAAATTTGGTTACTTAATCGTATGAAAAAAGATTTAAAGATAACAAATTTGGTTATATACTATATGGTTTTATAAAGATTAAGCTTCATTATTTAAGTACTTTACAGTGGGAAGTCTATTGTAAGTTTCTGAAAAAAATTAACTATAACAAAGTGAATTTGTTTGTTATAGTTAATTTAGCAGTAGAGGTAGGAAAGGAATGACGTATGTAGATATGTCTATAAATCAAGACTTACAAATTAAAGAGAATAATATAGTTTCTAAATCAAATACCTTGATAGAAGCTAATTCACGTTTGAATTTAGTTGAACAAAAGATGTTACTTTGTTTGGCAAGTAATATTGAACCCAATGATCGGGATTTTAAAACATACACATTTCCAATTAAACAATTTCATGATCTACTTGGTTTGAATGGATCTACTAAATATACAGAGTTAAGTAAGATTACAAAGGAACTATTATCAAAAGTAATAGAAATTCGAGCAGGGGAAGAATTAATACAAGTATCTTGGCTTTCTTCAGCAATTTACAATAGAAATAAAGGTACAATTGATATGCGTTTTGATCCTTTATTAAAGCCATTTTTATTAGAATTAAGTAGCAAATTTACAAGTTATAGATTGGCTAATGTTGTTAAATTAAAAAGTACATATGCCATACGTATTTATGAATTACTCAAGCAATATGAAGATTTAAAAGAACGTACAATTAGTCTAGAAAATTTAAGATATTACTTAGATGCGATGGATGTATACCCTAACTATGCAAATTTCAAGCAACGTGTGTTGAAGCCCTCTCAAAAAGAATTAAACCAAAAAACAGATATTTCATTTGAATTTGAGGAAATTAAACTAGGTAGGAAAGTACAAAAAATTAGATTCATCATTCGTTCTCAGAAAAAGAAAGATTCTGATTTAGTTCATTTTGAAAAGAAATTAGATAAGTTTCAGCAGCCAAATACATTCGAACAAAAAATTAAAAGATTTGAAGAACGTTGTAAAGAAAAGGTGTTTCCTAAAGTGTTTGAGAAATGGGAAGAGCATAAAGAAATTGTATTAGAAATAATTGAGGATATACGTTTTCGTTCAGATATTGATTCGCCGATCGGTTATGTAGAATTTATTCTAAATTCCCGCTTAAAAGAACTTTCCGATAAAAAAATATTAAATAACAGTAGTCAAAATGAAGAAGAGTCTAAAAATAATAAGTTACTAGAAATTGATACGATTATAGATTCCGTTATTAGTAAATATTCAACAGCTACAGGGGCTATAGCTACATTTTTAGTTAAAGATACAGCAATTGAAGAGTTAGTGAGAGTAGTTTCATTAGAGGAAGCTGAAGCTATTTGGAAAGAAAAAGAAGAGTTTGTTATGGATAAAATTTATGGACTCATTAAAAGAAATAGAAATAAGAAAAGATACTAGTGTTACATAAAAGTTTTTTCATTCCGAAAGAATTTTTTAAGTGTTGAAATTCTCTAAAATTCAATGTATTACATTTTTGTATTTTCTCACTTTGTGAAGCCAAGAAAATATCATCACTTCTGAAAGAACCCGAACTCCAGTGGGTTCTTTTTAGCATTATAGCCAAGAAGACTCTTTCTTCAAGGAGGGTGAAGGGGTACAGCCCAGTAAATAGGTGAGAGATGAATTGGCTTGGCTATCCCTCACTCCTAAACGAAGTGAAAGTGGGGGGTATTTCAAAAAGGAAGTACTACATCACTATCAGGGTTAGGGTTTAAATATGGTATATGTTAGTGTGTTTTTTGATTTCTATGATTAATTTAAATACAGGTAGGGGTTATTACCGCATTATGTAAAAAGTAAAACCGCCCATCAGGACGGTTTTACTTTTTACATAGTTTTTGAAAGGTGAAAATTTTTTCACTTTCGCTATTTTTTTAATGAAACTAGAATTGTAATTAAAAGAAAAGCAACAAAAGCTAACATGGGAATAGTTATAAAACCAAACCAATTTAAATAATCCACGTTACAAGGAATTAATTCTTTACAAGATGTAATCTTTGATAAAGACGGTATTTTTTGAATAAGGATATGATAAAACGACATTAATAAACCCATTATTGAGAATGGTAGTATATACAACTTTGCCTTTGGATTTTCTGTATAGATTACTATGAAAATTATTATTACTAAGGGATACATTAAAATCCTTTGGTACCAACATAACTCACAAGGAATAAAGCCAAATATTTTACTAAAAGATAAACTTAATATAGATGCATATAATGCAATTACCCACGATATATGTAATCGATATTTAATAATAAAATTAAACATTATTTCTTCTCCAATTCTTCTTTTATCATGCTATCTATTTTATTTAAATCAAATGGATTGGAGTTAATTTCCTTACCATTATCATCTACTATAGATTCTACACGTACATTATTAATAAATAATGTAGGCGTACTATTTAAATGTGCTTCCCTAGCAATATTACGATCCTTTTCGACTGATTGTTTTACTTGTTCATCTTCTATATCTCTCATTAACTTATCAACATCTAAATTATTAATTTTACTTGCCCCTTTAGCAATTAAATCTTTAGTAAGCCACTCTTTATCAACATCTTTTTGGTAACTAAATAATTCATCTGTTAATAAGATTGAGGCATCTGGATTTTGCTTATAAGCGGCTTCTAATGCTAATGCACCTAAATAAGCATCTTTTCCATGTTGCTTCAAAGGAGCATTGATGAATACAATTTTTGCTTTATGTGTATCTATGTACTTTTCTTTTAATTTTGGAAAAACTTCTTTTTTCCATTCTAAGCAAAAAGGACATTTTAAATCAAAAAACTCAACCATTGTTACAGGAGCATTAGGATCCCCGATAATCGGTTGATTTTCAATGTTTATTTGAGCTGTGAGGCTTTTATGACTCTTAGCTTCGTGAACTACCTTTTTTTCTTGTGCATTAGACATAAAATAAAATCCTAACCCACCAAAAATAATTGCCAATATAGAAAAAATAAGAAACGTCTTTTTCATATATTTCTCCCCTTTGTTTATTTTCTGATATTTAGTTATATTATTTATTTTATATAAAAATAAATAGATTTTAAATACTAAATTTCATAAAATTAGGAAAAAGTCATTTACTGTAAGCAGAAATTTAATATGTTAATCGTTTATAAAAAGAAATATTGAACTCTAGGCATATAAAGGATAAGTATAATACTCCCATACTGGTTATTTATTATAAATCACCAGTATGGGAGTATTTAAATTTAAAAATTATAGACCATATAGAATATGAATTGTATATTAATTTTTAAAGTAGCCTTTTAACATACTTTTTTCAAAGCGATTGGGATATAAATCGTTAAGCATTGAATAAGGACTACCATTCCAATATCTTTTTAATGGTGTCCATAACTTATGTTTTATTAACCATTTTTGACTATATACACTTAAAAGCTCATTTTCTGTCAGTCTTTCTTTCTCTTCAATAGTCCATTTTAATGCTTCTAAAGCTTTTTCCTTAGTCCAGAAATGATTAGGTGTTATAGCGAATTCCCACTCTTTAAAACGCCCTGGATACAAATCATTAATCATTCTATATGGGCTGTCATTCCAGATTAATTTACAAGCTGATGCTAATTTATTAGCAATTAGCCATTTTATATTATAAAAATCAATTATTTGTTGGCTGGATAGCTTTTCTTTCTCCTCAATAGTCCATCTTAGCGCTTCTAAGGCTCTTTCCTTAGTCCAGAAATGATTAGGTGTCATAGCAAATTCCCACTCTTTGAAACGCCCCGGATACAAATCACTAAGCATTGAATAGGGACTACCCTTCCAAAATATATTTAGAGGTGAAGCAAGCTTGTTTTGTTCTAACCATTTTTTTCCGTACAATTTCAAAAGCGTTTCTCTAGATAACTGCTCTTTCTCTTCAATAGTCCATTTTAGTGCTTTTAAAGCCTTTTCTTTAGTCCAAAAGTTTAAAGGAGCCATACCAAATTCCCACTCTTTAAAACGTCCCGGATATAAATGATCAATGGCCTTATAAGGGCTATTATCATAACTATGATTAAGCAAGCCACGTAGTCTGTACTTCACCAATAATGGTGTATTCCACTTCTTTCTAATTTCCTCTTCATCCCATTTTAAAATTGTTTCAATTAAATATTTTATTACTCTTCGAGCGAGTTCATTATCAGTGTCTTCCTTCCATGTATTTGCAGGAAATCGACTTCTCTTTCCATCTAATATTTCTTGATAAATCTCCTCTATAGCAACTGCTTGTATTAGCAATTGAGAAAACCTCCTATAATTTGGTGAAAGTTTAAGTATCTTGTAGAAATAAAATACATTATTGTTAATTCTGACTATAATGATACCATAAGAAGATTAATTATTAAGTATTTTAATAAAAATAAAATACTTAATAAAGTAAATATTTATTTTATTTTTCTAATTCTTCAGTTATACTAAAATAGTATAATTTTATGTACATAAATAAAAGGAGATTAGAATTATGGGGAAACTAAGTAAGAACGATATTATTCAGACTATTCCGCAAAAGGGTTTTTTCGGTCATCCTAAAGGTCTATTTACTTTATTCTTTACAGAGTTTTGGGAAAGGTTCTCTTACTATGGCATGAGGGCTATATTACTTTACTATATGTATTATACGATTTCAAAAGGCGGACTAGGAATGGATCATGCAACTGCTGCATCGATTATGGCCATTTATGGTTCTCTAGTTTACATGTCAGGTATTATTGGTGGTTGGGTTGCCGATCGTCTATTAGGTTCAAGCAAAACAGTCTTTTGGGGTGGAGTTTTAATTATGATAGGCCACCTGATTTTAGCATTACCTGGTACTATTAGTACTTTATTTATCTCAATGGTATTTTTAATACTTGGAACAGGTTTATTAAAACCCAATGTATCTAGTGTAGTTGGTGAGTTATATAGTGAAACAGATACACGTCGGGATTCAGGATTTAGTATTTTCTATATGGGAATTAACTTAGGTGCATTTTTATCACCTTTTATTGTTGGTACATTAGGACAAAAATATAATTTCCATCTAGGTTTTGGTATTGCTGCAATTGGTATGTTACTAGGATTAATCATTTTTGTTGTTACAAAAAAGAAAAATCTTGGATTAGCAGGAGAACAAGTGCCAAATCCTTTAACAAAGGATGAAAGAAAGAAAGTATTGAAACAGTTTAGTATTGGTATCGTAGCTATATTACTATTTTGTCTTGCAACAATACCAACAGGTATTTTAACTATAAATCTATTTACTTTAATAGTAAGTATATTAGGCGTTGTTATACCAACTTGTTACTTTATTTTTATGTATCGTAGTCCAAAAACTACAGAAGTTGAAAAATCTCGTTTAATTGCATATATACCATTATTTATTGCTGCTACAATGTTCTGGGCTATTCAAGAACAAGGCGCTATAATTTTAGCGACTTATGCTGATCAACGTACTCAACTAAAATTAGCAGGGGTTGAACTTCAATCTTCATGGTTCCAATCGTTAAATCCTATTTATATCATTTTATTAGCACCAGTTTTTGCATGGTTGTGGGTTAAGCTTAATACACGTCAGCCTAGCACAGCTAATAAATTTGCTATAGGTTTATTATTTGCTGGTTTATCATTTTTAGTTATGATTATCCCTGCATATATTCACGGTACAGAATCGCTTGTAAGTCCTATATGGCTAGCAATTAGCTTCCTTTTAGTAGTAATCGGGGAACTTTGTTTATCACCTGTAGGTTTATCAATTACAACTAAATTAGCACCAGCTGCTTTCTCAGCTCAAACGATGAGTCTGTGGTTCTTAACTAGTGCAGCTGCACAAGCTATAAATGCTCAACTAGTTCGATTATATAATCCTGAAACAGAAATTATTTATTTTGGTGCAATTGGTGGTCTTTCAATTATTTTAAGTGTTATTTTATATTTTATGGCTCCAAAGATTCAGGTATTAATGAAAGGAATAAAATAAAAAAACTGTGCCAAAAACTTGTTAAAATACAAGTTTTTGTGCACAGTTTTTTTATTAATCTAGTAACAAACGAGAATCCTAAAACCAAGCCAGGATAGGAATGGATAAAAAATGAATAGAGTCATAGAAAAAGGCGGATTCTTTGTGAGAAGAGAAATCCGCCTTTTTCTTGTACTTTTCATTTTTAAAACCTTACTTTCGAGAACAATAATTATGTAAATAAGCTTTCCATATGGACAGCTTATTGTATGTTTTTGCTTAGCGTGGTTCTTTTCAAAATGCTGTCGGTACCCTATTGCTATCAATCTAAGAAATCAATCACATCCAAAACGAAAAAAACGAGTTGAATTCACATAAATAACTGTAGAAAAGTAAAAATTCCGTTTAGGGGGTACTTCAAGACCTTAGCATGATGGGCATGTATAGTGCCCCCTAATAAAACACCATGTTCCGCTTCCCACCATTATCAACACTAAATTCTCATTTTTAACTAGTCTTTTTTATCCGTAATTCTATATTTTGATATTTTGTTCCAAATCCTAAAGCAATAGCAGCTCCAATACAACTTGAGAGACAGCCAGCAAATAAATATACAGATAAATCTGATTCGCCAATTATCACAGAAGCTATTCCTCCAATTGCAGGAAAAAGTGCTACCATATAACCACTTTTTGCACCTCCAATTCTATCTACAAGTTTTAAATAGAATAACCATGCTACAAAAGAAGCAATTAGGGTTAAGTATAGTAAAGCAGATAAGTATGAAATAGATGTTGGAAAGATTAGTTTTTCTCCTTGAAGTAATACAATCGCTCCTATTAATACACTTCCTGCTGTAAATCCAATTGAATTTGCATATACGGGATTAACCTTATGTTTTGAATTTCTTGCAGAGCTAGCATCTCCTATCGCTGTAAGAATAGTACCTAGAATAGCCATTATAATTCCTTTTACATCATCAAATCCTTTAAAACTGTTTATATTCGGGTAGATAAGAATACATACGCCTAGCACTCCTAGAATTCCCCCAATTAAAATACGAAAATGTAGCTTCTCTTTCAAAAAAATTCGAAGGGCAATTGGAGTTAAAATAACTTTCAATGAAAAAATCAAAGTTACGATAGCGGCAGAACTCATTATAGTAGCATAATAGAGGCATAGGTAACTCAATGCAAAATTGCAAATGCCAAATAAAACGACAAATGGAATATCTTTTCTATTAGGTTTTCCATTAGGTTTAATAAACCATATGAGAACTAAAAATAAGATTGCCGTTAGAACTAAACGGTATAATAACGAGAGTTCTAGACTAACTGGTGTACCTTGAATCTTAACTACAATAAAATTAAGTCCCCAAACAATTAAACAAAATAAATACATAATTTTAACCAACTTATCATCATTCCTCTTAAAAAAATATTGTATGAATTCCTATACTTAATACTAATCCTTGCTGTCATTTGTAAAAGGTACAGTTTATAATAATTTAAAATGACAGTTGGGGTGTATTAAGTGAAAGAACTCATTTTTAATATAGATCAGAGTGGTAATGTTCCAATGTATCAGCAAATATATGTTTATATACGGATGCAAATATTATCAGGGAAAATTACCTATGATACAAAACTACCTTCTATTCGACAATTAGCAGAACTTTTAAATGTAAGTAGAAATACTACACAAGTGGCTTATGAACAACTTCTAGCAGAAGGTTATATACGAAGTGAAAATAAAAAGGGCTATTTTGTACAGGCAGATGTGTCTAATCAAGTACTTACATATGAGCCTACTGTAATAACTCCTAGAGGAAGACAAAAAGATATAAGAAAAACTATTGATTTTAAAATTGGTACGGTGGACAGGGAGAACTTTCCTATTGCAAAGTGGAGAAGCCTAACAAATAAAGTCTTAATGGATCCTATCATGTATTCCTATGGGGAAAAACAAGGGGACATGTTGTTAAGGACAGCTATATCAGATTATCTGTTTCAATCAAGAGGTGTAAGTGCTGTTAATAAGCAAATACTGATTGGTAGCAGTACACAACATTTGTTATTGATTTTGACCCTTCTTTTAAAAAAAGAATTTCATAAGATAGCTGTAGAAGACCCTGGTTACAATGGAGCAAGGGAACTTTTTTCCTTACAGTCATTCTCCGTGGAACCTATATCTGTTATTGAAAATGGCCTTGACGTTAATCAATTGTGTACAACAGACACAAGATTGGTATACGTTACACCGACTCATCATTTTCCATATGGCTTAACGATGCCTGTTAGTGAAAGGTTACAACTTATTAACTGGGCTGAACAGGTTAATGGATATATTATTGAGGATGATTACGATAGTGAATTTCGTTATATTCATCAACCTGTCCCCTCTTTACATAGTATAGATTCTAATGATAGAACTGTGTATTTGAGCACATTTTCTAAAGCATTATTACCCTCAATCCGTGTAAGTTACATGGTATTACCTAAACGATTACTTCCTACGTATGAGAAAATTGGGCCTTTACTAGAACAAACTGCTTCTTCTGTTCATCAAAGAACGCTAGCCCACTTTATATTAGAGGGATATTGGTATACACATTTAAGGAAAATGAAAACTCTTTATAAACGTAAAATAAAAGTACTATGCGGGGTACCGCCCACATTTTAACGAAAATATACGCTAAGCAAATTTCGACATAAAATGAGCTGAATTTCCTACTCTAAGGAATATTCGGCTCATTTTCTTTATTTAGGTTGTAATTTGTTCTCTTCATATTCTTTTAGTATCTTATAAAAAGTATTTTTCTTAAGTTCTAATAGTTCCATAAATCTAACGCTCGTTATTTCTCTTTTTTTCCACTTTGCATAAGTTTCTTCTATTATAATTAGTTGCTTTTGGCTTAATGCTGAAAGGTTAAATGGAGGACGCCCTAAATGCTTACCTTGAGATTTAGCAACTGCAATACCTTCAGCTTGTCGCTGACGAATCTTTTTCCGTTCTTGATCCGCAACATAGGAAAGTAAAGATAAAAATTGATCTTCCATTAAACGTCCCATATCCCCCATCTCACGGAACTTACGACTATCAAACAGTGTTTCATTTTCTAAAACAACAATATCTGCTTGTAATTCTCTAGTGATGTATTTCCACTCCGCGATTACTTCGTCATAATTACGCCCCATACGATCTAAGGCATCTATGTAAACAATGTCACCTGTATTCAATATTTTTCGTAATAATTGATACTGAGGACGATCAAAGTGTCGTCCACTTGCTTTGTCGACAAAAATACGTCGGGCTTCCACCCCTCGTTCCATCATCTTATGTAATTGACGTTGTTCATTTTGATCTTTTGTACTTACACGTATATATCCATAAATATTAGTCAATTTTGGTACTCCCCTTATATTTGTTACTATAATTATATCACTTTCGTTTATAAAGGTATTCATTGAAAATAAACGTTTATAAATTAAATGAATATATCTTTACAAACGTGATTTTTCAATGTTTCATAGACAATACGTAAATGTTTGTAAAGGTATACCTTTATAAACCACCATTTACTTTTCAAATTGGTGAGAGAAATATTCCAATTGACATTTTCAAAAATATTGATTTTCTAGTGCCAAATAATCCGTATTTAATGGGAAAATTGTCTTAACGTACAGCAAACACCTTGAAATGTGTCCAAATTGTGACGTAACGTACAATTTTCTTTTTTTGATATGGTGAGGCCTATTTACTTCTTATTGCATTTACCACTTTCATTTTCCAAATTTATAAAAAATTATACCTATATTTAGGAATTTACCAGATGGTAATTTTCAAAATCACTAAGTCTCTAGTTAGGACAGTGCCCAGATCATTACGCCTTTCTTGATGTCAGAACTTTCCCAACCTTAATTCTCTTTTTTTCGTTCTTAATATCTTATACAAGTTCTTATAAAGGTAGTCCATAATATATAACAGACAATCCCTTCATATTCCATACGTATACTGGTTACATAGTTTGTACATGTTAAGAGTAACAGAAGGAGGGATTCCAGTTGGAGTGGATTTTTTATCTATACCTGTTAAATACGTTCTTTATCTTATTCATAGCAATTTGGGAAGTTCGTCGGCCTGCCAAGGCTTTGAATTGGATAATAATCGTCCTTTTTTTACCTGTCATTGGTTTCTGGCTATATCTTAGCATATCAAACCCTAAGTTTATTCATCGAAAAAGATTGACCTGTTCTAAAAATGAATCTAACAAATTACCTGAGACATTCGGTGCTTCAGCATCGGTAATTGCCAATGCTTTACGGCATTTCACTGTGAATGGGCTTCGAATGGGCCAAGTCCAAGTGTTTAACAATGGGATAGCAAAATATGATCAACTCCTTGTATCCCTGCAAAAAGCCCAAGAAACCATTGATCTGGAATATTTCATCTATCGGAACGACCAAATTGGTAATCGAATCACAGAACTGCTAATCGAAAAAGCATTAAATGGAGTGCAGGTTCGTTTTATGAGAGATAGCTTGGGGAGTTATAAATTCCCGCGTGAAAAAATCCGGCAGATGGTTGAAGCAGGGATAGAATGCAGGACAATATTTCCTCTGCGATTTCCCTGGATTTTGTCCAATTGGAATTATCGGGATCATTGTAAGATTGTGACGATTGACAGAAAGGAATCCTTTACTGGCGGTATGAACGTTGGGTATGAATATACAGGATTAAAGCCAGACGTAGGATTTTGGAGGGACACTCATTTGCAAATTATAGGGGAAGCAACAGGCGACTTGCAGACTGTTTTTGATGTTCATTGGGAAATCGCTGTGCCGGAAAGGATAAAATCAAAAACAAATTTGAAAACAAAATCAGAGGTAACGAAAATCAATTCAATCGGCAGAGCAGATCATTCCAAATGGTCAGCCGAATTGGGATCAGAGTTGAGCACCCTTGATGATAAAAAAATGGACATATCCGGAAAAACTAGGACATTGCATAAAGCGTATATCCATACGTTGGAAGGAAACCCTGGAATTCCTACCCCAGTCATTCGGCAAGCTTACTTTATATGTATAACACAGGCGACCAAGACTATTGATTTAACAACACCCTATTTTGTACCAGAAACGGATATTATCATGGCATTAAAGACAGCAGTAACTCGTGGTGTCCGTGTAAGATTGCTGGTTCCTCGCCACAATAATCAAAAAATCGTGGGTCTTGCAAGCCGTACTTATTACGGAGAACTTATAGAAGCTGGAGTTCAAATCTACCAGTACGACAAAGGAATGATACATGCGAAGGTGTTGACCATCGATGAGGAGATTGCTGCCGTAGGCTCAGCAAACTATGATATGAGAAGTTTTCGCCTGAATTATGAGGTGTGTCAAGTCGTGTACAGTGCTGATGTGACAAGGGAACTCACAGAGCAGTTCGAGAGGGATCTTACTGATTCTGTACCATTAAGAATTGAAGACTTGGTGCAACGATCCCTGACCGAGCGCATTGTTGAACAGGGTGCTCGCGTGCTTTCTCCATTATTATAAGTTGAAAAAACCGGTATTATTTATCTTTCTGATTTTAATTAGCTTACATGTTGTAATATAAATATTTTAAAACATGAGGATTTTTGAAATCGAGTGAAATATAAAATGGAGGAATAAATTTTGGGTGAAGTTTTTTTGGGTTTACTGACAATCAAAGTCATAGTAGGTTTTGCAACTTTATTTTTTATCATTATCATAACAGGCAGAACATCCATCTATCAGTTAAACCCCGTTTCACTTAGTTTTTGTGTTAGTACTTGGAGATTTTTTAGGAAATAACATTTATGAAGATAAGGTAGGGATTTTTCATTTTTTATATGCCATCGGATTGTGGACGTTTCTTATGTTGGGAATAGAGTTTATGACTCTAAAAAATAAATCGACACGTTCTCTCTTATTAGGCAATCCTAACATCATCATTCGAGATGGTGTTATGGACAGAAAGTTACTTACAAAGAACAAATTGGATGTAAATCAAGTATTGAGTATACTCCGTCAAAATAATGTCTTTTCAGTTCGCGAAGTCAAATACGGTATATTGGAAGCTAATGGGCAAATAAGTTTATTATTAAAATCCAAGTATCAAAAACCAGATCTCAATCTTCCAGAAAGTCCAGTAGACCTCCCAACATCGTTAATTATAGATGGGGAAATTTTATGGGATAATTTACATGAACTCGGATTTGATCAACAGTGGTTAGATAACCAATTAACTACCAATGGATATGATAATGTAAAGCGTATACTTTACGCAGATTGGCGAGAGCGTGAAGGCATACATGTAAGTCCTAAATAAAATTTGTTAGGATAAGAGCACATCAATTTTCTTGGTGAATATAAACTTTAGTCTTCAACAATCAGGCGCTTTAATGAAGTAACTAAAGCCTAATTTTTCACTTATAACACCGAGAAATTAGACTTTTTATATTTTGGTTTCCTTAACGTTGTAAATCCGCATTTTCCTGACGCTACCCCTATTTGAGCTATTTTAAAAAGAATATAATGATGGTGACGGGATCGATATACTTATGATTAATAGTTGCATATAACTATATGTATATTTCAAACATCTATATTATTTTTAAATTTAGATGTATATCTTTCTTTAAGAATCCCATATTCTTTCCTATTTAACCATGTCTATATTTTATCTAATAAATTTTGATATCAAAATTTATTTAAAACGTTTTATATAAAATCAATAAATGGGATGTTTAGAGAAAAGACAGACTTTCTCTTTTTAATTAACATAATTTTCAAATATTAAAGATCTGGATGTTGATATTTGTTATATAATGAAATCAATACAGTTTCCCCGTTATGAATAATGAGATAATTTATGTGTCCCGTGTATTCGCTTTAAATCAAAAAGAACTTGTAGTGATTCCTACAAGTTCTTTTTTTATTTTCAAATCAACAAAAATTCAAGATGAGTCTTCTCATTTATCCTTAACTAAAAAATCCATTAATTTAGTTAGTTAATTTTCTAAGCATATGCTATTTATCAAGTAGCAAACTAATTGGAATTAAATTTCTTAAAACAGGGACACTCTGGATAGTTTTATCTAATTCCTTCAATATCTCCTCCCTCTCATTAGGAGATACTTGCAAGCCACCAACTAAACTTTTTCCTTTAAATACAATAGAGTCAGCTTTTTCTTGTTTAAATTCAATTAATTGCAATTCATTTTTTGACATCATATAGTGATTATTATTTATTGTAAGAGGGGATACAAGCATTCTATTTTTATCTTTATCTAACATAACAAACTCTTTCTCCTGATATTGTACAATTGTATAATCTTCTTTTTTCTCAGCTTTTGTATATCCATATTGAAAGAAAATCCAAGATGAACCTATACCAAATATAATGATTATAATCCCTCTTATTCCCCAGTTACATTGCTTCCAAATATAAGCCAACGGGTTTCTCCTATAAATAGCAACAATCCCTTTTAAACATAGCTTTAAAAGTCCGTTTTTTATTGTTCCTGATTTCAACCTTTTTAGGGAAAGTATGATAAATAAAAATAGTAATATTGTTAGTAAGATGAAAAAAAGTACCCATACTCTCATACCTAATAGATTAGCTACATTAAAATTATATGAATCCTTTAATACTAAAAATGGTAAGTAGCCAAGGATTAGCATAAGAAAAATTCCATTTGTAATTGCATTTATAGGCGCAAACTCTTTCTTATCATAGATTGTTCTTATCACGTCCTTAAAATTACCAAATTTATTTAAGTCTGTTTCAATAATTGAACTTGAAAACTCACCTATTTTTGAATAAAATCTTTCTAATTTCACCCTTATAAAAGTTTCTTTTTTAGGAGCATTTTGCCTTGCATCCAGTATGTTAAACATAAAAGTTGCACACCAAATTATAATTCTTGAAATAAAATATAAAATACATACCCTGAGTATCAAAGAAGAAACATCATATACAGAACTAACAATTAAAGGTACATCTAGATCACTTAAACTAATATCATCTATACCATAGTAATCTCTAATTCCCTTTTGAAAAGAATAAGAGAAAAAATAGATGGCTCCTGTGAGAATTGTGAAAATCCATGCAGTATCTTGTAAATAAGATAGTCTATCTTTTTGTATTTGCTCCCCTTTTTTTTCAATTTGATAATTTTTTCTTTTTATTCTCTTTCTCACCAACACACACCCTATCTAACTAATTCTTTAAAAAACTTCTAATACTTAATAATAAATTTACCAATATAACCCTATCTTTCAATAACATTCTACCATTAGTTTTACTGTAGAAATAAAAGTTTCTGTAAAACTTGTGCATTTTTCTCGTATTTATTGTTTTGGAATAACACATTCTTTATAAAATATGGCTTTATCTTTTATTTTCAATTGCGCTATAAACAAAATTACAAGTATTACTACTATATCAAGATGATAAATATAAGTAACTACACATAAATAACATTCTAAAAAGGACATCTTTTCTAAAATATTTAAAGGTTACAAAGAAAAATGAGTTTTACAAAACATACAAAATGTTAAACTCATAAGAACTAGCGATATCATGCGATTTTCTATGGTATTACTGTTTTTTTTTTCGCTATAAAATAAAAAGAAAAAGATTATCAGTTTAACAAAATATAGTTATTGTTAAAGTAAGTTTTACATATTGTAGCTTACAACAGAGTTTTAGGAGGTCAAGTTTTATGACGAAAGGGGGACGAAAACCTGGGGCAAATGAGCTAATTCGTTCAATAGAAAAAATTGAAGAAATGAAAGATTGGCTGTTGCAAAATTCCTCATATCGAAATTACTTTTTATTTTGGAATTAACACAGGTTTACGCATTAGTGACATTTTACGGTTGTGTGTAAAAGATGTTCGTGGAAAAGATGGCATGAAAATTAAAATGGAAAAAACAGATACAACGGTAGAAGTGTATTTCAATTCAGTCTTACAACAAGAAATTGCGAAATACACAAGCAATCGTGCTGATTCTGATTAGATTTTTCCAAGTCGTCAAGGGGATAAACCCATTACAAGACAAATGGTACATAATTTCTTGTATAAGGCGACCGAGGCTTGCGGTATTGATTCAGAACAATGGGGAACACATAGTATGCGAAAAACGTTTGGATATCACTATTATCAGAGAAAGAAAGATGTGTACTATTTGATGAAACTATTTGGCCATGCGACGCAAGGTCAAACTTTACAATACATTGGTGTCGAAGCTGATGAAATTCGTAAAACAATGGAGGATTTCACTTTATAAGAATCCAAAGGGGGAAACCAGAGTATGAAAGAGGGAAGATTAGAACAGGAAAGTAAATCCCGAAAGTACGAACGTATTTTTATCATCTCATTTCTTACCACGATAGTTCTTATTATTGGAAGTATAGTTGTTGTAGAGCATACAGGTTTTAAATACATAAAGTACTTGGCGGTAGCAATTATAGTCAGTATAAGTATTACTAATGATATACAAAAAAGATATAAGAAATATTCTAATTTAAGCAATAAAGAATAGGGGGGTATAGATGGAATGTGTAGAGTTTGAAATTCTAAAAAGTTATGAATCACCAACAGTTTATTTTTGCGAACATGAGATGAAAAATAGTTGTTTGATTGCAATTCCATCCTGGAATTGGAGTTTCTTAATAGATTACACGATTAATTTTATAGATGAAAAGCCTAGGTTAATGAAAGCATTGGAGAAGTATGTTTCTTATCATCTTGTAGAGAATGTTGCAGATGCATTTTATGACTACGCGTTTAGCCAATTCGATTAAGATTTTCATAAGGGGGAGCATAATGAATTTTAAAGGGGCGGTAAGTAGTATTTTAGTAATGGGATTACTATTTTCGGGATGTTCAGCAATTCAAAATTCAAATCCTGCAAAACAAACAAGTGGAACACAAGATATTGCACAAGTTATAGAGTTTCCATCAAATAAGTATCCGGAAACCGCGGCGCATATTAAAGATGCGATTGCAAGTGGCAAAACAGATATTTGTACAATTGATCGGGATGAATATCCTATGGACCTTTGTCGTGAAGGCGGAAAAGGTGCTGATATTAGGCATATAAAACCAGCTGATAATCGTGGCGCAGGCTCATATATAGGTAATAAAGTGGAGAAATTACCAGACGGGGCGCAGGTGAAAATTGTTGTAAAGTAAATTAGGAAATTGATTGCAATGGATATAATATTAAAGATCCCTAGTTACAATTAATTCCGTAACTAGGGATCTTTAATAAAAGTTTCAATCAACTTAATACATATGGATTTGTTTTTGACGGTTTAACTTTCCTTGCAAATTTAAATATTGAGGTTTTTCTTGTTTCTTCTCATCTATTACTATTTTTGAAACTTTATAATTTATATCGGAAAAAATAGCTATATGTTTGATCCCTTCTTCAAACTTTTGCATAACTTCCTCAACAAGTGATTTATTATAAATCGTAATAGAAACGGAAGGAATTCGCTTTATATTATCTTTATCTGCTTTTTCAACCCAAGGAGAATAAAGTGAAATGCTATGGTATGGGAATGTTTCAGTTGGTTTGTTTATTGATTTAATTCGACCATGAAGGCAAATGGGATGATCTGGAGATGTAGAAAGGTAGTCGAAAGCCTCCCTAAAATTCTCGGTATCATAAAAAAATTTATTCCAATCAATCTTTTTGTTATGAAATTTTAATACTACAAGATTACGTAATTCTCTGTCTTGATCTTCAAGTTGAGTACGTAACTGCATAATTTTTTTCATAGATGCAAGGTAGGAAGAAAGCTTCCCTTTATTTTCATAAACTTTTTGAGGATTCTTTTGTTTGGCACCTGTTGGTACTAAAACATCACTAGCTACAGCGCTGTTTTTCTTTTTGTGTAAAGCGTTTTTAATAACATGTAGTCTAAATTCATACTTTCCATTTTCTAAGCTAGTCATTAAGTCTTCTGCACTTCTTGCAATTACTTTAACTTGATCAGCAGTGTTGAATTGGCAAGTTTCAATATGTTTTTCTTTACCAGCTAAGCGAAGAAATGCTCTTACTTTTATTGTTTTGTCATTATATTTACGTTCGAACTCATCCACAAAACTAAGTTGTTTACGACAATTTTCATCAGTACAGTATAAATCAGTTTGTAAGGCTTCATTTTCTTGAATCTCATCAATCCCGACAATTCTATTTAAAAAGGGATGATAAGCACTAGACATTTTAATTCCCATTTTACACCCTCCTATATAAATTGAATGTTCTTTATTTTATAGTATCAAATATTTCAAGGAAGATAATGGGTTATTTTTAAAAACAGTTATTTTAGGGGTACGGAAACGATTCTGGGTATGAGGGGCCACTCTGGGGTTTAATTACAAATTAAAGAAAGAACTTTATTCAAGTTCTTTTAATCTACGATACAGAGCGGCCTGACTCACACCTGTAATCTGGCAGATTTCCTTAACAGTTTTATTGGTATGCTTCCTTAATTCAATCGCATGATTCATACCTGGGTGCTTGTCTGTATATTTCTTCAATCTTCCTCTATACACTCCTTTTTGTTTCGCTAACTTTATTCCCGCACGTTGTTTCTCCTTAATCATTTCTCGATCTAGTTCACTAAAGGCGGCCATGACGGTTAAAAAGAATTTTCCTGTTGGCGTTCTCGTATCTATTCCTAAATCTTATTGTTGAGATAAGAGAATTCTTTCCTTTATTTTTAAAATGATTTCATCAGGATTAATTTTTTTTGCTGATGGAACTCCTAAGATAAGAGAAGCACCCTCACTTGCATATACTTCTTCTCCATTTTCGTGAGAAACAACAAATAATCCTTGTCCTTCAAATTCAATATATATAATTTCTTTGATTTTTTTATATTTGTTTGTATAGACCTATAGATTTTATATAAATCTTTACTACGGTTTTCTCCCTCCATACGTATAGGCTCTTGTTCGTTTGTAAAAATTAATCCCTCTGGGTTGTTTCTATTTAAAATAAACCATAATTTTTCATCTGTAGGCAATAAATATTCAGATAGATTTTTGGAGTCATTATTTATAATGTTTTGTTGTTGTATTTCATAAACATGGAAAAAAATGTGGATATTTCTAAAGTTGAATTAGACGTAAAATTATGATTTTGATGAAGTTGCTTGCCATCTTTTAATAGAGTGCCTTTACTATTTTGATAATCTTTTAGTGCTATCTTTTCAGGTGATTCTTTAGAGTTATCAGTTGCTTGAGCAATTTTATTCATACTTATTAATGCAATACTAAAAAATACAACTAAAATTATAGTTCTCGTTATTTTTTTCATAAACTTATTTCCCTTCTTATTTTCATTTAATATTCTCTACTAATATCTTGAACTGTTTCATTCCACCAAAATCTATCGTTATTTTTAAATGATTCAAAGTTATGTTGATAATGATCTCCATACCAAGGATCCATATAAGTAATATAGTTCATATTATTTATACCTTTAAAATAACCATCTAACACAAGAAAATGACCAATATTCCCTCCATTTTTCCAGTTAATAAGTGTAATCATTGGCTTATTGCTATTAATTTGGCTTCTAAACCCATCATAAGAAAGAGTTCCCCTATTAATTGTTGAAGTTAAACCAAAATAATTAAGACCATTTTGTATTTCTCTAGAAGTAGCTGGATAATTGTATAAGCCACCTTTTACATATCCTACAAATTGCTGTTGTGTAGTTGGTTGCCCCAAATAGTTTAAAACAGATACTGAAGTACCTGCCCAACACTAATTAGACTGCTGTTGTTTAATATTAGGAACATTTAATTTAACAGTTGTTGTAGAATTAGGTGGATTTCCATTTATAAATGCCGAAGCAACATATGCTTTTTTACCGTTTTTAAAAAAATAAAACCAACGATTATCTATACTTCCAGTCCAATAATCCTTTAATCCCTCTCCATATTCCCAACCATTGAAGTAAACGGTTTGATTTCCTTGAAGAACATCTATTATATTTCCAGTTGAATTTTTATTATCGCGCACATTTACTCCGATGGGAGCAGTTACACCTGAAAATTCAACTTCCTCGGCAAACACATCATTGACATTAGAAAAATTCCACAGAGATAAAATAAATGCAACTATAATTAAAATTCTTTGTGCAAGCTTCATCTTCTCACATCCTCATATGGTATGTTTAAAACACTATTAAAACGAAAAATTAAGTTGCTTAACTTTTTAAAATTTCAAGTACACACTACTTTTTTATAACTCATGATGTAATACTCCTTTCATTTTATTTCTATACTATTTTAATTTATTCAAATATCCTTATAATACCTCTTGGAATTCTAATATGTAATAAATATGACACAATTAAAATCTAGTTTTGGAATGCTCTCTAGCTAATAAATAGGATCATAAAATGTGAGAAAGATAGTTAAACATGGCTGTTATAAGATAATAGTAGATAGAAAAGGAATCAATCAATAATAAATCATAAAAATACCCCTAGAGAAATTTGCAGGCATTTTTTATAGATGAAGTATTCAAAATCATCCCTTCAACTCATTTTTTAGAAACATCCTTACGCCCTTTAATTTTAATATTCTGAATTCATTTTGGAAATAGACAATACTTTATAGATATGAATATGTAATTATTCATATCTATATAAATACTTTGAAAGTAATTGTATATTTAATTTTGTAATTATATTTTTTATTTTACTTATATTGAAGGGGGAAAATGTATGAAAAAAACTGTTATTACATTGCTTGCTGCAGGAACAATGTTAGGTGCGCCTTTTTCAACTGCATTTGCAGAAGAACAAGCATCCCAAAAAGAAGTAATGGATAAAATGGAAGTGCAACAAAAGAATTGGAATGAGGAACAAGGAAGTCCATCATTTCTTTCAGGTGAATTATCTGATAAAAAGGTAGAAACTCAAAAAGCAGTGAAAGAGTTTCTTGAAGAAAATAAAGAACTATTTAAGGTAAATCCACAAACGGATCTGACACTGAAAGAAGAGAAATCGGATGATTTAGGTATGAAACATTATGTTTATACAAGGTCTGTAAATAAGGTGCCTGTTGATGGTGCACAATTCATTGTTCATACAGATAAAGAGGGCAAGGTAAAAACAGTAAATGGAGATGTTCATCCGGCTGCTGCAGAAAGTTTAAAAGGTGATACAGAAGCAAAGATTACAAAAGAAACAGCGCTTTCAAATGCTTGGAAACATATTAAACTTACAAAAAATGATACATTAGTAAAAGTAGATGGAAACACATTAGACCAGGTAAAAGAAAACTTAGATTCTACAAATGAAAAAGCGGACTTAGTTGTATATGAAAAAGACGGAAAGTATTATCTAACGTTTAAAGTGCAACTGCAATTTATTAAACCTTATGGAGCTAACTGGCAAATTTATGTGAATGCAGAAGATGGATCAATCATAGATTCATATAATGCAGTTACAGACGCAGATAGCGCTCAAAAAGGATATGGATATGGAGTATTAGGGGATCGAAAAGAACTGAATACAACATTTGATAGTGTACAGAAAAAATACTATTTAAAAGACACAACAAAGCCTATGAATGGAGGCTATATTGAAACATTTACGGTAAATCATAGTGATGCAGATTATCCAGTTAACTATCGTCTACTGGATAATGATAATGCTTGGATAAATAAAGATCAAGGACCTGCGGTCGATGCTCATTATAATGCTGGAAAAGTCTATGACTACTATAAAAATATTCACAATCGTAACAGTTTTGATGGAAAAGGAAAAACAATTCGCTCTGGTGTAAATTATGGAGTAAATGTAAATAATGCATTTTGGAATGGGCAGCAAATGGTTTATGGAGATGGTGATGGGCGCATATTCTCTCCACTTTCAGGTTCCCTTGATGTTGTTGCGCATGAATTAACTCACGCTGTGACACAGTATTCAGCTGATCTTCGTTATGTAAATCAATCAGGTGCATTAAATGAATCTTTCTCTGATGTATTTGGATATTTTGTTGATCCAACAAATTGGGATTTAGGAGAAGCTGTATATACGCCTGGTATTTCTGGAGATGCACTTCGCAGTTTATCAAATCCTGAAAAATATGGCCAACCTTCTCATATGAGGGATTATCAATACCTTCCTGCAACTGAAGAAGGCGATAACGGTGGGGTACATATTAATAGTGGTATTCCGAATAAGGCTGCATATCTGACAATCAATGCTATTGGTAAAGAGAAAGCAGAAAAGATCTATTATCGCGCGTTAACAACATATTTAACACCAACAAGTGATTTTAAACAAGCTCGTACAGCTTTATTACAATCCGCAGCTGATTATGATGGCTATGGTAGTGCAACCTATAAAGCAGTAGAAAATGCTTGGAATCAAGTGGGCGTAAAGTAAATTAAAATTCGTTTATAATATTTTTATGTTTTTAACATTTAAATCATAAAAGGACCTATGTCTTGTTAATACAAGTAGGTCCTTTTATTGTATTAATTATATTTATTAAATGTTATAATATGTATAAACGATAAATGGAGGTTATTATGAATCTTTCATCAAGTGTAAGCAATCAGGTACTAGATCAAACAATGATTTTGGTTGGACTGGAATCCAATTTAGCAATGATAGAATTTAACTTAGATACAGAGGTAATTTGGGTAAATGATCATTTTGCACAAGCTTTAGGTTATACAATCAGTGAAATGAAGAACATGGTACATAAACAATTTTGTCCCCATAGTTTTATAAATAGTAGAGAATATAATCAGTTATGGGAGAATTTAAAAAAGGGAATTAAGTTTCAAAAGAAAATTCAAAGAGTTGGTAAAAAAGGCGATTTAACTTGGTTTGAGGCTACCTATATTCCAATTAAAAATGAACAAGGAGTAGTAGATGCTGTACTAAAAATTGCAACGGATATTACAAATCGTGAAAATCAAACAAGAGAAGTTGTTTCACATTTAAAGAATTTATCTATAGATTTAGGAAGTAAAGTCGACATTAATTCTAAGGAAAATATGAAAGCTCTACAATCTTTAAAAGAACAGGTTAACTTAGTAAGTGAAATTGCTCAAATGATTAAGGAAATTTCTTCCCAAACTAATATTTTATCTTTAAATGCAGCAATTGAAGCGGCAAGAGTAGGAGAACATGGACGTGGATTTGCAGTAGTAGCAGAAGAGGTAAGAAGATTGGCAAGTAATGTTGATGGTGCAATAAAAAAAATAAATTTAAATGTAGAGAGTATCACAAATGGTGTAACCATTGTTAGGAATGTGACTGAAAAATTACAAAGAGAAGTGATTAATAATCAAATTGAAATTAGTAATACTATGGAAAAGTTCGAAAATATTGTGGGGTGAATATAAGCATAAAGAACTATCTTTTGAAGTTAAGCTATAAATTATACATAAAAAAGAAAGGCATGTCTTACATGCCTTTCAAGTGATTACTATTTTCTAAAGTTTTAATAATTATGTGTAATAGTAAACTCGCTCTAATCGGATACGTAAATATTAAAATAGTAGGGATACCGCCCTAAATCCATTAACACTATTTTATGGTTTTCGTTTCTATTCACTTATAGTTTGGCTGTTACTGAATCCTACCTGATTGGAATTTTGCTTATATCCAAGGTTGCCTCGTGTGAAAATAAGGATAAGCAAAGCAATAAAGCCCAACCCTATCACTACAAATAAATCTGTATTCTTTAAAACAGGGTTGATGGAATGAGTTTGAGCCAGGCTAAACGTATTTACACTCGCATGAATCAACATAACAATAAATAAGTTACCGCGATGGCAGTTATAGGCCCAAGTAAGAATGATTGCGATTGGCAAGCACAGCAAAATAAAAATTGGTAAATGAATATATAGAATAGAAAGATCAGAACCCGGTCCTCCCCTTTGTGCAGCCGTTAAGAAATGTGGAAGGTGCCAAAAAGCCCACAAAACACTAAGGAGTAATGTAGCTTTTAACGGTCCAAACTTCGATTGTAATCGAGGCAAGGCAAAACCGCGCCATCCGATTTCCTCAGGAAAAGGTCCACCGAGAAAGAAAATAGCTATAAAAGAGAAGAAATAAGTTATAAAAAATTCAGAATTAATGCCACGGAAAGCAGGTATACCTCCAGTTAATATCACCATGCCTAGAAACATTACAGCAGGGATAACGATGAGAGTAAATAAGTACCACTTCCAACCGATTTTAGTAGATATGATGCTTTTTCTGATCTTTTTCCACGAATCTTTACCTTCAAGAGTTCGAAACATGATATACGCTGCTAACATAGGGCCTGCAAATGCATTGGCAAAAAAGAAAATATCAAACGTTTTTATTTTAGGTAAAATACCCCATTGAGATAAGATAAATGGAATTAATACAATCCAGGAGAATAAATATGCCATTACAAAAAATGAAGTTAATGGATAGGATTCTAAATACCCTCTCAGACCTGTTGATGAGTTTTTTAATTTTGTTAAATATTTCAGCATAATCACCTCTTCAATTATAAAATACTGCGATATGTGCTAATTCTACATGTTTTTATACAGAACCTTTTTTCTATAGTAAAGTTAAGTTTTTAAGAAAGGAGCTATACTTTACTATAGAAAAATAGAAATTTTTATAATAATTTCATTCATTTCTTTATCTACCTTGAACACTTTCAGAACGTATGTAATTTGTTTGCTTTTTAACTCTTTGTAAAATGAAATCCTAAGATAATCAGATATATAAGTGGCAAGTTTTTACCTTGTAAAAATCTATTGATTTTATATGAAATTTTTATATACTAAAAGTGAGTTTCTAACTGTAATTAGGCAACATAGTAATCTATTATATGTATGGAAAAAGAGATCGGAATATCCGATCTCTTTTTCGTATAAGGGTTAAGATTAGTTGCTACTCCAACTCATATTTATTTTATGTCTAAGAATAAGAAAATTCAATCTCATCACTTATTTCTCAATATATTTCGGTAGTTTCCATATTAAAAAATTCCTACCATTAAAGTAGGAATTTTTAGAAAATGAATGAAATTTACACAAAAATCGAGTCTCGCCCACTCAACCTTTTTATGTTATAAGAAACGTCATTATTTGTCAAAAAGCATTTGCTATAGAATAACAAATGCTTTTTGTTGAACTTGAATTGAACACTTTCAGAAAGTATTTATATTGTTTGCCTTTTTCTCTTGAAAAAATGTACCCTCAATCACTAATTTTATCATAAGATATAGAAAATGTAGCGTTTTAATATCAAAAAACGCATTGGTTTTATATGGATTCTTTCTTTATAATAATGAAAGGTAGCTCCCGAATGCAGATAGGCTCTCATGCAAGAAAAGCAAGAGAGCCTATCTACATAAAAAAGGACAATTTATTTGGTGTAAGGGGTTTAATGACAGCTTGTTACTACAACCCGTTTTTATTTTAAAACAATTAATCAGAAAATTCAATCTAAATTCTTCTCAATATGGCTTTTCATATTTTTGAATTATAATATAATTAATTCTTTTTATTTCTATATCTGTCTCTTATCTTTCTGTTATGAATCCTTATTGAATTAAGGATTCTTTTTTTACTATCATTTTTTGATCTAATCGATATTTTCCCATTGCTTCATAAATTAAAAGGTCTAATTTTTGACTAAAATCAATTACTTTTTGATGGCTAAATCCATATTTTTTACAAGATAGCTCAATTCTTTTTTTTGATCTTCAATCATGTCATGTAGCGTTCTAATATCCACTTTCCCCGTTAAACTCCTTTATGTAGAATCTTGATAAAAAATGTACCCCAAAAATTGCAAACAAAAAACAAGGCTGAAACCAACCTTGCCCTAAAGGAAAAAAACTTAACTTTTATATATAGAGTACATTATGTATGTAAATTTTTGAAGTGGGATATATTCAAAAAGGATAAAAGCGCTATAATTGTAAAGTTTTTTGTATTGTTTTTGTTTTATAAAGAAACAGTCGAAATCGCTTGTTTATAAAGGAACTGTTGCTTTCCATTGCTGAAAACTAATACCGAAAATTTATCAACAGCGATAATTTTTCCAGGTACTCTGACACCGTTTATTAGAAAAATCGTCACATCTTTCTTTTCTTCTATTAACGTTTCATAAAACTTCTCTTGTGTATACATCATTTTAATGGTTGCAACTCCTCTCCTTTTTGGGAACTGTTCATAGCTTCTAAGAATACATATTCTTTTACGGTTAGCTCAACCGTTGGGCAATATTCAACCTTCGATAATTCGTGAAATAGAGAAAGGTTTTTGTGTAGTTTTTGAATCATTTCATCTAGAGTGATGTCTCCTACACCATACTCGATTACTGGATTAAAAAATACGTCTATATCTATTAAACTTGGTTCAATTTGGGAAACAATTTCTTGTACTTTTGGCAAAATAATTGTTTCATAACGTTGTTTGAATAGTTCTAAGTCTTCTGGTGCGGGTTCATTTTCACATAGCTTTTTGAAAGATAGTACACGAATATCATTTTGTAATGAATCAATACGCTCATCATAAAAAGCCTTGTCGAACCCTTCTTTGTCAGCAACATCATAATGAAGTTCTGTTTGTGATCTACGCTTTTTCTTATAAGAATCCATGAGGATTTTCTCTTTTGCATTAAACATCATGATAAAAACAGTACGTTCTAAATTCATGATTTGGTTTGCTACGCTTAATGTTTCATCTAACACTTTTGCGCGTTCTTCTTCATTTAACTTTTTTACAGAGGATGGAACAAGGTTTTTGACATTCTCAAATGACTCTGAATTTATAATGTGTTGAAGAGAAAATTGAGCGACCTCTGGTAAACAAGGATCAGTTGTTTTGTCTAAGAGTAACAAATCTTTAATCGTTCGCACTGTATTTTTGATCTCTTTTTGAGCTTGGCGAACTTTTTCTATGCTTCTTTCCATGTATTCTGGTTGTTTAAGACGATTGAAAATGTATTCTCTTCTTTCTTCAAAATGTTGCTGTAAAAGTGACATAGTTGTTTCCTCCTCTATTTTCTGAATTAATTTAAAATTCCTCTTATATTGTATCATTAAAGTTTATGAATTGGGGACGATAGCAAGGTTTATTTGCAAAGACAAGGTTTGAAATTGCATATCAGACAATCAACGATACATATTCTTTACCAAAGCAATTACCAAAGTGGATATCAACCTTATAACCAAAGAATCTATCATGATAGCACTATCAAAAGAAATCTCTGATTATCACATGTTTTTAGGGCATTTTGAGTTTTGTTTATAGTAGGAGAAATGGAATGAGAAAAAGGAGGGAGAACAATGAACAATTCTTATGAGATTATTGGCAATCAAATTAAATACTATTTGAGGGATGATCCAACGAGAGGATGGAACAACATACCTAGTCCGCAATTTCGAAATATGAAAGAAATTACAGAATGGTGCGGAAGTTCAACAAACGAAATTATGTGTGGGTGGGATGCACTTAATCAAAATGCAATGAGTACAACGGATACAACAGATTTCCTATATAGGTGGATTAGTTGGTATGTGACAGAACCATTAGACAGTACAGCACAAGAAATACGAAAGTTACCAGATGAACTTGCAAGTTTCATAACAAATGTACCTGTTGATACATTTGAACTCATTAAGAATACCTCTCATATGGTGTTAGATTGTATATACTTTGTATTAAACTGGATACCCAATTTGTTAACGATATTCTTTTTTTAGGAGGGAAAACATGCTGAATCGAAAAGAAATTATTTCTTTTCAAGCCTTTATGGACCAATCGTATAAGAAGAAAAAGAAAACAAAAATATATAGTATTGGCCCTATTAGTCCGTTCACATTTTTTCATATGTCATCACCGCTCGTTCATACGTATGTAGCCCTGGGAATAGTTGGCAGCCTTACAATTGGAGCTGTTTTATTAGAGAAATACTTAGTACGAAATGATTATGTTTTTGCATCCAATCTCCTTTCTAATAGCCTATATTATGGTGTAAGAATTGGAGGCATTGGGTTAATTGGGTATGTATTTATTCGCATTTTACTTATGTTGTAAGGAGGGTGAACAATGAAAAGGTGGTTAAAGAAGAAAAAATATAAATATCAGTTAGAAGAAGTATTTAAGAAAGCAAGGCTATACGATGAACATATTACACGAGGTGGAAAGGTCCCCATTTATCCTACGATTCATGATGTTTACGAAGGGAGAGAAAGTGTACGGTACACTTTTACATTGCCAAATGGCGTTGATCCAGCCCAAATTCATAAGAAATGGTTTTGTTTTCAACAAATACTAGGCGAAAATCTTATGATGGAAGGCGATATTAAAAAGTTCGTACTCCATGTATTTCATTCTAATGCGAGCTTACAGCCTTACGATTACAGTTATAAACAATGGCAACCATTATTGAAACAATATCGTCTTCCTGTGGTAGTAGGGCGGGATCAATTCGGAAATGCGATTGTGTATGATATGGTTGATTCAAATACACCTCATTTACTCATTGCGGGAGAAACAGGAAGTGGAAAAAGTAGTATGGTGCGTGTAATTTTAGCGACATTAATCCAACATATGTCACCAAATCATTTACATTTATACCTGGGAGACTTAAAAAATTCAGAGTTTCATTTTTTAAGAAGAGTGAAGCACGTGAAGTATGTTTGCATGGAAGAACATGAAATGACAACTATGTTATCAAAATTATGGAAAGAGGTATTGCATAGAAGAAAGCTAATGGAGGAATATGAGCTGGGTCATATTGATGAATTCAATCAAATAACAAAAGATAAACCTTTACCCTATATTTTTATTGCTATTGATGAAGTAGCGATGCTACAGGACGAAAAGGAATGTATCACCATAATAGAAAAAATATCAGCTGTCGGCAGATCGCTTGGTATCTTTCTTATGCTCAGTATGCAACGTCCAGATGCAAAAATACTTGATGGTAAGTTAAAGCTCAATTTGACGGTAAGAATGGGCTTTAAATGTGCGGATTTAATTAATAGTAACATTGTGGGGACGCCTGGATCAGAAAATTTAAGTCAATCGGGCCAAATGGTTTTAAAATTAGATGGTTTAAAAAAGGTGCAAGCGCCTTTTTTGGCATTGGACCAGGCAAAAGAAATCATAGAACCGTATCGTTTATCTAAAGAACAAAGTGTAAAGAAGGAAGAACAAGAGCATCAAGAAGATAAAGTCTTTGGGGTGTTAGATGATGTTAACGAATAGAGATAAACAAATTATAGGCCATTTACAGCAATTTAGATGTATGTCGCGTGATGATATTATTGACCTTCATTTTAGAAACGTGAAAAATGCAGTAACATGCTGTAATACTGTTACAAAGCGGTTAAGCCGCGAAGGATATATTGATGTAGATACATCACAACGTCCATACGTGTATTTCTCCTATCCAAATACCATTCGTAAAGGAAGCCAAAAGATATGTCACTTTTTAGCGATTGTGGATGTATATAAGCAGTTATTACGAACCGAAAGACCGAAAATTTTTCAAGTAGAACCTAAATACAAAAAAGGTTATATGGAACCCGATATATTTACCATTTGGCGTAAAAGCCCATTTTTTATAGAAGTCCAAAACTCCATTTATAATAAGGCTACGATCCAAACGAAAATAAAACGTTACGAATCGTATTATCGTAGCATGGAATGGAAAAAAGAATCCTGGCAACCGAAACATAATATGGTATTTCCCTCACTTTTAATCCTTACTGACCTCAAATATCCAATCTCTAGTTCTAATTTCCGTATTTTTCAAGCGCCCTCTATTCAACATTTTCTTGCACAAGTACAGCAACCTAAAGACATTTCGGTTCAAGTAGGTTCAGTCAAAGTAAAATTATGAAAGCACAAGATACTGTTTCTTGTGCTTTTTACATATCCCAAAAGTCATTGATTTTGGCGTAAGGATCAATTTTTCTAATAGCATTTAATAGTTTTTTCATGATTTCAGGTTTTGGGATATAATTTGTATCTCTACATGCTTTACTGATGGTTTGAACAGAAACCTTTGACTTTTTGGCTAGTTCCTGTTGTTCGATTCCTTGCCGATCTAACCATTTTTTTAATTTAGTTCTATTTTTGCGGAAAAACATTTATTTCACTCTCCTGTCCTTATTTTTTTATTTACAATTATGGACAGGAAGTTAAATTCATATACAATTCAATTCAACTTAAATTTAAGTAAAATACAAGAGAACGAGATTCATAAAGTATTTACACGAACGATTTATTGATAATTTCACTTGGAATGAGGTATACATACAATGCAAAGATTTGACTTACGCATCATACAACAAATCTTTGCAAAGCACTTTCCAAAGAAATTTAACTTAATCTGTATCTAGAGAACATGCAAAAGGACTATTTTGTTTTACTCGCATAAGATAAATAATTGAAAAATGGATAAATTGAAAAGCTGTGGGGCATATTACGTTTTGAACATTAACTCAAAATTGTTATTGGAGTGGAAAAAATGACAGGTTTATTGGTTGTATTGGCTTGTACAATTATATTTTATCTTTTAACACAAATTCTTACTCCATCATCTACTTATAATCCCAATAATGATTCACAACGGGCAAAATGCTCTAACAAATTAGAAAAGCGAGTATATGATGCATTGCGCTTTAAAGGTTATTATCCAACTGTACAATATAAAGTACCTAATAAACGTTTTAAGTTAGATTTTGCGTTTTTTTCTCCGAATGGTTTAAAAATAGATGTAGAAATTGATGGGCCTTTTCATCGGACACCAGAAGGAATCAAACGAGACAGTAGACGGGATAAATACATGAAAACAAACGGATGGAAGGTAATTCGTATTACTGACATTGCATTAAATAATGGGTTTGAAAAACAAATACTTTTGTTGGTGGCAAAATTAAATGAATTAGGAATAGAACCTTCTACAAAATAAGAGCTTGTTTTGTTAGAAGAAAAATAAAGACGTATGATGAAATTATCATACGTCTTTATTTTTTGAAAAGAGCCTAGACCAGAATCCTTGCTTTTGCTCGTGGGTGGCGTCTATAAGTTTTTGTGATTCTAGCATTTTATCAAAATTTTATTTAAGAGTATATCAATGCTATAGCACAAGGTGAATGCGTGGTTATTAGAGAATAAACTAAAGTAATGGGAAGACAGAAAAAAGATACTCTAAGAATTAACAGAGTAATTAAATGGAATTAGGGATCCCTATAACAAAGATCAAAATTAACGGGTGCTATAGTATTGATACAGGTATGCTGAGTAGCTAAAGCGAAGACTAATAGAAAATAATACGGAGCGCCATGGGATTCCCTTGCGAGTATTAAGCAGGAATTGAGAGATAAAAAAACTTACTTGCAAGTGGGATTAAAAGTGTACAATGAGTATTAAGGATTAGTAAAATGATACTGTGGTAAGAGTGTAGCGATACTATAATGGAGATGGTTGAATGGAGAACAGAGATGATGTTGTAAGTGAAGTATATTTAAAAACAATAGATGTCTCCCGTATCACCAATCTAGCAGAAAGTACAATCAGAAAATATAGCTTAGAACTCGAAAAACAAGGCTATGAGTTTAATAAAGATGGGGATACAAGGCTGTATCATGCTGATGATGTAACAGTTTTTAATACTTTGAAAGAGATTAGAGAAAAAACTAAGGTTTCATTGAATCACGCTGTTAGCGTGTTGATGACGCAGCACTCCCGTGCGACACAGGGTGTAGCGCGTTCGGAGGTTGCTGTGACAAGGGTTCAAAGTGAAGAGGAGCGATACGCGCTACAATCCATATCAAGCGAAATCAGGAACTTCCTAGAAGATATCAAGACTGAATTTATAGGTTTTCGAAAAGAACTTGAAATTGAACGTCAAAGCAATGATTTATTTAAACAAGAGCTTGAAGCGGAGCGTGAAAAAAATCAGGAATTAGAAAAGAAACTTGATCTTATTATGACGGAATTAGAAAAACTCAATGCCAAAGCTGATATTTCTAACCAAGAACCCAAAAGGAAGAAGCTATTTGGGATATTTTAAGTTTATACAAAACAAAAAGAGTTGCTCTCATACAGGCAACTCTTTTTGTTTTAGAAATCAGGATCTTCTAAATCGTCTTCATCTAATGAACCTGTAATGTTGGTATTAGTGATTAATTGTCCCATTTGGCCTACATCTTTTAATAAATCGCCTGCCAGAGAATTATGGGTATTTTCATCGCTTTGCATAAGAACAGCAGATACAGGAGCCACCTGGAGATCTGAAATGGTTTGTGTAATATGTTTTATAGCGTTCATCATTTGTTCTTGGTTTTTTGAGACTTTTAGAAGTTCTTTTTTTGCATCAAAGGGCTCTTTTTGTGTTAAGTCTTGTTCAACTAATTGAATAATATAAGTTGCAAGCTTTTTTGAGCGGGCTTTTTGCTCAAGGTGATTATAAACTTCTTCGCTCATGTGATCTGTTCGAAGCCCAAACACTGTTTGTTTCTCGGTCTTTTTAGTACGTCCCATAATGCGGCTCCTCCTTTCTGACTATACTTATTTCTCTGTTTTTTGCAGCATTTCACCGCGACTTTTTACTTCAAGACCATATAAATTTAATTTACGTGAATCTGGTAAGAAAATATGATTTGCTTGAGCGATTTCAGCTCCATACATTTCTTCAATGACTTCATGAATGCTAGTTTCTAGTATTGGGGCAACACCACCGAAATAAACATATTTATAAACTTTATCAGCTGGTGCAGGCATTACATCTTGGATTTTTAAAATTAGAAACTTAGCAAACTCTTTTAAGGAAGAGCGAATTTTTTCCGTTAAATCTACGCGCTGACCAGTGTTTCCGTCAACTAATTCCATTTTGGGTTTTTGGAAATTGTTCACTATAAATGTTTCAAATGAACGTAAATCAGAGAATTTTTCTAAGAACTTTTCTTTTCTTAATTTTTCAATATGAGATAGATAAGATAATTTGTCTATCGGTTGCATTGAATCACGGTTCTTAGGTGATTTTAAACCGGCTGGTGATAATACTAGATCAATCGTTCCGCCACCAATATCAACAAGTACTGTATCGTTGTTATCGAATTGTCTTGCTTCTTCACGATCTTCTAATTCGAAATTCTTTTTAATTGCTAAACGTGCAATTTCTCCTTCGATACGACAAGTTGCCTTTTCTACAGTTATTTTTAATGTTTTTTCCATTCCTGGTGTATGTATTGTAACTTCATGCTCTCCAGCAAATCGTTCCGCCATTGCATTTTGCGCTTCACTAAATTTAGCTGTTCGTTTTAGTAACCATATAGGTAACATTGTTTGGAAATATTCAATTTCAACTGTGTTGTCATCTGATTCACGAGTTTCATTAATAGCATGATAGAAAGAAACAGCTGATAAGAACATTACGTAAGGGATAGGACTTGTAATTTTATCATGGAGTTTATTGACATGATTGTTAGCTAATGCATGTTTTCCAGCTTCGTCGCCAACTAAGAAGAATCGTTCAGTGTCTTCTCCTGGGATTGTTGTTGAAATAAGTAGGCGAGATAATAATTCTTTAGGATTAGTAATGGTTGCTACAAAATGTGAATCAGCTTCGTCTTTACTGATTTCTACAACGTTTGTAGGAGTTTCGATATAGAAACCATCAATTAAGTTCATATCAAGTGAGTTACCAGAATCCTTATTCATCATAGTAATTTTCATTAACTATTCACTCCTTTAGTTATCTTGTTAACAAGATAACATTTTTTTAGCATTATTGGAAGTGTATTTTTGAAATAAGTTAACAAATAAAAATAATAATAAATACCGTAAATATGAGGTTTTATTATTATTTTTATTTTTAAATATCAATTAAAGTTAACAATAAATTTATTGTTAACTTTAATTGATATTTATGAGTTTTTTACAATGTATTTGTATCTTTTCTTTTTTTCGGTAGAAAATTTCCCTTATACAATGAGGTGATAAGGCTTCTAACCACAAAAACTACGGAGATAGTCAATAAATTAGAGTTTGATAGAACTCTTTACTTAGGAATCCCTCGTTCTAAACGAAGTTAAAGTTAAGGTAGTTCAATTTATCATTAATTTAATAGGATTTGTATGTGGTTTTACACGCTTTTTGACCACCCTCTATTTTCTAATTGATAAAATAGAATCCAAATATTACTGAAATTTAAATAAATATTTATAAAAATTCAAAATATTAACAAATCTTACAAAAGTGATGTATTTAATGTGTAACTTATAAAGTACTTAAGGGGGATTAATTATGTTTAAGAAAGTGATAGTAAGTACCTTAGCAACAGGTTTATTATTCTCGGTTAGTGGAAATGCATTTGCTGAATCGCTAGATTATGATTCAGTGAAGTATGAAATCAACGCTGCAGTTAAGGCATCGGAATTTAAAGATATAGCAAAGATGCCTATAGATATGAAAAAGGTAACTTCCACCGATCCCTATAATTTAGATAAAAAGAAGGGTAGAGTACATAAAGGCTTTGATTTTGCAGCACCACAAGGAACAAGAATAGATGCAATTCAATCTGGTAAAGTAGTTTTTGCTGATTTTGGAAGCAAAAATAATGGGTTTACTGATTATGGTAATGTAGTAGTTATTGAACATACCCATAATAAAAAGAAACTTTATACCTTATATGCCCATATGAGTAAGATGTCAGTGAAAAAAGGTGACACAGTAGAAGCAAGTCAAAAGATAGGGGAAGTTGGTAAAACGGGAGAAGCGACAGGGAATCATCTTCATTTGGAGGTAAGGACAGATACACTTCATGGTGAACGTGTAGATCCAACTAAATATTTACCATCATTTAAAAAATAATAATATGTAAAACTTTTAGGCTAGTAGTCCTTGTATGGAATAGCTTAAAAAAGCCCTGTTTTTGCTTGCAACAGGGCTTTTTTATTTACATAATTCTCGTTAGCTGAAGTTAGAAAAAGTATTTAATATGCCTGTTGTATGAGTTCAATAATTTTTTGTGCAATGCTTTCCTTTATTTCACCATGCTTCTTGTTATCAAATTGAAATTGTTGGTCTATCCACATTTCTTTAGGATACTGCCAAATTGGCATTTTTCGTCGTTCTTCTTGTTCCCATTCATACCGTGGAAATATATGTGCATGTAAGAACGCATCACTGTTTCCGTAGATAGAATAATTTATTCTTTTTGGATTACATATTGCTTGTATAGCATCACCGATTAGACTCATATCCAGAAGATACTCACTTCTTTGTTTAAAATTAAAGTCATTTAGCGTATCTACTTTATCAAAAGGCAAAAGAAGACAGTAGCCAGGGAGAAATTGAGTATCTCCTATCACTGCAAAACCACTTCTCATTTTAGTTAAAACCATTGGATTTTCTCCACGATGTGCAGATGCAATCCTATCCTTTTTCCAATCATTAGTTAATGTAGGGTTTACTTGTTCTGTCATTACGATACCGCCTTTCAAATTTAATGTATGTACTTTCTTATAGGAATCTTTTCTTAATTTTACCATATGAGAGAATGTAGCGATTGAAGAAACTTGGGTTGTATATCATATTCATGTGGGATTAACATAACGTCTCATTATCGGTAGCAAGGAAAAAGGGGAATCCTTACTCTCATAAGGAATCCTCTTTTTTATTTTCTATAAAGCTATTCACCTTTTTATACATTCCTATTATGGCACGGTTTTAGGTTTCTCGTTTGTTACTGGATTAGCCGAAAACTGTATAAAATCTTGTATACTCTAAGCGTGGTTTTTTTCCGAAATGCTGGCGATACCCCAAAAGAGTCCTATGTTTTTGGGATTCTTTTTTTAGTTTCTGATAACATTGTATTAATTGAATGCAGAGGGTAATTTAGTAAGGATTTGAATATGTGAACCATTAGTTTACATGTATTAGATTAATGGTTTCTTTATTGGTTAGGGGTTTATATGTAATGATTTCTTAGAGGTGAATAATATGAATTTAGGCTCGCAATTGAAAAGGTTTCGTGAATTAAAAAGCTTTTCACAAGAAGATGTGGCTCGAAAGGTTGGAGTGACTAGACAAGCTGTTTATAAATGGGAGAGTAATAAAAGTTATCCTGATATTGATAATTTGATTTTACTTAATGAATTATATGAAGTAACAATTGATGAGTTAATAAAAGGATTAGGGGATGATAGGGAGGGGTTAGATAAAAAAGATAAAGATGAGTGTGAAGATGATGGGGATGAAAATGATTTTGGCTTTTTTATAGGTATTGTTCTTATATTTGTAGGGATATTTATTGGCATTGAAGGAATTTCTTTATTTATAACTATATCAGGGATGCTAATAATGGTATTTTATAGTGATGTGAAAAAAATAATTGTTAATGAATTTAAAATAAAAAGAAGACCAAACTAGATTTTTTTAGTTTGGTCTTCTTTTTATTGCTGTTTATGCCAAAATTGAACATATCTATGTAGGGCCTCAATGCTTTTTAATCCCAAAAACCCTTTAATTTCAATGGGCTTCATGCCATTCTGTAGCGCATTTAATATAAAACGGTTCCGTAGCATAGTAGGCGTGACATGAATTTCGGCGCGTTTTGCTTCTTTCTGTAACATGCGTTGTACAGCGATTCGAGTTAAAGCGGCGGGCTGATCGTTTTCATAGTCCCAGCGGAATGTCTGCGGGCCGAAATCAAATGCTACAAAGAAGGAATCGCCTGTTTGTTGGCGTGGCCTTACAAGGTTAGGAATCTTGTTGTAATACGATAAGGCAAGTTTTACATGCTCTTTTGAAAGGGTGATAGATCGTTTATAAGCGTGTAGTCCTCCTGGAGTAATGGTATTCGTTCCAAAGTGTATATCATGCATAGAAAGCGTAAGAATGTCCTGGATAGATAGCCCATAGTCTAACATGAAATGAATCAATAAAAGGTTTCGTTCCAGAATAAACTTTCTTCCTGACGCCTGGTAGTCGGTTAATCCGTTATAACTACGCATGACGCGGAATAGCTTTGTAATTTCTTGATCCGATGCAAAGTTTTTGGAAGTTAGTCCAGGAGGGGTGACATCACTTTTTAAATCCTGGGCCGCGCCATGAAACTGTAAAAAGTTAATTAAAATACCTCGTACACGTTTGATATTAGAAATTGACGCCCCACGTTCCTTTTTAAACGCTTTTAAGTATCCGTCTAATACATTTACATCAAAAGAACGAAAAAACGATTCTGGGGGCGATTTGATGTGTTTCTGAATCCAAGATATAAAAAGTGTGAGATCGTAGCGATATTGTTTAACGGTGGAGGATTTACGACCATGTTTTAACAAATCAGAAAGGAAAACATCAACAGAAAGTTCCCAAGTCATCTTTATATACTCCTTTTTTCTAAAAATTGTGTACCGCAATTATATACGAAAACTATACAAACAAACAATAGGGGATTCTAGGTCGAGGTGTTTTCTTTTTGGCTTGAGGGATTCCATGGCCAGGACATTGCGGGGCCATGCGGAGACATATGGGCCTGGCTAGACAGGACGTGTGGTTGTGATATAGGGGGATGTATAGATGTATTGAGATGAGTGGAAGGCGAATGATGGACCGATGTTGAGGGAGGACGATATGCGAGGAATGGGAATGGCCGCCGCCCCGCCTACGTAGTTTTATGAAAATCTGCCTGGCAACGGAATCTGATTCATAGCTGAATCAAGATACCCTTACCAGGAGAGCTTCAAGTTAAATCTAAGTTTCTATATATTCCCCGAAACCTAGTTCTATCAATGAGTTTAAGATAAGAATAAGTTCAGAATAACCTTAGTATGTTGTCGCAACTAATTCTGTAGATTTATCTCATATTATTCTGAATTAATTCTGAGGTTATTCTGTTTACTGAAATCCTCCTAATGAACAGAAATAATTGTTTAATTTTAAAGTGTTGTACTATATATTTACGGTAAAAATCACGAATATTAGTATGTATACTGTCTACAGATATTCGGTGTTCTATAGATTTGTATATTAAACGAAAAGAAGAGTCCTATTTTGATATTTAGTGTGATCTGTGGTTTATGTTTAAAAATCTAGAAAAATATAATGCTCAATATGGGATACTTTTTATTAATAAATCTTGTTTGAAAAAAATTAAAATAATTAAATACATTAGGGTTTTTTTTTCTCAATAAACCTTACTCTCACAAGGGATTAGAAAATTCTTCTTATTTAATTACTGATTTAAGAGCAAGTTCAATTCGAGTATAAATTCATAGTGTATTTGTTGTGAAGAACGTCCTTAATTTACGAAAATATAATAGCTTGATAATATGTTTAATCTATTAAAATAAAGAATGGCATGACAAAAAGCCTTGTTAGGGGAGATTTTTTTGAACAAGGCTATAAAACAATTATTTTTTGAAAAAAGAGATTTAGGCGTTCGGATCAATCATTTTTTTGAATAAATCCATTGATGGTATTAGATTCTTCATTGGTTTTCCAAATGCCATATTTGTTGTGCGTTCTTTTGCTTGTTGCTGTCTACGCTTCCTATTTGCAGTTAACTGTTTTGTATATGTTGTTATGAAGTGTGCAGGTGTACTTACTTGTGATTTGTTTACTTCAAACAGCTGTACACAGTCCTCAAAAGTCTTTCTTGCTTCCCAATCTACGCATGGCGGCATCCGTAATGCGATTGTATAAGCATCCTTTTCAGTGATATTTGTATCTTTACTTATGATATACATATAAAGTTTCTTTTGATCTTCGCTCATAAACTCATCCATTTCGCGGAATCGTAGTTCTAGCTTTTCACCCGAATTAGGGGCATTCATTGGCTGTTCTTTTACTTCTACTTCTACTTCTTCATTTGTAGGAGCAACAGAATCCAATATATCTACTCCCTGGCATGTAGGTACAGTTGGCTTTTCGGTTTGATCTGTAGGTTTCTCCTGTTTTTTACTTAGTTTTTTAGATAGAAACTTTGTAAATGTAGAAAAAATATCAATGGAAAACGCCCATTTTTGCTTAAAATATTCAATGATTTTTAAATAATTAGTATTGAGGCTTAATATGTAAATAGATGGTGCAATCTTACCATGACGTCTTGTTTTGATTTGATGGCATACTTCAAGGTCCTCTAACCAATTCAGAATAAAGTTGATAATCGGCACAGAAATACCCGATTTTTCACTGATTTGATTTTGTCTCATTTGAGAGTATCCTTCTTGTACTAGGTAAGATAAAACAACTTCCAATGCCTTATAGCGGCGTGGTGTTTGTATGAAGAAATCTTTAGTGGTTTTACCTTCTGTATCTAAAAGAATTAGATCAATGGCTTTAATTACCTTTTGTACTGTTTTATTGATAGCGCCTGTAGGAACATGAACCAGGTGTGGGCTTAATTCTCGTTTTGCTGTACTTAGCAAAAAGTTATTTAGTAGCATAAAAAAACCTCCTATTTTTCCACCACAAATAAACAGGAAAAACAGAGGTTTTATATTCACAATAGATATACGTTATGGTATAATTTTAGTATCAAGTTTGATACTAAAGAAAAACATATATACTTATAGTGTGAATTAAAGCCCCTATCTCTTGGAGTTTTTAATTGGATTCTAGTTTGGCGACCGGGAACCAATTAAAAACGATGCGGTGGGGTTTTATTTTTTTTATTTATATCCAGCGTGCTTTCTGGAAAATTAATGATACGAGTAAGTTATTTTTATTTTACAATTCTATTTGCATAATATCAACACTATAAGTTCATATTTGACTATAAAATATGAATTTAAATGTCTTAACATGTCTACTTCTAAAATTTTCAGAATATTCAGGATATAGTTTAGAAAAACATAGGTTCGTATGATATGGTATAATTTTCTTATTTACATGTACGTTTCTGAATATTCTTAAAACAAGAAGAGGTGAAAATATATGAAGAAGTTATCTAAGGAAATCGACAATTATTTATCATCTAAAAATAAGACGTATACAGATTTAGCAAAAGAAATTGGAGTTGCCAAATCTACAGTTTCAAACTGGATTAATAAAGATAAAGAGTTATCTATATATACTTTTTCTAAAATTACACATGTGGTTTTTACAAACGATAAAGATAAACAGGAACAGAAAATCATAGAGTATTTAAGGACTTTAGGTGACAGGTTAAATATTAATATAAAAGTAGCGTTTGCATTGGCTCATTTAAACGATCATTTAACACTAATGGAACAGATTTATGAGATGTGTGAAGAAAACAATGATCTGGAAATGAAACGATTAGCAAATGTTTTTAATTTATATATTGAGCGTTTAAAAGGAAAAAATGTTAGAGAAGTGTATTTAAATATTGAAAAGGCACGAGCTAAAAATAATAAGAAGAATTATGATATAGAAATTTTTTGTGACATACTTAGTATGTTAATTTTATGCGATTTGGGCGATTTTGGATTAATGGAAGGGTATAAAATTAGGATTGAGGATAATTTTAAGTTTGTGACTAATGTTTACTTGAAACAATTATATGAATTTTGGGTAAAAGAACTTTGGAGTTATGCAGTATTAAGGAAAGATAAAAATTTAGAGTTTGAAAGAGAAAATAGACAACTAAGAATGTCTAAGGATTTGAACTTTTTCCCTGTTATGGAGGCTTTATTGAATATTAGAAGTGGGGAAAATGTTATGTTTTCCGATTACAAAAAAGCTTTATATTTCTTCCAAGAAGCATTGTATGTATTAAATGGTGCGAAAAGTAGTTTGAAATACAACATTGCATTAAATGATATTAATTTCATTAGAATAGTTTGGTGGAAAGATTTAGACAAAATTGATTTTGCAAAACTTCATCTTGCAGAATATGCATTATATTTGATTAAATTAGGGAAATTCCAACAAGCAATATACATATTGGATCAAATAAGGCTGAAAAATGGCGAATTAACACCTCTTCAAACATGTTATATGGGTATGGCTAAAAAAGATGTACAGTTAATAAAAAAGTCTATTGATATGTTCAAAGCAAATAACGATTTTTTATATGGGAAATTTGCAGAAGGAATATACAATGAATATGCAGAAAGTGTAATGTAAGATTAAAGGGAGGAGAGAACCAAGTGAAAAAGTTATATGCGTTGATGGTAGTTACTTTGCTGTTATTACCCATAGCAAATAGTTCACCAAGTAAAGTGGATGCAAAACAATATTACGCTAAAGTTGAAAACTTAGAAAATCAAAAACAATTTTATAGAATGATGGTTGATCCAGGTGGTGGAGGCTGATTCTTAATTTAAAATTTAATTTATATTTTTCAAAAGACATCGTTTAAGCGGTGTCTTTTGTGATTTTATAAACTGTTTTACAAGTTCTTGGATAGGATTTTGTGAAACAATTGTATGTTTTTTCACAATATAATACTAAAAGCGGAGGGTTAGTTATGGGGACAAAAGGATTAGGTGTGAATGAGTTGATTGAAATTGTAAAAGAAATAGATTTACAAACTTTTAGTGAAATTATAGAATTATGCGCAAGCTATGAAAATGAAGAATAAGAGAGTCTCATTATTGAGGCTCTCTTATTCTTTTTGTTCAACCTCCATTTTTAATTTAGTCGCATATTTTAACAATTCTCTCTCGATTTGGGGCTTATATTCATCTGGCACACTCATGTATTTTTCGTGAAGAAGTCGTGCTAAACGTTCAACAGGATCTTCACCTTTTACTGTTTTTAATATTTCGGCATCTGGAATTTCACTTTGTAACAGTGACGCAGTGTTTACTCCTAGATAGTTTGCGATTTCTTCTAATTTATTGAGGCGAGGCTTCTTTTCACCAGTTATCCAACTAGAAACGGTTCTGTAAGTTGTTCCTAAATCTTTCGCCATTTGTTTGCGATCAACACCTCTTATAGCTATTAATTTCTTTATGTTTTTCCCTAAAACATTCTCTGTAATTTCCATTTTATATCACTCCATTTTTAGACGTTTAACAAAACAAGAAAATAATTATCACTTAAAGTGATAAAAGTATGAACTTTAAGTGTTGACTTTCGGCTTAAAGCCGAATACAATGTAATTAAGGGAAGGGAGGGTGAAAAAATGCTAGCGTCAGAAAATAAAACCATTGTACGAGAATACAGGGAATCCAAAGGTTTAAGTATTAAGGAAGTTTCTAAAGGCGCTAAAATTCCAATCGGCACATTATATGATGTTGAAATTGGGAGAAGGAGTCTCAAAGCCAACAAAGCCAAAAAAATGGCTGATTTTCTTGAAGTTCCGATCGAGAAACTTTTCAAACCAACATATTATCGTGCAATACCCATCACAGATTGAATTAACCTCATGTGTTATTGATTAAATCTATCTTATTTATATTCCTACTAAGTGTATTGTAAATGAAATTCGGCAAAAAGACGAAATAATTATGACTAAAGTATGTAGTTCTATATTTAGAAAGATAAAATTCTAAATATTCTGTCCTTTGAAAACTGAATAATCCTAAAGGAGCTGTAAAAAATGGTTTTGAAACGATCGTATCAAACACTACTACTCTTTACGAGTGTACTTTTATTCGTTATGAGCTTCTTGATTCCACTGAATCAAGCCAGTGCGGAGGTAATCAATAGAGAAAGGTATCAGATGGATTGGGCCTATAGTCCGCAGTATGGGAAAGATGTTCGTACAGAGCTTCTAAAGAACGCGAGTGGTCAAATTGCGTATTGTCTGGTATACGGTTTAAAATCCCCAAATGGAGAGGATTTACCCGAAGCGGGCAAAACAGATGATGTATCCTATCGTGTCTTAATGAATGGATACCCACAGAAAACACCAGAAAGTTTAGGTGTTTCGAATAGGCAAGAAGCCCATTACGCGACACAATTAGCTCTTTGGAATGCACTGGGCCAGATTTCTGTTGATGAATTACAGTTCAAGAATGTGGCTGTTGAAAAAGCGGCAAAGAACATTATTCATGCGGCAAATCAAAGCCAGGATACACAAGATGTCTGGATGAATGTCATTCCAACGGATAAACAAGAAGCGCAATTAAACGGTGAATATTTTGAAACAACAACATACAACGTTCAAACAAATGCAAAAAAAGGTACATTCCACGTAGAAATGAACAATGCACCACAAGGCACACGTATTGTGACAGAACAAGGTGAAGCAAAAGAAACGTTCCAACTAGGAGAAAAGTTCCGTATTCAAGTACCAAAATCCTCTAAGAGTAGTGAACTATCTCTAAAAGTCGTTTCAAATCTAACAAATATTCATGCAGTTGTGTATAAAGGAACAAGTACGATTCAAGATGCAACTGTATTATTAGAGCGTAGTACAGAACAAGTAAGCACAGATTTACAAGTATTCTGGAAAGCAAATGGCGCCTTAAAAGTCATGAAAGTGGATGAAAACAAAAAGCCGCTACCAGGCGCAGTATTTGAAATCGCCAACAGCAATCAACAAGTTATGGGAACGATTACAGCTGACAAAAACGGTATCGCTGAAATGGGTAACTTAGAACTTGGCACATACACTGTAAAAGAAGTGAAAGCACCTGTTGGATATGTGTTAGATGCTACACCAAAGCCTTTTGAAGTAAAAACAGGTGAAGTTGCTGTTGTAGAAATGAAAAATGTACAAATCAAAGGCAATATTGAAATTAAAAAGGTAAGTGATACAGGCAAGATTCTCCCAGGCGTTGAATTTACAGTATTTACGCCAGAAGGAAAGCCAGTCACAAAAGTAACAACAGATCAAGAGGGGATTGCGAAAGTACATTCTCTTCCGTTTGGAAATTATTACTTCCAGGAAACGAAAGGATTAGAAGGTTACTTATTAAATCAAACAAAGTATCCATTTGAAGTAAAAGAGCATAATCAAACACTTACGTTTGAAGTGAAAAACGATCAAGTAAAAGGAAATGTACAGCTCTTAAAAGTAGATGAAGATGGAAAAACGAAATTAGAAGTTGCTGTTTTTATCTTAGCTGATGAAAAAGGTAAGAAAATCAGTGAGCATAAGACAGACAAAAACGGGTTAATCAAAATTGATAACATCCCATTCGGAAAGTACCAATTCATTGAAAAGACATCACCAGCGGGTTATGTGCTGGTAAAAGAGCCGATTCCGTTTAGCATCACTGAAAACGGGAAAACAATTGAGCTAGTTGCAAAGAATACGAAGATTAGAGGCTCAATTGAAATTACAAAAGTAGACGTAGCCGATGGAAATAACAAGTTACCAGGAGCAGAGTTTACGATTTATAACGAGCCAGGCCAGGAAGTCGTGAAAGGAAAAACAAACGAACAAGGCATTGCGAAGTTTGATAAACTCCCAGCAGGAAAGTACACATATAAAGAAACACTTGCACCACAAGGTTATGTGTCACATGAAGAAACATTCTCCTTTGAAATTAAAACGGATGGTGAAGTGATTAAACACATCGTAAAAAACAAAAAGATTGAGGGTAGCTTAGAAATTACAAAAGTAGATGTAGCCGATGGAAACAACAAGTTACCAGGAGCAGAGTTTACAATCTATAACGAGCAAGGCCAGGAAGTCGTGAAGGGAAAAACAAACGAAGAAGGCATTGCAAAGTTTGATAAACTTCCAGCAGGAAAGTACACATATAAAGAGACATTCGCACCAGAGGGATATTTAATCAATGAAGAAACATTCTCTTTTGAAATTAAAACAGATGGTGAGATTATCAAACATGTTGTAGCAGATCAGAAAAAAGAAGTTCCACCAACACCAGAAACGCCACAACCAGAGCAACTGGAACAACCACAGCCAGAACAACCAAAACCACAACCAGAGAAGCCACAAACACCACAGGTCATTGAAAAACCTGTACCAACACCAGAGAAACCACAACACATTGTAAAACAACCACAACCGATGAAAGAACAACCTAAGAAAGTAGAAAGTCATTTACCAACAACAGGCGGCAAAGCTGAAAATCCATATTGGAAATGGATTGGTGTTACATTTGTCGTTCTTGGTAGCATCCTAGCTGTTTACGCATTTAGAAAACGTAAGAATCAAGAAGTGTAAAAAACTCTCAACTGATAAGGGAGGGCGGGATCAAATGTGCATATTTGATGTACATTATCAAATCAATGATAGGAAATATACGAAATCATATTTACTTGCATTGGTGGAAGATGGGTTTCAGTTGCGAAAAAATATCCAACATGTTCTGTTCAAAGAGCACCAACAAGAAATTACGATCCTTTCTACAGATTTAGAAGAATTAGATTTAGTAGCTTCATAATGAATGAAACCTCTTAGATGTACAGGATATTTCTATTTAGCGATATAGAAAGATAAAACAATACAGGAGGATTTCTTATGAAACCAATTAAGCATATGCGAAGTAAACGCGGTTTTTATATCGGTCGAGTTCCTCATACAACACATACACCTTCAACAAATAAGCGTACAGAAGAATAGGCGGGAAGAATGGGGAAGAGCATGATTTTCTCTTCTCTCTTGGTCACGCTAGACCCTTACAAAAAAGCGCGCAAATCATAATATTCATGGGAGGACATTCTTTCACTGAATATCCTCCCCACTTAAAAGGAGGAAGCAAGTTGGGAAAACAAGCGTATCAAAATCGTCAAGAATGCTGGGAAACGTTCTGGAAAGAACAAGTAACGGTAAATGGTGAATTAGATATTGAACAAGTGAAGCAAGAACTCTTCAATTATAAAACACTCTTAGATCAAATTAATCAACCTCAAAACGGAATCATGCAACCTCAAATTCTAATTCAACTAGCCGCTGAAGAACGAACACAAAAGCATCGTGAAAAACTAGTAGCCCTTGCATAAGGCCATTTCAAGGATAGAAAGGAAGTGAAGAAGTGGCGCACAGCAAGCTCGACAAAGAAATTGAAAACTTCATAGAAAAGAACTGGAAAATGTTTTTAGGTATAGGAGCTGTTGCATTTGTCTGGTTTTCCAAAGAAAGAATCCTTACAGAATTAATGAAGCTGGTGCCAACTGTAGTCGGTGTGTTTCGCGGGATTGCCTTATTGATCCTGTTGGGAATTGTCATACGAATTGTCTTACATGGCATCTATTTGTATCTAGAAAAGAAGCGGTATCGATATGTATTATTCATCCCTCACATAGATGATGAAGTTACACCAGATAAGCTAGGGCAAATGATTCGGCATGTACATGGTTCGGGCCGAAAACCTTTAGAACGCCTGTTAAAAGGTCGTGATTGGTACCGCATGACGATGTATCGTCCAGAGGGAGAAAATGAGCGTGTCCGCTTTTATGTAGGTGGTCCAGAAGATAAGATCAAACAGGTTGTGCAAGCAATACAAAGCGCCTATACCCACAGTGAAATTTATAGCGTTCCAAAGGAAGAAATGCCATTTCCAACAAGAAAAGCGGTAGGAGGACGGATGGTATTAAAGAGAAAGCGGCTAGATGCCACGTTATCACTAGCACGCTATACACGTGATGTATTACCGATGTTAGGAAGCGCAATGGAAGAAAAAACATGGATTGATATTGCTTTTACACCAGATAACGGATATCAGCTGACAAAAGGGATTCGAAAAGCAGAAAAGGCCATTCGAAAGAAGAAAAAGCATGGGCTAGATGCCTTTGAAAAAGAAGAAATTCGCGCATTAAATAAGCGGTTTGCCAAAAATGAAGTGGCGTTTCAAGTATCTGTTTCATTTGCAAGTGACTATTATCCTGGTGTACCTGTTATCAAGAACTTAGGGCATATGGTCGCAAGTATTATGGCAGATGTGAATGAACTTAGATACAGGCGTTTTAGACGCAGTATGCCAGCTGTACCACATCCCGTATACGGAAAAATGATTTGGACGGGATCAGAGCTATTAAACTTGTTCCATCTTCCGAATGTAACGGGTGATAAAAACAGCAAGACAGAGCGTAACATCTTGTATCTAGATAAAGGGGAAAACATGATACCAAATGATTTATTGGCCGAAGGCATTTCAATTGGCCATGTGATGCATCCCTATATCAAGGATCGATTAGTAAAAATTCGAGAAGACTTTTTCAAGAATCATGGTTACATTACGGGGAAAGTTGGGTCTGGTAAAAGCACCATTGCCATGAGATTGATGCAAAGTGTCATTGATAAATGGCTAGAAAATCCGAATGAAGCGGGTGGATTATCTCTATTTGATCCAACCGAAGATTTGGCATATGTAGCAATGAATCGACTCTTAAAAGCGGAAAAGGATGGAAAACAAGTGGATTGGAGCAAGGTTCACTTTATCCGTTTTCGAAACACAGATCATCCACCAGCATTGAATTTGTTTCATCGTTTTCCCAATGAAGATATTCAAACAGTAGTTGAATCCATTATGGAAATGATTAAGTTAATGATTCAAGGGCAAGCGCAACAAACCGAAAGATTACTAAGAGCGATTATTGGGACGTTACTTTGTGATAAGAGTCAAATTCATACGATTTTAAGTATCCCATTATTCATAAGTGATGAACTGTTTCGAGCAAACGTAATAGCCAATTTACAAGGACCAGAACAAAAATATTACTCTCATTTTTGGAAATATGAAGTAGGAAGCGCATTAGAGGACAGCACACAGGCCATTTTAAACCGATTAGATATCTTCCGTAATACGTTGTATTTAAAGCGTATGTACGGGCAAACAGGCTTCTCCTTAGAAATTCGGAAGTGGATGGATGAAGGCCACCTTATCTTTTATGATTTAGCGGGCATGGGAAAAGAAGATACATTACTAACAGTCGGTTACATTTGTAATCAATATCACCGTATCGCCCAACAGCGGCCGCATGGTTCAAAACTACATTTAGGCGTGATAGATGAAGCCCATGACGTACCAGTACCTGTTCTTCCGAAAATCATTGCAAAGGATCGGAAGCATGGATTTGGATTATGGGTGATTACCCAGCAAGTTTCGGGACAGTTAGACAGAGAGTTAACAGACATGTTAACAGAGGCGGGTGGAAATTACTTTGTATGTAGGCAAGGTCATAATTCCGCGAAAACGCTAGAGGGCATTATGCAAAAGCAATTCCGTACAGAGTATTTGCAAAATCTTCCTAACTTAGTTGTGGCGATTCAAACACAAGATTATATCAGAGGTGAGGCAAAAAATGTGTGGTGTACGATACGTGTTCCACCATTAGACCGCTATCTACCAAATGGGAAAGTGGCGAATTATAAAAACGAAAAAGAAATTCATGCATCTAATGAATGGACCAGAGCAAAGATTCATTCTTTAGAGCAACAAAATGGGAAAGCAGGATTAGAAATCGACAAGGAAATTGATGAGTTTCTATATGGAAAAGGCAAGTATCAACAAGCCGAAAAAGTCAATTTAACAAAAGAAGAACCTGTTGTGACATCGGGGCTAGATGAATTAGAAGAAAAAGCACCTTCCAATGAAGAAGTGAAAGAACCTGTTTCCGAAACAAAGCCAGTTGAACCCACAAATCAAGCGCAAATTATCCCATTTCGAAAACAAGCTACCGAAGCGGTAAAAGTGAAAGAAGAAAAACAAGAAGTGAAACAGCCAGAAACACAAACAAAAGAATCAGAAATAGAACTTCCAGAAGAAACGCCAATCATCGAACCATCAAAGGGTGAGGATGAAATGGAGGCAGTTATGAAAGGAGAAAAAAGCATTTTCGATATGTGGGAAAAGGAGTAGAGACTATGTGCAGTATGTTGTTATTGGAAGAAGACCAAAGCTTACTTATGGATATACACAATCACATCTATGTTGATATGGAGTATATAACAGAAAAAGTATATCCAAACCATAAGAAAAAATCAGTATACTACCGTTTGAATCGTTTGGTACAAGAAAAATATTTAAAAAATGAATTACTTCCCATACCTGTTTCAAGAAACCAGGTTCGTAAATCTGGAAGACCGCAAAACGTATATACGCTTGCGGCAAAGGGAGTAGAAACAGTTTGTGGATTAAGAGGGAGTGTGCATTGGAAAAGTAGTTGGTCCCAACGTTCGGCATCCTTTGTATATCACAGTTTAATGTTAGCAAAAATTGAATGTGCCATGACATTAATATCGAAACGAGAAGAAAGATTGGAATTAAAAGAATGGATCAATGAACCGCGGGCCACATTCCAATATGCAAAAGGAAAAAATCGCGTCATACGCCCAGATGGGGTTGCGGTAATTGGATTAAAAGAAGCGATTGATAAAAACATTGGTGTATTCATGGAAATGGAACGTTCTTACGGATCAAAAGAAGTATTAGAAAAAAAGATCATCCGTTATAACGACTTCATGACGCAAGAAGGAAAAAAGGCAGACTATCGGACACATGCTGGTATGGGATATGAAATACCGATATGGCGCCTGGTATTTGTTGCAGGTAGTGAAAGTAGGGAAAAAGAATTGATTCGCTACTTAAAAGGGGTAAGCAGTCCAGAAATTCCAGTTTATATCACACTGTTTCAAGATATATTGCAAGACCCATTTGGGAATATTTATCGGAATATTCAAAATACAAATGAGAAAGTGAGGTTCTAAGAATGTGTTTCGGTTTATTTTATCGATAAGCGCCAGTATTTTTCTATTAGTTGTCTTTTCAGATTGGTTATTTGAAAGGGTACCAGGATCACGAGAAGCCTGGGAAGCGGTGAAAAGTAAAGTGGTGGAAATTTACTATACGCAAGGATGGGAAGGTGTCTTGCTTTTCTTCCTGGTGGTAGTGGGAATATGGAAGATGGCCGATAGTCGATCATAAGGGGGAGATAAACGATGTTTACACATAAAAACACTTATGAAAGAGGAAATGTGGGAGAAGTTGAAGCTCAATTTCTAGTGGAAATCTATGAGGGAATGGGTTGTGAGGAAGTACATGAGATTTGTTTGTCTCAAACAGATGTATATATGCAGAAGTTTTATCTGATGGAAAACGGAAAAATTATCGAAATAGAAATTGGATTAAATACAGATGAATTGGAATGGAAGTGTGATGGGGTAGAGCTTACAAAAGAAAAAGCCATGTTAGAAATCGAGCGTGAAATCAGCTGTTATGACATGTTCGAGCAAGCAAGGATAGACAAAGGGTGGATGTTTAAAGAAAAGGCAAACAAGTTTCTTACAGTTTTAAGAGAAAAGGAGAGTGCATGATGGACGAATTGGAAGGTTTGGATTTTGTAAGAGAATTTCGGGCTACAGATGGAGCGTCCTTTGATGTGGGGAGGGATGGAGACAAACGGTATGTGGTTCATGCTAGATTCCCATATATTACAGGCAGTCAAACGAAACTTAATAATTTTATCAATTATGCAAGAAACGAAATAAAAGATGAATCAACCGCAGTTGGCATGGCTTCATTCGCTCGTGATTGCTACGAACGATCTTTACGCCAGTACCGAAATTGAAAGGGGGATGAATATGCTTCAAAAGGTGAAACAGTGGTTTGCAAAAACATTTGAAAGTAAGCAAGGGAAGGCAAGGAAAGCCACAAAGCTTCCTTCTTATAAAGGGCGCTTAATTGGAAAATGGGCCTTTTGGCTCCTGTTTAGTTGGATGCTAATTGTATCCATCACAACCGTAGTAAAAGGAAAGGGAGATATACAAGCAAAGGCCAGCACCACTCCAAAGGAAGTTACGCAAAAACAAAACCTTTCTACACGTCCAGAAGCAATTGAATTTGCGCGCGGATTCGCAAAGGAATACTTTACATGGCAAAGAGGGGATGAAGGCAAGAAGAAACGTTCAGAGCGCTTACATCCCTATATACCGAAAACATTTGATCCGCAAGTTGGTTTAGATTTTGTAAGTATGCAATGGGATTCCAATTTTCTATACGCAACTGTATTAAAAGTAGATGAGGTTACAGAGAAAGAAGCAAACGTAATTTTTAAAGTGAAATACAAATTAAGCCGCATGAAAGCAGATAATAGCGGACCAGAGGATAAGGAGGTGATCCAGCAAGTGTCGGTTCCTGTTCAATCAGATGGAAAGGCTTTTGTGATTAGTGGATTCCCTCAAATCGTCAAGGTGAATGAAAAAGCGGAAGTACCAGAAGGAAAAGAAGGAAAAGACCGAGAGGAAGTCCATGAACTCGCTGTAAAAGAAGACATTCGAGAATTTCTACCCACGTTCTTTAAATCCTATACGACCGCAACACAAAAAGAACTCGCGTATGTGCTAGCTAATACGGATATTAAAGGGTTAGAAGGAGCCATGAAATTTGAAAATGTACTTTCCTCTAAGATTTATCCAGGAAAAACAAAAGGCACGTATGAGGTACAAACAGAGGTATCTATGATTGATCCGCATTCTGAAACGAAAATGAAAACAGGTTACACGTTGTTTGTAAAACAAGATGGAAAGCAATGGGTTGTAAAAGACTTAAAAACAAAATAGGAGAGGGGCATGTATATGTTCAATATAAATCATTTTGTGTTAGGAATCGGGTTGGAAGGATTTTTTGAAATGATGAAGACACAAGGAACATACGCATTATATTGTGCGTTTATCATTGTTATCTTGATCGTAGCGGCAAAGCGTGCATGGGGAAAAGCGATCACGTTAATTGTTGGCGGCGGGATTGTTGTATTCTTCATTAACAAACCAGATGCATTAAAAACAATCGGAACGTGGTTAGGTGGATTATTTGGCGTCTAAGTAAGGGATGGAAAGGAAGGGAGCTACATGAAGGAAAAAGAATCAAAATCTATCATTGTCTATTGTTTCGGAAGCTATATGAACTATATGCGAAGACAGTACGAAATTATGGGGTATCGTCTTCCGCGTGCGGTTACATGGAGGGCACTTGGTTATTTTGCGGCGGTAGAAGCGGGGCTTGTAGCCTTCCGCTTCCTCCCTCCCTTTAAATGGATATTCGGGGATATGATCGATCAAGTTTGGCTCATGTATTATGGTGTGATTCCTCTTTTCCTCGTATGGGGCGCGGATAAATATAAAACAGATGGAAAATCACTTTTCTCTTTTGTTCGGTCCTGGGTCACATTTCGTTTACGTAAACATCAAAGTAGCCGATTAGTGACCTTGCCGAAATTAAAAAAACATGTGATTCGTGGTCATGTGTGTGTGCAATATGACGTTAAAGATATACCAATAGTACATGTAGCTAGCGAAGAAGAAGAGAAAGACATACACGCTTATAACCTGACATTTTTACCCCAAAAGGAGGAAATGAAAGATGTTGAAAACGATGAACAGATCACCATTAAAGCACGTTGAAAAGAATTTAGCGTTTAGTACAGACGGAAAAGTATCCGCAGTATATGAAGTAGACGGATTCGAATACGATCATCAAGATGAAAGCACAAAAAAAGTATATTATCGCAATCAACTCGCTCTTTTTACCCATCAAGAATATGATATCCACTTACTTGTGATTCCTCGTACAACAAATTCAGATGAAATTCTGGATGAACATATTTCCACTTTAAAAGGGCCAATGGCCCCAACAGGACGCTTTCTTTTTAAAAAGGTAAAAGAATACTTACGAAATGCGGCCATTGCGAAAGAGAACATGGAATATCGCTTTTTCGTTTTAGTACAACTGAATATGGAACAGAAAGAAAGACAAATTCGTAACCCTGTCGTAGAAACATGGAAGTTTATGAAGAAGGTTAGAGAAGGATTTGCAGAGACAGCCCAAAACATATCGGGTATGAATGTGACGGATATTTTAGAAGAGGAAATTGAAAATTATTTAGAAGTAGAAGACGTTTTATTTAGCCAGGTTAGAGGGGCCTTTCATAATACCAGACGTGCGAAACCGTCAACAACGCGCTTTTTATTCCATCATAACTTTAAACGTGGCATGAAAGAACTGAATCGGGATCAAAACTGGAAAGTAGGTTCTACGGTTACCTTGAAAAATGAAGAAGGAAAGGCGGTAAAAGTACGTCGGCCAGATTTACAAGAAATGGTGCACTTAACGGATACCGTGATTGATGAAAGCCCAGGGCGTTCTCTTATACTCGAAAGACAAAATGAAGAAGGAGAAATCGAAACCTCTCATGTTGCTTTTCTTGCGGTGAAAGATATGCCCGAAATATCGGCCTTTCCTGGTGGAGAGTGGATTTATCGCATTCAATCTCATTCGTTAAAGTTTCCTGTTGAAATGAGTATTCGAGCTTATCACTTAGAAAATCAGATGGTTACCCAAAAACTCTCCAATAGTGAACTGGAATTAAACGATCAACGTCAACAAGCGATGGTAGGTGGTCGCACAACAGATTTAACAATTGATCGTAAAGCAAGAGGCGTCAAAATTGTAAAAGATCGATTTGAAACAACGGGAGCACCTGGATATGAACTAAGTGTACTGTTTTGTGTATATGCAGAAGATGAGAAAACATTAAAATCACGCGTCAATACGCTGATTACAGAATATCGCAAAATGAAAATTGAATTGGTTAATCCATATGGAGAACAATTAGCATACTTTTACGAGTTCTTACCAGGCTCGAAACGTTACAATACGGACTTTAAACTGTTTGTGGAACCAGGCGTACTTGCAATGGGCATGTTTGGGGCCACAACACAAATTGGTGACAATCAAGGGTTTTACATTGGAAAGACAAAGAAATTAAATCGTCCTGTTTTTGTTCGTCCCGAACTAGCGGCGAAAGCATTAGATAACATTGTGACAGCATTTGAAAGTTTATCGGTTATGTTCGCGGGGCAAACAGGGAAAGGGAAATCGTTCCTAATGAACTTACTCGCTTTCTGGATTGTTATGAGTGGCGGAAGGGCATTTATTATTGATCCTAAAGGGGACCGCACAAGATGGCCCGAATTATTGCCAGGGTTCAATGAGGATACCTTGCAAGTGTGGACGCTTGGGAAGGATAAAAAGGATGCAGGCTGTTTAGACCCATTCCGAATAAGCGCAACAATTGAAGATGCGAAGAGTTTAGCACTTGAAATTTTAACGTTCCTATCGGATGTAGGATTAGAGGATATTCGATATGACTATTTATATAAAGCGATTGAACGAGTAGCGAAAAAAGAAGACGCATGTTTAACTTTGGTTCGTAAAGAACTAGAGGAAATGAAGAAAGAACCTAACCTATTGCCAACTGAATTAGAACGATTAAACGCTCTTACAAATCGTTTAGCAACCTTAGAAGGCATCCAGTTAGGAGATTTATTGTTTGGTAGACCAGGTCAAGATTACCGCGTATTAAGCCTAGAACGTCCATTACAGGTATTACAAATTCAACATTTACGCATTCCGAAATCAGAGGAAAAGAATGAAAGTGTTACAGATAAATTATCTCGTAGTATCTTAATTGCATTAGCGGCATTTGGTAAATCCTTAATGCATTCCGATCGTAGTATTTTCAAAGTATACCTACAAGATGAGGCATCAAGTATTTTGAAAAATAAAGAGGGTGCGGCGTCTTCTGACAAAATCATTCGAGAAGGACGTTATCACAATATCGGCTTGTATTTAGGAACACAAAACGCATCCGATTATCAATCAGAAAATAAAGAGGTTGCAAATGTGGGGATGAAATTCTGTTTTGCATTGAAATACGATAAGGAAGCGGAAGAAATGTTGCGTTACTATAACTTACCGGTCACAGAAGAAAATATCTTAATGCTACGCCAACTTAGACGCGGCGAAGCGTTGTTCCAGGATATTTTCGGCCGCACAGCGGTTGTAGAAATTGATCCTGTTTTCCAAGAATTAAAGACTGCATTTGATTCCTCTACGAAAACAGACGAAGAACGCGCACAACAATTGGCGTAATTCGTATTACAATACAGATAAGAGTATTCTGAATTATCTGTATATGGAGGATGGAACAATGAAAAAATTACGTATGTTATCTGGATTATGTGTAGCAGGAATGTTGATGGTAACGGGGGTTGCGGGTTGCTCAAATGAAACGAAAAGCAATGCAAATCAACAAGAGAGCCAGAAAGAAAGGGATATAAAAGAAGCAGATAAAGCGGTTATGGATTATGTTAAAGCTGAAATTGAAGTGGACTACGGAAAGTTAGCAACGTTAGTTTATGAACCATTAAAGGATGAGGATAGAAGTGTACGTCATCCAGGAGCTAGTAAGGATATGGGAAGTAGATACGATTTATATAGATATGATTTAGAGGAAGGAAAAAATGAACTCTATTACGCAGTAAAATTCTATGATCCTGTAAAGGATGGGACAGTAAATATAGAGTTAAAAATGGTGAAAGATGGGAAATGGAAAAATTATAGCTGGACTTGGAATTGGGAACATAATATCAAGGACATAGTTGGGAGTGTAAAACCTATACATGTCCATAAATGGGGGCAAAAGGAATGAAAAAACTTTTCTCTATTTGTATGATTCTTGTATTCTTTTTACTACCGTTAGGGCCTCATGTGGCCCTAGCGGAAGATACAAAAACAGAAGAAAAACAGGAACAAAAAGGGGCGCGAATTTCTGAAAATCTATTTAGTGGGTACACAGATGGGATTTACAAAGATAAATATTATGAGATTGATACGTACCAGCCAAAGGAAGATGAAAAAAATGTATTTCAAAAAGTTGGTGGGTACTTATTTGGTGATGATAGTGTAGGCAAAGATTTACAAAGGATGTTGTATACAACTTGTCAATGGTTTGCGAATATGGCCTTTCAGTTAAATGTGATTCTCGGCCAATTAACTATTTTTTTAGTCGATCAAGCGTTGAACCTGGATATTGTAGATACTGTAGCGGATAAATTAGGTGCGGCTATGCAAAATATCGCTGGTATTGAAAAAGGTGGTTTTTCATCTTCTGGACTATTCCCAGCAATTATCGGCATTGCTTGTGTGTTATCGGCTTGTTATGCGGGCTATATTTTCTTTATTAAGCGCCAGCCCTCAAAAGGTTTAAGTGAGTTAGTAAAAACAGTTTTGGTTATTGCTTTTATTGTTACGTACATTGGAAATGCAGGGGCGATTTTAAAAAGTGCAAATACGATTAGTTCTGAAATTAGTGTAACGGTATTAGCAAAAGCAACAGGAACGGTTGCAGGTGATCCAGGACGTTCCAAAGCGGATGCAATCTTTTCAGTAAAAAAGCAGATTTGGGATTTGTTAGTTGAACGACCATATTTGTTTCTACAGTATGGAGAGGATTCAAAAGAAAAATTAGGTGCTAAACGAGTAGATGAACTATTAGCAACGCCTCTTGGAAAAGATAGAGATGAAAAGATAAAAAAGGAAGTTAAAGACGGAAATCAAATGATGGTGATTTCTTCTGTAGGAGAGCGCCTAGTATTTACAGTCATGTATTATGTTGTGAATACATTCGCAGGTGTTCCAGTAATCGCGTTTTGTTTACTGATTGTAGCATTCCAATTATGGTTCCTTGTCATGAGTATTATCTCACCAATCGTCATGACGGTGGCTCTATTGCCAGGACATCGTAGAGTCATTGAAAGCTGGGCTTCACAATGGATTCGCCCTTTGGCATTAAAAATCTTTATGTCAGTTATGCTTGTTATCATCTTTACGGTGGCAGAATTACTATATGTATTGCCAGAAGCGGGCGTTGCAGGGTATGTATCTACAATGATTTTTCAAATTCTTGTTTTTGTTCTTTGCTACCTGTTTAGAGGAAATATTGTTGCGGCCTTTAGTCGAGCACGTGGCGTGTATGAGACAGTCACAAATATATCTCTTATGACTGAAAACTTTGTAGATAAAGGAAAAGAGTACGCTGGAAACACAATGTCTTATATTGGAGACAAAATGGGAGCACATTTTAACAGCGCGGCTGAATTAGCGGCGGCAGGCGGCCAGTTAGAAAATGCCGGGACAGACGACGAAAAGACAAAAGCCAACCCGTTAGTGCAAGCGAATATACCGAATGATTTACCAAATAATCAAACGGAACAAGAAAAAGAAGAGAATAAAAAGAAAGGAAATCTTATTTCCTTACAGGATCGTGATAAAGAAGGGAATTTACCACAGCAGGAAGAGGAAGGAAAAGAACAAACGACACCAAGTGAAGAAGAGGCACCAATGCAACAAGACCTTATCAGCTTAGATAAGGAAGCATTAGAACAAGAAATGGAAGAACAACAAGAAGGAACAGAAATGGAAGTTCAACCAGAACTTGTATCTTTAGAAGATGAGGAAATTCCAACAGGAGAGGAAATGCCAGCTGATATAGAGGGATATGAAGAAGTTCAACCAGAAGTTCCAGAACAAGAGGTACCATTAGAAGATATTCCGACTGATATAGAAGTATATGAAGAGGTACAGCCAGAAGTACCAGAACAAGAGGTACCATTAGAAGAGGTTTCAACTGATATGGAAGCATATGAAGAAATCCAAACAGAGGTACCAGAACAAGAAATGCCATTAGAAGAAGTTTCAAGCGATATGGAGGCATATGAAGAGATTCAAACAGAAGTACCAACACAAGAACTTCCATTAGAGGAAGTGTCATCAGACCATGAAACATTTGAAAAAATCCCATCCGATATCCCACAACAAGACATTCCAACAGAAGAAATTCCGATGGATATTTCAAGAGAAGAAATACAACCAGAACAGGAAACTTCAACAAATATTCCACAACAAGAAATTTCAACGCCAATTGAAACAGAGGCAAATGAACCTTTAATACCAGATACAATTCGTGCAGATGTAAATGAGGAAGGTGTCATTGTACCTCATACACCAGAAACAACAAGTGCAGATATTCCAGATGCTATTCCTGCAGAAGTGAATGAAGCGGGGGAGATTGTTGCAAAAAACCCTAATATAGATGTCGAGTCAACTGTACAAGAAACAAATTCTTCTGACTCATTTATCCCAACGGAATCCATTTCCCCTACTGATTTAACACGAGTAAATGAGAAAGAAGTAAGCAAAAATGAACTGATTCAAGGAGAAGCGGAAACAATCGATACACCAGATATACAATATGGAGCTGTAGCCGCGGGAAGTGAAAACTGGATGCCTTCTACTGATCCGCAAAACTTAGATAACTTAGATGATTTGGAGCCACCAAAAAAGATGAGTAGAGTCCTAGACTTTTAGGACTTTACTATTTTTTTACGAAAAAAGGAGCGATATAGCTATGAAACACTGGGGATTAACGTGTATGAAAATGGTGAGTATCAGTATTTTTCTTTGTATCGGATGTTTTGGGTGGATGAACATCATCATTCTTTTCATACAGAGAGAATGGCAGACAGATTTATTAGGATGGATTGGTTTAGGATTACTTATCTGGTATACACTCATTCTTCTAACTCTTCAAATTATCCATAATGAGTTACATTGTCGTATTGATGATAGAGTGAAATTAGCGTTTTTCATTTGGTTTGTAGGAATCGGTCATTTTGGATTACTACATTTTATACAAGACCAGCAATCTACTGTTTTAACGTTACTATTTCATGCTTTTGCGATTATACCCATTCTTTTAGCCCTTACATATGGGCTAATTGTACGAAAGTATTCCAATCAATCTTGATACATGTTGTAAGGGGGGAGGGATGATATGAAACCAGAAATAAAAGAAGTCGTAGACAAAACGATACAAGAAGATATTGCACAAGTACAAAAAAAGAAGAAAAAGAAATCCTGGTTACTGACATTTCTTTTTGGGAGTTCTACTTTCACAATAGGATTGTTCGTCTGTATTGGATTTCTTTTATTTATTGTTTTGGGGCAAGGAATTGGCAAAAAAGAAGAGGAAGCACCAGCAACCATCCCAAGTAATGGAATGACGGTTTGTCGTCCAGGTGGAAAAACAGTGGCACCAGAAGAACTACAACCCCACTTGGGCGGCGTTTTTACAGGGAAAGCACAAGCCTTTTTAAATGCAGGAACACAAAACCAAATTGATCCTGTTTTACTAGCAGCCATTGCAAGATTGGAAACGGGGAACGGTACTTCTAATGCAGTAAAGAACTATAACAACCCTGGTGGCCTCATGGACCCTGGTAGTTCTCAGATGAAAGGGTTCATGAAGTTTGCCACTTTAGATGAAGGAATCAACGCTATGGCCCGAAACTTATATAAAAACTATATCGGTATGGGGATTACAACAATAGAAGCAATTGGAGCTAAATATGCACCGCCAGGAGCCGCAAATGATCCGCATGGTACAAATGGTTTATGGCCTGTATTAGTAACAAAATTTGTTACGCAAATGGGCGGCCTTACTTTTAATTGTGAAGCGGGAAAGCCAGGCGGCGTTGTAGATACGGGATCAGCAAGCTCACAAGGGTTTATTCGTCCTATCGCTCAAACGACGATTACAAGCCCATTTGGACCACGCTGGGGCACCATTCATAAAGGAATTGATTATTCTTGCCAGGACGGTGTCACCGCAATTGCCGCGTCGAAAGGTGGCGTTGTAGAGTGGGCGAAATTTGGCGCTTCTGGTTCGGGTTTTGGTGGATATGGAAACGTAGTTGTCATTAATCATGGGAATGGATATTGGAGTTTATATGGTCATATGTCGTCTATTACTGTACAGGAAGGACAAAACATTGGAGTCGGTCAACAGGTAGGTGTTTGCGGAAGAACAGGGCAAGTAACAGGGCCACATCTTCACTTTGAGATCAAAACATCTTTGAGATTTGGTCAAGTCGACCCAGTACCTTATTTGCCGAAATAAACGGAAAGAAAGCGAGGATTAGGGATGAAACAGGGAATCGTTGGTTTAATCATACTCGTATTAGTGGGTATCAGTGTATGGTTATGGAATCAAAATCGTACTTTACAACATAAAGTTGAAAGGACGGAAAAGAAATGGACGGAACAAGTAAAAGAGCTAAAAACAGAGAATCGAGCATTGGAAAAGCGCGTAACCGTTTTAACAGAAAATACGCAAGATAAAGGGCAAGGAGTAGCAAAACAGTTTGTAGAACTGTTAATACAGAATGATAATAAGCAAAAAGAAAAGCCAGGATTTGAGAAGATCAAAGAAATGATAACAGGGGAAGCAAGAAACAAATTATTAAACGTACCAGAGGATGCACATAACCATGTAGAAGATGATGGCTCTATGCATATTCAAACAAAAGCAAAGATAACAGATATGTACTATATCAAAACCGCTGATAATAAAGCGGATGTAACGGTTAAATATGATTATCTTGTAACGATAGATGGAACAGAACAACAAGAAAAACACACCATGAAATTAAATTTACTATTAGAAGGTGAGAAATGGTTTGTAGAAAATTATGAGTTCCAAATCAATACAGGAATTGAAGGACCATAGGGAAAGGAATGAGGGGAGTTGGTGAATCAAAATGTATTGCATCATATCGGGTATGAAATATTGCAAGAAACGTTTGTATTGATTCGAAATGTATTTTCATATTCAAACCAAGATGAATCTAGTGTGACATACGTGCGAGAAATTGCGGATGCCTTGCATAATATCCCGCATTCAATTCAGAAACAACATGATACATTCCTAGAATTTGAGTTCAAACTGTTAGAAGAAACATTAATGCATATGGACTTTGGAAAGGTTTCCTCGCAAAATATGCCCTATTTTAAAATGTATGCGGCACGTGTACAGCAATTGTTACAGAAGCGCTATAAAGAGGTGTAATTGAGTTGAAATGGGGCGATAAAGAATGATCGTATTGGGAATTGGGCTGTCAGTTTTGCTGATAGCCTTTTTGTTTATCCAGGTATATCCGTTCCAAGAACAAAAGTTAGAACAGAGAAAATATGATGAATATGGAATCTGGATCATTATTTGTACAGGGGTATGTCTCTATGTTTCGCACCATTTTTTACAGGAAAACACATGGCAATGGGGATTAAAAATCATAGGTGCAACTTTTTTTACAGGGTTTTCAATTGGATATGTTGGAAAACAAAGTATATATGATTTTCAACACAAAAAGTTTCCCTTTCAGAAAAAATGACATTTCAGATTAATTTGTAATCGTTTTTAGATAAACCATTAATATATTTGGTATTGAATAAGATTGTGGCTTTTATACGGTCTTTTAAGCGGCTTAAATGAGTTTTTGTAGAAAAAGGGGTGATGGGATGATTTTTTTTAAGGTTATTGCATATATTTTGCTAAGTATAGGAGTTTGTACGCTTGTTTTAGCAGGAATCGCCGCAATTATAAAGAAACAAATGATAATTGCAAATATAAACCTATTATTGGCCATGTATTATTTTTGTTCGGGAAGTCTTCTGTATTTGTGCACGTTATGGGAAACACAAGATATTTTTCTACAAGCCTTTTGATTCTAATTGTAGGAATTACAATCATCGGATTAAGAAAAAGTTGGTATGTACCACAAATACGTACTCTTCAAAAACTACAAGAAGAAGCGACAAGTAAGAATGATCTGTGAGGAAAACTAGAAAAAAAAGGAGTGGAGAAAACTTGATACATCAATATGAATTGAACTTTTCAGTGATGTATAGTGGCAAGGTAACAGACTCACAATCTACGATTATTCCAGCAAGTTCTTTAGAGGAAGCAAATGAAAAATTACAATCGGAAGTAAAGCGGCGGTTAGGAAAATGTAGAATAAAAGTGAATGCGGCAAGTTTATGTGTTTCCGAAGATAGTCGGTATGCAATTAAATAAAAATAAAAGGGAAAAGTCTTGTTTATACAACAAGGCTTTTTTATTATTTCATGAGCTGATATTGACGTGAAATTTTTTATTGTAAAAGGGTATTAAGTTGCGGTTTTGAAAGCTGTATAATTTGTTGTTTTTTTGAGAGGTAAGTGTTAACAAGTGTTGAAATGACAAGGTTTTTCCATGATACAGGTATATGTACTTAAGTTATGCACCCTAAAATAGACTTAAGCACATATATCTAGATATATGTGCTTAA
>NZ_JAVGCW010000013.1:0-58414 GCF_052928345.1 Bacillus sp. BSL6
CAATAAAGTTAGTTTGTCTAGCATCTAAAATAAAAATTGACGTTTCACGTTGTTTGTTTCGTTCAGTTTTCAAAGAACTGCTTAGTCGCTCATTTGCGACTTCCTTATGTTAACATCTTCGTTTTTCAATGTCAACTAAGTTTTTCAATTTCTTTTTTGTCGTTTTTTGCGTTTCCGCATCAGCGACGGTTATTAATTTATCATATAATATCTATCGACGTCAACACTTTTTAATAAAAAGTTCTTTTTCTTACATAACGAATACATTCTTCTGCATTAGCGACTCTTCGAAACAAACAAAAAATGATTTTATACCTTTCTTCCATTGCCTTTTTTACAACGTCATGAATACGTTCATCTTCAAAATCAAATAAAAGTTCTTCTAACTCTCTCTTCAATATGTATTCCATTTCTTTTTTCTCTTCTTTCGTTAACATAAACCCAAGCAAATCATCACCTCAATCACTTCTTCCAGATCAATAAAAATTAAGCCCATTTTCATTTAACAAAATCCTACCATCCATTATATCCACTACTTACGATATTAATCCCTTGTTCTCTTTTTTATATTTACAGCATATATGTAACTGAAAAGGATTGGACAAAGGGGCGTAATATTATGTTTTTCTTTTTTATTACGAGTAAAAGAAACTTTAAACACATTAGCTTAATAGTGATACTTTCCTTATTTACAGCATGGCTACTCTTTTTGAAAACATATTCACACGAGTCTGCTTTTTCAACCGCTACAGGACCTAAAGTTATTTACAAAGGCGACACCTCTAAAAAACAAGTTGCATTCACGTTTGATATTAGTTGGGGAGACAAAAAAGCAATTCCAATCCTTGATACACTTAAAGAAAGAGATATTAAGAATGCAACCTTCTTCCTTTCTGCTGCATGGGCAGAAAGACACCCTGATGTTGTTGAACGCATCATAAAAGATGGACATGAAATCGGTAGTATGGGTTATAATTACACGTCCTACACTTCTCTAGAGGCAAATGAAATACGAAGAGATCTTCTGCGAGCACAAGATGTTTTTACAAAACTCGGTGTGAAACAAATTAAACTATTGCGTCCACCTAGTGGAGACTTTAACAAGGCAACACTTAAAATAGCAGAATCACTCGGATACACTGTCGTTCATTGGAGTAATAACTCAAACGATTGGAAAAACCCTGGCGTAAACAATATCGTTTCCACCGTCTCTAATAATTTAAAAGGTGGAGATATCGTCTTATTACATGCATCCGATTCTGCTCTTCAAACAAATAAAGCTTTACCACTGCTTCTACAGAAATTAAAGAGTGACGGCTATGAGCAAATATCCGTATCACAACTTATTTCCAACACAAGTACGAAAAGTAAAGATGTCCAATAATTTTTTACACATAAAAAGCTCTACTACCTTTCGTTCAGGTAATAGAGCTTTTTTTATCCCGATATTTTCATTCGTACAACTACCCTGCGTAAAAACTCTCTTAATTAGGCCGACTTACTCGTCTTTCCAATTAAACGATGTAATATAAGTAACTGATATGCATTACATAATAAAAGTGGTATCACCATTAAATATAACCAATCTGTATCATTAATTCGAAGTGCTGGTACCCACTCAAGAATTGTTACAACAACCATAAAGAACAAAGCTGGCACAAATGCCTTTTTATTCGTTTCTTTACTTTTTATATAAGCAACGATGGCCCCAAACATAAATAACACACCAGCAACAAGTATGTTATTCCCTAATGAAATTTCCCCATTTGCAATCAATACCGATCTTAAATACACAAAATCAAATAAAACGAATGCAATGAAGAAGAGCTGGACTATATTCCATAAAGAAGATGACCTGAACATCCCTAATCCAAAACGATGAATTGTTAAATAGGCAAAAAACCCCATTTGACTTATCACACTAAAAATAAATCCTACACCCATCAACCAGAAGGAAACTGCCAAAATTTCCTTTCCGTCGAAATTTTGAAAAAACTTCGCGTACTTGTCCCACTCTAAAACAAATCCAATAATGACTGTACTAACCCCACCAAGAAACAACGTCGTAAAAAATAGTCGAACCCACTTGCGGCTATTCACAACACATCCCCCATTATCCTTATATTTCTAATTAAATTGTATCAATGACAATTTCAAAAAGCTAGCCATGTTCATGTATAAATTCCTTAAAGATATTTATATTAAAAAGAGAGAACTGTGCTGAAAGGAGTTCCAACTTATGAAACGGATGCTGCTCGTTTTGACTTCTTCTTTTCTATTTCTTGTACTTGTAGCATGTGCACAAGAAAAAGAAGCAAAGTCCGAACTTGATTATGATCAAACGAAGAAAATGATTGTTGATATTTTAAAAACCGATCAAGGTAAGAAAGCCATTCAAGATGTGTTAACTGATGAAAAAATGAAACAAGCACTCATACTAGATGAAACAGTAGTAAAGAAAACGATTGAAGATGCAATGGTATCCGATAAAGGGCAACAATTCTGGGAAAAGCTCTTTAAAGACCCTGAGTTCTCATCGAAATTCGCTAAAAGTATGGGAAAAGAACAAACAGCCTTAATGAAAACATTACTAAAAGATCCTGAATACCAAGCAGGCGTTATAGAAATTATGAAAAACCCTGAAGTAGAAAAAATGATGTTACAAACAATGAAGAGCAAAGAATACCGTCAATATTTACAACAAGTATTAACAGAAACTGCTGAAAGCCCACTCTTCCAAGCTAAGATGATTGATATTATTAGTAAAGGTGTCCAAAAAGCCGAAAAAAGTGGTTCTGATAAAAAGGAAGCCGGCGGTGAAGGTGGTTCCCAAGAAGGTAAAAAGGAACAGCAGTAAAAATAATAACGATAATAATGAGTGGACAATACATGTATCATCCACTCATTATTATTTTATTTTTGCGCAACAGTTGTTTTATCAATTACCGCTTCAGCTATTGTGCGATAAATAAGACCTGTCGTATGCGTATCTTCATATACTGACGGCGCAAAATCTTCTTTATTCCAATCAGGTTGTTGAAGCGGGATTCGGCCAAGTACTTCTGTTTGAAGTTCTGTAGCTAATTTATCTCCACCACCTCTTCCAAACACATATTCTTTTTCGCCAGTTGTTTTACTTTCAAAATAAGCCATATTTTCAACAACACCAAGAATGCTATGTTCTGTACGTAAAGCCATTGCTCCAGCACGTGCTGCTACAAATGCCGCTGTTGGATGCGGTGTTGTGACAATAATCTCTTTACAAGCCGGCAACATCGAATGTAAGTCTAGCGCAACATCACCTGTACCTGGTGGTAAATCTAAAACTAAATAATCTAAATCGCCCCATTCTACTTCTGTAAAGAAATGATTTAACATTTTCCCAAGCATAGGCCCTCTCCAAATAACCGGTGCATTATCTTCTACAAAGAATCCCATTGAGATTACCTTTACACCTAGACGCTCCACTGGAATGATTTTATCTCCTCTTACTACAGGGCGTTTTTCTATCCCCATCATATCAGGTACGCTAAAACCATAAATATCAGCATCAATGATACCAACTTTTTTCCCTAGACGAGCTAAAGCAATAGCAAGGTTAACAGAAACTGTTGATTTCCCTACTCCACCTTTTCCACTCGCCACTGCTAAAAATGTCGTTTTCGAATTTGGTGACAATAAAGATTCAGTTTGCTCTTCTTCTTGTTCTGGTGCAAACTGAGCTAATTCCTCTTCTGTAAATTCTGCAAAGCGAAGCCCTACTGTTGCTGCTCCTAGTTCTTTTACTAACTTTACAATTCCAGATTGCAATTGCATTTGTTCCGCGGTACCAGTTTTTACGATTGCAATTTTAACACTTACATGTTCCTTCTCAGGCTTGACTGTTACCTCTTTAATTGCCCCTGTTTCTTTTAACGTTTTATGTAAAAACGGATCTACAATCCCTTCTAACGCTTCCACTACTTGCTCTTTCGTTACCATAATTAGCCCAGCCCCCTGTATGAAAAATAACATAATGTTAATTAAATATATCTCTCTTTACTTTTGAAATAAATGCGTTTACATTTCCAGTATAACATATTTTCGGAAAACTTCGTTAACGAGAGAAACGCAAAAAAATCCTCCTTATTCTGGAGGATTTCCTTTTTCCGTGAAATAACGTAATATACCACGATATACTGCAGCTGCTACCTTTTGCTGATATTTCTCCGAATTTAACATATACCTTTCATTTACATTCGATAAAAAGCCAGCTTCAATTAAAGCACCTGGGGTTTTCGCATACTTTAATAAATACACATGAGAAATTGTTTTAGCAGAACGATTTGTATTCTCTAAACTCGTTCTCAACTCAGCTTGTATAAATTTCGCAGCACGTTCATTTTCAATTGAAGAACGGTAATAGAACGTTTGTGCGCCTTTCGATCCACTACTAGTTAAAGCATTTAAATGGATACTTGCAAAAAAATCTACATCGGGTTTATTAATAATCTCTACACGTTTTTTTAAATCTTCTGCTTTACGTCTACTATATGACTTTGTATCTTTCTGGGCTAAATCATAATCTCCCTCACGCGTTAAAATCACTAGTGCACCTTGCTCTTGTAAATAATCTTGCACCTTCTTTGTAATCTCAAGCGTAATATCTTTTTCTACAATATCCTTGCCACCAACAGCCCCTCCGTCTGGTCCACCATGCCCAGCATCTAATACAATTACTTTCCCTGATAAGGGTAAATTCCAAGCTCGCCACGATTTTGTAATTTGAAATTCTTGTTTGACTAAAAAAAACAAAATAACCGCAGCGAGTGCAAAAGAGATAATTCGAATTCTCTTCATACCTTTCCTCCTCCAGCTAGTCCCTCTAATTACTTATATGGGACAAGAGGAAAGTTTATGCTTGTCTTAATGAAGCTTTAATCGATATCTTCTTTCACCTTTTTCATATCCTTCCTGCCACCATAAGCCGATAAACTGCTGGCAAGATTCAAAAAGTGATTCCTCATCTTGTAACTTAATCTCCCGCATAGTCATGCTCGTTAAAAATTGAAATAGTGTTTCCGTTAATTGTTGCTCTTCTTCTAAGGCCCTATATTTCACATCAAAGAACGATTCGCCATAATAACCAAATTTGCTATATCTCGCTCCTAATAAATACGATTCTATCCCTAATTCAATGCAGTAATCTTCATACTGACGATGAAGTTCCTGCATCTGAAAGGCATCTCTAATATTTGAACGTAATGTTTTTAATGATAATTCCCGCAGCATCTTCCGCTCATATTTCAACTGCTTTTCTTTTTGTTTTTCTTGTAAGCTGACAATGACATTCATAGTACTTATAAACCTCCCTAATACGTATTAGTCTAAACTTCTAAAGAAGAAGCATACGCGAGAGGATAGCACTAAAATATTCCAAACTACAAAAATTTCAAAAGAGGAATGAAACATAAAAAACCCCAACTAAAATGGTTGGGGTTTGTAGTTCGCAAAAATTAACGTTTTGAGAACTGAGGTGCACGACGTGCGCCTTTAAGACCGTATTTTTTACGCTCTTTCATACGTGCGTCACGAGTTAATAGACCTGCACGTTTTAGTGTTAGACGGTATTCTGGATCAGCTTTTAATAAAGCGCGAGAAATACCGTGACGAATAGCACCAGCTTGACCAGTGTATCCACCACCATTTACGTTTACAAGTACATCGTAGTTACCTAAAGTTTCTGTTGCAACTAGAGGTTGTTTCACTACTTCACGTAATGCAGCAAATGGGATATAGTTTTCAAAATCACGACCGTTAATGATAACGCGTCCTTCGCCTGGAACTAGGCGTACGCGCGCTACTGAACTCTTACGACGTCCAGTGCCATAGTATTGAACCTGTGCCAAAGTAAGCCCTCCTTTAATTGATTATCCGCGAAGTTCGTAAACTTCTGGTTTTTGTGCTTGGTGTGGATGCTCTGCTCCAGCATACACGTTTAGTTTCTTAGAAACTTGACGGCCTAAGCGTCCTTTTGGAAGCATGCCTTTAATTGCAAGCTCTAACATTTGTACAGGGTAGTTTGTACGCATTTCAAGAGCTGTTCTTTGTTTAAGTCCACCTGGGTGGTTAGTGTGACGGTAGTAAATTTTATCGTTTAATTTATTACCTGTTAAATGAATTTTCTCAGCGTTAATAATAATTACATGATCACCCGTGTCAACGTGTGGTGTAAATGTAGGTTTGTTTTTACCACGTAAAATGGATGCTACTTCACTAGCAAGGCGACCTAAAGTTTGACCTTCAGCATCAACCACATACCATTTACGCTCAACTTCGTTAGCTTTTGCCATAAAAGTCGTACGCATGTGTTTCCCTCCTCGTTATCTTTTCCATAGAAAAAATCTATTGTTTATCTTAAACACGATTTCCTTCCGGGGCTAATCGTGGTTTTAGAAACAATACCATATGTTATGATATACTTTTGAGTTTCTAATGTCAAGCAAATGTTACACCAGGATTAGTTGTTATAGTTTACCTGCCATAAATAAAGCCCATGACCAGGAGCCATCTTTCCAGCAAACTGACGATTTTGTTTCGCTAAAATCTCTGGAATGCTATCCGGATCAAGCTTTCCTTGCCCTACGCTCAGTAACGTACCAACAATAATCCTGACCATATTATATAAAAATCCATTACCTACAAAACGAAAAATTAATTCGTCGTCCTGCTCAATTAGCTCGATTTCATAAATTGTTCTCACTTTATCTTTTTTGTCAGTTTTTGCCGAACAAAAAGAAGTGAAATCATGCGTTCCAATAAAATAAGGGATCGCTTTTCTTATAGCATTTATTTCGAGCGGATATGGATATTGATATACGTAATTTCTACGGAATACATCCGCAGTCTTTGATAATAATACACGATAACGATATTCTTTTCTCTCGACACCGTAACGTGCGTGAAATTCTTCTGTTTTTTTCTCTACCTGTGTGATAACAATATCATCTGGTAACATAGTGTTTAATGCATTGCTCCATTGCCACTCTTCAAGAGACAACGGTGTATCAAAGTGTATCACTTGTCCTTTAGCATGAACAGTAGAATCTGTTCTGCCCGATGCCTGAACACGAACAAGTTCCCCTTTATGCAATTTCTGTAAAGCTTTCTCTATTTCTTGTTGAACAGTACGATGCTGCGGTTGAATTTGATAACCACAAAAATGCATGCCATCATATGCAACCGTACATTTTATTCTATCCATTTCTTTATTCTCCATTACGATCGCACCCATGCCAAAATACAAGCTAAACAAAGTAAGCTTATAATCGTTACAGTATCGCTTGTTTTCCAGCGTAGTTGCCTAAATTTAGTACGTCCTTCGCCACTTTGATATCCACGGGCTTCCATAGCAATTGCTAAGTCTTCTGCACGCTTAAAAGCACTGATAAATAGAGGAACGAGTAGTGAAATGATAGCTTTCATCCTATCTTTTATCGGTCCCCCTGCAAAATCAATACCACGTGACGATTGTGCCTTCATTATTTTACTCGTTTCATCCATTAATGTCGGGATAAAACGAAGAGAAATTGACATCATTAATGCGATTTCATGAACAGGAACTTTTATACGCTTCAACGGCTTTAATAACGTCTCCAAACCATCTGTAATCTCAATGGGTGTCGTCGTTAACGTTAATAATGTCGTCATTAAAATAATAACGAAGAATCGTATAGAAATGTATATTCCTTGCTCTAATCCTTTTTCATGTATCGAAAACCAACCAAGCTGGAATAGTACTTCCCCTTCTTTATTTGTTAAAATATGCAGGAAAAATGTAAAAAGAAAAATCCATAGAATTGGTTTTAAGCCCGAAAGTACATAACGAATCGGCACTTTTGCAAAAAATAAAGCAATGAGTGCATATAAAAATAAAAATCCATATGAAATCGCATTATTTGCTAAGAAAACAACAAATACATATAAAAAGACAATCAGCAGCTTCGTACGTGGATCAAGTTGATGAATAAGAGAATTCCCTGGAATATATCTTCCAATAATCAACTGCTGCATGATTCATGACCACCTTTTCGTAACACCTGCACAACTTCATGAGTAAGATCCTCTAAAGATAAGGTAGCCTTTGGGATTGAAATGCCAAACTTCTCTTCAATTGCACGTTTATACTTTAAAGACATAGGAAGATCCACACCAATTTTCTCTAGTTCATCAGCATGTGAAAATACTTCCTCTGCACTTCCTTGCAAAAAGACCGTTCCTTTATGCATGACTACAATCTGCTCGGCATATTTAGCAGCATCCTCCATATTATGCGTTACAAGGATAACTGTAAGGCCTTTCTCCTTATGTAGCTTATAAAACATCTCCATAAGTTCATTTTGCCCTTTTGGATCTAGTCCTGCTGTAGGTTCATCTAATACAAGCACTTCGGGTTCCATCGCTAATACGCCTGCTATCGCAACACGCCTCATTTGCCCACCACTTAACTCAAATGGTGAACGCGCTAACAGGTCTGGTTCTAACCCTACAAGTTCAATTGCTTCTCTTGCCTTTTGCTTCGCTTCTTCTTCCGATACCCCAAAATTAGTAGGGCCGAAACAAATATCTTTCTCCACAGTCTCTTCAAATAACTGATGTTCTGGGAATTGAAAGACAACCCCTACCTTTTTACGTAGCGGCTTTAGCTTTTTTTCTTTCTTTCCTGCCGAAATGAAATGTTCACCAATTTGAACTGTGCCATTTGTCGGCTGCAATAAACCATTTAAATGTTGAATCATCGTCGACTTACCTGAACCAGTATGACCGATAATGGCATAATAGCCCCCACTTGGAAACGACACGTCTACATCATAAAGTGCGCGTCTTTCAAATGGAGTTTTATATTGATAACGATGTTCTACTTTTTGGAATGTAATCTCCAAAGTTCGTTCACCAAGCTTTCCATTGTAAGATGCGTATTTTGCAAGAGAATTTCATTTCTTTTTAATAATTCTGCTATTTTCACTGAAAATGGTACATCTAATCCAATTTCTTGGAGCATATGAGAGGACTTGAAAATTTGTTCTGGAGTCCCTTCCTCTAATATCTCTCCCTTATTTAAAATAATGACACGGTCTGACTGTGCCGCTTCTTCTAAATCGTGCGTAATTGATAACACGGTAATACCTTTTTCATTAACAAGTTGTCTAACCGTTTCTACCACTTCACGTCTCCCTTGAGGGTCTAGCATTGACGTTGCTTCATCTAATATCAAAATAGACGGCTGAAGTGCTAAAACGCCTGCTATTGCTACTCGCTGCTTTTGCCCACCAGATAACGAATGTGGCTCATCATTAAGAAAATCTTCCATACGGACTAGTCGTAAGGCCTGATCTAATCTTTCTACCATTTGCTCTCTTGGCATTCCGATATTCTCTAAACCAAAGACAACGTCATCTTGCACTGTTGTTCCAACAAATTGATTATCTGGATTTTGAAATACCATCCCAATTTGTTTTCGAACATCCCATACCGTTTCCTCTGACAAAACCATTGTATCATTTACTGTAATTGTCCCTGCTTCCGGCAAAAACAAACCATTCAATAATTTTGCAAGTGTAGACTTCCCAGAACCGTTTTGTCCAATAACAGATACCCATTCTCCTTCATATAAGGAGAATGAAACATCTTTTAATGCATAAGTGGCTGCACCAGGATATTGAAATGATATATTTTCTGTCCGAAGTTTCTCTTTTTTCAATACAAGGCACCCTTTCCTTCGCCAAGTAAGCCTATTTTTATATTTAAAAAAAAGGGCCATGACCAGTTTCTTGAAAAGAACTGTCCTGCCCTTTTAATTATCATTATACTAACTCGATAATTACCATTGGTGCTGCGTCTCCGCGACGTGGACCAATTTTTGCAATACGAGTGTATCCGCCTTGGCGCTCAGCATAGCGTGGAGCTACATCAGCGAATAGTTTTTGAAGTGCATCTTGACCAGTCTCAGCGTTAGCTACTTCATTGCGAATGAAAGCTGCTGCTTGACGACGAGCATGAAGATCTCCGCGTTTACCTAAAGTGATCATTTTTTCCACTACAGAACGAAGTTCTTTTGCACGAGTTTCTGTCGTTTGGATGCGCTCGTTGATAATTAAATCAGTAGCTAAGTCACGTAACATAGCTTTACGTTGCGCACTTGTACGGCCTAATTTTCTGTATGCCATTCGTAGTTCCCTCCTTTGTTGATGGGTTTAAATCCTCAGTCGTCTTTACGTAAACCTAAACCTAATTCCTCAAGTTTATGTTTAACTTCTTCTAAGGATTTACGTCCTAAGTTACGAACTTTCATCATATCTTCTTCTGTTTTGTTCGCAAGCTCTTGTACAGTATTAATTCCTGCACGTTTTAGGCAATTATAAGAACGAACAGAAAGGTCTAGTTCTTCGATAGTCATCTCAAGAACTTTCTCTTTTTGATCTTCTTCCTTCTCGACCATAATCTCAGCATTTTGTGCTTCATCAGTTAAACCAACAAAGATATTTAAATGCTCAGTTAAGATTTTGGCACCTAAAGAGATAGCTTCTTTTGGCCCGATGCTTCCATCCGTCCATACATCAAGCGTAAGCTTATCATAATTAGCCACTTGTCCGACACGTGTCTTTTCCACTTGGTAAGTCACACGTGATACTGGAGTATAAATAGAATCAATAGGAATTACTCCTATTGGTTGATCTTCGCTTTTATTTGCATCAGCTGGCGTATACCCACGGCCACGCTTTGCAGTTAAACGCACGCGGAAATGCGCATCTTTTGCTAACGTTGCAATGTGTAAATCTGGATTTAAGATTTCTACATCACTATCGTGAGTAATATCAGCAGCTGTGACAATACCTTCGCCCTGCACATCAATTTCCAACGTCTTCTCTTCTTCAGAGTAGATTTTAAGAGCTAACTTTTTCAAGTTTAAGATGATCGTTGTAACGTCTTCTACTACGCCCTCAACTGTTGAAAATTCATGTAATACGCCATCGATTTGGATAGCAGTAACAGCGGCACCAGGGAGTGAAGATAAAAGAATACGACGTAAGGAGTTACCCAACGTAGTACCATATCCACGCTCAAGCGGTTCAATTACGAATTTACCATATTTAGCATCTTCGTTAAGTTCAACCGTTTCGATTTTCGGCTTTTCGATTTCAATCATTAACTAAACCCTCCTTCAAAACGTCGAAACCCCGGTTAAACAAAGGTATAACCTCTGTCTAACCGAAAGTCCCCCTTAGGCAGTTCCCGATTGTGCACAACAAGCGATGTTTCTGTACGAAATTTCTCGATAATGCATCATATCCATTATAGACAAAAGGGAAAATTCTATACAGAAAAATTACACACGACGACGTTTTGGTGGACGACATCCATTATGAGGAACTGGAGTAACATCTCTAATTGCTGTTACTTCTAGACCTGCAGCTTGAAGAGCACGAATTGCAGCTTCACGACCAGCACCAGGACCTTTAACAGTAACCTCTAAAGTTTTTAAACCGTGCTCCATTGCAGCTTTAGCAGCAGTTTCAGCAGCCATTTGCGCAGCGAATGGAGTAGATTTACGAGATCCACGGAAACCAAGTGCACCAGCACTAGACCAAGAAAGCGCGTTACCGTGAGTATCTGTAAGTGTTACGATTGTGTTGTTGAAAGTAGAACGAATATGAGCTACACCAGCTTCAATATTCTTTTTCACACGTTTTTTACGAGTGTTTGTTTTACGTGCCATTGTTAGTTCAACCTCCTTTACTTATTATTTCTTTTTATTTGCTACTGTACGACGTGGACCTTTACGTGTACGAGCATTGTTTTTAGAGTTTTGACCACGAACTGGTAAACCACGACGGTGACGAAGACCACGGTAAGAACCGATCTCCATTAGACGTTTGATGTTAAGAGATACTTCACGACGAAGGTCTCCCTCAACTTTAATACGATCGATGATATCACGGATACGTCCTAATTCGTCTTCCGTTAAATCACGAACTCGTGTTTCTTCAGAAACACCAGCTTCAGCAAGAATTTTTTCAGCAGTTGTGCGACCAATGCCGAATACGTAAGTTAAAGAAATAACAACGCGTTTGTCACGAGGAATATCTACACCTGCGATACGTGCCATTCTGAATGCACCTCCTTCTGATTAACCTTGTTTTTGTTTATGTTTAGGGTTTTCACAAATAACCATTACTTTTCCACGTCTACGAATAACTTTACATTTTTCGCAGATTGGTTTAACTGACGGTCTTACTTTCATGTCTCGAACCTCCTTAAAGATTACGGAGTGCTATATTATTTAAAACGGTACGTAATACGACCACGATTTAAATCGTACGGAGATAATTCTACCGTAACTTTGTCTCCTGGTAAAATACGAATGAAGTTCATACGGATTTTACCAGAAACGTGAGCCAATACGACATGCCCATTCTCTAATTCTACTTTGAACATAGCATTTGGCAACGTTTCAAGAACGGTACCTTCGACTTCAATTACATCATCTTTAGCCATTCAATAGTTCTCCCTTCTTCAAATCAGTAACATTTTACACTGCTCTGAAATCCCGGAGAGCCAGCTACTTATAAAGTGGTAAGGATTTCGTATCCTGCTTCTGTAAGAGCAATCGTGTGCTCAAAATGGGCACACCATTTACCATCTACCGTTACCACTGTCCAGTCATCAGATAGTGTTTTTACATATCGTCTTCCTTGATTCACCATCGGCTCAACACAGATGACCATTCCCGGCTTTAATCTAGGGCCTCTATTTGGTGGACCATAGTGCGGGATTTGAGGGTCCTCATGTAAGTCTTGCCCGATTCCGTGACCAACATACTCCCTAACGATCGAGAATCCATTCTCTTCAGCATGGGTTTGAACCGCATGTGAGATATTTGATAATCTCTCGCCTGGTTTTACTTGTTCTAGACCAAGATACAACGATTTTTCTGTGACATCAAGTAGCTTTTGAACAGATTCAGAAATGTTTCCAACTGGATACGTCCATGCAGAATCTCCATGGTACCCATTGTATTTCGCACCAATATCGATACTGATGATATCGCCCTCTTTGAGCTTGCGCTTCCCTGGAATTCCGTGTACAAGCTCTTCATTTACAGAAGCACATATGCTCCCCGGAAATCCGTTGTATCCTTTAAAAGATGGCGTAGCACCATATTTTTGAATCGTCTTTTCCGCTATTTGATCGAGCTCTTTCGTTGTAATTCCTGGAGTAATGTGCTGTTTTAACTCTTGATGAGTCAAAGCAACGATCCTGCCCGCTTCTCGCATGATTTCTATCTCGCGAGGAGTTTTGCAGATTATCATTACGCTAAGCCTCCGATGAGAACATCGATATCAGCAAATACTTTATTGATATCTTGCTCACCATTAATGCTTTGTAAGTAACCAAGCTCCTCGTAGAAATCAAGCAAAGGTTTAGTTTGCTTAATATTTACATCTAAGCGATTTGCTACAGTTTCTTCATTGTCATCAGAGCGTTGATATAACTCGCCACCACATTTATCGCACACGTCAGCTTTTGCTGGCGGATTGAATTCTAAGTGGTAAGTCGCACCGCACTCTTTACAAATACGACGGCCTGTAAGGCGTTTTAATAACAATCCTGAATCCACATTAATGTTTAAAACATAGTCGATTTTTTTGCCAAGATCTTTCATAATCTCTTCAAGAGCTGATGCTTGTGCAACAGTTCGTGGGAAACCGTCTAATAAGAAGCCTCTTACGCAGTCTTCTTGACTTAAACGTTCACGAACGATTCCGATTGTAACTTCATCTGGAACAAGTGCCCCTTTATCAATAAAGGATTTTGCTTGTAAACCCATTTCAGTTTCAGCCTTCATAGCTGCACGGAACATATCTCCTGTTGAGATGTGAGGGATGTTATACTTGGCAACAATCTGTTCGGCTTGTGTACCTTTACCAGCACCAGGAAGCCCCATTAAAATTAAGTTCATCCTTGTTCCCCCTCAGAGTACATGAGCATGTAGGGAAGACAATACTTCCCACTTACTCACTGCTTGATAAACCCTTTGTAATGGCGTTTTACCAGTTGGCTTTCTAGTTGCTTCATTGTTTCTAAAGCAACGCCGACAACGATTAACATACTCGTTCCACCGATCTGTGCAGATGGAGGAAGATTTCCCAGCTTCGTAAAGATAACTGGTAAGATTGCAATCGCTGCTAGGAAAATTGATCCTACAAAGGTCAAACGATACAAGATTTTTGTTAGATATTGTTCTGTATTCTTACCCGGACGAATACCTGGAACATATCCACCTTGTTTGTTTAGATTCTCTGACATTTGCTCTGGATTAACCTGAACAAACGCATAGAAATATGTGAAGGCTACAATGAGCGCAACATATATGATCATTCCCACTGGGTGAGAATAGTTAAAGTTTGCAATAATCCACTGCGATACATCATGTTTCGGGAAGAACTGTGCAATAGTCGGAGGAGTAATTAAGAATGAAACAGCAAAAATTACTGGAATAACACCAGCACTATTTACCTTAAGCGGTAAATGTGTGTTTTGTGCTCCAGCATAACCACCATTTCCTCCTGTTACACGCTTCGCATATTGAATTGGGATCTTCCTAACAGCCTGTTGAATGAAAATAACACCCACAATAACTGCTAGCACAGCTAGTAAAATCAATGCAACTTTAACGATACTCATGAACAATTGATCTCCGATATTTTGAAACTGTTGCTGATACACTTGAGATATAACACTTGGGATCGCTGCGGCAATACCACCAAAGATAAGAATGGAAATACCATTACCTACACCTTTAGCTGTAATCTGTTCACCTAACCACATTAAAAATGCAGTACCAGCAGTCAGTACCGTAGCAATGTATAAATAAGTGCTCCAACCAGGATTCAAAATTAATTGTCCACCTACCATACCGTTAAAACCGATTGACATACCAAACCCCTGAATAAACGCAAGAACAATTGTAAAATAACGCGTGAATTGCGTTAGTTTACGACGGCCCATTTCACCTTGCTTCGCCCATTCCGAAAATTTAGGAACAACATCCATCTGCAATAATTGCACGATGATGGATGCTGTAATATACGGCATGATTCCCATCGCAAAGATGGAGAAGTTTTTCAAGGCTCCACCGCCAAATGTATTTAGAATACCTAAGGCATTTAATTGATCTTGTGCCTTCAGTACGTCTCCATTTGTAAATGGCACGGGGATAAACGTGCCAATCCTGAATACGATTAACATCGCTAAAGTGAATAATATTTTACGTCTTATCTCAGCAACGCGCATAAAGTTGGAGATTGTACGAAACATTAGATCACCTCAACTGATCCGCCAGCTGCTTCAATTGCTTCTTTAGCACTTGAAGAGAACTTGTGCGCTTTAACAGTTAGTTTTTTCTCTACTGCGCCGCTTGCAAGAATTTTAACACCGTCGTTTAATTTGCTGATAACGCCAGTTTCCAGCAATAATTCAGGTGTTACTTCTGTACCATCTTCAAAACGATTTAACGTTGATAAGTTTACAATAGCAAACTCTTTACGGTTAATGTTTGTGAAGCCGCGTTTTGGTAAACGACGGAATAATGGAGTTTGACCACCTTCGAAGCCAAGACGAACACCGCCGCCAGAACGTGCGTTTTGTCCTTTATGACCTTTACCAGCAGTTTTACCGTTACCAGAACCGATACCACGACCGACACGGTTACGTACTTTACGAGAACCTTCTGCAGGTTTTAATTCATGAAGTTTCATTCCCAGGCACCTCCTTATATTAATGAGTTATCCTTAAGCTTCTTTTACAGTTACAAGGTGAGAAACTTTGTTGATCATACCAAGAATAGCAGGAGTTTCTTCCTTAACTACAGTTGAATTCAACTTTTTAAGACCTAAAGCTTCTACCGTCGCACGTTGATCTTGTGGACGACCAATTACACTACGAGTGAGGGTAATTTCTAACTTTTTCGCCATTTGTTTTCCCTCCTTAACCTAGTAGCTCTTCTACAGATTTACCGCGTAATTTTGCAACATCTTCAGCGCGCTTAAGTTCGCTTAATCCGTTCACAGTAGCGCGAATCATGTTGATTGGTGTGTTAGAACCAAGAGATTTCGAAAGAATATCTTGTACACCTGCTAATTCAAGGACCGCACGAACAGGTCCACCAGCAATAACACCAGTACCCTCAGCAGCAGGCTTTAAGAATACTTCACCAGCTCCAAAATGACCGTTGATTGTGTGTGGAATTGTTGTACCAACTAATGGTACAGCGATTAAGTTTTTCTTAGCGTCTTCGATAGCTTTGCGGATTGCGTCTGGTACCTCTTGTGCTTTACCAGTACCGAATCCAACATGACCGTTTTTATCGCCAACTACAACTAGTGCAGCAAAGCGGAAACGACGACCACCCTTAACAACTTTCGCGACACGATTTATCGTAACTACACGTTCTTCAAGTTCTAATTTACTTGGGTCAATGCGATGCATCAATTTTCCCTCCTTTGACCATTAAAATTGTAATCCAGCCTCACGAGCAGCTTCAGCTAGAGCTTTAACACGGCCATGGTATAAGTAACCACCGCGATCAAATACTACTTCTTTAACGCCTTTCTCTACAGCACGCTTAGCAACTGATTCTCCAACTTTCGTAGCAGCTTCAATATTGCTAGTACCGTTAAGAGCAAGGTCTTTATCAAGAGTAGATGCACTTACTAACGTTACACCATTCACATCATCAATAACTTGAGCGTAAATATGTTGGTTAGAACGGAACACGTTTAAACGTGGACGCTCTGCAGTACCAGTAAGTTTAGCACGTACACGTGCATGTCTTTTCTTACGAGTCGCATTTTTATCAGCTTTAGTGATCATTCTTGTCACTCCTTTCTCTCACCTAACGGGTTTACTTAGCAGTTTTACCTTCTTTACGACGAACAACTTCGCCTTCGTAACGAATACCTTTACCTTTGTAAGGCTCAGGAGCACGTACAGCACGGATGTTAGCAGCAAATTCGCCAACACGTTGCTTGTCGATACCTTTGATTACGATCTTAGTTGGTGCAGGTACTTCAACTTCAAGACCTGCTTCCGGAGTCATTTCTACTGGATGAGAATAACCTACGCTTAATACAAGTTTATCACCTTGTTTTTGAGCACGGTAACCAACACCGACTAATTCAAGTCCGCGTGCGAAACCTTCAGTTACACCTTCAACCATGTTTCCGATTAAAGCACGAGTTGTACCGTGTAATGCACGGTGTTCCTTCTGTTCAGATGGACGCTCAACTGTTAATGTATTCTCTTCAATTTTGATAAGCATATCAGCATTGAAAGTACGAGTTAATTCACCTTTAGGGCCTTTTACTGTTACAGTATTGTCTTCTGCAACTGTAATAGTAACACCTGCAGGGATTTCAAGAATCTTTTTACCAATACGAGACATGTGGTCACACCTCCGTTCGTTTTAAATATATATTACCAAACGTATGCTACTACTTCTCCACCAGTTTGTAATTGACGAGCGTCTTTATCTGTCATTACTCCCTTAGATGTAGAAACAAGAGCGATACCTAATCCGTTAAGTACACGTGGTACTTCGTCAGCTTTAGCGTAAACGCGTAAGCCAGGTTTACTGATACGTTTTAATCCAGTGATTACACGTTCATTGTTTGCACCATATTTCAGGAAAATACGAAGGATACCTTGTTTGTTATCCTCGATGTATTCTACATCACGAATGAAACCTTCACGTTTTAAAAGTTCAGCGATCTCTTTTTTGATTTTAGAAGCAGGAACCTCTAATTTCTCATGACGTACCATGTTCGCATTACGGATGCGAGTAAGCATGTCTGCAATTGGATCTGTCATCACCATGTGTTTTACCTCCTTCCCATTTGTGGGTTTTACCAACTAGCTTTTTTAACACCAGGAATTTGACCTTTATATGCAAGTTCACGGAAACAAATACGGCAAAGTTTAAATTTGCGGTATACAGAATGCGGACGACCGCAGCGTTCGCAACGTGTATACTCTTGTACTTTAAACTTAGGAGTACGCTTTTGTTTCGCTATCATAGATTTTTTAGCCACGTTTTCGCCTCCTCTACTTAGCGTTGGCTTCCATTATTTTTGGAATGGCATACCGAATTGTGTTAACAGTTCACGAGCTTCTTCATCAGTTTTCGCTGTAGTAACGATTACGATGTCCATACCGCGGACTTTGCTTACTTTATCATAATCAATCTCAGGGAAAATAAGTTGCTCTTTAACACCTAATGTGTAGTTTCCACGACCATCGAATGATTTCTTAGAAACACCACGGAAATCACGTACACGTGGTAAAGAAACTGATACTAATTTGTCGAAGAACTCATACATTTGCTCGCCGCGTAAAGTTACTTTCGCACCGATTGGCATACCTTCACGAAGACGGAAACCAGCGATTGATTTTTTAGCACGAGTTACAACAGGTTTTTGACCTGTGATTTGTGTTAATTCTTCTACTGCGTTGTCTAACGCTTTTGAGTTAGATACCGCGTCACCAACACCAGTGTTGATTACGATCTTTTCGATTTTTGGTACCTGCATTACAGATTTATAGTTAAACTTGCTCACTAGAGCAGGAGTAATTTCCTTTTGGAACTTCTCTTTAAGGCGATTCAATGAAGTGACCTCCTTTCTTAAGAAAATTATTTATCTAATAATTCACCAGATTTTTTTGCAATACGAACTTTTTTACCATCTTCTACTTTGAAGCCTACACGAGTAGGTTCACCTGTTTTCGGATCTAAAATCATAACGTTAGAAACGTGAATAGGTGCTTCTTTAGTAATAATTCCACCTTGTGGATTTAATTGAGATGGCTTAGAGTGCTTCTTAACGATATTGACACCCTCAACGATAACACGGTTTTGCTTTGGGAAAGCCACAAGGATAACGCCTTGTTTTCCTTTGTCTTTACCAGTGATTACCTGTACTTTATCACCTTTTTTTACATGCATCTTAATTCTGCACCTCCTTAGCAAGGCAATACCTTAAATTATAGAACTTCTGGAGCTAAAGAAACGATCTTCATGAAGTTGCTATCACGTAATTCACGAGCTACTGGTCCGAAGATACGAGTACCACGTGGGCTCTTATCGTCTTTAATGATAACCGCTGCGTTTTCATCAAATTTGATGTAAGAACCGTCCGGACGACGAGCTCCGCTCTTCGTACGTACTACTACTGCTTTAACAACGTCACCTTTTTTAACAACGCCACCTGGTGTTGCTTGTTTTACCGTAGCAACGATAATGTCACCAATGTTAGCATATTTACGACCAGAGCCGCCTAATACTTTAATTGTTAAAAGTTCACGTGCACCAGAGTTGTCAGCAACTTTCAAACGAGATTCTTGTTGGATCATGTTATGAAACCTCCCTTCGGACTAAAAATTCCGATTCGTCTATTTAGATAATAACCGCTTCTTCAACGATTTCAACTAAACGGAAACGCTTAGTAGCAGAAAGCGGGCGAGTTTCCATGATTTTAACGATATCGCCAAGTTTCGCTTGGTTTTGCTCATCATGGGCTTTGTACTTCTTAGAATACTTAACACGTTTTCCGTACAAGGAATGAGTTTTGTAAGTTTCAACTAAAACTGTAATCGTTTTGTCCATTTTGTCAGACACTACACGACCAGTATAAACTTTGCGTTGGTTACGTTCGCTCACTATGCAAACCTCCCCTCAATTTATCGATTAATTCCGATCTCTCTTTCACGAACTACAGTTTTCATACGAGCAATTGCTTTACGCACTTCACGAATGCGAGTTGGATTCTCTAATTGTCCTGTAGCAAGTTGGAAGCGAAGATTAAACAACTCTTCCTTTAAAGCTTTAACTTTTGTTTCGATTTCGGCAGTGGTTAATTCACGAATATCATTAGTTTTCATTAGATTCACCACCATTTTCTTCACGTTTTACGAATTTACATTTCACAGGTAACTTGTGAGCTGCAAGACGTAATGCTTCGCGTGCTACCTCTTCAGATACACCCGCGATTTCGAACATAATTTTCCCAGGTTTTACTACTGCTACCCAGCCTTCTGGTGCCCCTTTACCGGAACCCATACGTACTTCTAGAGGTTTTGCAGTGTAAGGTTTAGAAGGGAAAATTTTAATCCATACTTTACCGCCACGTTTCATGTAACGAGTCATTGCACGACGAGCAGCTTCGATTTGACGGTTTGTAATCCATGAAGCAGCTTGTGCTTGTAAACCGAATTCACCGAAAGCAATTTCAGTTCCACCTTTTGCACGACCACGCATTTTACCACGATGCTCTCTACGATATTTTACGCGTTTTGGCATTAACATATTATTTTCCTCCTTCCTCAGAAGCTTTCTTTTTTGTAGGAAGGACTTCTCCACGGTAGATCCATACTTTTACGCCTAATTTACCGTATGTTGTATCAGCTTCAACTGCTGCATAGTCAATATCAGCGCGAAGTGTATGAAGTGGAACAGTTCCTTCACTGTAAGATTCTGCACGAGCGATATCAGCTCCGCCAAGACGACCAGAAACCTGTGTTTTAATACCTTTAGCACCTGCACGCATAGCACGTTGAATAACTTGCTTTTGTGCACGACGGAATGATACACGGTTTTCTAATTGACGAGCAATGTTTTCGCCTACTAATTTAGCGTTAAGATCAGCTCTCTTAACTTCTAAAATGTTGATGTGTACACGCTTGCCTGTTAATTGGTTAAGAGCTTTACGAAGTGCTTCAACTTCAGTACCACCTTTACCAATTACCATACCAGGTTTTGCTGTGTGAATTGTAACATTTACACGATTTGCTGCACGTTCGATTTCTACTTTAGCAACAGCAGAATCTTTTAAGCGTACATTAATGTACTCACGGATTTTGATGTCTTCATGTAATAATGTAGCGTAATCTTTCTCAGCGAACCAACGAGATTCCCAGTCACGGATAACGCCGACACGAAGACCAATTGGATTAACCTTTTGACCCATCGATTATCCCTCCTTCTTTTCTGATACCACAACTGTGATGTGGCTTGTGCGTTTGTTAATTTGGCTTGCACGACCCATTGCACGTGGACGGAAACGTTTTAACGTTGGACCTTCGTCAACGAAAACTTTCTCAACAACTAGGCTGTTGATGTCCATTTCATAATTGTGCTCTGCATTTGCGATTGCAGATTTTAAAACTTTTTCTACAACTGGAGAAGCAGTTTTTGGTGTGTGGTTAAGGATAGCAATCGCTTCACCCACTTGCTTACCTCGGATTAAGTCTACAACTAAACGAACTTTACGAGGAGCAATACGAACTGTTCTCGCTACTGCTTTAGCTTGCATTGAAGTGCCTCCTCTCATTATCTTCTAGTTTTCTTATCGTCAGCATCATGACCTTTATACGTACGAGTTGGTGCGAATTCACCTAACTTGTGGCCTACCATGTCTTCAGTAACATATACAGGTACATGTTTACGACCGTCATATACAGCGATTGTGTGACCGATGAACTGAGGGAAGATCGTTGAACGACGAGACCAAGTTTTAACAACTTGCTTTTGCTCAGTTTCATTTAGCTTTGCAATTTTACTCATTAAATGATCATCGACAAATGGTCCTTTTTTCAAGCTACGAGCCATTTTGGTGCCTCCCTTCGTGATTGCCGTACGGTTCTCAAAGTGAACCGTACTACAATCCCATTATTTTTTACGACGACGAACGATGAATTTGTCAGACGCTTTGTTTTTCTTACGAGTTTTGAATCCAAGAGTTGGTTTACCCCATGGAGACATTGGAGACTTACGTCCGATTGGTGAACGTCCTTCACCACCACCGTGTGGGTGATCAACTGGGTTCATTACAGAACCACGAACAGTTGGGCGCTTACCTAACCAGCGAGAGCGACCAGCTTTACCGATCTTGATAAGTTCGTGTGACTCGTTACCAACTTGACCTACAGTTGCACGGCAAGCAGATAATACAAGACGCACTTCACCAGAAGTTAAACGTACAAGAACGTATTTACCTTCTTTACCAAGTACTTGTGCAGATGTACCAGCAGAACGAACTAATTGTCCACCACGACCTGGTTTAAGCTCGATGTTATGAACAACAGTACCTACTGGAATGTTGATTAATGGTAATGCGTTACCGATTTTAATGTCAGCTTCAGCGCCAGACATAATTTCCATACCTACTTCTAAGTTCTTAGGAGCAAGAATGTAACGTTTTTCACCGTCAACGTAGTTAATTAATGCGATATTCGCAGAGCGGTTTGGATCGTATTCGATCGTAGCAACGCGTCCTGGAATTCCATCTTTGTTACGTTTGAAGTCGATGATACGGTATTGACGCTTATGTCCGCCACCTTGATGACGTACAGTGATTTTACCTTGGTTATTACGACCAGCCTTTTTGCTTAAAGGAGCAAGTAAAGACTTTTCGGGTCTGTCAGTCGTGATTTCAGCGAAATCATTCGTAGTCATGTTACGACGACCGTTAGTAGTTGGATTATACTTTTTAATTCCCATCTCAATTTCCCTCCTTCTTTAGTAAGAATTAAACGCCTTGGAAGATTTCGATTTCTTTGCTGTCAGCAGTTAGCTTAACGATTGCTTTACGACGACGGCTAGTAAAACCAGCGTGACGACCAACGCGTTTTGCTTTCGGCTTGTAGTTCATGATGTTCACTTTTTCTACTTTAACACCAAAGATCGCTTCTAGAGCATCTTTAACTTCTGTTTTATTAGATTTAACGTCCACATCGAACGTGTATTTTTTTTCAGCCATCATTTCCATAGAACGTTCAGTGATAACTGGGCGCTTAATGATATCACGAGGATCTCTCATTATGCAAGCACCTCCTCTACTTTTTCCACTGCCGCTTTTGTCATGATTAGCTTATCATGATGAAGCACGTCTAAAACGTTTACGCCATCAGCAGTGATTACTGTTACTCCAGGGATATTGCGAGCAGATAACTCTACAGATTCGTTTGCATCAGCAGTTACGATAAGAGCTTTCTTCTCAACAGTTAATCCTTTAAGTACTGCTAGCATATCTTTTGTTTTTGGTGCATTTAACACTAGGTCTTCAAGAACTACAATGTTGTTCTCAACTACTTTAGTAGCTAATGCAGATTTGATTGCTAAACGACGAACTTTCTTAGGAAGTTTGTACGCATAGCTTCTTGGTGTAGGTCCGAATACCGTACCACCACCACGCCATTGAGGAGAGCGGATAGACCCTTGACGAGCACGTCCAGTTCCTTTTTGACGCCATGGTTTACGACCACCACCGCGAACTTCAGAGCGAGTTTTTACTTTGTGTGTACCTTGACGTAAAGATGCACGTTGCATCATTACAGCTTCGAAAAGTACAGCTTCATTTGGTTCGATACCGAAAATAGCTTCAGCTAATTCGATTTCACCAACCTGTGAACCAGTTTGGTTATATACAGTAACTTTTGGCATTGGAATTCCTCCTTCCTATTGTGAATTATTTGCTAACCTTCACAGCGCCTTGAACAACTACAAGAGATTTCTTAGCACCTGGAACGTTACCTTTTACTAGTAATAAGTTGCGCTCAGTGTCAACTTGAACGATTTCTAAGTTTTGGATAGTAACTTGGTCTCCACCCATACGTCCAGCAAGTTTTTTGCCTTTGAATACACGGTTCGGAGCAACTGGGCCCATTGAACCTGGACGACGGTGATAGCGAGAACCATGAGACATAGGTCCGCGAGATTGTCCGTGGCGTTTGATAACACCTTGGAAACCTTTACCTTTAGAAATTCCTGTTACATCAACGATTTCACCTGTAGCGAATACGTCAACTTTTACCTCTTGACCAACCTCTAATCCGTCCACGTCTGCATCGCGGATTTCGCGAATGAAGCGCTTAGGAGTTGTAGATGCTTTAGCAGTGTGGCCTTGTTCAGGTTTGTTAGTTAACTTTTCACGTTTATCTTCAAATCCTAACTGAATTGCGTTGTAGCCATCAGTTTCAGTTGTTTTCTTTTGAAGAACAACGTTTGGATTAGCAGCGATAACTGTTACTGGGATTAACTCACCGTTCTCAGCAAATACTTGAGTCATACCGATCTTTCTTCCTAAGATTCCTTTGGTCATGAGTTACACCTCCTACATTTTTAAGTTATATAAATTATAGTTTGATTTCGATATCTACACCAGATGGTAAGTCTAAACGCATTAATGAATCTACTGTTTGTGGAGTAGGACTCACGATGTCGATTAGACGTTTGTGCGTGCGCATTTCGAATTGCTCACGAGAATCTTTGTACTTATGAACAGCACGAAGAATTGTGTAAACAGTTTTTTCAGTTGGTAATGGGATCGGACCAGAAACTGTTGCCCCAGAACGCTTAGCTGTTTCTACAATTTTCTCAGCAGACTGATCAAGAATACGGTGATCGTAAGCTTTTAAACGGATACGAATTTTTTCTTTTGCCATTATTTTCCCTCCTTCGTTCGCCTATTTCTAAAATAGACCTTCTCCATGGAAATTTCCCCACACCATGCCATGGCAAAGCGGCCGGGTGTGTCAGCAACCTTCCACTTCATCGCAGTCAAAGACCAACATTGTCTATTATACAATGTTATTCGTCTAGATGCAAGCATCTTTTTGTTTGCATCTGCTTTTCTCTACTTTTGCTATTATACATGGCACTTTAAAGAATTTCAAGTTTTCATCTACCAGAATTCATTTTACAGTTTCTGGGTTTTGTTTATTACTTTTTATATACTATAGAAGAAACTCGTCAAAACATAAAAATATGATTTCATTTATTATATAAACACAAACAAAAACCCCAAGGGAAAATCCCTCGGGGTTTTTTATATCAGTTAAGATTACTCAACGATAGTAGCAACTACGCCGTAACCTACTGTACGTCCACCTTCACGAATAGAGAATTTAGTTCCCTCTTCGATAGCGATTGGAGCGATAAGTTCGATAGTCATTTCGATGTTGTCACCAGGCATTACCATTTCAGTACCTTCTGGTAATTGGATGATACCAGTTACGTCAGTTGTACGGAAGTAGAACTGAGGACGGTAGTTAGCGAAGAATGGAGTGTGACGTCCACCTTCTTCTTTAGATAATACGAAAACTTCAGCTTTGAATTTAGCGTGAGCTTTTACAGAACCGCTTTTTGCAAGTACTTGTCCACGTTGGATGTCTTCACGAGCAACCCCACGAAGTAAAGCACCGATGTTGTCTCCAGCTTGAGCTTGGTCAAGAAGTTTACGGAACATCTCTACACCAGTTACAGTTGTAGAAGCATTTTCTTCAGCAAGACCGATGATTTCTACTACGTCACCAACTTTAACGATACCGCGCTCAACACGACCAGTAGCAACTGTACCACGACCTGTGATAGAGAATACGTCCTCTACAGGCATTAAGAATGGTTTGTCAGTTTCACGTTCTGGAGTTGGGATGTAAGCATCAACTTCAGCCATTAATTCAATGATTTTTGCTTCCCAATCAGCTTCTCCTTGAAGAGCTTTAAGAGCAGAACCTTTGATTACAGGAATGTCGTCGCCTGGGAATCCGTATTCAGATAATAGGTCGCGAACTTCCATTTCTACTAATTCTAATAATTCTTCGTCGTCTACCATGTCGCATTTGTTTAAGAATACAACGATGTAAGGTACACCTACTTGACGAGAAAGAAGGATGTGCTCACGAGTTTGAGGCATTGGGCCATCAGCAGCAGATACTACTAAGATACCGCCGTCCATTTGAGCAGCACCAGTGATCATGTTTTTAACATAGTCAGCGTGACCTGGGCAGTCAACGTGTGCATAGTGACGAGTTTCAGTTTCGTACTCAACGTGTGCAGTTGAGATTGTGATACCGCGCTCTCTTTCTTCTGGAGCAGCATCGATTTGATCGTATCCGCGTGCTTCAGCACCACCAGCTTTTGCAAGTACTGTAGTGATCGCAGCAGTTAATGTAGTTTTACCATGGTCAACGTGGCCGATTGTACCGATGTTAACATGGGGTTTAGAACGTTCGAATTTAGCTTTAGCCATTCTAAATTCCTCCTTAGTTTATATAGGTTATTTTATATTTAGGCTAGAAAGCGAAACTTGCGTCCCACTTTCTAAGCTTACATAAGTAGTTATACGTGAAGAATCGATAAAAATCAATTATTCACCTTTATTTTTTTTGATAATTTCTTCAGAAACAGACTTTGGTACTTCTTCATAGTGGTCAAACACCATAGAGAATGTTCCGCGTCCTTGAGTGTTAGAACGTAATGACGTTGCATAACCGAACATTTCAGAAAGTGGAACCATAGCGCGAACAACTTGAGCGTTACCGCGAGCTTCCATACCTTCTACACGTCCACGACGAGATGTTACGTCACCCATAATGTCACCCATGTACTCTTCAGGAATTACAACTTCAACTTTCATCATTGGCTCAAGAATTACTGGGTTACATTTAGAAACCGCAGCTTTAAGTGCCATAGATGCAGCGATTTTGAACGCCATCTCAGATGAATCGACATCATGGTAAGATCCGTCAACTAATGCAGCTTTAATGTCTACTACTGGATATCCAGCAAGTACACCATTTTTAAGTGCATCTTCAAGACCTGCGCCTACAGCTGGGATGTATTCACGTGGAACAACACCACCGACGATCTTGTTTTCGAATTCGAATCCTTTACCTTCTTCATTAGGTTCAAACTCAATCCAAACGTGACCAAATTGTCCACGTCCACCAGATTGACGAGCGAACTTACCTTCAACTTTCGCAGCAGCGCGGAAAGTCTCACGGTATGCTACCTGAGGAGCACCAACGTTTGCTTCAACTTTGAATTCACGGCGCATACGGTCAACGATGATATCAAGGTGAAGTTCACCCATACCAGCGATGATTGTTTGGCCAGTTTCTTGGTCAGTGTGAGCACGGAATGTTGGATCTTCTTCAGAAAGCTTAGATAATGCTGTACCCATTTTATCTTGGTCAGCTTTTGATTTTGGTTCGATAGCTACAGAGATAACTGGCTCTGGGAATTCCATAGACTCAAGGATAACAAGGCTCTTCTCGTCACAAAGAGTATCACCAGTAGTAGTATCTTTTAAACCTACAGCAGCAGCGATATCACCAGCGTAAACTGTTGAGATCTCTTCACGGCTGTTAGCGTGCATTTGTAGGATACGACCTACACGCTCACGCTTACCTTTAGTTGAGTTTTTCACGTATGATCCAGAGTTTAACACACCAGAGTACACACGGAAGAATGTTAACTTACCAACATAAGGGTCAGTCATGATTTTGAATGCTAGAGCTGAGAAAGGCTCTTCATCGCTAGACTTACGTTCTACTTCTTCATCTGTATCCGGAAGAGTACCTTTGATTGCAGGTACATCTAATGGAGATGGTAGGTAGTCGATAACTGCGTCTAACAGAATTTGAACACCTTTGTTTTTGAATGCAGAACCACAGATTACTGGGAAGAATTCTACAGAAGTTGTAGCCTTACGGATACCAGCTTTAAGCTCTTCTACAGTGATTTCTTCACCTTCTAGGTACTTCATCATCATTTCTTCATCAAGCTCAGCTACCGCTTCAATAAGTTTTCCACGGTATTCTTCAGCTAGTTCTTTATGCTCTTCAGGAATTTCAACACGTTGAATGTCTGTTCCTAAATCGTTACCGTACATGTAAGCACATTCTTCAACAAGGTCAATGATACCATTGAACTCATCTTCAGCACCGATTGGTAACTGAATTGGGTGTGCGTTTGCTTGTAAACGATCGTGGATTGTTCCTACAGAGTATAAGAAATCTGCACCGATTTTATCCATTTTGTTAACGAATACGATACGAGGTACGCCGTAAGTAGTAGCCTGACGCCAAACAGTTTCTGTTTGTGGTTCTACACCAGATTGTGCATCAAGTACTGCTACTGCGCCATCAAGTACGCGTAAAGAACGTTCTACTTCTACTGTGAAATCTACGTGACCTGGAGTGTCAATGATGTTTACACGGTGACCTTTCCATTGTGCTGTAGTTGCAGCAGAAGTAATTGTGATACCACGCTCTTGCTCTTGCTCCATCCAGTCCATCTGAGATGCACCTTCGTGAGTTTCACCGATTTTGTGAATACGTCCTGTGTAATACAGAATACGCTCAGTAGCTGTTGTTTTACCAGCATCGATGTGAGCCATGATACCAATATTACGAGTGTTTTCTAAAGAGAACTCTCTTGCCATTTGGTGTCTTGCTCCTTCCATATATGGATTGGATTTTTTATTTTAAGTAGCAAAAAAGCCACTTTATATTGTTACACATGTCAGTATGTCCAGTACCCTCATTATGTAAAACGAGCGCCCAACGAAAGGGAGAGGCATTCTCCCTCTCCACACTTCCATAAGCGACAAATAAAGCGGTTTATGCTTACATTTATTTTACGTTGAATCCTACCAACGGTAATGAGCAAATGCTTTGTTAGCTTCTGCCATTTTATGAGTGTCTTCACGTTTCTTAACAGATGCACCAGCGTTGTTAGCTGCATCTAAGATTTCGTTAGCAAGACGCTCTTCCATAGTTTTTTCACCACGAAGACGAGCGTAGTTTACTAACCAACGAAGACCTAAAGTTGTACGGCGTTCTGGACGAACCTCAACTGGAACTTGGTAGTTAGCACCACCAACACGACGAGCGCGTACTTCAAGAACAGGCATAATGTTCTTAAGAGCTTGCTCGAATACTTCCATTGGCTCTTTACCAGTACGTTCGCTTACGATATCGAACGCATTATAAAGAATTGTTTGAGATTTACCTTTTTTACCATCAACCATCATTTTGTTGATAAGGCGTGTTACTAGCTTCGAATTGTACATTGGATCTGGTAACACGTCACGTTTTGCAACAGGTCCTTTACGAGGCATATTGAGTTCCTCCTTTCATTAAAAAGTTATTATTTCTTAGCCGCTTTAGGCTTTTTAGTACCGTATTTAGAACGGCCTTGCATACGCTTGTCAACACCAGCTGTATCAAGCGCACCACGAACGATGTGGTAACGTACCCCTGGTAAGTCTTTTACACGACCACCGCGAATTAATACTACGCTGTGCTCTTGTAAGTTGTGACCGATACCTGGGATGTATGCTGTTACTTCAATACCATTTGTTAAACGAACACGAGCATATTTACGTAACGCTGAGTTAGGTTTCTTTGGAGTCATTGTACCAACACGAGTACATACACCACGTTTTTGAGGTGCAGAGATATCAGTTGATTTTTTCTTTAAAGAGTTAAAACCTTTGTTTAACGCAGGTGATTTAGATTTCCATACTTTATCAGTACGACCATTTCTCACTAATTGGTTAATAGTAGGCATTTGATTATCCTCCCTTCGCATGTTTGTATGACCACATATCCAGGTGGTTCATTATTAGTTGAAAACAAAGTTTTTGCAAGGGAGAGCAAATGCTCTCTCCTCACAAAAACAGTTTTAACTTATTATTCCTATTGCTGAAGCTCCCACTTGAATCCCCGCAACTTTTCCAAGTTTACGAACTGATTCAACTTTGGTTATGGGTATGTTATGTTGCAATGCAGTGCGAATGATAACATGGGTTAACCGCATATCAGCATCTTCCGCAATGACAACTTCTTTAACTATACCATTTTTGATTGCTTCCAATGTACGTTTATGACCAACGACTACATTTTCAGCATTTGACACTTTTTGATAAGACATATAAATATCCTCCAAAGCATCGTTCAGGAGCAACCTTGCTTATAGTAACATTTTGACTCATACAATGTCAACTAGGATTAACTGTTTTTATACAAAATTTACGACGGAAAATTTTACTGTTCCACATAAACTTCATCGTTTTCTACATTCATGTCATCTTGTGTAGTTTTAACAAGATCCACTTTGCGATAACGATTCATACCTGTTCCAGCAGGAACAAGTTTACCGATAATAACATTTTCTTTCAATCCTAGAAGCTCATCGCGTTTACCCTTAATCGCTGCATCAGTTAAGACACGAGTTGTTTCTTGGAACGATGCTGCAGATAAGAATGAATCTGTTTCAAGTGAAGCTTTTGTAATACCAAGTAGAACAGGTCTAGCTGTTGCTGGTTGTTTACCTTGCAGTAACACCTTCGCATTCGCATCAGTAAACTGATGGATATCTAGTAATGTTCCTGGTAATACATCTGTTTCACCTGCATCACTTACACGTACTTTACGTAACATTTGGCGTACCATTACTTCTACGTGTTTGTCACCAATTTCTACCCCTTGCATACGGTATACTTTTTGAACTTCACGTAATAAGTATTCTTGAACTGCCGTAATGTCCGTTACTTTTAGTAATTCTTTCGGATCAATAGAACCTTCTGTTAACTCTTTACCGTGGCTAATTTTCTGTCCTGGAATTACTTTCAGACGTGCACCGTAAGGAATAGCATACGTACGAGCTTCAACTTCACCCTGTACAACTACTTCTTGGCGATCTTTAACATCGTTGATCGCTGCGATAACACCGTCGATTTCACTGATAACAGCCTGACCTTTCGGATTACGAGCTTCGAAGATCTCTTGGATACGAGGTAAACCTTGAGTGATATCATCTCCGGCAACCCCACCTGTATGGAACGTACGCATCGTTAACTGTGTACCTGGCTCACCGATAGATTGAGCTGCGATAATACCTACCGCTTCCCCTACTTCTACGTCTGTTCCAGTTGCTAAGTTACGACCGTAACACTTCTTACATACACCGTGGCGAGTGTTACACGTAAACGCTGAACGAATGTTTACAGTTTCAACACCCGAGTTTTCAACGATATGAGCGATATCTTCAGTAATTAATTGATTTTCAGCAACTAATACTTCACCTGTTTCAGGATGTTTTACAGTTTTTCTTGCAAAACGTCCAACAAGACGATCATATAATGACTCAATAACTTCATTACCCTCTTTAATCGCACCAATTAATAAACCGCGATCTGTTCCACAATCATCTTCACGAACGATTACATCTTGTGCAACGTCAACAAGACGACGTGTTAAGTAACCAGAATCGGCAGTTTTCAGTGCTGTATCGGCAAGACCTTTACGCGCACCATGCGTAGAGATGAAGTACTCAAGTACTGTTAAACCTTCACGGAAACTTGATTTGATTGGAAGTTCGATGATACGACCAGATGGATTGGCCATCAGACCACGCATACCAGCAAGCTGAGTAAAGTTCGATGCGTTACCGCGGGCACCAGAATCACTCATCATGAAGATTGGGTTGCGTTTATTCAAGGATTTCATCAGTTTTCCTTGGATAACATCTTTTGCATTACTCCAAATAGAGATAACGCGATCGTAACGTTCTTCTTCCGTGATTAAACCGCGACGGAATTGTTTAATTACATTATCTACTTTTGCTTGTGCTTCGTGGAGAATTTCATCTTTTTCACCTAATACAAGAATGTCAGATACCCCAACTGTAATACCAGCTTTTGTAGAGTATTTGAATCCTAAGTTTTTCATACGGTCAAGCATGCGAGACGTTTCTGTAATTTTGAAACGTTTAAACACTTCCGCAATGATGTTACCAAGGATTTTCTTGCTGAATGGCGCCACTTCTTCGCGACTAGCAATAATCTCTTTAATGTTCGCACCTTTTTCAACGAAATATTTCGCTGGTGTTTCTTTTTCAAGGTTTGAATTTGTTGGTTCATTAATATAAGGGAACGACTCTGGTAAGATTTCGTTAAATATTAATTTACCAACTGTTGTTAATAGAAGCATACTCTTTTGCTCTTCAGTAAATGTTGCGTTGTTTACTGCACTTGCAGCTACTGCAACACGCGTATGAAGATGTACATATCCATTTTGATATGCAAGTAATGCTTCGTTCGCATCTTTGAAGACCATACCTTCACCGATTGCACCTTCACGCTCAAGTGTTAAGTAGTAGTTACCTAATACCATATCCTGAGATGGAGTAACAACTGGTTTACCGTCTTTCGGGTTCAAGATGTTTTGTGCCGCTAACATAAGAAGACGAGCTTCTGCTTGTGCTTCTGATGATAAAGGTACGTGAACAGCCATTTGGTCACCGTCAAAGTCCGCGTTGTATGCAGTACATACAAGTGGGTGAAGACGGATTGCGCGACCTTCTACTAATGTAGGTTCAAACGCCTGAATACCAAGACGGTGAAGTGTTGGTGCGCGGTTTAGAAGTACTGGATGTTCTTTAATCACAGATTCTAAAACGTCCCAAACTTCAGGTTGTACACGCTCGATTTTACGTTTCGCACTCTTAATGTTGTGTGCTAATCCTTTTTCAACTAACTCTTTCATTACGAAAGGTTTGAACAGTTCAAGCGCCATCTCTTTCGGTAATCCACATTGGTACATCTTTAAGTTCGGTCCTACAACGATTACAGAACGACCAGAGTAGTCAACACGTTTACCTAATAAGTTTTGACGGAAACGTCCTTGTTTACCTTTAAGCATGTGAGATAGAGATTTTAATGGACGGTTACCTGGTCCAGTAACTGGACGGCCACGACGACCATTATCGATTAATGCGTCTACAGCTTCTTGTAACATACGTTTTTCGTTTTGAACGATAATGCTTGGTGCACCTAAGTCCAATAGACGTTTTAAACGGTTATTACGGTTAATTACACGACGGTATAAGTCGTTTAAGTCAGAAGTAGCAAAACGTCCACCATCTAACTGTACCATTGGGCGTAGTTCTGGTGGGATTACTGGTAGAACATCTAAGATCATCCAAGATGGCTCATTTCCAGAGTTACGGAATGCTTCTAATACTTCTAGACGTTTAATAGCACGAGTACGGCGTTGTCCTTGTGCTGTTTTTAATTCTTCTTTTAAGAAGTCTACTTCTTTATCTAAATCGATGTCTTGTAATAGCTTTTTAATCGCTTCTGCACCCATAGCAGCTTGGAATGTGCTACCATATCGATCACGATATGCACGGTATTCTTTTTCAGAAAGTAATTGCTTCTTATCAAGTGGTGTATCTCCACTTTCTGTTACAACATAAGAAGCGAAATAAATTACTTCTTCAAGCGCGCGAGGGGACATGTCTAAGACAAGTCCCATGCGGCTCGGGATACCTTTGAAATACCAAATATGAGATACAGGAGCAGCTAATTCGATATGACCCATACGTTCACGACGCACTTTCGCACGCGTTACTTCAACACCACATCGATCACAAACTACACCTTTATAACGTACACGTTTGTATTTTCCGCAATGACATTCCCAGTCCTTTTGTGGTCCGAAAATACGCTCACAGAACAAGCCATCTTTTTCAGGCTTTAACGTACGATAGTTAATTGTTTCTGGTTTCTTAACTTCACCGTATGACCAAGAACGAATCTTGTCAGGTGAAGCAAGTCCAATCTTCATATATTCAAAGTTATTTACATCTATCAAGGGGCCTACCTCCCTTTTAGTCTACAGGTTATCCCAATTATTCCTTAGTTGTCTCAACTTCGACATTCAATTTGTCTGCTGATTGATGATCATCGTCATCTTCTGTATCACGCATTTCAATTTCTGTATCGTCGCTAGACATCATTTTAACGTCCATACCTAAACTTTGCAGCTCTTTAATCAATACTTTGAATGATTCAGGAACGCCTGGTTCTGGAACATTTTCGCCTTTAACAATTGCTTCATACGTCTTAACACGTCCAACAACATCATCAGACTTCACTGTTAAGATTTCTTGAAGAGTATAAGCAGCACCATAAGCTTCAAGTGCCCAAACCTCCATCTCACCGAAACGCTGTCCACCGAACTGAGCTTTACCTCCAAGAGGCTGCTGCGTTACAAGTGAGTATGGTCCAGTAGAACGAGCATGAAGTTTATCGTCAACCATGTGCGCAAGTTTGATCATATACATGACACCAACAGATACACGGTTATCGAATGGTTCACCAGTACGTCCGTCATACAGGATTGTTTTCGCGTCATTTGCCATACCAGCTTCTTCAATTGTGCCCCAAACATCTTCCTCACGAGCACCATCGAATACTGGTGTTGCAATGTGAATGCCAAGGTATCTTGCTGCCATACCAAGATGAAGCTCTAATACCTGACCGATATTCATACGAGATGGTACCCCTAATGGGTTTAACATGATATCGATTGGCGTACCGTCTGGTAAGTAAGGCATATCTTCTTCTGGTAAAATACGAGAGATAACACCTTTGTTACCGTGACGTCCGGCCATCTTGTCACCTTCAGAAATTTTACGTTTTTGAACGATATATGCACGCACAAGTTGATTCACGCCTGGTGGCAATTCGTCGCCATCTTCACGGTTGAATACTTTTACGTCTAAGATAATACCGCCACCACCGTGTGGTACACGTAGTGATGTATCACGTACTTCACGCGCTTTTTCTCCAAAGATAGCATGTAATAGACGTTCTTCAGCTGTTAATTCTGTTACACCTTTAGGTGTTACTTTACCAACAAGTAAATCTCCATCTTTTACTTCCGCACCAACGCGAATGATACCGCGCTCGTCAAGGTTGCGTAATGCATCTTCCCCAACGTTTGGAATATCACGTGTGATTTCTTCTGGTCCAAGCTTCGTATCACGAGCTTCTGACTCATATTCTTCAATATGAATAGAAGTATACACATCATCTTTTACAAGGCGCTCACTCATAATGATCGCATCCTCGTAGTTATAACCGTCCCAAGTCATGAAGCCAACAAGCACGTTACGTCCAAGTGCTAGTTCACCTAATTCCATAGAAGGGCCATCCGCAAGGATTTCACCTTTTACAACTTCATTTCCAACACTTACGATTGGACGTTGGTTGTAGCAAGTTCCTTGGTTAGAACGAATGAATTTTTGCATTTTGTAGCGATCTAAGTCGCCTTTTACTGTTTGACCGTCAACTTCTACATAGCGACGTACCCAAACTTCACGTGCTTCTACGCGTTCAACAACACCAGGGTGTTTACAGATTACTGCAGCACCTGAGTCTTTTGCTGATACGTACTCCATACCTGTACCTACAATCGGAGATTCCGGATTCATTAACGGAACCGCCTGACGTTGCATGTTCGCTCCCATAAGTGCGCGGTTAGAGTCATCGTTTTCTAAGAACGGAATACAAGCTGTCGCTGCCGACACTACTTGTTTTGGTGATACATCCATGTAGTCGATGCGTTCTTTATTTGTGACAATGTTTTCACCACGGAAACGAGCTACGATATCTTCATCAAGGAATTCTCCTTCTTCAGATAATTTCATATTCGCTTGGGCTACAACATAATTATCTTCTTCATCTGCTGTTAAATAATCAACATGCCCTGTTACAAGACCAGTTTCTGGGTCAACACGACGGTATGGTGTTTCAATGAAACCAAACTCATTTACTTTCGCGAATGAAGATAATGAGTTAATCAAACCGATGTTTGGTCCCTCTGGTGTTTCAATCGGACACATACGACCATAGTGAGAGTAGTGAACGTCACGTACTTCAAAGCCTGCGCGCTCACGCGTTAAACCACCAGGTCCTAATGCAGATAGTCTTCGTTTGTGAGTTAACTCTGCTAATGGGTTTGTTTGGTCCATGAACTGAGATAACTGAGAACTTCCGAAGAACTCTTTAATAGATGCAATAACAGGACGAATATTAATTAATGCCTGTGGTGTAATTGCATTTGTATCTTGGATCGACATTCTCTCACGAACAACACGTTCCATACGAGAAAGACCGATACGGAATTGATTTTGTAATAGTTCTCCAACAGAACGCAGACGACGGTTTCCTAAGTGGTCGATATCATCTGTATCCCCTACTTTGTATAGTAGGTTGAAGAAGTAACTGATAGAAGCAAGGATATCACCTGGTGTGATGTGTTTTACATCACGAGTAATGTTTGCATTACCAATTACATTAATTACACGTTCGCCTTCTGACTCAGGAGCATAAATCTTAATAGATTGCAGCTCAACATCGCCTTCTACCACTCCACCCATTGGTTTCGCTGTTTTGAATCCAATGTTTTTCTCTAAGTAAGGTAAAATGCGATCAAGTGTACGACGATCTAAGATTGTTCCTTCTGTCGCTAAAATTTCACCAGTTTCTGGATCCACTAATGTTTCAGCTAAACGTTGATTAAACAATCTGTTTTTAATGTGTAACTTCTTGTTGATCTTGTAGCGACCTACATTTGCTAAATCGTAGCGCTTTGGATCGAAGAAACGAGACACAAGTAAGCTCTTAGCATTTTCTACTGTTGGTGGTTCACCAGGGCGTAGACGCTCATAAATTTCAAGCAATGCTTTTTCTGTGCTATCTGTGTTGTCTTTTTCTAATGTGTTGCTTAAGTATTCGTTATCACCTAAAAGCTCGGTGATTTCTTGATCAGAGCCAAACCCTAATGCGCGTAACAAAACAGTTACAGGAAGTTTACGCGTACGGTCAATACGCACATATACAACATCCTTAGCATCTGTCTCATACTCTAACCAAGCTCCGCGGTTTGGAATTACAGTAGCAGTAAAACCACGTTTTCCGTTTTTATCCACTTTGCCACTATAGTATACGCTTGGAGAGCGAACTAACTGGGAAACGATAACACGTTCTGCACCGTTAATTACGAATGTTCCAGTCTCTGTCATGAGTGGGAAATCTCCCATGAACACATCTTGTTCTTTTACTTCACCAGTTTCCTTGTTGATTAGACGCACTTTTACACGAAGTGGTGCTGCATACGTCACATCACGCTCTTTGCATTCGTCTACAGAGTATTTAGGTTCACCTAAGCTGTAGTCGATAAATTCAAGCGATAGATTTCCCGTAAAGTCTTCAATCGGAGAAATGTCTTGGAACATTTCTCGCAAACCCTCATCAAGAAACCACTGATAAGAAGAGGTTTGAATTTCGATAAGATTTGGTAACTCTAATACTTCACTAATACGGGCATAACTTCTTCGTTGGCGGTGGCGTCCGTATTGAACTAGTTGACCTGTCAACTGCTTCACCCCTCAAATCATGAGTATTATAAATGCACAAAAAAATTTGTGCAAAATCACAAATAAATACAACTACTGCTATTTAGCGTAGTCTTTTTTCTCTTAAAGATAAATACGTTGAGTCTTTCTACCTGCTCAAAAAAGAAAAATGGCTTCTATAAGAAAACCATCATTCTGTTTCATAATCTGCTGATTTTACTATCTTTTCCAAGAGAAACAAAAATATACATCTTTCTCAACGCAGAAAATCATATATTGGCATTGTATAATGTTAACATAGCCAAAAATAACCGTCAACGTTTTTTTGATTTTATGATATAATATCCTTTTTTCTTTTCTACAACTTCGACTTCAGAAAACACTTCTTCTAGTTTCTTCAGTGCAGATGGCGCGCCTTGCTTCTTTTGAATAACAATCCACAACTCTCCACCCGGAACTAAATGCTCTACAGCTTTTTCTAAAATCTCATGCACGACATCTTTACCTGCACGAATTGGAGGATTAGATAGAATAGCAGCATACATACCATCTACGTTTTCATAGACGCTACTTTGAAAAATGTGCACATTTCCAATTTTATTGTTAGCGGCATTTTCTTTCGCAAGCTCAAGCGCCCTTTCATTCACATCCACCATGTGAACTTTACGGTCTTGAAACTCTTTCGCTAACGATAAACCAATTGGCCCATATCCACAACCTACGTCTAATATATCACCTTTAATATCTGGCACTTGAAACGCTTCAATTAAAAGACGAGAACCAAAGTCCACTTCGTTTTTCGAGAACACCCCACGGTCAGATAAGAAAGTAAATTGAGATCCACGAAGGGTAAATTCCCACCGCTTACGGTCACTTTTACTAGAAGGGTCGTTAGAAAAATAATGGTCTGCCATATGGCCACCTCTTTTCTTTACAGTTAAAAAAAAAGCTCGCATGAGAGCGAGCTTTTTTTAAAGCATCAAAAGTTAATTACTTAACTTCTACAGCAGCGCCAACTTCTTCAAGTTTAGCTTTGATTTCTTCAGCTTCTTCTTTAGCAGCAGCTTCTTTGATTACTTTTGGAGTGTTGTCAACTAATTCTTTAGCTTCTTTTAAGCCAAGACCAGTGATTTCACGAACAACTTTGATAACTTTGATTTTTTGTGCACCAGCGCTAGTTAGTTCCACATCAAATTCAGTTTTCTCAGCAGCAGCTTCTCCAGCGCCACCAGCAACAGCTACAGGAGCAGCAGCAGTTACGCCGAATTCTTCCTCGATAGCTTTTACTAAGTCGTTAAGTTCTAATACAGTCATAGATTTAACTGCTTCAATGATTTGTTCTTTAGTCATTGTAAATATCCTCCCTTAAATAGGTTTGTATTGTTTTATCGATAATACGTAATTATCTTTTAAAAAATTAAGCGCCTTGCTCTTCCTTTTGATCTGCAACTGCTTTAGTAGCAAGTGCAAGGTTACGGATTGGAGCTTGAAGAACGCTAAGAAGCATAGAAAGTAAGCCTTCACGTGATGGAAGAGTAGCGATAGCTTTAACCTCATCAAGTGTTACAAGTTTACCTTCGATTACGCCCGCTTTAATTTCTAAAGCTTCATGATCTTTAGCGAAGTCGTTTAATACTTTCGCAGGAGCAACTACATCCTCGTTACTGAACGCGATTGCGTTTGGTCCTGTTAAGAATTCATTTAACTCAGCCATTTCAGCAGATTCTGCAGCACGACGAGTTAGAGAGTTTTTGTAAACTTTGAACTCAACGCCAGCTTCACGTAATTGCTTACGTAATTCTGTTGCTTCAGAAACTGTTAAACCACGGTAGTCAACAACGATTGTAGATTTACTAGCGCGAAGTTTGTCCGCGATTTCAGTTACAACTTGTTGTTTAGTTTCGATTACTTTGCTCATGTTATTACACCTCCTGTAGATTATATAGAAGATGTACCGAAAGTGCACTAAAAACCTCCATGCCCAACTTGTAGACATGGAGGCATATAGTCACAGAAAAAAATTCCGCTTCGTATATTAACACCTAGGTAGGAAATTAAGTCTATTGACACCTACTGTCTACGGTACACTAATTAAATTCACAACATAAATGATTATATTAAAACTTCTTTATGAAGTCAACTTCCAAAATTTACGCTAATGTAGAAACGTCTACGCGTACGCCAGGTCCCATTGTAGAAGCAACTGTTACGTTCTTCATGTAAGTACCTTTTGCAGCAGCTGGCTTAACTTTTTGTAAAGTGTCAGCAATTGTTCTGAAGTTTTCTACTAATTTAGCATCTTCGAAAGATACTTTACCGATTGGAACGTGGATGTTACCAGCTTTATCAACGCGGTATTCAACTTTACCAGCTTTGATTTCGTTAACAGCTTTAGTTACATCGAAAGTAACTGTTCCAGTTTTAGGGTTTGGCATTAAACCTTTAGGTCCTAATACGCGACCAAGTTTACCAACTTCACCCATCATGTCAGGAGTTGCTACTACTACATCGAAATCGAACCAACCTTGTTGGATTTTACCGATGTAATCAGCATCGCCTACGAAGTCAGCTCCAGCAGCTTCAGCTTCTTTAGCTTTTTCACCTTTAGCGAATACTAATACACGTTGTACTTTACCAGTACCGTGTGGAAGAACAACTGCACCACGGATTTGTTGGTCAGCTTTCTTAGGGTCAACACCTAAACGGAATGCAGCTTCTACAGTTGCATCAAATTTAGCTGTGTTTGTTTTCTTTACTAATTCTACTGCTTCTGTTGCAGAGTAAGCAGCTGCACGATCAACAAGCTTTGCAGCTTCTACGTACTTTTTACCTCTTTTAGCCATTTTTATTTCCTCCTCGAATGTGGTTTTAGCGGAATAACCTCCCACGTTTACGCTTATTTTCAGGTATAACCTGAGGATGCGCGCCATCCATTTATTTAAAAACGATAATCATTTACGATAATAAAGGTTGCGAATTGGAATTCCAGACCCGCAACCTTTTTTAAAAAACAAATCGAATTAGTCTTCGATAACGATGCCCATACTGCGTGCAGTACCTTCAACCATACGCATTGCAGCTTCTACGCTAGCAGCGTTTAGGTCAGGCATTTTAGTTTCAGCGATTTCGCGTACTTTATCACGCTTAACAGTTGCCACTTTATTACGGTTTGGTTCACCAGAACCAGACTCAATACCAGCTACTTTCTTAAGAAGAACAGCAGCAGGAGGAGTTTTAGTAATGAAAGTGAATGAACGGTCCTCAAATACCGTAATTTCAACAGGGATGATAAGACCAGCTTGATCTGCTGTACGAGCGTTAAACTCTTTACAGAAGCCCATGATGTTAACACCTGCTTGTCCTAATGCTGGACCAACTGGTGGAGCTGGATTAGCTTTACCTGCAGGAATTTGAAGTTTTACCATTTTAATTACCTTTTTAGCCACGAGACACACCTCCTTAAGTCCGTGATGTGGTCAATTGGACAGTGATTTGCCCTCCCACGTCATATTTTATCTGTAAGGATAAAATCTTTCAAAAAACGTCTCCGATAACGAAGACGTACTGACTTAAAAGATATTATCACTTTTTACAATTCATTTCAAGTTTCATTTTATAATTTTTCAATTTGATGGAAGTCAAGTTCAACTGGAGTCTCGCGACCAAACATGTCCACAAGTACGCTAACCTTCTTCTTCTCCACATCAATTTCTTCGATAGCACCTGTATAATCTGCGAATGGTCCCTCATTTACACGTACTGTCTCATGAAGTTCAAAGTCGAAATCAACCACTTCGTTGTCCATTCCCATATGTTTCATAATGGTAACAACTTCCTCTTCTAATAGAGGTGATGGTTTAGATCCAGAACCAGAAGAGCCAACGAACCCAGTTACACCCGGCGTGTTACGTACAACATACCAAGAGTCATCAGTCATGATTAATTCTACTAATACATAACCTGGGAACACTTTTCTTTTCATTAATTTTTCTTTACCGTTTTTCATTTCTACTTCTACTTCTTCCGGGACAACAACACGGAAAATTTTATCTTGCATACCCATTGATTCTACACGTTTCTCTAGGTTTGCTTTTACTTTATTTTCATATCCAGAATAAGTATGGACAACATACCAACTTTTTTCCATTCATTTAGGACGAGCGTCCTTCCCTCCCTGACGTACATTTTTTTGCGCAAATGAAAAAACCCGTTCACCGGGCTTTTACACAGTTCTTATAAATAACATTATATCATGGATAAGTGCTTCTTATTCAAGAATTAACCAAGAATTAACCGAATTAAAGAAGAAATGCCCATATCAACTACTGCGAAGAAAATCGCAAAGAAGACAACTGTAGCGATAACAGTCGCTGTTGAACGGAGTAATTCATCTTTTTTAGGCCAACTTACTTTTTTCATTTCGCGACCTACATCGCCGAAAAAGTTCGTTAAACGCATCTACGGGACCTCCAGTGTATTATTTCAATTATTTATTTTGTTTCCTTGTGAACTGTATGCTGATTGCATGTTTTACAAAATTTCTTTATTTCAAGTCGCTCTACTGAGCTCGTATCTTTCATCGTAGAGTAGTTTCGATTTTTACACTCTTCACATGAGAGTACAACTTTTTTCCTCATTAGTTACACCAACCTTGTAACATTATGTCCCTAAAAATGTATCATACAATAAAAGACAATGTCAATGACATGCCTTTTGTACTCTCTACAAAAAGAAAACAGGTGATTTTTTTTACACCTGTAGCTCTTGTTATTAATTTGAAGTGGTACTCTCTCTCATTTCCATATATCGTTCCAATTTCCGCTTCACTCTCTGTAAAGCGTTATCAATAGATTTCACATGTCTATTTAACTGTTCCGAAATCTCTTGATAAGAACGACCGTCTAGATATAAAGAAAGCACTTTTCTTTCTAAATCGCTTAATAATTCAGATATTTTAGATTCTATATCGGTATATTCTTCCTGACTTATAATCATTTCTTCAGGATCAGTTACCTTCGCTTCCGAAATAACATCTAATAATGTCCGATCAGATTCCTCGTCATAAATCGGTTTATCTAAAGACACATACGAATTTAACGGAATATGCTTTTGCCTGGTTGCTGTTTTAATAGCGGTAATAATTTGTCGAGTGATACACAGTTCAGCAAATGCTTTGAATGAAGACAGCTTGTCCTCTTTATAATCACGAATCGCTTTAAACAATCCAATCATACCTTCTTGAACAATATCTTCTCGATCGGCACCCACTAAGAAATAAGATCTCGATTTCGCGCGAACAAAGTTCTTATATTTGTGAATCAAATATTCTAGAGCGTCAGTATTACCTTTTCGAACTAACTCAACGATTGCCTCATCTTCTAAATCACGAAATGTAACGTCGCCTACACTTACGAAGCCTGCTTCCACCTTGATCCCTCCGACCGCTATTTATTTAGAAATATTATACAGTAAAAAGACAAAGAGCGTCAATGCTTCAACGCTCTCCTCTTCTTAATTTTTCTAACTTTTCTGTAATATCCTTACTAAATATCTTTCGCATAGCAGGTTGCTTTTCTTTTGTGTCTTGTGTACGCCTTCTTACTTGTTGCTCCATCGCTTGTACTTCCAGCTCTAATTCCCGTGCAGATTTCCGGAGCGCACCTTGAGCAAATATAACCCATTGTTCCGTATAATCAGAAGTCGCAACATATATTTGCGTATTTATATTTCTAAGCTCAATTGCAAGTTGCTCTATCTTTTCATCTGCAGTTTGATTCTTCCTAGTGAATATAACTTCCACACGCGATTGTTTCATCTTTTTTTCAATACCGTGGACTGTATAAGCATCAAAAACGATCATTACCTTTGTACCTGTGTAACCTTGGTAATCCGCCATCTTATCAATCAGTGCATCTCTTGATGATTGCAAATCTACATCCCGTAGTTTCTTCAAGTCTCCCCAAGCTCCAATAATGTTGTAACCGTCAACGATTAAAATATCGTTCATTTTTTATTTACCAATTTCGTTACGTTTACGATATACCTCATACATTAACAAACTTGCAGCCACTGAAGCATTTAAGGATGTAACTTTACCAACCATCGGTAAAGTAATTAAGAAATCACATTTTTCACCAATAATACGACTCATACCTTTTCCTTCACTTCCAATTACTAATCCAATTGGCATTTTACCATCTAAATTACGGTAATCTGTTTTTCCTTTTGCATCTGTACCAGCAATCCAAAGTCCACGTTCTTTTAATTCATCGATTGTACGAGATAAATTCGTTACACGTGCAACAGGAATATATTCAATTGCCCCAGTAGATGCTTTCGCAACTGATGCAGTAAGTCCCACAGCTCTTCTTTTCGGAATAATAATTCCATGAGCTCCTGTCGCGTCCGCAGTACGCATAATAGAACCGAGGTTATGCGGGTCTTCAATTTCATCTAAAATTAAGAAGAATGGATCTTCATTACGCTTCTCTGCTACTTTGAATAGATCTTCTAGCTCAGCATATTGATATGCGGCCACTTGAGCAATTACACCTTGATGGTTCCCCTCAACTAATTGATCTAACTTCTTTTTTGGTGCATGTTGCAAAATAATTTTATTTTCTTTCGCTAGTGCTAGTACAATTTGTACTTGTCCTTTGGCAGCACCTTCTGCGATCCAAATTTTATTAATATCTCTCCCTGATCGTAACGCTTCAATTACAGGGTTACGTCCGATAATATATTCACTACTCATAATGATGTGCCCCCTTCCTTTTCTTCTAGAACAGCAATTGCCTTATATACAATTTCGTCTAATCTTTCACGATTATTTAATAAGTGATGATAGCCAATTAACGCTTCAAAGGCTGTACTATGTCGATATGTTTGTACATCTGTATTTTTCGGAACAGTACCTGAATTTGCATTACGCCCTCTTCTTAGTACTGCCTCTTCTTCCTCAGTTAAAAATGCTGTCTCTAATAAATGATAAACAACTTTCGCCTGTGCTTTTGCCGAAACAAAGCTTGTCCCTAATCGATGCAACTGATTAGGACGAACCTTCCCTTTTTGAAGTAGGTGATAGCGGATATATTGTTCATATACCGCATCACCCATATATGCTAACGCTAAGCTGTTTAATTGCTTTGCATCAATCATTCTTATCCTCTTTTCCATCTTGTACCTTGAGCGGTATCTTCTAAAATAATATTACGATCTTTTAAATCATCGCGAATTTGATCTGATAATGCAAAATCACGATTTTTACGAGCTTCAATACGTTTTTGAATAAGTGCCTCAATTTCTTCATCTAGTAACTCTTCTTGTGCTAATTCTAACCCTAAAATATCAAATAATGTTTCAAGTTGTTTTACGTATGCTTCAATTACCACTGTAGACGTATGTTCTTCCAGTAAATATTGATTTGCATGATTTGCTACATTATATAACTCAGTGATTGCATTAGCAGTATTGAAATCATCATTCATCGCTTCTTCAAATGCAGTTTGGAATTTTTCCAGATCAGCTAACCATTTCTCATTATGATCTGTTAAATCCGTACTACTTTCCATACGGTGTTTCAAATTACCGTAAGCTGTTTTAATTCTTTCCAGTCCGTTATTTGTGCTTCGTAATAACTCTTCACTGAAATTAATTGGGTGACGATAATGTACTGATAGCATAAAGAATCTAATTAACTGCGGATCATATTGCTTAATGATATCGTGAACTAAAATGAAGTTCCCAAGTGACTTAGACATTTTTTCATTATTAATATTAATATATCCATTGTGCATCCAATAACGTGCAAATGTTTTTCCTGTTAGCGCCTCAGACTGCGCGATTTCATTCTCATGATGAGGAAATGCCAAGTCTTGACCACCGGCGTGAATATCAATTGTATCCCCTAAGTATTTACGCGCCATTGCCGAGCATTCGATATGCCAGCCTGGACGACCTTGACCCCAAGGGCTTTCCCAGAAGATTTCTCCTTCTTTCGCAGCTTTCCATAGTGCAAAATCAAGAGGGTCTTGTTTCTTTTCTCCTACTTCAATACGCGCACCGTGACGTAAGTCCGCGATCGGTTGATGTGATAACTTACCGTACCCTTCGAATTCCTTCGTTCTAAAGTACACATCCCCTTCTGATTCATATGCATATCCTTTATTCACAAGTTCTTGAATAAATTCAATAATAATATCCATATTTTCTGTTACACGCGGATGAACTGTTGCATGTTTGCAACCTAGTGCCGTTACATCTTCAAAATACGCTTCCACGAAACGGTCCGCAATTGTCGGCACATCTTCGCCTAACTCATTTGCCGCTTTAATTAATTTATCATCTACGTCAGTAAAGTTAGATACATACTGCACATCGTATCCTTTATATTCTAAATAACGGCGCACTGTATCAAATACCATAGGTGGTCTTGCGTTCCCGATGTGAATATAGTTATAAACTGTAGGTCCGCATACATACATCTTTACCTTATTTTCTTCTAATGGAATAAACTCTTCCTTTTGACGTGTTAACGTATTATAAATGTGAATAGTCATTTTTATCCTTCCTTTCTACCTTTACTTCAAGTTGTTTTTTCAATTTATCAAGTTCTACTTCCATGACCTTTAATTTATCAAAAATTGGGTCTGGAAGGTCGGAATGATTCAATTCTTGACCAATCTTTACGCCATTTTGAATAACGACTCGGCCAGGTATACCTACAACTGTAGAATGTGCAGGGACTTCTTTTAATACGACAGAACCTGCTCCAATTTTAGAATTCTCTCCAACTGTAATAGAACCTAGTACTTTAGCACCCGTTGCAATTAATACATTATCTTGAATTGTAGGGTGCCTCTTTCCCTTTTCTTTACCTGTACCACCTAATGTAACTCCTTGGTAGATCGTTACATTATCACCAATTTCGCACGTTTCTCCAATTACAACCCCCATTCCATGGTCAATGAAAAAACGACGACCAATTGTTGCTCCTGGATGAATCTCAATGCCAGTAAAGAAACGACTAACTTGTGAGATCCAACGTGCAATAAAGAAGAAATTCTTTTTATAAAAAGCATGTGCAATTCGATGGGCCCAAACTGCATGTAATCCAGAGTAAGTCAAAATGACTTCGAAATAACTTCTTGCCGCTGGATCCTGTTCAAAAACGACTTCAATATCTTCCCGAAGCCTCTTAAACATCGACGTTCCCTCCCCTTTATGGGCTGCTTTTTCGAGTGAACTAACTCCCTACTTATCCCCCTAAATCTTTATACACGTGGATAAGACTTATACTCATACCAATTTTACGGTATAAAAAAAGACGCCTCTGTCATATTGACAGAGACGCCTTATAAGCGCGGTTCCACTCTGTTTAGGCTAAAAAAGCCTCAAACTCATCTCTGATAACGGTGTACACCGCTTCTGCTTACTTTACGCCCTAAGACGTTTTGCAAAGCAATTTGCTGTTCAGCAGAAGACTCGAAGGGGCATTTCAAAAATCCGCTTATAAACCACTTCCAGCCTAAAGGTGGTTCTCTCTGTAAAAAGCCTGATTTTCTACTTCTCCTTCTCGTCGCTTTTCCTTATTAGGTTTTAAGTATACTTATTATATTTCTAAACCTAGAAAATGTTAACCAATTACTTTTTGAAGACGATTTAAAACTTTTTCTTTTCCAAGAAGTGCAATAGCATTAGGAAGCTCTGGGCCATGTGTTTGACCAGTAGTTGCAACACGGATTGGCATAAATAAGTTTTTACCTTTATGACCTGTTTCCTTTTGAACTGCTTTAATAGCCGCCTTAATTGCTGCCGGTTCCATAGCTTCTAGTGCTTCTACTTGACCAGCAAATGCACGAAGTACTTCTGGTACTTGTTCACCTTTTAATACTTCTTGTCCTTCTTCTTCATAATCAACGTGATCTTTGAAGAACATTTCAGAAAGCTCTACAATTTCAGCTCCAAAGCTCATTTGTTCATGATATAACGCAATTACATCACGAATCCAAGCTTGTTCTTGTTCACTTAAAGTTTCACCTATACGTCCAGCCTTCACTAAATGCGGTAAGCTTAATTCTACCACCGTATCTAAATCTTGCTTTTTCATATATTGGTTGTTCATCCATTTTAGTTTTTGAGAATCAAATAATGCAGGTGATTTTGATAAACGAGCTGCATCAAACATTTTGATAAACTCTTCTTGAGAGAAGATTTCTTCTTCCCCTACTGGCGACCAACCTAGTAGTGCAATAAAGTTAAAGATTGCTTCTGGAAGATATCCAAGCTCTTTATATTGCTCAATAAATTGAATAATAGATTCATCACGCTTACTTAATTTTTTACGGCTTTCATTTACAATTAAAGTCATATGACCGAATTGCGGAATATCCCAACCGAAAGCTTCATAAATCATCATTTGTTTTGGCGTGTTTGAAATATGGTCATCACCACGAAGTACGTGTGTAATTTCCATTAAGTGATCATCTACTGCTACTGCAAAGTTATAAGTTGGAATCCCATCTTTTTTCACGATAACGAAATCACCGAAATCATTTGAATGGAATGCAACTTCATCTTTTACAATATCTTTAAATGTGTAATCACGGTCAGCTGGTACGCGGAAACGAATACTTGGAATACGTCCCTCAGCTTCAAATTCTTTCACTTGCGCTTCAGTTAAATCACGGTGGTTACCTGCGTAACGAGGTGTTTCACCACGAGCAATTTGCCCTTCGCGTTCTGCTTCTAGCTCTTCTTCTGTCATATAACATTTGTAAGCTAAACCACGCTCTAATAAATCTTCATATAACTTTTTATAAATATCTAAACGCTCTGTTTGACGATATGGTCCAAATTCACCACCAACATCAACACCTTCATCCCAGTCCATACCGAGCCATTTTAAGTATTTTAATTGGCTTTCTTCTCCACCAGCAACATTACGTTTTACATCAGTATCTTCAATACGAATAATAAACTTACCATCTTGATGACGAGCAAATAAATAATTAAATAATGCCGTACGCGCATTTCCGATATGTAAGTGTCCTGTTGGACTTGGCGCATAGCGCACTCTCACTTGCTTTTCCATAATTGGTACACCTTCCATTCTTAATGTCAACACATTCTATAATTGTACACCAAAAAAATGTGATTATCCATCTTACGAATTAAAAACCATTATTTTTTCTGTAATAAAACAACTGCTTGAGAAGCAATTCCTTCTTCTCTACCTGTAAATCCTAGTTTTTCTGTTGTTGTTGCCTTTACATTGATATTATCAATAGACGTTTCTAATAGTTCACTAATGCGTTTACGCATACTTTCAATATGTGGTGCCATTTTTGGCTTTTGAGCAATAATTGTACAATCTAAATTCCCTAATTCATAACCTTGTTCACGCACAAATCCCCAAACCTTTTGCAATAATACAGCTGAATCAGCATCTTTAAAGGCAGGGTCTGTATCAGGAAAATGTTTCCCGATATCTCCTGCTGCAATTGCACCTAAACACGCATCCGCGATTGTATGTAACAATACATCTGCATCAGAGTGACCGATTAATCCTTTCTCATGTGGAATTGTAATTCCGCCAATAATTAACGGTCTACCTTCCGCGAATTCATGCACATCAAAACCTTGTCCAATTCGAAACATTTTTTACATCCTCCTCGAGCTAAACTACTGAGCTTTATGACTCTATATTATATCGCTACCCTTATAAAGAAAAGCCCGGCCTTTGCCGAGCTTCTCTTCGCTATAATCATTGCTATCATTTCTTTTGAACGTGAAGAAAACTTTCAGCAATTAGTAAATCCTCTGGAGTCGTCACTTTAATATTATAGTAACTCCCCTCTACTACACCTACTTGCTTCCCGATACGTTCTACGAGACTTGCATCATCTGTACCAAGGAAACAACTCTGCTTCGCACTTCTATGAGCTTCTAACAAAAGAGAAACAGAGAACCCTTGCGGTGTTTGTACAGCTGTCAGCTGAGATCTTTCTACTGTTTCTACAACAACACCCTGCTCTACTTTCTTAACAGTATCTTTCACTGGCACCGCACAAATGGAAGCTCCATATTTTTCTGCTGCAGTTAATACGTCTTGGATCACTTTATTCGTTACGAACGGGCGCGCACCGTCATGTACAAGAACATACTCAACATCACTCGTATGCTGAATCGCATTATATACACTATCTTGTCTTTCAGCTCCACCTTGAATAAATTGTACTGGCTTTGCAACCGGATACTTCTGCATTAACTCTTCAAAATATGGACGCTCTTCTTCGTTAATTGCCATAATAATATTTTTACATGCTTTATCCTGTTCGAAAGCACGTAACGTATGCACAATAATCGGTACTTCATTAATAAGTAAGAACAACTTATTTTTGCCAGCACCCATCCGCTTTCCTTGACCAGCTGCTGGAATAATTAATGTATACATATTAATAATCCTCTACTTATAATGCTTTTTCTAATAATTTACGTTTGGCAAAAATCATGCGCCCAGCCGACGTTTGTAACACACTCGTAACGAGTACATCGAGTTGTGAGCCTACATATTCTCTACCATCTTCTACTACAATCATCGTGCCGTCATCTAAATATGCTACACCTTGATTTTGTTCTTTTCCATCTTTTACAACATAAACACTTAGTTCTTCACCTGGGAGTACAACAGGTTTAATTGCATTAGCTAAATCGTTAATGTTTAACACCGTTACCCCTTGTAATTCAGAGACTTTGTTTAAGTTGAAGTCATTCGTTACTACCGTTCCACCAGTGATTTTCGCTAACTTTACAAGTTTGCTATCCACTTCTTGAATATCGTCGAAATCACCTTCATAAATTTCTACCGGAATCGGCATCTCTTTTTGAATACGGTTTAAAATATCTAATCCTCTACGGCCACGATTACGTTTTAAAGCATCAGAAGAATCGGCAATGTGCTGAAGTTCTTCTAACACGAATTGTGGAATGACAATTGTTCCTTCTAAAAACTTTGTTTGGCAAATATCAGCAATACGTCCATCGATAATTACACTTGTATCGAGAATTTTCCAATGCGCTAAAGATTCTTCTACCTCATTTTCTGGTTCTTCATTCTCACTATTATTATTTTTCTTCTTCCCACGTTGTGGTAATGTAAATAATCCTAGCAATTCATTCCTCTTTTTAAACCCTACTTGGAATCCTAAATATCCTAGTAAAAGAGTAAAGAACACTTGCAACACTGTACTAATAACTGGAATTGTAAATTCACGAATTGGTATTAAAATTAAATACGCAACAATAAGCCCAGAGATTAAACCTAATGTACCAAACAAAACATCTGCTACAGGCGCTTTTACAAGAGCCTCTTCAATATGCTTAATAAGTTGAACAATATAATCTACAAGCCAAAATGTTGTTAAAAATAAAATAATTGCACCAATAATTGCACGAACATACGATCCTTCCAATAATGGAACAGCACCGATGTCTAATACATTAATAACTTTTGGGATTAAGTAAATCCCTAAAGCCCCCCCGATTACTAAAAAGAAGAGCTGTACAATCCGTTTTAACATCCAACCACCTCCTACTCATTATTAACCATTGTTTCGCTAATCAAAACGCCGAATGCAAAAGCGGACGTGTTTTTTTATAAATAGTTTTATTTACCAATATATCATATCATATACCAAAAATGTTCTAGTGTCGTTATATTATAGAATCAATGTAATATTCTTAATTGTGTCTACTCATATAGAGATGCTCTTGAATTCTTTTTAGACCTTCTCGTATTTTCTTCGCCCTGACTTCTCCAATTCCTTCCACATCATCTAATTCATTAATAGTTGCACGACAAACACCTTGCAAAGTTTTAAATCGATTAATTAAATTTTCAATGATAAGTGGTGGAACACGCGAAATTTTGCTTGTGATTCGGTATCCTCTCGGCGTCACACTTTCTTCTAAACTCGTTTGTCCTGGGTATCCAAGCAATTTAACTAAATCACTGTCCTCTAGAAGTTGTGTATTCGCAAGTTCTTGTAACTTTTTCAAAATTTGATGATGGTCTTGTGTTTTTTCTTGATAGTAATCTTTAATTAATAGCGCTGCCTCTGCTTCTAAGTCGGCTAATAGTTCCGTAAGTTGTAAACGAATTAACCTACCTTCTGTTCCCAATTCATGAATATAGCTCAATATTTCATTTTTAATACGTAGTACCATTTCAACACTATGTAAAACATGGACTACCTCGGACATTGTAACAACCTCTTCAAATTCTAGAATGCCCAAATTCGTAATCCCATCATTCCATACAGCCTTATATTTTTCTAACGTTTGGATAGCTTGATTCGCCTTTGTTAAAATAACGCCTATATCTTTTAGTGTATAACGTAAATTCCCTTGATATAGCGTAATTACGTTACGTCTTTGTGAAATAGCCACAACAAGGCTGCCTGTCTGCTTTGCTACACGCTCCGCCGTTCGGTGGCGCATACCTGTCTCAATAGAGTCAATAGATGACTCTGGAACTAACTGTGCGTTCGAAATCAAAATTTTACTTCCCGTTTCATTTAAAATAAGTGCCCCATCCATTTTTGCTAATTCATATAAACTAGCTGGAGAGAATGCACAATTAATATGAAAACCTCCATCAACAATACTTTTAATCTGTTCATTATATCCAAGAACAATTAATCCCCCTGTTTGTGCGCGAAGTACATTATCTATCCCTTCGCGCAGTGGTGTTCCCGGGGCCACAAGTTGTAAAATATTAATCATACTTTTGACACGTTGCTTGTTTTCTTCCATAGCCTAGCCTCCTAATGTCAAACGAAGTGCTTCTCCTAAATTAGATACACCAACTACCTCAATCCCATCTGGAATTGTCCATCCTCCCAAATTTTTTCTAGGAATAATAGCGCGTTGAAATCCTAATTTAGCTGCTTCTTGTACACGTTGTTCAATTCTTGATACTCTTCTTATTTCTCCAGTTAATCCTACTTCTCCTATTACTGCATCGGTTGGTGCCGTAGATTTATCTCTAAAACTTGAAGCTATACTTAAAGCGACAGCTAAATCAATTGCTGGTTCATCTAACTTCAAACCACCTGCTACTTTTAAATATGCATCCTGATTTTGCAATAATAAGCCTGTTCTTTTTTCTAGCACTGCCATAATAAGCGATACACGGTTATGATCAATTCCCGTTGCCATTCTTCGAGGGTTTCCAAAACTAGTAGGGGAAATTAATGCTTGTATTTCTACTAAAACTGGTCTTGTTCCTTCCATTGAGGCAACCACTGTTGATCCTGCAACCCCAACTGGTCTTTCCTCAAGAAAAATTTCAGAAGGGTTTAATACTTCTGCAAGGCCAAGCTCTTTCATTTCAAAAATACCCATTTCATTCGTAGAACCAAAACGATTCTTTACTGCTCGCAAAATGCGGTATGTATGATGACGGTCTCCTTCAAAGTAAAGAACTGCATCGACCATATGTTCTAACATACGAGGTCCTGCAATCGCTCCCTCTTTTGTCACATGTCCAACGATAAAAATAGGGATTCCTTTCGTTTTTGCAAGTTTCATTAATTCTGCTGTACATTCACGAACTTGTGCCACACTTCCCGGTGCTGATGTTACTTCAGGTAGATGTATTGTTTGAATAGAATCAATAACAACAAAGGCTGGGTTCACCTCTTCAATATGTGTTGCAATTCGCTGTAAGTCCGTCTCTGATACAACAAATAGATTACTACCATTTACATGTAAACGATCCGCACGCAGTTTAATCTGTTTTGCTGATTCTTCACCCGATATATATAGGACATCATAGGAAGAATCCGCTAATTGTGATGATATTTGTAATAGTAACGTTGATTTTCCAATCCCGGGGTCCCCACCAATCAGTACTAAGGATCCATCTACAATCCCGCCACCAAGTACACGGTTAAATTCTTGAAATTTTGTTTCAATACGCGCCTCAGACTTTGTTTCCACTTCTGTTAGACGTCTTGGTTTTGTTACTTCTGTTTGAATTGCATTCGCATAATTAAGGCGCCTTGATGATACAACCGGTTCCATCTCTTCAACAAGCGTATTCCATTGACCACATCCAGGGCATTTCCCCATATATTTTGGTGACTGATACCCACACTCTTGACATGTGAATTTTGTTTTCTTTTTAGCCATATCGTTTTATATCTCACTTCACTTTCATCTATAAACAATTTATCCTTATCGTACAAGAAAGAGGGCTATCTCGTAGCCCTCTTAGTTTGTCTATACTTATTTTACCTTTTCAGCACTATGAATGACAAATGATTCTCCTTCAACATCAAAGATAACTTTTTGTCCTTTCTCAATAGCACCTTTTAAAAGTTCTTCCGATAGTCTATCTTCTACATGTTTCTGAATTGCTCTACGAAGCGGACGAGCACCGTACTCTCGGTCAAACCCTTTATCAGCAATAGCCGAAATCGCTCCTTCTGTTAAATGCAATTCAATTTCTTGCTCTTTTAAGCGATTTACTAACTGATTTACCATAAGTGTTACAATCTCTTGAATATGTTTTTTCTCAAGCATATGGAACACGATAATTTCATCAATACGGTTTAAGAATTCTGGACGGAATGCCTTTTTCAGTTCATCCATTACTTTACCTTTCATATCTGAATAATCGCGGCTCTCATCTTGTACGTTAAATCCAAGATGTTTATTACGTTTTAACGCTTCTGCACCAACGTTAGATGTCATAATAACAATTGTATTACGGAAATCAACTGTACGCCCTTTAGAATCTGTTAAGCGACCATCTTCTAATACTTGTAGTAAAATGTTAAACACATCAGGATGAGCTTTCTCTACTTCATCTAATAAAACAACTGAATATGGCTTACGGCGAACCTTTTCTGTTAATTGTCCACCTTCTTCATATCCAACATATCCTGGAGGAGATCCAACTAAACGAGAAGTAGAATGCTTCTCCATGTACTCAGACATATCGATGCGAATCATTGCATCCTCATCACCGAACATAGATTCTGCCAACGCTCTTGCTAGCTCCGTTTTACCTACACCTGTTGGTCCTAAGAAAATAAATGAACCAATCGGACGTTTCGGATCTTTCAAACCTGCTCTAGCACGACGAACAGCTTTCGCTACAGCTACTACCGCTTCATCTTGACCAATAACACGATCGTGAAGAATCGATTCTAAGTTTAATAATTTATCAGTCTCTGTTTGTGCAAGCTTAGAAACCGGGATACGAGTCCACGTAGAAACAACATTTGCAATATCTTCTACTGTCACTTCTGAGTTTTCTTTTCCTTGTTGCTCTTTCCATTGACGCTTCGTATCTTCTAACTTCTCACGTAAACGTTGTTCCATATCACGTAAGGAAGCAGCTTTTTCAAACTCTTGACTTTGTACAGCTGCATCTTTTTCTTTTCTAATTTCCTCAAGCTTCACTTCAAGCTCTTTTAGATTTGGTGGTGTTGTATAAGAGCGTAAGCGAACCTTTGAAGCAGCTTCATCAATTAAATCAATTGCTTTATCTGGTAAGAAACGATCTGTAATATAACGATCTGAAAGCTTTACAGCTGCATCAATTGCATCATCTGTAATAGATACGCGGTGATGTGCCTCATAACGATCGCGTAAACCTTTCAAAATTTGAGTTGATTCATCTAAACTTGGCTCATCAACGTGAATTGGTTGGAAACGTCTCTCTAAAGCTGCGTCTTTTTCAATATATTTGCGATATTCATCTAACGTTGTCGCTCCAATACATTGTAACTCTCCACGAGCTAAAGATGGTTTTAAAATATTCGATGCGTCAATAGCACCTTCTGCGCCACCTGCACCAATTAATGTATGAAGTTCATCAATAAATAGAATGATATTTCCTGCTTGGCGGATTTCATCCATTACTTTCTTCAAACGGTCTTCAAATTCACCACGGTATTTCGTTCCGGCTACCACTGTACCCATATCTAGTGTCATAACACGCTTATCTCTTAAAGTTTCAGGAACTTCATTATTTACGATTTGTTGTGCTAATCCTTCTGCAATTGCCGTTTTACCTACACCAGGCTCCCCAATTAATACAGGATTGTTTTTTGTTCTACGGCTTAAAACTTCAATTACACGTTGAATTTCTTTACCACGTCCAATAACAGGGTCTAAACGATTTTCACGTGCAACAACTGTTAAATCACGTGCTAAGCTATCAAGTGTTGGTGTATTTGCATTTGTTGAAGAACCACCTTGATGACCTGAACTTGCTTCATTACTTCCAAGAAGTTGCAATACTTGTTGTCTTGCCTTATTTAAGCTAACACCTAAGTTATTTAAAACACGTGCTGCTACCCCTTCACCCTCGCGGATTAAACCAAGTAAAATATGTTCTGTTCCAACGTAAGAATGACCTAATTTACGAGCTTCATCCATAGACAGCTCAATAACCTTTTTAGCACGCGGTGTATAATGTACAGTTTGAGAAGCTTCTGTTCCGCGTCCGATTAACGCTTCTACTTCTTTTTGAACTTTCTCCGGGCTTAATCCAAGAGCAATCAACGCTTTTGCTGCAATTCCTTCACCTTCGCGTACAAGCCCAAGTAAAATATGTTCTGTTCCAATATTGTTATGCCCAATACGAATCGCTTCCTCTTGAGATAAAGCTAATACTTTCTGTGCTCTTTCTGTAAATCTTCCAAACATCATAGAAATCGCCTCCTACTTGCGCTTAGTTTTTTTCAATACGTAATCGCTCACGGATTAAGGTTGCTCTTCGATAATCTCTTTCTTCTGGCCCTAAAGGTCCTCCTGCATATTGTTGTAAAATGCCTGGTTGTGTAAGAACCATTAGCTCAGTCAAAATATTTCTCGATATACCTTTTATATATCCTAAATCAATACCAAGTCGTAAATCTGATAAGCAATTGGCTGCTTCCGCAGATTGAATTAAACGACTGTTGGCTAGTATGCCATAAGAGCGATAAACTTTATCTTCAAGCTCAATACTTGAATTTTGTACAATTAATTCTCTAGCCATTTTTTCTTGCTGTATGATTTGTTGAATGACACTCTTTAAATCTGCAATAATATCTTCTTCAGATTTTCCTAGCGTCATTTGGTTTGACACTTGAAATATATTACCTAACGCTTCGCTACCTTCACCGTATATTCCTCTTACTACTAACCCTAATTTTTGAATTACTTGTATAATACGGCTAATTCTTTTCGTTAAAACGAGCCCTGGTAAATGGATCATTACGGAAGCCCTAAGTCCTGTACCAACGTTAGTAGGGCAGCTCGTAATATATCCAAGTGATTCATCAAAAGCATATTCAACCTCTTTCTCAATCCAATTATCTATTTGATTGGCACTTTGAAGGGCCTCTGATAACTGCAATCCTGAAAATAAGCACTGAATCCGAATATGGTCTTCTTCATTCAGCATAACACTAATATGTTCGTTTTCTGACAATAAACACGCTCCATATTCTGTTCCTGCAAGGTTGGGACTAATTAAATGCTTTTCAACTAATACTCTCCTTTGAAGAGGCGTTAATTCATTCATTTTTAATAGTTCAAACTCTCCAAAAGGTTCTACTGTTTTATTTATAAATTCCTTTTTAAATAATTCTTGAATCTGTTTAGCTTCTTCTTCGTTTTGCATAGTAGAGAATTGATATTTTTTAAAATTACGAGCCAAACGAATTCGACTACTTAAAACAATATCAGAATCAGGGCCATCTCCCTTCATCCATGGACTAATCGCTTCATTCATAATTTTGTCCAGTGACATAGAACTATTCCCCCTCTCTATGCTCACTAAGCTGAGTTTCAAGATTTCTAATTTTATCCCTTACTTCAGCAGCTTTCTCAAATTCCTCTTTCTGTACGTATTGTTTCAGAATGAGTTTTAGTTCATCTAATTCTTTCTTTAAGTGAATATTTCCTTCTATACGCTTCGGAATTTTTCCACAATGATCTGTATGCCCGCCGTGAAGACGTTTTAATAACGGCTTTAAATGTTCCTTAAATGTATCGTAACAAGAAGCACATCCAAAGCGTCCTACCTTTGTAAGTTGCTCATATGTCATTTTACAATTTGGACATCTTAATATATTTGTGTTCGAAAATCCGCTTTTTTCTTCTTCAAACATTGTTGATTCACCGTGTAATAACCCAGCAAATAAATCATGGAATGAAAAGTTAGACTGCGATGATTGAAAGAAAGACGTATAGCCACTTTGTTCTGCACATTGCTCACAAAGATGAACTTCCGCCTTCTTTTCGTTAATTACTTTTGTATAATGTAAAGTTGCTGGTCTTATATTACAGTTTTGACAAGTCATCACTATCCCCACCTTTACAACAGGAACGATCTATCTCATAGTACTTTTCATACATTACTAGACTGTTCACTTTCCTTTATTCGTTTACAAAAGTGCGTGTTCTTTTTTCAAAACTTCTACAATATTTAACTGCCTTATCTTTTAGTTATTATTCTTTTACAAAAGCTGTATTTATTTATATTTCAGTGTTCTTAACATTGCGCATAATATTCGAGCCCTAAGTTCATCTCGAGAAGGAACATCCATTGATAATACAGAACGATCTAGTACGCTTAACATAAGTTTAGCTTCACGATTCGTTATGATTCCCTCTTCTATTAAACGTATAATCATACTCTCTGCATTTCCTTGCGCAACGCTATGATCAATCATATGAAGCATTTGATCAATAATGTCTATATCGTCATGCAGTTTGACTTTTATAATGCGAATGTAACCTCCTCCACCACGTTTACTTTCTACTACAAATCCTCTTTCTAACGTAAAACGGGTATTGATTACATAATTGATTTGAGATGGTACGCACTCGAATCGATCCGCAATCTCATTTCTCTTGATTTCAATCACATTATTATTACTTAAGTCAATAACTTGCTTTAGATATTGCTCAATGATATCAGATATATTTCTCATTTATCCGCCACCTTTATTGACTTTGACTATCTTTGACTTTAATTATATACGTATTAATAAAATTTGCAACTCTTTTGCTTATTTACTATCCTAGCCACATTCCCCTGTATTTAATCAAAATAATAATTATTTAAATACATTTTTTATTACTATGGATTATAAAAGAAAACACGAAAAAACACGAGTCATTTGACTCGTGTTTAGTTGCTTGGCGACGTCCTACTCTCACAGGGACAAGGTCCCAACTACCATCGGCGCTAGAGAGCTTAACTTCCGTGTTCGGTATGGGAACGGGTGTGACCTCTCTGCCATCATCACCAAACTATGAAGG
>NZ_JAVGCW010000014.1:0-54329 GCF_052928345.1 Bacillus sp. BSL6
GGTAGTTAAACGCCCATAAATAGTAGTATAGTTGTTTAGTATTTATACTTTAAACTATGAGACACTTTGGACAGATTCTAAAAAAACTAAGGAAGTCACGTGGCTTAACTCAAGAGCAACTTTCCCACAAGTTAAACTTGAGCAGGAGCCAAATCAAAAACTGGGAAACTGATCGATACCAACCAGATATAGATACTTTGGTTATTATCGCCTCCTTTTTCAATGTATCGGTAGACGTGCTTATTGGCTTCAAGAGTGATTTTGAAGATGAACCACTACAAGAACTATTATCCAATGTTCAAACAACGTATACGGCGTTGAATGAACATCAGAGAGAACGTTTCTGTAAGCAAGTCTCCGTATTAATCGATATGCTTGAAGATAATCAAGATATATTCTGATTTAAGTACATTGTAGAAGAAAAGGTTTCCATTGGATAGTGGTAAAAATTTACAAAATATCACAAATCCAACCAACAGGACTAATTGGTCCTGTTTTTTATTTTTCTTCGACAAAATATGACAAAATAGTTGTAACCGTTTCTGTTATTATGTTCTAGAAATCTTACATTTAATCACTGGAGGAACTACATAATGGGTAAAATTTTTAAGTTTGGGTGTTTAGGAATCATTGCTTTAATCGTACTTGGTGCTATCGGAGCGGCATTCGGCGGAGGAGACGACAAAGAAGAAAAAACTTCTTCTGATCCGAAACAAGAAACACAAGCTCCAGCTGCTAAGGAAGAGCCTAAAAAAGAAGTTAAGAAAGAAGAACCTAAAAAGGAACTTTCTAAAGAGGGTGAATCCTCAAACGTTAAAATCGCTGTTGGAACTGTTGAAACTTTAGAATCAGTTGGTTCAGAACATATAAACGAAAAAGCACAAGGTGTCTTTAAAGTTGTTGAATTAACTCTTACAAACAATCAAAAAGATGCAATTACATTAAGTAGCAACAGCTTTAAATTAGTTGATAACCAAGATCGTGAGTTTTCTCCTAATTCTGCTGCTCAAATCAAATTAAACGTAGCAAATGGCGGTAATTCTAAGTTTCTATTAGAAAAACTAAATCCTGGACTGTCACAAACAGGTAAAATCGTATTTGATGTACCTAAAGATGTGCAAGGTCTAGTATTAAAAGCTCGTGGCGGCATGATGGGTAAGGAAATTACATTAAAAGTTGAATAATAAATTGAGCACTCGAAAGAGTGCTTTTATTTTTTCTCAATGAACAAAACTACTTAACGTGATAAAATAATATTTGGATGAGAGTCCAATACATATTATTAAAATTAAAGTGGTTATCAAGTCGGAGGAAGGCACCTGTAGGTGTCTTTTCTTTTTGTATACTATAAAATTTCACGTACTATATCCGTTGTGTAAAACCTAATTCAGCGATAAGGCCTATTCTACCATCCCCCACCATAATAAAAACCCCCTAAATAGGAGGTTTACTATAAGAATTTATATAATTTGTATACTGTTTTTCTTGATACTCCCATCTTTTCTGCTAGTTGTTTTTTATTTAATGATGGATTATCTAGAATTATATTTTTAAGCTCATCTACCTTTTTTTGTCGTATTTCCTCTTGTTCTTTTAAATATTGTTCTCTTGGTATAGATTGTCTTGACTCTCTTTTTCTTATTTTATCAAGTTCTCTACGTTCCTCTATAGACATGGGAACGACATTATTCCTTTTTTTACTACATATTGTTATTTTCTTATTCTGCGAACCTTTTTTTCTTCCACCTTTGTTAGCTAACCCATTATTTATTGCATGTTTCATATTCTCTTCATTAGTCAACCATTCTAAATTACAAATACGATTATCTGTTTTTATACCATTGATATGGTTTACCTGTGGCTTATTATCTAAATTAGGGATAAAAGCATTGGCAACCAAACGATGAACAGTTAATGTATGACGTTTATCTACTGCATTTAAACTAACAATACAATATCCTTTATTAGTTAGACCTGGGCTTAAAATCTTACCACGTACTTTTTTCTTAATTCCTCTATAATCAACTACAATTCTATCTAATGATCTTACTCTACCTAAAGAAGAAACTTCATAAATTCCTTCATAACCAGAAACAGGCTTCCATAACTCAGTAATCACCAATAAAACCCTCTTTCTAAAAAATAATATAGTCCAATTACTACAGGTTTTAAAAGACACACCAGTGCGCACTTTAAAATTCCAAGTAGAAGTCCATATATATACGGTTTTAGAAGATTTACTAGTGCGCACTTTTATAATTGCTTCTTCAACTTACGTACATATGACTCAGAAATACCCATGATTTTAGCTATTTTACGTTGCGACGCCTTCGGATTTGCTTCCATAACCTCTTTTAATTGTGATAGCTTGTCCTGTTTCTTATCATTCTCAGCTGCTAGGTATTCTTCACGAGTGGCAACACCTTCAGCACGTCGCTTCGCACGCTTCCTTTCCGTGTCACGTCGTTGTTTCTCCACTTTATCTATTAAAGTACTCATTTTTTCTTTTTCATCTTGTGTGAAATCAATATTAAGTTTACGAATTACCGTATCATTTCGCATTGGTTTAATAATGTTCGGCGGTAATCCCGTACGCTTATAATCATTTTTCGCGAATTCATCAAAGAAAATCATAGCATCCTTATACGCATTCTTTGCTGTACGTTCCACTTCTTTTTTCGGTTGCGGATCAGCAAGCTTTGCATTTAACTGGAACGTCATTTCTAACGTCGCTGCTTGGTTCTTAACGATTAAAGCCGTCGTAAATGAGTAAATGTATGTTAAATCGTTTCGATTCTCTATAACGCCGTTTCTAAGCTCTACAATCATTTCTAAATCAGCTTTACGCTTCGTATTTAAACTGTAGAGGTCCATTACCCCTTTACGTGCTGGTAACGTCGTTAGAGTGCCTTTACGTTTCGTCTTACGCTTTTTCTCTAGTGGCGGTACATATTCATATAGTTCTTGTAATGAATACTCTCTTTCCGTCCATAAATCCACTGTGATTTGTTGTCCGGTTTTACCATGAGTGCTATATGGCAAACGGAATACACGGGATAAATCAGAACATGATCCGTCTGCACCTAGCGGCATAAGCATTTTTACAAAGTGATTTGTTATGTATTGAGTTAAATATGCCATTTGTGGAGCAGCGCCCCCACTTATGCTATAAACTAATTGCACCCCTCGACCATTCATAATGATATTTGGGCACGGCAATGATCCACTGAATACGAAATCATGCAATTGTTTTATCACATACTCTTTTGAGAGTCCTATTTTATAAAAGTCCAAGTCTACGCCTATATTTCTTATTTGCTTCAAATCAGCCGTTTTACGACTTCCGTGTTCAAATGCATTAAGAGATAGATAGACATCTTTTAGACCACGTTCTGATGCTTTTAACAAATGCTTTAAATCACGTAACCCATACCAAATTTGTTTATGTTGCTCGTTACTTAAATCAATCGTAACAACATATCCTGATTTCTTCCGTTCTGATAAGTAACATTCATACCAGGAATCAATGAATGTTTCCTCTTGCGGCTTCCGAATTGCCACCGACATACAAATAGCCTCCTTATACAAATAAAAGGAAGCTACACAAGAATATATTACACTTTACCTGTCTAATAGTTTTTGATATTATATAGACAGAAGTTAATAAACACCAAGAATTTTCTTGTGTAACTATTTGAAGGATCCATTCTCAAACTTTGGTCGGGGAGAGAATGGGTCCTTTCGTCTTTTATTCCGTTTTTTCTACAATTATTGTAACGCAAGATTCATATACTTACAAGGACAGATGACAAGCCTAGCGCTTGTCTTTTTTTATTTTAATAGCAGGTAAACACTTGTTGTTACAGAATTGATAAGCAATATGTTAAATTGACAAAAACAAAATGATATGTTTTCATTTTGTTATTATTACAACTACATAAAAATAATGTATAAATTACATTACGTTAATATTAACGTTAACATTAAATTGACGTAAAAATAACGGAGGTGCCTAAATGGCTTATAAATTAGCTTTTGTACAGAATAAAGGCGGTGTTTTGAAGTCTTCAATGACAGTAAACTTAGCTGGTCTTTTTGCAAAACAAGGTAAGCGAGTATTAATCGTAGATGCCGATCAACAAGGTAACTCTCTTCTTTCTTTCGGTAAGAATCCAGATAAGTATCGTACGACTTTACATGATGTATTAGTTAACTTTGCTCCTGCTAGGGAAGCTATTGTAAACGTCTATAAAAATATTGATATTCTTCCTTCTAATGAAATGATGAGTTTCTTAGATTTCGACATCCTACCAAACTTAGATAAATACATAAATCCGTTTTTACTTCTAAAAGTAGCGTTAATGTCTGTTGAAGATGAATACGATGTAATTTTATTCGATAGCCCACCGAGTTCAGGTTTAATCCAAAGTAATGTTATTTGTTGCACAGACAGAATTATCATTCCTTTCCAACCAGAACAATATAGTGTGCGTTCTTTAATTAAAATCATCGATGTTATTAATCAATTCAAACAAAAGCACAACCCGAATTTAGACATCGCTGGAGTAGTTGCTACACTTGTTCAAAAAAACACGAAGCTACATACAGAAGCGATTAAACAAGCGAGACAATTCTGTAATAAAGAAAACGTGCATTTCTTTAATGCTAATATTCCAAGAAGTATTTCATTCGCGAACTCAATCGCTTATAACAAATTACCCCTTACTTTAGCTAAAAAAGATACTGAATTCGCATTTTACTACAAAAGTTTATTTAAGGAGTTGAATGAACATGAGCAACCGCAATATAGCTGATTTGTTTGGTGACAGTGCAGTTAGAAATGATGATGATAACAATACACAAAAACAAAACGAAGAAGTGACATCAGAAGAAACGAATGACGTTAACGTTAATATTAATGATAATGTTAACGAAACGTTAGAGGAACAAAAACATAATGATAACAAAACAGAAACAAAACATAAAATTAATGATGTTATCGAGAATGACGATATCCTTGGATTCCTGAAAGAAGAGCAAGAGAAGAAAGTAGTTGGGTTCCATTTAGATAAAGATGTAAGACAAGCTTTCCAAAAGGTATTAGGGAAGAAACCTCAACGTGGGGCACAATCAGAACTTGCTAATAGAATTTTCCGTGACTTCTTTGAAAAGAGAGGATTGCTATAAACTCTACATTTTGTAGGGTTTATTTGTATTACTATAACGTTAACATTAATGTTAACGTTAACAAAACATTGCTAATACGTATTTATAATGTTTTGTTTTTGTTTTTGTTTTCAATCAAAGAAAAAAGCCCTTCATTGGGCTTTTTATTCTATATTCTTATACAAGTACATAACATAGATATTGCCTGTTACCCTTGTAACTCTTCCCATCTTCGACCGTACAATTGGGTGTGCAGTTTAGTTAGGGAAGAGTTACTATATTTCTGTTCAACAGGTGGTTTCATTTGTCTACTCAACATACTTGAAAGAAAAACCACCTGTACTCTTCCTTTCGCCATTCAGTACTTTATTAATGTGTTGACGACATATTCCATGTTCACGCGCAAATATCGATTTGGAACTTGCATATAATTTTTCGCCCGTCTTTAGATTTGTAGCTTCAAACCTTTTATGTCTTCTTTGATTGTTTTTTTGTTCAAAACTTGTAGCCCAAGTGCAATTTCTTTTTTCATAGTTTCCATTCGAATCTTTTCTTTCTAGCGTTGTTTCTTTTTCACCATGCTCTTTGACATGCTTTTCGTAACTTTCGTACATATCAGCCATGAAATTTTCGAATGTATGCCATTCGTCACACATTTTTATCCCTCGACCACCGTAGTTTTTATACGAAATGGAATTTGGGTCGTATATTCGCTTTCTAATATTTGCCCATATTCTATAAAATCTGGTTTGACTCATTCCATGAGAACGAGTCATATTTCTAAATTTATTTACAGAAAAACAGCCACAAGACCTAACTCTTCTACTATCTTTTCTGATTAAATCACTTCTTCGGACATTTGTCTCTTTGCCACATTCACATAAACAATGATAAAAAATCAAGTTTTTATTATTAATTCTTTGTCTCGCTAAACTAATTACAGTTAACAAACCGATTTTTTCTCCTATAAGTTCTTCCGGGCTAGCCATTGAATCTCCCCCTTTTCTTAATTTTATCAAACGCGGCTCATAATATAAAGTAACCGTCTTTTTTATTTTTGTAACTCTTCCCAGCTTCTACCGTACATTTCCGCATGTTGGATAGTTAGGGAAGAGTTATTATATCGTTCCTCTTCATCTCTCGGCGGCAGCATATGGACCATAAATGCATGTAATGGTTCTTTTGTATTCAAAATAGCAATTGAATAATGTTTAGGCGTTCGTAATGCGTCCTCTATTGTGAAAGTTGGATGCAATCTTTCTTTTGCGAGATCAAAAGTCCCTTTATGATCGTTGGCAAATAAGAACTGATTCACGCCACCAGCAATAAGATTATCCCGTAAATAATCCGGCAATTTACCCCAATGATGAAAAGCGAATATTGAACCCAATCGCTCTTTTCTGCCCTCAGTCGCTATGCGTCCCATTAATTTAGCAAGACCCTTTGATTCAACCTGCTCCGGTTCGTTAAAAATTAGGAAGCAGCCGTGTCTATCCTTATCTTCCTCACTCATTAGCATTCTAGTCATTAACACCTTTAAAGTAACCCAATGAGCTAATATATTACTAGCTGCACCTAATTTACGTTTAGGCATACGGATGATAATTACTTTCCCTTCCTTCATCCATTTCTCGAAATTGACGTTTTCTTTTGGTTGTTGGGCAAATATATCGTGTAATGTATCATCACCAAAAAACATATTTAGTCTGCTTAAAATAGCATCACACTTATTACTTAATGCTTCATTATCTCCCCACTGCAACAACTCTTTTGCTAGTCTTTCGTAACCTTCCTCCAGTAACTCACTTATTCTATCGACACGGAAATCTTCATCCTCAATAATTTTCTTAATGTTAGAAAGAGATCCTTTGCTGGCTTTTGCTGCTTCCATTAAATATTTCTCAGAACGTGCTAAACCTTCTAGATTCATAAAATCAATCATTTCTAAAGCAAAGCGCGAGCCACCTTTTCTTCCTAATTTCTCTATAACTTCCGTTAAATCCATCGGGATGATATAGTCCTCATTTGATAAATCTAAATCAATTATTTTATCAGGTGGTAGTAGATCGCGTATTCCATCAGCCATTCCTTTATGGCCGGGCTGACATATCCAATCAGGAATAACAAATGAAATATTATGTTTCATTGCACCTTCATAAACAAAATTTTGGATACTATTATCTTTTCCGCTCCCTTGTTTGCCAATGAAGGTATATCCGCAATAGAATTCTTCCTTTTGATCCGCTTGTAAACCAACATTAATTTTCTTGTCTTTATGTTCTGCATAACCAATCAATAGATTTTTAGGATTTTGCAGCACACTTGGAATATCCGTTTCCGTTCTCTTTTTCACACTTAACGCTTCTTCATACCGTCTTTGTAGCTCCGCTGTAGGCATTTGCATTGCTAACTTAGCCATTTCATCCGTTGAGATTAAATTAACGTTACCGTTCATTTTTGTGCGTTTGGAGAGGTGTAGTGTATTTAACTCTTGGAGAACTTCTTTCTTTCTGCTCTTTATGTTAATTTTAACGCCGTGTAATTCGTTATTATCCGCTATTTCGCTAAATGAGAGGGATAAGGTTTCGCTTATCGTTTCACGCGTCAGACGGTCTTGTGAGTGCGCTGCTATGCGTATATGACTTTTAAAAACGGGATTGTTTAATTTTTCACGACTTGCATTACTAATATGGCGTGAATTAATCTCATCCTCCAAGCTAAACGGATTTTCAACTACTTTCCCTTTCTCATATGACTTATTGCTTTTGAAAAAAGTATTCGCCAAAGCATTAAACAAATCCGTAATTAAGAAATTCACTTCATTCACGAAACCTCCAAGCGCCTGTTTTGAAGCGCCTAGCACCATCCTAGAGTTAATTGTGGCTCTTTGCGGTACTTTTCCTTTAGAAAGTTTCTCGTAAGCCCAAGACGCGTTCTTAATCCACTTCTGACGGTTCTCTGCTTCATTACAGATACTTAGCCTTGCAAAGTCTCCATCAAACTGTAATTCGTCTATTGTGTTCATAACTGCAGCAATCGGTGTCTTCTGCTCATTCGCGTTTGTGTTCAAGCTGAATATATCGTGTTTTAGATACTTCAACTCCTGGATAATCGTATTTTCTTCCGGGACTTGTATTTGCTCAAGAGAAGCTTCTTTTATGGTGACACTCATCTTATTTTCTAATTTTCGTTTCAACTTAGTTGCTTGGTACTCTGAAGTTGATACATAAAACTCAATTTTCTTTTGGCCGTTCTCTTGTTTAAATATCACATCGAACCAAAACAGATCCTTTTCACGGTATACAAATCGTAGTCCATCGCGTTCTAAACGTGTTCCTGGTGATTCATACATTTCGTACATCTTATAAATGGCTTTCCATAATCGACGCGTGTTATTTGTAACATTACTGTGTGGAATAATACGGTACACGACCATTTTGTTTTGCTGTGTTTGAAAGAAATCAGACCACGCTATTGTTTCAGTACGTTTCCACCACTTCTTTTTCTTCTTTGGTATTTCTGCCGGCACACCACCAAGATAAAGCGCGGGGTAATAAAATTTCTGCTCATGATCCGGTAAAAACTCTTCTTTCTTCTCATCCACTTCAAACACCTCCAAGGATTGTAAGTGCAAGAATCAAAAGAGCTGCATACCAACTTACTGTCTTCATAAGGCTCCCTTTCCCTAACATGGATGAAATGATGATGAATGCGCCTGCTGCGATTGTGGTGTATCCCATAATGTCGGGAAGGCTTACAACAAACCAATTCCATAACAACACACCGCATTCTTTAATGGAATGACCAATCGGTTTTAAAATGAATTCTATTTCTGTATGAATGATGCTATCGCTAAAATCGTTTAGTATATCCATAAATGATCCTTCCTTTGCCTTCTCACCGATGTAACCACCTGCATTTGCTAAAACCATTTGACCACCATCTAAGATGAATTTCATGATGCAATCCCCCTTATATTCCTTGTAAAAAGTTTCTGATATCAATCGCATGCCGAGCGAGCACATATCCACAAGATACACCAATAAGAATTTCTAACGCTTTTGTGCGATGCCCCAAAGCCCAACTTGCTCCACTAAAAATAATGACAAGTACTACTCCTGCATCAAACGCATTCATAATCGCGCCGTGGACATTTCCAAAAGTGCTGTTAACTGTGGCCGCAAACGCCGCTTTGGGTAGAATCGTGATAAGTGAACCGATAGTACCGGTAGTAACTCTTTTTAATACGGTAATATCACTTTTCTCCTTATTTTTGTAACTGCCATCCATAAACGAACGGAACGGTATTACCTCTGTTTTCGCCATGATGTACACCTCTCACATGTTATTTTTTTAACAGGACATACTAACGGTAAATCCTTAAAATTGGAGGGATTAACAATGCATGTAGCTATTGCTGTAACAGTAGGAGCAATTATCGGTACATTAGTTAATATTTTCGTGGGCTAGATGGCATAAATGGCAGTGAACTTGGAGAAGTTTGCTGCTTCTTTGTTTGCGATTTAAGTTGTTGGATTCTTTCGGATGCAGTTGGTTGCGATTTTGGTTTTGAAGGCGCAGCAGGAGTTAATGTTTTTTCTGTTTTAATTTCCGTTCCCTCTACTTTTGGATGTTCAGATTTCCTTGTATGCTCTTTTTCTACTTCCGCAAGACTCATAGCTTCCCAAATAAGTTTCTTCACGTATCCGCTAAAATTACGGCGTTTAACGTGTTGCAACATTAATCTATCTTTCTCGTTCTTCTCGTTGAAAGCTACTGGTTTGCTGAATTTAGCCATCTATAACACTCCCTTTTGGTAGTAGCGGTAACATCGCTTTGTTAAAAGGTATTTCGTGCGGCTTGAACAATATTCAATCTTTTTTGAAGTTTAGAAAGTTTAATTTTTGGACAGGCTGATTACAAAAAATAAAAGGGAGCGTTTAATCATGTTTGGTTTAGGTAAACGCAGATCTAAATTCGGGAGATTTTTAGATAAGAACGGAATTTCTCAACAAGATGTAGTAAGGGAGAGTGGAGTGAACAGAGGAACAGTCAGCAGAATTTGCCAAGGGGATGCTTTTTCTCCTTCTATGAAGAATGGGCAAAAAATCATTAAAGCCTTAAGAAAACTTACAGGTAGAAATATAGACTTTGATGACTTTTGGACTATGTAAAATGATAATACCGCTATTACTAAAATAGGCATAAAAAATAGCCCTACTTTTGCAGTGGACTTGTTGGTTAGCTATAAGCGCGCTATACGCTATTAGCTATATGTCGGGAACGTAAAAATATTGCATGTACATAAAATATTTTCTCAAATAAAAAAAGGCCGCCCAAAAGGACGGCTCTTTTCTCGCTCAAACTATTCTTTTGTATAGAAGTATTTAAGTCCTTTCGTATCTAACCATGCTGTTGCTCGATCTAGTTCATTCCCTTGGCGATATGCTGTTTCAAATCTAACTAATCCTTGTTTATCTCCATATGAGATAATACGAGATTCATACCCAAGAGCATCCATCATTCCTAACATCTCAGGTACTAACGCTGTACCAAACTCATACGTAACAACTTTGCTAAATTTATTCACTGTAATCTCCACCTCTCTGTTATTTGTACTTGATTGAATTGTTTTGCCAACAATAACCTCAGCTACCGCTTTAGCTGCCTTGTCAAAGTTAGCACGGTATTTTTGCATATCTGTTTCATTATCGATAAAGCAGATTTCTGGAAGTAGTCCGGTCTTCGTTTTATTAATCCAACCTAATTCTGTTGAAAACTTAATTCCTCTATCTCTTAATCCAAATGCATCGGCCATCGCTTTTGAAATTTTAGCTGCTAATTCTCTATTACCGTATGAAGGATGTAACCACACTTCACAACCTGTACCGCCTGGAGTGGCATTTAAATGGAACTGCAAATCTACATCACTATCTTTAACTCGTAAGTGGTTATTGGCTGCATTATTCCAAACATCGTATTTTGTCGTTCCTACTTCGTCAGAACAGTTCACATAATCCCATCCTGCTGATTGTACATATTTAGCAACAGCATCTAAGAAACGTCTATCCTCCACATGCTCGATTCCGTATTGACTATTTGCTCCTGGTACCTTTTGATTATGACCACCTGAACCTGCAAATTTACCCATTATTCAACATCTCCTTTTTGATTATCGTCATGATCTGACCAAATACCTAAAGCGATACCAACAGTTAGCAAATAAGGCGCCAGTTCATCTAAGAAACTCTTAGCTTCTGGCACACCAAATTTCGTAAACAAAAATCCAAGCAAAGAAAAAACCGCAACCCATGTTTTCCAGTTGCGGAATCGTTTTTTGATATTATTTTTTGATTGATTCATTACTAATCCATCTCCTTTTCTACATTGTCCAGTCTTTTATGAGCTTGTTTTGAGCTTTCTTCAACTCTTGTAACACGCTCGCTAAGCTGCTGCATTTGTTTTTCGTTCGCTTTTAAATCAATACGAATGTCATCAACACCTTTGCGAATGTATCCCAATTCCGCTTTCATTTCTGCCCCTTGTTGACCATCCGCTTTAATTTCTTTCGAGCGATTTAGTGCGTAAGAAAAGTATCCAATTACTGCTGATACGATTGCGATTAGTACTCCAATTTCAATTGTCATAACTTCACTCCTTAGTTCAAAATAAAAAAGCCCACCATTGTGCGCTTGTACCAACTTATAATTCAACTCCTGAAATTGTAACTGCAATCGCCCCTGCTGTACCTTGAGAACCTGTGATTAGGTCGCCAGCTTCTAATACACTAGATAGTCTATAAATGACTGTATCATTAGGAGGAATCTTTTTCCCTGCTATTACTTCAGTTCCATCAAATAAGATTGTTAATGTTGCTTCTGTACCGGATGTATTTGTAACTGTAATTTCTTTTACTATGGTCGTTTTTCCTGATGTAGCAGTAGCTAATGTCGCTGATGCCGTTCCCGGTTTGTTGTTATATAACTTTTTCGGTGTAGCCATTCTATCCCTCCTTATATACTCATCCAATGCAAGACTTCATTATCTTTGCTTCTTATTTCATTATCATTTGCCTGTAATTTCACTTCATTGATTGCTGCTACAATTGTAGTTTTGACTGTAGTTGTTAATCCGCTTAAAGCCCCCAACTCACCATCCAATTCATTAATTGCAGAAACTAATGTGCTTTTAGCTGTTGTTGTTAATGTGATTAATGAGCCATGTTCACTATCAAGCTCATTAACTGCAGCGACTAATGTAGTCTTAGCTGTTGTGCTCAAAGTACTAAGTACACCTAACTCCTTGTCCAACTCATTAATTGCGTCCACCAGTGTATTCTTAGCTATTGTCGTCAACCCTGATAAAGATCCAACTTCTTTATCTAATTCGTTTATTGCTAGTACTAAATTAGATTTCGCTGTAGTTGTTAGGGTTGATAATACACCCAATTCTTTATCTAATTCGTTAATAGAAGCAACGATCGTTGTTTTATCAGTTGTTGTCAAATTAGACAATAGGCCTACTAAATCAGAGTGCATAGCTTTTTCTTGCAACTCTTTTAAAGCTTCATAAGTTCGATTGAAAAACCAGTCAAAATAAGAGGCTGGAGGTCTTTGTGCAACCTTCCAGCCTGTATCTTTTAATTCCTGAGGTGGCTCAATCCCTTTATCAAGCCATTCTGGAATTCGCGAAATAAACTGAGTCATTTATCCCCCTCCTTTTTTATTTATTTAATCGAATCAAATCAATAATGTACCAAATATCACTTTCACGAAATCCACCTTCAGGTTTGCCAGGCGCAAAAACTGGTGAGTTAGAAATTAATAACTCATAATGATTATCCTTTATAATGTTTTGCTCTCTTTTTACAATTTCATTGTTTTCATTTTTATATTCAATCATCACTTCGACATGCTTACTCAATTTATTTTCTGTGATAATTGCTAATTCTTCTTTTATTGCTCGTTCGATTATATGAATCTCTTTTACTCTTGGGATTTCTAAATATATATCTCTACCCATTGGAGATTACTTCCTTTCTACAATTAAATTAAATTATCTTTGTTAATCGTATTAATTGCTGTAGGATCAATATTGATTTTATCGCTATGAATATTTAATCTCGCATTATTATTTGTAACAATGATGAAATTAGAAGCTGTTATATAAATCCCGTGTCGCGGGTTTTTTGTGATTGTAGTATTAATATTGACATCCTGAGTATTCATAACTCTTATGCCATCTAATTGGTTATCAAATGCTGATAAATTAGATATTTGATGAAAAACTCCTCCATCAATTAAAATCCCGTAATAACATCCATTCAAGTCCACTTCTAACGACATAGTATTGTTGCATGAAATCAAATGAATCCCATTACTTGCGCAATTTTTAACGGCAGCAGAAATATTAATTTTCGAACAATCCAACATATAAATGCCAGCTCCGATACATGTACTAACTTTTTCTTTCGTCAATACCACATCATCTACAGCAGTAACTTTAATCCCTTCTTTAGCAGATCCTTTAACCTTGTTGTTTCCTAACAAAACATCCGAACTACGTTCAATAGATGATAAACTTTCTATTCGAATCGACTCGTTTAATGAATTGTAGACCTCATTCCCGTCAACGATTAATCCATTAAAATGCTTGACGTAAACACCGTAGTAAGTAGGAGATTCAGATTTATTGTTTCTTATTACCAAATCAACCAACTTAGCATTAGAGCCATCGCAAGAAATTCCTGTATTCACACCTCGAGATTGATTATCTTCTAACCTAATCCCTTTTTGTTCTGATATTACATCAAATGTTGTCACTTTATACGCATCTGCTGTTGAACCGTGAACATCATTATTTATTACAGTAATATATTGTCCTCGGATTAAAAAACCGCCATTACAACCCGCCGCTTTATTTCTCTCGAATTTCCAATACATACAAGGCTCATGGCAATCGAACCCGTACCCTATAGAGTGACTTCCCTTATTTCCAATAACATCAATAAATACAGTAGGTATATTTCCTCCTCCGCTTATCCAATGACGGCAATTGCGGAATGAATTATTTTTAACAGTACCAAACCGCGTTCCTGCGCTTAAACAAATTCCATACCCTGTGTTTCCAATAGATAGACCAGCAGAAGTACAATCTTCGATTTTACAACCTTCAATATCGATACCATAAACTGTATCCACTAAAATTCCAGTATCCTCTGCTCCTGTAATATGAACGTTTCTAATTTTTATATTTCGTCCATATTTAATTTTAATTCCTGTATGAACACTTCCTACCCCTGCCATTTTTATAGATATATTTTCTATAACGATGTTTTCGATTGGAGTTACCTTTTTGATTTCTGTTTGAAACTTTGCATCATAAGAAAATATAGTGAATTCATTTAAAGTTAACCTTGTTTCACTTTCAATATGTTTAACAGTTACAAGTTCCCCTTTTTTCCATAATGTTGATGTAGTTCCAGGTATATATGGTTCCAAACTAGTAATGTAGAGTAAATCTCCTGACTTCAATCCCTGTGTGGATTGGACAGTAAGTGTGGAGCTCCATTTTGGTATATCAACAGGAATGGATACAGGATCACCAACACTTCCTGAAAGTTCAAATGCAAATCTTTCCGACAATTTATTTCCATAAGGTAAATCTGTTGCATCTATAATTGTTTTATTCTTTAAACCGACTATTCGAGTGTTTGGTTTGAATTTAATACTGTCACTAATTTTACAAGCTTCATTAAAATGAAACTCTGGATTCTCATCATTTAACATAGATACTGCCCGTTGGATTCTAGCGGTATCATCATTTTCTGGGATTTGAATTGGATACTCCGCCAAATAAACCTTGCTTTTTTTTACACTATTTATTTTTTTAATCTCTTTGTTATACTCTGTCTTATGGACTGCGTTATCCTGTAGTTCTTCAACTGCTTTATACGTAGTATGATGCATAAAGTTCATGTATTCAGCTGGAGGCCGTTCATTTTTCTTCCATCCTTCATCCGCTTTGCTAAGTGGCGGTTCAATCCCTGGCGCGTTCCAATATGGTAATCTTCTCTCGAATTCTGCCACGCACATCATCCTCCCTTACCATGGTTTTAATACGTCATTTGTGCCGTCTTTAAAAGTGTTTAGTTTAAAATAACCACCTAACTTACCACCTTGTCCCTCTTCAAAGTTAGCAAAACCTGTTTCATCATCCATTTGGCTATCTTCTGTACTACTAAAATAGAAATTTTCAGGGTAGAAAAATTCATTAGATACAGGTTGCCCAAAGCCATGATCCTTATCATCTTGTATTTGGTTTTCAAAGTCAGAGAACATAAAGGAACCAACAAAGTAGATGTCAGCATGAACACCACCTACAACTAATTCGTTTACGATGTATCCGAAGTCTTCTATGGCTATTCCTAAATTCAGGACAAACTCCATGTCAATTTCGATATGCAAACCGACTGGTTCTCCTGATTTCCATTTCTCTTTGATTCTTATATGTTGCTTTTCTACACCCAAAATAAAAGACAAGAATCGTAGAATAGTTGGAATCGTACCATCAGAGTTATTACGAATAATTCTCGCTTTTATAAGCCCTCTGAAAGTATCATCATCAAATCCCATACGATCTTGCCCTATGTTGCGTCCTATATAATCAAGCGTTACTCCTTCTGCTTGATCTATATCTCGCCAATCATGTATTTTGTTTAGTAAATCTTCATTTTCTTGAATATGATGTGCTGCTAACCTCATCATTTTTGAAACATTACTATTTTCATCCCGACGATAATTATCAGTGATCCTTTTGATTAACTTTTGATATACACTAGACAATTTTAATCACAACCCTGGTATAATCAGTAGTTGGTACTTGCAATCGGTCTGTTTTAAAATTTAAGCTGTTCCATTTCACACCATCTTTTGATAACTCTACAACACAATCTTTCACACCAGGTATAGTAGAAAAGATATTTGCTGTAATCTTCCCTACAACAACCGTGTCTCCCATGCTTAAACCGTTGTACGTAACCCCACTACTATCGAGGCCACCTATATATTTGATAACCTCTTTTTCAATCATTTTCTTACCCATAACGATTGCAGGGAATTCTCCGTCACGTTGTACAGTAACTCGTACATACACTTTAATTTCTTCAGCTCTACTGAATCCAATCGTATGCTCATTACCCGCTTCATCAATTATTTCAAATGTTTTTTCACCAAACGATCTTATTCCTGCCGGTTTCTTTTCTAATAATGCTTTTACAATCTCGGTATCCTCACCACCATAAACAACAGCTTCAAAAGAATGAGGGGGGCGACCGTACGTATCAGGGGCGCTGTCTGTATTTCCAAAGACTACAGCCGTTCTTATTCCTGGTACTTCATTTAACAATTTTGTACGAATACCTTCCACTGTCGATGAGTTTGTAGAAAAGGAATTTGCATACCTTCTGCGGAATTCAATATCTGTTTCTTCCTCATTTCCGTATAAGGTTTGCATGGGATTAGTAACAGAGTTAACCCCAACCGCTGGCGTAATGATTTCAGTAATGGTATTAGGTAATACATTCCCTTGCGTCCCTGGTATTAACGCTTTAATTGGAATGTCAATAATTCCGTCAGCATCTTCATCTCGAACAAAATCAGTAGTTATAAATTCGATATTATCCTTTGTAGCGACAATCGTCCCTTTATTCACTGATATTCCTGGTTCCACAGAGAATCTTACTATACCAATCGCAGATTCAGCTCGGTTCCGCTCCATTCCGCGATTTTTAGCAGTATAGTCTAAACTTACTCCTTCAGCAGTAAAGTAATATGCACTATAATATATCTGTTCTGCCTGCTCATTTTCCTCTGCTCTAGCAAAAGCAATGTTTTGAATAAACAATCCCAATGGGCCACGCTCTGATAAATTAACATCATTCCCCCATAACTTACGAGCTTGTTCTTCCATTTCCCTGATAAAATCAGCATACCGCTTTCGTATAAATCCTTGTGCCGTTAACACGCATTACACCCTCCCTTCTAATGTTTCTCCTGTTTCTTTTTTCGTGAATTTGAAATCGACAGAAAGCTTACGAATTGCTTTATTGTAGTCAAATGTAATGTCTTGTAAGTTTTCTACACGGTCATCTTGTAAAGCCGCTTCAAACAATGCATTTGTTACAAGTGCTTCATCATACTGTTTTGCTTGTACAGTCGTACGATCAAATCCATGACCATTAGGATTTAAAAACCATGACCCTTTCGCTGTTTTAAATGTTACAGTTACAGCCTGCACAAGTTCATCATCACCATGGACCATTTTGAAAGAGTTCTGTCCATCTAACTCAAGATCATTATTAGCAGGATTAATGTATAAGTTTTTCAAAAGTTAGTCCCTCCCGGCTGTAGTGGCGTACCGTTCACATCAACTGACCCTTTTAAGCTGATGTTTCCATTAATAACAACATTCCCTCCGCCAATAGTAAATGTCGCGCCACCAGACTTTTCACCAACCACGAGTTTATCTGTATCTGCTGCAGGTAAACCATTTGTAAAAAGGTTAATCCCACACACTACAACAGCATCATCTACCGCGAGCATACGCTGGCTTGCAGGGTTGTTAGCCTGATACATAATATTATCTATTTCCCTTTGCACAAAGACCACTAGCACGGTATCTCCACGTTTATATGGCATTCTAATAAAGAACTCTGCGGTTTGTTGTATTCCAACTGGTACGGATTTAATAAGAGTGTCACCAGGGAGCAATTTTACATCAGCTTTCGATTTAATAGGATCATAACTGACTATTTCACCGATAGCGCATGTATTTAAACCACCAACCACCTTTTCTTTAAACCTTCTAAAAAAGTCATTTGCTTCTTTCATACTGGATACACTTCCATTTCGGTAAAGTACGTGTTTCCATTTGCTTTATGCCTACCCTTCTCCACTCGAAAAATGCCATTAGCCGTTTTTGATTTAATTTGAAGAATACTATCCGTTTTAATTCGGTGGTGGAGTAAAGATACTACCTTAAACCCCTTCATCACAATTTTCTTTTTACTCTCATCAATACCAACTTCATAACTACTTTCCACTGGTGAAGGTGTACCAATTAATCCGTGTTCTTTGTCCAAGATAAAACCAATCCTGTCACCATCAAATTTATCTCGAATGAAGATACTTCCACGATTTATATGCATTTTTGCTCCACAATCTTTTGCTACTTCACCAATTGCTTGGCCTAGCATCGTTTTTACCGTTTTAGCATTCTTATACACTACATTTATTGGCAAAATAAAAGACCCAATCTGCAATCCACTCATGTTGATTAGATCACTTAACACTTGCTTTCCTGTAATGTTTTCTGCATAGGTTTTATCCACCCATTGCTCCATCCATTTATCGTTCACATCAATCACATTAATCTTTGTAATTTTGTCCACGCCACTCCATTCGGTACGGGGATTCCTGACAAAACCAACTAAAATAGCACCAACATCTGATTGATAACCTGCGTTTAAAATTACAGGTTGCCTATCTTGTATGCTATTAATTGTTGAGTCTTTCAAATTGTATACTTCAATTTCAGATATATTCGGATCAGCTCCATCATCAAATGGAACATCAAAATTTATAGTAAAGTCTTCATTTTTAAAGACTGTATTGCCTATAATCACTTCATATTTGCGCCCCCATAGCATACTCATAACAATCCCCCTATCTCTAATAACACGGTCTTGCCGAAGTTTTCAAAGGTGACTCGTGTTTCAATACCGCTATTATCTTTAGGAGTGACTGTTACTTTTGGAAGTCGCTTATCATTCAGCGCATAAAACAACGGTAAATCCAAAACTATTTTTTCTCCAGCGACAATAACCTGCCCATCTTTTTCAATACCAATTGTGAAAAAGTCAAACCGTTTATTATAATGCACTTCAAATGTAAATAACTCTTTTGCTAGTTCCATTTCAAAACGGTATGGAATCTCTTCCTTCGTAATTTCAATATGCACTTTATCACCTACCCTGTAGGTTGTTTACGTCCTGCTGAAGACACCGCTTTTGTTTGCATCGCTTCAGCTAAAACAGACGGTTTAGCAATCCGCACTGCCACTAAGGTCATGCTGAATTTTAAACCGCCTTTTACATCCACATCATGTGTAGTATTAAAACTTTCAATAACAACGTTGTACCAACCATTCCGGTACACATAATTCAATAACTTACCTTGCTTTTGATACGAAATTAATTTTAATAATCGTGCTGCAGCATCAGGTCCAGTGAGAACCCCGCTTAAATCCATTTTATCTGTTTCTCGTTCTACGTGATCTGCAATGGATTCTCCAGACTCAATTGGATGTTCTGTTACTTTCACCCCATACTTAGGATTCTCACTGTAAACTGTATCTAAAATAATGTCACCTAGCTTTGCTTTTGGCACAAGACCACCTACCTCTATGTTGCTAGATTCATGTCATTCCAAAATTCTTCCAATGCTTTCTTTGCCGCTTCTTTCGCCTTTTGTGCAATTGTATCCGCACTATCTCCACCGCCGTTAATATGGATAACGACTTGCGGTGCAAATGTAGCATTTGAAGAACCACCACTGCCACCACTACTTCCACGAGACGGGCCATCTTTTTCAAGATTTAACGTTGGTCTTGATCCAGTTGTTCCTAATATTCCTGCATCGCGTAAAGCGTTCGATTGCCGAGCAGTTAATACAGCTTCATCTTTATGAAGTATCGCTCGATACAATTTGTTATCCTAAAGGCTTTTTATCCTCTAGTTCCTGGAGTTTCCTCGCATTATGGTATGTCGATTCATACCAGGTTCAGCATATATTTTCACCCTTCTATTTAAAGTTAGGGTGTCGGACGCTCTTGGAGGCATTCTTGCTCTCTTAACGCTCAGCCTCTATGCGTTACGGTGGCGAGTGATATTCTCGCTTACCTCGGTATTAGCATGTTGAAGTGTATAATAAAAAACACCTTATATAAGGTGTTTTAGTAAAGTGTCGAGTTTTTGATACTGCTTAGAAGATAATCTAATTAACGGAATTCCTTTTTTCTTTGCAAATTCACTTTTCTTCTCATCGTATTTTTTCACTAATTCGAATTGTTCAACCGCTTCTTGCTCTGTGGGATAGCGGTAATACATTGGTTTAAAATGATGTTCTCCATCATATTCAATTAGGGTTATTGGTTCACCATTCTCATCATCTATTGAAAAATCATAAGACAATGGCATATTTCGTTTACCTTTTAATTCTTCAAATTTACGTTGATACGTATATTTGATAAGGTTTGTATCTAACCATCTTATAATCTCATTCTCTCCAGTAGAAATACTCATTGTACATTTACGACATCTTGTCCATCCGTAACGGAAATCGCTAAATGTTTTTTCGAAAAGGTCTCCACAACTACATTTAAATGTTAGCAAGGAATTCTTTCCTGTATATTCTCCTTTTATCCATTCAGCTCCCATTCCAGTAACTATCCGCTGAACTTCGCTAGGAGAGTGAACACGATCTCTACCTCTTTCGATATAACCACACGGTTCACACATATTAAGTTCTCTATTCAAAATTTGAGAAGGAGAAGCCTTCCAATCTTTTTCACAAACTGGACATATGTGATTTATCTTTGTAGCGGTATCAATATAAGGTTCCGTGTTTATTATATCTATCCCTTTTTGTAGCTTTTTCAACTGATATGAAGCTTCGTCTGATTTGTTGTGACCACCAATTGATTCTAAATGGCAGTTAGCGCATTTTGTACTATGCTTTGCTAGTATATTAGCAGGTGTTGGTTTCCAATCTTCATCGCCACATACAGGACATCGATGTTTAATTCCTTTATTTCTCCCGATTGGTATTTCTAAATGTTCAATTGTAATACCATTCTCTGCTTTTCTTTTTATATACTCTTCATTTGTCATACGTTGCGCTTTACCTCGTAATGCATGACCGCACTTCCTGCATTGACGTTGATATTTACCATCAGTCCTATTGAACTTTACCCATTCCACTTCAAATTCTTTCCCACACCCACATGTGAGTTGAAGTATTTTTCTTCTGTTACTAGTAGTAACTTTCTGATACGTACCATTGAATTTGCAATTCGAATTATTTTCAACATACTCTTTGATTTCTTCTTCAGTATATTTCTTCGACATTTACACATCCCCTTAAAGTGTTGTTATATATACAATTATACACCTTAAGGGACACACATTCAATTTAGCCTTCACCGATTTCGTCCAATTTTTCAAAATAGATTTCTCTATTAAGCGGCTATACAATAACCGTCGAACGGCACTTGTGCAAGACCTGTAGCGTGACTTCCATCCGCTCCACCGCCACCTAACCAGGATGGCAATGACGGAAAACTAAATGACGGCATCTTAAAGCTGGTTATTTTACCAACAAATCCATCCCAAGCACTTTTTGCCTTATCGATGAAGTTTAACAGCGGGCTGAAGAAATCCTTGATAGCTGCCCCGGCACTACTCATCGCATCACTTATGGCTGTTTTTATAGAATCCCAAGTGTCCTGTGTTGATTGTTTCACAGAATTCCATTTATCAACTATCCCTTGCCAAATTTCTTGTGCCTTGTTAACAACCTTCGTTTTTGCTTCATCAATCGCAGTACCCACATATTCCTTCACGGCATTCCATTTTTCCATCGTATCGGATTTTATGGATTCCCACTTTTCTTTTAAACTAGCCCACAATTCAAGCGCTTTTGCCTTTACTGTATCCCAGTTTAGATAAAGTAGTACACCTATAGCAATCAGAGCTGCAATTGCTGCGATGACCCAAGTAATAGGGTTTGCCCACATAGCGGCATTTAATCCCATCATCGCAATAGTTTGCATTAATGTACCTGCTCGCCATGCCATCATTAAGCCATTAATAATACCGATAACTTCCATTCCTACCATCGCTATCTTAAAAGCAGCGACACCAGCAGCTAAACTAATCAAAATATCAGAAATTGGACCCCAATTATCTATAATGCTTATTCCTATATCAGATAGCATTTGGAAGAATCCCTGTACGCCTTCTGAAGTAGCGAGGAAGTTCATGAGGTTATTTAACAAACCTAGCAACTTCTCACCAAGCGGAGCAAGAGCAACCCCTACATCTACAATGAAATCAACAAGATTTCCGAGCAGTTCCATTAAAACTGGACCGTTTGTTTTAACGTATTCTATGAATCCTTTAAATCCATTTGATTCACCGACTGATGCTGCCCACGCTTGAAACCTCTCAGTTAGGCTCAGTAAACCTTGTTCCATTTGCTTTGCTAGTGGTGTAAATGCTTGTAGTAATTCGAAAATACCGCTAAATGTATTTCCAAATATATGCGCCCAATTATAAAGACTACTAGATGCTGTTGTACTTAACCATTCAAAGAAGCTATTTAATCCGCCACCAGACATGTACTTGTTCAACTCTTCTAACAGTTGCGTAAACACAGCACTTACATTACCGATTGTAGGGGCTAAATTCGTTAATGTAGCTTGTGTTAACTTTAACCCTTGGTTGAAAGCATCGAATATAGGATTTTCAAATTGCTTTGTGAAGTCTCCCCAGAACGATTTAAATTCCTGTAATTGCGTCAATGCATCCTTTTGTGACTTACTCATATCATCGTAAACTGCCGCAAGTTCCTTCTGTGCCGCCAACTTTTCTTTTGCGGTATCTGCATTTGCTATTTTTTCTTCGAGTTTGGATACTTCATCAGCTTTTTCAAATAATTGACCAAGTACAGAAATAGAAACAGCACCAAATGCAGCAACTCCAATACCTGCCGCTGTAAATGATGCACCTAATCCTAATATGCCTGCTACAAGTGGAGCAATAGCAGCCGAACCAACTGCGGTTAATGCTACAAGTGCGGTTGTAATGAGTCCTATTTTTAAAGCTGACGTTTGAGCTTCATCGCCAACATTATCTACTTCTCTCGCTGCGCTTTGAGCTGCCCTTTCAAGTTCTCGCATGGATGCACTACCCGTTGCGCCCAATACCACAATTTGTGTCGCCGCATCATTTGCTTGATCTCCTATTTCATCAAGTGCACGGCCTGTCTGGTCTGCTTGGGTTTCAATTCCATCAAGCATTCCATCACCAACGGCTGCCAACTCTGCAAGTCCTGCTACTGCACCTTGCGCTTCATCACCGATTTCATCAATGGCATTTGCTGCACCATGTGCTTCTGAAGATATTTCATCAAATGCTGCACTACCAACTGCTGCGATTTCAGCGAATTCAGCCATTACCTCATCTATTTCATTGCCCATTTCTTCCAGGGCATCTTCTATATCATCAACATCTCGTTCTATTTGATCTAAGACAGCTGTATTTACATTATCAAAGTCAATACTGACTAATAACTCGCGTAATGATCCCATTATTCACGCCCCTTTACTTTGGGGTTTTCGGCATATTCTTTTTCGCGTTCTTTTCTGTTATGCCAATCGCAGCTAAAGACTCCATAACATCCTCTGCATCCCATGTTTTCACTTCCTGGGGACTAATGTTATAGTGGGCAGCAATTATATGCGCCCACCAAAACCTAGCTGCTCTTTTAATATAGAGCTTGTCAACATGTTCAATACCAGCAAGCTCTCGTAATTCCTTATTTTCCTTGTTGAAATCGGATAGCTGATAACACCACGTCGTCTAACTCAGCAGAATCCTCAAAATCATCAAGTGTTACTTTAGGTTGTACAATAATATTTTCTAATACTGCCGCATAAAGAGATCTACGTTTACTCCCTTTATTTTCATCAACCTCATCCATAATATCTAACCAAGAAGACGGTGCTACCTTTTGGAATATAAAATCTTTCTTCTCAACTTTACTAGTATGTTTTTTTTGCTTTGCCATATTTTTGGCTCCTCTCTAGTTTTATTTATCTATTAAACTGCTGAATAATCAGCTACATAAATCGGAATTTCTACACCACTTACTTCTGCTCCAAATTCTTGAGTTGGTGTTTTGAGAATACGACATTCGTTCCCGCCAGCCTTAAATTTGCTGTCATTTGCATCAATAACTTGAACAGGGAAGTTACGTTTTTCTTTAGATAATTTACGTAAATGTGCTAATGAAGAAGATGTATGCTTTAATGTAATCGTAATTGTCGCTGTATTATCAGCACTTTCAGCAAATGTCACATCACCATGTGCCCCAACATGAGGAATCACGTTATCTTCATTTTTTTCACAGTTTACAAAAGTACCATCCATGAATCCGACCATAAACTGACCATCCACAATGACACTTACTTTCTTTGGATCATAAGAATCTACTGCCATATTGTATGAACCTCCTTAGAGTGATTAAAGTTTTAATACACCATTGATTTTCACGTTCTCAATTGCACCAGCAATCGTCGCTTCCCATTTCACATCAGGAAGAATTCTTTGTGCTTTATCGTTTGTACTTACCTCTGCACGATTTGGAGCAGTAATTGTATAAAGTGGGTTTCCATCTAAATCAGTAGCAATAATTCCTTGATTTACACCCATCTTCAACGTTTTTTCTACTTCTGCTACTACTAATGCAATACCAGCATCCGTATATGGAATTTTAGGAGTACGCACTAATAACCCGAATACATTTTCCGTCATTCGAGCTTTTAAGAAATATTGTCCTTGCAGAATATCGATATACTCACCTGATGTAGTAACACCCTTTGAAGTAATATTCACACCACCCTCAGTGATATAAGTTGATGCATTATTTGTTTCAATCTCTCCAATTGCTGTCACATCGTACTCAGCCGAGGCAATTCCATTTAGTGTTTTAAATGTCCATGTGTACGACCCTACTTGTTGTGGCGCGCATACACCCACCCAAGCTGCTGCTGGATATGTTTCTGGAGCAGGATGCACAAGAATGACAGTATTTTGCGAGTTTAATGTTTTCGCCAGTGTTTTGTTGACTGTTGATGCAAAATAGAACTTTTCTTGTGTGTTAATCCATTTAGAAAGTTCCGTAACAACTGGATCAGTTTGATTAGTGCAATGTAAGTAAAAGAAATCATTGTGCTTCTTCACTAATTCATTTAACTCTGAGCTTAAATCTGTTGGTATACCCGTCTCAGTGTAAGTAACACCTAGCACAGCTAACTTCTCTGGACGTGGCGCTTGTCCTAAAATAGCCGATGCCATTTTATACGTTTCAGAATTAGTGCCATAATCGGTGCCAATCCCATCAATTTCCGTATATTCTTTGTAATCTAGCTTCTTATCTGTAGATAAAATAAGCGGTAAACCAAATCCTTTTTGGCTCACCGCTTTTGTTTGTCTTGTGATAGTTACGCTAACGTAACGATTACCCATTCGAGATTCCTCCTTCTGTTATCACAGCGCTATCAATCCACTCAATGTCTTTTAGCTGCTGGTGAGGTATTCTTAAAATGACATCAAAACCGTTTCTGCGTTCATAATCCTCAATTACGAATGCATCACGATTGATAATATCGGTCTGATCTGCAACTGCTACCCCAATACTTTGCAATGCATCTACTCCAGCAAAAGAGAACCAGTCATATATTTTCTGCGCTAAAGTAACAGAATCATCATCATCCATCGCGTAAGCAGTAAAGGAGATAGTAGTTTTGTAATCACTTAATCTCTGTAACTTATATTCACCATTGATAACAACACCTGTTTCTTCTGCTTGTCCGACTGCTTTTCCATGTGCAGTTGTGAACTTGTATGTTGCATGTGGTACTTTTGGTCTTTCACCCATTTGATCAGCCATAATGATAGGAGCAGCACAATACTTGTTTATAGCAGGAATTAAAACGGCTCTTAACTCTTTTATGTTCATCCGTCTATCCCCTTCGCATAGTACATATATACATCTGCATAATCTTCATAATCTTTATTTGTATCGATGGTATATATTTGCTTTTTATATTCAATCTTCTGCCCTATTTTTAACGGTGCTAGCGTATAAATCTTGCGGTCTTTTCTCGTATAGGTACCATTTGCTTCCTTTTGCAATTCATCCGTTGTAAGAGGAAGAATGATGCCTATCATGTGTTGCGGTTGCGCCTTTGCACCTGGTATCCATTTACCTCCATCGTCATAATGTCCTTTTGTTTCTTCAACATGGACAATAAATGACACCTGGAATTCTTCTACGAAATCAGCAAATTGAAATGCTTTTCCACTCATTGCTATTCCACCTCATGTCGTATAGCCCCAATCATGCGACCAGTATCATGCAGAGGATTAGAAGAACCTTTTACGTTTTTTGTAGATGCAGCGTTTGGTGGGCTTGATACAGTTCTCGCATGGCGTTGTATCATACCAGCTAATTCCATACCAATCATATCTGTAAATACATCTGGATCAATATTCAGCTCTATAACTTCCGTAAATAACATATCAATTTTGTCACCAATTTTATCAACGTTATTATCAAATCCCGTTCGAATAAAGGAGCGCTCTGGTATAGTGACTTTTTTAAGTAACGCGAAAACAGGTTCAATTTTATCACCGTTAACCCTAGCCAATACGCCGCTTCCATCATCCAAACCAATCGCTTTAAGATCAGGGAAATCTGATGCGCGCTTGTTTTTCGCTTCGGGTACCAATGGTATGGTTAAGAATTGAGCCTTTTTAGGGACGATAGTTGTGCCGAATTCATGCACACCTGCAATAGTAACTAAATCTGCATCATTTCCGTATTCATAATTGTCCTCACCAAAGATACCAACCTTTATTTCCTTTTTCCCTAACTTCTCTAATGCCCTCTTAACACGATTGGTATTACTCGTACTACGAATAGTGACACTCATAAAAACCTTACCTTTCGATACGGCTTTAATAAGCGATGCACCTCGTTTGTTGTGCCACCTTCAAAGAATGATTTCGACATATCTCCGAGACTTTGGCTTTGAACATTAGAATTTTCTTGATAAGACCTAACCATCTTTGCTACTGCTTGTTTTACACCACTCGGTAATCCTTCTAGAAATTCATTCCGGCAGTACTTTATTACGTAATCAATCGCATCTTCAAGAGCTACTTTTAAATAATCGTCCTGCTCATTACCAGTGATTTTTAGTCTAATTTTAAGTTCATCTAACTCCATGAATTATTCACCACCTAAAAGCTCAATTAACTCATCACGATTTAAACTACTGTACCCCTTGAGCCCTCGCTCTTTTGCTAATTCTTTTAATTCAGATACAGTTAAATCATTCAAATCGACTTGTCCTTTTTGTGGCTCGTCAATAGATATAAAGTCTTCATACCTTAGCAATCGACTTCCGTGTTCTTCCGATACACACCAAACGTGACCCGTCTTATTATTTTGAATCCACATCATATCAACTCCTAAAAAGAGAATAAGAGAGCTATATAAGCCCTCTTATGATAGTTTTTATGCACGTTTTGCACTTAATACTGCTAACGCTTCTGGACGTGTCACCTTCGCACCGTATAAGTGAAGACCTTTCACCGCATCAGCAAAGCGCTTCTCAGGACGGTATCCCTCAACTTGAGTTGCTTGCTCTGCATAAGACCAAGCGATATTATGACCAGCAATAATTTTCGAGTTCTCAGTTGCACCTGTTCCTGCTTTTGGTGTGTTGTTAGATTTTAATACAAGGAACCCAGCAGCTTGTCCGATTACACCATTTAATAAACGCTGATCAGAAGGTAAGTTTCCTGCTTTTACAAAACGGTCATCCTTTAACATCATGCCTTCATACCAAGGTGGTAGAACAACCCATCGTCCTTGTTCTGGTACATCCGCTTCATCTAATTTCACTGATAAATCTACAAGGTATTCATATGCATCGTTTTTAGTTGGAACAACAGGTGTAGTATCATCACCAATTACATGAGCAGCTTCTACATAATGAGATGCAATAAATTGATCCGCTTGATTTCGTAAAGCGTAAGCGGCTTCTCTCATCGCTTCATCCATTAACTTAGGGTTTTGCTGGATTTTATCAACATCATCAATTTGGAAGTTGAAGAATTTAGATTGATCAATAACAAGACTACGAGTAGCGTCTGTTAATGTTTCTGGATCACTCATATTTCCGTTCTTCGTATAATTGCCAACTGTTACTTTACCAATGTTGTTGATTTTCACTGTATCACCAGCAGATCTAATCTCACCTTCATAATCACGATTAACAACTCCTGGTTGTCCAAATACTAATGTCTTCTGTAAATTTTGAAGTAAACGAGCACTCCAAATTGTTGGGATAAAATTATTAATTGCCATAGCTTAACTCCTCCTATTGTCCTTTTAAGTAGTTTTCAATCTGCTCCCAATTTGCATTAATTTCATCAGGAGACATTTTTTCAATAGCTTCTTTTGTTAATGCTTTCCCTGGGTCACCTGGTGGTTTTGGATCACGTCCACCTTGTTTAAACTTTTCTTCAACTGCTTGCTGTACAGCTAACGAAAATACTTCCTCAAACGTATCAAGACCCTTAATTGTCTTTTCTTCATCACTCCCAATAAAGTAGTCAACTAATTTAGTAGGTAACCCCTTTTCGGTAGCAATAGATAACGCTTTATTTTTAAGAGTCTCTTTCTGTTTTTCTGCTTCTAATCGTTCAAACTGTTGTTTCAGATTACGTAATTGTTTTTGGTCTTCAGTTTCAGCAGGGAAACGTTTTGCGATTTCATCTTCAATCTTTTTCGGAAGTGTTTTTGTCTCGTATGTTTTAATAGCATCCGTTACTCGTGTATCAGTGAGTGATTGCAACCACTTCTTCCCATTATCATCATCATTTACAAACGACTGAACCGCTTCAAGTGTTATTTGTAGTGGTTCTGGGCTTGGTTCTGGTGTTGGTGTAGGGTTTGGCTCCGGACTTGGATTAGGGTCACTAAAATACTGCATGTTCCCCAATCTTAAAACCGGCTGATACATTTTTTTATATAATGATACTTTCATTTCGTAGTAACCTCCTTGCCCTCCATAGTTACCTATTCAGTCCCTATTGAAGTTCAATGTTTTTTAGCAGTTTAACGTCATGCTTAGGACAAAATAAAAAGCACCCGTCATAGGATGCTTAACTGTTGAGATTTATTTTTAGTGTTATACCCAATCCATTTATGAATTTTATCAAGTCGTTTTTGATCAAAAAATGATTGGTTAAGATACCATTGTTCTAAATCATTGATATATTTACTGTTATTGCATGAACAACAAGCAGGGATTATATTTTGTCTTGTATAACTCCCACCTTTTTTCAGTGGAATAACATGTTCTTGAACTAACTCCTCATTCCTTCCGCAATAAGCACATTCGTGATTGAAGTATTCAAGTGTTTTATCCCATATTTCGGCATTATAATATTGTAGTGAATGTTTTTTTCTTGTTCTTCTTTTTTGGTTGTTTATCTTTTTCAGACGTTTCCTATTTCCTGTTTTTTCGTATTTCCGATAGCATTCTTTACACATATGGTAATGTCCGTCTTTCACTGATGAACACGAATTGAAGTTGCTATATGGCAATTCATTAATACAAACAGTACATATTTTGTGACCCTCTTTAACTTCATATACCTTGTTCGGTTGTTTGACACCATATGACTTTCTTCCTGAACAAATCTTACAATGTGAATGTAAACCGTCTTTCTTAGTCTTATCTGAAGTGAAGTATTCTTCTGTAGCTGGTAATTCCTTCATACATAAAGTGCAAACTTTGAAACCATCTTTCTTAGCTATAAAATCAGTTTCTTTAAATCTTGATCCCATGCACACTTTGCAAGATGATTCGTAACCATCTTTTCTCTCGCTTCTTCTTCTAAAATGAACTGTGTCCATTGGTAATTCTTGTTTGCACTTAGAACAAACTTTATACCCTTCTTTAGCTTTATTCATTATGTGCATTTTACCTATACCGAATTTACCACCATTACACTTCTTGCAACAATAATAAAATCCATCTTCGTATGCTTTTGAATTTGTGAAATAAACTTTATTAGCAGGGAACTCTCTTTCGCATATAGGACACAGTTTAAGTGTTTTTCCCTCTTCCGTAGTTTCTTTTTCAAGTTCGTACCCTCTGCACTTTTTACATACATGTTCTAGCCTATCTTTTGCTGTATTATGTTTACGAAAATGAATGGAATCAGCAGGAAGTTTATTTTTACATTTGCGACAAACTTTCATTTCTACTTCAATCGTGTTATTATTCAATTGTCAACATCTCCTTGTTAGGTGTTGGTCAAAGTCTTGGGTGTTACCGCACCGCAAGGCTTTTCTTATGTCTTAATTATACAATAAATGTATTGCATGTACAATAAACACAAAGTATAATCTTAACTAAAAGGAGTTGAATTTATGCGCAAAAGAATAACATTTTCACTACCAGAAGAAATGATTGAACAATTAAAAAGAATATCGGAACAAACAATGATACCTCAAGCTCGATTAGTAGAACAAGCGATAAACCAAGTTATTGAAAAATATAACAAGTCAAAATAATGGCTTGTTTTATTTTTTTACCCTTTCTTTCTTCCAATCTTCAAATGCCATCTTCTCTAACTCTTTATGATTAGGTTTTTCAACCCTCTCAATAGAGAAAGTCAAGAAACAGCGGCAATTGATATTTTCAGAAGGTGCAACCCCTAATTGCCCTGGTGCAGGTCCTGTTCCGAGTTTCCCAACAAAGTTTTCTTCAACGGGAATCGTTTTATTATTTAACATGCGGTGATTCGCAATGCCTTTTTTATTTTTAGCAGGACGAACACGTTCATCTTCTAATGTGTTCCAAGTTTTAAGTGTGATAATTCCATTCTTCCGCGCATGATAAGCCGCGTCTAATTTCCCCGCCTCTTGTACTCGATGCCCTTCTGTACGAACAATACGAGTAGCTTTGACAACATCGCCTTCTAATGAATCCTTTAAGCGTTTTGCCATTTTAGCATATGTCTCATTCTCCTGTAAGCCTTGCGCGACTTCCTGCTGGATTTTATGAATAATATCTGCCCGGTTCTTTTCTAAACGAGCTTTCAATGTTAATCCTGCCACTGGATTCTGTAGCATTGCAGTAAGTGATTCTGGTCTCACGGATGCATATCCTAGTTTGGTACGTGTAGTTGTTTCCACGCCCCATGCTGTTAGGTAGTACCCATCTTTATATACTTCTCCTAACACTTTAGTCATTTGTTTACTGACTTCTTTATGATTAACTCCCATAATCCAGTTAATCCGTTTGTTCAGCTTTTTCAGCCGATCATATTTGAGCATTTCTTCAAGCGTTAACTCTCCGTTTTGCTCATACTTTTCATATTGCTCTGCCATCAGTTTTCTAATCTCAACTAATGTTTTCGCATATTGACGAGCAATAGCCCGTTCTGCCTTTTTAATTAATTGACCAATACGCCGATTAATCAGTTTGAAGATTTCAAACAGGTTCATATCTAATCACCTACTCAATTTCTTCTTCATTGTCATCTGGTGGTAAATTATCTAAATCGATAGAACCCTCTTTTTCCTCTTCCATTAACTGCAGCTCATAGTCTACATCATCAATATAAGGTATTTGCTCTAAAACTGTTCTGTCGCTATGAATACCTTTTAATTTTGATGCAAAATCAGCAACATATAAGAGATCAATCGGAAGGTTCCTCTTAAACTCCCAGAACACATCTAAATAGTTGATATGAATTTCTTTCTTTGTCCATGCACTACAAAGAACTTTAAACTGTTCACGTAGCCCTTTTCCGAACTTACGTGCTTTTGTTCCAGCTTTATTCTCAAGTTCGATAAGTTTCCACTTACGACTTTCTCCTGTTTGTGCAGCACCGGAAAACTTCTCATCGGCCATATCAACAGATGCAGAGAACTTGTGTATGTCTTCATTTAAGTTTTTCCGGTTATTTTCTACAAAGGTATCATTGATATTTTTGGTGATAAAGTCTACATCGCCTTCTTCAGGGACTTCAAAAGCGCCTGTTTGCTTTGCGTTATCAATAACTTCCTTGTCAACTGTTGTACCTTTAAATTTCATATACGCATTAGCAAATGTTTCTATTTCATTAACTGAATCACTACGATTCTTGTCATACGCATCAATTAAAGCTTCTACCTTTTCGAAATCGCCCTTCTCTTCGTTGTTATTTTGGAAAAGAATAACCGGAACGTAATTAAACATGTGTTCTTTTACATCTTTATTATCTTCCTGATCTGCAACGAATTTACCATCCTCATTCTCGATGAAAAAGTAGATGTTTTTAGAATCATACCACTCTACTTTCGTGCGTTCTTTTTGTTCATTACCTACTATTATAGGAACTGTATAGTACCGGATAGCATGACTAATTTCATTTTTATCTTGGATAAACACAACTTCCCAAGGATTTAGATTCATAACTCTCTCGGTTCCACTTTTATCAACATATAAAAGCCTTGCAGCATAACCACAAATACTAATTAATTTCCCTAACTCACTGTCTAAATCATCGATAACATTAAGAGTATTAAAGTTAGCAAGATGACTAGTAAATGTTTCATGCTTTTTCTCATCATATTTCATCTTATCAATTTGATATGAAATCGGTTTTCCAAACAAATAACCAACTGATTGATTAATAATGTATCCTCGATAATCATGCGGTAATTTATTATTTGGTTTCTTCGGATCCGGCATAAGACGTTTTTGTATTTCTAATCCCTCTTGGTCATAACGATTGTACAAACTTAAAGTAGTATTTTTTGAAGTGGAATGCAGTTTAATTATTTCTCTAATCACATCACTGGTTGGATTATTAACTGACTTTCTAATAGTTGACCTTCTCATTATTTCACCTCACTTTAATATAGGGATGGCACTGCCTTCGCTTTCTTTTGCCCACTCTTTTCTGTATAAACGGCATATCTTACTGCATCTAATACATCGTCCCACTCTTTTACTGGTTCGCCTGTACGTTCATTCCATACATACATGAAAACTTCTTTTTTAAACCGTTCTACACGTTGCGAAACTGCTTTAAATTGTCCTAACTTTATATATTTAGCTACTATTTCAATGCCAGAAAGAACGGATTTATCAGCATTTCTCGCCTTTATCCCTTCTCTTTTAAACCTCTTTACATGCTCCGGTCTTGCCGTATCGCAATAAAAAAAGATGTTACCATAGCGTTCTTTCACACCTTTGGCAACATCTACCCAGTAATCTATTTCTTCATGTTGCTGTGCATGTTCTTCTAAAAGATATAAGTTCTCTTCTACATCTTCACCGATAACAACAATGGACCCGAAATGCTCATAGCCCCAATCGACACCAGCAAAGTATTTCGTGAATTTAATATTCTTTAGTTCAGTTTCTTCTATATAATGTACATCCTTATTGAAGTCTTTATATACTACTCCATCAGCACTACACCATAGACCCTTTATGTTTCGGTCATAAAACATCCCAACAGGAGTAGAAGCTTTAATACGTTCTCTGTATCTATCGTTTAAGAAAGTATTATCATCCAGTTCATATTGAAACGCTTTGATTGTTACATTGTCATCTTTATCGATGTAATCAACTTTAAGCCAATGTTCTGGATGGTCTGGGTTCGTATCAACTAATATACGAGCGCCTTCACCACTACAACGTGATTTAATCTCATCGAATACATCCTTATTAGCAAGAGAACCTTCATTCACATATGCCCCATAAGCAGTCATACCACGAATGGTATCTAAATGGCTTATCTTAGAATGACCAGTGCAGCATACCAAAACCCCAAACAGTTTAAATCGATTGTATTTATCCATTTGAAAATCAATACCGTATTTGTTTGTAAGTTCAATAAGTACATTCTTTGCTAATGTACCTAACGATGCACCAGCAAGTATATACTGTGGTAAATCTACACCTTCATTATCAGCAATTCTTCTCACTCGTCTTAACTCAGCAAGGAATAAATCATTGTTTAAGATTGTTTTACCAGTACGCTTTGCACCGTGTTGTATTAACATGAAGTAATCATTGTTGTAAACGTAGTCCAACACTTGTTGTTGCTTCTCGTTATACAGTTCGTTCATACTCATTTCTTAAACGCACCTTCTAACTTATCTAAGTATTGACCAATCTTATCTTCAGCAGGATTCTCATCCTTCAATTCATTTCTAATCTTATCTATCTGAGCATTCATCAGACTAAGTTTAGTACGTCTTTCATCATCTATATTAGCTAACTTATCAAAGTCTCTAATAAGAGAGGACAACGTGCTCATCGCTCTTGATTGAGCGTTAAGGAAAGCAGCATGTTTATCCCAAGCAAATTGAATCTCATATTCGATTTCTTCACCACTATCAGAAGATTTTTCTTTCTTAACTTCCTTCGTCATATCTTCCTGATCCACTACAAACATTAATCGTTGCGCCCTAATAATAGCCGTATACTGAATCGTTATGTTTTCCCATAGCATATCAATCGGATTCTTTTCCATAATCTCAGCAGCTAAGTCAGCCACATCTTCAGGGAAGTGCTTACGGAAAAAACCATGAGTAACAGCATTGTCATTTTCTTTTGGTGGACCATGACCTACAGCGTTCTTATTACCCCATTTAGGGTTCTTGTTACCCGAATTACCCACTGCATTCTTATTACCAATGGGTGCGCCTGCTTTCTTTTGTGTGCGTACTTTTTCATTGTTTGTATGCACACCTTTTCTGTCCCATTTATACCTAGTCTTCCATGACTTCACTGTATTTACACTGACATCATGTTTCTCAGCAATATCTTTATACTTCATACCGTGCATGTAATCTTCTTGAGCTAACTCGTGTTTTTGCTTAGTCACGTCACACCACCACACCACCTCTATATTAATAGGAAGGAACTTATTTCATTCCACACCTTTTATACAATCTATCTATACTAGTGAGAAACGCCTTACGCTTCACCACAGGTAGGATAGTCTCGCCGTTCACGACCTTCATGTAATAAGCAAAAGAGACCTTCAAATGACGCGCTAATTGTTCGTCCGTCATTTCTAAGTCTCTTTTTGCTACTGCTATTTGTTTTTGGAATTGTTGATTATTAATATCTACCACCTCATGCTAATCGCTTTATAAAATAAGAAGGCAAACACTTTTATTTAACGTCAGCCTTCTCTTCTTTCTTATCCTTATTAAAGAACTTCATTACTTTAAACGTTAACAACACTGGCCAGAAAGGACAAATAATTGCTAGGAAAAACAACGAAAAAAGAAACTGTATTACAATCTTAGCTTTTTCCTCTTCTGTTTTTGAATCACTCTCTTTAACTAACTTTCTCAACGGACCATACATACCCGTAGCTACAATTATCATTCCAATTGCTATATACAATAAGAAATAAAGCATCAAATCACCTCAAAATAATCTTATTTTAAAAAATCCATAACGAAATTTATTGTATGCATGGGAAATGAATACACATAACATACTAATAACTGTTAAATTGTAAACTCAACTTAACAATCACTTCCTATAACATTGATTATGGTAACCTGATATTTTACAAGAATCCCTATATATCAGTAATTTCCCGTCTTCCCTATAATTTATGATTAATTGGAATTAAATGTAATAGTATGCAAATCTCATACATTACTTTATTTTCGGGTGTTTTACGTGTCAATAGTCATTTTCCCATGCATAAACTTCACTTTGTTAACCATCTCTATTTTTGTTCAAAAATTGCACATTGTAATCGATATCCTTCTAAATACCAAATTTGATCCGTAATTCGTTTCTTGCAAATTTCAATCCCGATATTCACATCGTAATTAATCGGATCTACACAAGCGCTTGATTCAGTTAAAATAAATCCGTTTGGTAATTGCGCAACTACTACTGTACATTTACCGTGGAACTCTTCTACTGTCCAATGTGTCTTTTCTAAAATATTATTAATATCTTCTTGCGTTACTGTATTCTTCATTATTCAACAACCTCCCAATTTTCAGCGAATAACTCAATATTCGTTTCTTTCCATGGCACTCTTCCAAATCGACTATCAACATATAAGTATGGAGCAGTCATTTTACTATGTTCATCAGGGAATTGAGCGCGAATTACTACGTCAGGACTCCATTGTGGTAATCTCATGCCTTTACCTTGTTTTACTTCTTCAAACGCTTGACCAAAATTCATATGTATTCCTCCTCTATTTTCGTTCGTTGTGTTCGTTTGTTTTGTTAACCGACTTAGTTCCAGTCCAAATGGAAAGCGAGCAGAGAAAAGTGAAACACAATAACCCGGTTACTGTAATAATTACTAATCCATCCATTCCCCTCACCCCTTAGCTTCCGCTCTCTGCTCCAAATACTCCTGAATCACAATATCCATCGCTTGTTCTTCAGTAAATCCAGCAGCAACTAATCCTTCTTTCATATTGAATAGCATTTCTCCAACTGTCTTATATCCTTCGTATACCTGATTCATTTGGTCATTCTTAATTTCAGAGAACATATTATCAAAAGGATTATCACTCGTAGTACCTAATATTTCTTTTTCAAGCCCTTTAGCTAACCCTTCTGCAAATCCTTTGAACAATTCTGCGCCTAAATCTACATTAACCTGTTTCTTCTTCATCCCTTCTCCTCCTTATCTTTCCTTAACAACAAACAAGACGCCCACCAGATCACGGTAGCGCCTACGATAATTGCTATTGGTTTAATCATTTACATCCTCTTCTATATCAGCAGCAAGTGATTCTGCGTAATACTTATCTTCTTCATATGTTTCAATATAACTTCTCTTCAAAATTTCTAAGTAGTTATCGTTCATATGTCTACCTTCCTTTAGGTGCCAACTTCACGTTTAATATGTATTTTCTATATAACAACAAAATAAAAAGCCCCATTACTCCTACTAATAACCCAAGTGGAACTTGAGCCTTCGAAGTAATCAGGCTTTTTCAAGGGGATGGGAGAATTCTTCATATACGAAAGAGGGGACCTTCGCATTATGGATGATTAATTCAAGGATAAAAACTAATTCTTATCCTTCTCCAAGCCACCGCATCAACTAGTATGGCTACACGCCCTGTGTTCGGTGACTGGGAGAAGAGCAAGAATATGCTCTTTATATCCTTTGAAGTAAGTATTGCTCGAGTTACTTACTTCTGATCAATCTGCGCTCAGTTGCGCCGGGGAGCAAGTCCCAAAATATGAGGCCTATAACCTCTTTCAACATACAGTTTTCTATATGCTCAAAGAGAGCTAAGGACTCTCTTATAAAGGATTTTTAATTTATATCAAGACGTGTATGTTTCTTCCGACGCCTTGTTTGAACCAATATACAAGGAGGACAGTAGACTGTCTATATTGGCTCAAACAAAGAGCGGATGCTCTCTGCACAACGAAAGATGTGAGTAATCCGTTGAAAGTGTAAATCATGTCGCCTGAACAGGTGAAGTGAAGCCTATTTTAATATTTGTTTTCTTTCAATAAAAGTGATGTTCATTTAATCATAAATAAACCACCCCATTCCATTTCCAGAAACAAATAACAGAGAGTAATAGACTTATATTCACTATCAGCCCAGAGGACGCATCTGAGCTGAATACTAAATACAATAGAAACAGTATGACGAATGCGAGTTATCTCACACCCGCCACACTGGAATATGTCTTAATTAGTTATAATTCATTTTAATTGTCCTCTTTTAAGGGAATCTTACCACCCTTTATCGCGGGTTCTTACCGCCCATGCCCGGTCTTCGGTAACGTTTTGTTAACGGGGCCAACATCATAATGGACGCTCCTCTTAAGAGGTTATGAAAATGGTTACGCTATCCCCTTAGTTATGCTGTTTTCAAAGAGCAATTAACTGTAGGTATAGCGTACCGTTTATTCAATTGTTAAAAGGTACTTAAAAAGGTGCCCAAAAGTGACATTTTCTTAGATTTACGAGATCATTCCAAGCGCTTTAGCAACACTTAATACAGCAGCCTTTCTTTTTCTATAAAACGTTCTTTTGTGTAGGCCGAGCACAGTATAAATGTAATCATCATTTAGCAATTTTATATTCATATACTTCATTTCAAGTATAGCTTTCTGATCTTCATCTAACGTTTCTTCTAACGTTCGTTTGATTTGAATATATCGCAGGTAGTCTTGATTCTCCTCCTCTTTATTGGTTCGTAACTCTGGGAATAATAGTTCTACGCCAAATGCTGTACGTTCTTGTCTATTTTGATACTTCACTTTAAGCACACGATAATCTTGCAGTGCTTCAATTACATATGGTCTGATTGTTTTTTCATCAATTAATTGTTTTTGTCCCAAACTAGAATCCCCCTATTTCTGAATTTGTCTTTTTACATTCACATCAGGTACGTGAAATTTTACTATCTCTTTGTTGAATAAGGGAACATCGCGCATTAACATAGCCCCCACCACACTATTGCGCATTGTTCCGCTATCCATTAAGCTGTTTGTTTTTTGTTACCCTGCACTTTCTTATCTTCTACCCACCCTTCACTGAATAACTGCTTTAATTCCTTAAACTTAAAAGTACCGTACATCCAAACTTTATGACGTTCCCAACCAAACCCTGATTCTTCTCTATACAAAAAGCATTCTTTACTTCCTGTACGTCTTTTCATCTATTCAACTCCTTTATGATCTTGTCCATTCACCTAACTCCTTGTCCCATATCACAACGATTAACTCCTGTTTATTTAAGTACTCCCATAACTTCTTACGTATCGGGAATCCTTCATTAATAGCCTTCTTACTTCCCTTCACATCTACAACCTCTACACGTCCATCTGAGTACGTTACTTTAAAGTCTGGAGTAAACCTCATAGCTGTCTTTTTAGACTTCCCTGACTTCGTTATACTGCTCTTAATCTCAAAAGATGGTACTAAGGTGTAGGATGGATGACACTCAATATGAGCAACATCCTCCCGTCCCTTTAAGTACTTGTAATAGTTCATTTCCGACTGCGAATCAAAATCAATTCCGTCATAAGTTACTTTCTTTTGTTTGATCCGTGGTGCGTTCTTTTTCTTGATTACAACCTTTCTTCTAACCACTTAGTATCCTCGCCCTCTATTCCATTTGTTCTTTGCACTCTTCAAGAAAATCAATAACTTCCTGAACATGCTCCCTTGTTGTCATACTCTCCATCACGTACCCTGCATCGTTATAAACATTAACCTTATCCCCTGTAAACTCCATCCCGCACATTCCGTCTGCGCCTAATAGCTTTACGTTACCTTTCATTCTTTTAACCTCGCTTTCTATTCAAAGGATTATTTTGTTGAGTTTTATCCGTAAATTACTCTCACTTCATGGATAAGATCTGTTTCTTCTGTCATAATTCTAGCGATTTCATATACATCGTTAATATCTTCATAGTTATAAGCTTCAACACACTCACCAAGTAAAAAGATACCTACTTTCATTCCCCTCTACCTCCTTTTGTATTAAATGTGACAATCTACTATTACAACTACATCCCCAGCTTCTAACGGATTAATAAACCGTTCTGTAAATTTACCATCCCAATCATCTGACTCCACATCTGTTTCTGATGACATTCCGAACCATCCCATATCGCCTTTCGCGATCCAATTACCCTGTTTATCAATGACCGCATACGTAGATAATGTTTTTGAATTTCGTTGTACATATTCTTCTTCTGTTTCCCCTTTTCGTGCGCCATACATAAGAACTTTTAATACATCATTCGGAGATTCTTGCATTGCTTTCCAATCATTCTTTGCAGATCGAACATTCTTATCTTTCATCGCTTGTAGGTCTAATTCTCCTGCATATGCTGCATCACAACTGTTCCCATCTTTATCGATTAGTAAGTTGCTCCATCTTCCACCTACAACATACCAATCCCATTTAGAATTTGGGTTATAAGTACTTAAATGATTTCCTTCTTCATCAATCTGCTCACCGTCATCTATGTACCAGTACTGCAACCATGCTTCATATGACGTCTCATTTGCTTCTGAAGACTTATTGTATTCTTCAATTAGTTCTTGCTTAGTTTTATAAATATATGGAGTTACTTCTTTTTCTTCATCGAATGGTGCCATAACACTCTCTAAATACTTTCTATCCCCAGCTTTTTCTTTTGGAATTTGTACCATAACCGCAAAATGACTCATAATTAACTTCCTCCTTGTTTTTTATTAAAATGAAATTTTTATACTAATCTTCCTCAAGTTCCGTAACAGTTATATAATTTCTAGCATTTTTTCGTTCTGCTACTCGCCTTTTATATGCTGGTCTCTTATAAAATTTAACGGTTTCAGGACGTACGCCCATATGTTGAGCGCATTGCAGTATGGTCCCGACGCATACGAATGATTCACCTTTATAAACGACGTACTCCTTTACCTTCACTGTTCATTCTCCTTCCTTCCCAAATAGCGTTTTTGTTAGATATCAAACAAACTACTTAATCATTATTTATTTCAATTGTTATTTTGACATTTTTACCTTTAAATTCTTCTAGTAAATCATCCAATGTTTCACTAGGACATATACCACGATCAGCATCTTCTTTATTATCAAATAAACCTAATTTGTCATAGTCTCCGCCTAGCCACCCACCAATTTCTTTCATAATGTCCACTCGCTTTCTATTCCAATAACGATTTTATTTTGTTTCTTCACATGTACAATCGTGTAACCACTCGTCACACTTATTACACACACAATCGCATTTCTCTATTTCCTTATCACACTTAGCGCAATAATCTATAACTTCATAAATCATCGTAATCCCTCCATAGCTAGTTTCATCGCTTCATGCAGACTATCCGACGACCAATGTCCCTCGTCTGCTAATGAATCATAAATTTCATGCGTTGTTAGCCCTACCATGAGCTCAACTTGAATTCTTCTAATTAACTTTCCGAAGTTATTTGTATAATTCAATTGATCCACCCTTTTCTTCAAAATAACTATTTTGTACTAATTGAATCCCAATCAAATGTTTCTAATATATTCAACAGTCGTTCTACTTTTGGCGCTCTCCAAGCCGTCATAGCGTATGTATGGGCTTTCGAAGTGTAATGATGCTTGTTTAGTTCTAAGTGACGTTTCGCTTCTTCTTTTGTTAGAAACATAGTGTTAGGTACAATAAACTCTTCTTCTTTAACAAAAACTGTGCCATAGTACCCACATTCGTTCATATTGTCCTCTACATACTCCCATAACTCATCGAAGTTCTCATTTTCGTCATTGATAAGATTCTGTAATTCTTCATCTTCTTCAATTTCATCTTCAAAATATTCTTCTAAGAACTCTTTTAAATCACTAAAATTAGAGAATTTAACATGATCACCATCGTTAAAGAAACGCTCCTCATTCCCACTGTCATAGTTCTCGTTTCCTGGAACAAATCTATAATCCATAATCGTCCAAAAACGCGGTGCTGCTTGTGAATCATAATCATGTTCACCTTCGTGCTTCAAAATTGCTTGTAGTTCTTTTAAAAATTGAATGTCCTTGTTCATTTCCCATTCCCCTTTACGAATAATCTTTTTTACATTACACATACTACCCGTAAGCCGACTTCCCACGGCGGTACTCTTTCAAAACGGGGCTCACTCCTCCGGGTTATTTAGGTGCACGGCAGGTAACTTAGTCAATTACCTGCCATTTTCTATTCAAATAACGCTTTTGTTTAATTAAAAACAAACCATCCTATAACGACCCCTATTCCAATTAAACCGATTGAACCGATGAATACGGCCCACTTAATCATTTTTCCTAAACCTTCAAAATCAGCACTACTATACATATAATCACTTCTCCATTTCTGTACAAAATTCAAATTTGGTCTTAATATCCGCTTTCCTGGCGTTGATGGTTTACTTCATTCTTTTTCATATATGCTTGTTCAATTTGTTCTTCAGTGAACCCTAACAATCTGCCTAAATACAAATACTGTTCAATTAACTGTTCGTATTCACTTTCCAAGTAATTTTCTTCATTTTCAACTTCACGATCTATATATAAAACGGTATGAGTTAGTTGTTTATACTGTCTGATAATGTGTGTTTCATTCTTCTCTGACTTCAAACAATGAACCGCTGAATATTTAGGTAAAATTCTTATAAAATCAGCTTCTAATAGGTCTAATCCTGTCTCTAGTACAAAATGCAATCCGTCCACATATTCCTCTAATAATGTTGCTTTCGGCTTAGGATTTTCGCTCCAATACTTAAAACCACGCCAATCGTTCGCACACTCCATAAACTCCACTAACATTGCAAGCATCATTTTCGGAAACTTATCATTTCCTTTGTATCCGATATGCTTTTTCAAACCTGCTTGTACCTCATATAATTTAGTTAATTCCATATAAATTCCGCTCCTTATAAGTAACTTTTCAATTTCTCTTTCTGTTTCTTCAACACTTCCAAGGAAAGTTGCGTTTTCCGTTTCTCGTTATTCAATCCAACCAAGTGATATTCCATTTTACGAATCTCATCCTCTACTACATCGAGTTCGCTTTGCACCTGCACCGCAGTTTCTTTCTTCACGCAATCCCTCCTACAGTCCTAAATGCTCCATGATCTTGCCGATATTCTCATCAAAACCTCTAAAAATATGTTTATCTTCATTGTTTTCAACAAACACTAGCGTTGGTAGTGTGCTAGATTCGATTATTGAAACTAAGTAGTCTCTAGCATCTTCGTTTTCATCAACATTTCTTTCAATGATTTCAATATCAACCGGACAATTCTCTAACATTTCTTTTGCTCTTTTGCATTTGCCACAATTTTCACCTGTATACATAACGATTTTAGTTGCCATTCTCTTCAGTCTCCTTCGCTTCTGCTAATAATTGAGTTACTTCAAACGCTCCGTGCTGCGTATATTTCATTGTTCTTCCTCCTCACGATCAGATAATAGGTCCTCTAATGCGATTGCCGTATTTTCTAATGTGTGCCACTGTCCTTTATGAAATCCAGATAACCCTAAATCCCTACTATCAAAAGCTTTGTCAGCTTCTTTTCTGCTCTCTACTGCCGATTCACGTAATCCTCTTATAAGCTCTTCAATCGCTTCTCTCATTTTCTCCATCTCCTTTTAACAGCCCCGCCAGTTCCTCGCAACTCCCTTCGAATAAGTCGCGCCCATCCGGTAGCTTGAATATGTGATTATCGATTAATTTGTTGATTAAAACGTCTTGCTCCATGTTGCCTCCTAGCTGATTTGTTTCTTTTTATACTTACGTGGTGGCTTTGTTGCTGCTTCGTAAGGCTTCATTCCTCTTTCCACTCTTTGATAAAAGGTAACGTCCTTAATCCCGTTCTTTCTCGCCAATTCTAAATGTGCTGCGTATCCTACTGGCTTTGTAGCCGCCTCATATAGATCCATACCATTTTTAACTCTTTTGAAAAAAGTCGGTTTACTTATTCCGTTTTGCTCAGCGAAAACTATCATCCCGGCATAAATGCCGCCATTTCGCTTTCTTACAGGTACCGTTATAGCGCGTTCTATCTCCCATCCGTATTCATTAACCCGTTGATATACATTTGATTTGCTAATGCCATTCTTAGCGGCTTTCTCGTAATCTTCATTAGTAATGAACGGTCCGCCATAATTCACAACGTTTCCTCCTTAACTTTCATAGAGCAACGTCTTCCCGTATTAATAACTGGCGTTGTTGCCGCTCGTTCGATGTCCCATTTTTGAGTGCAAATCCGTGAAAGAAACGTATGATATCCAATGCCGTTGTTCTTTGCGATATCTAACCACTTTTTCTCTATTTCACCTTTTCGTCTCACTGGTTTAGTTGCCGCGTTTTGATATGTCCAACCTAATCTCAATCTGTTATAAAAATTATGTTCCGGAATGCCATTCTCTAATGCGGTTTCCTTCCATTGTCCATGTTTACGATTCCTTCCCCTATGCGGTCTTAATGGAGTCGTTATCGCTTCCTCTACACTCATTCCCATAACAACAATTCTTGCGTATGCAGTTTTGTAAGATATTCCATTTGATTCTGAAATTGCTCTCTCTTCTTTTGTGAATATCCCCCCTCGTACTGGAGGTGTTGTTATCGCTTCTTTTATCGTCCAACCACTTCTAATCCTGTCGTACAACGTGTGGTAGCTAATCCCGTTGTTTAATGCTTTTTGTAAATTTTCTTCGCTTATCCAACTCGGCATTTTCTCCCTCCTAATCTAGCGCTAAAAATTCAGCCCTTGTACGATTTGAATGTTTTATCTCAATCTTCTGAATACCCTTTCCATGTTCTTTTACCGCTTCATTCCACGCTTCACTTTCGGTATCAGTATCAAAGCAGTCCATCTTTTGCCTTTCGTCTTGGTCGAAGAAGTGAACCTCGTATGACGTTATGACGCTAGGCTTCGCTAGGAATTGCTCGGCCGTACTTTTTGCTTTGTAATCGAAAGTCCCCAATATGTCGTCAAAGCTTAGTTGACTTCTCATTGTTCAAACCTTCTTTCCAAGTTAACGAACTTTCCATACTCCTTAATGAATGCCAATTCCACTACACCGACTGGACCATTCCTTTGCTTCCCTATAATGATTTCAATTGTGTTTTTGTTCTCTGTTTCTCGGTCATAGTAATCTTCCCGATAAAGGAACGCTATGACGTCTGCATCCTGCTCTATTTGCCCGCTCTCGCGTAAATCTGACATCATAGGTCTTTTGTCTTGGCGCTGTTCTACACCACGGCTCAGCTGAGATAGAGCAACCACACACACATTTAATTGTCGAGCCATCGTTTTCAGCGTCCGGCTAATTTCTGCAATCTCCGCTTGTCTGTTTCCCTTATGTACCGGATTCCCTGTTATGAGCTGTAAGTAGTCGATGATCACCATGATTTGTCTGCCTGGGAACTCATCGCATAACTTTTTAACTTTTGACCAAATGAAATTCGTTGTAATCCCTGCATCATCAAAGATACGAATATTTTTGTTATTCAAAGCTCCCATAGCCTGAGTTAACTTCGTCCAATCCTCTGGGTTTAGCTCGCCTGTTTTCATGCGATTCCCATCGATATTCCCGTTAATGCTAACCATTCTTTTTAGGAGTTCCTTTTGGCCCATTTCTAGTGAGAAGATAGCAACGACATCGCCCTCCCCGTACTCTCCTGCTGCATTATTTCCTACGTTTAAACAGAATGCTGTCTTCCCTACAGACGGGCGAGCCGCTACAATAATTAGTTCCTGCGGTTTGAATCCTGCCGTCATGCGGTTTAATTCAGTGAACCCTGTGTCCATTCCAGCCAATCCGCGAACTGGATTTTCTAATTCGCCGAAAACTTCTATAAGTCCGTCCTTGATTCGCCCGTCACTGTTCTTGTCTTCCCTACTTAAATTCAGTAGTGCAGCCATTTGAGTTTGTATAGCAAGTTCCGTATCGTTCCCGCTGTGAACCGCCTGTTTTAATGCTTCTGTATTTCTAACAACTTCTCGATCTCGCCACTTACTCCACACGATTTTTTCATAGTATTTAATATTAGAAGTACCTGGCGTAGTCTCTGATAATTGAGCAAGATAACCAATTCCACCGACATCCTCTATAAGCCCTTTCTCAGCCAATCTAGCGGTCAAAGTTACAAAGTCTACTGGTTCGTTTCCGCTATCGATTTCGAGCATTGTACGGAAGATATGGACGTGCTGAGGGCGATACATCTGCTCAGGTTGTAAATTAATATCTTTTATCTTGTCAGGGTCTAATAACAGACCTCCTAGAAGACCTTGCTCCGCTTGAATGCTATATAATCCCTCATAATCTAAAGTGTGATTCACTGTCTTCCCCTCCGTTTAATCCCCAATATCTTTGCTATTTCTTTTAGATGCTTTTCCCGTTCCTCCGGCGGCGCTACGTCTTTGCTATTTTCATCCCACCGATTGAACATTGTTTTTGTCTCCGCTACAGTTGGTCCTGTATATTTCACTTCATGATCTTCTTTTAATAAGTCAGCTGGTTTAGGAGGAAATTGATTGTATTTCGCATAGTTAGAAAGATTTTTAATCATTTCCTCGTATTCTTGTTCTGATAGAATAGTAGTCCATAAGTCAATTTTCATTTGTGTTACTTCAAATATCGGATATAACGCACTAATTGCCTTTAATAATTCAAACGTTTGCTTCTTAATCAAGGTTAAAGTCCTCCTCTCTTAGCTCTTTCTTACCTTTAACGACTTTCGGCTGATTTTTTGCTTTCTCTTTCTTGATCTTCACTATCAATGCATCAAACTGTTTTCTTAACTTAGCCGGAGAAAGAATGTTAGTACTCCAGAAGTCATCCTTTTGTGTCCAGTTGATAAGGTATTTAATTTGTTCATCCGTTCTATTGTCTTTCTCCCTCATTAAACGGAAGTCATTAGCCCATTTATCGAAGTTAGGTTCTTTTGCTGATGGATTGTTTAGTAACATTAATTCAAATAACAATTTCGCATTCTCCAGGTCAGAAGTTGAAAACTTTTGACAAGAAGGTTTTTTCTTTGTTGTAGTCTCTGTAGTAATCTCTGTTAAAGAATTAACCCTTTCGGTAAGTTCCATTTCACCCAAAGGGAGATTTGGATTTTCCCCAAAGGTCAAAATGGATTTTACCCTTTGGGTAACTTCGGAAATATTTAACTTAATATGATTTGTAGGAGCACCGTTGAACTTGAATTTTTGTACTTCTACAAGTCCTTTATTTATTAGAATCTTGATCGCTCTGTCATATTGCTTAGGTGTTATTCGGATTTCTTCTTTCCAATCCTCACGACTTTTAGCTAACCAAAACTCCCCGTTCTTTTTAACTCGCAACTTACTTTTCCCTTGTTCATTAGGCATGTACCAATAAACGATTTGTCCTAATAAAATTCCTGCGATTAAATCTTCAGTTATATCCACATAAGCGAGTCGCACCATATATCCGCTTCTTGCAAATGTTTCTAGTTGAAATATGTTGCTACTCACTTAGTTCACCTTCTTTAGCCAAAACTCGTAAATCAACCTTTCCTCTACACCGGCGTATCGATATCCACCTTTGATGTTCTTGTGTTCGGAATACAGATAATCTTTTCTTGTTTGAAATATTTTTTCGTATGGCTTCACACACTCGTAACCTTTATCTTCTAACTCCCTCACTCTTCGTATTGCCTTGATTAAATTGGTGCTTCTTATCCTAATTGGTTTTAAATGAGTTGAACGTAATTCCATCAATTTTCACTCCCGTTCGCATATTGCAAATCCTTTCGATACTTTCAGGACCCTATAACCTGGGTAGCGTTTCGGATTTATATATTTCAGTACATTTTGTTTTACTTCGTCAGTTGATTTGGCATCCTTCCAGCACCAAGCCGGAAGGAGTACCTTGCTTTGTTTTTCGATCATTGTTCAAATACAATTTCTGATTGTTCTTGGTTTGTTGTTTCTTCATTTGGTTCTTCCGCCTCAATAAATTCAGGTTCTGCCGTAATATCTTTTCTAACTACTTCGTCATGCTGCACTTGCGTTTGAACCTCAATACTGATTGGTAAGTATTTAAACATCGATCTCACGACTGTTTTCTTAGCCATTTCTTCATAATCACTTTTCCAAGGGCCAAAATCTTTTGATTTAGAACGACCTCTTCTCTTTTCAATCTCGCTTTCTGGCATAAATTCCATTTGATATCCACCATCTTTGAAGTGAGCTACTGCATAAGCTCCAATGAACTTCCCTCTATCTCCAAATGAAGGTTTATGTGTCAACTTAGGATGTAACCCTAATTCGTATTCAAACTCGTCATTTTCGTACACCGCGTGAGCATATATGCTTTGGATATGACCGGAACGTCTCGCTAAATCAATCATTCCTTTGTATCCGATGATGAATTGAACTTCCTTAACCCACTGAGGATTCTGTTTTGTACCTGCGTTTTTGTTAAATGGAAGCAAGTAGCAATGACCAAGTAATCCTGGTTCTAATCCTAGTTGTACTGCTGACATAACCGCACCCATAAGGGAAGGGACAGTACATTCGAGCAATGTAGGGTTTGTTCTAATCGTTGTAAGCGCTATGCGGCTCATACGTTCAATATCCATGTGTTTAGGTAAAACCTCTGCCATTCTCGGACCCATCTTTTTCATGTAGGCTTCAACTGTTTTCTCTGGAGTTGCTGGATTGTTATTATTACGGTTAGCTAATTGATTTTTAATTTCCTGATTTGTAGCCATTATTTACCCACCTTTTTCTTTTCGTAATATTTTTTAGAATGTTTTTTAGCGCATATTCTGCAATATCGTTCTCCTTTTTTGGTTAAATACGTATTTTCTTCTGTAAATTTATGCCCATGCTTGCAATGCGTTTTACGTGCGTTCTTTGCTGTGACCCCTTCGCTTCTAAGGGTATTTTCTTTTGGTGTTACAACTTCAAGGTGACTAGGATTTACACAAGATCTGTTTTTGCATTGATGATCAATTTGCATACCATCTGGAATAATTCCATACTCAATTTCGAACGAGTATCTATGAGAAAGAACCATTTTCTTTGAATTTAAGCGGAAATGACCATATCCGTTTTCACCGAGTGATCCATTCCAAATCCAACACGAGTCTGTTTTATCTACTTTTTCGAAAAAACGTTCTTCTGTTGTTTTTCTCGGATCACTTGTAGAACCGTGCCTTTTTAATCTTGCTAAATGCATCGCGCATAATCTTTTAGCGTGATTTGGCTTTGAACAACCATCTACACTACAAACTGCCATTGTTCATTTCCTCCCTATTTAACTGTGAACTTTCTGCTTTTAGATTCTTTTGTATACCGTTTGTACAATTCCGGTTGTTCTTCTTTTAAACGCTTGCTATCAATACGATTAGAAACCTGTGTTTTCCAAGAAACCTTATAGTTCTCTGTTTTTCCGATTTCATTTGATCCAAGCTTCGCTTTAATTTTGTTTTCGTACTCTGATTTTTGTTTCTCTAACTCTTTAATTTCTTTATCCACCTGATCACGAGCTTCTATTAATAACTCAACTTCATTCCCTAGCTCGACTTCGCTATCCTCAACCGAATCCGGATACATTTCTTTAAGTAATGTAGATGATGCTTCTGAACCATCAAACATTGGAGGGATACCCTTCTCAACGTGGTTTAACCAGAAGTCTTTTTCAATATCTATTAGGTACTGAATGATATCTTCATCACGTTCAATCTTTTTATAGATGAATTTATTACCACCGATTAACACCGCAATCCACCATGCTTTATAACCTGTAACTGCCATATAGTGTTGACACTGTAGAAGGTAAGAAGCTGGAATTTCTTCACCTTCCCACTCTTTCTTTAGGTATTCAGAAGCTGTTTTACACTCAAGTCCTATTTTTTCGCCAACAACTAGCCTGTCCACATTTGCTAACATCCAAGGGTAATCGGGATGCTGCAAGATTGCGTTGCATGTTCTAACCTTCAAATTGGTACGTTTACTGAATTCCTCTGCTACAATTTCTTCTAGCACATTACCGAAGTAAGCTGCTTCGCTTGGTAATTGATCTTTAACCGTTTCACTTGTTTTGTCGTAATAAACCGCAATTGGAGAACTCCATTTATTTAAACCTGCAATAGCAGCTGCATCAGATCCACCGATACCTGCTTTTCTTGCTTCTAACCATTGTTCATGGGCCATATCTTCAGTTGTTATAAGTACGTTCGCTTTCATCTTATTCACCTGCAACTTTCGTAATTGAATTCTCAACTACATACTCTTCAACACATTCCGTTGAGTTATGGATGTAATCTCCGTCAAAATCCAAGTACTCTTCACCCAAATAAATCTCTTGAGAGCATCCTTCACAATTACCAATAGAATCAATAGCTGATGAGTCATGATGATTACCAATTAATATTCCATTTTCAATCATTTCCACATTCCTCCTTATTTACTTGGAAGAAACAACGTTGTATAATAGAGGTACATAATAATCTGTTGTTTCTCAAACCATTCGATTAGGCGTAGTCGAATGGTTTTTATTTTGTTTTGATGCTGTACGCATCATCATGACCAGAAACGAGGTGGAGGAGGAAGGGTGTCCGCTCCTGATCATGATGACAAGCACAACGCTTGTCCTATTTAGCTAGGGTAATAAACTCCTTATGCATTTCCCAAATCCTATATGCACTTCTATGTAACCCTTTTTCTTTTAAATCACGTATCATTTTGATAATGTTCGCTTTCTCTTCTTTGTCCCGCTGCTGTCTATCCATCACTTTTCATCCTTCATAAACCTTTTGTCTATCCAATCCATCAGATGAATAAATCCTGCGACTAAAATGACAATTACCAGAATCATTAAATGTGAGAATGTGCTTTCTTCCATCATTTAAACCGCTCCTTCTAATGGTCTTTCTGGCGGATACCATCCAGATACAAATTTCATAGCGTTCTGATAATATTTACGTGGAATCTTATCGTATTTAGCTACTCCGAAGTGTTTCTTCAATGCTCCGTAAACCGCTTGATATGATGCGTTGCTATAACCTTCTTCTTTCAGTTCGAATACGCGACGTTTAACCTTTCTGGATAGAGCTTCTTTATTTTGTTCAGTGAGCCAAACTTCGTTATCTACAAGATGTTTCACTTTGCTCAGTTCCTCATTTGTTTGTTGCTGTTGTTCTTTAATTTGCTTTAATTCCTTCATACTGTGGATTACTGCATCTTCAATACTGATTGGCTGCTGTTGCATTTTTTGAATGTGTTCTTTCATTCGTTTGAATTCATTTAGAAACTTAATTTTCATTTTCATTGCTTCTGGTGTTATGTAGCTCATCGCTACGATTGCGAATGCATCCTCTGTTAAGTTGTATTTCGAATACCATTGCTTATTTTGATAATGTTGGTATTGGGTATGCTCAAAGTTGAGCTGACCCCAATCTGACTCATTTGCTTCAATTAGTTTTTCTAATTGAACCTCGATATCACGAATTACGTTCTTATGCTCTTTCCCGAACATTTGAGAAACTGTTAAACTATCTGTTACTACTTTGTTTCCTTCCATAAAAACAAATTCACTTACTGGATGTTGCGCTGCTTGTAATTGATTCATTTTATTTCCTCCCTATTCTATTTTCGAGACGTCTCTTTTTGAGACCTGTAAGGTAAAAAAAAAGACTACTTTGTTAATTCATCAATAGTAACTTCATACAAACCAGCGAGTAAAGACAATCTATGTAAGTTAGGTTCACGCTTCCCTGTTTCTACTTGAGAATATGAGTTTCTATTCGTGTAACCCATTGTTTTAGCTACTTCAACCTGCGTGAAACCTTTAGAAAGTCTTAGCTCCCTAATCTTTTCAGTGTTTAATTTCATTCGGTATCACCCTTTGTTCATTTCGTTAAATCGAGTATAACACAGGGAGTCTCTTTTTGAGAACCCCTAAATTTTAAAAAAATAAAAGTTTTTAAAAGTGTTGTCATTTTGAGAACATATTTGTTAAATTTAAGATATAGGAAATGTATTTATATAATTATTTTTGGTGTTAGTAAATAAAAATTACTAATCAATATTAAGGGGAATAAAAATAATGGATTACAAATTAATTAGTAGACGTGTTAAAGAGATAAGGACTGACATACTACAACTTAGTCAAAGAGAATTTGCTGAAGCTTTAGGGATGCAGAGTCGATCTGCAGTTTCAATGTGGGAAAATGAAGAAAGTACAAAATGCCCATCTAAAAAGATGAGCTTAGAAATTGCAAAACTTGCTAATGTATCTGTTTCTTATGTGTTAGGCGAATCGGATGAAAAGAATCCTGATGTCGCTGCGAAAGATGAATGGGAAAAACTTATGATGCAAGTTAAAACGAAATCACCTGAGAAGCAAAAAGAACTTTTAGATCTTATTACTAACTTAGTTAAAATATCTGGCGATTGATAGCTTTAGTTGCTACCAATCGCTTTTTTTATTTCTGATAATATATCAAAAGATACTGAATCCCCTTTTTCAGCGCTGTTTATTACATCCATTAATGCATCCCCTAATTTATCAACTACAGTTGTGTTCTCTAATTTCTCCATCCCTAAATCCTCCAATGTTATCTTTATAGTTTGTGAATTAAATCACAATGTTTTCTCAAATATTAAATTTGATATTTAGGAAATATCCCTAGAAACAGCGAATGCGATCGCCTCTATTGAGACAATCGCATTCATAATATTTATATCGTAACCCTGAAACGTGGGATATTAACCCATTCCGCCTCCAGGATCAACCATCATTTTGTACGTATTTTCTTGAACAACCTTTGCTGTTTGTGCCGATTGTTCTTTTTGCTCTTTAGCAGGAGATATGTATAGTACTCCAACTAACGCAAATGTCGCTACTATAGCTAACACTTTTTTCATTTAGCATCACCCACATATATTATACCATTTTTATTAAATTCTACCAACATCTTTCTGGGTAATTTACTATAAAATCTGTTGCCAGCGCACTCAAAGTCCACTATTGACTCTTCAATTAATTCAATATCCTTCAATGCATAACCTAATATACATTTTTTCGTAGGGCTTAACTTCCCATCTTTTCTTTCAGCTTCCTTTAAAAGTTTTACCGCTACATCAGAACGACCGATTCTCACTTGATAGAAAGCTTCTTCGCACACGTTATATATTTCAATTTCCTCTAGTCCTTTATTACAGACTAGTTTAATAAAAGCAAAAGTGTTTATAACGCTTTCTTTTCTTTTTATCACTCTTTCAAAGTGACAAGCATCCAGCATTTCTAAGGATTTATTGATATACCAAGATGCTCTTTCGTAACTTTCGAAAGTGTAGGACTCCGCAAGGTAAACTAAAGCTGATGCCCTTAAAAGAGAAAAACAATTTTTATCGTCTTTCATATTCATTATTTCATGACACAATTCTCTGGATTTTTCGACGTTGTCTTGCATTAAGTAAGCATAAGATAATCCTTCTTTAATTCTTCCTGAATATGCTGTTCTAATGAAATCATCTGGTATTTCTTCAACTTTTGGTTTTAATACTTCGGCATATTCAAACAATGAATTGAATTTTTCTAAATCATACATCGTATAGAAAGTTAATATTCCATATAACACTTTCATTTCTTGTGTCTTAATTACTTTGCTCCCTTTACGATCTTCCAATTTCTCTAATAACCCTTTACCACTAACGACACCCTTACTTCGCATCCATACCAATTCATATACGTAAGCCCATTCTCTATTCATCGCCAACGAGGAGGACTTTTCTATATCTACGATTAACTTTAATAGTTCCAAATCACCAATAGCATTTGCATATTCCATCGCAATTCGCATATTCTGTTTACTCGTTGTAACTGAACAAAACCTATGTAACATTTCTTTTCTCTTTAATGCATCATCATACAAGATGTTAAGCAACTTAATCATATTCCAAAAATTAAATTGACTCTTGCCTGATAAGTTTTTCGATAGTGAACCACCTTTGATACCTAATTCCTTCGCGATGTCTTCTTGATTTCTTCTTTGGAAATCAATTTCGTCAATAAGTTCATGCAAGAATTTGCTTAATGCTTTCTTTTTAAATTCCTCTTGTTTTTGTTTAGGCGTTTGATTCATCAGATTTGCTCCTTCTGGAACAAAGACGCTTCGCTCTTTTTTTCTCAAATTATAATTAGGAAATTCATACCATAGTAATGCTTTAGTAATATCGGCATGTTATAATGTAATTGTTACTCATGAAGTGACCGAAAAGAGACTTATGGCAGATGTTCCCCTAGTGAGTCGGGCGAACGGTGTAAGAGTGGTGCGAACACTACTTACACACGCTGTGAGTCTTTTTTTCGTTCCGTTTATTATATTTGTTTTCATAATATCACATTTTTGGCAAATTTCAGTCATGCAGTTATCTGATAATTATTGAGAAAGTTGTAAAACCGTTATATACCAACGTTTATCAGCTTACATGAAAATAAAATATGCAAATATGCATGAAACGTTCTAAGACCTCACATGCATATTTTACCACTAAACATTCAAAATGAGAACACTAGTTCTTATTTTTATTTCCACAAACAGAAACTTTAACTACCATTTTATCATTAAAGGTAGTTAAACGCCCATAAATAGTAGTATAGTTGTTTAGTATTTATACTTTAAACTATGAGACACTTTGGACAGATTCTAAAAAAACTAAGGAAGTCACGTGGCTTAACTCAAGAGCAACTTTCCCA
>NZ_JAVGCW010000015.1:0-48513 GCF_052928345.1 Bacillus sp. BSL6
ATAGTTTGGTGATGATGGCAGAGAGGTCACACCCGTTCCCATACCGAACACGGAAGTTAAGCTCTCTAGCGCCGATGGTAGTTGGGACCTTGTCCCTGTGAGAGTAGGACGTCGCCAAGCAACTAAAAACACAAGTCTTTTGACTTGTGTTTTTTTGTGTTTTCAAACAGTATGCAAAAAGAAGTAATGGTAATACAAACACGTTGCCCAAGGATGAATCATATTATATAAGAAATCGATGTATATTTTTCTGTAAATTGTTAAGGAATAGAAGTATAAAATATGTCCATTTAAATTAAATAGGGAGGGAAAGATATGAAATCACAAAACGAAGTTTGTATTGTTTGTGAGACAGAAAGAAAAGAAGGGATATATGTTTATAATAATTTAATATGTTATGAATGTGAAAAGGACATGGTGAATACAGAAACAAATGATCCAAAGTATATATATTATTTAAAACAGCTTCGGAAATTAGAAGTATCATATTTTTAAATAGGCATATGCCTATTATTTTTTTTGTTCTGTATAATAGAGAAAGAATGAAATAATAAGGAAGAGATATAGATGAATCAAAATCGCATACCTTTATATGAAGCATTAATAGAGTTTAAAGAAAGAAGGCCGTTATCCTTTCATGTTCCAGGTCATAAAAATGGTTTAAACTTCCCTCAAGGGGCAGTAGAGGAGTTTAAAGATATACTATCTATCGATGTAACTGAGTTATCAGGGTTAGATGATTTACATAGTCCGTTTGAATGTATAGATGAGGCACAACAATTATTAGCTGATGTATATGGAGTGAACAAAAGTTATTTTTTAATTAATGGTTCAACAGTCGGAAACTTAGCAATGATTTTGTCTTGCTGTAGGGAACATGATATTGTTCTTGTACAAAGAAATTGTCATAAATCAATTATTAATGGTTTAAAATTAGCAGGAGCAAATCCAATTTTTTTAGATCCATGGATTGATGAAGCTTATAACGTACCCGTGGGAATTCATGATGAGATTATTAAGGAAGCAATTGAAAAATACCCAAATGCGAAAGCACTTATTTTAACACATCCTAATTATTATGGTATGGGGATGGATTTAGAGGCAAGCATTGCTTATGCACATGCACATAAAATTCCTGTGTTAGTAGATGAAGCGCATGGAGCTCATTTTTGCTTAGGTGGGGCATTTCCAAAGTCAGCTTTAGCATATGGTGCAGATATTGTAGTTCATTCCGCACATAAAACATTACCTGCGATGACGATGGGATCCTATTTACATATAAATAGCCGCTTAGTGAAAGAAGAAAAAGTTTCTACTTATTTAAGTATGCTACAATCTAGTAGTCCATCGTATCCAATTATGGCTTCCCTTGATATTGCACGCTTTACGATAGCGCGTATAAAAGAAAAGGGACATGATGAAATTGTCGAGTTTTTACAGGAATTTAAAGAAGAATTGTCTTCTATCCCACAATTAGCTATTTTACAATATCCATTACAAGACGAGCTAAAAGTTACCATACAGACGCGTTGTCAGTTATCAGGATACGAATTACAGTCTGTATTAGAAAAGGTTGGTATATATACCGAAATGGCAGATCCATATAATGTCTTATTTATTTTGCCTTTGCAAGTAAATAAGAAGTATATGAAGGCTATAGAGATGATCCGGGCGGCGTTGCAACCTTATGAGGTGAAAGACAAGACGGAATCTATTCGTTATACTTATAAAGGAGAAATTTCTCCCCTGCCGTATACATATAAACAACTGGAAGGATATGAAACAAAAGTAGTATCTGTAGAAGAAGCAGTTGGGATGATAGCGGCGGAAATGGTAATTCCATATCCACCTGGTATTCCATTGATTATGTATGGAGAAAGAATTACTTCAGAACATAAAGAGCAAATTATGCATTTAGAGAGAGCAGGCGCTCGTTTTCAAGGTAGCACGAAATATATGAAAGTGTATGATATAGAAAGTAGGTTTTAGGATGAAGGGATTATTTGTAACAATTGAGGGGCCAGAAGGTTCGGGTAAAACAACGTTAATTCAAGGTTTATTGCCATACTTTGAACAAAAGGAACAAAAGGTAATGGCGACGAGAGAACCAGGTGGTATTGCAATTTCTGAGGAGATTAGAACGATTTTACATAAGCAAGAATATACGATGATGGAAGCACGTACAGAGGCACTTCTATATGCCGCTGCACGTAGACAACATTTAGTGGAAAAAGTTATGCCGGCACTTGATGAGGATTACCTTGTATTATGTGATCGTTTTATAGATAGCTCTTTAGCGTATCAAGGCTATGCAAGAGGGTTAGGTATGGATAAAGTATTTGAAATCAATCGTTTCGCAACAGAAGACTGCATGCCTAGTTTAACAATTTATCTAGACATTGAACCCGAGGTTGGTTTAGCTCGAATTGCAAAAGATGCAGGACGTGAAGTGAATCGGTTAGATATGGAAGATATCACTTTCCATAAACGTGTGCGTGAAGGGTATTTACAAGTTGTAGAACGTTTCTCGGATCGTATTGTATTAGTAAATGCTGATCAACCAATGGAAAAACTTATAGAAGAAGTTATTCAAGTTATAGAAGATAAATTGTTATAATAGAAGGAAAGAATGAAATAAGTGAGGTATGCATTATGACGAAGACGTGGGAGCAGCTTTCTGCTATACAACCCATCGGTGTAAAAATGTTGATGAATAGCATCGCAAAAGAGCGTATATCCCACGCTTACTTGTTAGAGGGAGGGAAAGGAACAGGAAAGTTTGCGACAGCAATTCAAATGGCAAAGAGTTTCCTCTGTTCTCAGCGGAATGGGATAGAGCCTTGTCATGTATGTACAAATTGTAAGCGAATTGATTCAGGTAACCACCCAAACTTACATATTGTAAAACCAGACGGATTATCTATTAAGAAGCAGCAAATTCATGATTTACAAGAAGAGTTTTCAAAAACAGGATTAGAAGCAAATAAAAAAGTATATGTTATTGAGCACGCAGACCGTATGACAGCAAATGCGGCGAATACACTGTTGAAATTTTTAGAAGAACCAAGTAGTGATACAACAGCTATTTTACTTACTGAACAAAGTCATCAAATTTTAAATACGATTTTATCTCGCTGTCAAGTTGTTACATTTAGACCGTTACCTACGGAATCTTTAATTAGGAGACTACAGGATGAAGGTGTTACGACATCTTTATCGACACTTGCTGCACAACTCACAAATAGTTTTGATGAAGCTTTAGCTTTATGTAGTGATGAATGGTTTGCACAAGCACGAGCTTTAGTGATAAAATTATGTGAAGCGCTCGAAAAAGATAAAGCCTCTATTTTTTTTGTACAAGAAAAATGGGGAAAACACTTTGGAGAGAAAGAACAATTACAGCAAGGTTTAGATATGTTACTCCTTATTTATAAGGATTTATTATATGTTCAACTTGGAGAAGAAGATCGTCTTGTTTTTCATGAGCAGAAAGAGATGTTTGAATCTTTCTCCTACGCTCAGAAGCGCATTGTATCAGCTCTCTTTAATATATTAGAGGCAAAAAATAGAATCAACGCTAATGTAAATGCGCAGCTTGTGTTCGAACAGTTAGTGTTGCGGTTGCAGGAGGGATGACCGTTTTGTATGATGTAGTAGGTGTTCGCTTTAAGAAGGCCGGAAAGGTGTATTACTTTGATCCGAATCAGTTCGATATCTCTGAAAATGAGTTTGTAATTGTAGAAACAGTAAGAGGTATTGAATACGGAAAAGTAGTTATTACCAAAAAGCAAGTTGATGAAAACGACGTTGTATTACCGCTAAAAAAGGTTATTCGCATTGCAAATGAAAACGATCGTACCATTGTTGAAGAGAACAAACATGCTGCAAAAGAAGCATATCAAGTTTGTCAGCAAAAGGTAGTAGAACATAATCTTGATATGAAACTTGTAGATGTAGAGTATACGTTCGATCGCAATAAAATTATTTTCTACTTTACTGCGGATGGTCGGATTGATTTTCGCGAACTAGTGAAGGACTTAGCAGCAATTTTTAGGACAAGAATTGAACTAAGACAAATTGGTGTTCGTGATGAAGCGAAAATGCTTGGTGGTATTGGTCCATGTGGTCGTATGCTTTGTTGTTCTACTTTTTTAGGGGATTTTGAACCTGTATCCATTAAGATGGCAAAGGATCAAAATTTATCATTAAATCCTGCAAAAATCTCTGGTTTATGTGGTCGCTTAATGTGTTGCTTAAAATATGAGAATGATGAATATGAGGCAGCAAAGGAACAACTTCCTGATTTAGATCAACGTATACAAACCCCGCATGGTACTGGCCGTGTTATCGGATTAAATATTTTAGAAAGATTAATTCAAGTGGAACTAGTAGACAAGGAACGGATAGTAGAATATACGTTAGATGAATTAGTGAATAAAGGGGTCGTTTCGAGTCAAACCACAGATTAATGAGGTGGGTGCTTGTGGAGAAAAAAGATATTTTTGCATCGGTTTCTAGTATGGAAGAGCAAATTGGACATTTATACAAACAGTTGGGAGAATTAAAACAACATCTTGCAGAGTTACTGGAAGAAAACCAACATATAAAAATGGAAAATGAAAATTTGCGACACCGCTTTGAAGAAGTACAGATTAAAGAAAAACAAAAAACTCAAAAACGTAAAGAAGTGAAGCCGAAGACAGATATTGGTGAAGGCTACGATAATTTAGCAAGACTATATCAAGAAGGTTTTCATATTTGTAATCTGCATTATGGAAGTGTACGTAAAGAGGGAGATTGTTTATTCTGCCTGTCATTTTTAAATAAAAAGTGAAATTACCTTTCCAATAATAATTGGAAAGGTAATTTTTTATACATGAGAGTAGAATCGAATATGTTTTTTATTAGTAGAAGATGAAATAGGGTAGGTTAAGTGTAAGAAAAGGAGCAACATATGAATTTATATGAAGATGAACGTTTAGATTACTTATTAGCACAAGATTTGAAGATTATACAAAGCCCATCAGTATTTAATTTCTCGTTAGATGCTGTTTTACTTGCAGACTTTGCTTGGGTGCCAATTCAAAAAGGTAATTTACTTGATTTGTGTACAGGTAATGCAGTTGTGCCCCTTCTATTAAGTACAAGGACGAAAGGGAATATTACTGGTGTAGAAATTCAAGAACGCTTATATGATATGGGAATAAGAAGTGTCCAATACAATAAGTTGGAAGAAAGAATTCACTTAATACACGGGGATTTGAAAGATATGCCGGAGAAACTTGGGCGTCATCAATATGATGTTGTCACATGTAATCCGCCTTATTTCCAAACACCTGCAACTTCTGAAAAAAATATGAATGAACATTTAGCGATAGCTCGTCATGAAATTATGTGTACACTAGAGGATGTTGTATCTGCAAGTAGTCAGTTAGTAAAGCAAGGCGGGAAAGTAGCATTTGTACATCGTCCAGGTCGTTTATTAGATATTGTTACATTAATGCGTAAATACAAAATTGAACCGAAGCGTGTACGATTTGTTTATCCTAAGGCAGGGAAAGAAGCGAATACATTGTTAATTGAAGGAATTAAGGACGGAAACGCAGATTTGAAAATATTGCCACCTCTTTTTGTATATGAAGAAAATAATGAATATACAAAGGAGATTCGCTCGATTTTATATGGAGAAGAATAAGCATTGTTTTTATGTAGTGGAGTGCTCTGATGGAAGTTACTATGCTGGATATACAAATCATATAGAGAAGCGGATTGAGACCCATAATAGCGGAAAAGGGGCTAAGTATACGCGTGCTAGACTTCCTGTTGCTTTAAAATACGTAGAATTTCATGAAGATAAACGTACAGCTATGCAAGCAGAGTATTATTTTAAGCAATTAAATAGAAAACAAAAAGAAGAATATATGCAAAAAGGAGAACGCTATGTGGCAACAAAAAAGCTTTCAACAAAGTGAAAAGGGAGTTTTATATTTAGTACCAACTCCTATTGGAAATTTAGAAGATATGACATTTCGTGCAATCCGAATTTTAAAAGAAGCGGATTTAATTGCTGCTGAAGATACGAGACAAACGAAAAAACTTTGTAATTATTTTGAAATTGAAACGCCTGTTATGAGTTACCACGAGCATAATAAAGAAGTAAGTGGAAAGAAAATATTAGAGAAGTTAGATGAAGGAAAGACTGTAGCACTTGTTAGTGACGCTGGTATGCCGTGTATTTCCGATCCAGGCTATGATATTGTTGTCGAGGCAGTAGCTGAGCAATATCATGTAATCCCGCTTCCTGGGGCAAATGCAGCCCTTACAGCATTAATTGCATCAGGACTTGAAACAAAACAGTTTTATTTCTATGGGTTTTTACAAAGAAATAAAAAAGAAAGAAAAATGGAGTTAGAGAAGCTTCGTTACATACAAACTACAATGATGTTTTATGAAGCGCCTCACCGCCTGGATGATACTTTAATCTCGATGCAAGAAGTATTGGGAAATAGAGAAATCGTATTATGCCGAGAGTTAACGAAAAAATTCGAGGAATTTATTCGAGGAACAGTTGAAGAAGCAATTGAGTGGACGAAACAAAATGAAGTTCGTGGTGAGTTTTGTATTTTAGTAGCTGGTTCAACGGAAGAACCTGCTCCAGAAGAAAAATGGTGGGAATCTATTTCAGTATATAATCATATTGAACATTATATAAACGAAAAAGGTATGAATTCAAAAGAGGCGATAAAAACAGTCGCTAAAGATCGAGATTTGTCGAAACGCGATGTATATCAAATCTATCATGTCGATAAAAAATAAGCTTCTCATAATTGAGAAGCTTATTTTGCTGTTTCGATATAATCTTGAAGCTCGTTTAAGATTTGCTCAGCGCCTTCTTTGCTTAAGATAATTTTACCTTCAGCTAAAGATAGGTTACCATCAGATACTTCACCAGTTACTTGGCAAGTCATGTTTGGCTTATATTTTTTTAAGATGATTTTCTCGTCATCAACATAGATTTCAAGAGCATCCTTTTCTGCAATACCTAAAGTACGGCGTAATTCGATCGGAATTACTACACGACCTAATTCATCAACTTTACGAACGATACCAGTAGATTTCATAATTCTTTTCCTCCTAAAGAAATAGTTTATAAGTTTCGAGTCTATTTTTAGATTCGTCATTTTTCGACAAAATACCCTATGGACATATGATACCAATCATTTACATTTCCGTCAATTCTTTAATTCTATATTTTTTAAAAAGATTTATAGATTTCTTACTTCTTATATATAATAGAATTTGAGTAATTTCTACTATTATTTCACTTTATTTTCGGAAAAATCAAGAAACTATAGGTAATGACTGTATATTTTCTTGAAATATGAGTAATAGATGATAAATATAAAAATATGAACTTGTTTTTATCCTGCATTAACGAGTAGTAAGATTCTAAATTTTAAATTCGGCTGGGCCAAAGAAGTTAAGTGGAAGTCGGATTGCTCGTAAAAGTCCGATTGGTGTGGGTTGATAATCCGTGGGAATGAACAAGACCCTCACAGATTAAAGTTTCACTTTATATATAAGTTTTTGATATACTATTTATAAATACATATGAGGTTATCCGGGAGGTCCAAAACAATGACAAAGGAAAACAAATCCTTTTATATTACTACCCCAATTTATTATCCAAGTGGAAAATTACACATTGGACATGCTTATACAACAGTAGCAGGAGATGCGATGGCACGATATAAGCGTATGCAAGGATATAATGTTCATTATTTAACAGGAACTGATGAGCATGGACAGAAGATCCAAAAGAAAGCAGAAGAATTAAATGTTACACCACAAGCATATGTGGATAACATCGTTGCAGGAATTAAAGAACTTTGGGAGAAGATGGATATCTCCTATGATGACTTTATCCGTACAACGGAAGATCGTCATAAAGATGTTGTCGAAAAAATCTTCAAGCAACTAGTAGATCAAGGGGATATTTATCTTGATGAATATGAAGGTTGGTATTCTGTACAAGATGAGACATTCTATACGGAGCATCAATTAGTAGATCCAATTATGGAAGGTGACAAAGTAGTTGGGGGAAAAAGTCCAGACAGTGGTCATGATGTAGAACTTGTTCGTGAAGAATCATATTTCTTTAGAATGGGTAAATATGTTGACAGACTATTAAAGTTCTATGAAGAGAATCCACATTTCATTCAGCCAGAGTCTCGTAAGAATGAAATGATTAATAACTTCATTAAACCAGGCTTAGAAGATTTAGCAGTTTCCCGTACTTCATTTGACTGGGGAGTTCGTGTTCCAGGTAATCCGAAACACGTTATTTACGTATGGGTTGACGCATTATCTAACTACATTACAGCATTAGGTTATGGAACAGAAAATGAAGAGATGTATAAGAAGTTCTGGCCAGCAGATGTGCATTTAGTTGGAAAAGAAATCGTTCGTTTCCATACGATTTATTGGCCAATCATTTTAATGGCATTAGATTTACCTCTTCCGAAAAAAGTCTTTGCTCACGGTTGGATTTTAATGAAGGATGGAAAGATGAGTAAGTCAAAAGGAAATGTAGTAGATCCAGTTACATTAATTGATCGTTACGGATTAGATGCATTACGTTATTACTTACTTCGTGAAGTTCCATTCGGATCTGATGGCGTATTCACACCAGAAGGATTTGTGGAGCGTATTAATTTCGATTTAGCAAATGACTTAGGTAACTTATTAAATCGTACAGTAGCTATGATTGATAAGTACTTTAACGGAGAAATCCCTGCATTTAAAGCAAATGTAACGGAATTTGATGAAACGTTAGTAACATTTGCGAAAGATACATTGAAAAAAGTTGAAGAAGCAATGGAGAATATGGAATTCTCTGTAGCTCTAAGCTCAATTTGGCAATTGGTTAGCCGTACGAATAAATATATTGATGAAACACAACCATGGGTATTAGCGAAAGACGAGAATGATCGTGAAAAGTTAGCTTCTGTAATGGCTCACTTAGCAGAAGTACTTCGTCAAACGGGTATTATGCTTATGCCATTCTTAACAGTAGCACCAAGCAAGATGTTTGCTCAGCTTGGCCTGACTGATGAAGCACATACATCTTGGGAAAGCCTGTCTACAATTGGATGTATTCCAGCTGGAACAAAAGTAGAAAAAGGACAACCAATTTTCCCTCGTTTAGAAATGGAAGTAGAGGTAGCGTACATTAAAGAACAAATGAAAGCCTCTGCTCCTAAAGTAGAAGAGAAAAAAGAAGAAGAACCGAAGGCAGAAGAAATTACAATTGATGATTTCTTTAAAGTAGAATTGCGTGTAGCTGAAGTACTATCTGCGGAACCTGTGAAAAAAGCAGACAAGTTGTTAAAAATTCAACTAGACTTAGGTACAGAAAAGCGTCAAGTTGTTTCTGGAATTGCAAAATTCTATTCGCCAGAAGACCTAAAAGGTAAAAAGGTTATTTGTGTAACAAATTTAAAACCTGTAAAATTACGCGGTGAATTATCGCAAGGTATGATTTTAGCGGGTGAAGAGAATGGCGTATTGTCATTAGCATCGATTGACCAAAATCTACCAAATGGTACAAAAATCAAGTAATTAAGACAAGAAAAGAGATGTTTCACGTGTAACATGTGTGAAGCGTCTTTTTTCTTTTTACACTCTCATTTTTGCATTAAGATTGTAGTATTGTTATCGTTAAGTTATGAAAGAGCTTATTTGCGTAGAATAAATTGGATTTCAATATAAAAGGAGTTATGTATTATGTTGTTTGATACACATTCACATTTGAATGCAGAGCAATTTGAAGAAGACTTGCAAGAAGTGATTGCCCGAATGAAAGAAGCGGGGGTTACTTATACAGTTGTTGTTGGTTTTGATGAAGCAACGATAAAAAAGGCGATTGAATTAGCTGAAGCCTATGATTTTATTTACGCTGCGGTTGGATGGCATCCAGTTGATGCAATTGACATGACAGAAGAGCATTTAGCTTGGTTAGAAGAACTTACTGCTCATCCTAAGGTCGTTGCACTTGGAGAGATGGGCTTAGATTATCACTGGGATAAGTCGTCAAAAGAAATACAGAAAGAAGTATTCCGTAAACAAATTGCGTTAGCGAAAAAGGTAAAGTTGCCGATTATTATACATAACCGCGATGCAACGCAAGATATTGTTGATATTCTAGAAGAAGAGAATGCAGCTGAAGTAGGAGGCATTATGCATTGCTTTAGCGGCAGTGTAGAAGTAGCAGAGCGATGTGTTGATATGAACTTTTTAATTTCATTAGGTGGACCGGTTACGTTTAAAAACGCTAAGAAACCGAAAGAAGTTGCTACTGAGATTCCATTAGAGAAATTGTTAATAGAGACGGATTGTCCGTATTTAACACCACATCCATTTCGAGGAAAACGAAATGAACCGAGTTATGTAAAACTCGTAGCAGAAGAAATTGCAAACTTAAAAGGAATTTCTTATGAAGAGGTAGCGGAAGTAACAACTAAGAATGCAAAAGCTTTATTTGGTGTCGAATAAAAAGAATGGGGGAGCCCATTCTTTTTATTTTTTGAGAAACGGAATAGTAGAAGTGGTAGAGAAAACGAGGGTGAATGAGTAAGTGTTACAATAAGGAGAGAGAACAAAGTTTTAGATATTCTATTTTTTAAAATGTAACAATGGGGAAAATAATAATGGAAAAGTCGTCATTTTTTTGTTTTACTAAGTAGAGACGAAACGAGTGTGGAGGCAAGCATGAAAATTAAAGAGATTATCGTTGTAGAAGGTAAAGATGATACAGTTGCAATTAAGCGTGCTGTTGATGCGGATACAATTGAAACGAACGGTTCAGCAATCGGTGATCATGTTATTGAACAAGTTAAATTAGCGCTGCAAAAACGAGGCGTTATTATTTTCACAGATCCGGATTATCCTGGAGAGCGTATTCGAAAAATTATTTCTGATAAGGTACCTGGATGTAAACATGCTTTTTTACCGAAGGAAGAAGCACTTGCTAAGAGGAAAAAAGGTGTCGGAATTGAACATGCTTCTAATGAATCAATTCGCCGTGCTTTAGAGAATATACATGAAGAAATGGAAGCTTACACAAGTGAAATTAGTTGGAGCGATTTAGTCGATGCAGGTTTAGTGGGCGGAGAAATGGCAAAGAGTCGCAGAGAAAGAATGGGTAAGCTATTAAAGATTGGTTATACAAACGCAAAACAGTTACATAAACGTTTACAAATGTTTCAAGTTTCAAAAGAATCATTTGCAGAAGCTTATAAGCAAGTCATACAGGAGGAAAGAAAATGAAGGATATCGCAACGCCAAATCGTACGAAAGACATTGTTGAAAAGTATGGATTTTCATTCAAAAAAAGTTTAGGGCAAAATTTTTTAATTGATACGAATGTATTAAATCGTATCGTTGATCACGCTGAAATTGGTTCAGAAAGTGGTGCAATTGAAATTGGACCAGGTATCGGTGCATTAACGGAACAATTAGCGAAGCGTGCCAAAAAAGTAGTGGCTTTTGAAATTGATCAAAGGTTATTACCGATTTTAGATGAGACGTTAGCTCCATATGGCAATGTTACAGTTATCAATAAAGATGTACTAAAGGCAGATGTACATGAGGTGTTTAGTGAGCAATTTGAAGAAGGACAAGATGTAATGGTAGTAGCTAATTTACCATACTATATTACAACGCCAATTTTATTTAAATTGCTGGAAGAGAAATTACCGGTTCGTGGATTCGTTGTTATGATGCAAAAAGAAGTTGGGGATCGTTTAGCAGCTAAGCCTGGAACGAAAGAGTATGGTTCTTTATCCATTGCTATTCAGTATTATACAGAGGTAGAAACAGTTATGACTGTACCGCGTACAGTGTTTGTGCCACAACCGAATGTTGATTCTGCAATTATTCGCCTCCTAAAGCGTCCTAAACCAGTGGTAGAGGTAACAGATGAGACATTCTTCTTTGAAGTAGTACGAGCAAGTTTTGCACAGCGTCGTAAAACTTTAATGAATAATTTATCAAATAATTTAAATGGTTTCCCGAAAGATAAAGAGCTGTTGAATCGGATTTTAACAGAAGTAGGAATTGATCCAAAACGAAGAGGCGAAACGCTATCTATCGAAGAGTTTGCGACATTAAGTAATGCATTAGTTCTTCATAAGTTATCATAAGGGTACAAAAGGGACAGTTCAATTTGAACTGTCCCTTTTGTCACCTTTCTCCTCCTAAATTCATACTTTAAAAACAGGTAAGATGGCCTAACGAGTTTGGAGGTAGGAGAATGGCTTTACATGTTGGAGAATTAGTGGAACGATATTCTCATAATAGGGATATCCTTTTTCGTATTATAGAAATAAAAGGTGAGATAGCTATATTGTTTGGAGAGGAAATTAGATTAGTGGCAGATGCGCCACTTGAAGATTTAATTAGTATAGATCAACGAGAACATAAAAAGAGAGCGAAGCGTGAGAAAGAAACAATGGAGCGGACGTATCGTTTGTTTCAACAAGATTACGTATTAATGAAACAAAGGCATGAACACACTTCAACTGGTGGATATACAAGTGAAGTGAATTATTTTCAAATGCCAGGGCGTGTATTGCATATAGATGGAGACCCGTTATATTTGCGCAAGTGCCTAGATTTATATAATAAAATTGGTGTTCCTGTACAAGGTATTCATTGTAAAGAAACGGAGATGCATGAAAAGGTAGTAGATTTAATAGACCATTTTCGTCCGGACATTTTAGTTATTACAGGGCACGATGCGTATACAAAATCAAAAGGCGTAAAGGGAGATTTAGCAGCCTATAGGCATTCAAGGCATTTTGTACAGGCTGTTCGAGAAGTGAGAAAAAAATATCCATCATTGGATCAACTCGTTATTTTTGCTGGGGCATGTCAATCACACTTTGAAGCATTAATTCGAGCAGGCGCTAATTTTGCTAGTTCCCCATCTAGAATTAATATTCACGCACTAGATCCTGTATATGTGGTTGGTAAAATTAGTTTTACGTCATTTATGGAAAGGGTTAATGTATGGGATGTTGTACGTAATACGATTACTGGTGAAAAGGGGCTTGGCGGGATTGAGACGAGGGGGATTTTACGAACTGGCTTACCTTTTCAACATTATGAAGAATAAGCAAGGTACATATGTATCTTGCTTTTTTGTATGGAGAGGATTTAAATCTGTTTGGATAAAAAGAGACAAGAACGCACAGACTACATAATGATACTTTTACAATATAGTATTTCTTCTATCTATTCGAACGCATGATGCTTTTATAATGATATTGTCTGTGAGTTGCGGTTAATAATTGGGATAGATATATCGTGTTTTAAGTGTTCAATCTAAATTACAGCGAGGTGTAACGAAGTATATGTCAAAACGTTTAGATGAAATTAAAAGCGAATTAGATCACCATCTTGGACAGAGACTGATGTTAAAGGCAAACAGTGGGAGAAGAAAAACTGTAGAACAATCAGGTGTACTTGCAGAAACGTACCGTTCTGTTTTTGTTGTACAACTGGATCAACAAGAAGATACGTTGCAACGTGTGTCGTATAGTTATGCGGATGTTTTAACAGAGACAGTAGAGCTAACATTTTATGGTGAACCTCATAATGAAGTGATTTTATAATTCATGTATCGTTACATATATTCCCACAAATGAAAAGCTATATTATTTTGCATACTAATGATACCGTAGCAAAATAAGGAGGGACTCTGCATTGAGTAGACGAAGAGGTGTCATGTCGAATCAATTTAAAGAAGAGCTTGCAAAAGAGTTGGGCTTTTATGATGTTGTTCAGAAAGAAGGATGGGGCGGAATTCGTGCGAAAGATGCTGGTAACATGGTGAAACGTGCTATAGAAATTGCAGAACAGCAATTAATGAAACAAAACCAGTAGTTGTAAGATACTTTCTATGCTACGGTAGCCGAGGAGTGATTCCTCGGCTTTTTGTACTATAAAAGGTGCCATCATTTTACATAAGTAGTTTCATTCTGAATGCTTTTCGTTATAATTAGGGAAGTGTCATCGTCTTACTATAAATTTATGGTAAAATAAACGATAAAAGATTGAGTACATAGAGTGGGTGAATAGATTGAAGCTACTAGTGAAAGCACCAGCAAAGATTAATCTGTCGTTAGATGTACTGGGAAAAAGACAAGACGGATATCATGAAGTGAAAATGATTATGACAACAATTGATTTAGCGGATCGTTTAGAACTAATGGAATTAGCAGAAGACCGTATTGAAATTTTATCCCATAATCGGTATGTCCCAGACGACCAAAGAAATCTGGCTTATCAAGCAGCGAAATTATTAAAAGAGAAGTTTAATGTGAAAAAGGGTGTATCTATTACTATTGAAAAAACGATTCCAGTAGCAGCTGGATTAGCGGGTGGAAGTAGTGATGCAGCAGCGACATTACGTGGTCTTAATAAATTATGGAATTTAGGGCTTACAATTGATCAGTTAGCAGAGCTTGGCGCAGAAATTGGGTCAGACGTATCGTTTTGCGTATATGGTGGGACAGCAATTGCCACTGGAAGAGGGGAGCAGATTGAGCACATAAAAACTCCACCTTCTTGTTGGGTTATTTTAGCAAAACCCCATATTGGTGTATCTACTGCTGATGTGTATGGAAATTTAAAGTTAAATCGAGTTACACATCCAAATGTAGATAAAATGGTGGATGTCATAAATGCTGGAGACTACAAAGGGATTTGTGATACTGTCGGTAATGTTTTAGAAGATGTAACGTTTGCGATGCATCCTGAAGTTGCACGTATTAAGGCACAGATGAAGCGATTTGGAGCAGATGCCGTATTAATGAGTGGTAGTGGTCCAACTGTATTCGGTCTTGTGCACCATGATTCGCGAATGCATCGTATATATAACGGATTAAAAGGATTTTGTGAACAAGTATACGCAGTACGTTTATTAGGAGAGCGAGAAACGCTTGAATAAAGACGTATAATACGTTATGATTTGTTTAGAATATTCGTGATTTGAGGTGGGAGTATGAAAATTAGACGAAGTACAAGATTAGTCGATATGACTTATTACTTGTTACAAAACCCTCGTCAGCTAGTTTCTCTCACTTTTTTTGCTGAAAGGTATCAATCAGCTAAGTCTTCTATTAGTGAAGATTTAGTTATTATTAAGCAAACGTTTGAACAACAAGGGGTCGGCACATTGCAAACGATACCAGGAGCAGCAGGAGGAGTGAAATATATACCATATATAAGTGAAGAAGAGGCAGATCTAATTATTGGTGAGCTGTGTAGCTTATTTGAAAATCCAGATCGTATTTTGCCTGGTGGTTACTTATATATGACAGATCTTTTAAGTAATCCTCGTCATATTAATGGCGCAGGTCGTTTGTTTGCTTCTGTTTTTGCTAGGCAACCAATTGATGCAGTTATGACGGTGGCAACGAAGGGGATTCCACTTGCATATGCAGTGGCGAACTACTTAGATGTACCGGTAGTGATTGCAAGAAAAGATAATAAGGTAACAGAAGGACCAACTGTTAGTATTAACTATGTATCAGGTTCTTCTAAGCGAATTCAAACAATGACGTTAGCGAAGCGTAGCCTTCCAGAAGGATCCAATGTTTTAATTATTGATGACTTCATGAAAGCTGGCGGAACCATTCAAGGTATGATGAGTATGTTAGAAGAGTTTAAAGCTAATGTTGTTGGTATTGGTGTATTAGTAGAGTCTACGGATATTGAAGAAAGACTAATTAATAATTTTGTATCATTAATTCGTCTATCGGAAGTTGATGTGAAAGAAAAAGCGATTCAAGTGGAAAAGGGAAATTATTCACTGGCACCATTTGATGAAGGGCTTGTAGAGGCTGAGTAAAAAGGTAAAGCAAATAGCTTTATCTTTTTTTATTCTATTTATAAGTTATAAAATAGATGGACAAACTGCTTTTCGTACACTATTTTTAAAGAGTAAAAATAAATAATAAAAGGGTGAAAAGTATGAAAGTTGTTCAAACAAACAATGCACCACAAGCGATTGGACCATATTCACAAGGGATTATTGTAAATAATATGTTTTACAGTTCAGGACAAATTCCGTTAACTGCAAGTGGAGAGCTTGTAGCAGGAGACGTAACAGTACAAACAGAGCAAGTATTTCAAAATTTACAAGCAGTATTAGAAGAAGCAGGTGCTTCATTTGATACGGTAGTAAAAACAACAGTATTCTTAAAAGACATGGATGATTTTAATGCTGTTAATGAAGTATATGGATCTTATTTCTCTGCTCATAAGCCAGCTCGTTCTTGCGTACAAGTAGCAAAATTACCGAAAGATGTTTCAGTTGAAATTGAAGTAATTGCCCTAGTTAAGTAATTCTTTGTAAGCGATAACCTCCACTAATCTCTATATTCAATTACATTAAAAATTTTTATCTTAAAAATTTTTAAAAAATTAAAGGGAAAATAGAAATTTTGTGGAATTTATACAAATATATCGCTTATTTAGAAAAGGGTGGTGAACACAAGATGGAAGTGACTGACGTAAGATTACGCCGCGTAAACACAGAAGGCCGCATGAGAGCAATTGCCTCTATTACTCTAGACCATGAATTTGTTGTTCATGATATTCGTGTAATTGATGGTAATAATGGATTATTTGTAGCAATGCCAAGTAAACGTACTCCAGATGGAGAATTCCGTGACATTGCACATCCAATTAATTCTGGTACACGCTCTAAAATTCAAGATGCGGTTTTAACAGAGTATCATCGTTTAGGCGAGTTAGAAGAGGTTGAGTTTGAAGAAGCGGGCGCTTCGTAAAATTCGAATGAAAAGGGCTTTTTAAAGGAAGCCCTATAATTTTGCAACAAACTCCTGTAAGCATTTACAGGGGTTTGTTTTTTTTGTGTTTATACATATATTTCGTTTAGAAAATTTCGAATTAAATAAAATAAAGAGGGGAACTTCTAATTTTTTCAAAATCATTTTAAATAGTATAGCTTATTTCTTAAAAAAGATACTAAAGAGTAAAACATCTTATAAGAATTATGGTAAAATTTAATAGTTAAAATGTGTTTCTTGAAATATATGATGATTTAGGATAATATCGTTAATGGATAAATAGGTTGCGATGGAGGGTCTATATGTCAAACAGATTTGCAGTGATTCTAGCGGCAGGTAAAGGCACACGTATGAAGTCTAAGCTATACAAGGTGCTTCATCCTGTATGTGGAAAACCTATGGTACAACATGTTGTCGATCAAGTATCTCAATTAGGATTGCAGAAACTTGTAACAGTCGTAGGACATGGTGCTGAAATGGTACAAGAACAGCTAGGAAACGTAAGTGAGTTTGCATTACAAGCAGAACAACTTGGTACAGCACATGCTGTAGATCAAGCTGCAAGTGTACTTGCAAACGAAGAAGGAACAACTTTAGTTATTTGTGGTGATACACCGCTAATAACTGCTGAAACGATGGAAGCATTACTTCAGCAACATAAAGAAGCAGGGGCAATGGCAACGGTATTAACAGCTTACATAGAAGAACCTGCTGGATATGGTCGTATCGTTCGTAATGAGAATGGTCATGTTGAAAAGATTGTTGAGCATAAGGATGCAAATGAGAAAGAATTAGCTATTAAAGAAATCAATACAGGTACGTATTGTTTTGATAATAAAGCTTTATTCGCTTCACTTTCTAAAGTTTCAAATGATAACGTACAAGGTGAATATTACCTGCCAGATGTTATTGAAATTTTAAAAAATGAAGGTCATATTGTATCAGCTTATCAAACAGAGCACTTCGATGAAACGTTAGGTGTTAACGACAGAGTCGCTCTATCGCAAGCGGAAATTATTATGAAAAACCGTATCAACCGAAAGAACATGGTAAATGGTGTTACTATTATTGATCCAAGTAACACGTATATTTCTGCTGATGCAATTATCGGTAGTGATACAGTTCTTCATCCAGGAACAATTATTGAGGGGAACACTGTAATTGGTTCTGATTGTGAGATTGGACCGCATACAGTAATTCGCGATAGTGAAATTGGAGATCGTACGACAATTCGTCAATCTACTGTACATGATAGTAAGCTTGGTACAGAAGTATCGGTTGGCCCATTTGCACATATTCGCCCAGATTCAGTTATTGGAGATGAAGTACGCGTTGGAAACTTCGTGGAAATCAAAAAAACTGTTTTTGGTAATAGAAGTAAAGCTTCACACTTAAGTTATATCGGGGATGCACAAGTTGGAGAAGACGTGAATCTTGGTTGTGGTTCAATTACGGTGAACTATGACGGTAAGAATAAATTCAAAACTGTGATTGGTAACGGGGTATTTATTGGATGTAATTCAAACCTTGTTGCTCCTGTAACAGTTGAAGACGGTGCTTATGTGGCAGCAGGCTCTACAATTACAGAGAATGTTCCATCAAAAGCATTATCTGTAGCACGTGCACGTCAAGTTAACAAAGAAGACTATGTTGATCAATTGCTGAATAAGAAAAAATCATAATGTGGAGGGTTAATCTAGATGTCGACTCAATATCTAAATTCTAATTTGAAAGTATTCTCTTTAAACTCTAATAAGGAACTTGCTGAGCAAATTGCAAAGCATATTGGAGTAGGACTAGGAAAATGTTCTGTTGATCGTTTTAGTGATGGAGAAGTTCAAATTAACATTGAAGAAAGTATCCGTGGTTGCGATGTATTCATTATTCAATCTACAAGCTTCCCAGTAAACGAACATATCATGGAATTACTTATTATGATCGATGCATTAAAGCGTGCATCTGCAAAAACAATTAATATTGTTATTCCTTACTATGGTTATGCGCGTCAAGACCGTAAAGCGCGTTCTCGTGAACCAATTACATCGAAACTTGTAGCAAACTTGCTTGAAACAGCAGGTGCAACTCGTGTAATCACTCTAGATTTACATGCTCCACAAATTCAAGGGTTCTTTGATATCCCAATCGACCACCTAATGGGTGTACCAATTCTTTCAGATTACTTTGAAACAAAAGGTCTTAAAGATATCGTAATCGTGTCACCTGACCACGGTGGAGTAACTCGTGCTAGAAAAATGGCAGATCGCCTAAAAGCACCGATCGCTATTATTGATAAGCGTCGTCCTCGTCCGAACGTATCTGAGGTAATGAACATTATCGGTAATATTGAAGGTAAAACAGCAATTTTAATTGATGACATCATTGATACAGCTGGTACAATTACATTAGCAGCAAACGCTCTTGTTGAGAACGGTGCTTCTGAAGTATATGCTTGCTGTACACACCCAGTATTATCTGGTCCAGCAATTGAGCGTATCCAAAACTCAAATATTAAAGAGTTAGTTGTAACGAACTCTATCGTATTACCAGAAGAGAAGAAAATCGACAAAGTACATGAACTTTCAGTTGCTCCACTAATCGGAGAAGCAATCATTCGTGTATACGAAGAAGAATCTGTAAGTGTATTATTCAATTAATTGGATAGAATGAGACGTAACCAAGATTGGTTACGTCTTTTCGTATCGAAAAAAGAAAGTAGTGGTACAAGAATGAAATTGATAGTAGGACTTGGGAACCCAGGTAGAGAATATGAATTAACAAGGCATAATATTGGATTTATGGCGATTGATGAACTTGCAAAGCGTTGGAATATTTCTTTGAACGAACAAAAGTTTAAAGGAGTATTTGGTGCAGGATTTGTTAATGGAGAAAAAGTAATCTTATTAAAGCCACTTACATATATGAATTTATCTGGGGAAAGTATTCGTCCGTTAATGGATTACTATAAAATTGATGTAGAGGACTTCGTTGTTCTGTACGATGATTTAGACATCCCTGTAGGTAAATTACGCCTTCGTATGAAAGGCAGTGCGGGTGGACATAATGGTGTGAAATCAACAATTTCACATTTAGGAACACAAGAGTTTCAACGTATCCGTATGGGAATCGATCGTCCGAAAAATGGAATGAAGGTAGTAGATTACGTATTAGGACGTTTTACATCAGAAGAGATTCCTGATGTAAATCATTCTATTGAAAAAGCAGCAGATGCATGTGAAGAATGGTTAAATAAACCTTTTCTTCAAATTATGAATACTTTCAATAGTTAAGAGTACGATTGGGAATATTTTATTTTATTTTTACCCATACTAGCAGTAATTGGATTTTTAGGAGGCTAGTATGGAAGGGTATTATTATTGCAGACATTGCGGGAGTAATGTAGGCTCCGTTACCGCAGAAAAAGTATATAGCGACGTTTTATTTCAACTAACAGAGCAAGAAGTAGTAGAAATGATTCATTTTCATGAGAATGGAAATATATATATAAAAACGATTTGTGAATTGTGTCAAGAAACGCTCGCATCTTATCCTGAGTATTATGAATATGAAAAATTTCTGCAATAAAATGTTGTCGCTTTGGCATGTCCAAAGCATTTTTCTGTTTTCTTTTTCCGAAATATTTGCATAAAATATAGTGGCTTGCTCTTTTATGTTGAGAGGGGTTTTGAAAATGATAGGTTTATTAGAGCAATTTTATAAAAATGAAGAGATCCAATCGGTCATTAATGGATTAGAAGATGGTTTAAAAGAGCAACTTGTATCAGGTATGGCAACCTCTTCTCGTTCGTTATTAATGGCGGCCTTATATAAAAAAACAAAAAAATCACAACTTATTGTGACGCATAATTTATACCAAGCACAAAAAGTACATGAAGATTTAGTGGCGTTACTTGGTGAAAAAGATGTATGGCTATATCCAGTAAATGAATTGATAGCATCAGAACTTGGTGTTGCAAGCCCAGAATTGAAGGCGCAACGTATTGAAGTCTTAAATCGCTTAGCTGCAGGAGAGCATGGGATTATTGTAGCACCAGTTGCAGGGCTACGCAGATTTTTACCAATGAAAGAGTTGTGGAAGCAAAGGCAAATCGAAATCAGTCTAGGGCAAGAGATTGATTTAGATACATTTTTGCATACTTTACATCATATTGGCTATGAGCGTAAGTCTATGGTAGAAGCTCCTGGAGAATTTAGTTTGCGTGGGGGAATATTAGATATATATCCACTAACTGAAGAGTTACCATTTCGTATTGAATTTTTCGATACAGAAGTCGATTCTATTCGATTATTTGATGTGGATGAACAGCGCTCTCAAGATAAAAAAGAAAGTGTTAGATTTGGTCCAGCAACAGAGTTTTTATTTTCGCAGGAAGAATTGAAATCAGGAATTAAGCATCTTGAAGAAGGTCTGACTAAGACGATGCAAAAACTTTCTGATGATAAGTTGAAGACTACAGTGCTTGAGACGGTAAGTCATGAAATTGAGATGTTAAAAAACGGGCAAAGTATAGAACAGATGTTTAAATATTTATCTATTTTCTATAACGAACCTGCTAGTCTGATAGATTATTTACCAGAAGATGGTGTTGTGATTTTAGATGAGATTTCACGTATTCAAGAAACAGCATCACATCTTGAAACGGAAGAGGCGGAATGGTATATATCCCTTCTCGGTGAGGGAACAATCATTCAAGATTTATCTTTCTCTCATTCGTTTGAAGAATTTCTTCATCATAAAAAAAGAAGTTTTGTATATTTAACGTTATTCTTACGTCATATAGCACATACACATCCGCAAAACATTGTGAATGTGACATGTAAAACAATGCAGGATTTCCATGGGCAGATGCAGTTGTTGAAAACTGAAATTGATAGATGGAACGAAGGGCATTTTACGACTGTTGTGTTAGGTACAGATGATGAACGTGTGAAAAAACTACAACATATTTTAAGTGATTATGATATTGAGGCAGATATTGTAGAAGGCACAGATATATTATTGCCTGGAAGGTTACAAATTGCTGTAGGTGATTTACATGCAGGATTTGAAATGCCGATGCAAAAGCTTGTTGTCATTACTGAAAAAGAGCTTTTTCATAAGAAAGTTAAAAAATCACAACGTAAGCAAAAGTTATCGAATGCTGAACGTATTAAAAGTTATTCGGAATTAAAAGTTGGGGATTATGTAGTTCATGTAAATCATGGTATAGGTAAATTCTTAGGTATTGAAACATTAGAGATTAACGGTGTTCATAAAGATTATTTGAATATTAAATATCAAGGTAATGATAAGTTATACGTTCCAATTGAACAAATTGACCAAGTGCAAAAATATGTAGGATCTGAGGGTAAGGATCCGAAAGTTTATAAATTGGGTGGAAATGATTGGAAGAAGGTCAAAACGAAAGTTGAAAAATCTGTACAAGACATTGCGGATGACCTAATTAAACTATATGCTGAGCGCGAAGCTTCAAAGGGTTATGCATATACACCGGATACGGCAGAACAACAAGAATTCGAGTCCTCTTTCCCGTATCAAGAGACAGAGGATCAATTACGTTCTATTGAAGAGATTAAAAAGGATATGGAACGTGGACGTCCGATGGATAGGCTTCTTTGTGGTGATGTAGGATATGGAAAGACGGAAGTAGCTATTCGTGCGGCGTTTAAAGCAATTATGGATGAAAAACAAGTTGCAATTTTAGTGCCGACAACGATCCTTGCACAACAACACTATGAAACAATTCGAGAGCGTTTTCAAGATTATCCAATCAATATAGGATTATTAAGTAGATTCCGTACGAGAAAGCAGCAAAATGAAACAATTAAAGGTTTAAAAGATGGCACAGTAGATATTGTAATCGGAACGCACCGTATTTTATCTAAAGATGTTACTTATAAAGATTTAGGTCTTCTTATTATTGATGAAGAACAAAGATTTGGTGTAACGCATAAAGAAAAAATTAAACAATTAAAAGCAAATGTTGACGTATTAACATTAACGGCAACTCCGATTCCGCGTACGCTCCATATGTCTATGCTTGGTGTGCGTGATTTATCTGTTATTGAGACGCCGCCGGAAAATCGTTTCCCAGTTCAAACATATGTAGTAGAGTATAATCCAGCATTAATGCGAGAAGCGATAGAACGGGAGCTTGCAAGAGGTGGTCAAGTTTACTTCCTATATAATCGTGTAGAGGATATCGAACGAAAAGCAGATGAAATTTCGATGTTAGTTCCAGATGCGCGTGTAACTTATGCACATGGGAAAATGAACGAGAGTGAATTAGAGTCTGTTATGCTATCGTTTTTAGAAGGACAGCATGATGTTCTTGTAAGTACAACGATTATTGAGACGGGTGTAGATATTCCAAATGTAAATACATTAATTGTATTTGATGCAGATCGTATGGGATTATCGCAGTTGTATCAGCTTCGTGGGCGTGTTGGACGTTCTAATCGTGTTGCATATGCTTACTTTGCATATAAACGGGATAAAGTGTTATCGGAAGTTGCGGAGAAGCGCCTGCAAGCCATTAAGGAGTTCACAGAGCTTGGATCTGGTTTCAAAATTGCGATGCGAGATTTATCAATTCGTGGTGCTGGTAACTTGTTAGGAGCCGAACAACATGGATTTATTGATTCTGTCGGATTTGATTTATATTCTCAAATGTTAAAAGATGCAATTGAACAGCGTAGAGGAACAGACGGAGTTGAAAATACAGTTAATGTTGAAATTGATTTAGAAGTAGATGCATATTTACCGGATGCTTATATTTCTGATAGTAAACAAAAAATTATGATGTATAAACAGTTTAGAGGTGTTTCTGCAATTGAGGATATTGAAGAATTGCAGGAAGAGATGATAGATAGATTTGGTGATTACCCGCAAGAAGTTGGTTACTTATTACAAATCGCAAATATTAAAGTATTAGCAATGAAAGAACAAATTGAATTAATTAAGCAAAATAAATTTGAAGTAACAATTCTGTTCTCAGAACAAGCGAGTCAAAACATTGATGGCGGAAAATTATTCATGCTTGGAAATAGTTTTGGACGAATGATCGGTCTAGGAATGGAAGGATCACAATTGAAAATCGTCATGAAAACAAATGGCTTAGAGACATCGAAGTGGTTAACAATTGCTGAAAATTTATTAAAAGGCTTGCCAGATGTAAAAAAAGAAGTCATAAATGCCTAATATTAGATAAAAAAATGCAATTCGACGTGCATAGAAGAACTAATGTGTAAAATACTATGTCTAACAGTTGGTGATTTTTACATGAACAGGTAAATTCACCACTTTGATCATCAGTAGAAAGTGAGGCAGCATTAGAATGAAAGCAACTGGAATCGTACGTCGAATTGATGATTTAGGTAGGGTAGTAATCCCGAAGGAAATTCGTAGAACTTTACGTATTCGAGAAGGGGACCCGCTAGAAATATTTGTAGATCGCGATGGAGAAGTAATTTTAAAGAAATATTCTCCAATTAGCGAGCTAGGTGATTTTGCAAAAGAATATGCAGATGCTTTATATGATAGCTTAGGACATAATGTGCTTGTATGTGATCGAGATTCTATTATCGCAGTATCAGGTGTATCAAAAAAAGAATACTTAAATAAAAGCGTTGGCGATCTAATTGAAAAAACGATGGAAGAAAGAAAGTCTGTTATTATGACGGATGAAAGTGATATTTCCATTATTGATGGTGTAACAGAAAAGGTTCATTCTTATACAGTTGGGCCGATTGTTGCAAATGGAGACCCAATTGGGGCTGTCATTATTTTTTCAAAAGAAGCGATTATAAGCGAAATAGAGCACAAGGCGGTCAATACTGCTGCCAGTTTCTTAGCGAAACAAATGGAACAGTAAAGGTGTATGATTTTAGAAGTAGCAATCTTTCCTAATTATGATATTTCTTCTTGAGAAATCAATTATTTGGAGATATATGTATATTGAATGAAGGTAGCGCTTTGCTACCTTTTTTCATTGAATATTTCTAACGTTGCACGAACGTATTCTTACTTGTGTAGGTAAGGAAGCTTGTCCTTTTCTTTATGATATAATACGAGGGGTGAGAATAGAAAAAGGAGTTTTCTTGCATGGAATCGAAGAAGTATCAAGCCTTTTGGCGTGGGGCTATTATATTAACAATCGCAAGTTTTGTTACAAAGGTATTAAGCGCCTTTTACCGTATTCCATATCAAAATATAGCGGGTGACATTGGTTTTTATATTTACCAACAAATTTATCCATTTTATGGATTTTGTTTAATTTTAGCTACTTATGGGTTCCCTATTATAATTTCAAAAATGGTTGCGGAACGATTAGAGCGAGGGAAAAAACAAGAAGCAGAGGAAATTATTTGTGTATCTTTTTGGTTTTTATTAGGGATTGGTTTCATAGGATTTTTTACATTGTTCTTTGGTGCCGAAGCAATTGCGATAGCTATGGGCGATATACAATTAGATAAGCTATTACGCGTTATTTCCTTTTCATTCATATTGATGCCGTTTTTATCTGTAGCAAGAGGATATTTCCAGGGATTCAATAATATGATGCCAACAGCTGTTTCGCAAGTGATAGAACAAACGATTCGTGTTTCTATTATTGTATTTTTATCTCTATTCCTAATTGCTCACGAATTTGATTTATATACAGTTGGTGCAGGTGCTATGCTCGGTTCAATCGCAGGTGGATTGATTGGGATTATCGTACTTATACTTTATATGCGTCATGACTTTCGTTCTATATTCTTCAAAAGTGTAAAGAGGATTAAAGGGAAAAAGAAGATTATAAAAATCCTGTTTTGGCAGGGGTTAGCGATTTGTGTTAGTAACTTAGTGCTTATTTTTATACAAATGGCTGATTCTATTTCTTTCTATTCTCTACTTATTGGAGCGGGAGAGCCAGTTGAAAGTGCAAAGGTGTTAAAAGGTGTTTATGACAGAAGTATCCCGCTTATGCAATTGGGTACTGTCGTGACAACTTCCTTCTCGTTGTCGCTTATTCCAATTATTACAGCAGCGAAGGAAAGAGGGGATCTTACCTTTATTCGAGAAAAGGTAAGGTTAGCGATGAAAATAACATTTGTTATCGGATTTGCAGCAGCCATTGGATTAACTTGTATTATCCAACCTACGAATATTATGTTGTTTGAAAATAGTGATGGGTCAGATGTTTTATCTATTTTATCTTTATCTATTTTATTTAGTTCATTGTCGATTACAACTGCTTCTATTTTGCAAGGGTTAGGACAAACATTAAAACCAGCAATATTCGTTATATTTGGCGGTTGTTTAAAGTTAGCTTTAAATTATATATTAATGCCATATTTTAGTGTGAAGGGAGCTGCAATTGCGACGCTAGTTGCGTTAATTGTAATTTCTATACTAAATAGTGTATTACTTATGCGAGCTGTATCCGAATCGCTTATCGACAAACGGAATATGTTAGGTATAGTTATTAGTGGTATCGGTATGGGATTTGTACTAATAATGTTTATGCGTGTATTGCAAATGTCTGGATTAGTAATGGATACAAGTCATAGAGGTGTTGCAACACTTGAGGCGTTGTTAGGTGTAGCCATCGGCGGATTGGCATATATGTTTTTCATTTTAAAATTACGTGTATTTACAAAAGCAGAAATAGGAACCGTTATGAAAAAAGAGAAAAAAGAAGGTTCATTGAAGAAGAGTGGATAGAGGTGACAGGTTGTGAGTGGAATCATTACTATTTTAGGATTAGGTGCTGGTGAATTAGATCAGTTAACGATGGGTGTATATAGAAAAATAAAAGAAGCAGATCACATGTTTGTTAGAACGAAGGAACATCCCGTTATAGAAGAGTTGGAGAAAGAAGGTATACAATATACTGCTTTTGACAATGTATATGAAGCACATGATACATTTGAAATTGTATATGAAACAATTGCGAATACATTGCTAAAACAAGCTGAAGGTGCAGAAATCATCTATGCTGTTCCAGGGCATCCACTTGTAGCGGAAAGAACGGTTCAGCTACTATTGGAAAAAAGTGAAGTAGCGAATATTGAAGTGCGAATTGAAGGTGGGCAAAGTTTCCTTGATCCTATGTTTGCAAGTCTTAAGATTGATCCGATTGAAGGATTCCAATTAATTGACGCTACATCATTTGAAAGAGGACAATTAGAATTACGTCAACATTTAATCTTTTGCCAAGTATATGATGCATTCGTTGCATCTGATGTGAAATTAACATTAATGGAGATGCTGCCAGATGATTATGAAGTGTATATCGTAACAGCTGCAGGAACTTCATTTGAACAAGTTAAAAAGGTACCGTTGTACATGTTAGATCATGAAACGGAGTTGAATAATTTAACGAGTGTGTACGTACCGCCAGTTCAGGAACGTGCGTCCTTGTATCAACAGTTTGATGTGCTTAGAGAAATTATTGCAGATCTTCGTGGCCCGAATGGCTGTCCATGGGATAAAAAGCAAACACATCAATCTTTAAAGAAATATTTAATTGAGGAAGCTTATGAAGTATTAGAAGCAATTGATGAAGAGGATGATGATCACTTAGTAGAAGAACTGGGTGATGTATTATTACAAGTTATGCTTCATGCCCAAATCGGAGAGGACGAAGGTTGGTTCTCTATAGATGATATTATTCGAACTTTATCTGAGAAAATGGTTCGTCGTCATCCACATGTATTTGGGAATACGGATGTAAATAATGCCGATGAAGTAATTGCCAATTGGGAAGAAATTAAAAAACAAGAAAAAGGGTTTGTAAAAGAATCTGTTTTAAATGGGGTTCCAAAAAGTTTGCCGCAGTTACTACGCGCTTATGAAATCCAGAAACAAGCTGGTAAGGTTGGTTTCGATTGGGTTGATGTACAGCCGATGATAGAGAAAGCCTTAGAAGAATGGCAAGAGTTCCAACAAGAAGTTACAAACATGGATGAGGCGAAGATGTTAAGTGAATTTGGCGATTTACTATTTGCGTTTGTTAATATAGCTCGTCATTATAAAATAGATCCAGAAGAAGCGTTACGTTCAACAAATGAGAAATTCGTCAGTCGTTTTTTATACATGGAAGCAAAGGTAGCTGAAATGAAGAAAGAGATGCAAGATCTATCATTAGAGCAGTTAGATGTTTTCTGGGAAGAGGCAAAACAAACAGAGCGTTAATAGGGGGATTTAATATGCGTCTAGATAAGTTTTTAAAAGTATCACGTTTAATTAAAAGAAGAACATTGGCGAAAGAAGTAGCTGATCAAGGAAGAATATCCATTAATGGTCAAGTGGCAAAAGCAAGTTCAGATGTAAAAGTAGCTGATGAATTAACAATTCGTTTTGGTCAAAAAGTAGTAACTGTAAAAATAAATGAATTGAAAGAAACGACTAAAAAAGAAGATGCAGCAAATATGTATAGCTTAGTTCGTGAAGAAAAAGTAAAGGCCGAAGAAGGCTTGTTCTAAAATCGATTATCCCTTCATACATTACTATTAGCTAGTATAAATGTATGGGGGGATTTACGTGAATAATGGTTACTCACCTATGTCTTCTAATCAACAAAATGTTTCTGTAGAGCATGATATTATTATGCGTGGCAGACGTGTAATTGATATTACCGGTGTAAAGCAGGTAGAGAGTTTTGATAGCGAAGAGTTTTTACTTGAGACCGTAATGGGCTTTTTAACAATTCGCGGTCAAAATTTGCAAATGAAAAATTTAGATGTAGAAAAAGGTGTTGTATCGATTAAAGGGAAAGTTCATGAGATGCTGTATATTGATGAGAATCAAGGGGAGAAAACTAAAGGCTTCTTTAGTAAGTTGTTTAAATGAGTCTAACAATTCAGTTGTATACGATGCTCTCAATGATCGGAATGGGTGCTTGGATTGGAGCGTCTTTAGATACATACCAACGATTTTTAAAACGTCAAGAACGTAAGCGTTGGATTGTATTTATACATGATATACTATTTTGGATTGTCCAAGCATTATTCGTTTTTTACGTATTACTTCTTGTAAATGAAGCTGAACTACGGATATATGTATTTTTAGCATTGTTATGTGGTTTTGCGGCATATCAAAGCATGTTGAAAGCAATATACATGAGACTGTTAAATTTTCTCATCTATATTTTTGTGCAAACAACACACTTTTTTGTTCAAATTATACAGCTACTCATGATAAAACCTGTTATTATTATAGCGCAGCTATTTATTGCATTTATATTATTCTTATTTCGTATACTGCTTTCAATTGGACATGTGTTATGGAAAATGGTGATTTGGATATTACTTTTCATATGGAAAGTTTTTTTCTGGCCTGTTCGATTTATTGCTTCGCTCATATGGAAACTTCTCCCTAATCGTGTTAAACTTTTTATAATGAAGCATGTAGGGTTCCTGCAATATATAGCAAAATTGAAGGGACATATCTTCCAATTATGGGAGCGTATAAAAAAGAAGTTAGGGGGACCTCGGAAATGAGGGAACTGAGACAAAGAACAATCGAAAAACAGAGTCCAAATCCTGTTAAAGAGCATATAATACAAACGGATGAGAACAGGAAGCGACTTTATCGCCGTTTAGCGGTTTTTCTTGTCTTTGCTTTTACAATTATTGCGAGTATTAGTGTAACGTTTTATCAACAAAACAGTTCCATTAAAGCAAAAGAAGCAAAAGTTAAGGACATGAAAAAAGAACTGGATTCATTAACGAACAAAGAAAAGAGTCTAAAAGACGACGTTCAAAAGTTAAATGATGAAGAGTACGTATTAAAGATTGCTAGAAGGGATTATTTCTTCTCTGGAAAAGGGGAGATAATTTTTCCTGTTTCTAAGTAGAGTATGTCTTATTGACACTATATTTTAGGATTATATATAATAAAGTAAAATTTGACTTTTTAACCACTAAGGAGGAGCATTTTTTTTATGTCAATCGAGGTAGGCAGCAAGTTACAGGGTAAAGTAACAGGTATTACAAATTTTGGGGCTTTTGTGGAGCTGCCAGAAGGCTTAACGGGTCTTGTTCATATTAGTGAAGTTGCTGATAATTATGTGAAAGATATTAACGATCACTTAAAAGTGGGCGACCAAGTAGAAGTAAAAGTTATTAACGTTGAAAAAGATGGTAAGATTGGTCTATCTATTAAAAAAGCGAAAGAGCGTGAAAAAACAGAAGGAGATCGTCCACGTGGTGAATACCAACGCGGTGGTGATCAACAACGTTCTGGACGTCCACAACGTAATCGTTCTTTCAACAGAGATAACCGTGGTGGCGGTAACGACCGTGCTCCAAAAGAAACATTCGAGCAAAAGATGGCACGTTTCTTAAAGGATAGCGAAGATCGTTTAACTTCTTTAAAGCGTAACACTGAATCTAAACGTGGTGGCCGTGGCGCACGTCGCGGATAATAAGAACGTTTAATTCTTAGAATATAGAGAGGTGCCCAGGGCGATTGCTCAGGGTGCTTTTTTATATGTGAAAATATATTTTTAAAAAAGTTTTCAAGATGTGTTGACTTTAAATTATATCTGAGGTAAGATACTAATTGTCCGTTAAATAAGACGACATGGCGGTGTAGCTCAGCTGGCTAGAGCGTACGGTTCATACCCGTGAGGTCGGGGGTTCGATCCCCTCCGCCGCTATATTTAATTTAACGGCCCGTTGGTCAAGTGGTTAAGACACCGCCCTTTCACGGCGGTAACACGGGTTCGAATCCCGTACGGGTCATCTAAAAAGATCATGCAAATGTGCATGATCTTTTTTTGTTAAATAAATTAAGACATACAACACTTCTACAAAATCACCCTATATTTTCTGAATGTTCGATTAAAATATTAAAAATAAAATACATACTGTGTATATATGTAGAGTTATTTCGAATAAAAAGTCGAACGATTATAAAAGTGAAAACTGTTGTTTTGACAAAAATCCCAATAATCATCTTTTATAATGACAGTAATTAAACTATGCAGGTGGTGTTAAAAATATGCCTAAAGCAGGAAGGAATACTATGAATACAAGTGCATTGGCAATGAATGAAGGTCAGCTTGGAGGAGTAAAGTGGACGAGTAAGTTGCGAATGAAGTTTGAGCAAGTTTTCTTTAGATGGGGATTCATTATTGTTGTTATTGGTTTTCTTTTGGGACGAGCATATATATTAACAAACATTTTACCGTTTGCACTACCGTTTTTTGCTGCTGTTTATGTTATGAAGCGGGATAAAATGCCGCTCGCATTCTTGGCCCTAATGGGGGGCGCACTTTCAGTTTCGATAGATAATTTATTCTTTACCTTTGCATCTATTTTTACTTTCTTCATTTATAATATCTTCTTTAGTCGGTTTACACGTAAAACTGTTGGACTTGTACCATTCCAAGTATTTATCTCCGCATTAACTGCACATTTAGTTGTCGTATATTTTGCACAACAAACTGTTACCATGTACGATTTACTCGTTAGTACGATTGAGGCAGGGCTTAGCTTCGTATTAACTATGATATTTTTACAAAGTGTCCCGCTTTTAGTAGAAAGAAAAGGGAAACAACAAGCGTTAGAGACAGAAGAAATTGTTTGTTTAATTATATTACTAGCATCTGTTTTAACTGGTACAACAGATTGGTTCATATATGACGCTTCTATTCAACATATTTTTACTAGGTATTTAGTGCTTGTGTTTGCGTTTATCGCAGGAGCGGCTACAGGATCTACAGTAGGGGTCGTCACTGGGTTAATATTAAGCTTAGCAAATGTCTCTAGTTTGTCCCAACTTAGTCTGCTTGCTTTTTCTGGATTGCTTGGTGGTTTGTTAAAAGAAGGGAAACGCTTAGGTGTTAGTTTAGGTTTATTAATTGGGACAAGCTTGATTACGCTATATGTAGACAAGCAAACAAACATTGTGACAACTTTAATTGAATCTGGTGTGGCGATTGCTTTCTTTTTATTAACACCGAAACTTGTTATGGATCGTATTGCTAAATTTATGCCAGGCACACAGGAGCATTCGCAAGATCAACAACAGTATTTAAGAAGAATGCGTGATGTTACAGCGAATAAAATCAATCAATTTGCCAATGTATTTGCTGCTTTATCTAATAGCTTTTCTGTATATGGATATGTGGAGGAGGAAGATAAAGAGACGGAGGCAGATTTGTTCTTAAGTACAATTACTGCAAAAACATGTCAAACATGCTTTAAAAAGGACCAATGCTGGGTAGTTAATTTCGATAAAACGTATGATTATATGAAACAAATAATGAGTGAAACGGAAGAAGGAACTCTGCAGCATAATCGGAAGTTAGTTCGTGAATGGGACAAGCATTGCGTAAGAGGCAAGAAAGTGACGGATTTAGTAGCGGGTGAATTAGATCACTTCTATGAGGGACAAAAATTACGAAAACAAATGAAAGAAAATCGTAGAATAGTAGCGGAGCAATTGTTAGGTGTATCAAAAGTTATGGAGGATTTTGCTAAGGAGATACAAAGAGAAAGAGAAAATCATCAAGTACAGGAAGAACAGATTCTGCAAGCGTTTCGTGATTTTGGTGTAGAAATAGAGCATGTTGATATTTATTGTTTAGATAGAGGAAGTATTGATATTGAAATGTTGATTCCAGTTGCATCTAATGAACATGGAGAGTGTGAAAAATTAGTTGCACCAATGCTTTCTGATATCCTGAAGGAAAACATAGTTGTGAAACATGAAGAAAAATCTTCTTATCCGAACGGCCACAGTTTAATATCATTTGGTTCAGCAAAAACGTATTCCCTTGATACCGGCTTGGCCACAGCCGCGAAAGGCGGTGGGTTTGTTTCGGGTGATTCTTATGCGATGATGGATTTAAGTGTTGGGAAATATGCCCTTGCAATTAGTGATGGCATGGGAAATGGGCAAAGAGCTCATATGGAGAGTAAAGAAACAGTGAAATTATTACAAAAAATACTTCAGTCAGGCATTGATGAGGAGATAGCGATTAAATCTATTAACTCTATTCTCTCTTTAAGAACAACAGAAGAGATGTTTACGACATTAGACTTAGCTATGGTAGATTTGCGGGATGCGAGTGCGAAGTTTTTAAAGATTGGATCGACGCCGAGTTTTGTTAAACGCGCAAATAATATTTTGAAAATTGAAGCAAGTAATTTACCAATGGGAATTATCGAGGATGTTGAAGTTGATGTAGTGGGTGAGCAATTAAAAACAGGTGATATTCTTATTATGATGAGTGATGGGATTTTTGAGGGCGCGCAGCATGTGGAGAATCACGAGTTATGGATGAAGCGGAAAATTAAAGAGTTACAAACTGAAGATCCGCAAGAAATTGCTGATATCATTATGGAAGAGGTGATTCGATCTGGCGATGGTTATATAAATGATGATATGACTATTGTAGTAGCCAAAGTGAAGAAAAATATGCCGAAGTGGGCTACCATTCCAATTGTAGGAATGCAAGCGCAATAAAGTGAAACTTGAAGTGTAATGTTTCTTTCTAAAAACCTAGGTGAATACCTAGGTTTTTTTGCTTTAAAAGATAATGTTATTATTTTTGTGAATATGTACGGATGATGTAAGATAAAAATATAATTTTTGTATATCTTTTTTTTGCACAATGTTTGTAAAAGTTGTACCATTATAAACAAGGTAACTAACGTTGCTGTTCTTGTTTAATGAAAGGTGATTACGAAGTTGAAAGATACATTTGTTGAAAAGGTAGATGACTTTGTAAAGCAGCATGATGTATTAAAGGAACGCTCAACAATTGTTGTAGGGGTTTCTGGTGGTCCTGACTCTTTGGCTCTTCTATATTATTTGTTAGAAAAAAGAGCAGCAAAACAGTTTGAAATTGTAGTGGCGCATGTGGATCACATGTTTAGAGGTGATGAATCTCATGAGGATCTACAGTTTGTGCAGGACCTTTGTAAAGGACTGGGAGTTATTTGCGAAACGATAAGAATTAATGTGTCGCAATATCAACAGCAATACGGGATGAATGCACAGGTTGCTGCTAGAGAATGCAGATATGCATTTTTGGAAAGAATAATGAAGAAATATGATGCGAGATATGTAGCCCTTGGACATCATGGTGATGACCAAGTAGAGACGATTTTAATGCGTCTTGTACGAGGGAGTACTCCGAAAGGATATGCAGGAATTGCAGTGAAGCGTCCTTTTCATAATGGATATTTAATTAGGCCGTTACTTGGAGTAACAAAGGAAGAAATTGTTGATTACTGTAATAAGCTGAAAATAATTCCTCGTATAGATCCAAGTAATAAAAAGGAAGTATATACAAGGAATCGATTACGTAAATATGTTCTTCCTCATTTGAAAGAAGAAAACCCACAAGTGCATGAGAAATTCCAAAAATTTAGCATGCAGATGCAAGAGGATGAGGCGTATTTGCAGGAATTAGCTTTTGAGAAAATGAATAAAGTAATTACAAAAAAAAGTGATAAACAAATTAGCATATCAATTCCTGCCTTTGAATCCATGTCTATGCCTTTACAAAGAAGAGGGATTCAACTAATATTAAACTATCTTTATGAATATAAGATTCCATCTTCTCTTTCCTCTATACATATTGACAAAGTGATTGAGTTTTTTAAGCGGACACAACCTTCGGGTTCACTTGATTTCCCAGGTGATTTAAAAATTGTTCGCGCATACGAGGAGTGTAGCTTTGGATTTAAACAAGAAATTGTTTCCCCTTTTTTACAGGATTTATCAGTTCCCGGGACAATTACGCTATCGAACGGGGATAAACTTGTAACAGAGGTGAGCGAAGATATACCAAGTGACATGAATGAAACAGTATTTGTTGCTAAGTATAATGATATATCATATCCGCTTCGTATTCGGTCTAGAGAAAATGGAGATCGCATGTCAATACAAGGTATGAATGGCACTAAAAAGATAAAAGCTATTTTTATCGAAGCGAAAGTGCCAAGAGAAAAAAGAGAAGAATGGCCGGTCGTTTGTGATGCAAGAGGGAATGTTATTTGGTTACCCTTGTTGAAGCGATCTGCATTTGCTATCTCGAAAGAGACAGCAAAGAAGGATAAATATATGATTATTCACTACAAAAGCAAGGAGTCTTCCGGGAGGATAATGAAATGATGAATCAAGATATCGAAAAAGTATTAATTTCTGAAGAGCAAATACAAGAAAAGGTGCTCGAATTAGGCGCGATTATTGCAGAGGATTATAAAAACACAGTACCTCTTGCGATTGGTGTACTAAAGGGTGCAATGCCATTCATGGCAGATTTATTAAAGAGAACAGATACATATCTTGAAATGGACTTTATGGCTGTATCTAGTTACGGTCACTCAACTGTTTCAACAGGCGAAGTAAAAATTTTAAAAGACCTTGATACTTCTGTAGAAGGTCGCGATATTTTAATCGTTGAAGATATTATTGATAGCGGTCTTACGCTAAGTTACTTAGTAGACCTATTTAAATATCGTAAAGCGAAGTCTGTAAAAATTGTTACGTTATTAGATAAACCAACAGGCCGTAAGGTAGATTTGAAAGCGGATTATGTTGGATTTACTGTACCGCATGAATTTGTTGTAGGATATGGATTAGATTATAAAGAGCAGTACCGTAATCTTCCTTATGTAGGAGTATTAAAACCAAGCGTTTACTCAAATTAATTAAATACAGGCGTCACAATTGTATAGGAAAGTTTTTCTATGTTACGATTTACTATAGTGTTTATGCCGTGAGAGGAGGTTAGGAATGAATCGTATCTTCCGTAATACCATCTTTTATTTACTGATATTCCTAGTAGTAATTGGAATCGTGAGCTATTTTAATGGTTCGACACAAAAAACGACATCAGTTAGCTACGATAAATTCATTACTAAACTAGAAAAAGGTGAAGTTCGTAATGTGCAACTTCAACCGAAAAATGGTGTGTTTGAAGTAAAAGGACAATTTAATAACTCTAGCCAGGGAGAACAATTTGTTACTTATGCACCAAATACTGAGGAATTACAAAAGAAAATTAATGATAAAGCGCAAGGTGCTGAAGTTAAGTATCAACCAGCAGAAGAAACAAGTGCTTGGGTAACCTTCTTTACTTCTATCATTCCGTTTGTCATTATCTTCATTTTATTCTTCTTCTTATTAAACCAAGCTCAAGGCGGCGGTAGCCGTGTTATGAACTTCGGGAAAAGTAAGGCGAAGTTATATAATGACGAAAAGAAAAAAGTTCGTTTCAGAGATGTTGCTGGAGCGGATGAAGAGAAACAAGAGCTTGTTGAGGTAGTTGAATTCTTGAAAGATCCTCGTAAGTTTGCTGAAGTTGGTGCCCGTATTCCGAAGGGTGTTCTATTAGTGGGACCTCCAGGTACAGGTAAAACTTTACTAGCACGTGCTGTTGCAGGTGAGGCAGGCGTTCCGTTCTTCTCTATCAGTGGTTCTGATTTCGTAGAGATGTTCGTCGGTGTCGGTGCATCACGTGTACGTGATTTATTCGAAAACGCAAAGAAAAATGCTCCTTGTATCATTTTCATTGATGAAATTGATGCGGTAGGACGTCAACGTGGCGCAGGTCTTGGTGGTGGCCATGATGAGCGTGAGCAAACGTTAAACCAATTGCTTGTTGAAATGGATGGATTCGGTGCAAACGAAGGTATTATTATCATCGCTGCGACAAACCGTCCTGATATTCTTGACCCAGCATTATTACGTCCAGGTCGTTTTGACCGTCAAATTACAGTAGATCGTCCAGATGTAAATGGCCGTGAAGCTGTACTGAAAGTACATGCTCGTAATAAACCGCTTGATGAGAATATCAACTTAAGAGCAATTGCAACTCGTACACCGGGATTCTCTGGTGCCGATCTTGAAAACTTATTAAACGAAGCTGCTTTAGTAGCTGCGCGTCAAGATAAGAAGAAAATTGATATGAGTGACATTGATGAAGCAACGGATCGTGTTATTGCAGGTCCGGCTAAGAAAAGTCGTGTTATCTCTGAAAAAGAACGTAATATCGTTGCTTTCCATGAAGCGGGCCATACTGTAATTGGTGTTGTTCTTGATGAAGCTGATGTCGTTCATAAAGTAACAATTGTCCCTCGTGGTCAAGCTGGTGGATATGCAGTAATGCTTCCGAAAGAAGATCGTTACTTCATGACAAAACCAGAGTTACTTGATAAAATCACTGGTTTACTTGGTGGTCGAGTAGCTGAAGAAATTGTATTTGGTGAAGTAAGTACAGGTGCTCATAATGACTTCCAACGTGCGACTGGTATTGCAAGACGTATGGTTACGGAATTTGGTATGAGTGATAAGCTTGGACCAATGCAATTTGGTAGCTCACAAGGTGGTCAAGTGTTCTTAGGAAGAGACTTCCATTCAGAACAAAACTATAGTGATGCGATTGCACACGAAATCGATATGGAAATGCAAACGATTATGAAAGAATGTTATGCTCGTGCAAAACAAATTCTTACTGACAATCGTGATAAACTAGATCTTATTGCGAAAACGTTACTTGAAGTAGAAACGTTAGATGCAGAGCAAATCAATCATTTATGTGATTATGGCAGATTGCCAGAACGTCCAACATCTTCAACTGATGTGAAAGTAAACATCAACATGAAGAAGGACGATGAAGAATCAGAAGATAAGTAAGAGATGAAGGAGTGACGATAGTCACTCCTTTTTTATTTGTAGAAGGGAACTAAGTAGAAAAAGAATTTAAATAAATCTGGTATTAAAAATTGAAATGGGGAGTAATCTTTTTGTAAAATGATGAGGATAGAAAAGCTGATTATATAAGTATGTGTGATATGATGTTTTTATAAGTTTTATACATACTGCACAAATATAGATTAAATAAGATAAGTGGTGAGAATATGATTTTTGTATTGGATGTAGGGAACACAAATGCTGTACTGGGCGTGTTTGAAGAGGGGGAACTTCGTCAACATTGGCGCATGGAAACAGATCGTCATAAGACAGAAGATGAATATGGGATGCTTGTGAAGCAGTTGCTTGAGCATGAGGGTCTTTCGTTTGAAGATGTGAAAGGTATTATCGTGTCTTCAGTCGTACCACCAATTATGTTTGCTTTAGAGCGCATGTGTGAAAAGTATTTTAAAATTAAGCCGCTTGTAGTAGGTCCTGGAATAAAAACGGGGCTAAATATTAAATATGAAAATCCACGTGAAGTAGGTGCGGATCGAATCGTAAATGCAGTAGCAGGAATCCACTTATATGGAAGTCCGCTTATTATTGTCGATTTTGGTACGGCTACTACATATTGTTATATTAACGAAGAAAAGCATTATATGGGTGGAGTTATTACACCGGGAATTATGATTTCAGCAGAGGCTTTATATAGTAGAGCAGCAAAACTCCCTCGTATTGAAATTACAAAACCAAGCAGTGTAGTTGGGAAGAATACGGTAAGTGCGATGCAATCTGGTATTCTTTATGGTTATGTAGGACAAGTGGAAGGTATTGTTAAGCGCATGAAAGAGGAAGCTAAACAAGAACCGAAAGTTATTGCAACAGGTGGATTGGCGAAATTAATTTCAGAAGAATCGAATGTAATTGATGTTGTAGATCCATTCTTAACATTAAAAGGTTTGTATATGTTATACGAGCGTAATGCAAATTTACAGCATGAGAAAGGTGAATAAATAAGTATGAAAGATTATTTAGTAAAAGCGTTAGCATTTGATGGGGAAGTGCGTGCGTATAGTGTACGTACTACAAACACGGTAAGTGAGGCGCAAAGACGTCATGATACATGGAGAACAGCTTCAGCGGCACTTGGTCGTTCTTTAACTGCAGGTACAATGATGGGTGCAATGTTAAAAGGTGACCAAAAGCTAACGATTAAAGTAGAAGGTAATGGTCCGATTGGTCCTATCTTAGTAGATGCTCATGCAAATGGGGATGTACGTGGTTATGTAACGAATCCACATGTTGACTTTGAAGGAACAGAACAAGGGAAATTACGTGTATATCAAGCGGTAGGTACTGAAGGATTTGTAACGGTAATTAAAGATATTGGTATGCGTGAGCCGTTTATTGGTCAATCTCCAATTGTTTCAGGAGAATTAGGAGAAGACTTCACGTATTATTTTGCAGTTTCTGAGCAGACGCCTTCTTCTGTAGGTGTTGGTGTCCTTGTAAATGGAGACGATAGCATATTAGCGGCAGGTGGATTTATCCTTCAAATTATGCCGGGTGCACAGGAAGAGACAATTTCATTCATTGAAGAGCGTTTACAGAAGATTCCTCCTGTATCAACATTGATCGAACAAGGGCTTTCTCCAGAAGAGTTACTGTATGCAGTCCTTGGAGAAGATAAGGTAAAAGTATTAGAAACGATGGATGTTCAATTTAATTGCACATGCTCACGCGAACGTATCGAGAGTGTGTTAATTAGTTTAGGTAAAACGGAGTTAGAGCAAGTTCGTGAAGAAGAAGAAGAAACAGAAGTTCATTGTCATTTCTGTAATGAGCGATACAAGTTCACTAAAGAAGATATTACAAATCTAATTGAGAATTTGTAATAAGGGAATTTACCCTCTAAATACATTGACAAACAGGGAATTTTCTGACAAAATCTAAATATAGACAAAACCAATAAAAATACTCGGTGTTAGGAGTGACAGGAATGCGAGTGGCACAATCAGTTTCAGAATTAATCGGGAAAACGCCGATCGTTAAGTTGAACCGCATCGTAGAATCAGACAGCGCAGATATATACTTAAAATTAGAATTTATGAATCCGGGGAGCAGCGTTAAAGATCGTATCGCATTAGCTATGATTGAAGATGCTGAGAAAAAAGGATTATTAAAAGAAGGCGATACAATCATTGAACCGACAAGTGGTAACACGGGAATTGGTTTAGCGATGGTAGCGGCTGCTAAAGGATATAAGGCAATTTTAGTAATGCCAGAAACAATGAGTATTGAACGTCGTAATTTATTACGTGCTTACGGTGCGGAATTAGTATTGACTCCAGGGCCTGAAGGAATGGGTGGAGCAATTCGTAAAGCGACTGAATTAGCAAAAGAGAATGGTTACTTTATACCACAACAGTTCAAAAACCAATCGAATCCAGAAATTCATCGTTTAACAACAGGTCCAGAAATTGTTGAACAAATGGGCGACCAATTAGATGCGTTTATTGCAGGTATTGGTACGGGTGGAACGATTACTGGTGCTGGTGAAGTGCTGAAGGAAGCGTATAAAGATATTAAAATTTATGCAGTAGAACCTGCGGATTCACCAGTATTATCTGGTGGGAAACCAGGCCCGCATAAAATCCAAGGAATTGGGGCTGGATTTATCCCAGAGACATTGGATGTAGAAGTATATGATGAAATTGTTCAAGTGAAAACGGAGCAAGCGTTTGAATATGCAAGAAGAGTGGCTAAAGAGGAAGGTATTCTAGTTGGTATCTCTTCTGGAGCAGTTATTTATGCAGCAACAGAAATTGCGAAAAAGTTAGGTAAAGGGAAAAAGGTACTTGTTATTATCCCAAGTAACGGTGAACGTTATTTAAGTACACCACTTTATCAATTTGAGTCTTAATTATATGTGATTGAAAAAGCATCCTTGAAAAAGGATGCTTTTTCTTTTTGGATTGGAAATAGGAAAAGAGTGAATGACTAGAAAACTTCATGTAAAATAAGAGGTAGTATAATTAATTTATTTTCACTAGCCTTCGAGTATAACTCTTCTATATACATAACGAATGTAGTTTGAAGTGGTTAATATAAGAGGGTGGGATAAAAGAAGACGGGGTGTTGATATGCAACGAAGAAAATCTTTAGCGCTTTCTATTCCATATCAGTTAGATTTCTTTAAGCAATATAAATTTCTTTCTAAGGATAAACCGCAACATATTTTGTTAGAGAGTGGGCGTGGCGGTCGTTATAACATTGTGGGGTTAAACCCGGTAGCGGTAATCCGAGGGAAGGGTGAAACGTTACATATAAGTGAAAGTGGTAAGGAAACAATAAAGCAAGGAAACCCATTAGATTTAATGCAGGAATATATGGAGCGATGGAAAACGGATTATAATCCGGAATACCCGCCTTTTCAAGGTGGTGCAATTGGCTACTTTAGTTATGATTGCATCCGTTATATTGAAAAACTTCCTTCTCTTGCCGAGGATGATATTAATATACCTGACATATTCTTTTTATTATTTGATGATGTGTTTGTGTATGATCAAGAGGAAAAAGTATTATGGATTATTACACATTATGCAGATAAGCACGAAGAGGCAAAAGAACGATTAAATGAATGGAAGGTTCTTTGGACGACAGAAGCGCCAGAAGTGACTATGCCGTTTGCGTGCCCTGAAAAGAAAAGTGAAGCAGTTGCTTTTACTGAAGAAGGTTTTATGAAGGCAGTTGAATGTATTCAAGAATATATTGGTGCTGGTGATGTGTTCCAAGTTAACTTGTCAACAAGACAAGAAAGAACGTTACAAACACATCCATTAGAAATTTATACAAGTCTTCGCGAAATTAATCCATCTCCATATATGGGTTATTTGGAGCTTGGGGATTTTCAAATTGTTAGTGGATCGCCGGAGTTGCTAATTAAGAAACAAGGAATTGAGGTAAGTACAAGGCCAATTGCTGGAACGAGATCTAGAGGGGCGAATGAGCAAGAGGATGAAGAGTTGGCAAGAGAATTAATTGAGAATGAAAAGGAACGAGCAGAGCATGTCATGCTTGTAGATTTAGAGCGAAATGATTTAGGGCGTGTTTGTAAATATGGCACTGTAGAAGTAGATGAATTTATGGTAATTGAGAAATACTCACACGTTATGCATATTGTTTCTAATGTGCGTGGTGAGGTGGAAGAAGATAAAGACGCTTTTGAGTTAGTGAAGGCTGTATTCCCTGGGGGGACAATTACTGGTGCCCCGAAAATACGTACGATGGAAATTATTGAAGAATTAGAACCTGTTCGCCGAGGGATTTATACAGGTTCAATTGGTTGGATTGGTTATTCTGGAGATACAGAATTGAATATTGTGATTAGGACACTTCTTGCTAAAGATGGAAAAGCGCATGTACAAGCGGGGGCGGGAATTGTAATTGATTCAAATCCGGAAAATGAATATAAAGAGTCGTTAAAAAAGGCGATTGCTTTATGGCGTGCAAAAGAACGTAGCGAAGAAACGGTTAGGTGAGAGAAATGATATTAATGATTGATAATTATGATTCTTTTACATTTAATTTAGTGCAGTTTCTTGGAGAACTTGGACAAGATCTTGTTGTTAAACGTAACGATGAAGTGACTATTTCAGATATTGAGAATATGAAACCAGACTTTTTAATGATTTCACCAGGTCCATGCAGTCCGAATGAAGCGGGAATTAGTATGGAGGTTATTCGATACTTTGCCGGAAAGATTCCGATTTTTGGGGTTTGTCTTGGGCATCAATCCATTGCGCAAGTGTTTGGTGGAGAGGTTGTCCGCGCAGAGCGATTAATGCATGGGAAAACATCGCTTATGCATCATGATGAAAAGACGATTTTTTCGGATATCCCAAATCCGTTTACCGCGACGCGCTATCATTCCCTTATTGTTAAGAAAGAGACGTTACCTGATTGCCTAGAGGTAACATCTTGGACAGAAGAAGGGGAAATTATGGCGCTCCGCCATACAACATTACCGATTGAAGGTGTGCAGTTCCACCCGGAATCTATTATGACTTCTCACGGGAAAGAGTTGTTGCAGAATTTCATTCGTAAATATAGTCCGAGTGTGACATCATGTTAATTTACGTAAATGGTCAGTACGTAGAATCGAGTGAAGCGAGAATTTCTCCTTATGATCACGGTTATTTATATGGTCTTGGAGTTTTTGAGACTTTTCGTATTTATAATGGTCATCCTTTCTTATTGGATGATCATTATGACCGTTTAATAGATGCGCTGGATACGTTGCAAATTAAATGGTCGATGACGAAAGATGAAGTAATGCTTATTTTGAAGAATTTACTCGTTAAGAATAAATTAGAGCATGCGTATGTCCGTTTTAATGTATCGGCGGGTATAGATGAAATTGGATTGCAAACAGAAATGTATGAAGAGCCGTCTATTATTGTTTTTATAAAACCTTTAGCGGCCCCGGGAGATGTAGTGGAAAAAGAAGGGGTTGTCTTAAATCAAGTGAGAAATACACCAGAGGGTGCATCTCGCTTGAAGTCTCACCATTATTTAAATAACATTTTGGGGAAACGTGAAATTGGAAATGGTGTGAATAAGGAAGGGATTTTCCTGACTGAAGCAGGTTATGTTGCAGAGGGTATTGTTTCGAATCTCTTTTTTGTGAAAGGTGATATTTTATATACACCTTCGCTTGAAACAGGGATTTTAAATGGTATCACTCGTGCGTTTATTATAAAGGTTGCTGAAGAGATTGGTATAGAAGTAAAAGAAGGTTTCTTTACAAAAGATGAATTACTTTCAGCCGATGAAGTCTTCGTAACAAACTCGATTCAAGAAATTGTTCCGCTTAATCGTATAGAGGGACGAGATTTCCCGGGTAAAGTAGGTATGGTTACAAAAAGATTTATGAACCTTTATGAAATGCAGAGAGAGAAATTGTGGAGCAGAAATGAATTACGAAGAGGAGATGTGTAGTTTGAAGTGGGATTATGATTTGCGCTGCGGCGAATATACATTGAACTTAAATGAAAAAACGTTAATTATGGGGATTTTAAATGTAACACCAGATTCGTTTTCTGATGGTGGGAGTTACAACGAGGTAGATGCTGCAGTGCGCCATGCGAAAGAAATGCAAGATGAAGGTGCTCATATTATTGATATTGGTGGCGAATCTACTCGTCCGGGCTTTGCTAAAGTGTCAGTGGAAGAAGAAATAAAACGAGTTGTTCCAATGATTCAGGCTGTCTCAAAAGAGGTGAAATTGCCTATTTCTATCGACACATATAAAGCGGAAGTTGCAAAACAAGCGATCGAAGCTGGTGCTCATATTATTAATGATGTTTGGGGAGCGAAGGCGGAACCGAAAATCGCTGAAGTTGCGGCTCATTACGATGTACCTATTATCTTAATGCATAATCGCGATAACATGAATTATCGTAATTTAATGGCTGATATGGTTGCTGATTTATATGACAGTATTAAAATTGCTAAAGATGCTGGTGTACGAGATGAGAATATCATTTTAGACCCAGGCATCGGTTTTGCTAAAACACCTGAACAAAATTTAGAAGCGATGCGTAATTTAGAACAGTTAAACGTACTAGGTTATCCAGTTCTCTTAGGTACTTCAAGAAAGTCCTTTATTGGGCATGTGCTAGATTTACCGGTAGAAGAACGTCTTGAGGGGACGGGAGCTACCGTTTGTCTTGGTATTGAAAAGGGTTGTGAGTTTGTTCGTGTTCATGATGTGAAGGAAATGGCACGTATGGCTAAGATGATGGATGCGATGATTGGTAAGGGGGTAAAGTGATTGGATAAAATTTATATTCATGATATGGAGTTTTACGGTTATCATGGTGTATTCCCAGAGGAAAATAAATTGGGCCAGAGATTTAAAGTGGACTTAACGGTGGAATTAGATTTGAAACAAGCAGGAGAAAGTGATGACTTAGAGCATTCTGTTAATTATGGAGAGCTTTTCGAATTATGTAGGAAAGTTGTAGAAGATAGAACATATAAGCTTGTAGAGAGTATTGCTGAAAATATTGCTACAGATATATTGAAACAATATGAGAGTATTTCAAGATGTACGATAAAGGTAATTAAACCAGATCCGCCGATACCAGGACATTATCGTGCTGTAGCGGTAGAAATTACGAGAGAACGTCCATGAATAATATAGCTTACATTGCATTAGGTTCAAATATTGGAGAACGTTATACGTATTTAACTGAAGCGATTCAGTTTCTGAATAAAAATCCTTATATCAAAGTTGAGGATGTTTCGTCTGTATATGAGACGGAACCGGTTGGCTATACTGACCAAAGTTGCTTTTTAAATTTAGTTATAAAAATTTCTACCAATTTATCACCGCAAGAATTATTGAAAGTAACGCAAAAAGTAGAAAATGATCTAGGAAGAAAAAGGGAAATTAGGTGGGGACCTAGGACTATCGACCTTGACATTTTACTATATAATCAAGAAAATATTGAAGCAGAGAATCTTATTGTTCCGCATCCGCGGATGTTCGAAAGAGCTTTTGTTATCGTTCCGTTGTTAGAGATTAATCAAGATATAAAACAAAACATTTCACGTTCACAAGTAGAAGAAATGAAAAGGCGAGAGGGAGTAACGGTATGGAAGCAGAAAAATGGGGAAGACGCATTCGTGCTTTTCGAAAACTAAAAGGTTATACGCAAGAAGGTTTTGCAAAAGAATTAGGGGTATCTGTATCTGTTTTAGGTGAAGTTGAGCGAGGGAATCGATCGCCTTCCCAAGACTTTGTAGTGGAAGTTGCTAAAGCATTAAAGGTCTCGATAGATGAGCTAATGCCAAAGTGACCATGAAGGAAGGAGTAAATCGAGTGTTAAAAATCGCAAATATTGAGATGAAAAATCCGGTTGTATTAGCACCGATGGCGGGAGTGTGTAACTCTGCATTCCGTTTGACAGTAAAAGAATTCGGTGCAGGCCTAGTTTGTGCTGAAATGGTAAGTGATAAGGCGATACTACTGAACAATAAAAGAACATTAGATATGTTATATATTGATGAGAGAGAAAAGCCATTAAGTTTACAAATTTTTGGTGGCGAGAAAGAAACTCTTGTAGATGCTGCGAAATACGTAGATCAATATACGACAGCAGACATCATTGATATTAATATGGGGTGCCCAGTACCGAAAATCGTTAAGTGTGATGCAGGAGCAAAGTGGCTTTTAGACCCAAATAAAATATATGAAATGGTAGCGGCAGTTGTAGATGCTGTAGAAAAACCAGTTACAGTAAAAATGCGTATTGGTTGGGATGAGGATCATATTTTCGCAATCGAGAATGCGAAAGCTGTTGAGCGTGCTGGTGGACAAGCGGTAGCAGTTCATGGGCGCACACGAGTACAAATGTATGAAGGAAAAGCGGATTGGGATATTATTAAACAAGTAAAGCAAGCTGTAAATATCCCGGTTATCGGAAATGGTGATGTCGCAACGCCGCAAGATGCAAAGCGTATGCTTGATGAAATTGGTGTAGATGGTGTTATGATTGGCCGCGCTGCCCTTGGAGATCCATGGATGATTTATCGTACGGTAAAGTATTTAGAGACGGGTGAGTTAATGCCGGAACCGACAGTGCGTGAGAAAATTGACGTATGTATGTTGCATCTAGATCGTCTTATTGATTTAAAGAACGAAAATGTCGCTGTAAGAGAGATGAGAAAGCATGCAGCTTGGTATTTAAAAGGTATTCGTGGTAATGCAACTGTACGTAATGGTATCAATGCTTGTAATACGCGTGAAGACCTTGCAAATGTATTAGGTACATTTGTAGAAGAAGTAGAAGCGAAACAACAAACAATTCACGTTGGTTAATAATAGGAAGGGAAGATTGACATTCTTCTATACACTTCCTATAATTACGTGAAAGAAAGAAGAACTGCCAGTTAGTTGCTGGCAGTTTTTCTAGTTGAGTAGAAAATGCTATACTGTATATATTGTAAAAATTAATAGAGCTGGAGTGATATCAATACCATGGATAACATGAACCACGAAGAATTAAACGACCAATTGCTTGTTCGTCGTGAAAAGCTACATAACTTACGTGAGCAAGGGATCGATCCGTTCGGTAAACGTTTTGAACGTACAAATGCAACAAATGAATTATTAAGCCTATATGGAGAGTTCTCTAAAGAAGAATTAGAGGAGAAAGAAATCTCTGTTTCTATCGCTGGTCGTATTATGACAAAACGCGGTAAAGGAAAAGCTGGATTTGCACATATTCAAGATTTACATGGACAAGTTCAAATTTACGTTCGTAAAGATGCTGTTGGAGATGAAGAGTACGAATTATTTAAAACAGCAGATTTAGGTGACTTAGTAGGTATTGAAGGTAAAGTTTTCAAAACGAACGTTGGAGAACTTTCGGTGAAAGCAACGGGCTTTACGCTATTAACGAAATCTCTTCGTCCGTTACCGGATAAATATCATGGATTAAAAGATGTTGAACAACGCTACCGTCAACGCTACTTAGACTTAATTACAAGTATGGAAAGCCGTGAAACATTCGTTACTCGCAGTAAAATCATTCGTGAAATGAGAAGATACTTAGATGACAATGGTTATCTTGAAGTGGAAACACCTATGATGCACGCAATTGCAGGTGGAGCTTCTGCGCGTCCTTTTATCACGCACCATAATGCGTTAGATATGGAATTATATATGCGTATCGCAATTGAACTTCATTTAAAACGCCTTATTGTGGGTGGATTAGAAAAAGTTTATGAAATCGGCCGTGTATTCCGTAACGAGGGTGTATCAACTCGTCATAATCCCGAGTTTACGATGATTGAATTATATGAAGCGTATGCTGATTATAAAGATATTATGAAACTAACAGAAAATATGGTTGCTCATATCGCGAAGCAAGTACTAGGTACAACAACAATCCAGTATGGTGATTATGAAATTAATCTAGAACCAGAATGGACACGTCTTCATATGGTAGATGCAATTAAAGAACATTCTGGAGCAGATTTCTGGAATCCGATGAGTGTAGAAGAAGCGCGTGAACTTGCAAAAGAACATAATGTAGAAATTAAGGATACAATGGAAGTTGGTCATATTATTAATGAATTCTTCGAGCAAAAAGTAGAAGATAAATTAATCCAACCAACATTTATTTACGGTCATCCGGTAGAAATTTCGCCACTTGCGAAAAAGAACGACGAAGATCCACGATTCACAGATCGTTTCGAATTATTTATTGTTGCACGTGAACATGCAAATGCATTCACTGAATTAAATGATCCAATCGATCAGAAAGAACGTTTTGAAGCGCAATTAAAAGAACGCGAACAAGGTAATGACGAAGCTCACATGATGGATGATGATTATATCGAAGCTCTTGAGTATGGTATGCCTCCTACAGGTGGACTAGGAATCGGTATTGATCGCCTTGTTATGTTATTAACGAATGCACCATCTATTCGTGATGTATTATTATTCCCTGCTATGCGCCATAAACAAGACTAAGCTTTGGAGATTTCTCCAAAGCTTTTTTATTTGGGTATGAACTGCTTGGAGATAGTAAGTCTTGATAGTGCGAAAAATTATATTTATATAGAAGAAAAGTGCTGTTTTTATACTTTTTTACTAAGTTAAAAATTTTATTAGAAAAACTATTGCATTTTAATAATCAAACTGGTATATTTATATTCGTTGCCACGAAAGGTAACAAACAAAACAAACGAAAAACAACTTATTGAAAAAAGTTGTTGACGAAAATATAACAAAATGTTATATTAATAAAGTCGCTTCTGAGCGATGAAGAAGTTCTTTGAAAACTGAACGAAACAAACAACGTGAAACGTCAATTTTTATTTTAGATGCTAGACAAACTAACTTTATTGGAGAGTTTGATCCTGGCTCAGGATGAACGCTGGCGGCGTGCCTAATAC
>NZ_JAVGCW010000016.1:0-34941 GCF_052928345.1 Bacillus sp. BSL6
AGTCCTTAATTGCTTGTAGCATTTCTTCAGTTGTTTTCATCGTGCATTCCCCATTTCTAAATTTTTATTATGCTCCCATAAACTCTTTATCAAAGTAGAACTTGTCCATTAAGTTATTTACAATCCCATTGAAATAAGCAAATTTACCCTTGTTCATTTTTGTGCCGGCTTTAATTTTCATAACGAATTCTTTAATAGCATTTAAGCCAATAGTAAGCTCCTGGTCTTTAGTAAATGCTTTATCACCTGTTGTATAGTTAACGATTTTATTGCACTGTCTTACGACCTTCCAGAACTCTTGAATTGTTTTTGATTCATGATAAAAAGAGCGAACTAAAGAAATAAAACGTTTTGGTACCCAGTGAGCAACAAAATCAGCTTCTTTAATATTTTCCTCAGGTGTATTGCTATTCTCATTACTATTACGTTTGTTTTTATCTTTAATCTTTTGTTTTAAGGAAACAGGGGTTGTTTTATTGGTGTGACATTTTTCTTCATTTTTAATAGATGCTTGTGTGACAACCTGTTCTTCCACAATAATTGGTTGAATAACAATAGCATTACTTGTTTGTCTCATATCGCTATTACGCTTCATTTCTAGCTGTTTAATAATACCTAAAGACTCTAAGTGTAGGCATACTCTAATAACCGTTCTACGGCTAATATTAAGGTCTTCAGCGATGTTCTTTTTCGCTCTGAAAGATACACCAAAGAACTTAGAAGAATAGTTGTGTAATTTATTTAATACAGCTAATTGAGTTTTATTTAACTGATCTGCGAATTTCTCTTTGTATGCACGAACAGTTTTATTTAATTCATCGACAGTTTTAAATGTTGCTAGGTTTTCATATGTTTCATTTCCTGCAATAATTGTAATCCCTTTTTTCTTTTCCATAACGGTTTGTCTCCTTTTTGGAAACAAAAAAGCAACGTCACCAATAATTTGGTAAACGTTGCTTAATAGACCCTTCATGATGTAAAATAACTCATGAGAGTATAGCAAATGTTTACCTGCTGCAATCAGGTGGACGGTATATAGAGTGTTGACGCACTTTATATACACGCTGTGCTCTTTTGTTTTTGTGGTCACATTTTGGTAACAAACGAATAAAATTTAATTTATATTCGTGTTTTTTAATGTAGTGCAAACCGTTGATATATAAGCATTTTTCGCTACTTTTAACATAATATTAACTTGCATTCATTGACGAACAGGGTCAATTCCTTTTTTGATTCTCAAAATCCTCTTCTGAAATGACTGTAAATCCATGTCTTTTAAATAAAGCAGTTGTTACCCCGTAACCAGTTTGTTTATTCCCGTTAAATTCTCCCGTGTAAATGGTAGAACTACCACAAGATGGACTACGTTCTTTCAAAATAATATATTCTGGGTGTAAATTTTTGATTTGTTCTAGCGCTTTATAAGCACCGCTCACGAAAGATTCCGTGACATCTTTACCATCTTTTGTCATCACTTTCGCTTTTCCATCCAAAACGTCATCGCCATTCCCGCCAATAATTTCAGCTGAGGGACGAGGCGTTGGCAATCCACCTAATACTTCAGGACAAATGAGGACTGTATCTTCTTTTTGCAGGAGCTCCTCTATTTTTGAAATGAGATTGTCATTTCCATCATAACGACAAGCAATACCACCTAAACAAGCGCTAATTACGATCATATTTTCATCTCCAATAAAAAATATTAATTACCACGCCAAATTCCCTTCCGATTCCTTATTTATAAGTGAGGTGATAAAAATGGGAAGCTTATATAATTTAATGAAACCATATAGTGAATTTCGAAGTAAAGAAGAGTTTAATACATATCAAAAACAAGTTTTGAAGTGCTACCGATTTCAATTAAATAAAACGGATGCTACTATTATTCATTTTTTAGGAAAGTATGCAGTGAATGAGAAACAGAAAACAGTGGGGGTTGCTTGTCCGTTAATGGAGACGATTGCGACGAATGTTGGAAAAAGTATTCGTACAGTACGCCGCTCCATTGCAAAGTTAGAGGAACTAGGAATTATAAAGCGTGTTGCGACAAAAGAAAGACATAAGCGCGGCGGGTATAGTGCGAACTTATATGTTTTTCTTACATCTGCAATTGACCGCATGGATGACCGTATGAAATTGTCCGCATGTGAAAGTGAGAATGATGCAGCTGGCTGTAGTAAAAATGAGCAAAAATATGAGGGGGAAACAATTCTTTCTAAAAACATTCCACAAATAAAAGAGAAAAGAAAAGGAACGTACGAGCTTGATGAGACGTATTGTCGTCACGATATACCGAAGCCTTTTATATACGCACTTCTGCCGATGACGAGTAATCCGAAGAAGCTTAATATATTTTGGAGTAAGGTGGAACTTGCGTATAAAAAGAGTGGGTTACTAGAACAAGGTGTTTTACTGGAGCAAATATTAGCTGATGAAGAAGTGTATGGGAATTTCATTTGGCGCGTGAAAAGTGTTGTGAGAGCGTATAAATACGGGGAAATCCGTAAAAATGTGAAGGCACTTTTATATAGTACAGTGCGGGATTTATTTTTAGAGGTTGGATTAGAATGGGGAGCAGTACTGAGAAGAAGTAAGGGGATACCGTTATTTGATCCGTTTAAAAAGGAGCCATGCGTAAATGCATGACTCCAAGTAGTTAATCAAACTTTCTTACAACTGGAACACGAATCGCTACAAATAGTACGAAGACGATAACGGCGATTGCACCACTTTTCATAACGGTTACGATTGGAATTCCTATTGCAAGCGCGATAGATGTGAATGCGTAAGAAAGCGGGATAAAGCCCATTGATGATAGCATAAGTAAACTCATTACACGTCCCATCATTTCTTCTTTCACTGTCGATTGAATCATCGCCATAAGCGGAACGATAGCCATTGCGATTGTAATACCGTAAAACATGCCAGCTAATAATGCTTGCCAAAGTACGGTGCTAAAGTTGATGGATAAGAAGAATACGCCAGACAGTAGCATCATAATAATACAAAATAGACCGCGTCTACGATTAATATTTTTTAAACCGACAATGACAGCGCCTATTGCCATTCCGCCGCCGACAGACGCTTCTAAGTAACTAAACTGAAGCGAATCACCATGCAGAACATTTTTAACGAAAAGCGGGAAACCGACTTGCATCGGACCGATTAAAAATAAGTTTAGAAAGGCGCTACAAATAAGGAAAGTTGAAAGGAATGGTGATTCCTTTACATATAAAATTCCTTCTTTAATAGAAGTGAACATGCCTTTGTCTGTATTTTGCTGCTCTGGCATGGTAAATTGTATTTTTTGAACGAGTATGGCTGCGACAATGAGTAATAAAATTGTAATCGAGAAAATCGTTTCATAGTTCGTAAATTTGATAAGAATGCCGCCAAGTACAGGTCCTAAAATAACCGATGCTTGGTTCGTCATTTGTGTAAGTGAGTTTGCTTGTGTTAAACGGCTTTTTTCTACAAGTTCAGGCAAGATAGATCCATCAGCTGACCAGAAAAAAGCATCAGCAAGTCCAAAGAATAAAGCGAATAAAGCAAATGTATATAGTGTTACATCACCTACGATGAACCATGTAAGGATAGTTGCGACAAGAATCGCACGAACAATATTAGAATAAAACATAATGTTTTTTTTCGGGAATTTATCAGCTACAGCGCCGCCGATAATCATAAAAACAAGCCTTGGAACACTAAGAGCTACGAAAACAACACCGAGTGATGCTTCAAGGTTTAATGTTTTTGCTATGTACCACGTTTGTGAAAAAGTAAAAAAGGCTAAAGCGAAACTTGAAAAAAGAGTAGCTGCCCAAAGAAAAAGGAAATTCGTATTTTTTAATAACGGTTTTCCGCTTCCTTCTAAAGCAGATTTATTTTGTTGTAGTTCCTCCATATTGCTTCCTTTCTATGTGACAAATTTAAACTAAAAAACTTGTTAACAATCACTTTATCCCGCGTTAACGGGCAGTAAAACTCCCACCTCAAAATTTGGCTCGAGCAAAGAAGTTAGGTGGGAGACTAACTGCCCGTAAACGTCCGATTGTTTCAACTAATACTCAGTGGTGGGGGATGAATTCCCCCACCACTGAGTATAGTTTCACTTTATACAGTTTCTAATATTTCTATACTGCACTTTCTCATTGTAGACAATAATGTGGAATTTGCACAGTGGCTATTTAACGACAAAAAAGAAGATACCAAATGGTATCTTCTTTTTTGTCGTTTAGGCTAATGCAATATAAATATCCAATTGAACGTTGTTTGGATCTAACGCTCTTTCGTCATAAAGCTCAAAGTCTGTTGTAAAAGCACGTTTGTTTTCTTTTGACCATTTCCAAATATATTCCCAAGCCTCGCAAACGACTTCAGCAACTGGTCCTTTTCTCGTTGTAAATACCGCATACGTAGCGGTAGGTATTGTTAAAGTTGTCATATTTGCAGGAACGTCTTCTAATGAAGAAACAGGCATGCCAATTGTGTATTTATATGTACCCGTTTCATCTGATTCGTAATTTGAGTAGAAAGCGAATGTTTCTTTCGTTTTTTGATTTGGAATGTGGTGCATCATTTGTTCTTGGAAGTACCGGTTCCAAAGCCCGGGAATTTTCCCTTCAGTAGATGCCTCTTTTTCGTTGGTCGTCGTAATCGAAATGCCGATTGCTTGGAAAGCTTCTTTTTTTACGATAGTAGGTTCTTTCATTTTTAAATATCCCCCTTATTGGATAGAACGTTTGTTCTTATTTATTGTAACATATTTTGGAAGGGAACGATAGCGTAATAAAAAAGAACTCCTTCGCATAAAAGGAGTTCTTTTCATTTCTATATTAAAACATACTAGAGCTATGCATCGGTTGAAGTTTTGCGTTTGGATCGAAGTAAGCTTTCGCATTGTTTACTGCTGTTGGTGCTTCACCGAAGCCGCAAGCAATGAGCTTTACTTTTCCTTCATATGTACAAATGTCACCAGCAGCGTAAATGCCAGGAATATTTGTTTCCATTTTCGAATTCACGAGAATGCTGTTTTTTTGTATATCTAAGCCCCAGTTTTTTATTGGGCCAAGGGAAGAAACGAAGCCGTAGTTTACGATTACATCATCAACATCGATGATAATTTTTTCTTCTGTTTTTACGTGTTGTAGAACGACTTGTTCAATTTTGTCATCACCAATGAGTTCTACTGGAACGTATGGTGTGCTTACTTCTGCACGAGAGTTCATTAAGCTTTCTACGCTATGTTCATGCGCACGGAATTTATCACGGCGATGAACGATTGTAACTTTGTCGGCGATTGGCTCTAACATCATTGTCCAATCAACAGCTGAATCGCCGCCGCCAAATACTACGACGCGCTTACCAGCAAATTTATTCATATCATCAACGAAATAATGTAAATTTTTCTTTTCGTACTTTGCTGTCCCTTCTAATTCTAAGCGGCGTGGTTGGAAAGCACCGTTACCAGCAGTAATAATGACTGATTTAGAATAGTGAGTTTGCTTATTTGTAACAAGTTTAAATATACCGTCAGCTTGTTTCTCAAGCGTATCAACAGCTTCTTCTAAACAAACGGTTGGATCAAATTTCTTCATTTGCTCTTTTAAGTTATCAACTAACTCTTGTGCACGCACTTTCGGGAATCCAGCTACATCATAAATGTATTTTTCAGGGTAGAGTGCGGATAATTGTCCTCCAAGCTGAGGTAAGCTTTCAATAATTTTTACACTTGCTTGTCTCATACCGCCATAAAATGCTGTGAATAGTCCTGTTGGACCACCACCAATAATCGTTATGTCGTAAACTTTTTGATTTTCTGCCACTTTCATTCCCCCTATAGATGGAATTTTGATATTGATTTCATATATTGTTCATATGTACACGAAAATCCTGCAAATGATGATACTTTCAAATAAATGATAGCATATTTCAGTTCATAATACTTCTGAAAACGACTGAATTGTGTGTAAGTTTTCGCATAGACACTTTTTAATTGTATAAAATATGGAGAAAGGAAAATACATGAAAAAAAGGCTGAAAAACCCTTGAAAACGCTATGTTATTTTAAAATATTGATAATTCTCCAGACGCTTGAATTCTGGAATAAAACCGACTAATATAGGGAAGTATTATGTTAAATTTCTATGACAAAATTCGTACGATTTTTTGACTGCATTTTGTTATGATATAGAATGTGATAAATTCCACATTCTTGACAAATAGAGTTTTTTGGTACTTGGTATTATTTTTTATTACTATTATATAAAGAAAAGGGTTGTGATTTGGTGAAGACTCCAAAAATCGTAGTTTTAGGTGCAGGTTATGGCGGGATGATTACGACTGTTCGTCTGCAAAAAGCATTATCTGTAAATGAAGCTGAAATTACGTTAGTAAACAACAACAGCTATCACTACCAAGCGACTTGGTTACACGAGAGCGCAGCTGGTACATTACAAGATGAAAAAATCTGTCTAGATATTCAAGACGTTATTGATACAAATAAAGTGAACTTTGTACAAGATACAGTAGTAGAAATTAAAGCTGCTGAAAAACGCATTATCTTAAAAGACGGCGAGTTAGAATATGACTACTTAGTAATCGGTCTTGGTTTCGAATCAGAAACATTCGGAATTACAGGATTAAAAGAGCATGCATTCTCAATCGCTAACATTAATGCAACTCGTCAAATTCGTGAGCATATGGAAGCTAGCTTCGCTAAATATGCAGATGAAAAGCGCGATGAGTTAGTAACAATCGTTGTTGGTGGTGCTGGATTTACTGGTATCGAGTACGTAGGTGAGCTTGCAAACCGTGTTCCTGAACTTTGCAAACAGTACAATGTACCACGTGAAAAAGCACGTATTATCTGTGTAGAAGCTGCTCCAACAGCACTTCCAGGTTTCGATCCAGCATTAGTAGAATACGCTGTGAAACAACTTGAGAAAAAAGGTGTAGAATTCCGCATCGGTACAGCAATTAAAGAAGCAACTGAAGAAGGTATTATCGTTGCAAACGGTGATGATACTGAATTAATTAAGTCTGAAACAGTAGTTTGGGCTGCAGGTGTTCGTGGTAACGGTATTGTGGAAGAGTCTGGCTTTGAAGCAATGCGCGGACGTGTAAAAGTTGATGAGTACATGCACGCTCCAGGATACGAAGATGTATTCATGGTTGGTGACGCAGCTTTAATCATTAACGAAGAAATTAACCGTCCATACCCACCAACAGCACAGATCGCAATTCAACAAGGTTACAACATTGCGCACAACTTAACTGTGTTAGTTCGTGGTAAAGGCGAAATGAAGAAATTCGTATTCGACAATAAAGGATCTGTATGTTCTTTAGGTCATGACGATGCAATGGGCGTTGTTATGGGCAAAAAGTTAACAGGTTGGAAAGCTTCCTTCATGAAGAAAGTGATCGATAACCGTTACCTATTCTTATTAGGTGGACCTTTATTAGTTCTTAAAAAAGGTAAATTAAAGTTCTTTTAATATATAGTAGAAAAAGCAGAAACCGCTAAGAGCTGTTTCTGCTTTTTTCATTTAAAAAATATAGTATAATATATAAAAAAGAAAGAATATTCTGTCCGTTCTAATAGAGGAGGGTATGACATCATGGAGAAGCGAGGAAAAGTATGGTTAGCTGTCAGTGGCCTAGTAGCTACAAAGGATGGCAGGTGGTTATTCGTTAAGAAGAAATACAGTGGGTTAAAGGGGAAATGGTCTTTACCGGCTGGTTTTGTAAATGAAGGTGAGACCGTTGATGAAGCTGTGAAACGTGAAGTGTTAGAAGAGACAGGTATTGTCGCTCATGTGAAGGGGATCATTGGTGTTAGATCGGGCGTGATTCGCAATGAGATTAGTGATAATATGATTATTTTCCTTTTGGAGCCTGAAGGGGAAGAGATTATTGTACAGGAGAAGGAATTGTCTGAAGTAGCGTTTCTACATCCAGATACGATTGCGGACGATCCAAATACGTCTGTACTTATTACATATTTGTTAGAAAGACAATCAGAATTACATCTTGAAATGGACAAAACATTAAATCCAGGAGAGCAGTTTGGTTATACAGCCTATCATGTATTTACGGCACATACGAAGGAGAGGGAGAAAGAGTGAGTATACCGGTATTACTTATTTCAATGATGTTATTTTTCATTTTGTTTTTTGGAATTGGATTTTTACTCAACATGATATTGCGAGCGACATGGGTAATGGTTATTGTATATCCGATTGTTTGTATGCTTATTATTAATAAGGCGAGTATGTGGGATTATTTTTCAAAGCCAAAAGAAACATTTTCTTCATTTGGGACAAGTGTATCGCATTTAGGACAAGCAGATGTGTTTATTTTATCTACTGGGTTAGTAGGTGCTGCTTTAGCAGGAATCGTAATTAAAAAACTTCGGAAAAGCGGATATCAAATGTTTTAATCTCCAATGCAATTGGAGATTATTTTTTTTGCATATTCTTTCATCGTATAGGGAATGATTAACGATGAAGGAGTGTGGCATATAAAAATGTTAAAACGATATTGTATTCGCATTATGATGACTTGTTTACTTGCAATTGCATTATGCGTAACATGGAATGCTTTCACAGGAGTTTCTTTATTAGAGATTGTAAAGAAATATGAGGGAACGAGTGCAAAAGAAGTACATGCAGCAGAAGTTAAGAGAAATGTTGCTCCGAGTAAAGAAGTGATAAATGCTTTAGAGCAGGCAAACGACTGGTCTAAATATCGTTCAATTGAAATGACGGCAACAGGTTATACGTCGGGAATTGAGTCAACTGGTAAGAGGCCGGGACATCCGGAGTATGGTATTACATATTCAGGTGTTAAGGCGAAAAGGGATTTATATTCCACAATTGCAGCGGACTTACGCGTATTCCCAATTGGAACAATCTTATTCGTACCAGGTTATGGGTATGGTGTAGTAGCTGATAAGGGCGGTGCAATAAAAGGAAACCGTCTTGATTTGTACTATGATACGGTGAAAGATGTTTATAGCCAATGGGGTAAGAAAAAAGTAAATGTATATGTAGTTAAGATAGGAAATGGTAAGTTTTCAGAAGAAGAGTTAACGATGTTAAACCAAGATGAGACGATGCAAGTGTTTCGCGGACAATATTTAAAACAAAGATAGTCTAGTGGTAATTACGCTAGACTTTTTTTATTTTATATTGGAGGAAATAGGGACTAGATAGAATATAACAGAAGTTAGAATTGTCGCATTTTATCGAAAATAAAGTTATAATAAAGGTAGAGTAGAGAAATTTAGGGGGTCTGAACATGTTCCAAGTACAAAAAGAATTAGCAAGCCATGAAGCGGTGGTTGTTGCCTTATTTGAAGAAGAGGAAACGAGTAGCTTTGTACAAGAACTGGACAAAGTGTTTGAAGGACAATTACAAGTTTTATTAGAAGAGAAAGAACTTTCTACGAAGAAGAAAGCTATTTCAAAAGTACATAGTTTAGGAAAAACAGATGTGAAACGTTATTATTTCGTTGGTTTAGGCAAGAAAGAATCTTATACGACAGAAACATTACGTTCGGCTCTTGGTAAGACGTTTAAAACACTGCAAGCAGCAAAAGTACAAGATGCAGCAATCTTACTTGATTCTTTCGTAACAGAGAAATTAGACGCGATTGATGTCGCTCATATTGCGGCAGAAGTACAAGGCCTTGGTACATATGAGTTACAAACGTATAAATCAGATAAAAAGGATCGTGTAGAGTTAGAGAAGTTTACGGCTATTACAGCGGAAGATGCACAGGAAATTGAAGCGGCATTAACAGTTGGCTACGTACATGGACGTGCAACAAATTCAGCTCGTACACTTGTAAATATGCCGCCAAACGTATTAACAGCGACGAAGCTTGCTGAGTATGCTGTTGAGTTAGCGGAGAAGTATGATATGGATTATAAAGTTCTTGAGAAAGAAGAGATGGAAGAGCTTGGTATGGGTGCGTTACTTGCAGTAAACCAAGGTAGTGTAGAACCACCAAAAATGATCGCTCTTATTTATAAAGGAAAAGAAGAGTGGACAGATGTTATTGGATTCGTTGGAAAAGGAATCACATACGATACAGGCGGTTATTCTTTAAAACCACGTGAAGGCATGGTCGGTATGAAAGGTGATATGGGCGGTGCAGCTGCTGTATTAGGTGCGATGGAAATTATCGGTGAACTTCGCCCAGAGCAAAATGTGATCGCTGTTATTCCATCAACGGATAACGTTGTAAGTGGTACAGCATTTAAGCCAGACGATGTAATCACATCTATGAGCGGAAAAACAATTGAAGTATTAAATACAGATGCAGAAGGTCGCTTAGCATTAGCTGACGGTATTACGTATGCGAAAAAATTAGGTGCAAACTATCTCATTGATGTTGCGACATTAACAGGTGGTGTAATTGTTGCACTTGGAAATCATACGACGGGTGCAATGACAAACAATGAAGAGTTGTTTGAGCAAGTGCTAGAAGCATCTATGGAAACAGATGAATCAATTTGGCAATTACCGATTTTTGATCGTGATAAAGAACGCGTGAGAAACAGTAAGTTTGCTGATTTAAATAACTCACCAGGCCGCGAAGGACATGCGGTTATGGCTGGTACATTCCTAGGTGAATTTGCTGAAGATACACCTTGGGTACACTTAGACATCGCTGGAACATCTGAATCATCAGGAACACATGATTTAGGTCCAGCTGGAGCAACAGGTGCGATGGTACGTACACTTGCAACGCTTGTTGAACGTTTCGGCGAAGAATAAGATCGTAAGAGAGGGCTGTTCCTACATTTTGGAACAGCCTTTTTTATTGATATATGGTGTTACGGCCGATGTAATTTTACTTTATAGAGAAATTGTATATAAAGTCCCGTTTAAAGCAAAGGAAGTGCGGCCCGTTTCTTCAGAGACAACTAAAATAAGGGCATCGCTTTTTTCTGATAAGCCAATTGCAGCTCTGTGACGTGTTCCTAGTTCAGGATCAACTTCTGTGCTTTTCGTGAGCGGAAGAATATTGGCAGCTGAGACAATATGATTATTTTTAACGAGAACGGCTCCATCATGAAGAGGGTTACCTGGATAAAATATTGATTCGAGTAATGGTGCGGTTAAATGAGCGTTTAATGTTGTTCCAGTTTGAATGAAAGCTTCAAGCGTCTCGTTTCGTTCCACAACGATAAGAGCGCCATGTTTTCGGGCGCTTAAATGTTGGATAGCTGTCGTAATAAAAGATGAACTTTCCGTATAAGGTGATAAATATGCTTGAATATAGTATGTAGCTGCCAATGTTTGTACATTTGCTAACATATGATGAATATCTTCCATTTTGCATAAAATACATTCGTCTTCTTTATCGATTGCGCTCCTCATAATCGATAGTTCTTTTTCAGCAATTTCAATCATTTGCTTTGTTTGTATTTTGAGCTCTTCTGACAAGCCCCATTCGCGCATAATCCTCATTCCCTTTAGTGGAGTATTTAACAATAGTGTATACAAATATTCCTAGTAAAATCCTGCTAGATTTTATAAAATATTGAGATACAGCATGTTTTTTTCATATAATAAAGGTATGACGAGCGAGAGGAGAGAGAAGAATGAATTGGAAACAAGAATTTAGTCGCTGGCTTTCTTACGCACAATTAGATGCAGAATTAAAAGAACAGCTAGAAAATATGAAGCAAGATGAGAAGAAAATCGAGGATAGCTTTTATAAAAATCTAGAGTTTGGCACAGGTGGTATGCGTGGTGAACTTGGTGCTGGTACGAACCGTCTGAACGTATATACAGTTCGTAAAGCGACAAAAGGATTAGCAAGCTTTATCGAAAAGTTAGGTGAGGAAGCGAAAAAACGCGGTGTTGTTGTAGCCTATGATTCTCGTCATAAATCACCTGAGTTCGCAATGGAAGTTGCTGCTACACTAGGTGCACACGGCATTACAACATATGTGTTTGAAAGCTTACGTCCAACGCCAGTGCTTTCTTTCGCAGTTCGTCATTTACATACAGTGAGTGGAATCGTTCTTACTGCAAGTCATAATCCGCCTGAATATAACGGTTATAAAGTATACGGTGAAGATGGTGGACAGTTGCCTCCGAAAGAAGCTGATGAATTAATTAGCTACGTAAACGCAGTAAAAGACGAGTTAACAGTTGAGGTTGCTAATGTGGAGCAATTAAAAGCTGACGGTTTATTACATATTATTGGACAAGAAGTCGATGATGCATATGCTGCAGAATTGAACAATGTCATTATTAATAAAGAAATGGTGGAAAAGGCCGGCAAAGATTTAAAAATCGTCTTCACACCACTACACGGAACATCAAATATTTCTGTACGCCGTGGTTTAAAAGAAGTTGGATTTACAGATGTAACAGTTGTAAAAGAGCAAGAGTTACCAGATCCGAACTTCTCTACAGTAAAATCACCGAACCCAGAAGAGCATGCAGCATTTGAATATGCAATTCGTGACGGTGAAAAGGTAGGAGCGGATGTATTAATCGCAACAGATCCTGACGCAGATCGCCTTGGTGTAGCAGTTCGTAATCACGATGGTGAGTTCCAAGTATTAACTGGTAACCAAACAGGTGCATTAATGCTTGATTATTTACTATCACAAAAGAAAGAAAACGGAACGCTTCCAGAGAACGGTGTCGTATTAAAAACAATCGTAACGTCTGAAATCGGCCGTACAATCGCGAAAGCATACGGTTTAGATACAATTGATACGTTAACTGGGTTTAAATTTATCGGTGAGAAAATTAGACAGTATGAAGAAAGCGGACAATATGAGTTCCAATTCGGTTATGAGGAAAGCTATGGTTATTTAATCCGCCCATTCTGCCGTGATAAAGATGCAGTACAATCTGTCCTATTCGCATGTGAAGTAGCTGCATACTACAAATCTCAAGGGAAGACGTTATATGACGGTCTATTAGAAGTATTTGAGAAGTACGGCTTCTTCCGTGAAGACCTTGTGTCGTTAACGTTAAAAGGAAAAGATGGAGCGGAAAAAATCCAAGAGATGATGGCAACGTTCCGTGAAAATCCTCCGAAAGAAGTAGCGGGCTTAACAGTCGTGGCAGTTGAAGACTATAAAGCAAGCATCGTTACATCTTTACAAGATGGACATAAAGAAGAGATTCACTTACCGAAATCAAATGTGTTAAAATATCAATTAGAGGATGGTTCATGGTTCTGCCTACGTCCATCTGGAACTGAACCGAAGATTAAGTTCTACTTTGGTGTAAAAGATAGTTCTTTACAAAATAGTGAACAAAAGTTACTTACTATTAAAGAAGACATTATGAATCGTTTATAATACAAAGTAATTTTAAGTAGTAAGGAACAAAAGGGAGCGAAATCTCCCTTTTGTTTTATGTAGGAAATGATTGCTATTGATTCCGACAGGAGAGAGGGTATTTTGTGATGAAAAAAGTAAGAAAAGCGATAATCCCAGCAGCTGGATTAGGAACACGTTTTTTACCAGCAACGAAAGCAATGCCGAAAGAAATGTTACCGATAGTAGATAAACCAACGATCCAATACATTGTAGAAGAAGCAGTGAAATCGGGTATCGAAGATATTATTATCGTTACTGGTAAAACAAAGCGTTCTATCGAAGATCATTTTGATAACGCATTTGAACTAGAACAAAACTTATTGGAGAAGAAAAAATATGAGTTGCTTGAAAAAGTACAAGCTTCTTCAAAAATGGTAGATATTCATTACATCCGTCAAAAAGAACCGAAAGGGCTAGGACATGCTGTTTGGTGTGCACGTAAATTCATTGGCGATGAGCCGTTTGCAGTGCTACTAGGTGATGATATTGTCCAAGCTGAGAAACCATGTTTACGTCAATTAATGGATGAGTATGAAAAAACACTTTCTTCTGTTATTGGTGTACAAACTGTTCCAGAGTCGGAAACACATCGCTATGGAATTATTGATCCATTAGAACAAGAAGGTCGTCGTTACCAAGTTCGCAATTTCGTCGAGAAGCCAGCGCAAGGTACAGCACCTTCAAACTTAGCGATTATGGGACGTTACATTTTAACGCCTGAAATCTTTATGTTCTTAGAACAGCAACATGTTGGTGCTGGTGGCGAAATTCAGTTAACAGATGCAATCCAAAGCTTAAATGAAATTCAACGTGTATTTGCTTACGATTTCGAAGGAAAGCGCTACGATGTAGGTGAAAAGCTAGGATTCGTTCAAACGACAATCGAAATGGCACTGCAACACCCAGAATTACGTGATGACATGGTTGCAATGATGAAGAAAATTTTAGAAGAACAAACGAATCAAGAGTCTTAATATAATGATATAATCCCCTGTTGGATGGGCGGTAAAAGAACGTATTTACTGCTTAATCTAAAAGGGGATTTTTTGATAAAAAAGACACTCTGGAGAGAGTGTCTTTAATTTTTATCAGTAGGCTTTAGCTCATTAGCTTTGGATTTAATTTCATCAGTAATAGCGATATTAATATTTCCAGCTGCTTTTTTGTATTCTTGAATCAATGCATTAACATTTTGATTAAATGAAATTAAGCTGCCACTTGGAGATTGGGCTTGTTCGTTAAGCGCTGTAATAATCCCGTATATTTTTTTATATTCTTCATAGGTTTCTTTATACTTATTAGGCTGTTCTTTTGCGGCTTCAGAGACTAACTTTAAATCATTTCCCATTGTGCTATAAAACGTATCAACAGTTGTAATCATTCCGTCAATTTCTGTTCTCTTAGAACTTAGTGCATGATTGAAGTCTTGTCTTTTATCTATTGCACTTGACCATGTAGTTGAATACTCGGATAATACGTAAGATGCTGCATATTTAAAGGTGTTTATATTATTATAAAAAGATGCTGCGGCAATTAAGTAATTTGCTTCTTTTTTCTTTTGGGCTTGAAGAGCTTGGTATTCCTCTTCTATATTTGTTACTTTTGTTATCGTAAAGAGTAGAACGATAATGGATATAATTGATGTAACAAATAATATTATAGATGTTACTAAAGATTTTTTTGCTGGCAATTTTCGTACTTTCTTAATTAACCCAATAACAATAAAGATTAAAGTCGCGCATAAACTAGCTATAGTAAGAATTAAAAAGAAAAATGCTAGGCCGTTTCCAAAGGTATATGACATTCCTAACTCACTATTTCCATATAATTTGTAACCGATACTCATACTTAGTATGAAAAATAAAGATAGTACTCCGACACTTATTTTAATAAGTGTATTTTTTGATAGATTCACTGATTTTCCTCCAAAATATTGTTCTAATTAGATGTATAAATATAAGATTTGCTGAATTAGCATAACAAAAATCATTTCTAACATGTGTCGTATATTGTCGAAAATAAAAAAAGAGTTATCTTAACATAGTAAGATAACTCTTTTTTATTATGAAATTGTCGAATGAGAATGCTGATAAGCGGAACGACGTACAGCATAGTATATACGAGGTGCGATAATAGCACCGATAATGGTAAATGCAATATCTTTTACTGCGAACCACATCATAATCATCCAAGCAGCTTTATAGCTCATATTACCACCCATGAAAAGATTGACTGCCCCGTACATGTAAGTAGTACCGATAATATACGTTAAAATGATTCCTGTGAACGAAGCAATTGCAAATGTACTGAATGTCGGTCGTTCTTTTTGTTCTACTAGTTTTCCTGATACGTAAGCAACGATAATAAATGCGATAATAAAACCACCAGTAGGATCTAAAAGTGCTCCAAATCCAGCTTTGAAGTTAGCGAAGATTGGTGCACCCGCTACTCCAACTAGCATGTAAACAGTCATTGATAATGCACCAAGTCTACTTCCAAGAAGAAGCCCTGCTAAAATTGCGAAAAATGGTTGCATAGATAATGGGATGCCCGCTACTTGCAGGAATGGTGCCCAAGATACAATATTTGCACCAATGGCCATAAGAGCAACGAACATGGCAGCTAATGCTAAATCTAAAACATGAAATCTTCTCATAATGTTAACCTCCTGTTGTTTTTAGGTTAACATTATCGTAGCGAAAAGATTTACTTGTTGTCAATTAAAATATTTTGATAAGAAGTCTTCAAATAGTCTCTTAACAACGTATAAGGAATACGAAATTGCGGAATTCCACTTGAATAAGGGGCAATCTCATATAAAGGGAAATAAATGACGAGATTGTCCGGTTCTAAAAAGAAGTGGAACTTTTTCGTGCTCATGACTTTTTCAGATGCATCAGGAAAATAAATACTTTCATTTTGTTTAATTTGTCTTACAATCTCAGCACGAATTACGTCTTTATATTTATCTTCTTGTTGAAATAAATCGTCTAAGTGTAGTAACTTTTTTTCGTTTAAATCGAATGTGTTTGCCTTCCACGTATAAAGACCGTGTGCTCCGCCTGTATATTGATAGTAATTCAAATATAGGCTAAGAAAAGGTGGTTTATTTAAAGAGACTTTATAATCAACATTCGCCACGTATGGATGAAATGGTGTACTTGACCCTTCTGTTTCTTTATAATATTTTTTTGCGTCTTTTTCTAATCTGGTTTTAAATTTGTCAGTAGATTTTTTGTAATAGAAATTGAGCTTATTTTGAAATTTAGAATCGGAAAAGTTATGAAAAGAAGGTCTGTTAATTTGATATTCTATATAAGGTTTCTTACCTTTTTGCGTGACAGTCTGAACATCGATTGTCAGGTTGGATGCTTTGGCTGCTAGTGCACAATTTGGTACAATAGTCAGCAAGGAGAACATAAGCGATAGTATAAAAAATTTCTGTTTCATTTAGGTGAAGCCTCCTTATATAAGTGTTATAAGTAGTTTGAAAGTAAATAGGTAAAATTATACATTTAATTAAAGTGAGAGAAGGGGGAAACGATATGGCAAAAACTTTAATGGATTCGCTTGGAATTGAGTTGTTAGAGATGACAGAAGATAAGGTAGTTGCTACGATGCCTGTTGATGAACGTACACATCAGCCGTTTGGTTTTTTACACGGTGGTGCATCTCTTGCGTTAGCGGAAACAGTAGCAAGCGTTGGTTCATACAATTTAATTGATCAAGAAAAATGTATTTGTTTCGGTTTAGAAATTAATGCAAATCATATTCGCTCAAAGAAAGATGGAATTGTAACAGCGATCGGAACACCGATACATAGAGGAAACTCAACGATGGTTTGGGATGTACGTATCATTGATGAGAATGACGATTTATTATGTATTTCAAGATGTACAGTAGCAATTAAAGAAAAACGTGAAAAGTAAAAAAAGAGGCTGCTCTAATGAGCAGCCTCTTTTTCTTATAATTAGAACTGGATTTTCTTCTCTAAGAAACCTTTTAGTTCGCTAATTGGCATACGAACTTGTTCCATTGTGTCACGGTCACGTACTGTAACAGCTTTGTCTTCAACTGAGTCGAAGTCATAAGTGATACAGAATGGTGTACCGATTTCGTCTTGACGACGGTAACGTTTACCGATAGAACCAGTTTCGTCAAAGTCTACCATGAAGTCTTTAGCTAGTTCTGCAAATACTTCAGTAGCACCTTCAGATAGCTTTTTAGATAATGGTAAGATCGCTGCTTTGTATGGTGCTAAAGCAGGGTGGAAACGAAGAACTGTACGAGAATCGTTTTCTAATTGCTCTTCTTCATATGCATCACATAAGAACGCTAATGTTACGCGATCAGCACCTAAAGATGGCTCGATGCAGTACGGTACGTAACGCTCATTCGTTTGTGGATCAATATAGTTAAAGTCTTCGTTAGAGTGTTCCATGTGACGTTTTAAATCGAAGTCTGTACGAGATGCAACGCCCCATAGTTCGCCCCAACCGAATGGGAATTTGAATTCAATGTCAGTTGTTGCGTTACTGTAGTGAGATAATTCCTCTTCACCGTGGTCACGAAGACGCATGCTTTCTTCAGTCATACCAAGTGAAAGTAACCAGTTCTTACAAGTTTCACGCCAGAATGCGAACCACTCTAAATCTTCACCAGGCTTACAGAAGAATTCAAGTTCCATTTGTTCGAATTCACGTGTACGGAATGTGAAGTTACCAGGCGTGATTTCGTTACGGAAGCTTTTACCGATTTGGCCAATACCAAATGGAAGTTTTTTACGCATAGAGCGTTGTACGTTTTTGAAGTTTACGAAAATACCTTGTGCTGTTTCTGGACGAAGGAAGATTTCGTTTGTGCTAGACTCTGTAACACCTTGGAATGTTTTGAACATTAAGTTGAACTGACGGATTTCAGTGAATTCTTCACTACCGCAATCAGGACATTTTACTTCATGTTCTTTCATTAAGTCAGCCATTTGGTCGAAAGTAAGACCATCAACAACCATTTCGATGCCTTTTGCATCTAATGCATCTTCAATTAATTTGTCAGCACGGTGACGCGCTTTACATTTTTTACAGTCGATCATTGGATCGTTGAAGTTACCAACGTGACCAGAAGCGATCCAAGTTTTTGGGTTCATTAAAATAGCTGCGTCTAAACCAACGTTGTATGGAGATTCTTGAATGAATTTTTTCCACCAAGCTTTTTTAACGTTATTTTTTAATTCGATTCCAAGTGGACCGTAATCCCAAGTGTTTGCAAGACCACCGTAAATTTCAGAACCAGGGAAAACAAAACCGCGATGTTTCGCTAAGTTTACTACTTGTTCCATTGAATACATAAGAAAATCCTCCTTTTGAAAGTTAACGTATTGGCGATGACGTGCTCAGGTAACTTGTGAAACGAGCAGTATATGCTTTGAAAAACATAAAAAAACGCTCATCCCAAGGCTTAATTGCCTAGGGACGAGCGTTTGCCCGCGGTTCCACCCTAGTTGATACACAAAAGGTGCATCCACTTTATCACGTATTGCTCGAGACTGCCGTTTCCTTGCGGTTTCAGGCTTTCACTATCCCTGAATCGCTTTTTGTGCAAGTACTTATAAGTCCGTCATCGCTACTTATATTAATAATAATGAACATATTCTAACACGTTCTTTTTTAAATCTCAATAGAGGAACGCGTCTATCTATGATAGAGTCTCGCCTATTTTTTCGTTATTTATTCCGTAATTTTCTTTAATGTGCTTAATTGCTTCACGCCTGCTGAGCGGAGCAAGCTCGTTATTTTGCACGTATTCCCAAACGACATCGGGCTTTGTTTTTGCATATTCACGAAGGACCCATCCAATCGCTTTTTGAATGAAAAATTCTTTCGAAGAATGTAGTTGTCCAATAACCCAAAAAAGAAGTTCTTCATCCATCTTTTGTTTATATTTTAGCTGGAATAAAATGGCGGCGCGTTGTAACCATATGTTATCTGATGCAATCCATTTTGGAATATAGGCAGAAATCAATTCTGGATGTTGTAAAAAGATATTACCTAAAAATGTAGGGACGATGCTATCGACAGTGTCCCACCAAGATTTTGTTACAATAAGTTCTTCTAAGAAGGGGATATGCGTTTCGTTTATATGCTTTTTATATTTTTGCATCATATCGAGTGCAGCTACCTGAAATTCTCGTTCTGGTAAATCCCAAAGCTCACGTACGATAATTTGGAAGTCTTTTGGATCTGGGAGAGTATGTATTTGGATGACGTCTTTTAATAATTGTCTTCTTTCAGGCGTTTGAATACCAAGAAATGGGAAGTGATTTTTCATATAACGTGCCATCGGTTCTGCTTTTTCCGGATTTTTGTGAGCTATGAAATGCTCTTGTAGTGCTTTTACAAATGGATGCATCGGTTGTTCTCCTCTCTTATTATCTTACTCCTATTATTATACAGAGGGTTTGGTTGAATTTTAAAACATAACTTGCAATGCAATGAAATATGTTGAGAGTAGAGAGGAGAGGATAAGATGGAAGATCAAGGCTTACTAGCAGGTTTCTTTGCTCTTAGTTTTGCGTTTATTCTTGTTATATTGATTTGGGCAGTTATTGCGTATTTGTTAACGGCTTTTGCACTGTATACGATGGCGAAAAATGACGGTGCAACGGATGGAGTTCTAGCATTTATTCCTTTTTTAAATAGTAAAATATGGGGTGATTTAGCGAAAGATAAATTACCAGATTTCTTGAAAGAAGAAGCAGGATGGAAAGTATTCGGCATATATGTCGCATGTTTCATTTTTAATTTCGTACCAATTTTATATTTAATAGCAACAGCTGTATCCATTGTGTTGTCTATTTATCTTATCTACGCTATTTTAGACAGATATGGAACGAACTCTATATTATTTACGATTATTCATGTCATCACATTTTCAGTGTTCTTGCCGATTCACTTGTTCATTATCAGAAATGAGCCGGTGAGGTATAACGAGTAAGTTTAATTTAAATATGTGTAATGAAAAAAGCGCCCTGATTATCAGAGCGCTTTTTGTGCTACATAAGGTAGCGTACATAAATATAAATATGAGAAATGATTAATGAAACGATCATAATTGGGAAACCGACTTTTAAGAAGTCCATGTAGCTAAATTTATGTCCTTCGCGGCTTGCGATACCTGCGACAATTACGTTAGCAGAAGCGCCGATTAATGTTCCGTTTCCGCCCAGACAAGCACCTAATGCTAATGCCCACCATAATACGTCGATTTGTGCGTCAGCAGGTGATAAACCTAATCCGACAGCCATATCGTTAATAAGAGGAATCATTGTTGCAACGAATGGAATGTTATCGATTGTTGCCGAGGCGATACCAGATACCCATAAAATAAGGATAGATGCGTAAGAAATATCTCCGCCTGTTATGCCAATTACTTTTTGAGCTAGCATTTTGATCAGACCGATATCGATAAGTCCTCCAACGAGTACGAATAGTCCTGCGAAGAAGAAGATTGTTACCCATTCTACACTTGCGAATACTTCTTCAATTTCATGCTCTTTCACACCGATTAGCATAAGAACAGTAGCACCAGTTAAAGCGATGATAGCTGCATCAACGTGGAAAATGGAATGAGTCATGAAACCTACAATTGTAAGTCCAAGTACTGTTAAAGATTTTTTCATTAATACTGGATCTTTAATGTATTGCTTTTCATCTAAACTCATTAATTTTTTAACTTGTACAGGATCAGCGATTAATTGTTTGCGGTACATGAAGTAAAGTATTGTCGCTGTCACACCAATGATAATAATTACGATTGGCGCTAAGTTTAGTAAGAAAGCATTGAAATCTAAATGCTTATTGGCAGAACCAATCATAATGTTAGGTGGATCACCAATTAATGTTGCTGTTCCCCCAATGTTTGAAAAAATAATTTCAGAAAGTAAATAAGGGACAGGATTTACTTGCAGTATGCGCGTAATAGATAAAGTAACTGGAACAACAAGAAGTACAGTTGTAACGTTATCTAAAAACGCGGAACCAAGTGCAGTAAGTAAGGAAAGTGAAATTAAAATTTTAATTGGATTTCCTTGCGCTCCTTTTGCTGCTTTAATGGCAACGTATTGGAAGACGCCCGATTTACTCGTAATGTTCACCAAAATCATCATACCGATGAGTAGTGTAATCGTCCCCCATTCAATATGTTTCGTAAAGGCATTGTGTAAATCAACAACCCCCATAATTACCATGAGTGCTGCACCAAGAAGTGCGATGACAGCGCGATTAATTTTTTCAGAAATAATAATGGCATATGTAATTAAAAAGACTGCGATAGCAAAATAATACTGCCAGTTTGCGAGCTCTTGCGTTGTTTCGTGCAAAACTCTCATCTCCTTTCATTCACTTTTCTTAGTGTGTCAAAAATTAACTAGATGAAACACACATAACGTCATTATAAAGTAGAAAAATGTCGGATGTAAATGAAAGGGCTTATTTTGTTATATTTTCTGCAAAGGTTACTTTTTCTTATTTTTAAAAATATTTGCGGGCATTTGACATATATATAAGATACATCCAATCTGAATATTTAAAATGGAATTAGCATTCGAGCTTGTTCGTGTAGGAGTGTCAAATAGAAAGGAATGACAAAGATGATAAGGAAGGGATCGTATGAATGAACAACAATTTTTATTTTTGGATTTTGAGTTTACGATGCCCCAGCACAGAAAAAAACCAAAAGGATTTTTCCCGGAGATTATTGAGGTAGGACTCGTTTCGGTTGTTGGCTGTAAGGTAGAAGATACGTATTCAGCTCATGTTAGGCCGAAAACTTTTCCATCTTTAACGGATCGATGTAAGAAGTTTTTAGGGATTAAACAAGAAGTCGTAGATAAAGGAATTTCGTTTCCAGAACTCGTTGAAAAACTTGCAGAATATGAAAAGAGATGTAAACCGACCATTGTTACGTGGGGAAATATGGATATGAAAGTGTTGAAGCATAATTGTGAAAAAGCGGGAGTAGATTTTCCGTTCCTAGGACAGTGCCGTGATTTATCACTTGAGTATAAGAAGTTTTTTGGTGAGAGAAATCAAACAGGACTGTGGAAAGCAATTGAGGCGTATGGAAAAGTAGGGACGGGTAAGCATCATTGTGCGCTAGATGATGCGATGACGACGTATAATATTTTTAAGTTAGTAGAAAAAGATAAAGAGTATTTAGTGAAACCAGCACCGCCAACATTAGGGGAACTCGTTGATTTTTCAAAAGTGTTAAAGAAAGTGAGTACACAGTAACGACCAAATTGCACAGTATGTAATTTGGTCGTTTTGTTTTTTTAAAGTTTATAGTCTTTTTTTAATTGTTCTAATGTTTCTAGACTACGAACTGCAAAAGGTGAATCATCTTCAGAAAATGAATTCATTTGAGTTTCTAATGCTAATTTGAGTGAATCTGTATAATCTGGAATTTCTCCTTCATATTTCTTCACCATTTGCTCTGGAATGTTCGTCTGTTCACGAAAAGCTAAAGCACGTCTTTCGTGGAAAAATGGTACGTCAGCTTGTTTTACGTTATGTAAGTCACCTTGCACTGGATGTTTTAAGACAGCTAATACTTTTACGACGTAACTGCCAGGGCGGCTATTTGTAACTTCGCCAATGTATTTTCCTGTTTTATAAATACCGGTAACGATTTCGCCAATTTCAAATGTTTCTCTCATATTTTTCACCTCAAGTTTATAGTAAGGAAAGTAGGAGAAGGAGTCAAAGAAATCATTCGCTTTCGGAATGCCCCCTTGAGAATGTGGATAGGTTCCACTATAATTTAAGTTAATATAACAGAAAATTCTGATGTTTCGCAAATCCTATAATAAGGAGTGATCTATATGATGCCATTATATTTTCCAGAAGATAAAACAGAATATATTATTCCGGGGATTGTTTGTGTTCTATTTATCATCGGTGCGATTGCTACGTGGCGTATGTTCGTTCGTGTATCAAAACGAGAAGCAGAGCGATTACAGAAAGTTGAAGAAAAGCTGTTAGCTGAAAAGAAACAGTAACTCATTTTTGTATGTTTCCCTCTATGCTCGGACAATCTAAGGGCAGAATGTATTTTGGAGGGAATGAAATGAAAAAACGGCTTTTTTTCAGTTGTTGTTTACTATTTCTGATGGCAGGTTGTGACCAAGGAAAGCCGAAAGAAATTGACGTGAAATTACATAATGCTTCAGGTGATGAAGTGGGGACTGCGAAAGTAACTCAGCAAACAAGCGGAGTGAAAATTACGATTAAAGGGGAAGGTTTCGCGCCAGGCCCGCACGGACTACATGTACACGAAATTGGAGAGTGTAAAGCACCTCGTTTTGAATCAGCTGGAAATCATTTTAATCCAGATGATAAAAAGCATGGACTACTTAATCCGAAGGGTGCAGAAAACGGTGATTTACCGAACGTAATTGCAGACGGTTCTGGGAAAATTAAAGCAGAAATCGATGCACCGCATATAACTCTCGAGGAAGGAAAAACAACGATTCATAGAAAAGATGGAGCGTCTATTATTATTACAGAAAATGCTGATGATGGTATGACACAACCGACAGGTAAATCAGGTGATCGAATTGCTTGTGGTGTTATTGTAAAAAAAGCGTCGGATATGAAGAAAAAGTAAAAGCTACCGTGCGCGGTAGCTTTTTTGTGTAGTGTAAGTGAAAATATATCAGCGATTATTGGAATATATCGACTGTAACTTAAAATATATCGGCGATTTTTAAAATATATCGACTTACCGACAAAAGTTGACAAAGGAGGCTGTCCTAAATAGCCTCCTTTCTTATTATGAAAACGTATGGCGCAGCCTGTTTAAAATTTCTTCTAAAACAGATCTTGGACAGCCGATGTTAATTCGAATATGTTCTTCGCCGCCTAATCCGTATTTCTCACCAGGTTCAACGATAATTTTCCCTTTTTCCTCAAGCAATTTAGTGCGCTCGTCTTGAGAAAGGTTTAGGGCAGAACAATCAATCCATAATAAAAAGCTACCTTCTGGCTTCGTTACGGAAAGAGTAGGTATGTGATCTTTCATATATTCACAAGCGAACTTAGCGTTATCTTCTATATAAAATCGAATTTCATTTAGCCAATCGTTACATTCTGTATAGGCACTTTGCATCGCTGTATAGGCGAATATATTTAATCCGTGGAAGCCTTGTCTATATTGGATGGATGTAAAGGCTTGACGGAGTTTTTCATTCGGAATGATAATAATCGATGCTTGTAATCCCGCGATATTAAATGTTTTACTCGGAGCCATACAAGTAATCGTGCGCGCGGCTAATTCTTCGGATAAAGAAGCGAACGGTGTATGTGTATGATCTGCGTAAATAATATCGGAATGAATTTCATCTGCGACAACGATTACATTATATTTGGTACATAAAGATCCAAGCTTTGTTAGTTCCTCTTTCGTCCAAACACGCCCTATCGGATTGTGAGGACTGCAAAGAAGCATGAGTTTAATGCCTTGTTGAAATTGCTTTTCTAAATGCTCAAAGTCAATCGCATATGTATCATTTTGTTTCTGTAATGGACTTACGCATAATTGTCTATTGTTTGTTGTGACCATTTCGAAAAATGGGGGATAAATAGGTGGTTGTACGAGAACGGATTCATTTTCCTTTGTGAAGGCCTGTATGCTCGTACTAAGAGCTGGAACGATTCCGGCGCTAAAGACAATCCACTCTTTTTGAATATCCCAGTTGTACTGTTTTTTTGTCCAGTTACAAATAATATCGCCAATATTTTCGGGAGGAAGTGTATAGCCGAAAATAGGATGCTCGATACGTTGCTTTAAAGCAGTTTGAATTGGTTGTGGTACTTCAAAATCCATATCAGCAATCCAAGCATGGATAAGTTCTTCGTTTTTATATGTATCCCATTTTGTACTATGAGTTCCACGTCGATTGACTGTTTTATGAAATAGTTGCATAAGTTTGCCCCCTTCTTCTGTAAAACCGTTAAGTTATGAAAGTTCTCTCTCTTCTTATAGAATAGCTGATGTGATAGGATAAAGAAAAGTATTAAAAAGTGAAAAGGCGGGAAGCGAATGGGTACATATGAAAAGATGATAGAGGTTGTGAAGAATTGGGATCCGTTTCAAATGGGACCGGAGTTTTATGAAACAGAAGCGAGCGATGTTGTGAACGTCGCAAGTGTGTTTGATGATCCGAAATACATCGCAAAGAAGATTCAACATATATACTTTATGTCTTTTGAGGAAGTACCTGCGCTTGAAAAATGTGAGAAGTTAGCTGTGGAATTACTTGTAATAAAAGAAGGCGGAAGTTGTTCATTGTAGGCTGTCGGAATTTCCGACAGCCTCTTTGATATTATTGCGCAGAAAAAGCGATAATTTCTTCATAAACATGTTCCGGTTTTTCTTCAGGTAGTAAATGCCCTGTATTTTCGTAAGAAATAAATTTCGAATTCGGTAAATCTTTGTGCAGACGATGACCTACATGTACAGGGACGACCCGATCTTTTTCACCCCAAATGAGTAGAGTAGGTGTTTCGATTTTTTGTAATTCAGTTGAAGATAAGTCACCTTCACGATCTCGTATCATACGAGTTAAAGCGGGGAATATACGGTTGTCATAAAAAGGGGCAGAGTAACCTGCCTTCATTTCATCGTCAATTAATGAATGATCATGAACGACATTCATTAAGTTATGAACAATGCCGCGCCGTATAATCCAATTCTTTACGTATAAATGAAAGAACGGTAAATAAGAAGAGTACAGTAAAGGTAAAGTTGCGCGTGCTAAATAGCTAGAGCTACATAGTAAAATTGTTTTTGAAATTAATTCAGGACGTATACGGTTTACGTAAAGTGAAATTTGGCCGCCCATAGAATGTCCAATTAACACAATGTTTGAGAGAGATAAGTGTTCAATTAAATCGATTATAATCGTTGCTAAATTATGATAAGAATACTTAAATAGATGAGACTTATCACTCTTCCCGAACGGTGGTAAATCAAGAGCAATGACTGTTCCTTCTTTCGATAATAAAGGAATAAGACGGCGGTAGCTGAATGAGGAAGATAAAAAGCCGTGAACGAGTACGAAAGTAGGACGTTCTGTTTTATTTTCATGTTCATACAATTCGTAATGAACAGTAGTGCCGCGAGTGGAAAAAGTGAAATAAGGACAAGTAGATTCGTGATTCATTTTTTGTCACTCCATTGATTTTTGTTCATATCATTTCCAAGGCAGAAAAAAATATGTTAACAAAAAAAGGCAAGATGACGATGTCATCTTGCCTTTCGTATATTCAGTATTACCCGCGAACAATATTAGGCGGTGTTTTTCCTTGTAACGCTGCAACTAAATTTTCAGCGGCGGTCATAGCCATTTGTTGCCTAGTTTTTAATGTTGCAGATCCGATATGTGGTAAGGTCACAACATTTTGTAAGGATAAGAGCGGATTGTCTTTTTGAATCGGCTCTTGTGTAAAAGTATCGATGCCTGCTGCAAAGATTTTCTTTTCTGTTAACGCATGAATTAACGCTTCTTCATCTACTGTTTTCCCGCGAGAAGCATTAATGAAGATAGCCGTTTCTTTCATGAATGAAAATTCCTTTTCTCCGATAAGATGGTACGTTTCATCTGTTAATGGAGTAAGAAGAACGATAAAGTCAGACTGCTTTAGAAGTGTCTGTAAATCACAATATGTAGCATCGAATTTTTGTTCAGCTTCTTCTTTTCGGCGACGGTTATAATAAAGAACATCCATATCAAATCCGAATTTCGCTCGTTTTGCAACAGCTTCACCAATTCGGCCCATACCGATAATGCCGATTGTACTATGGTGTACATCTAGCCCAAAGTGCTCTTTTCCAATTTCCGCATTCCATTTACCATTTTTTACGTAGGAGTCGAGTTCACAAACACGACGACCAGCAGATAACATAAGAGCAAAAACGAGGTCAGCTACTGTATCATCTAGTACGTAAGGTGTATTTGTTCCGATGACATTGCGCTTTTCCATCGTTTGTAAATCAAAATTATCGTAACCGACAGAAATGTTGCTTACTACTTTTAAGTTAGGAGCCGCCTCCAATAATTCTTCATTAATAGCAGATCCGAAATTTAATAAACCATCTTTATCTTGTATTTTCTCTAGTAGAACATCACGAGGTACCTTCTCATTTTGCTCCCATTTTTCATAATCACAGTGTTCTGATAAATAGTTTTCTACAAATGTTGGAACTGGTTCAGCAATATAAACTTTTGGTTTCACGATTCCATCCCCTTTCGCTTTATCACGCATTTTTCTGCTGAGTAAAGTTTCACTTTACCCCACTTTAACGAGCAGTAAGACTCCCACCTAAAAAGACGGTTGAGACAAAGAAGTGAGGTGGGAGATCAACTGCTCGTAAAAGCCCGATTGGAGCGGGCTAATAATCCATGGGGTGAACCTTTCCATGGATTAAAGTTTCACTTTATTTTGACATAATTCACTAAAAAAATCTTCTTTTCAAACTGGAAAGGCTATTTGTATAATTTAGACACAAACGAAAAGGAAGGATGATTTATATGGTGACAGAAAAAGAATTAGAATTATTAGCTTGTCTTGAAAAAAGTAGTCGATTAACTGTAGATACATTAGCGAAGCTGTTAAATATAGAAGTAGAAGAAGTAAAGAAAATGGTTGAAAAATTAGAAGCGGAAAAGATTATCGTGGATTATGTAACACATATCGATTGGACGAAGGTGAAAGAACATACAGGTTTAACGGCAATGATTGATGTGAAAGTTACGCCAAAGCACGGCGTTGGGTTCGATGCGGTTGCTGAGCAAATTTATCGTTATTCAGAAGTGAAATCTGTGTATTTAATGTCAGGGACATATGACCTTTCTATTACATTAGAAGGAAAGACAATGGGAGAAGTGGCAATGTTTGTTTCTGAGAAATTAGCAACAATTGAATCTGTCGTTTCTACGACAACGCATTTTATTTTGAAGAAGTATAAACATGAGGGAATTATTTATGAAAAAAACGATGATGATAAGCGAATTGTGGTGACACCATGAAGCAATTTGAACTATCTAGAGCAGCGGAATCTTTACAACCATCTGGTATTCGAAAGTTTTTCGATTTAGCAGCAAATATGAAAGGTGTTATTTCGCTTGGAGTAGGAGAGCCTGATTTCGTTACACCTTGGAATGTGAGGCAAGCATGTATCCGTTCTTTAGAACAAGGATATACGTCATATACAGCAAATGCAGGATTATTGGAGCTCCGTCAAGAAATAGCAAAGTATCTAAAAAAACAATTTGCAGTTTCTTATGATCCAAACGATGAAATCATTGTTACAGTTGGAGCAAGTCAGGCGTTAGATGTAGCGATGCGCGCCATTATAAATCCTGATGATGAAGTACTCATTATTGAGCCAAGTTTCGTTTCTTATGCCCCGCTTGTGACATTAGCTGGAGGCGTTCCAGTTCCTGTGGCGACTACTTTAGAAAATGAATTTAAAGTACAACCAGAACAAATTGAGGCAGCTATTACAGCGAAGACAAAAGCAATTTTACTTTGTTCACCAAATAACCCAACAGGTGCAATGTTAAACAAGTCCGAGCTTGAAGAAATAGCAGTGATTGTTGAGAAGTACAATTTAATCGTATTATCTGATGAAATTTATGCAGAACTTGTATACGACGAAGCATATACAAGTTTCGCGAGTATTAAAAATATGCGCGAGCATACGATTTTAATTTCGGGATTTTCAAAAGGATTTGCAATGACAGGATGGCGTCTTGGTATGATTGCAGCTCCTGTTCATTTTTCAGAATTAATGCTCAAAATTCACCAATATTCTATGATGTGTGCCCCAACGATGTCTCAGTTCGCAGCACTTGAAGCGTTACGTGCGGGGAATGATGAAGTAATCCGGATGAGAGATAGTTATAAGAAACGCCGTAATTTTATGACGACATCTTTCAATGAAATGGGATTAACGTGTCACGTGCCGGGCGGAGCATTTTATGTCTTTCCTTCAATCTCTTCAACTGGACTATCTTCAGCGGAATTTGCAGAACAGTTATTATTAGAAGAAAAAGTGGCTGTTGTACCTGGAAGTGTATTTGGCGAAAGTGGCGAAGGGTTTATTCGTTGTTCGTATGCAACATCGCTTGAACAGCTTATGGAAGCAATGAAGAGAATGGAACGGTTTATAGAGAATAAAAAAAGGACAAAACACAATACGTTTTGTCCATAAAAGGGGGGGAATACTAGAAAGCCATGTGTTAGTATTCTATCCTAATATTGGAGAATTATACTTACTTAAGGAAATTTTTTCATGAATTTTGAATGAGCTCTGTCATAGTGGTATAATTTACTAATATAAGGTATGCGTATCCTGAGTTGCTTTACTTACGGTACGTATTAACTAATCGGATATTTAACAATAAATCATCTGCTTTGCTATCTACAATTGTAGAGAAAATGGTAAACGTATGGGAGTGTTTCATATGTCAGAACAATATACAACAGGAGTGGTTGTAACAGGGAAAGTGACTGGGATTCAAGATTACGGTGCATTTGTAGCGTTAGATGCAGAAACACAAGGACTTGTGCATATATCTGAAATTACAAATGGATATGTAAAGGATATTCATGACTTTTTAAAAGTCGGCGATACAGTAGAAGTAAAAGTACTTTCAATTGATGAAGAACACAGAAAAATGAGTTTATCGTTAAAAGCGGCGAAAAGAAAACAAGGACGGATTCTTATACCGAATCCATCTAAGGACGGATTTAATACGCTGCGAGAAAAGCTAACAGAATGGATTGAAGAGTCTGAGTTAACAAAGTAAAAGAGGAGCGCATATGAGCGTTCCTCTTTTACTTTTTCTTATGATATATATTTGCAAATATGATTGCATGCAATCATATTCGTATGTCGAAGGTGAAGTAAAGACATACTGACTAGCGAATTTCGTTCGTTTCTGGGTGAGTACCAAGATTTTCTGATGGTTTAAAGAGTAAACCAAGATTGATAAGCCCAGAAATACCGACGATGCCGTAAATAATACGTGCAAGAGCTGAGTTTTGTCCACCGAAAATGGCTGCCACTAAGTCAAACTGGAAGAACCCAATTAATCCCCAGTTTACAGCGCCAATTACAGTAAAGACTAATGCGATACGTTGCAAAGTACTCATGAAAAAGCCCCCCTTAATTGTGAAGCATGAGCAAGTGATGAGTTAATTAACTCTTTTATAGAATGGGGTAGTTATGTTGTTTTTATACATAAAAAATGTTCGAAACAGGATGTATATACATCTATACCGAAAAATGCGAATTTTTATGCAAAAAATGAACTTTTTTTAAAAAATATATATTGGTTACGTTTACAAGGGGTGAATCGCTTGATTTACAACTTCAGTTTCGCTAAAGTGAATACAGAAATACATATCCATAATTGGAGGGAAAAAGATGAGTACACATGTAACGTTCGACTATTCTAAAGCGTTATCCTTCATCGGTGAACATGAAATCACTTATTTACGTGATGCAGTGAAAGTAACACATCACGCAATCCACGGAAAAACTGGAGCTGGGAACGATTTCCTTGGGTGGGTAGACCTTCCGCTTCAATATGACAAAGAAGAATTTGCTCGCATTCAAAAATGCGCAGAAAAAATTAAAAATGACTCTGACATTTTACTTGTTGTAGGTATCGGTGGTTCTTACCTAGGAGCACGTGCAGCAATTGAAATGTTAAACCATTCTTTCTACAACACACTTTCTAAAGAACAACGTAAAACTCCACAAGTGCTATTTGTTGGACAAAACATTAGCTCCACTTACATGAAAGATTTAATGGATGTACTAGAAGGTAAAGACTTCTCTATTAACGTTATTTCCAAATCAGGTACAACAACAGAGCCAGCACTAGCATTCCGTATTTTCCGTAAGTTATTAGAAGAAAAGTATGGAAAAGAAGAAGCTCGCAAACGTATTTATGCAACTACAGATAAAGCGCGTGGTGCATTAAAAACATTAGCTGATAATGAAGGTTACGAAACATTCGTTATTCCAGATGATGTTGGAGGACGTTTCTCTGTATTAACGCCAGTTGGTTTATTGCCAATCGCAGTGAGTGGCTTAAATATTGAAGAGATGATGAAAGGTGCAGCTGCTGGTCGTGAGGACTTCGGTACATCAGAACTAGAAGAAAACCCAGCTTACCAATACGCAGTAGTTCGTAACGCTCTATACAATAAAGGAAAAACAATTGAAATGCTTGTTAACTATGAGCCAGCACTTCAATACTTCGCTGAGTGGTGGAAACAGTTATTTGGTGAAAGTGAAGGAAAAGATCAAAAAGGTATTTTCCCATCTTCAGCAAACTTCTCAACTGACTTACATTCATTAGGTCAATACGTTCAAGAAGGTCGTCGTGACTTATTTGAAACAGTTCTAAAAGTAGGTAAACCTACACATGAACTAACAATCGAATCAGAAGAAAACGATTTAGATGGATTAAATTACCTTGCTGGTGAAACTGTAGACTTCGTAAACACGAAAGCATACGAAGGTACATTACTTGCACATAGCGATGGCGGAGTACCAAACTTAATCGTAAATATTCCTGAATTAAATGAGTACACATTCGGTTACCTTGTATACTTCTTCGAAAAAGCATGTGCGATGAGCGGCTACTTATTAGGCGTAAATCCATTTGACCAACCAGGAGTAGAAGCATACAAGAAAAACATGTTTGCTTTACTTGGTAAACCAGGATTTGAAGAATTAAAAGCAGAATTAGAAGAGCGTTTAAAATAATAAAAAGCGGCCGGATCCGGCCGCTTTTTATTATTTCATCGAAAAGTCCATCAGTATATTCAAACTAGAGTGGGTATGCTAAAGAAAAAGTCTAGGAGGGATGGACTTGATTCCGATTCATTCAAATTTAGAAGGATGTACATATGCGTTATATAAGTTAGAAGAAATAATGAAGCCACTCGGATATAGCATTGGTGGCAATTGGGATTATGATAAAGGATGCTTTGATTATAAAATTGATGAAGAAGATGGCTATCAATTTCTGCGAGTGCCATTTACAGCGGTGAATGGTGAATTAGATGTGCCAGGTGTAATAGTTCGTCTTGAAACGCCGTATATTCTTTCGCACGTATATCAAGACGAACTAGATGATCATGTAAATACGTTAACAGCCGGCACGAGTGGATTGGATCAATTTGCTGAGCCGAAAGATCCAGATGGAGATGTAAAAAGAAAATATATCAATATTGGGAAAGTGCTCATGCAAGAATTAGAGCGTCATTTTACTAATGGTGAATAACAATGAGTATGTCGCTTTCAATGAGAACAAAGGAATGAACTGGATTAATCATATATTGTTCGTCGCGCTTTATACCTAGTAAGAGAATATTTTGTTTTAAAAGAGTATAGCTACAATTGGCAAAAGTTTGTCCGGTGCAGGACATGGGAAGCTCCATCAGTTGTAATTTATTATCAGAGATTTCGTCGTAAAGTGAAAATAGTACACCTGAAATGGAAGGGAATAAAAGAGAAGCGGTAAATACATAGCTCGTTAATTTATTTCCTTCTATAATTTCTGACACGCCAGCTCTCGTTGCATTTTGTATTTGTTCAGAAGTAAGAAGTTCAGCGATGCAGTGAATGTTTGGGTTGAGCCCTTTTGCAGTTAAAATATTTAAAATGGACTGTGTATCCGCTAAGCTTTCATTTTTTTCTTTATCGGCTGTTATTAATATGGTGTGTGCCGTTGTAATATTAGCTTTTAATAACGTTTGGTCGTGATGGGGACACCCCTTTATAAATTCTAAATGATGAAATGGTTTTGGCAGTAAAGAAAGTGTTTCATCAATTAAAACGATATCAAGGTTTGGTTGTAATACGTGCATTTGTTTTACAACATGTTTTGCTCGTTCATTCCAGCCGACAATAATCATATGACCGTTAGAAGTCGCAGCTTCTTCTCCTTTAATTTTCATATATTGTTTATTAATCATTTCAGTAGCAAACAGCACCATATAATAAGAACAAAATCCAGTTCCTAATAAAATAATACTCATACCGATAAGTTTCCCGATTAGTGTATGAGGGGCAAAGTCACCATAGCCAACAGTGAAAATTGTAACGATTGACCACCAAATTCCATCAAACCATGTGGTAAAGTGTGATGGTTCTAATCTATGTATAAGAAAGCCAGAAAAAGCAGTAAGTATAACAATAAAGCAAATTAAACGAAAAATAATGGAATCACGAAATGTATCTACTAAATTCGGACGGGATTTCAATTGCCTATTCCTCCTTACTTTGCAGGACTACATTCATTGTTGCCATTATAGAAAAAAGAAAAACTCTCTAATTTAAAAGAGAGTTTGTTTTACGTTACATACTTTCCACTTCAGTTTGTTGAACACTTTCGAGATGCTGGAGAGCATAGTAAACATCAGCAGTATGTCTTTTTTGATCGATACATAATTTAAGATGCAAATAGTGCGAGCCATTCTCCAATGTTTTAAGCTTCATATTCTTTACTTTTATATCCATTTCTTTTATTTCTTCAATTACAACCGGGATATTGTCCATATTTCGCACAACAAGTTTTACTGCGATATCACGTTGACGAAATGATCTAGGTCCTACAAATTTCATTGTTAATGGTATAAGTTCAACGCTAATCATAAGGAAACACATTCCAAAAATCGCTTCGATATAGAACCCAGCTCCAACAGCAATACCAATACCAGATGCGCCCCAAATCATAGCAGCAGTTGTTAATCCGGCAATACTATCGTTTCCTCTACGTAAAATAACACCGGCACCTAAAAAACCAATCCCTGATACAATTTGAGCGGCAAGTCGAAGTGGGTCCATATTCATATGATCAGTATGTGGTAAATTGTAAGCTGCTTTAATAGAAACAATGGTCAGGAGGCAACTAATGATAGAAATAACTAAACACGTTTTTAAACCAAGTGGTTTACGTTTTAATTCGCGCTCTAAACCGATGGCGAACCCTAAAATAGCCGAGAGACCTAGTTTGATTAATAAATCGGTATAGTCCATATATATTCCTCCTTGTATGGTATCGTATATAAATAAAACGTTTATTATAGAAAGAAACGTTTTTGGATAGAGTGACTTTATATAGAATATATGTAGGAATCTCTTAGAAATGAAAGAGATATTTCGTTTAAGTATATGATATTAAAAAAGAAATGTAGTTAATTTAAAAAAAGTTTATAAAAGGTGTTGCATTTCATTTTTCTGCATGATATATTAATAACCGTCGCTGATGCGGAAACGCAGAAAACGACAAAAAAGAAATTAAAAAACTTAGTTGACATCGAAAAACGAAGATGTTAACATAAGGAAGTCGCAAATGAGCGACCAAGTAGTTCTTTGAAAACTGAACGAAACAAACAACGTGAAACGTCAATTTTTATTTTATGATGCTAGACAAACTAACTTTATTGGAGAGTTTGATCCTGGCTCAGGATGAACGCTGGCGGCGTGCCTAATA
>NZ_JAVGCW010000017.1:0-26643 GCF_052928345.1 Bacillus sp. BSL6
CAACTAAGTTTACCAAAGTACCATTAAGTCACCGTTAAGCTAGCATTAAGGATTTTAGTATACATTTACTCTCCTTCAACCATATCGTTAAATTTAAAGGTACATTTTTATAAAATAAATAAAAAAAGCCGCCCAACAGGACGGCTCTTATTTTGTTAATCAAACTATTCTTTTGTATAGAAGTATTTAAGGCCTTTAGCATCTAACCATGCAGTCGCTCTATCCAGTTCGTTCCCTTGACGATAATCTGTTTCAAAACGAACTAGCCCTTGTTTGTCCCCATAAGAAACAATATTAGACTTATATCCAAGTGCATCCATCATGCCTAACATTTCTGGTACTAATGCAGTGCCGAACTCATAAGTAACTACTTTACTAAATTTATTCACTGTAATCCCCACTCCTTGATTGTTATTTGCGCTGCCGCTTACTGTAAAACCAAATACTTTCGCAAATGCTCTTGCATATGCTGCTGCTAATTGATCTAAGAAGCCACCTTCATTAAATTGAGAAAGAAGTTTTACATGCTCCATATTATTCATAAAGCCATTCTCAAATAAGCAAGCATCCATGCTTGTATCGCGTAATACTGCATAATCTGCTTCACGTACTTCACCGTTTGTGAATACACCAAACTTAGAATAGAAATTATTCCACATTTCATTATGAAGCTTTTGAGATAAATCTCTTGTTCTTTTTGGGGCATTTGGATGAATATACGTTGTAAACCTCTTTCCCACTGCACTGGCATCATCCACATGAATTGAAGCAAAGAATGACGCTCCATAACGATTAGCAATATTACAACGTTCTCCTAAAGAAATGAATACGTCGGTACTACGTGTTGAATTGTGGACGACACCTTGGCACGTATCAAGGATTTGCCCTAACTTATTTGAAACATGTAATACAACTGCCTTTTCAGTTAATTTAGTTTGACTATTAACTGTACCTGAATCTTTCCCACCATGACCTGGATCTCTCGTTAATTTAAACACTATTCAACATCTCCTTTTTTCGTTTCTTGTTTTGCTTTACCACCTAAAATCTCAACTGCATTTGTTAAAGCTGAAGGTAAAGGAATACCCATTCGACCAGCATTTTCTAAAAGTGATAACAACTCATTCCCAATAAAGAAAAAGATTGTTGCTTCACGAATAGCGCTATTACTGCCAAACGCTGAATCTAACTGCGCTGCAACTCCAACCAAAAGAAAAAGCACCACCTTTTTGGCGATGCCTTTGAAACCAACTTTACTTTTCAACTCTCCGTTATATCCTGCTGCGAATACTCCTGTGATATAGTCGATAGCTGCCATGATAACTAGAACTTTCAATGTTGTATCCCATCCTCCCAAAAAGTACCCGCAAAAAGCGCCAAAAGTAGCTATAAATGTTTTCATTAACACATCAATACGATCCATCTTTCCACTCCTTTATTCAAAATAAAAAAGCCTGCTGCTGCACGCTTGTCTTTAAAAGCTGTATTTTATACTAAATAAGCCGTTACTACGCTATCCGTAATTAAATCAGCTCTTCCATTATCAGTTAGGTATTTATCAATACGCTCCTTGTACACCTTCATTTTGATAATAATAAACGTATACGTAAAAGCTCCATCGATAACACGTTGTGCCATATATTCAGCCATTAGTTACTACCTCCTTCTAGTGTTTCTGGAGTATTAGAAATGATGAGATCATCAATCGCCGATTGCATAAGGATCAAGCGTTTCTTTAACTCTGCTAATTCATCTGGAGTTGGATTTTGTATAATCATTTCATCTATCGCTTGCTGCATTAATTCCTGTTGCTTCTTAATTTTTTCTAATTCAGATGGTTCTTGTGGTTGCGGTTCTTCTGGCTTTGGTACGACTGTTTTAAGCCATTTATCATTCTTGAATATTGGAGCATAAATTAAATCCGGACAAACTTGTAATGTGCAATTTTCAGGAATGTTTGGTTCATAACCTACAATGACCTCTTCCTCATAAGGTACTTTAATAGTTTCATAATCTACATTTGCCATTACACAATCAGGACAGTCATATTTACTGATTGGTTCTTCTGTATCCCCCTGATCAGGTACATAAGTGCCGTCCACAATCGATTGGTGAAGCTCACAAAGTTTTTCTTCTGTAACAATTTCTTTTGTTTCTTCTCGATAAAAGGTTTGTTTTTCAGCGATTGCCTTTTCTTCTAAAGGAATCATTTCCGTGAATTTACCTTCGTTGTCATAACAGTATCCGTATGCCATAATATTCCCTCCTTATTGATGTATTTCAGAGTAGTCTAATACAGTGTAATTCCCTATCAAATTACCTTTGTCGTCATGTAAGTCATACTCCCTAATCCCGTTTCGTGTCACTGAATAATATAATGCATATAAAATATTATCTACTGAAGGATTATTACTCCAATTGACCAATTCTCCTTCTACGTAAGACTTGAAAGCAGGGCTTTTTTCTCCAGAAACATCTACCCATGCATATGTACTCTCATCTCCTACACATGATAAATTCAAGTGGGTTACCCTATTACTATCCTCCAAAGGTAAATCCTTATTTGAATTATAGATCCCTTCTAAAACTTCGCTTAAAGCCTTAAAAGATAGAGGAATTCTAGCTACTTCTTCTCCAATAACTCCAATACATTCCCAAATATACTTACTATCCATGATAAATTTATCACCTTTAGATACATTCATTTATAAAACATCTCCTTCTATATTTGTTTAATCTAAAACACTATTAATCTACTACGTACGTTAATACTATGTGATAGTCCTTACCCATAATAGCAGGGGTAATCGTCTGAAGTAGCACTTGACCAGTATCACTAGGAATTGTTATAAGAGCAGGCGTCCCGTCACTTGCATGTACTACTTGAGTTAGCATCATAGTAGGCCGCATCCCTGGCGGTAGCGTAAGTACATGCCCATTAGTAGACCCTACCCTTCTTCTGATTGGTGCTCTTAAAGTTACTGTATTGCCTCGTCTGTCAGCTATAACACCATAAGAAGTGATTAATTCAGCATCAGCTGTTACAGGAATAATAGCTCTATCATCTTTTTCCGCTGTCATGATATTCTTACCTTTATAGGAGAATTGGGTAGGGCTAACTCTTAAACCTCCTGTAGCTCCTCCGCCCCACGGGCTACCACCGTGTCCCATATAAAGAAAATCTGCTCCAGTTTCATCAACATATCTACCAATTCCAGCAACAGTAGTTGTTGACCCTGCATCTGTATAGAAAATACCTTTTGCATTTGCAGTTGTCTTTAACTGTTCTTGAGTTATAATCGCCATCGGACTCATCTTGAGAGTTCCTGTCATCATATCCCCTGTTTTCTTCAAGAGGTTTGTATCTGCTTGCATATTGAAGAGATGTGTCTCAGGGCTGTACGTAAATACACCTTTAGCCGCAAAATCTGACCATGCATAAATTCCACCTTTACTATCAGCTCCTATTGCTATACCTGATAAGTTGTCAGGTCTCTGAAATCTGAGCATTCTCCCGTTAGCAAACTTTAAATCACCTAATACGTCATCTCCACTTTTCTTTAAAAGGTTTGAAAGACCTGCAACTCTAAATGTCCCGTCAGCTTCTACGGTGAAAATGTCTCTACTATTAGTCTTATCAGAGAACCATAACTTTCCATTAGCATCCACCGCAAATGCAAACTGCTTTATACCGTCTTTGGATTTTATATAGATGTCATTATTAACATTCAGTACCCCTGTCATCGTACCGCCTGTTTTCGGCAATGATCCCTGCGCCAGTTCTCCAGCTTTAATAATTGGATCAAAATCTACATTTTGAAACTTTTCTCCTACTTCAAGAGCCCGTTGGATAATTGTAAATTCATTTGTGGACTCCACCGCTGTATCGCCTGAATATGATTGTTTAACAGTAAATACAAACGGTTCTGCATCTAACTCTCTATCACCCTCTTCGAAAATCCGAACTTGTCCATACACATTTCCCGCTGCAGCTAAAGTTTGTGTTTTTAAGATGATTTGATATTTACCTTTCATTGCATTAATCGGCTGTAAATCTTCCTGAAACACTATTGTACCGTCTGGCTTATTAAAAGTGATTCGAACTGCTTTTGCCTGACTTAAATCCAATTCCTGTCCTTCATTTGTTATATTTAATACTAATTTAGCCGAATTTCTATCACCTTGTGAAAAACGAATCTCCTTTGTAGACATCTCATTTACTAGATCTACAGTAAGTTCGCGTGTTTTGAATGTCATAAAATCACTCCTTTGTGCAAAATAAAAAAGACCAGCTTATGGCTGCTCTAGTTTCTTAGTAATTATTGAAGTAATAACTCTTCTAGCCTTGCGATTCTGTCCTCTTGTTCTGCTAACTGAGTAGCTTGAGCCCTAACAGTTTCCTCTAAAGCTAGATGCTTCTTGTAAACTTCTTGAGCTCCTGCAATACCTATAGTGATAAGAGGATACATATTGACTGCTTTACGTCCTGGAGTAGCAAATGCTTCAGGGACTTCCTCTGCAACGAACCCGTATTGTTGAGGAATGTCGTTGTAAGTCGGAACTGTTCCTCCTTCAGAAATCCCTTCACGTTTCTCATACAGTTTGTTTACATCAGCTTTCATGAAGTACTGTCTAGGTTGAAGCTCCATGAGTGTATCTAACACATTTAATGCTTCAATATCTTTGATACCTGTTTTTAATGCTTTAGTTGATCTCTGAGAAAGTGAACTATAAGTCAATACACCACAGGATACTCCCGCCCAATCATTACCTGCATTATTTTTAACCTGCAGGCCTTCCTGGGTGTACGGATACTGCCTAGCTACACGTAGAGTTAATTGATTACCTAAGTTTAAATCCACATCACCATTATTTATATTGCTCTCGTATAATCTCATTGACCACTTACCAACCGCATTACGACTGTTTTTAAACGTGTAAGTTGCGTTTGAAGACGTAAAGTCCACATATGAGCCCGAGTCAATACTAATACCATCATTGCTATTTGTTTGGAGCGTCAGTGTACTATTTTGAGTAAGAATGTTCATTCCGTAAGTTGAGCGGATAGTCATGTCTCCACGTCTAGCAAAGTCAATATACGATGTCTTGATGATATCTCCGTTAGATGCTCTTGAAGAAGCAATCCCGATAGAGCCGGTAGATACTGTGTAATTGTTATTCGTAGGAGTAATTTGCTCAAGAACCATAGAGCCCTCAATCTGTGTGTTAGACGTGTAATCATTGCCAAGCACGATAGCAGTCTTAATAAGATTCTGCGTATTATCCATGAAACCAAAGTATCCACGGTTGCGACCACTTCCATATAACGTCATGTTCTGAGCGTTTAAACGGATCTGATTTGCTCCCGACCCCTGCGGTGCTGTTTGAATCGTAACACCTTGTAACATCTGAGCTTTCAAGTGCTTTGCTTCTATATAACCGTCAAGATAAATCTTGTTAGCTTGGATTAATACAGACTGTGCTGTTTGATTGATTGTGGAAGCTATATCATTTTCTTTAACTCTTAGATTAATCTCATCATTTATTAAAGTTAATTGGGCACTATGCGTTTCTACAATAGCCTTATCCCCAAATTCATCCTTCGCTTCTTCTTTTGTGTAAACTTCCTTCTTCTCTGCCTTAAATTCAAGAAGATCAGATTGCTGATTTATTTGCGTCTCCATTTGAGCAACCTTTTGATTATAATCAGACGTCGCAACTTTCTTAGCAATTTCATCCACAAGTTGATCATAGTTAGCATAGTCTTTCGGATTTTCCAAGAAAGTCGAAGGGTGTTCTCCTTGTTGCACTTGTGGCTGTGATACCCATATAAGACCATTTTTACGTATGAAGACAGCGGCTTGAACGTGAGTGATAGCATTTGTAGGGATATCAAGAGTCAAACTTACCAATGTCCAAGATCCATTGGTTAATTGCTCCGTGAAATCTTTTAATTCTTGCTTTACAACAGTTCCACCATTAAGAAATTTAAGCTCTATAGCTCCTCCCGAGTCTAATCCCGCTTTATTATTAGTGAATATCCACATTGATAGCACTAATTTCCCTGCCCCTGCTGTAATAGGTATCAATTGATTAATTCCTGTCCCAGCATTTGCAGTTAGTCCTGTAGCTTGAATCTGAGCTGAATTATATCCATCGTGATTTCGGACACTCGTTGGAGTAACTGCTGTTCCTGTAGTGATTCCCATCTTGTCCCACTTTGTAAGGCTTGGAGTTTTAGAAGTAACAATTCCAGTAGATGCATTAATTACTCTGTCCTCAAAAGCTGAGTTAAAAAACTTGTTTACACCGCCTAAACCACCTACATAATCCTGCATTTGATTATCAGATATTTTCGATGCTAAAGACTCATTAGTAAGCTCAAGTTCTCTCTTTATCCCTTCAACATCTGGAACAACAGGTTCCCAATCCGTACCTGTCCATATTTTCAAAATACCAGGCTTACCGTTACTAATATCACGCCATAGCGTTTTGTTTGGTTTCAGATTATCTGTAGGAGGATTAACACCTTCTATGATATCCACAAGATTCTGTTCCATATATTCAACAGTTGCTTCCGCTAAATCTTTGGCTGTTTGACTTTCTTCTTGAGCTTGCTCTGCTTTATCATTCGCTTCAATAATGGCTTCGTTTTGTTCATTTACTTTATCCTTTAATTGGTCAAATAATTCTTGTGGAACCTTGTCATACAATGAACTTAGAATTTTTTGGTACAATCTGCGCAACTCATCATTTTGATCAACAATTTCACGATAATCACCAAACATATATTTATCTTGTGTAGGGTCTTTAAATGATTCATCACCAGAAATAGCGCGTGCTTCAAGGTATAACTTAGGTGTGAAGCCTGTATCTATAATTCGGATTGTATCGCCTTCATTGATTAGTTCGTGCGCTAGTCCAAACAGCCGTCCTATACTTTGAGCGTGTACTTCATATGAAACAGAAGTATTTACAAGTTTATTCATTTCTGTTTTCATCAGAGTCATCAATCTCTGTGGAGACATATCTTGATTGTCGGTTTGTGGAGTGTAGAAAGCAAATTTATGTTTTCCTTTTTCATTCCACCGTTGATAAGCTGCCTCGTCCACAAGATACGGAACACCATTATTGATTTCTGATATCGTAATGAATTCTCCATCTTCTCTTTTTACATAACCTAGTAAGGCGGTACAAATATTTTGAGAGTTTTCAATACGTTTAATTCCCAACAGGTCTTTACCGACCGTTACTTCTTTTCTTGTATCCCGCCCTCTTCTCTTAACCATGTCCACATAACGAACAACGATTTGAGAGCCTACGACTTCAGCGCGGTATTGGATTTCTAGCTCAAATGAAGCCGCAATCTTTTTTAATAAATCCAACGGATCAGTAAATTCCTCAATCACCATTGAATGCGCTCCATCATGTTCTGTTTTACCTATTTCAAACTTCGTACCTTTGAGGGCTATCTCCATACATTGTTTCAATGTTTTACTTTCAATGTTTTGTGGTTCGATGATTCCCGCTTTAGCAAGTTGAATCCATTCTCCTGATGCATAAACTATCAAGGACTTATCATTAGAATCTTTTTCTACTTCTGTAATAACATAAGGAATGATTCTGCCACCACGTACTTCTTTTAACACTAAATTTTGTTGCATAAGCGTCGCTGCATGATCTGTATCCTCAAACACTTTAAACTCTAAGGTGTCGATATTATTTTTAATTTCCCAATGTCGCTTGTCATCCCGATAATCCTTTGGTTGTATAGCTGAAACAATTTGACTTGTTTTAAAATCAACAATATGTAAGTCACCGCTCGGTGTCCTCATCTAAACCGCTCCCTATACGTTAACTCTACTATTCCTATATTAGCTGGACGTACTATCAGTTCATTTTGTCCACGCTTTACAATAGGAAATGTGCTAAATATGTCTTTTAGTGCTATTGCGTTTGTACCATTAATCGTTACAAGTGAACGTTCTGTATCGATTTGTACCTTGTCTCCTACATCGAAAATATAAGGAGTTTCGTCTATTTCTAAAGTGTTGATTCTCCAAAACTTAACATCTTTAATTTGACAAACATTAACGGGATTATACTCTCCAAAGGCTACACAACCAACAACAATATATTTCGGTTCTTTGGTAGTATTCGGATTTCGATTACCTACGTCGTACCATTCCATTACAAATGAAGCCCCATCTTGTTCTGTTCCTTCAATATATTTAGCACAGTAAACTCGCCAGTGATTCCCCCTGCGAGCTATGGCGAAATGCCCTGAAAATTGATTGAACGTATCAACATAATATCCTGTTTCGTTTGAGAGGATTTGTTCATTATCTCCTGTCCCTACAGTTGAATGAGCTAATGTGATCTCATGGCTCATATATTCATCACTCATATCTACTTGACAGATAATGTTGTAGTTAGCATCCAATACCATCGCAATAGTTTTACCCATCTGGTCATATTTCGTTGACTGTAAGGCGAACTGGACATCCATTTTGAAGTCCCCAATTTTCCTACCTATCGTCGGAATTTCTTTCATAACAAAAGGACCATGCCATTCATCCGGCCCGCTTCCTCCATAATTTGAAGCCCTAAAAGCCTTCCCGCCTATAACTTCCATAGATCCTCTTGCAAGGAACTTTCCTATTTGTCCCCCAAAAGGCTCCCAACCAACCAAGCTAGAACAATCGTCATTTACAAGTCGCTCATCTTCTTTTACAATTTTGGATTTGTATCCGACAGGATACCCAATCCGGAAATAGTCATTATCGCTCCATACGTCAAGGAAAGGACTTTGTACCCCTACAGTAATATCTATAATAGGGTTGGACTCTACAGATCCCTTATTACGAAATACAGCTCTTAAATTACCCCCCTGGTCAATTGCCATCATTTTCTTTTGTATAGGTCCTAATTTATACGGCATTGGACAAATAAAGTTAATTGTACCTATCCCAAGTGTCACAAATTCATCAGGATCAAAGCTTTCGTCCACAACTGCTAAATATGTTCTATTTGGTTCTACATCAAAAATAAGCTCCGCTGGTTGCTCTGTAATTAACCAATCAGCAATTTCTTCTTTCAATGTTTCTAAATCAGAACCATCAGGTACTATAATTCCTACAGGAATAGAAAGAACTCGCATTTCTGTTTGTGTGTTTAATAGTCTTGCACCTGGATATCCTGGAACACTTAGAAAATTCCTTTTTAATGGCGCCCAAGTCGGTCTTTTCCATCCTTTTGCGATTTGAACAAAGTCTTTTCGTTCGTTACTAAATGTAAAAGAACTCATTTTGACACCTCATTTCTATGTAAAATAAAAGAAACCCAAACCTAAAAGTCTGAGTTTCTTTGTTCTTCTCGTTCTTGATACTCTTTTGTATATCGATAAGTGCCGCGCGCTACATCTCGTCCATCTAAAACAACAGGAACTTCAATGACTAGGTCTCCACCTTGTGTGGGTAATCCGCTTGTGGATTGCTTCATTTCATTACCTATTGTTACAGAGGATACATCGATAGCATTCGTTCTAACGTTCTGATTCGAAACATCTATCATTGCTTTCTTCACTATTGATTCTAGGTCTTCAAGGGCACCAACAAATTCAGGTCGTTTTTCCCCTACCCCGATGATTTGTGGACCAGTAAAGATACCACCTTTATCATACCAATCAACATTAAAACCAGTTGGATAAGTAACAGTTTTCCCCATAAATGTTTTAGAACCCATTTCTAAATTGAATTTCGGCATTTGTGGAAGTTCTATTTTAGGTAGCTTCAATTTAACACTTTTAAAGAATCCAGTTATCTCATCTAAAATTCCCTTAATACGATTTTTTACTTCTCCCATTTCACGTTCCACATCGCTCTTCATTTCTTTAATTTTTTGTCCAGGCCACTTCTTAATTTCTTCCCATTTATTTCGAGCATCATTGTTCATTTCTTCCCACTTATTAGATGCAATTTTCCCAATCAAATCTGTCGTTCTACCGAAATCATTTTTAAAAACTTCCCATTTTGATAGTACTTCACCCGTTTGCCAATTCACTTTATCTACATGATCATTAGCTTGTTTCTGTGCTTCATTAACCACCTTTTGATGCATATCTTCAGCCTTTTTTACTGTTTCATTTTTTTGCCTTTCTGCTTCACTTATTAACTTATTCGCTTGATCAGACGATATCGTTCCTGTTTCATCACGTTGCCTTATGATTTCAGCGATAGTTTTGTTATATTGATCGTTTGCTTCTTTTACAACATCATTTTTTTGCTTAACAGAATTTGCAACCGTTTCTGCTGCTTGTTGAGCTGTTATCTGACCTGATTGCATTCTCATGCGCTCTAAGATTACTTTTTGCTCCATTTCATTTGCAGACATATGTTCAACAGCTTTTAATGTCATTTGCTCTTGGATGCCATTGATTTCTTGTCTTTCAGCATCAGTTATTGCGCGCTTTTCTTCTTTAGCTGCATTCATTATCTCAGCAATTCGGTTTTTACCATTTGTAATAACATCTTGTTGTTGTTGTTGATTCGCTTGCATTTTCGCAATAATCTCAGCTTCCTCCGCATCAGTTATAGCTGCACTTGAATCAAAGAATGCCTGCATAGTTGATAACTGAGCTGCATGATCTTCTTGCATTGCTACAAGTACCTGATCACCCATTTGAGAAATTGTATTTACAATTCCATTAGCCATTTCTGCTGTTACAGTTTGACCACTCCAAGCCATTTGATTTAAAGACACTGTAGCCTGATCATTTAGCTTCAAAAATCCACCTACAGCCTTTTCCGTTGATTCTGAAACCTTGTCACCAAATATTTCAACCTCAAGTGACGATTCTTTAAAGTGATTGTATAAAGCAATTCCTCCAGCGGTTAGTCCTGCAATAGCTGCAATAGCCAATCCAATTGGTCCTGTCATAACAGCTAATGCTCCACCAAATACAGCTGCGGCTCCACCAGCTCCTGCAATAGCTCCTGACAAAGCAATAAAACCAGGAGCTAAGGCGGCTACGGCTCCAATTATTACTCCAAGCGCTATACTGATAGCTGTAATTGTAGATGCTAGTTTTGGATTCTCTGCCGCCCATGATGCCATTGAACTAATAACATCGGCTATTACTAATAACAATGGCTCCATTGCTGTTTTTAGTTCCACCATAGCTTGTTGCATCTTTACAGCTGGGTCTTGATCTAATTGTTTAACAGATTCATTTAACGAATCTTGATTTGCCTTGAAGTCAACTACTTTATCTGTAGCATTTATTAAAGTGTTAGTTATGTTTTGCCCTTGGTCTTCATAAAGTGTTCCGAAAATTTGAGCACCAATCAGATTTTTCTTTGTCGCATCGTCTACACCATCTAAAGCTTTTGCGATTTCCACCATAGCTTGCGATCCGCCTTTACCACCTTCAGCTACAGCTTTACCCCATTTTTGCATTTGCTCAGTAGAAATTTCTGTACCTTTAAGTAAATCTTGAAGTGCTTTTGGTACTTCTTGACCAAATTCAGCTACTCGAATGCGACCTTCTTTTAAACCATCTAAGAGATTATCAATATTCCAAGTGCCAGTTTCCACCCCAGCTGCCATAATCGCTTGGACTTCTTCAGCATTGTATCCAGCCCGTGTTAGCTGTCCACCATACTCGGCTATAATATCCAGTTGTTCCGGTGGGAAGCCTATTTTAAGTAAAGCGTTTGTCATACCAAGAGCGCTCTCTTGTGATATTCCTAATTCACTACCTATTTCATTCACTTCTTGAATTAATTCTGTAAAATCTATATTTCCATAAGCTGCTGAAATTGCCGCTGCACCTTTTACAATAGCTGCATTCGCTTCATCACTTATACCCTTATTCAAGGCCCACTGCCTACGAACGCCTTCTAAGGCCGCTTCTGCATCTACACCATATGTTTCTACTCCTCTAATTGCATCCTTTACGGATTGCTTAGAAGCTTCTGGTACTTCCATAGAAATTTCTATTTTAGTGTTTAAACTCGATACATCTAATGCTTGTCTAATAGCTTCTGCAATTCCTCCACCAGCCATTAATGCTCCTGCAACGTTTTCCAGACCTACTCCAAATTCATCTACAGCTTTCTCCGCATTACGAGCCTCGTGAGCAACCTCATCCAATTCCCTTGTTATTTGATCCAGGCTAGCCCCATCGTGGATGGTTTTTAATGTAGCTTTAAATTTATCTAAATCCCCATTGCTACCTAGAGCTTTACGACCAATAAGTTCAATCGCTTTTTCTAATTGTCCTGAAGTTGCTATACCACTTCGAATAGCTGATGTTAAATCCGATCCTAAAATACTTGAAAATTCCTCAACACTTCGTCCGGATATGTCAAAGATAGCATTTAATTCACGGGTAGATTTTTCTACCTTAGATTCTTCTTCAGCCGTTTCTCTTAACTCGTTTTGCAATTTCCCTATCGCTTCTTCAAGTTGAGCGGATGATGCTGTACCTTGACGAATTGCTGATGTTAATCGACTTCCTAAAGCTTCTTCAAACTGGTCTATGCTAGAACCCGTTGTATGTAAAATTGTATTTAATTGTTGGGTTGCATGAGCTACTTTTTCTTGTTCATCCTTCATGCCTTTTAATTGATTTTGTAAGCCTTGTAATGAACCTTCTGTGTACTCAATTTCACGGCGGAATGATCGATACTGTTCTTCTCCAATATCTCCACGTTCGAATTGAGCTTGTACTTGCTGTTCCGCTGCTTTTAATTGATTTAACTTGTTAGTTGTTGCTTCCACACGTTGCGTTAACAATTGTTGCTTTTGCGCCAACGCTTCCACATTACCTGGATTAAATTTTAATAATCGCTCTACTTCTTTTAATTCATTAGCTAAATTATCACTCTGCTTATTAACATCTTTTAATGCCTTTTGAAGACCGGTAGTTTCTCCGCCAATTTCAATCGTAATCCCTTTAATTCTTCCTGCCATTTTCTCACCCCTTTCTTAGAATGAATCGAAGTCTTTTTGATTTGCTTTTCTAACTTTATTTTCTTTTTTCTTATTCATATCAAGCACCGTTTGAATATAATCTAAACAGTTTCCGATAGTCATAACTTCCAAATCATCAATGGTTAAATTCACCCTATGACAAAGAACAAGGAAGTTATCAAACGATATTCTTTCATCACTTGAACTTCCTTGTTCCTCTTCTTCATTCTTTATTTTTTTTTTGAGGTTTTCAGTGATCTTATAATTAAATCTTGTAATTCAACAACAATATCGCATACTGGAAATTCACTAAATGAATCTAACCATGAAAGAGGATCGGAAATATCCTTGTCAGCTGTTTTAGCATAAACCCAAGCCAAGTTATAAATAATATCAAAATCCATATCTTTTAATTGTGCTTTATTAGGAATATTTCCACCTGTAAACAAGGGCATAAATGCCTGTAAGCCAAACATATCAGCAAACATATCCCGTCCGAACTGCGCTTTGTATCGAATTCCTGTTGCACCGGTAGTTTTCATAGGAACTTCTTTACCATCTATTACAATTATCTTTTCCACCTGAATATCCCCCTTATATCATTATTTTTTGGTATAGACCGCTGTGTACCAACCATCATAAATGGCTGCTGTTGTTTTAGAAGCTGTTTTCGTTTTAACTAATGGTTTTCCGTTAATATGAATCGGACTAGCAACAAACTTTAATTCATTTACGTTTGGTTCTGCGGAACTACCTTTTGTTTTCGATGAAATTGTTGGACGGCTTGCTGTACAACTGTACATAACATGTCTAACTGCTTTTTCATCGCCGTCGAACTCAAATAATATTGCAAATGGTTTTCCTTTTGCGTTTGCAACCTCATGTAATACACCATCAGTTTCATCTAATTGCTCCCCTAATACATCGATAGCAAATTGCTCTGGGACAATAGCAATTGATAAAGTCCCCTCATAACCTTGGTTATTAGCAGAAGAATAATAAACCATATCGTCAGCATTAAATTCTGTTAGCTCACCTTTTGGCTCAGTTGTTAACTCGACAGCTCCAGGCATTCGAATTGGAACTCCAAATTTAACCGCACCATTTGTTGTATCTAATGATGCATAATGGACATTTTTTAAACCGAAAGTAACTTTGTTCATTTATATCGACCTCGTTTCATATATTTTTTGATACATTTTTTCAGATTCAATAAAAGTCCCATACGAATCATAAGGAATCTCATGATCGTCCAGGACTTTTTCAAGTTTCGCTTCCGCAACTAAGTCTTTTTTAATTGTGTAAAGCTCAATATTTAAATCATCTATCTTGTGATAGACCTTATTATCAGCCATTAAATTTGCTGATCCGTTCACAAGAAAACAAATATAAGGCGGTTTCGGTACCGGATTACCTGACGTTGGTGTGAAATGCGAATAAGCCACAGGATAACCTGTAGCTTCAAGGATTTTTGTTAATTCACCTAATGTCATTGTTGAATCGCCCTTTCAATACGTTTTGGCAATTCGTCAATTACATACTCTTCAACTGGACGAATATGCACCTTCCCCGGTACTCGACCACCACCAACTTTTGCATGTCCGTTTTCTAAAAGATGTGTTAGTTGTCCCTTTGTATTGTGAATAACAACTGCTTTCCCACCTTTTTTCTTACGCCAACCTTTACGATAACCACCTGTTTTTTTAGGACTATCTTGCTTTAATTTGTCTATAGCAACATCGGCAACTTCTCCTTGAGCCTCAATTAGTTCCTCTTCCACAACATCGGCATACCTTTGCAATTCTCTAGCAATCTCACTCGCTAAATTATTGATATTAGTCACCAGACTTCACCTCACAATAAAGTTCGGTAAAACCATCTGAACGCGGAAAGGTACGATAAATTGTATATTTTTGATTCTCATATTTTAAAGAGGTTTCATCATCGTATTCATCAGAATCTACAAGAAAAAATAATTGTGGCTTAAATCCAAGTTGGCCACCAGCTAAAAATTCTTGACGGTTGATACTCAATTTAGAACAAAATATTTGTCTTGGTATTTCCCCTATGATCTCATCCTGATTTAGTTCATCTTTAATAATTATCAGGGAAATCAAAAAGCACACATCGTCTAGTGATATGTGCTTTGCATTTCCTATACTTGATTTAATTGATGGCATCTTTAGTCCCTGCCTTCTTAATCACTCTATTGTTAATACGGATTTGTAAATTACGGGATAATGAAACATCTTCTTGTCGGTTTCGATAAGACCATGCTGCATAATCAACTGTGAGCATTTGGTCATCGATACTTTCAAAATTTAATACAATACCTGTTATCTCAATCTCACTTTGTGAACTAACTAGTAAATTATTAAAATAAGCATCCCTCAAATTGTGAGTGATGCCTAAATCAAGTTTTAATAAATTTAATAGATTCGATTTTACTTGCTCATTCATCGCCTTTTAGTTCCTTAATTAAAGGCTCACCTCTAAGGTTTTCACTCCCTGAAAGTTCTTCAGCTCGTTCCTTCTTAGCTCGTCCCTTTCGAGGGTAATGATCTCCCTGGCGATAAACGTGGTTATCATCTTGTAAGTCTGCAAAATCTTCTAAAACCACATATTTAGCCATTTAGAATCACTCCTTTTTTATGCTCCGGCTGGTGCTGCTGTGTAAGTGATGTAGTAGCCAGCTTGTGAATCAACCTTTTTAACATCGAAGCGTACAAAGCCAGCTAATAATTGACCATAAATGTCATTATCAATCCATTTAACAGATGCTTGTTTACGATTGAATAGAGTGCAGAACTCTTTAGCATCGCCTACGAAACCAACTAAATCACCAGCTTTTGTTCCAATGATATCATCATCTAAAACAACAACTTCCTTACCTTTAACACGTTTTCCTGATGCAACAGTAATGTCATCTTGTAATAAATAACGACCATTCTTATCTTTCAATAAATCTAATTGGTTAAACAGTGAAGATGATACATAGAATTTCACATTGTATACATTTTTAAATCCAGTATTTAACAAAGTAACAACTCCATCTAATCCAGTTACAGCTTTAGCTGTTGCAGATTTGAAAATAGCTGCAATTTGAGCGTTCTTTGTATTTAAATCTTGATCTTTGATATCTTCTGCAATTAAGCCAGTAATATCATAATCAGCATCATCAATTACTTCTTGCGAAACAGGAATGTAACCACGGTATGTTGCAATATCGTATGTCACTTCTTCGAATGTTGGTTTTGCAAGCTCTGGATTCTTTGCTAATTCAGCAACAGAAACCATTTTTCCATTTGATTTTTTGATGATTGGATATTTACCAGAACCGCGATTTACTGGAACTGTACGGATATATTGTGTTAAATCAACTGTATCGACAAGTTCTTTCTTTGGCACTAATAACTCTTCAGGAATTAATGCTCCGCCCTCCACAGATGTGAATCCAGCTCGTGTTTGGTCTTTACGACGCACATACGCATTGATTGCTTCGCGTGTTTCAGTTTGTTTTGGCATGTTCCGTTTCGCTCCTTTATCTGGTGATTTACGATTAGATGATTCTAATTCTTTTTCAAGTTCTTCAATTTCTTCTGTTAGAGTTGTTTTCTCTTCTTCTGTTGAAGTAATATCTTCATCATTTTCTTTAATACTCGCTTCAAGTGCCGCTAAATCTTCCTCATTTTCAATTCCATCAATAGAAGCTTCTAACTCACTACGTTTTGCAAGTAATTCGGTCAACTTCCCTTCCAAAGCTGATACAGAATTTCGTTTCATATTTAATTTAGCACCAATTAATACTGGATTAGGCATTGGTCAATCTCTCCCTTAATTGTTTTTTTCGCTGTTCTAATCTTTGTTTCTTAATAACTTCAACATCTTTTTGTCTAGCCATAATATCTGTTTGTGGATAGGCTGGAAATGCTGTAATGGAAACTTCGTGTAATTCAGCTTCAGTAATTCTCCACTTCATCGTTCCATCATCACGTGTAATTTGTTCTTCTTTTGTTGGATAAAAACCAAATGAACAACCGCGCACTTTCCCAGTCTGCACTTTACGATAAGCGCTTTTTGCATTTGGATCTTCTAAGTCGATAATCGCTTTTCCCCATAAACCGTGATTATCTGATTTTAATTCGAGTGTATTACTACCAAAACTAGCTAAAACCATTCTTGAATCGTGATTATCCAGGCACATAATGTCATTGTTACGCAAGCTATTTTCAAATGCTCCTGGAGCAACTTCTTCAAACGCTCCTGGCCATAATTCAGTTTCTTGATTATAGACAACGAAATATCCCTCAATTACCGCTTCATTTTCGTTTTCACTATCTCTTGTTTTTAATTCTGACGTGAACTGCATATGACGTTTATTCATCGTTCCCACCTCCTTTCAGCTTGTTTTGACTACCAATCTTATTAGCCGGAATATAGTTTTCTAAGATGATTAACTCTTGCATTTCTGGATCAGGATCTAATCCAACCCAATCACGCAATTCATTTCTTCTCATTGCATTCCGGTCAACCATTTGTGTACCAGCTTCCACCATTTCACTTAAATTGTATGAATATAGACTTCGTGGATTTAAACGAAAAAACCAATTTGGACTAAATAATAAATCCCGTGTTAATGTTTGCGCTATAGCTTGTCCAATAGAAAATACGCGCGTATTAATGAAGTTGTTATATTCCTCTTTATTGAATTCACCAATACCCAAGAAAAAAGCTGGAATTCCAAAGAGTCCAGCGACAGTTTTCTTATCCAATTCAACACCTTCATTAATTGCTATATCTTTTAATGACAAGGGTTTAACTTGTTCTACATTCATTAAATTAGCTGGAATTATCCAGGGCTTTCCGCCTTCGGTTTCTTCAAAATATTTGGCCATGATTTCTTCTCGACCTTCTTTACTTGAAAGTTCTTCAGTCATGGCATCCACAGAAATGATAAGCGATGGCATGTATTTTCCACTCATAAAGTTATTCTTGGTTTTTGTAGCCTGATTTAAGTTTTTTACGATTTCCTTTAACGCAACCCTATACCCTGTACCACGATACGGATAATTCGGATGAGGATTTATCACAAAGTGAATCACCTCGTCTGGCGTGTATGTTGTGCCGTTGAAGTTGATGAGGTAGCTGCCCTCCACATCTTCATAACTCACAGCTTGCATTTGAAACGGCGTTAAATCATCAATCAAAGTTGTATTTGGGTCAATCCCAATGTGAACAATAGAATTCCCATCTCCATGAAGTAATAAGTCACTAACAATCTTATAAACCCAGCTCTTACGCGTCATATTCCGATGTGGTTCAATATCTATTTTCCTAGACAATTGATTTCGTAAACGTTTATCGCCTTCATCGGTATTTTCCATGAGATGAATAGTCATATTTGAAACTAAATCTGCAATTTTATCTACTGCTATTAATACATCTGGATTATCTGAAAGCCTTGTATAACCAACTGTTTCAACATTTCCAATTGCAACTGGAATCGTAACGGATGAACGAGTTTTCTTTTTTCTCCAAAACTTCAAATCTACACCTCCTATCTCAATTAGTTTTTAAGCCATGTGGAAGCACTCACTGATGTATCCATGTTTTCAAGCATACGAACTGCCCCAAAAACAGTTGCATCAAAAATATCAATGCGCTGATTTGGCATAACTTTTTCATATTGAATCATGTCATCTGTTTTCTCTATTCCTGCTACATTTTGCACACAATATTCAAATGCTTGAGAATGTAAGTAATAAAACTTTCCATCTTTTGTTTGTTTCTCAATTCGCCTAAAACCCTCTGATTTCTTATGAAAATATTGTGGTTGGTCTACTATAGCAAATCCTTTCTTTTTCATTCCAAGGAAGAATTCCCTACCAAATTTCCTATCGAAACCAACCTGTTTAATCTTGAATCCTTTTTGTTTCATTTTGACAAACCAATTCACAACATCGCTGTAATTAACAGTTGGCGTGTTACACATAGTAAGCCATCCATCATCTTTCCAACCGAATAAAGGTATATTATCCTCTTCGGCTTTTTGAGCTGCTGCTACTATGGGAAACCAAGCGTGTGAAATGACAATATCAATACCTTGATAACTTCCATATAAAGCTGCTGCCGTTAAATCATGCATTTTGGATAAATCGGCACCACCAAACCAATTTATATTTAACTTAAGCAAGTCTTCAATAGTCCAGGTATACTTTCTATCTGAGTTTTTAAATTCATCTAAGTTAAAATATGCTCGAATTGATGATGTATAGATATTTAAGGACTTTGCTAAGAAATCTTTCCTTTGTTGTGGATCATTCTGTGCTTGTAATGCATCATTTAACATATCGTCTGGGCGAATCGAAACACCATATGCTGGATTAGCTTTTTGATGCTCAATTGGATTGGTATAATCCACATTTCCTTTTTCATCTTCATCAGCCTTCGCAATAAACACAAAATAAGCCTCGTCTTTTACAGTGCCATCCAGTATCTTCTTACAATACTGTAGACGCTGATAACAAAAGCTTGTCATATTATCTCCTGCTGTTGTAATACCAATCATTAGCTTATTTGTGTATGCCTTCATGGCTTCTTTAATGATGTTATATTGTTTAGGTGTCTTATAAGCATGTAATTCATCTGCAATTCCGATATTACAGTTTAATGAGTCTTGTTTATCCGGATTGGCTGCTAATGCTTGAATATATATAGAACCATCTTCTAATTCACCCGAAATCGAATGCTCCTGATTATTATCAATTACCCGGAAATTCTCTTTTTCTCCCATTTGGCCTAAGTTAAAGTTTATAAAATTAAAGCTTTCCAAGGATTGTTTCAGGGCCGCTGAAGTAATATAAACCTTACTGCCTGATTTCCTATGTAAAAGTCCTAACGCCCAAGCCAGTGCCGCCGCAAATGAAGTTTTAATATTCTTCCTTGGAATATAAATAAACGCTTCTTTAAAGCGTCTAATTTTTGTTCCTTTATGATAAAAACCTAGCAAATTATAAACCTGGTATTTATGAAATGGTTCCAATAAAAAAGGCGTACCTCTTAATGGAGTTCCATCTAAGGTTTCACCTTGAGCATGTACAAATGTTTTTTCAATAATTCCTATAACAAATTCGGCATCTTTTGGATTGAAATCATATTTATGATTCTCTAAATCTCGTAAAAACCTTTCACATCCTTGAATTTGTTCTTTATTCGCCAGCTTTCTGCCTTCCACAATTGATGCTGTATACTCCATAACTAAATCATAATTTTCATATTTACTCATGATTAATCACTCAACGCTTGTATTAATTTAGATTTTGGCTTTTCTGTCTCTTTTTTACGAATTGGCACTTCTGGTTTCTTTATCCGTTCATATGATTTTGGATTTAGACATAACAAATTCGAATAGTTCGCCAGGTCTTTCCGCAAAGCTTCCATAGCCGTATAGATAGGGGTTTTTCTTTCATTTGTAGCCCCGGCTTTATTTGTATATGAATCTGTTATTTGGAAGCCAGATTCCTCAAATTGCCGCTCAAAAGCTTTATATTGAGCCAACATGCCAACATAAATGTCAATTGTATGCTCAAAATCATCACGATACACTCCTAAATGCTTCATATTAGCAATTACATTTTCTTTCAATTTCGCTCTTTCCTTCGGATCCATCCGGGCACCACACCCCCCTTCTAAAAAAATAAGGTCGCTCTATTGGAAAAGTCTCCCCCTCTCGGTCCCCATAAGACTCTTTGATTTATTTTTAAAGTGGGGGGGATTGTTCTTCTAATATTCCTTGAATAATTTTATTAACTACACTTATTCCAGCTTCATATATTTGTTTTGGTGATGAATTATAATTAATCTTTTCAGCTTCTTCATCCAATCGTTTTAATGTATGTTCATCCACACAGTTCTCAAGCCCTTCAGTTCCTAATGATTCAACAAATGAACCAATAACAATTGCCAGTTCTATTTTAGTTAGTCCTATCTCTGTTCTTCTTAGTACTCGTTCTACATCACATGAACAAATACCAATGTCCTTGTTGTAATAGTTGTGAACCATAAACGATAACTCATCTACTTGTTCTTCAGTTAACAACTTACCGTTACATTCCATTCTCCCTCATCCTTTCCATTCGTTCTATCCATTGCTTACCTAACTCTGTTAACTCATCACTTATACGATCATGCATCTTATCGTGACATCTTCCACACAGGCTAACCAGATTGCTTGTTGTGAGTCTTAGCTCCGGTCTATTCCTTAATGGATGGATATGATGTACTGTTGTTGCTTCCTTGTTCTTGCCGTATCGTTTACACTCCTGGCATTGGTATTGGTCACGACTTAATACAGTTGCCCGCTTACCCTTCCAACGTTTTGTTTTGTAGAAGTTAGTCAATGTTGTTCACTCCTGACTCATCAAGTAATCATTTAGTTGTCTTAACCAAACGTTCCTTATTACCTTTATCTCTTTCCAATAAATCTTTTATTGGTGTTTGCTTGAGATATTCTATTGAGTAAAGCATAGGTTCCTGTCCATACAGTTTGTAATACTTGAATCGATTAACATCAATACCAGACTTTTTATTTGCTTTCTCATGTGGCTTAAGGTATTTGATATATGCTTTCTTATCAATTGGCATAAGACCAAGTGCAGCAATCTTACCGTTTAAAACACTGTCCATCTATCCTCACTCCTTATCCAGGAATGCATCCATTGTTTTATCGAGTACGCTAATCATTGCTTCTCTTCTTTGCTTTGGCGTTGTATCGTCTTCCATCTCATTAAAGATTGGTGTTACATTTTTTATTTTCTGTTGATTGATACGTTCGTTTACAAGGTCCTGCCCTAGTATTGAATATAAGGTCCCAATTACAATTGCTTGTTCTTGTTTAGTAAGTTTCATTTGTCTCACTCCTATTTAAAACTTCTTCTGATTTCATCTATATCATTTACTTTTCTAATGATCGATTCGGCTGTAACCGTACCATCTAGTAAAATACCAACCTGTATATCTTTTAATTCACTCTTAGTAAAAAACCTACTCATAACCCGTTCCAACTTCCCTAATGCAGCCACACATTCATCAGTTGCCTTTGTTAGTTCTTTAATATTCTCTTGTGCTTCTTTCGTATCAATAACAATTTGAGCTGATACTACATTTTTATTTCCCATTACTTACACCACCTATGTAATTTTTGCATAATAAAAAAACACCACCATTATGGTGATGCTCTTTCTAATTGGTATATTTTAAAGGTATTTCCATAACGCATTCTTTACTATTTCAGTAATTTGCTCTTTCCCAAACACGTTATTAACCAAGTTATTTAAACTTCTGTCACGATAAACCCACTCACCATCATAAGTAAGATATATGGTTGAATAAGGTAATTCGGGCCCTCCAGAAGCATTTTTTACATCGTATGTTACATCAACAGAAGCGAAATAACCACCCATTAGTTCTTCTTGTTCAGCAATTGCTTTAATAGTAACGTCTGCAATCTTTATTACAAGATCATTTTCTTGTGCCTTTATACTTGTTGATTCTGGCCCAAAACTTTCTTCAATCTTTTTAAAAACACTGTTAAACTCATTCCACAATTGCATTAGATGATCTGGATAAGCTTCTTTTAGTTCTCTTAATTTTTCTTCTACTTCTTTGACGTTCGCTTGTTCCTTTTGAGCGTTGCTCGCCGCTTTATCTAACCAATCCACAACAAACATCTCCCTTCTATCTACATTATCTGATAAAAAGGTACATTTTTACAGAATAAAATTTCGTCATATATCGACATAATAAAAGAGCAACCATGCATCAGTTGCCCTTTCGTCAATCTCTTATGTTATTACTATAATTCATATTTTCAATAGTTAACATTCATAAAACTGGGTGTCAGTAAAGTGCAAGTTCTTCAGCAAACTTTAATCTCTTTATTATTTCAGCATGTTTCTTATAGATATAACTGGAACTGTAATTCATATCCTCAGCTATATCTTCTAATGTCATGCCGTCCACATACTTCATTTTTAACACTTTATTTTCTAACCCTTTGAACTTACTAATTAGCTCCAATAAGTCATGCATTTCATTCATCTTATGTGCTAACTCATATTCAATTGCTTCAATACGTTCTTCTACTTTCGCACCTTCCGATTCAGAAGTTAAACGTACCTCTCGCAAATCACCACTTACCCAGCGTTTTAATTCAGCTTTTGTTTTATCTAAGTTGTAATCTAAGTATGCGATTCGTTCTTCTAATTTCTGATAGTCTTTCAGCCAGTCAAACAAATGATGATTCACCTACTTTCTTTGGACCTTCCACAATCTAATTCACAATACCAGCTTTTACGAAAATGTTTCTCCACGCTTTATTAGTTTGATATTTATCTACGGCTTTTGCGCGTTTAGCAAGTCGTTTCTTTAATTTCTTTTTCTTATGATTACTCATGTTACTCACTCTCCTTCTATGTTTAATCCGTTGTCTTCTATATGAATTAATACGTTTTTGTTTTGTTATCAATCTTGCTATTTTCTTAATCGGTTCATAGATCACTTTTATAATTCCACTTATGCAATCCCATATATTTTGGAACAACTCTTTAAATCGAGCCATTTCTGGACTATCCATGATTTCTTGAAACATTTCTCTTTGCTTGTCCTTATTTGGTTCATTTAATGCCAAAGTCATTTGTTTTTGTAAATCATCAAACATTTTCCCACCTCATTTCTACTTAAAAACTCTAAATCTCGTAAAACACGCTTATTTGCCTTTATAAGACGTTTTAACACTTGTACACCTATTTTGTATTAAGAAAGAAATCAAACTTCAAATTACTATGTTTCTGACAGTCATTTATATGTCGAAACGTGTCGAGTACGTTCAAATGAAATTTTTATTAAGTCTTCCTTTACATTCCGAAGAATCTCTTAACTAATTTATCTATACTTATTTTTTGGACACAAAAGTTAAAGTAAAACAAAATACTTGCACCTAAATTTGCTCCAGGTATTAATACTAAAAACAAGAGAAATATGTCTGGACCAGTTTTTGTTTCTTTCATTACCCATTTCATAATTTTACGACTAACAAGTACGCTTCCTACATAAAGAAACAACAATACTAGTGAAAATAAAATTTTATTAGCAACTGGCATATGTATACTCCCCCTTTCTCCCAAATAGCGTTTTTATGAAAAAGCTCGTTTAATCCTTGTATCAATAAATTCTCTGTCATTCCGCCAGCTATATCCGTCATAACATTTAATTTCTTCTAATAGATACTCCAATTCCTCCACACGACTAATTGCCTTATCAAGCAATTGCATCATATCCTGCTCATTAGTTAGATCATCATGAAGTACTTTCCATTTACTACTTTGACGAAAATGAATATTCCATGCTTGCTGTGGGGTGAATCCCATGCCCATTAATTCCTTCACGTTCTCCGGTATTTCGAATTTACAACTAATACTAATTTCCCGTGGGATTTCTACACTTTGTTTGCTTTCGATGTTGAAATTGAACTCAACGTCCTTGACTGCTGCAATCTTCACTGGCTTTCCATCTTTCTCGACGAAAAAAATAGCATTTTTAGTATCTTTAAGTGTATGATCCATATTTTTTCATCCTTTCAAATAACGATTTTGTTATAAATTACTCATCATAATCTGTATCATCTTCTGCAATAAAATCTTTCTTACATCCAGGACACGTAGCTGAAAAATACGGATGATGATCATCATCATAAAATCGGAACTGATTTCCTTCTCCGCAGTGAGTACATTCCCAATACCCTTGCATAATATAACCTCTTGTTGTTTCTGGTTTATCATTACCGACTGAATAAACTAGATACGGTTCGGCTGTCTCGCTATAGTGTGGTTTATACATAAAAGGTGTTAAACTTGGCATTTCTCATTCCCCATTTCTTATAAAATTCAAATTTGGTCTTTATCAAAAACTTCAATATCATGTAAAACCTGCGTAAAGATTACGTTGATTCAGCCTATTTACCCAATAATCGTTATATAATGAACTTGCAAATACCCGATTTGCACAATACTTGCTTTCCATGCGACTTATGCTTGAGTGCTAGGTGAAATCCTAGCCTTTTTTATTAATATCCAACCGCTAATCGTTTGAAATTCTCTTCATTCTTCTCCTTATACATACGAACCACGTCATTCCATGTAAACCCAGCAAATACAATTGTTTTATAGAATAGATCCATGATGCCTAACATAGATTTCTTCGCACCAGCTTTATCCTTATACTCAACTTTTCCTATTAAGTAATTAACGTTTTTATCCATATGGAAGAATGCTTTATTGAAACCATTAATTTTACTTGTTGTAATTTCAACTTTTCGTAATTCACGTTCTAATTTAAAGTCCATCGCAACAGATAACCAGAAATGAAGAATATCAACCATTTCTTCTAATAATGATTCTTTCGGCTGTTCAAATTTTGTTGACCACATCTTGAAAGCATTTGTAACGTTCCATGCTTCATTTACTTCATTTTTTAATGCATAAGCTTTATTGAACATCATGTCATAGCGAAGATAATTCTTTTTATGCTTTGATTTAATATCATCATCAAGCGCCTTTTGCATTGTAAATAATTCAGTTAGATCCACTACAGTATTAGCCATTTTTAATTACATCCTTTCAATTTATAATCGATATCCTGAGCCGAAGCCCAGGACAGTTATTTATTCAGCAATCGTTTCTTCATCAACAATCTTTAATTGACCAGGAGCAACTTCCGTTGTTCCATCAGGATTAACGTTATACTCTACACCTTCATGTGGTTCTTCATAGAACTCATCAATCGACATTTGAGAAGGCTCAAGAATGATATCAACATTTCCCCCGGCAAAAGGATAAAGCTGATTTACTACACCTTTTGCATCACGTTTTACATTTAATTTAATTGCCGTTTTCTTGCTATCACGTTGAATATTAACGAACTCCGCACCGATTGGCTCAACTTCACTTTTCTCCACAGTTAGATGAACAATGGTACCTGGCATTTTCAATAATTCATCAGCATGTGGTAACTCATCACTTAATACGTGGAACATTAAAACTTCCTTTTTATCATCCTTTTGCATTTTCTTAAATAATACGTTCAATTTTACGTTTGTCATGGTTCGAGCTCCTTTTGTATTAGATTGATATTAGAACTAAAGTTTTTCTGTTATTTCTGTACGTTTCTGACCTTAGAAAGTCTTTCAGCCGCTTTCAATCTTTGTTCTTCCGTCATAACTCGTAAATTTTTCATTGTTACTTGTTTTTCTTGAAGAACACCTTTAACGGCTGTTGGTCTTCCATCCTCTTCTTCTAAGGTTTGTAATTCACATAGATTACTAAGTTTTCGAATGTGTTTCGGAACAGTAGAGTAAATGTTCCACCGACCTGTGCTATTATCGAAAACCAGTGTAGTTTCTTGTTCTTCACGAGAATAAGTCATATTAAAAAGCTCCTGTTTTCAAATAATGTTTCGCTTGATAATAAAAGTGATAATATATCCAATTACCGCTGTACTTGTTATCTAAATACACAATTTCAAAACCGTACTTTGCTTTAAATGTATTAAGTCTTCCAAGTAACGCCAATGGATTATATTTCGAACGATATTGACCCTTTAACATTTTTTCAT
>NZ_JAVGCW010000018.1:0-25422 GCF_052928345.1 Bacillus sp. BSL6
CAACTAAGTTTACCAAAGTACCATTAAGTCACCGTTAAGCTAGCATTAAGGATTTTAGTATACATTTACTCTCCTTCAACCATATCGTTAAATTTAAAGGTACATTTTTATAAAATAAATAAAAAAAAGCCGACTCAATTAAGAGCCGGCACTTTTTATGTTTACTATTTAATTTTTACATAATAAGAACTTGCCGTAATGTAATACACATTCCCTCTACTATTCTTCACTTTATATTGTGATGAACCATTAACAGAGATTTTATCGATGATTGTAAATCCTAATCCTGTATCAACTGTACCTGCAGCATAGCTTGTATTCCATGTAGGACGATCATAGTAGTTTAAACTATTAACCTTTGATTCTACCCTTTTACCAACTACAGATACATCTTGTCCACTGTTATAACGAATGTATGAAGAATCATAATAAATCCACTGATTCCCTCCAAGGTTCAACCAATTTCCGAGCTTACCCCAAACTTTATATGATTCGCCTTTTTGGAGTTTACGGATAATATTATTGCTTGTGGATGGACCAGACCGAAGGTTAACATTTCGACCATCGATATAAGCCACTCCATTTGCTTCTAACACACTTTCAGATGGTTGTTGCGGCTTTGCTTCCACAGTGACAGAATGACCGTTATACGTCTTTAAAACATCGTTTCTAAATTGATATTCTGATACACCATGACTTTTTAGATATTGTAGCGGGTCCTCATGATCTGTACCTCCCAGTTTGTATGTAATATCTTTATGAGTCCATAACCCAACACTTGGATGAATATTTCTATCCTTTAAAATCTTAGCAAGTAACTTTACATATCTTTCATATGATTTCTTAAATTTAACAGGGTCACTTGTTTCGGATAATTCCACATGAACGAATCTTTTATTGGCAGCTGGACCAGCTCCCCAAGCTTGATATTTAGTAGAAGCAATTTGAATGGTTTCATTCCAATCCGTTGCATAATGAACGAATGCACTACGCCACGTTCGAGCTTCATAGTTTCTAATATTAATAGCCGGTGCTTCTGGTGTTGCTGTAGAATGTGCCACAACACCTTCATATGCTCCATATCCATTACGATATTCGACTTTTGGAAGCCCTGGAATAATCATTTCTCTATCTGCAAAAACATTTGCTGCAGAAGTTAATGTAATCATGGCAGCCATCGAAACTGAAACTAAGATTTTAATAGATTTTTTCATTTGTCATCTTCCCCTTTTTCTTCATGATCAGTCCAAATACCCAGTGCGATACCAAATAAGTAGACTGCCTTTTGAATCGTGTCTAATTTCCCCTCAAACCCTGTAATTCCGAATGCTGATAAAACTAATCCAGCGCATGAAAAAAGCGCAACATGAGTTTTCCAGTTACGCAAACGTCTTTTAATATTTTCTTTTGTAAGCGGCACTCTCTACACACCACCTTTTAATAACAATCCAATTAGCGCCATTACAATTGCCCCGATAATAATTCGAAGAATCCATGTAGTGTTGGCACTAATTTTATCAAGAAGCTTATTTATATTTACGATGTCCTTTTCGTTGACAGTGGTACGTGTTTCTAAATTACGAATATCACGCTGCATATCTTTCTGGTCTGATTTAATTTGTTGGATCTCTTGCTTTAAATCTTGAATTTCTTGCATTGATTCAGCTCCTTTTTTCAAAATAAAAAAGCCTACTATAAGCACGCTTGTCTTTAAAAGCCGTATTTTATACTAAATAAGCCGTTACTACGCTATCCGTAATTAAATCTGCTCTTCCATTATCAGTTAGGTATTTATCAATACGCTCCTTGTACGTCTTCATTTTGATAATAATAAACGTATACGTAAAAGCTCCATCGATAACACGTTGTGCCATATATTCAGCCATTAGTTACTACCTCCTTCTAGTGTTTCTGGAGTATTAGAAATGATGAGATCATCAATCGCCGATTGCATAAGGATCAAGCGTTTCTTTAACTCTGCTAATTCATCTGGAGTTGGATTTTGTATAATCATTTCATCTATAGCTTGCTGCATTAATTCCTGCTGTTTCTTAATTTTTTCTAATTCAGACGGCTCTTCTGGTTGCGGCTCTTCTATCTTTGGCTCAACCGTTTTCACCCATTTACCTTCCTTGAATACAGGCTCGTAAGCTAACCACGGGCAAACTTCTAAAGTACAGTTAGGAGGGATGTCAGGCTCATAGCCAATAATAACATCCTCTTCATAAGGTACTTGAACTGTTTCATACCTCACGCTACGCATAACACAATCAGGACAGTCATGTTTGTCAATAGGTTCTTCATAGATAGGCGGGTACTCTCCCTCTCCTTCCTCCTCTTCAGGTCGAGGAATCTCGACAGGTACATACGTACCATCCTCAATGGACTGGTGAAGCGCGCATAATTTCTCTTCCGTGACAACCTCTTTCGTTTCTTCTCGGTAAAATGTTTGCTTCTCGTAAATCGGTTTTTCATCGATAGGTATCATCTCAGTGAACTTGCCGTTTTCGTCATAACAATAGCCATATGCCATAATATTTCCTCCTTAATCTACTACGTACGATAATAAGATATAATAATCCTTACCTGTGATAACAGGTGAGATTGTTTGGAGTTGGACAACTCCTGTATCGCTAGGGATTGTAAAAAGAGCAGGCGTTCCATCATTTGAAAAAACTACTTGAGAGAGTAGCATAGTAGGTCGCATCCCTGCAGGTATTGTAAATACATGTCCGTTGGTAGACCCCACCTTTCTTCTGATTGGTGCCCTTAAAGTTACTGTATTACCTCTTCTGTCAGCTATAACCCCGTAAGAAGTAATCAATTCAGCATCAGCTGTTACGGGAATAGTTGCTCTATCATCTTTCTCGGCTGTCATGACATTTTTACCTTTGTATGTTAAAAACGTAGGGCTAACCCTCAAACCTGAAGTACTATTCCACGGGCTACTTCCATGCCCCATGTACATAAAGTCTTCACCAGTGTCATTCACATATCGACCTACGCCCGCAACTGTAGTAGCGGAGCCCTCATCTGTGTAGAAAATACCTTTTGCATTTGCATTTCGTTTATGTTGTTCTTGTTGAATAATGGCATTTGTACCCATTTTTTGAGTACCTGTAATCGTGTCACCTGTTTTCTTCACAAGGTTATCAGCGTTTACTGTGAATGTACCATCTGCATTTTTAACCCAAAAGTATTTACCACCTGCTTCGTCCCACGAGTAGAATCTACCATTAGAATCAATCCCTATATTACTTTTACGGTTGCCGTCTTTATCGTTAAAATCTATAGGTTGTGCCTTATCCATTACTAATTTACCTGTCATTGCATCTCCTGTTTTCTTTAACAGGTTCGTGTTTGATGCGCTAATTACGAAATTATCATTTTTAATATCATAATAGAAAGGCGTTTTAGCTAAAGTTGAGTACCAATAGTAACGCCCATTATTATCAACCATTTGGGTAATTCCTTCTACTCCGTTACCTACTTTAAATCCCTTGTTAGGAGTGTTAATTTGTAAATCTCCTGTCATCGTATCGCCTGAGTTTTTCAACCAGTTTCGACGGTCACCTACTCGCAAATGCTCTGAATAATCCCAGTCACCTTTACCTGCCGTCTTTTCTGTAACGGCTGTCCAAGCGGTACCGTTCGTGTTATCCATGAACAGTCTAGTTCTCCTGCCTGTACCTGCGTTCATGAAAATAAACTCTCCAATCGCCGTGAAAGTCGTACCATTTAAAGCACCTGTCATCGTTCCACCTGTTTTTGGCAACGCTCCCTTCGCTAATTCCCCTGCTGCAATAATCCCGTTAATATCTACACCTTCAAGTTTCTCCCCTGCTTCAATTGCTTTTTGAATAATTGTAAATTCGTTTGTTGATTCTACCGCGCCATCACCCGAATATGATTGTTTAACAGTGAAACCAAACGGTTCTGCATCTAACTCCTGATCCTTTTCAAAAATCCGAACTTGCCCATACACATTTCCTGCAGCTGCTAGAGTTTGTGTTTTTAAGATGATTTGATATTTACCTTCCATCGCATTAATCGGTTGCAAATCTTCCTGAAATACTGTTGTACCGTCTGGCTTTTTAAAAGTGATTCGAACCGCTTTCGCCTGACTTAAATCTAATTCTTGTCCTTCATTTGTTATGTTTAATACTAATTTAGCGGAATTTCTATCACCTTGTGAGAAACGTATTTCCTTTGTGGATATCTCATTTACTAAATCTACAGTAAGCTCACGTGTTTTGAATGTCATATAACCACTCCTTTATTTATGCAAAATAAAAAAGACCAGCGTTTGCTGCTCCCTCGGTTTTAACTAATTAATTTTTGAAGTAATGCTTTCATTTCTGATACTTCATTTTCAAGTGTTACTACCCTCTTCTTGAGTTGCTCATTTTCTTCTTCTTTCTCTTTTTCTTTTTTCGCATATTCTTCTAAGAAAGTAACGAATTTATCATAAAGTTCTTGGACAGATGCGGCGGTTAAAATCAATGTAGTATATTGTCTCACGCCATCCTTTTCTGGCGTTGTGAAAATATCATCTGTCTCTTCTGCAACTACGCCATAATAAGCAGGAATATCCTTAGTTGTATATGGTGTCGTTCGATCAGGCGGCTTGTTCATCCTCATTTGGTATAAATCATACATATCTTTTTTTAGATAGTACTTTTTCACCTTTAACCCTAAAATCTTCTCTAAAGCGGAAAAAGGTAATTCATGAATGGCCGTTTTAATTCTCTCTGTCGATCTGTTTATATGCTCTATGGCATAAGAATTTTGTTCTGCCCACAAGTTTGTACCTGAACGAATCCCCCCATGCGCGGTTACTTCCGCGACCTCAATACCACGAAAATCATTACCTGAAGAATTCATTATTTGCAATAGCTTATCATACCCAGAAGCTGTGGAAGAACGAATTCTATGATTGCCTCCCAATAACAAATCAAAGTTCACTCCATTGACTTGAATAAAATCCGCAACAGTTTTACCTGCATGCTTAATAGAAACACCATGCCCACCATCTAGAACGAGAGAATTATTTGCATTAAGCCACATATTAGTTTGTGCAGTCATACCTACATTTCCCTGTGCTGTTAAACGGACGCTACTTTCTAATCCGTTTAAATCTACAAATCTATAATAAACACCATTACCATCTTTATAGATAGTACCAACGTTCTTTCCTGTTCCATCACCTTGTCCTAAAACGATGTATGGATTTAACGTTTTACTGTTATATTCATTCTCAAATCCCATTATCATTTTAGGTACACCTTGATTAACAAACTTCAACACTTGGTTCTGCATATGGATATATTCTTTTGTATTACTCGTTTTGATGGTCATACCTTCAAGTAATCCTGCAATTAACCATTCGGCTTTTACTTTACCAACTAGATCAATAAGTTCTGAATTTATAAGTACACTTTGCGGAGTTATATTTAATTCGGAAGCAATATCGCCTTTTCCGACTTTTGCCTTTATTTCTCTCGCGTTAACATCTAATGTGGATGATAACTTTTCCATCTTCTGATTGACAGCTTGAGCATTTAAACGTATTGATTCATCTGTTTGCTCAAGACTTGTCTTCATAGCAATTAATCTTTCGTTAAAACCACTTGAAGTATCTTCTACTTGCTTTTCAAGTAATTTTAAAGCATCCATATCCGCCTTATCGTATAAAGAATCACGAAGTTTATTATATAGCTTTTGTAACTCTTCTCTTGTATCCACAATTTCACGGTAATCACCAAAGATATATTTATCCTTCGATGGATCAGTGAAAGATTCATCACCAGATATAGCTCTAGCTATTAAATATAATTTTGGTGTGAATCCTGTATCTTTAATTCGAATAGTGTCCCCTTCGTTAATAAGTTCATGAGACAAGTCAAAAATACGCCCAATACTATGCGCGCTTACTTCATAAGAAACCGAAGTGTTAATACGTTTTTTCATCTCAGTCTTCATAAGAGTAAGCAATCGTTTTGAATCCATATCGTCATTTTCTGTTTCTGGACTATAAAAGCCAAATTTATGCTTCCCGTCTTCATTCCACCTTTGAAATGCATCGTTGTCCACAAGATAAGGTACACCATTATTCACATCAGCAATCGTAATGAAATCTTTACCTTCTTTTTTCACAAAGCCAAGTAAAGCCGTACAGATATTTTGGGAGTTTTCAATTCTCTTGATGCCTATTAAATCTTTACCAAGAGTAACTTCTTTTCCTGTATCATTACCGCGTTTTTCAACCATATCTACATAACGAGAAACAATCTTGGGACCAACAACTTCGGCTCTGTATTGAATTTCCAAATCAAATAATGATGCGATTTTCTTTAGAAGTGAAAGTGGATCGATAAACTCATCAATTGTCATGGAACGAAAACTCGAATACATCGTTTTTCCACGTTTCCATTTCGTACCGGCGAGAGCTATATCCATCATTTCAATTACGGTCTTTCCTTCTAACTTTTGTGGAGGAATCCATCCCGCTTTTGCAAGCTGAATCCATTCACCAGATGCATAAGCCGTAAGTGATCTATCTTCAGAATCCGTTTCTACTTCTGTGATTACATATGGAACAATACGCCCATCACGAACCTCTTTTAACACTAAGTTTTGTTGCATAAGTGAAATTGCATTTTTTGTTTTATCAAATACTTTAAACTCTAAAGTATCAATATTATTTTTAATTTCCCAATGTCTTTTATCATCCCAATAATCTTTTGGTTGAATGGCTGCGATAATCTGATTTGTTTGGAAATCAACAACATGAAGTGTTCCGCTCGGTCCCCTCATCGATATCGCTCCCCAAAAGATATGCTTGCTTTAACATCAGGCGGCATTATATCAATCCGATTATACCCTCTGATAATAGTAGGGAAATTACTGAATATAGATTTTAAATTGATAGCATCCTTACCGTTAATTGTGCATAAGCTCTTTTCGGTATCGATAATAATTTTGTCCCCAACATCATATATATAAGACCTCGTATTATCGCCAACTTTATTTATTTTCCAAATCTTTAAATCATCGATTTGTATGTTATCTACTGGTGGATTGTCTCCTAACTTACATATCGATATCATTACTTGAGCGACCTTCCGATTAGTCATTGGATTAGCACCATCATCAATCCATCGTTCAACAATTGAAGCATCGTCAATTTCTGTTCCATCTTTAAAACGTGCTACATAAACAGACCACTCTTTACCTCTTCTTGCTATACGCAACCTACCATAAAATTGATTAAATGTATTAGGATGTGCCCCGCTTGTATCTACCAATTTCCGTATACTATTAGGCGTTCCTGCATTTCCGATCCGCATGTATGCTTTGGTCATTTCTGCATCCCAATACAAACTATTCATGTTTATTCGTGTAACAATATTACTAGCATCATCGAGAAGAAGAACCTCAACTCGTCCCATTTCACCGATGTTCTTCGCTTTTAAACGCACCCATGTCTCCATTTCAAAATCTTGAATAGGGCCACCAGGAATACTCTTCTTTGCAATAGCACCATGAAAATTAGAGCCTTGTCCGTAGTCTTCGCAATAAAGTGCGTAACCACCTCTTGATTTAAAACTACCTGTCCCTGTCATTTCTTCAACTTGTCCAGTAACAGGAGTCCATCCTACTGGTGAAGACATTTCATCCCATAGCACACGCTCTCGCTCTTGTACTGGTGTTTCATCCACAGTTCTTGGATAGCCAAGGCGGAAAAAATCACGCCCATTAGGGTATTCTCCAAACCAAACATCTAAGAAAGTCGATGGCTTTTTAACTTCAATTTCAATTATTGGTGAAGCTGCTACACTTCCCTTATTGGTTAAGTATGCTGTTGTTTCTGTGGACCAATTTTGAACAAATTCACTTTTTTTAATTTCACCTAATTTATATGGCATCGGGCATATGAACTTAATAACACCTTTCCCTAAGGTAACAAAATCATCCGGATCAAAACTATCATCAACAACTGCCAAATATGTTCGGTTAGGTGTCGCGTCAAAAACAAGTTCAACTGGTTGTTCAGTAATAAGCCAATCCGCAATTTCCTCTTTTAACATCTCTAAGTCAGAGCCATCCGGAACAATAATTCCTACAGGGACAGGAAGCGGACGTGGATCAGTATCTGTATTTAATACCCTTGCCCCTGGATATCCAGGTGTCTTTAAATAATTCCTTTTTAACGGTGCCCATGTGGTCGGGCTCCATCCTTTCTCTATTTGGATGTATTCCTTTCGTTGATTATTAAATGTAAAAGAACTCATGTTACCACCTCATTTCTATATAAATTAAAAGAAACCCAATCCTAAAAGGCTGAGTTTCTTTTTTCTTCTCGCTCTTGATATTCTTTTGTATATCGATAAGTTCCACGAGCAACATCTCTTCCTTCTAATACAACAGGAACTTCGATAATTAAATCTCCACCTTGTGTTGGAATCATTCCGTTACCTGATTGTCCAGAAGAATAATTAAACACTTGGTTTACAATCCCATTTGTCATAGCTTGTCTGCTATTTGACATATTTCCATATACACCACTCATAACATTTTTCAATCCTGATAATTGACTCATAGAATTAGCCATCATACGAGTCATATCAATCATTAATTGATTTATATTTCCTGGCATAATAAAGGATTGTTCCTGTGGCATCGCTGCTGCTATTCCTGCACCAATGGCTCCGAGTGTCTTTTTATTTAAAGGTAAAACCGCTTCTGGTCCTGCTTCCCCAGCACCTTGTAAGTTTCCACCCATCATTCCAAAGATAGTCGGTTTAGTGAAGATACCACCTTTCGCGCGCCAGTCAATATTAATTCCCGATGGGTAAGAAATGTCTTTCCCTAAAACATTTTTCGTACTAGTTTGTAAACTAAAGTGTGGAAGAGGTGGCATTTCAGGTTTAGGAATTTTTAACTTCAGATTTGTAAAGAATCCCTTTATTTTACCGATAAACTCTTCTACTTTTCCAACTGCATCTCGTATTGGATCAATAATAAATCGTTTCGCTGCTTCAAATTTTTCTTGTGCTGCACTCTTTACAGAATCAAATTTTTCTCTAGCTGAATTATATAAATCAGTGAATTTTTGCTTTGCCTGATTATAAGCATCTGTTACTGGCTGAATAACATATTGTTTCACTAAATTCCAAGCTGTTAGCGTATAGGATTTTATAGATTCCCAATTTGATAATATCCAGTTAGCTAAATCTGCAAGTTTTTGCTTTGTTGTATTCCACAACTCTTGAACTGGTTGAATTACATACTGTTTAACCAAATTCCAAGCCATAAGGGTGTATGATTTTGCAAGTTCCCACTGTGAACTTAACCAAGAAACTAAATCACTAAACTTTTGCTTCACTATAGTCCAAGCTTCCTGGACTGGTTGAATAATATATTGCTTGAATAATCCCCAAGCAATTTGAGCCATCGCCTTTGCAATTTCCCACTGCGTACCAAGCCATGTTACCAATTCGCCGATTTTTGCACTCACCCAGTTATATGCTTCCTGAATCGGCTGAATAATATATTGAGATATCAAAGCCCACGCAATTTGTGCCCCTGCCTGTATTAATAGCCAACCTGCCTCTAAAACGACAGAAATTGCCGAAATAATTGGATCTAAAAATGTAAGTATAGAATTCCAGATTTCTTGCCATTTTTGGAACAATTGCATAAAGAATTGGGATGCTGTTTCGACCAATGTTGACCACCAAGACGATGCTGTCTCAACTAAGGAAGACAACCATCCTACCGCTGTTTCCACTAAAGAAGAGAGCCATGAAGAAGCCGTTTCGACTAAAGAAGACCAATAAGTCGATGCCGTTTCAACCATGGATGATAGCCATGTTGTTGTTGAGTCTACTAAAGATGACCACCAACTAGACACTGATTCTACAAGAGAAGATAGCCATGATGATGTTGTTTCGACTATTCCACCCCACAAGTTCGATAAATACTCTCCAATAAAATTAAAGGTATCTATCGTCCATTGTTTTATAGATTCCCAGTTTTGATAAATAACGACACCTAAAGCCACTATCGCCGCAATAATAATAGGAATTATAGCGACAATTCCCGCTGCCACTGCGGTTGCAACCCCTAAGGCGGATGCCACTACTCCGACTATACTCATTATTACGGAAACTATAGGAGCTAGCGCTAAAATCGCACCAGAAATAACCCCAATGGCTACTGCAACAGCTGCTAATGTGGCTGCTAATTTAGGATTATTAGAAATCCATTCTGCAAATTTAGTAATAACATCCGCTACAACACTAAGAACTGGCTTGAGCGCAACTTGTAAATCTTGCATCGCCTTTTGAAATTTCACTGCTGGATCAGAGTCCATTTTCTTAATAGAATCATTCAATTGATCTTGATTTTTTTTAAAATCAATAGTTTTTTCTTTCGCGCCCAGCAAGGTATTAATAATATTTTGCCCTTGATCCTCGTACATTGTACCGAATAGTTTTACACCTAATTCATTACGTTTTGTTTCATCTTCAACTTCTGATAAAGCCTGTGCAATCTGTGTCATGGCTTCTGAACCTTCACGTCCGCCATTTGCTACAGCTTGTCCCCATTTTTCAAGTTGTTCAGCTGAAATATTTGTTCCTTCAAGAGCTTCCTTCATTGCCTTATCGACACCTTGACCAAATTCAGCCGCTTTAATACGACCTTCTTTCAAACCATCTAAAAGGTTATCGATATTCCACGTTCCAGTTTCTACCCCTGCTTCCATTATCGCTTGGACTTCTTCAGCATTGTAACCAGCTCGCGTTAACTGTCCACCATACTCAGCTATAATATCTAGCTGTTCTGGTGGAAATCCCACTTTTAAAAGGGCATTTGTTAAAGTTAATGCCCCTTCTTGCGTCATCCCTAGTTCATTACCAATTTCATTTACTTCTTGAATTAATTCAGTAAAATCAATACCAGAATAAGCTTGAGCTATAGTTGCCGCTCCTTTTACCACAGCCGCGTTTGCTTCGTCACTAACACCTTTATTTAATGCCCATTGTCGGCGTACACCTTCTAGTGATTCCTCCATATCAAGCCCATAAGCTTGAACGCCTCTAACTGCATCCTCTACTGATTTTTTTGAAGACTCAGGAACATCAAATGATATATCAATTTTCGTTTGTAACTTTGACACATCTAATGCTTTTTCAATAGCTGTTGAAATACCGCCACCAGCTGCCAAACCACCGATAACATTTTCTAATCCAATTTTTAATCCTTCAAACTTCTTTTCTGTTTTACCTGCTTCTTGTTGTAAGTCCCTTAATTCATTTCGCACTTGCTGAATTGAATTACCAGCATCCACAGATCGAAGCGCACGTTGTAATTTATCAATATCTGTTCCTGCGCCCAATGCTTCTCGGCCGATAATTCCAATTGCTTGCTCTAACTGCTTACTTGTAGCTGTTCCACTTCGAATTGCATTCACAAGACGATTTCCTAATGCTCCTGCAAAATCATCAACACTTTTTCCTGTCGCGCTAAATAATGTTTCTAATTGCCTTGTGGAACTCGCCACATTATCTTGTTCAGCCTTCATATTTCCAAGCTTATTTTTTAGACCATTAAGAGACCCTTCTGTAAATTCAATCTCACGCCTGAATGCACGATACTGTTCTTCAGAAATTTTACCGTTTTGGAATTGTGCTTGAACTTGCTGTTCTGCTGCCTTCAACTTATCTAGCTTTTGTGTTGTATTTTCAATCTGTTTTGTAAGTAACTGTTGCTTTTGAGCTAATGCTTCCACATTACCAGGATCAAACTTTAACAACCGTTCAACATCTTTTAGTTCTTTAGTTAAATCATTACTTCGCTTATTTACATCTTTTAAAGCATTTTGAAGACCTGTAGTTTCTCCGCCAATTTCAATCGTAATCCCTTTAATTCTTCCTGCCATTTTCTCACCCCTTTCTTAGAATGAATCGAAGTCTTTTTGAACTGCTTTACGTGTTTTATCTTTGTCTGGATTCTCTATTTCAGCGAATTCAGCGATGTAATCAAAACAGTCACCAATTGTCATGTCTTCTAAATCCCAACTCGTTAATTTCGCTTTATAACAAAGAGCAAGGAACGTATCGGTGGTTAATTCCTCCACACTGAATGTCCCTTGCTCTCCATTATTTTTCTTTATTTTTTTTTTGCTCCCATAGTAACCTGAACTAATTCCATGACTTCCGGCATAATTTCTTCAATCGGGAATTCTTCAAATTCATCCAGCCATGTCATAGGATCAGGAATACTTGGATCAGCCGTTTTAGCGTATAACCAAGTTAAGTCATAAATAAATTCAAAATCGACTTTACTCATATCAACGTTAGACACATCAATAGGTTGTTCTGCCCCATCTGGTGAAGTTAAAGTATTAATTGCTCCTAACGCCATCAAATCCGCAAATAAATTACGTCTAAACTGAGCCTTATAACGTTTAACCGTTGCCGCTGTAGCTTTTAATCTGACTTTTTGTCCATCTATAATAATTGTCTTTTCCATCTAAATTAAGCTCCTTTTTTTAGATATGCGGCATTGTACCAACCGTCATAAATTGCCTGAGTAGTTTTAGAAGTTGTTTTTGTTTTAACCATTGGTTTTCCGCCTGGCACTAAAACAATTGGGCTTGAAACAAACTTCAATTCATTTGTATTTGGTTCAGCTGAAGTTGTTTTTGTTTTAGATGCAATAGTTGGACGACTCGCCGAACAGTTATACATGATATGTCGAGTTGCTTTTACATCACCGTCAAATTCAAATAACAATGCAAATGATTTTCTCTTTGCATTTGCGATTTCATTTAACACGCCATCCGTTTCATCCAATTGTTCTCCTAACACATCAATTGCAAATTGTTCTGGAATATTAGCAATTCCCAACGTGCCATCATAACCTTGGTTATTGTCAGCTGAATAATAAACCATATCGTCTGCGTAAAATTCCGTTAACTCACCCTTAGGCTCAAAGGTTAATTCAATTCCACCTGGCATTGGAATAGGAACTCCAAATTTAACCGCACCATTTGTTATATCTAATAATGCATAATGAACATTTTTTAAACCGAAAGTAACTTTGTTCATTTATATCAACCTCGTTTCATATATTTTTTGATACATTTTTTCAGATTCAATAAAAGTCCCATACGAATCATAAGGAATCTCATGATCGTCCAGGACTTTTTCAAGTTTCGCTTCCGCAATTAAGTCTTTTTTAATTGTGTAAAGCTCTATATTTAAATCATTAATCTGATGGTAAACCTTATTATCAGCCATTAAATTCGCTGAACCGTCCACAAGAAAACAGATATACGGTGGTTTTGGTATTGGGTTACCTGGTGTTGCCGTGAAATGCGAATAAGCCACAGGATAACCTGTAGCTTCAAGTATTTTTGTTACTTCACCTAATGTCATTATTGAACCGCCCTTTCGATACGTCTTGGCAATTCATTAATTACATACTCTTCAACTGGACGAATATGCACTTCCCCAGGTACTCGACCACCACCAACTTTTGCATGTCCATTTTCTAAAAGATGTGTTAATTGTCCTTTTGTATTATGAAGAACAACACCTTTACCTTCTTTTTTCTTACGCCATCCTTTACGGTAAGCACCTGTTTTTTTAGGGCTATTTTGCTTTAATTTATCTACAGCAATATCCCCTATTTCTTCGATTTCATTTTCTAAGTTTTCTTCCACAACTTGCGCATATCTTTGTAATTCTCTAGCAATCTCATTCGCAAAATCATTCATATTAAGTATGCTCCTTTGCGATAATGGTCAATGTTTGATACATCTCATCATCATTCATTGGTGGTTCGATAATATCAAAAATGCGACCTTTCATATTAATTCGCATTTCTTCCGTGATACCAGAGGTATAAGGAATCACAAAACGATAAACCCGAGTAGCATGTTCAGCTGAAGCTTCAATATACTCGGAACCTTTCATCGTCTTTATCATTGACCAGGCTTTTTTAACTACCTGCCAATCATCTGTTTCGATTACCTGGTTTAATTCATCTTTTACTACTACAGGTTGTTCAATGATGATTCGATTCCTAAAATCACCTGTATTTAATGGTTTTTTGTACTGAAAAGGACGCATATTATTCACCGTCCAATTTAATTTCTTCTAAAGCTTTTGCAATACCAAAATTATTAATTTCTGTTAAAAAGTTTTCGGCAAAATACTCTAGTGCATCATTATAAACATAGCGAGAACGTTCAAATACTAATTCTTTGAACGTCTCATCTTCGTTTATGTCATATGATCCACAATCTTTTATTAAAGCTTTATTGGATGCAAATAGGATGCGTCTTAGGTTATCATCCTCATCATCACCTAAGCGCATCCTATCTTTGAATTGCTGTAATATTTCAGTTGAAATTACTGTATCCATTCACATCATCCTTAACTTGTTGGAGTTGTCACTTCTTCAAGTTTCAAATCATATACTTGAGCTGCATATTTATCCTTTGGCTTACCTGTAGCATATTGTTTAGCAATATAAAGTGTTGCATCTTCTAACGCTAACGTTTGGTCGAACTTTTTAATCGGCTCCGTTCCACCCATCGCTGCAATATACTCTCCTTTAACAAAGAACAGCACTTTACCTTGTGGTACAAATACTGATTCTGTTGGAGTTGGATTAAAAGGCAAACTTGTTACATATACGCCAGCTGCGTTTAAAGTTGTTGCATTTGCTTGTACATCAAACGTATCGAATGGATTTGTCACCATAACTACTTTACCAGCGATATTTTTTGGTTTATCCGCGTCTTTGCCATCAGCTTTTAACTTTTTAGCAAGTAATTTAACAACGCCTTTTAATTCATTAATTGTTTTTCTTCCCGGTTCAAATGTTAAAGTGCCAGCGGATTTTTTATCTGGATATACACCACCAACAACATTTCCGCTTGGATCTTTTAATAAACCGATAGGTTCATTTTTACCTGTACCAATTACAAATCCTCGCTCTAATCCAACAGACATCGCTTCTGTAATCATTGTACGAACATAACGTTCTACCCAAACTGGTCCCAATTTTAACATATCGTTTGATAATGGGATAAACGCTGTTAATTTAAGTTGGGTAATAGGTTCTTTACGGAATGTAGCATTTAATTGACCTTGAATGTCACCAAATAATGGTCCCCATACCGCTGCACCTTCTGGATCACCATAAATAAGTTCTGTTACAGCTCCTAAGTTTTCTAATCCAATATGTTCTAAGAAAGGATGACCACTTACTAAATCTTCAAAGATTCGTTCTTGCGTTGTTTTAGGTAGAATTTCAGTATCTTTAAAGCCGCCTTCTTCCACAACTGCATTAAAGAATTTCATTTCTTCACTTGTTAGTACATTAGAGCCACGAGACTGCATAATAGAGCGGTCTACCATTGATTCATTTACTTGATTCAAGATATCCGAACGAACATCTGTAGCAAGTGCTTCAATCATAGAATTTAACGCTGCTGATTGTTCTTCCGCTGTGCCTTCCTGTGTTGCTTTTGCAAAAGCTAGTTTCTTCTCTTCGAAATTATTAAACTTAATAACCATATTTTATTTTCCTCCTAAATTTAAAAAGAGCGTACTCAGATTCTGTTTTGTATTAACAGGTTCTTGAATAGGCTCTTTTGGATTTGGTTTTGTATTAATTTGTAGCTCATTCAAAATTTCATTTTTCAGCCCTAATAATGCTGAATTTAAATCATCTTTGCTAATTCCCTCAGCTTTCCCTTTATTAATTGATCCGTTTCTAAAACTGTCGATTACTTTCTGTGGAATCATGGTAGAAACGGCACTTGAAGCGGTCATTTTAACTGGATTCTCCATAAACATGATTTCATCCACAAGATTATTTTCCAATGCTTGTTGTGGACCAAACCAAGTCTCTTCAGCCATCATGTTCAAGAGTTCCTCTTCTGTTTTACCACTTTTAATAACATAGGCGTTTACAATCGCGCGGTCTGTTGTCTTTAACATCTCTGCTGCCTTTGACATGTCACGATGATCTCCACCATTCCACATAGAAGCGTTATGAATCATGATTTGTGCTGTTGGAGAAATCCGAACTTTATCGCCAGCCATTGCAATAACAGAAGCTGCACTTGCTGCTAAACCTACAATTTGAATTTCCACATGACCAGGATAGTTTTTTAATTCTGTATAAATTTCTGACCCTTCATGTACATAACCACCTGGACTATTAATCGATACAATTAAATCGTCCCCGTTTGCATCAGCAAGTTTTTTTGTAAGAATTCCAGGGCTAGTTGCATCCATTTCAAACCACTCATAAATCCAAGCTTCATCATTAGAAATAATTGGTCCTTTAACGTCAATTTTTACCGTCATTTTCTTTCTCACCTCCTTCAGTTGCATTTGTTTCAGTATAATTTTTCGTGATGTAATGCTTATTTAAATTCGGATCATCGGAATTCTCATAATCCACTTCCGAACGAATTTCATTTCCTGTAAACGCACTCGAAGAAATAAGTTTATCGATACTTGTTGCAAGGTCGAATATACTTTGATAAGAAACAGCTTTAACTACAATTTTTTGCCCTAAAAGATATTCATTCATTTCGAAGAATTTAACATTCGCTTCATCTGATATCTTTTTTAATAATGGTTTCACTGTGAAAAGCATGTAATTTTTCGTTTGTTTCTCCACATCAGCCATTTCCCCATATAACAAAGCTGTGGGAATACCAATAGCCATTGCAACTTGATTTAAAAAGCCATTTGTCACTCTATTTATCTCTTCCACACTAGGACCATTAGCGGAACCATTATATACTTCCTCATACTTTATCCCTTTTTGTTGTGGAACAATAGCAATATCTTTCCCACCAATTGCTTTATATGTGTTATTTATAAACTCTTGTAACTTCTCTACCTGTTCTTTCGTTTTAGCACCAATCATATCCATATCAACAGTGCCACGGATTTGATTTTTACGTTTTTGTGAGCTTAATATTCTTCCAAACAAATCACCGTAATCAGCGAAAAGCCCATCAATCAGAGGAGTTAATTTAGCATTTCGATATTTCAAATGAATAACTTCACTTTGCCTAAAACTTCTCTTAAATTGATAATCTTTCACCGTCACATTCGTAAAGGTATCCTCGAATACAGCATATTCATTATGGATAAAATCATCAGCAATAAGTAGATCACCATCATCAGCTTGAATCACAAGGCATTCATTATCATAAATAAGTTTCCGGATAAAGACTTCCCAAAAGGAACTAGCTGTCATGTTCTTGTTAGGTCGTACATTTAATCGATAATACAGTTCATCTTTGATAAACTCTTTATTATTTTTCACTCGGAACTCCGATTGGCTAATTGTTCTCCCTAAGAACGAAATACATGTATCGATAGCTAATCGCTTCATATGGGTTCTACTTGCATTATCAATCAATAAATCTAGGTCCAGCATAAATGATAATTCTTTATTTCTATTAAACACTCCATCTAGCCACCCAATCGTTATCACCCCCTTTATTAGAATTTAATATCACTTAATATAAAATCAGTTGCTTCTTGGATTTCATCAGCTCTATAAAGAGCATGTACAAAACATTGGAAACCATCGGTTTTCCTACGCACTGGCTCTTTCTTTTCATACACTTTATTTCCATCACCTTTGATTACAACTAATACATTTTGCGTATACCACCGCATAAGAGGGTTATCATCAAAGATAATTTGTTCATTTGCAAATGCCATTTCAATACGTGGAGCTAGTAAACTATGAATCGCTTTCGGATTTCGTATAACTTCTATTTCAAATCCTTCCGCAACTAATAAAGGCCTAATTGCTTCCATACGGAAATTATCAGCTATAATCTTTTTAATTCCGTATTGCTCTCGCATTTCTACAAACCAATCTACTATATGTTGAGGATTAATCGTTGGTTCGTCCACAACTGTTAATAGCCCTTGTTCTTCCCATTCTTTTATTGGAGCAAACTTCTGTTTCTTATGCTCACTAGCCTTTTTAGAATATCCATAATAAATATCAACAAATTCTTTTCGGACAAAGGAATGTGTTTTGAATACATATTCACCATCGATTCTAAATAAAAGTCCACATGCCGCGAAATCTCGAATACTTGCAAAGTCTAACGCACCCATACATTCTTGACCGTATAATTCAGGGAACGGGCGATTTGTAGCAAGAATTTCCGACCATTTCGCAACCGAACGCTCTAAATTGGTAACAGGTAAATTCATACGTTTTGTCATGAACTCTTCTCGGTTACTTGGATCATCTTCTAGATCTTCGTATTCCTCTTTAATCGTTTCAAGTAATCCTTCAGCATACTCACTTAATGGCTTTGATAACATCGGATTTGCCATTTCCCAATTATCCTGGTCGTCTACTTCACTTTCATCATTCAGTTTACAAATGAATGGGAAAATAGCATTTGGACGTGCTTCACCATTTAAAACTTTCATTGCTTTTTCTTTTAATTTATCTAAAAAGCCATCTCGGACATATCCATCTGTACCAATGTAAAACTCGCGCGGATTTTTCTTTTTTCCCAAACCGCTGATGTGGACGCGGACATCTTTATTACTTTCATATTGATGGATTTCATCAAATGCAACCGCACCATCTCGCAAACCATCTTTCGTATCTCCATTAGAAGTTCTAAATTTCAATACGCTGCCAGTAACTTTTGAGGTTATTTGCGTTTCGGTTGCTTTAAAAGCTTTTCTTAATGTGTCATTTTCCCGTTTCCGAATGGTTTTCTTAACTTCATCAGGACTTGTTTTCGCTTGTTCTTCACTATTCGCAACTACGGAAATGTTATACTCTGGTATTCCATGCAATTCACTAATTAAAAAGTGAATAATGACAGATAGAAGACCATTTTTACCACCGCCGCGACCTAACATCCACAGGAACTTACGATAAAATACACGTCCATTTCTCTTATAAAATAAAAAGACGAATGCTATTAAGAATTTCTGAAATGATTGTAATGGGAAATACCACTTCTCTCCAAAGCGGATACATTTCTCTATCATTTCATCATCAAAATATAAATCGTCTCTGCTTAAAACATATTTTTCTAGGTATTGAATTAACAGTTCTCTTTCTTTATTGAACTTTATTTTTCCACTTCGATAAAGCTCAATATATTCTTCCACATACTTTTGTTTAATCATGTTAAATCACTTGAACTATAGCCAGTATCAGGAGCAATCGGTTTATCGATAAATTGTATATCTCGCCCTAGCGAAATTAAAGAACTGTTAATTTTATTTCTTTCACTTATTAGAGGGTGGGCTTTAACAAAAACCTGAGATCCGTTTTTAATTGTGACGGATTCACCTTCTTTATTGATTGTTTTGTTTATTTTTCTGAATGCACTAACCAGGTCAATGTATCGTTCCACTTTTTCAACCTGGACTAAATCCCCTGTATCAATGCTATTCATTAACTGTTCTTTTAATTTTGTAATGCTGACAGCCATCTACCCACCCCCTTATGCGCGTATTTTTGAAAAAAACCTGACAGTTAACCCCCTCCTCCGGTGCCCCTTAGAGCAATTTTTGATGAAATATTTTAAGGGGGGGTACTGTTTTTGATTCGTTTTTACCACTTTTCATCGTGTTCCCATTTATTTTGTTTCTTTTTAAAGATTCTTCCATGTTTTTTGTTATGGCAATCCACACAGGATGTTTCAAGATTCTCTTCATCAAGTGCAAGTTCAGGATAATCTTCAAGCTCTTTGATATGATCGACCACGAGCTGAATCTTCTTACGCTTTGCACTCTCACTGTACTCATTGGTGTCCACACGAACACGACCGTTTCGTTTACACTCCTGGCATTCATAGTTGTCACGCTTCTTTACTTGCTCACGTATACTCTTCCACTCACCACTGTCATAGAACTTACGCTTCTGTTGTTTGGTTTTGTATTCCTTAATCACAACAACCACCAGCATAAAATTGTCGTTCAGCTTCTCGTAACCTCAAAATGCCTTGAACTAATTCTACATCGCAGTTATTAATTAATAAGCAATACTTCTTTACCTTAGTTAAATCATATTGCACACGCCATGTATCTTTAGTTGTATCACGATATTGTACATCTTCCTTTTGCTTTAACGCTTCAATCAGTTCTTCTGTTGAGAACTTAGATAATAATTCTATTACACTTTTAGACTCAGCTTTTTGTTCATATACACCTTCCATCTATCCTCACTCCTTGCTACTTACTCTTAACGCGTTACCTCTATCTCTTTCCAATAAATCTTTTAATGGTGTTTGCTCGAGATATTCCATAGAATAAAACATTGGCTTCTGGCCATGTAGCTTATAATACTTGAATCGATTAACATCAATCCCAGCCTTCTTATTTGCTTTCTCATGTGGCTTGAGGTATTTGATATATGCTTTCTTATCAATAGGTATAAGACCAAGTACAGCAATCTTACCGTTTAAAATGCTGTCCATCTTATTACACTCCTTTGATATCATTCGCTGATATCTTAATGGCATCAGCTGTATTTTCAACTATGGATCGTGCCAACACTTTACCGTCACAATATAATTCAACTGTATTAACCTGATGTGTAAACTTACCCATAACCTGTTCTAACTTTGATAATGCAGCCACACATTCATTAGTAGCCTTTGTTAGTTCTTTAATATTCTCTTACGCTTCTTTCGTATCGATATTGATTTGTGCCGATCCTATATTTTTGTTTCCCATCATTTATCACCTCTAGCTAATTTTAAGAACTCCTTCAATCCATCTACAACCTCTTGATTATTCTCTACGAGTTCACCTTTAACGTAGATGTCTCCATTACCTTTAAGAGATATAATGTCTTGTCCACCAACATTAAAGTTAATACTTTCGTTTACATCTTTATTAGAAAGAAACATCGTCACCCTTCACCATCCATTAATTCATATTCTCTTATTCTTGTAAGTGCATCCTCAAGAGTACCTAAGATATTATCCGCGCTATTACATTCATTTACCTGTACACTTAACAGATCAACCTTATTTTTTAAGCCTTCCACAGTTTGTGATAATACTCTGACCGATTCCTTTAGTTCTTGGTTTTCCCTAGCTACATTAGATAAGTACTCAAGTTTCTTTTTCATTTTGATGTGTTCCAACATTGCATCCATTACTTACACCACCTATGTAATTTTTGCATAATAAAAGCATCCACTATGTGAACGCTTCGTGTTATTATATTTAAGCTATATTAATTCAGATTGTAGGTGAAACAAATGGAAAATAAGGAACCTGAACAAAAGTACGATCTAAGCAAGATATACAAATATACAGAGCACCCTGATAAAATTAGCGGTCGCTGTGATAATTGCGGCAACACCGCATTTAAAAGTTCCGTTAAAGATTTCATCTATTTAAGAGAATGCCGTCAATGTGGTATGAAGAAAAGTATCTAGCCCCATTGAGGGCTTTTTTCTTTACATTATAAAAAGCACTCCATAAGGAATGCTTTTTCACTCTTACTTTATTATGCTGGTGAAGGAAATCTAGCACATGAGAAAGCAGTATTAACAGTACCATCTATAAATCCTGATTGATTACTATCAAATACATTATAGACTCTATCTCCAGCTCTCAATTGTAATATTACAGTGTTTTCAATCGTATTGTTCAAAGTATGGAAATTTCCCTCTCCAAAATATTCATCATCAGACTCTCTTGTAAAGAATTCATCATTTACAAATAAACCCATACTAATTTTCACTGGAATATCATGATTAGCAGGTAAAAAACTTACACTCGAAGTAAAAACATATAATCCCGCTGTTTTTGCAGTAAACGTAGATGTCGTTTGATCATACTCATTATCATAGTCAAACCATAATACATTATATTTAACTTTATCATAGTTAAACGCTTTATATTCTTGGCCACTACTTTCCGCTCGGAAACCCGATGGTCTAATAGTTGGATCTGGCTTTTTTTCACAACAACAATCAACCTTCACAATGATTTGTTTTTTTTCTTCACAACATTTATCATATTTATCATGACTTTTAGAACACTTATGATCTTTTTTCTTATAATCATCACAATATTTACAATAATAATAGTACACACTCATCTTCTCCTTTACTCTATTTACTATATGGTATGTAAAGTAGATTAAAGGCGTTTGGACAAACTATTAAAAAAATAAGAGATTAATTTAAATAATAAAAGAGCAACCATGCATCAGTTGCCCTATTACTGTTTACTATCAACATTTCCTGGTATAATTTAGAAAAAGCAATTACTAAAGGAGGAAATCTATGATTAATGCAATAGGTATAGCTGTAATTCTTTCATATGACTTTAATAATAAAAATAAGGTTTTTCTTAATAAGAATAATGCAATTGTAGAAATTATTGAATCTAAAAAAATGATTGATTATAAAGGAAATCCTGTTATAGAACTAACATGTAAATATAGCATCTTACTAGACATAGACATTGATTGTAAATCACTTGATGACTATGCAGGAAAAGTATTTCCTTTCCTTAGCTCAGTAGTAGGATATGGTCTGGTTAGAAATGAAAATTATCTTTTTTCATATACTGATAAAACTACTAATAAACAACCGCACCCTAAACACATTAAAGAAATCATAGAAGACCTTTTAAATAAATAACCAAAAAGAGCAGCCATATTTACGGTTGCTCTTTCATCAATTTCTTATGTTATTACTATAATCGATATTTTCAAGAGTTAACATTCATAAAACTGGGTGTCAGTAAAGTGCAAGTTCTTCAGCAAACTTTATTCTTCTTATTATTTCAGCATGTTTCTTATAGATATAACTAGAACTGTAATTCATGTCCTCAGCTATTTCTTCTAATGTCATTCCATCCACATACTTCATTTTTAACACCCTGTTTTCTAACCCCTTGAACTTATTAATCAGTACTAACAAATTGTACATATCATTCATCTTATGTGCTAATTCATATTCAATTGCTTCAATACGTTCCTCTACCTTTGCACCTTCCGATTCAGCGGTTAAACGTACTTCTCGCAAATCACCACTTACCCAGCGTTTTAATTCAGTTTTTGTTTTGTCTAAGTTGTAATCTAAGTATGCGATTCGTTCTTCTAATTTCTGATAGTCTTTCAGCCAGTCAAACAAATGATGATTCACCTACTTTCTTGGGTCCTTCCACAATCTAATTTACAATACCAGCTTTAACAAAGATGTTTCTCCACGCTTTATTAGTTTGGTGTTTATCAACGGCTTTCGCACGTTTAGCAAGGCGTTTCTTTAATTTCTTTTTCTTATGATTGTTCATCGCTATCACCATGCACTTTCAAATAGTTTTGAGCAAATCGTAATTGTTGACCAATATATTCATCATCCTCATTACCACCACTTACAATCCAATCTCTAATACGATTATTGATATCTTGTAGCATACATAATGGTAATTTAGATGCTATTTCATTAATTTGTTGTAAATAAGTCATTCAATCACCTCACGCTTGAAGAACTTGTATTTTGCAATTGTTTTAAAGAACCAACTAGATCCATCCGCTTTTGAAAGTTCTTTATTTCCATTTTGGTAATAGATATTACTGATTTCACCCTTCAGGATTAACTCGAACACATCAGCTAGTGAAATTTCTTTATATCTTTCCATTAAAACTACCTACCTTTCCACTTAAAAACTCTAAATCTCATAAAACACGTTTATTTTCGTTTCTAAGACGTTTTACCATCTATACGACCAAATATATTAAGAAAGAAAAACAACTTAGTTTTTTCTTAATCTGATAAGCCATTTTTCAGTAAAACGAAAATTTTATTAATATCCAACCGCTAATCTATTAAAATTCTCTTCATTCTTTTCTTTATACATTCGAACAACGTCATCCCATGTAAATCCAGCAAATTCAATTGTTTTATAGAATAAATCCATGATTCCTAATAACGGACCTTTTGCACCAGCTTTATCTTTGAACTCCACTTTTCCAATTAGATAATTAACGTTCTTATCCATATGGAAGAAAGCTTTATTAAATCCATTAATTTTACTTTCTGTAATTCGAACTCTGTACATTGTTCGTTCAAGTTTGAAGTCCATCGCAACAGATAACCAGAAATGAAGGATATCAACCATTTCTTCTAATAATGATTCTTTCGGCTGTTCGAATTTTGTTGACCACATCTTGAAAGCATTTGTAACGTTCCATGCTTCATTCACTTCATTTTTTAATGCATAAGCTTTATTGAACATCGCATCATAGCGAAGATAATTCTTTTTATGTTTAACTTTGATATCATCATCAAGTGCCTTTTGCATTGTAAATAATTCTGTTAGATCCACTACAGTATTAGCCATTTTTAATTACATCCTTTCAATTTCTAATCGATATCCTGAGCCGAAGCCCAGGACAATTATTTATTCAGCAACTTTTTCATCATCAACAATTTTCAACTGACCAGGAGCAACTTCCGTTGTTCCATCAGGATTAACGTTATACTCAACGCCCTCGTGTGGTTCTTCATAGAACTCATCAATAGACATTTGAGAAGGCTCAAGAATGATATCAACATTTCCCCCAGCGAAAGGATAAAGCTGATTTACTACACCTTTTGCATCACGTTTTACATTTAACTTAATAGCTGTTTTCTTACTATCACGTAGAATGTTAGCAAATTCTGCACTAATTGGTTCAACTTCACTTTCTTCCACAGTTAGATGAACAATAGTACCTGGCATTTTTAATAATTCATCAGCATGTGGAAGTTCATCACTTAATACATGGAACATTAAAACTTCCTTTTTATCGTCCTTTTGCATTTTCTTGAATAATACGTTCAAATTTACCTTTGTCATGGTTCGGGCTCCTTTTGTATTAGATTAATATTAGAACTAAAGTTTTCCTGTTATTTCTGTGCGTTTCTGACCTTAGAAAGTCTTTCAGCCGCTTTTAATCTTTGTTCTTCCGTCATAACTCGTAAATTCTTCATCGTTACTTGTTTTTCTTGAAGAACGCCTTTAACAGCTGTTGGTCTTCCATCCTCTTCTTCTAAGGTCTCTAATTCACATAGATTACTAAGTTTTCGAATGTGTTTAGGAACAGTAGAGTAAACGTTCCACTGACCTGTACTATTATCAAAAACCAGTGTGGTTTCTTGTTCTTCACGAGAATAAGTCATATTAAAAAGCTCCTGTTTTAAGATAATGTTTTGCTTGATAATAAAAGTGGTAATATATCCAGTTACCGCTGTACTTGTTATCTAAATACACAATTTCAAAACCGTACTTTGCTTTAAATGTATTAAGTCTTCCAAGTAACGCCAATGGATTATATTTCGAACGATATTGACCCTTTAACATTTTTTCAT
>NZ_JAVGCW010000019.1:0-15754 GCF_052928345.1 Bacillus sp. BSL6
TATTAGGCACGCCGCCAGCGTTCATCCTGAGCCAGGATCAAACTCTCCAATAAAGTTAGTTTGTCTAGCATCATAAAATAAAAATTGACGTTTCACGTTGTTTGTTTCGTTCAGTTTTCAAAGAACTGCTTAGTCGCTCATTTGCGACTTCCTTATGTTAACATTTTCATCTTTCAATGTCAACTAAGTTTTTTATTTCGTTTGTCGCTTTCGACGTTGTTGTCATCGGCGACTTGTTCTATATTACACCTCTAATCTCTAATCGTCAACATGTTTTTCTAAAAAAGTATAAAAAGGCTTATTTCTTTTAAAATAAGCCTTTTTATCATATACCATTCTATTCGTTTATTATTTTTCTATAATTGGTAACGAGACGATAAACTGAATAATACCATCCTCATATTCAGCTCGAATACTACCACCTTGTAATTCAACAATACTTTTCGCAATCGCCAATCCAAGGCCTGATCCTTCTGTTACTCTACTTCTAGATTGATCTTTCTTATAAAAACGTTCAAACAAACTCGCTAACTCTTCTCTCGTAAACTCTTCACTATGATTCGCAATTACAATTTGTATATCCCGGCGCTGCCTTTGAAGGGAAACTTTGATCTCTCCATCGTCTTTACTATACTTAATCGCGTTCATTAATAAATTATCAAATACACGAACCATCTTTTCCGAATCAATCGCTGCATAGGCACGTTCCTCAGGAAACTTCTTAACAAACGTAAGTCCATGCTCTTCTGCCTGCGGTACTAACTCTTCTATTAATTGCTCGAGCAACTCATTTACACATACTTCTTGTTTTTCTAATACAACTTGTTCATTCGTTAACTTCGTATACTCAAATAAATCTTCTATTAAATTTTTCAACTGCTCCGACTTCGCAAAAGCAATTCTCGTATACTCATCATGTTGTTCTTTATTTTCATATTTAGAATCTCTAAGTAATCGTAAGTAACCCATAATAGAAGTCAGTGGTGTACGTAAATCGTGAGATACATTCGTAATAAGCTCATTCTTTTGCTTCTCTAATCTACGTTCCTTTTCTATATTATTCATAAGCTCTTCCGCCATATTATTAATATTCTCAGTTAAAGACGCAATCTCATCTTCACCTTTCTTCTCAATACGGTACGCTAAGTTGCCTTTTTCTATTTCCTTTACACCTTCTGCCATCGCTTCAATTTGTTTCATCTTTCTCTTTGTTATATAGAAGAAAGAGAAAATGAATACGAGTACACCAATTAAAAATGGGAATGGGCCTTCTTGCGTATCATACATTACTACACCATCCGGAATTCCACTAACGAACATATATAAATTCTTATTTTCTATTGTAATAGGTGAAAAAGCTATAAATTCTTTTCTCGTATTTTCAAATATATCTTGACCATTTGAATAGTTAATCGCAAATGATGCTGCATTACGAATCGTATTATGCAGATCGATTTGCTCTTCTTGTGCCTGCTTCGTTTTATATACAACTTTACCACTTTCGTCAGTAACCAATATTTTTAAAGCTCTATTTCCTCGCTCTAAATTTTGATTCTCCGTTTCGATCATATTGGATATAGCTTCTAATTTATTTTCATGCACCGAACTATTTGCTGCTCTTTGAGCTTGATAATTAATTTGTTGCATACCAGACCGATAATCGACAGTCGCTTTACGATTCGCATTCTCAAAAAATGGTGCAGCTCCCTTTGCAAAAAAAACTCCTAATAACGCACAAGCAGCAAAAGTAGTAATTAGTTGAATTCTTATACTCTTTCGTACGCTCTTTACTAATTTCTCAATTAATTGTCTTATTTTCCTAATATAAGCGAATGGATTAAATATCTTTTTCAATCTTATACCCCACTCCCCATACCGTTTTTATATATCTAGGCTTCCTTGGATTCTCCTCAATCTTTTCACGTACTTTTCGAATATGCACCATTACAGTGTTATCAGACTGGAAAGATCTTTCGTTCCACACCTTTTCATAAATTTGCTCCGCGCTAAAGACCATCCCCGGATTACGGGCTAGCAATTCTAAAATTGAAAATTCCCTCGGAGTTAGTTTCACTTCTTCTCCCTCTACAATGACTTTATGGGTTGAGATGTTTATTTTCATCTCCCCAATCTCTAGCTCGTCCTCATTTTGTATAGCGAAACCATTCATTTTCATATAACGGCGTAACTGAGATTTAATTCTTGCGATTAACTCTAACGGATTAAACGGTTTCGTTACGTAATCATCTGCACCCGTTGTTAATCCTAAAATCTTATCCATATCTTGCGTTTTCGCTGAAAGCATAATAATTGGCATTTCTTTTTCTTCCCTTACTTTCATACACATATGAATGCCGTCTACTTTCGGCATCATAATATCTAATACGACTAGATGTACTTCATTTTCTTCTAGTAAACGTAACCCTTCTTCTCCGTCTCCTGCTTGCAGTACTTTATATCCTTCATTCTTTAAATAGATTGTAATTAAATTTCGGATTTCTTTTTCATCATCTACGACAAGTATTGTTTCGTGTGCCACAATATCTCCCCCATTACTTTTTTAATCCCTAACTTCTATTATAGGAAAACTTCTGAAGAAAAACGCTCGGAAATCCTTAAGTTTTTCTGAAGACGCAAAAAAGGTCTAGACTCCCCTTAAGTCTAGACCTTTCAAAAAACCCCTTTTATTTACGAACGTAGATGAAATATAGTACGAATAAAACTCCCATAACATACATAATTGGATGAATCTCTTTACGACGACCACTTACTACCATTGTAATTGGATAGAAGATAAACCCAATCGCAATTCCCGTGGCGATACTATACGTAAGCGGCATTGAAATGATAGTAAAGAATGCTGGCACTGCAATCTCGAATTTCTTCCAATCAATTTCTCCTAAAGAAGAAACCATCAAGATCCCTACAATAATTAAAGCTGGCGCCGTTACAGCTGGCGTTACAACACTTAATAATGGAGAGAAGAATAATGCCAGTAAGAAGAATCCTGCTGTTACAACTGCTGTAAATCCAGAACGTCCACCCGCTGCTACCCCTGCAGAAGATTCAATATAAGACGTTGTTGTTGATGTACCTAAGATCGCACCAATTACAGTTGCAATCGCATCTGCAAATAATGCTTTTCCTGCACGTGGTAATTTATTGTTCTTCATTAATCCAGCTTGATTCGCAACCGCTACAAGTGTACCTGCTGTATCAAAGAAATCGATAAAGAAGAACGTTATAATAACAATCACCATTTGAACAGTGAAAATATCTCCGAAGTGCGTTAACGCCGCACCGAACGTTGGTTCTAGACTCGGTATTGCTCCCACTACAGCTTTCGGAGTATCAATTAATCCTGTTGCTACTCCTAAGATTGCTGTAAGAATCATACCGTAAAATACTGCACCATTTACTTTCTTAATCATGAAGATAATTGTCGTAACAACTCCGAAGATTGCTAGTAACGTTGTGCCCTTTGTTAAGTCCCCCAACCCAACAAGAACAGCATCATTTTTCACGATAATTCCAGCATTTTGGAATCCAAGGAAAGCAATGAATAATCCGATACCTGCCGCTACTGCAAACTTTAACTCTGATGGAATTGCATTAATGATTTTTTCACGAATACCTGAAGCTGTAAGAATAATAAAGATAATACCTGACATTAACGTTCCAGCAATTGCTGTTTGCCACGGAATACCCATCGTTAACACTGCTGTATAAGCAAAGAACGCGTTAATTCCCATACCCGGCGCCAAAGCAATCGGATACTTCGCGAAAATCCCCATAATTAACGAACCGATCGCTGCTGCTAATGCTGTAGCAACGAATACTGCACCTGGATCCATTCCTGTACCTGCTGGTAACCCTTTAACATTCCCAAGTGACAGCGTAGCAGGATTGACAAATAGTACGTAAGCCATAGATAAAAATGTCGTTAAACCTGCTATGAACTCTGTTTTATAATTCGTGCCGAGTTCATCAAACTGAAAATAGCGTTTCATCTTACGTTTCCCCCGTTATATGATTACTCGCCGTAATCCCCTAGCCCTCTTTTATCTATTAAAAATAAAAAAGGCTTCCATTGCATATACATGGAAGCGTTCTATGAATAAAGATAAGATCCCCCTCACCTTTATAAAAACGCCTCGTAGTCAAGCCATTTACGGTAGCTAGGTAGAAACTTTCGGGCCATATCCCCGATATTATACGACGGCATAATATTCACTTTTCGTTTGAATTACATACTCATATTAACTCTTGAAAGTATTTTTGTCAATTTAAATACGAACATTTTTATTAACTTTTATATTTTCGTTCGTATTAAACTCAAAATAAAAAAGATCCATCTATTGCATGAGCAATAGATGGATCTTTTATTATAATACTATTCCCACTCAATAGTTGCTGGTGGCTTACTCGTTACATCATACACGATACGGTTAACGTGTTTTACTTCGTTTACGATACGTACAGAGATTTTCTCTAATACGTCCCAAGGGATACGTGCCCAGTCAGCTGTCATACCGTCGATAGATGTTACCGCACGGATACCTACTGTGTAATCGTAAGTACGCTCGTCACCCATAACACCTACGCTACGCATACCAGGAAGCGCAGTGAAGTATTGCCAGATTTCACGATCTAAGCCAGCTTTAATAATTTCTTCACGTAAAATCGCATCAGATTCACGAACGATTTCTAATTTCTCTTCTGTGATTTCACCTAGTACACGAATACCAAGACCAGGACCTGGGAATGGTTGACGCCATACGATTTCGTCAGGAATTCCTAGTTCAGATCCTAATACACGTACTTCATCTTTAAATAACGTGTTTAAAGGCTCAATTAATTTGAACTGCATGTCTTCTGGAAGTCCACCAACGTTATGGTGAGATTTAATTGTTTGTGCAGTTGCTGTACCACTTTCAACGATATCTGTGTAAAGTGTACCTTGTGCTAAGAAGTCCATTCCTTCTAACTTAGAAGCTTCATCATCAAATACGTAAATGAATTCGTTACCGATAATTTTACGTTTTTGTTCTGGATCTTCTACACCTTTTAACTTGTTCATGAAGCGTTCTTTTGCATCCACTTTAATAACGTTCATATGGAAGCCTTCGCTAAATGTTTTCATAACGCCTTCTGCTTCGCCTTTACGAAGTAAGCCGTGGTCAACGAAGATACAAGTTAATTGATCGCCGATTGCTTTATGAATTAATACTGCTACAACAGAAGAATCTACACCGCCACTAAGTGCGCATAGAACTTTTTTGTCTCCAACAGTTTCACGAATTTTTTCTAATTCTACTTCGATAAAGTTCTCCATGTTCCATCCTTCAGAACAACCACATACGCCGAATACGAAGTTTTTAATTAAATCGTTACCGTGCTCAGAGTGACGTACTTCTGGGTGGAATTGTACACCGTATAAGTTTTTCGCTTCATTGCTCATACCAGCAATTGGGCAAGACTCACTTGTTGCGTCTACTACGAATCCTTCAGGTAAACCAGTTACTAAGTCGCCATGGCTCATCCATACAACTTGCTCTTCTGGAAGGTTCGCATATAATTTTGATTCGTTCTCTACTTTAAGAACCGCTTTTCCGTACTCACGGTGGTTTGCACGTTCTACTTTACCACCGAATTTTTGTGTCATAAGCTGCATACCGTAACAAATACCGAAGATCGGTAATCCTAGGTCAAAGATTTTTTCATCACAATGTAATGCACCTTCACCATATACACTATTTGGTCCACCAGAGAAAATAATCCCTTTTGGATTTATTTCTTTAATTTCTTCTGCAGTAATTGTATGCGGATGAAGTTCACTGTATACACCGAACTCACGAATTCGACGTGCTATTAACTGATTGTATTGACTTCCAAAATCTAAAACGATAATTGTATCGTGTTGCTTCTTCAAAATAATCACCCCAACGTTAGTTCTCGTATATAAATATTTTCACCAATTAGGCGAAAAGCATTACCAATATAATAAAAAAAGCCAGTCCTCCGCCTCTAGTCTCATAACAAAGAAAAGGCAGGGGTCTGGCTTTATAAAGAAAGATAGTCTCCGCTCTTTATAAATATAAGACACACTGCCTTCATAGTCAGGTTGTTTACGGTAACCCGGTAGAGACTCTCAAACCATATCTTTGAGGATATATGAAGGATCGTTTTATATTATCTTCCTAGATTCTAACAATGAAGTGTCGGTATGGTCAAGAGAGAAAGCGACAAAATTCTACAGAAATTCATTTCCTTTTCTAAAAAACATAAAAAAACATCCATTTCTATATAGAAATGGATGTTTTTTAGGGCAAACGGAATTACATCATTCCGCCCATACCGCCCATGCCCATGCCGCCCATGTCAGGCATTGCTGGTGCATTTGGTTCTGGCTTGTCAGCTACTACAGCTTCAGTTGTTAAGAACATAGCTGCAACAGATGCTGCGTTTTGAAGTGCAGAACGAGTTACTTTAGCTGGATCTACGATACCAGTTTCAAGCATGTTAACCCACTCGCCAGTAGCTGCGTTGAAACCAACGCCTACTTTTTCGCCTTTTAGGCGCTCTACAACTACAGATCCTTCTAGACCAGCGTTGATTGCGATTTGGCGAACTGGCTCTTCTAGTGCACGAAGTACGATGTTGATACCTGTTGCTTCGTCGCCTTCAGCTACGATAGAAGCTACTTTTGTGTATACGTTCATAAGTGAAGTACCACCACCTGCAACGATACCTTCTTCTACTGCTGCACGAGTTGAGTTAAGTGCATCTTCAATGCGAAGTTTGCGCTCTTTTAACTCAGTTTCAGTTGCTGCACCTACTTTAATTACTGCTACGCCACCTGCAAGTTTTGCAAGACGCTCTTGTAATTTTTCACGATCGAATTCAGAAGTTGTTTCTTCTAATTGCGCACGGATTTGACCGATGCGAGCTTCGATTTGTTCTGTGCTTCCTACACCTTCAACTACAGTTGTGTTTTCTTTTGTTACAACAACTTTACCAGCGCGTCCTAAAGATTCAACTGTAGCAGATTTTAAGTCACGGCCTAATTCTTCAGTGATTACTTCGCCACCAGTTAAGATTGCGATATCTTCTAGCATTGCTTTACGACGGTCACCAAATCCAGGAGCTTTAACAGCTACTACATTGAATGTACCACGAAGTTTGTTCACTACTAATGTAGCTAACGCTTCGCCTTCTACATCTTCAGCAATGATAAGAAGCGGTTTACCTTGTTGTACCACTTGCTCTAATACTGGTAAGATTTCTTGAATGTTAGAAATCTTTTTGTCAGTGATTAAGATGTATGGGTTATCAAGAACTGCTTCCATTTTGTCAGAATCAGTAATCATGTAAGGAGATGCATATCCACGATCAAATTGCATACCTTCTACTACGTCTAATTCTGTTGTGAAACCTTTAGATTCTTCTAAAGTAATAACGCCGTCGTTACCAACGCGCTCCATTGCTTCAGCGATTAATTGACCTACTTCTTCGTCAGCAGCAGAAATAGCAGCTACTTGTGCGATAGAAGATTTACCTTCGATTGGTTTAGAAATCGTTTTTAATTCTTCTACTGCAGCAACTACAGCTTTTTCGATACCTTTACGAAGACCCATTGGGTTCGCACCAGCTGTTACGTTTTTAAGACCTTCACGAATCATAGCTTGTGCTAATACAGTTGCAGTTGTTGTTCCGTCACCAGCTACATCATTTGTTTTGCTAGCAACTTCTGCTACTAATTTCGCACCCATGTTTTCGAATGCATCTTCTAATTCAATTTCTTTTGCGATTGTTACACCGTCATTTGTAATAAGTGGTGAACCGAATTTTTTCTCAAGAACAACGTTACGACCTTTTGGTCCAAGCGTTACTTTTACTGCATTTGCAAGAGTGTCGACACCGCGAAGCATCGAACGACGTGCTTCTTCACTAAATTTAATATCTTTTGCCATAATAATTGACCCCCTTGGATTTTTTAAGATTTATATAATTAACCGATAACTGCTAAAATGTCACTTTCACGTAAAATCAAGTAGTCTGTACCTTCATATTTCACTTCAGTACCTGCATATTTTGAGAAGATGATAAGATCACCTGCTGCTACCTCTAAAGCAACACGCTCACCATTTTCAAGCACTCGACCAGTACCTACTGCAATAACTTTACCCTCTTGTGGTTTTTCTTTTGCTGTGTCTGGTAATACAATACCACTTGCTGTTTTTTCTTCCGCTTGAACAAGCTCAATTACAACGCGATCACCTAATGGCTTTAGCATGAACAATAACCTCCTCATTTTGTTATGTAAATTTTATTTATTAGCACTCAAGTCACCCGAGTGCTAACACACTTATAATAATAAATAATCTCAATTTCTTTTGCAAGTAAAAAAATCATAATTTTTTCGCAAATTACGCTATAAATTTTTCTATATAGAGTTCCTCTTCTTCTACCTTTACTATATGAATCGTTGTTTCCACTACTCGTATGTTACAATATGAAAGGACACCCTAAGTTGTTTTCGCTACACACACAACTTTCTCCTGTCTTCTATTATAATTTCAAATAAGGATTTACAAAAAAAACATAATTTAAGTAAGGTTTATATCGTAGGTAGCATATTTACATGTTATCCTACCTTATCTCATACACTAGAGTTAGAAAGGATGGTTAAACCATTTGAAAAAACAATATTGGTGGGTTATCGTTACATACATTTTAATGCAGTTATCATCAATTGCTGGATTACCACTTCTCCTGAAAACTGGGCTTTATGATAACAGGGGATTCACTAGGGAAGAGAAATTTCAACTCATAACTGGTCACTGGGCAATCATTAGCTTCTTTATTGCATTATGTATCGTACTTTGGTTACTTAGAACAGATATTCGCGACAGACATTTAGATACAAAGCGTTCTACTGTTCCAGCTACGATTGGTTGGATTTTTATCGGGTTCTTCTTAGCATTTTTCTCGCAAAGTATTGCTGGTATGATTGAAATGTATGTATTAGGTATTAAACCTGGATCTGAAAATACAGCGAGACTTATGGATATCGCAAGAACGACACCTTGGTTCCTTATCGTCATCTCTATAATAGGACCTATTTTGGAAGAAATCGTATTTAGAAAAATTTTATTTGGTACACTTTATAAGAAGTTTAACTTCTTTATTGCCGCTATCATTAGTTCCCTTGTATTTGCGGCGATTCATTTTGATTTTACTCACTTATTGGTATACACTGCTATGGGGCTCGTATTCGCCTTCTTATATGTAAAAACGAAGCGTATTATCGTTCCAATCGCAGCGCATGTTGCAATGAATACATTAGTTGCAATTGCTCAAGTTTTAGTGAGTAACGAACAAATTCAAGAAATGATTAAAGAAGCTGAAAAAATGCAAGGCTTTATCGGAGGATTTTTAGTATGAGAAACTCACCATTGTTCATGGCTGCATTGTACTTCCTTCTAGGATGTATCTTTACACGCTTCGCCATTACGAACGTAACAGATACAATTTGGAATATATGGACAATACTATTTGCAGTTATGGCAACGATTGATTTTAATTTGGCACTTCGCCTTATCTTAGTTAAATTCACAAAGAAAAAACAATAATAAAACGCAGAGGTCGCTTCCTCTGCGTTTTATTGTGGATAATTCTTCAAAAAGTAAACTAATGTTTGTAACTCTACTGCTAAATCAATATGATGAATTCTTATATTGTCTGACACATTTAATCGTGCTGGTGTGAAATTCAAAATACCATGCACGTTTGTTTCTGCCAATCTATCAGCTACAGATTGTGCTACTGTAGCGGGTACTGTTAATATTGCCACTTGTATATCAGATGATAAACGTTCTTCTAATTCATCTAAGTGATATACAGGAATGCCTCCGATTTCTGTTCCAACTTTCTCTTCACTAATATCAAACGCCATTTCAATTTTTGTATTATTGTTTTTCGTGAAATTATAATGTAAGAAAGCGGTCCCTAAATTACCTACTCCAATAAGCGCTACACGTGTTATATCATCTTGGTCGAGTGTTTCACGGAAAAATGATAATAAATAATTTACGTTATATCCATATCCTTTTTTCCCTAATGCTCCAAAGTATGAGAAATCTCTTCGAATCGTTGCGGAATCAACCTTTACCGCTTCACTTAATTCGGCTGATGAAACACGTTGCTTACCAGACAAAGATAAGTTTTGGATAAATCGATAGTATAGAGGCAATCTCTTAGCAGTGGCTTGTGGAATTTTCTGCTGCTCCATATAACCTCTCCTCTCTTCCTATCTTTATTCATATGCTTTAATCAAATACAGAAGTTTAGCACTTATTAAATTCCTTGTATAATAGAAAGAAGAAGTATTCTCTCTGTATTTTAAACTATACACTATTTTTAGTATGATTGAGAAATATAAACATGGCAAAGTTAAGAAATTATTTGAGGTGAAAACATTGATTTTATTACAAGTAAACGCGCTTTCGAAATTATACGGTGCAGAAACGATTCTTTCAAATATAAAATTAGAAGTTCAAACGAAAGATCGTATCGCATTAGTCGGACGAAATGGCGCTGGAAAATCTACATTATTAAAAATAATAGCGGGTGAGCTATCTCATGATGGTGGAGAAATTATAAAACCGAAAGATGTCTCAATTGGATATTTAGCTCAAAATACCGGTTTAGAAACATCTTTAACAATTTGGGATGAAATGCTAACCGTCTTTACACACTTGCAGCAAATGGAGATAAAACTTCGAAGGCTAGAGCAAGAGATGGGAAAAGAAGAAAACTTTTCAAACGAGGCTACATATGAAAGATTATTAGCTGATTATGACCAATTACAATTAGATTATAAAGATCAAGGTGGCTATCAGTACGAAGCAGATATCCGTTCGATTTTAAGTGGTCTTGGCTTCCCAGTTGAAACGCACCAGACGACGATTTCGACATTAAGCGGTGGACAAAAAACACGATTAGCTCTCGGTAAATTATTATTAACAAAACCAGACTTACTTATTTTGGACGAGCCTACAAACCATTTAGACATAGAAACATTAACATGGCTTGAACAATATTTACAAGGTTATCCTGGGGCAATACTAATCGTTTCCCATGACCGTTATTTCTTAGATAAACTTGTTACACAAGTATATGAAATTTCGAATAAAGAAAGTAGACGATTTGTTGGTAACTACAGTAAATATTTAGACTTAAAATCAGCACTATACGAGCAAGAAATGAAACGTTATGAAAAACAACAAGATGAGATTGCTAAGCTAGAGGACTTCGTTCAAAAAAATATAGCTCGTGCATCTACGACAAAACGTGCGCAAAGCCGCCGTAAACAATTAGACCGTATGGAATTATTAACAAGACCATTAGGGGATTCTAAGTCAGCTTCCTTCCACTTCGATATTGAAAAACAAAGTGGAAATGATGTTTTACAAGTAAAGGACGCAACTATCGGCTATGATAAGGATCCAATTATTGAACATGTAACAATGCGCTTAACTCGCGGAGATAGTGTTGCTTTAGTTGGTCCAAATGGAATTGGGAAATCCACATTATTAAAATCCATTGTGAATAAGTTACCACTATTACATGGTGAGGTTTCTTTCGGATCTAATGTCTCTGTTGGTTATTATGATCAGGAACAAGCTAATTTAACATCTTCTAAGCGAGTTTTAAATGAGCTATGGGATGAATATCCACTGCAACCTGAAAAAGAAATTCGCACGATATTAGGTAACTTCTTATTCACAGGAGATGATGTATTAAAGCCAGTATCTTCTCTTAGCGGTGGACAAAAAGCTCGTTTAGCTCTTGCCAAACTTATGATGCAAAAATCGAATTTATTAATTCTCGATGAGCCTACAAACCATCTTGATTTAAATAGTAAAGAGATTTTGGAGAATGCTTTAATTGATTATCCTGGTACCCTTCTCTTTGTATCTCATGACCGCTACTTTATTAATCGTGTAACGACGACCGTTGTTGAGTTATCAACAGAAGGTGCACAGGAATATTTAGGGGACTACGATTACTACGTTGAAAAGAAAAATGAGATGATTGAACGTGCTGAATTTGAACAACAAGAACAGCAAGAAAATCAGGCACCTGTTCAAAAAACTGTAGCTCCAGAAAAATTAAATTATCTCGAAGAAAAAGAGCGCAAAAAGTTGGAGCGTCAACGTACTCGAAAAATCGAAGAACTAGAACAAAATATTGTACAATTTGAAGAAGAAATTGCTACGTTAGAAGATCAACTTTGCTTACCAGAAATATATGCAGATTATGAAAAGGCTAGTGAAATTACAACGAAAAAGCAAACACTACAAGAACAACTTGATGCTTGTATGGCAGAATGGGAAGAATTGCATTTATAAGAGTATAAATAAGAAGGATGTCTCATCAGTCGGGATTTTTGACGATGAGACATCCTTCTTATCTTCTAGCCATGGTCAACCTCTATTGCATAAACGATTCGACACGAGGTATCGATTTGCCGACAAGGTTTGACAATATTAGCCTCCCTTATAATAAGGGCATATTTCAAAATGTTTTTTAGAGATACCTTTTTCGTTTTTATTTCCCGAAAAAGGATAGATTCAAAGGTCAGACTTCATCTATTTTATCCACAAGTTTATACACATATCCACCTTTATAAAATAAACATCTAAATAACTTTTCCACATTATCCACAATCAATAAAAAAGTTATCAACATTTTATATACACAACAAAACCCACATTATCAACAGATAATATGGGTTTTATCCACAAGCTGTGGTTAATTTTGTGCATAACTATGCTTCGATATCTAATCCTGGATTTGCATTTAAAGCTAATGTAGCACGTTTTCCTTGTTCATATGCAATTGTACCTGCCGCTGCAATCATTGCTGCATTATCTGTACATAAAGATAGGGGAGGAATAATTAGCTCTACATTTTCTTTTTGTGCAAATTCTGCTTCTAAACGTGCACGCAGTCCTTTATTAGCAGCTACTCCACCAGCAAGAAGCACTTGCTTTACGTTATAAGCATCCGCTGCACGAGATGCTTTCGTTACTAATACGTCAATTACACTCTCTTGGAAACTTGCTGCTAAATCTTCCGGTGCAATTTCTATCCCGCGTTGTTTTGCGTTATGCACAGTGTTGATAACTGCTGATTTCAATCCGCTAAAACTGAAATCATATGAATCCGGTTCAAGCCATGCGCGAGGTAAATCGATTGTTGGTTTCCCTTCATGTGCAAGGCGATCAATATGAGGACCACCTGGATATGGCATAGATAACGTACGAGCTACTTTATCATATGCCTCTCCTGCTGCATCATCTCGCGTTTCACCAATTACTTCAAAGGAACCATGTTCTTTCATATAAACAAGCTCTGTATGTCCACCAGATACAACAAGTGATAGTAATGGGAATTGAACTTCTTTTACTAAACGATTCGCATAAATATGGCCAGCGATATGATGAACACCAACTAGGGGGATATCATGTGCAAATGCCACTGCTTTCGCTGCGTTCACCCCTATTAGAAGCGCTCCTACTAAACCAGGTCCTTCTGTGACAGCAATTGCATCAATATCATCAAATGTGATATTCGCTTCTTTTAACGCCTCTTCTAACACAACTGTAATTTCTTCTACATGATGACGGGATGCAATCTCTGGTACAACTCCGCCAAAACGTTTATGACTTTCAATTTGTGATGCAACGACATTTGCAATAATTTCCGTTCCATTTTTAACAACTGCTACTGCTGTTTCATCACAACTTGTTTCAATACCAAGTATAATCGTATTTTTTTCCATTATATATTCACCCACATTACGAGACCATCTTCCTGATTGTCTGCATAGTATCGTTTACGAATTCCACCATTTTGAAATCCGTATTTTCTGTATAACTGTTTTGCTACTTCATTTGATACACGTACTTCAAGTGTCATCGTTTTTACACCTAGAGTTTTCGCTTCGGAAATAACTTCTTTTAATAAAGCATCTCCTAGCTTTTGACCTCTGTATTCTGGTAAAATAGCTATATTTGTTATATGCGATTCATCAATAATTATCCACAATCCACAATACCCAATTACACGACCATCTTTTTCTAGCACAACATAATGTGCATGTTCATTCATCGTTAACTCACGTTGAAAGGCATCTGCAGTCCAAGGAGTTGAAAAAGATGCTTCTTCAATAGCTACAATTTGAGCAATATCATCGAGTTCCATCTTTCTAAATATCATATCCATCCTCTGCAAGCTCCTACTTGTTTTGACTTTCTAACCACTTTGTTTCAGCTTCAGCTAAACGAAGGTAACTAGGAACAAATGAATGTACATCTTGTTCTTCTTTTTGTAATCCTAAGAACGCTAGCTCACTTGGTCTTGGGTTATTTTTAGTGAAAGGAGCAAAGACAGCTTGATTGCCTAAATGTTCGATAATTGTTTCTTTGTGTAGTTTCACATCGTTACCAATAAATAAAACAGGCTTTCCTTTATCTTTTAACATTTGCAACCAGTCTACAATAAGGATGATTCGGTCTTCCTCTATAGAAGTTAAATCCTCTCCTTCATATGTATATAAGCCAGTATAAATTTGTCCACGTCTTCCATCGAATAAAGGACAGATTAATCCATCAAAATTAGCTCCGTTTGCAGCCACTACTTCTAAACTTGATACACCTACAATTGGTATTTGAAGTGACCAAGCTAATGTTTTGGCAGCTGTCACGCCTATACGAACACCTGTATATGATCCTGGTCCAGCAGCTACAACTATTTTAGTTAATTCTTTTGGTTTTACACCGCATTCTTTTAACAGTTGTTCTACAGCTGGCATAAGACGCACAGAATGATTTTTTGTTAAATTTGTAATGATTTCCCCAATTACGTTTCCTTCTTCAATAAGGGATACACCCATTACATAATTTGAAGTATCAATTGCTAGTACTTTCATCTTGTAATAGCTCCTCACATAATCTAATATAGCGATCTCCAATTGGCTCGAGTACAATGTTTCTTGTGTTGTCATCTCCAGCATGGAATAAACTAATTTGTAGCTTCTCATTTGGTAAATATGCTTCTATTAAATGAGCCCATTCTACTACCGTAATTCCTTCACCGTAGAAATACTCATCAAAACCTAAGTCTTCTTCACTTTCAGCTAAGCGATACACGTCCATATGATATAGCGGTAATCTCCCTTTATATTCTTTAATAATATTAAAGGTAGGGCTATTTACAACTCTTTTCACTCCAAGACCTTTTGCTAGTCCCTTTGTAAAAGTCGTCTTACCAGCCCCTAGATCTCCTTCTAAAATAATTACATCTTGTGCCTGAGCAAGTTCACCAAGTTTTTCTGACAACCTTTGTGTTTCCTCAGATGATTTTGTTGTTATTTCATATTTACTCACAGACTTCACCTACTTTACTCACAATGTTCTCTGCTATTTATTATACAGGTTTTGAATATATAAAAAAGTCCTTAGGAGTTTTCCTAAGGATAGTTTGACTGTCTTTATTAGTTTTTTGTTAAAACAAATAAAAAAATACGAAACAACATGTTTCGTTCTTTTCTTTATATAAAATGGCGGTCCCGACCGGGGTCGAACCGGCGATCTCCTGCGTGACAGGCAGGCATGTTAACCACTACACCACGGGACCATTTGGTTGCGGGGACAGGATTTGAACCTGCGACCTTCGGGTTATG
>NZ_JAVGCW010000020.1:0-14879 GCF_052928345.1 Bacillus sp. BSL6
TGAGCCAGGATCAAACTCTCCAATAAAGTTAGTTTGTCTAGCATCATAAAATAAAAATTGACGTTTCACGTTGTTTGTTTCGTTTAGTTTTCAAAGTTCAACATCGCGTTTCAGCGACTTTTATAATTTAACATTTTGCGTTAAATCTGTCAACAACTTTTTTCTTTCGTTCCTGACGACGCTTATTAATTTACCATATTAATCATTCACAAGTCAACACTTTTAAAAAAATGCCAAAATAAATTTATTTTGGCATGATATAAAGTTTAATAACCACTAATGCAGCAACACCGGGTAGGCCTAATAAACTTGTAATTGTTGCGGTGCCCAAGTTAATTGGGATATGAAAATCAAAATACGTTCCTACAACATTTACGATAAAAAGTAATGCTACTCCCAAAGTAACATGAAAGAGCGCTTTTCCTATAAAACGCAACGGCTTAGAAGAAACACCAAAAACAAGGAAAATAAAAACTAACGCAAGAATACCAACAATAATAATTGTAGAATTCATTTTTTCCTCCTTATGAATGACCTATACACATTTATTTGTATGGGACAAGACAATAAAAAAGAACGTTTATTATATAACTCCAGTCGTTTCATCTTATTCACCTTGATTCGGCTACACGTTCTTCACAAAAACTATTAATCGATCTTTCCAAACGAATAAAATAAAAAGGCTCTGCTTTTCAGCAGAACCTTTTACCATTGCTCCATCTTTACAGGACGACGTTTTGCTTCTTTTAGCAAGAAGAAATATTTCGCCTCTGCTATTTTCAAAGAACAAAGTACATCTTGAGATGGTTCAACACTTTGTTCAACCATTCTCTTTTGACGTAACCATTCATTCTTCACCTTTTCTAATAGTACAATTAGCTTATCATCATACTCTTTACGCAATTTACCCTTTTTTTGAAAGAACATTTTTGTTTCTCCTCTTATACTTCTCTACGACCTTCTAACGCTTTCGACAGTGTCACTTCATCTGCATATTCTAAATCTCCACCAACTGGCAGACCGTGTGCAATACGAGTTACTTTAATACCTGTCGGCTTTAAGAGGCGGGATATATACATCGCTGTAGCTTCCCCTTCAATATTAGGATTTGTTGCTAATATTACTTCTTGTACTGTTTCATCGTGTAGTCGCTTTAGAAGTTGCGGGATATTAATGTCTTCTGGTCCAATTCCCTCCATTGGAGAGATAGCACCACGTAACACATGATATACACCTTGATACTCTTTCATCTTTTCCATCGCGATTACATCTTTCGGTTCTTGCACGACACAAACAACTGATTGATCCCGATGTGAATCGTTACAAATATAACAAGGATCACGGTCAGTAATATGCCCGCACACAGAACAATATGCTAAGTCTCGCTTCGCATTTACAAGTGCTTTTGCAAAACCTAACACATCATCTTCTTTCATATCTAATACGAAAAACGCTAATCGAACCGCTGTTTTCGGTCCGATTCCTGGCAATTTCATAAAACTATCAATTAGTTTTGATATTGGTTCTGGATAATGCATATATCAATATCCTCCTAGAACATTCCACCCGGTAAGTTTAAGCCTTTTGTAAATTTACCCATTGTAGAGTTTGAAAGTTCATCAGCTTTCTTAAGTGCATCGTTTGTTGCAGCTAACACTAAGTCTTGTAACATTTCGATATCTTCTGGATCTACAACTTCTTCTTTCACTTTTACTTCAAGAATTTGCTTATGACCATTTGCAATAACTGTGATCATACCGCCGCCAGCTGTACCTTCAACTGTTTTTTCGCCAAGTTCTTCTTGCGCCTTTGCCATTTCCTTTTGCATCTTTTGCATTTGTTTCATCATGTTATTCATATTTCCCATTCCGCCACGCATCATAATTAATTCCTCCTAATTATTATTACTCTTTTATTTCAATGAGTTCTTGCCCTACTAATTTTACAGCCTCTTCTATGAGAGGATCTTCTTTTTTCTCTGGGCTTTCTTCAGAACTTCCACCTTCACGCTGTAAAAAATCTTCACGGATTTTACCCCATTCACTTTTTGGAATGGCAATCATATTTAATCTTTTACTTAGCAATTCAAATAAAGTTTGTTCCACTGTATCCATAGCCTCTCGATTTTCGCTTGCCATTTTACAGTGAATCTCATATTGGAACGCTAAAACGTAAGTATCATCTGAAGCCGCTACCGGTTCGCTATTTTCTAATAAAACAGCAAACGCTACTTTGTTGTATGCTTTGAGTCTTCCTAACAACTCTCCCCATACAGCTTTTAATTGTTCTAAATCTTGACGCTTCGCTTGCTTTAATACTTCATTTACGCGTCCGACAGGTATCTTCATACTTCCTGTCCGTACTGGCTTTGGTGCTGCACGCGTCTCTCTGACTTCCTGCTGCACACCGGCCGGCACACCATTCTTTTTGACTTGTTCTAACTCTTTCTCTAATTGCTGCATCCTGTTCATAATTGCTTGTAAACGATCTGCACCATTTGCTTGCATCATAAACTGTTGACACAGTTGTACCATAACAACTTCTAAGAAAATTCGCGGATGATTTGTCCACTTCATTTCCTGTTGTGCTTTACTAAGAGTATGAATGATCTCATAGATTACTTCCGGCTGCATTTCTTCACTTAACGTCCGGAATTGCTCATCAACCATTACTCGTTCCAACATATGTTCCAATTGTGGTGAAGTTTGATATAAAAGCATATCACGATAATAGTAAATGAAATCCTCCATAAAGCGAACTGGATCTTTCCCTTTACCCATCATCTCGTCTATGATACGTAATGCTCTTGATACATCATTTTCACGTATACATTCTACTAAGTTACCTAAGTATTGCTGAGAAACAGACCCTGTTACAGCTAATACATCTTCTGTCGTAACGGTCTCATCACTATAAGATATTGCCTGATCAATAAGACTGAGCGCATCACGCATACCACCTTCAGCGGCACGTGCAACAATTTGTAATGCCTCATCTTCTACTTGCGTACCTTCATTGTTCACAACTGTCGATAATCTCTCAACAATATCATTTACTGATATCTTTCGAAATTCGAAACGTTGGCAACGCGAAATAATTGTAGGCGGTATCTTATGCGGTTCTGTTGTCGCCAAAATAAAGATAACATGTCCTGGCGGTTCTTCTAACGTTTTTAAAAGCGCATTGAAGGCACCCATGGAAAGCATGTGAACTTCATCAATAATGTATACTTTATATTCTACAGCACTTGGAGCATATTTTACTTTATCTCTAATATCTCGAATTTCATCTACACCGTTATTTGAAGCCGCATCAATTTCTAATACATCTGAAATAGATCCTTGTGTAATCCCCAAACAAGAAGGACATTCATTACAAGGTTCAGCTACCGGAGCATGTTCACAGTTAATTGCTTTTGCAAACACTTTTGCAATTGTCGTTTTTCCTGTTCCCCTCGGCCCAGAAAATAAATAAGCATGTGAAACTTTCTCTTGAAGAAGGGCATTTTGCAACGTTTTTGTTACGTGCTTTTGACCGACTACATCTTCAAACTTTTGCGGTCTCCATGTTCGGTATAACGCTTGGTATGACACGAAAATACGGCCTCCCTCAAAGGTTATTATCTCATTTATTATAACCCATTCTGTTTATAGATTCCAAAAGTTATTTTCTATACAAAAAACCCACCTTAGTATTAAGGTGAGTTTTGTATACATATATAACTGCCGTGCACCTTCTGTCGATTACGTACCATAAGCGTTACTTAAGCAGTTAGCTCGGTTCAGGCACTCCTGCGGCACACGAGAAGACCCGCTTATTGCTGCTTCCTTCCGGACCTGACAAGGTTCACGGGGTCCCGTTGCGCAGGACCCAAACGTCAACACCACTTACTTAAGGCAGGCCTTACAGCAACATAACCTCGAGAAGGGATTCGGCCTCGCTAGAGCGGATTGCGAGTATAGGGCACCGCTACCTCCCCGCTTAGCACGGCAAAGTTAAAACCAATATTCGGTTGCCTTCATTAAAGGCACTATCAGTATAACTTGTTTTTTTATAAAATGCAAATACGTTAATTCTCTTTACTTTTCTCTAATTTCTTAATCGCTTTTCTTTTTTTACGAAGCGCTCTAAAAAAGTTCGTTAACAGCGTACCGCACTCTTCTTCTAATACACCAGCTACTACTTCACATTGATGATTAAAGCGTTCATCCGTTAACAGATTCATCAATGTCCCTGCACATCCACCTTTCGGATCACTCGCACCATATACAACTCGCCTTACTCGTGATAAAACAATTCCACCCGCACACATCGGACAAGGCTCTAATGTTACATATAACGTTGCATCTTCTAAACGCCATGTCCCTAATTTTTTGCACGCCTCATCAATAGCTAACAACTCAGCGTGAGCTATCGATCTTTGCTCAGTCTCCCTTAAATTATGAGCAACACTAATTACTTCACCACCCAACACTATAACTGCCCCAATCGGTACTTCTTGTATTGCCTCTGCTTTTTTAGCCTCTTCTATTGCTAACTGCATAAAATAAATATCTTGATCACGTTCCATAACATAGTCCTTTCATTACAAATAAAGTACACTTATTTCCATTTACTACACATGGGATAACTTTTATAAATTCAATCCACCCTAAGAAAAAAAGAGAGGGGATTACATATGAAGAATACTGCCTTACTCATTATCGATATGATTAATGACTTTCAATTTTCACACGGGCCTATCCTAGCAAAAAAATGCGAAATTATAACCAATCCTATTTTACAATTAAAGAAAACAATGAAATCCTTCGGTTGCCCCATCATTTATATTAATGACCATTATCAACTTTGGAGATCTGATATTGACCAATTGATTACTCATTGTACAAATGAGTATAGTAAAAATATCATTCATAAGATCGCTCCAAATGCTGATGATTACATTTTTATTAAACCACATTACTCTGCTTTTTATGAAACACCTTTAAATTCTTTATTAGGCTATTTAAAAATAGAAAATCTAATATTAACAGGTGTCGCCGGGAATATATGTATCCTCTTTACAGCTAACGATGCTCATATGAGGAATTATACATTGTATGTACCACAGGACTGTATTGCATCTAATGATGATCAGGATAACCTGCATGCTTTGAAAATAATGGAAGCCACATTAAAGGCAAATATAGTACCGTCGTTTCAAATAAAATTTAATTAATACATATATCTATTTTCCAACTTTTTATATCAAATTAACCCGCTCGCTTCCCTCTTGTGCTACAATAATTCTGTTTTGTGTTTTTAGTAGTCACGGTAAATCACTGATTGAAAGGAGGAAACAGCGTGACCGGAGTACCATTTATCACGGTTGAAGGACCAATTGGTGTTGGAAAAACTTCACTTGCGAAGGAAATTTCAACTCACATGCAACTCCACTTACTGAAAGAGATTGTTGATGAAAACCCCTTTTTAGGAAAGTTCTATGAAGACATCGACGAATGGAGTTTTCAAACAGAGATGTTCTTTCTTTGTAATAGATACAAACAATTAGAAGATATTAACATAAAGTATTTGAATCAAAGGAAGCCAGTAGTAGCGGACTACCATATATTCAAAAACGTAATTTTCGCATCCCGTACATTAAAAGATTCTCAATATGACAAGTACATGCAAATCTATCGTATCCTTACACAAGATATGCCTGTTCCAAACGTTATCGTTTATTTAACAGCTAGCTTAGAAACATTACAAAAGCGAATCGCAATGCGCGGAAGAGAATTCGAAAAAAATATGGATCCAAATTACTTACTACAGCTCACAAAAGATTACGAAACAGCAATGGATGCTTTTAAAAAAGACCATCCAGATATCCCAGTATTGAAATTTAACGGAGACGATATGGATTTTGTAAAAAATCCTGATGATTTAAACGTCATCCTATCTGCCCTTCAAAATACTCTCTTAAAGGAGTCGAAATAATAATGAATTTAAGGCAAAAATATGATATCCCAAATGACGCAGTAATCACTATCGCTGGAACAGTAGGTGTCGGTAAATCCACTATGACAACTGCATTAGCTAACGCTTTAGGGTATCGCACGTCATTTGAAAAGGTAGATTCTAACCCGTATTTGGACAAGTTCTATGCTGATTTCACACGCTGGAGCTTTCACTTACAAGTATACTTTTTAGCAGAACGATTTAAAGAACAAAAAAGAATTTTTGAATACGGCGGCGGTTTTGTTCAAGATCGCTCTATCTATGAAGACACTGGCATTTTTGCAAAAATGCATCACGAAAAAGGTACAATGACGGAAACTGATTATGAAACATACAAAGGTTTATTTGACGCTATGGTCATGACTCCTTACTTCCCTCATCCAGATTTACTCATTTACTTAGAAGGTTCTTTCGATGATATCGTTGATCGTATCCAGGAACGTGGACGTCCGATGGAACAGCAAACACCAATTGAGTATTGGAAAGAGATGCATGGGCGTTATGAAAACTGGATTAATAACTTTAATTCATGCCCTGTTTTAAGATTAAACATTAATGAATACGATATTTTAAAAGATGGCGATTCCATTGAACCAATCATTAAAAAAATCGGCCATTTTTTAAAACAAACACGTAAACTTGTAAAATAAAAAACCCGTGCATACGCACGGGTTTTTCTATTAAATTACTTCTTCTTTGTTGGAGCAATAATTTCACTCTCAGGTTTTCCAGCGTTAATACGCTGACGAACAGTACTTGTACTAATATCGTACGCCTCAGCAATCTCTTTAACAGTCATTTCTTTCCCGTTAATTACTGCTGTTAATACTTTACCTGTACGTTTTGGAGCTGCTTCTTTCTTTACAGCTTCTTTTTTAACTTTTTTTGGTGCCTCTACTTTTGTTGCAGTTTGCTTTACATTACAAGTGCAACCACAAAGTTTACGGAATGTATCATCGCTAATAATACGTGATACATTTGCACCACTGTTTAAAATTCTATTGTTCTTACAGACAGGACATTGTACATAATATAAAGTTTTTCCATCTAAAGGAAACGTTTGTATAATAAGATCCATGTTGACTCCTTTCATATCTATGAAGATAATCATCGGAATATGAGTGTGTAATAAGGACAAAATCGCCTTACACCATACTTTATGATTGGTTTTAAAATAAAAACTCGTTACGTGTGGTAACGAGTTCTCCAATCTCCACTTATATGCGCTGTTGTCAATTATATCTGGAGGAGGTAGAGGGATTCGAACCCCCGCGCGACTCTCGCCGCCTGTCGGTTTTCAAGACCGATCCCTTCAGCCAGACTTGGGTATACCTCCATATTGACATCAAATATAATATCAAAAGAAAAACAGTTAGTCAACCCTACTAAAATAAATTATGAGGAAAGGAAAATTTTACTTTTCCTCTCCTACATCATAGTACTGACAACGCTCATAATTACCAATCACTCATACCGATGAATGTTTATAAATTTACTTAATAACTGTTTTTCCTCCCATATAAGGGCGAAGAACTTCTGGAATTATAATTGTACCATCTTCTTGTTGGTAGTTCTCTAAAATAGCTGCCACCGTACGTCCAATTGCAAGACCAGATCCATTTAATGTATGAACATGTTCTGGTTTGCCGTTTGGCTCACGACGGAAACGGATATTTGCACGTCTCGCTTGGAAAGCCTCGAAATTACTACAAGAAGAGATTTCACGATATGTGCCATAGCTTGGAATCCATACTTCGATATCGTATTTCTTCGCTGCTGTAAATCCTAAATCGCCTGTGCACATGCTCATAACGCGATATGGCAACTCTAATAATTGTAACACGCGTTCTGCATCATTTGTTAGTTTTTCTAACTCTTCATAAGAATCTTCTGGTTTTACGAACTTCACAAGCTCTACTTTATTGAACTGGTGTTGACGAATTAAACCACGTGTATCACGGCCAGCTGAACCTGCTTCAGAACGGAAACAAGAGCTAAATGCAGCATATCTTATAGGCAATTGTTCTTTATTTAAGATCTCATCACGGTGCATATTTGTTACAGGTACTTCAGCTGTTGGAATTAAGAAGTAGTCTTCACTTTCAATACGGAATGCATCTTCTTCAAACTTCGGAAGTTGTCCTGTCCCTGTCATGCTTGCACGGTTTACCATATACGGAGGTAATACTTCTTCATATCCATGCTCATCAGTATGAAGATCAAGCATAAAGCTAATTAAAGCACGCTCTAATCTTGCGCCAGCACCTTTGTAGAATACGAAGCGGCTTCCTGTTACTTTTCCAGCACGTTCAAAATCTAGAATTCCTAAATCTGTAGCAAGATCCCAATGTGGTTTTGGTTCAAAAGCAAATTCTTTCACTTCTCCCCAAGTGCGAGCTACTACATTATCATCCTCTGTTTCACCAACTGGAGCAGATTCGTGCGGAATATTTGGAATAGATAGCATCAATCTTTCTAGATCTTCTTCAACTGTACGAAGTTCGTTATCAAGATCTTTTACTTTTTCTCCAACTTCACGCATTTCTAAAATTAGAGCTTCTGCATCTTTCTTTTCGCGCTTCAATACAGAGATTTGTTGAGATACTTCGTTACGTTTACTTTTTAGTTCCTCTGTTTGAACAAGTAGTTCTCTTCTTCTCGTATCTAATTCTTCAAAGCGACCAAAATCAGTTAAATCTTCGCCTCTATGCTGTAACTTTGCTTTTACTTCTTCAAAATTTGTACGTAAAAATTTAATATCAAGCATTATATACTCCTCCTTTTATTTTATAAAACACAAAAAACTCCCGTCCCTATATAAAGGGACGGGAGTTAACCCGCGTTGCCACCCTAGTTGAAAGCTTTACCGCCTTCCTCTCAAGTAGAAATAACGGCTCTTCACCGGGAATGTTTACTAATCATAAAGATATTCCACATTCCATTCCAGGATGGATTCACAAACTGTTTCTATCGATTTCCACCAACCATCGACTCTCTATAAGAAACGACATTTGTTACTACTTCCTATCAACACGCTTATTTTATAAAATTGTTACCATCAATTTACTATAATCTTATACAAGTTGCAAGTTACTTATACAACTTTTTTCATTTTCGCTTCTTTTACCATTTCTACAAAGTATGCTGTTACACGATGATCATCCGTTAATTCCGGATGGAAAGAAGCAGCTAAAAACGGCCCTTGCCTTACAGCCACCATTCGATCACCATGTGTAGAAAGTACCTCAACATCATCCGCTACATTTACAACATACGGAGCACGGATAAATACGCCAACAAAATCTTCTCCCACACCTTTAATAGAAAGTGCAGCTTCAAAGCTATCTTTTTGACGTCCAAACGCGTTACGCTCAACTGTAATATCCATAGCACCAATATGTGCTTCGTCATAGCCAATAAGTGTTTTTGCAAGAAGAATCATTCCTGCACATGTACCAAACATTGGTTTACCAGACTTCGCGAATGTACGAAGTGGTTCCATGAAAGCATACTTATCAATAAGACGGCGCATAGTTGTACTTTCACCGCCTGGTAAAATAAGACCATCAATCTCTTCAAGTTGTTCTATACGCTTTACAATAACAGCTTCTGCACCACTTGCTTCAACTGATTTTACATGTTCACGAACTGCACCTTGAAGACCTAGTACACCGATTTTCACCATTTTAAAGTTCTCCTTCAATTACCATCCACGCTCTTGCATGCGTTGCTCTGGTAGTAACGTTGAAATTTCGATACCTTTCATCGCATTACCTAATCCTTTAGAAAGGCTTGCAATTAATTCGTAATCCTCATAATGAGTTGTCGCTTCAACGATTGCACGTGCAAATTTCGCTGGATTCTCTGATTTAAAGATACCAGATCCAACAAATACACCATCCGCACCAAGTTGCATCATTAACGCTGCATCTGCAGGTGTTGCTACACCACCTGCTGCAAAGTTTACAACCGGCAAACGACCAAGGCGTTTAATTTCAAGTAGTACTTCATAAGGAGCACCAGTATTTTTTGCATATGTCATTAACTCATCTTCACGTAGATTTGCAACTTGACGGATTTCTGCATTGACTTGACGCATATGACGCACTGCCTCTACAATGTTTCCTGTTCCTGGTTCACCTTTTGTACGAAGCATAGATGCACCTTCTGCAATACGACGTGCAGCTTCTCCGATATCACGGCAACCACATACAAACGGAACTGTGTAATCACGTTTATTTAAATGGTATACTTCATCTGCTGGAGTTAATACTTCACTCTCATCGATATAGTCTACCCCTAATGATTCTAATACACGTGCTTCTACAAGGTGACCGATACGGCATTTGGCCATAACCGGAATTGACACAGCACCCATAACTTCTTCAACGATTGTTGGGTCTGCCATACGAGAAACGCCACCTGCTGCACGAATATCTGCTGGTACACGCTCTAATGCCATAACGGCAACTGCGCCTGCCTCTTCTGCAATTTTTGCTTGTTCAGCGTTAATTACGTCCATAATAACGCCGCCTTTTTGCATTTCTGCCATTCCACGTTTTACACGTTCTGTCCCTGTTACATTTGTCATGTTACAAAAACCCCCCTAGGTGAATTGCTTTTCCCCGTTAAAGGCGAAAATTAAGAATACTCTTACATTCTACCACTAACTATCAGATGCTTGTCTACTACTTTTTCATAAAGTCGGTATGAAAAATAGGAATAAGAAAAAGCCCCTACAATGAGGAGCTTTTAAAACCAACCTTTTACTGTATCAACAGCACTATTCCATATACCACTAAAGAAAGAACCAATTCCGCGCATAGCACGAGTAAACCAGTTTGCTTCTTCTACTTCAGATGTTGTTACAAGATCCACTTGTAACGACTTACCAGTTAAAAATCCAGGGTCGTTTGCATCTTTTGGCGTAATTACCATTTGACCAAGCGCAGCTCCCTTTTTAATAGGTGCTTCTTGTCCCTTACTTGATTCTTTTAATTCTGTTTTATACACATCTTTACTTCCTTTTGGTACTGGAAGTGAAATGGCTTGTTTCGTTTGAACTGCTACATCTTTGTCTTTCGCATTTTCTACTCGTACTGTTTCTTGTCCTTTTACTGAAGAACCTTTTTTATACATTTGTTTCATTTCAAAGTTAGCAAATCCATAATCATATAGCTTCTTTGTTTCATCAAAACGTGCTGTATGAGAACTTGTTTTAATTACTACAGAAATAAAACGCATACCGTTTCTTTCAACCGTACCAGTGAAGCAATCTCCCGCTTCTGGAGTTGAGCCTGTTTTTAGGCCATCTACGCCATCATATTCTTTAACTAAGCCCTTTAACATCCAGTTCCAGTTCGACATTGCAAACTTCTCTTTTTCTGGACGGAATTCTTTTTTCGGGATTTTTGCTGTATCTAACACTTTTGGATAATCTTTAATTAAATGTTGTGCTAAAGTTGCAACATCCTTTGCAGACATTTTATTTTCTTCATCCGCTGTTGTTCCTTCTGGATGCATTCCCTTTAAATCTTTATTCGTTAAACCTGTAGAATTGACAAATTTATAATTTTTCAACCCTAGTTCTTTCGATTTATCATTCATCATTTTTACGAAATCTACTTCTTTACCTGCAATTGCTTCTGCTAATGCAATCGTTGCACCATTTGCAGAGAAGATTGCCATTGCCTCGTATAACTCTTTTACTGTATAAGAGCCACCATTTTCTAATGCCACATTTGATAATGAAGCATCCTGTGAAACTTTATACGCATATTCAGAAACCTTAATTTTCTGATCCCACTTAAGCTTTCCTTTATCCACTGCTTCGTGAACTAAATACTCACTCATCATCTTCGTCATACTAGCAATGGATAATAATTCATCAGCATTCTTTTGATATACAATTTTTCCAGAATTCGCTTCAACTAAAATTGCCGCACCTGCTTCAATGTTTAAAGCAGCTCCTGTTTCAGCTGATGCATTGCTATATGGTAACAACATACTACAAGCTAGTGTAAGCATTGTTACTAGTGCAATGAATCTTTTGCAAAACATACCTTTCACTTTTGCTACCCCCAATATCTATGTACTCACATAACCGTTATTCTAACATAATCAAAAAAAAATAGACAGAGATATAAAATCTCCGTCTATTTATATATAAGACATTATAATGAGTAGTTTGGAGCCTCTTTTGTAATTTGTACATGATGAGGATGACTTTCAAGTAAACCAGCACCTGACATACGAACAAATTGTGCATTCTCACGTAAGAATTCTAAATCTTGTGCTCCGCAATATCCCATACCTGCACGTAATCCACCAACTAATTGATGAACCGTATCTGCTAAAGGTCCTTTATATGGTACTCGTCCTTCAATACCTTCTGGAACAAGTTTTTTATTTCCTTCTTGGAAATAACGATCTTTACTTCCTTTTTCCATCGCTCCGACAGAACCCATACCACGATATACTTTAAATTGGCGACCTTGATAAATTTCAGTTTCACCAGGACTTTCAGCAACACCAGCAAACATACTACCTAGCATAACAACATGTGCTCCTGCTGCTAAAGCTTTAACCATATCACCAGAGTACTTAATACCACCGTCAGCGATAACTGGGATACCGTGTTTACGAGCTTCTGTTGCACAATCATAAACCGCTGTTAATTGTGGTACACCAACCCCAGCTACAACACGTGTTGTACAGATAGAGCCTGGTCCAATACCAACTTTAACTACGTTTGCCCCTGCTTCAATTAATGCTCTTGTTGCTTCAGCAGTAGCAACATTTCCAGCGATAATATTTAATGATGGATACTTTGCACGAACTTCTTTTACTTTATCAATAACGCCTTGAGAATGCCCATGGGCTGTATCAAGTACGATTGCATCTACGCTAGCTTTTACTAATGCGTCAATGCGAGTCATAGCATCAGCCGTTACACCAACTGCTGCTCCAACTAATAAGCGCCCTTGCTTATCCTTCGCAGAATTTGGGAATTCAATTACTTTTTCAATATCTTTTATTGTAATAAGCCCTTGTAATACACCGTTGTTATCAACAAGAGGGAGTTTTTCAATTTTATACTTTTGTAGGATCTTTTCAGCCTCATCTAGCGTTGTACCAACTGGAGCTGTAATTAGCTGTTCTTTTGTCATTACGTCGGAAATTTTGATTGAGTAGTCTTGGATAAAACGCATATCACGGTTTGTAATAATACCAACTAATTTTCGCTCGTCTAAATTATTTACAACCGGTACACCTGAGATACGATATTTCCCCATAAGGTGCTCTGCATCATACACTTGATGTTCTGGAGTTAAAAAGAAAGGATCTGAAATAACACCACTTTCAGAACGTTTTACTTTATCAACCTGCTCGGCTTGTTGTTCAATAGACATGTTTTTATGAATAATTCCTAGACCGCCTTGACGAGCCATTGCAATAGCCATATCTGCTTCTGTTACTGTATCCATTCCTGCACTAATTAACGGGATGTTTAACTGTAAGCTTTCAGATAAAACCGTTTTAACACTTACTTCTCTTGGTAGTACATCTGACTTTGCTGGTACAAGTAATACGTCATCAAAAGTCAAACCTTCTTTAACAAATTTAGATTCCCACATAATTGTTCCCCCCATGATACCAGAAATTATTATTAGTAGCTTATCAATTGGTTAAAATACTGTCAAGGACGTATATATATGTTAGAATTTTTAGACAATAAAAGGAGCGTAATATATGCATCAAACACATTGTACTTGGCAGCAATTAAGTTTCTTCTTTTCATCTCAAAATGTACAACGTTATCTTGCCCGTTGTTATGAAAAATCCTCCATACAAGATGCTGAAAAAAAAAGTTTCGAAAATTGTTATCCCTTTATTTATTACTTAGAACATGGGAAAAATTATTACGAATTATATAAGGTAGCTCCCTTTTCGATTCAACCAATGTTATTGTTTTATGGAATAAGCCAACTTTTTAAAGCGTGCTTATTGACTATTGATCCGAACTATCCTGAATCCACTACTGTTTTAGCTCATGGTGTTACGACTCGTAAACGGAAAAAACAGGGGTATCAATTTTTAGAAGATGAGGTAAAGGTACAAAAAAACGGACTATTTACTCATGTTGCAGAACAGCTGTTTCACATGAAACACTTAGAATCAGAGAAGTTTAACATGTTGGATTTAATGGGGAATATTCCGGAATTACAAAACTTATTTCGCTATAGTCAGCGAGGTTCCACTTTATATAAAATTGATTCAACAAATGCAAATGAACTTTCCTTTTCAGTCAATATACTAGATCGACTTCATATGACTTCAGAAAGATTTTCACGTTATATTGAATCAATTTGTAAGCACTTATCCGTGCAACATGTCCCCGGGAAAACGAGCGCATCCAATTTACTTTTTACAGCTCCTATCCAATCGTGGAATCCTATATATAGTACGCCTTTATACTACGAATATCTCGCTGATACTTATTACTTACCACTCACAACTGACCCTAGAAATCCTACACCCGTATTGCCTGAACTTCTCGTTCATTATTTATTGCTCTACAATTTAAGTATGATTTCTAGATACGAAACAGATTGGTGGTATGATTTACTTGGAAGCTATGGCTCTGAAGATTACCCATTTATTTATCAATTTCTTACTATTTCTGCTCAAAAAATCCCTTACTATATTTCGAATTTTTTACTAGCAGAACCGAACCTATTTCATGGGAAATAAAAAAACACAAGTCAAAAGACTTGTGTTTTTAGTTGCTTGGCGACGTCCTACTCTCACAGGGACAAGGTCCCAACTACCATCGGCGCTAGAGAGCTTAACTTCCGTGTTCGGTATGGGAACGGGTG
>NZ_JAVGCW010000021.1:0-8476 GCF_052928345.1 Bacillus sp. BSL6
AGGCACGCCGCCAGCGTTCATCCTGAGCCAGGATCAAACTCTCCAATAAAGTTAGTTTGTCTAGCATCATAAAATAAAAATTGACGTTTCACGTTGTTTGTTTCGTTCAGTTTTCAAAGAACTTGTCTGTCGCTCATTTGCGACTTCCTTATGTTAACATTTTCATCTTTCAATGTCAACTAAGTTTTTTATTTCGTTTGTCGCTTTCGACGTTATTGTCATCGGCGACTTGTTCTATATTACACTTCTGTACTCTAATCGTCAATACTTTTTATCCTTTTTATTTTATAAATTATAAAGTTTTTTATACTCCTTCCCAAAAGATTAATAAACTAGTGTAGTCATTTTTATAATCGACAGTTTCTACTTTATAAAGAATGAATATCAAGCCACACAAATATATATTAAAAATAGCTTTTTTATTTCGGTTACATTCACAATTATCTCCTACCACTTCTCTCTAGGAATTATAAATACATCCTACATTTACTAAAATCTAATTACATTAGGAGGCGTTATGAAATGCATGCTAATAAGAAAATCATTTATGTATCCCATGATGCCCATTTCCACGGAGCACAGCTGCTTTCTTTACATACTATTAAAGCCCTTAAAGAAAACTTTCATTACTCCGTCGCAGTTATTTCTATTGGAACCGGTATTTTAATCCAAGATTTTCAAAAGTATGGTCCTGTTTATTGCCTAGAGGAAGACTACCCAACGGAAGAAAAAGTCGAATTATTAATAAAGAAGTTATTATTAAAAGACTATACCATCGCCATATGTAGTACCGTCATAAGTGGTGATATAGTTGCATTACTAGCTAAACATAATATTAAAGTTATTTCATTAATACATGAATTGCCGCATTTAATACAACAGTACTCTGCTGAGGGAAAAGCAAGAAACATTGCCCAATCTGCTCACAAAATTGTCTTCCCTTCACAATACGTGTATGAAAAATTCCGTACAATCACCCAATTAGATCATCAAAAATGCCACATTCTCCCTCAGGGCTTGTTCAACCATAATCCTTATAAGAAAAATATTGCACAAGCGAGAAGCGATTTACGAAAAAAGCACAATCTGCCTCTCGATAGCAAAATCATCTTGGGGGTAGGTTTCGCTGATCATCGAAAAGGAATAGATTTATTCTCACTTATTGCTTACTCAGTAAGAAAGATGCATACGAATATTCATTTTATCTGGGTTGGGAAAACAGATGTTCATTTTTTTAATACAATCTCCCCAAGATATACAGCACATTTCACATTAGTGGACCCAACTCCAGATATCGGTTTATATAACGCCGGTGCTGATTTATATTTATTAACTTCAAGAGAAGATCCTTTTCCAAACGTAGTTTTAGAAGCATTAGATACAAAAGTCCCTGTTATAGGGTTCAAAAACGCTGGAGGTTTTGAAGATGTTGTTACGGAACAAACCGGCGCATTAGTAGACTATTTAAACTTACCTATGATGCTGGAAAGAATATATGAACTTATCGGGAATGAAGATTTACGATTACAAAAAGGCACCTTTGGCCAAGAACTTATTGAAAGAGATTTCAACTTTCTTGATTACGTTTATCAATTATTAAACTTGCTTGAGCATAATTATAAAAAAATAAGCGTCATTGTACCGAACTATAATTACGAAAAATACTTACCGGAACGAGTTAAATCAATATTAACTCAAACCTATCCCCTTTACGAACTAATTTTCCTAGACGATGCCTCTACTGACAATAGCGTATCTATATTTGAAAAGCTGCTCTCAAATGAAAATAAACACCACCTGAAAGTTCAGCAGATTATTAATGATAAAAATTCTGGTTCTGTATTTAAACAATGGATAAAAGGTGTCTCTGCAGCAACCGGTGATTATATTTGGATTGCTGAGGCCGATGACTTATGTGATCAGACATTTTTAGAAGAAGTAATACAAGGGTTTCATATAGATAGTGATGTTGCCTTAAGCTACACACAATCAAAACAAATAGATGAACAAGGAAATATCTTGGCCAATCATTATTTGGATTACACAAATGATATTGATAAGGAAAAATGGCAGAGTTCTTATATCCGAAAAGGGATAGATGAAATACAAGATACGTTACTTATCAAAAACACCATACCTAATGTCTCAAGTGTAGTTTTTAAAAACATAGATATAAAAACAATAGCAAAACAATTGCAAAAGTTTAAAATAGCTGGTGATTGGTTTTTCTATGTTTCTCTCCTTAAAGAGGGGAACATTTATTTTAATCCAAAACCTCTAAACTATCATAGACGACATACAAATAGCGTAACAAGAACAGAAGATTCATATTCCCATTACAGTGAAGTTGTACAAATGCAGAATTTCATTAAAGACACCTTTACTATCGACGACATTTCAAAAAAGAAAATGTATACATATAGAAAGTACCTTGAAACATATTTGAAGGTTTAATTATATATTTTCTTTATCATCAGTATCTCTTTTAAGACATTACTATTATTTAAGGGGTGTTACTCTTTGAAAGAATTTATAGAGGCAAATAAACATTTGATTTCTCAAATTGCACAAAAATACAATGTAAGTGCAAATATCCACCCAGAGGATCATATCTTTCAATTCCTTGTCACAAATCCAGTCTTTCCATCTAAAAAAGAAGCAATAGATTATTATTTTAAAGATGGAAGAAAATCAGCAGAAACACTCTTAGATTTAATTACTTCCTTTTATCCTCCTGTAGACACTCCAATTCAATTATTAGAATTCGCATCCGGATATGGCTGCGTAACACGTCATTTATTAAATCAGCAAACGAACTTAAGTATAACTACTTGCGATATACACGAAGAGGCTATTACTTTTATTGAAAACACATTACATACTTCATCTCTATTATCTCACCCTGAACCAGAACAAGTAAAATTAGCCTCGTCTACGTATGATATCGTTTTTTGTCTATCCTTTTTTTCTCATATGCCTGATACAACTTGGTTTCGTTGGCTTCAGACATTGTATAACGCTGTTTCCCCTGGCGGCTTATTCATTTTCACAACTCATGGATATCAAAGTAAAAAGTACTTCGGCTTTCCCGCTTTAAATGAACGGGGTTATTGGTTTCTGCCCTCTAGCGAACAACTCGATTTAGATGTTCATCAATACGGGCAAACGATCGTTAGCCCCTCTTACGTATGTGACAAAATTAAATTATTACCTTATAATCCTATTATCAAAAAATACACTGAAGGTTTTTGGTGGGAACATCAAGATCTTTGGGTAATAAAAAAAGAAATAAAATAATAAACCACGCTCTACTTATACAGAAGTAGGGCATGGCTTATTATTTTTTACTATATAAGAACTCTTCAATCCATAGCTTATTTAACCTAATTCCACTTTTGAAATCCACTTTCGGTTCCCAATTACATTCTCGTCTTACTCTATCTATATTTAAAATGATTTTTTGAACGTTTTCTTGCTTTTGTTTATAGCAGATAAAGTCCACTTTTCTTTCCGTTAATTTCTCCAATTCTACTATAATTCGTTTTAAAGAGAGACCCTTTCCGCTGCCTATATTATACACACAAAATTTCAAGTGATTTAATTGCGATAGTTGTATAGTAACTTCCACTAAATCATCGATATAAATATAATCTCGAATAATTTCTTGTGGATTCCCATATATATTAATCTTTTCATTACTGAGATGCTGATACAAAAAACAATTTATTGCTCCAACTTTCTTTAACGGGTTTTGATATTTTCCATACGGATTAGAATATCTACATACAACATAGTCCATTCCATATTTTTTCTTATAAAAGTACAAATAATTTTCAAGCGACACCTTTGTTATTCCATAAGGAGAAAGTGGTTTTAATGGATGTTCCTCATCAATAGGCAGATATTCCGGTTCACCATAAACTGTGCCTCCAGAAGATGCTAATACGATTTTTTTAATGGGGAAATTTTTAGCACTTTCCATGAAATTAAGAAAAAAAAGGCTACTGTTTATATCTCCGAAAACATCTTCAATTGAAGTTGTTACATTAGACGTTGCAGCTAAATAAATAATAATATCCACATTCACTAAGGCTTTATATATATCTTCAACATTTGCTAAATCACCTTTAATAAATTCAACCTCACTTATAATATTTTGAGGAAAATTATTTATATGTCTGGAAAATACTTTTACATTTTGGCCTTTTTTCAATAAACCTAATGCGAGGTTAATACCAATGAAACTATTTCCACCTACTATTAAATAATTATTCTTCCGCATAATATCCTCTCTAGTAATAAGATTTTTGCTTATCTCACCTAGAAATACAAATAAATAAACTTAGTCAATTCTATTATTGAGTCTCTTATAATTGTATGCCCCTTATAATTTTTCATTATCTTTATTTTATATTTCCCCTTTAGAATCACTACCTTATTTAAGCCGCCCGAAAAAACATTCATAATATTTACTCATTCCTATGAATATATTGGATTAGTAAAAGCTTTCCCCTTCTCCATAAATAAAACTTTCAAAAAGGAGCACTACATGTATGAAGAATGTAAATCAAGAGCTTTTAAATCATGTAATTCTACATAAACATCGAATCCCACATTTCCATAAAGACTTTCCCCTTATACTATTCTGGAGCCATAGAAGCGGATGCACTACTTTAGCTAATTGGTTCTTTTTTCAAATCGGATTGTTTAATGAAGCAAAGAAATACCATGACTTTATTCATTACTATGAATTCTGGGTGTATAAAAACAACACCAACTACATACCAGAGTTACAAAATGGGCTTCTAACAGCAGAAAAAGCTGTTTGTAAACTTGTACGAAATCCCTATACAAGGGCCGTCAGCTCATTTTTATTACTTGCTGACAATCCATATGCAATTCCTCAATGGGAAAGTATCCGCCAGTATTTATATAATGACAAATATAGTAACCGAGGAATATCATTTAAACAATTTTTATATTACGTTCGAGCATTAGGTCCCAATTCCGTAGCAATGGACATACATTTTAGTCAGCAATACGTTCCGGGTGAAGAAAATTTCATCCAACACTATATTCCTTTAGAAGATTTTAATACACAAATCACCAAAATAGAACATACGTACGATTTGGTTAAATCTAATTTAGCGCTACTTACAAATTCAAATCATCATCGCTCTCATAAAATGATGTATACAGGAAGCTATGCAGAGCTCAGCATTACAGATGCCGCCTTTCCTCGCTTTCCGACATATAAAAGTTTTTATGATGAAGAAACAATGGCGTTAGTTACAGAAATATATGCACAAGACTTTGAAATGTATCCGTACACGAAAGGGATATTTTAAATTGATACATTCTTCAATGAATAAAAGCGAATGTATCGCATAGCATAAAGTGAAACTTTAATTAGAGTGGGGTTCTCCCCCGCTAATTATTGACGCATATGCCATATGCATTTTTTACACAGGAGTGATGTCATGTGGAAGGTAATTTGAAACATAATAACGGATATTGTGTTATTTGTGAGAAGGAAGCTACATTTATAGAGCATAACGATTGGCTTAGAGATCACTACTTATGTTCTACATGCCACTCTATACCAAGGCAGCGAGCTTTAATTCATGTTTTAAATACATTTTTTCCGAAATGGGGTTCCTATCATATTCACGAATCCTCACCTGGGGGGATTACAACTCAACTACTAATAAAAAACTGCAAAAACTATACATACTCTCAATACTTTAAAAACTATCCTCTTGGCCAATACTTTCAAGGGATTAGATGCGAGAACTTAGAAAACATGACTTTCCAAAATGGATCTTTTGATTTGTTCATTACTCAAGATGTCTTTGAACATGTAATGGAACCAAACAAAGCCTTTAAAGAAATAGAGCGTGTATTAAAGCCTGGCGGTGCTCATGTTTTTACTGTCCCTTGGTACCACACACTTCCAAAAACTTTGCAAAGGGCAAGAATCAATGAGGATGGAATTGAGTATATTGAAGAGCCAATTTATCACGGAAATCCTATTGATGAGAATGGGTCTTTAGTAACATTTGATTGGGGCCAAGATATGATTGAATATATTTATACACATGCAAATATGTATACCCTAGTTTATTTACAAAAGGATAAATCACTGGGCTTAGATGCTGAATTTTTACATGTTTTTATTAGTAGAAAACACGAATATAATTTGGAGGTTAACAAATGAATAACTTTAAGTTAGGAAGTGATTTTGATAACCTTGTTAGTCCACTTTCTGATGTTGAACTTCTAAATCTATTTATACAAAGTTGTTCACAAACAAAGATAAATGGCATCCCAGTACCTATGTTCCCTCCTGAAGAAATTCAACAACAGTTTGTAGGTGCTTCCTATGAACATGCTCTTTATGAAGCATATTTGTTTTATAGCCATGTAAAAACATATGCCCAAAATTTAGGTGTTCCCTTGAATAAAGAACGTAAAATTTTAGACTTTGGTTGCGGGTGGGGAAGAATTATACGCTTTTTTTTCAAAGATGTTCGCGATGAAAATTTACTTGGGATTGATGTAGATCCAGCAATGATTAATATTTGCAATGAAACGTTAGGAAGAGGAATATATAAAACCGCCAATCCACAACCTCCTGTAGAATTTATTAGTGACGATTCATTGGACATCATATTCGCTTATTCTGTATTCTCACATTTATCCGAAGAAACTGCAGAACATTGGATAAAGGAATTTTCAAGAATTCTTCGTCCAGGTGGAATCTTCATCGCTACAACACAAGCACGCTATTTTCTCGATTACTGTCAACAATTCAAGGAACACCCTGAATTTATTCAAACGGGTTGGCATAAAACTTTATCTCAAGCTTTTCCAGATATAAATCGGGCCATCTCGGATTATGAAAGCGGCAATTTTGTCCACAGTCCTACAGGAGCCGGAGACGTTAGAAATAGTAGCTTCTACGGAGAAACCGTTATACCTAGAACTTATATTAAAAATCACTATGAGAAGTATTTAAAACTACGGGACTTTTTTGATGATGCAAACCGATTACCCCAAGCCCTATTTGTTCTCCAAAAAGATTAACTCTTTTCTTACATGGTAATGCACATAATTTTATAATGAAAATCACTTTTCATCTCAGCCATATATATTAAATCACCCAAGATTCCTCTATCGAGCAAACTGTAAACTCGATTCAAAAAATCAAAAGTAACTTCCCACCACTTTGAACTACGAAGAACATAAGGGGGATATACCTTGAAAATTATTGCTTTTTACTTACCACAGTTTCATCAAATAAAAGAAAATGACCGATGGTGGGGAAAAGGTTTTACTGAATGGACAAATACTAAAAGTGCACGGCCTTTATTTTCAAAACATTATCAACCTAGAGAACCTTATCAAGACTTTTATTATGACTTAACGGACCCATCCGTAAGAAAGTGGCAAGCAGAAATCGCTAAAGCACACGGCATATATGGTTTTTGTTATTACCATTACTGGTTTAAAGGAAAAAGGCTATTGGAGACACCCTTTAATGAAGTACTTAAGACGGGCGAACCAGATTTTCCATTTTGCCTTTCTTGGGCAAATGAACCGTGGACAAAAACTTGGGATGGTCTTGATAGTCATATATTAATGCCTCAAAATTACGGAGAGTTATCGGATTGGAAAGAACACTTCGACTATTTATTACAAGCTTTCCAAGATGAAAGGTATATTCGTATAGATGATAAACCACTATTCATTATTTACCGTCCTGGGCATATCCCTGACTGTGAGCAAATGCTTAATTACTGGAATACACTCGCACAAGAAAATGGTTTGAAAGGTATATACTTTGTAGAAACATTAAACAGCTTCCCACTTCCTAATATAAATGGGTTCGATGCTAGCATTCAATTCGAGCCTTTTTATACAATTGCTCATGATAGCTCTTCAGACATAAATAAAACAATATATGAGTCTGGTAAACAAATAAACGCTTGGGATTATGATAAAGTTTGGATGTATATACTAAAGCGATCTCCTCCAGAGAAAAAAACATTTCCCGGTGCCTTTGTTGACTGGGACAACACAGCACGCCGCAAAGACTTAAATAGTAGCATCTTCCTAGGCTCTACTCCTGAGAAGTTTACGATATATTTAAGTAAGCAAATCTATCGTACCTATTCTCTTTACAACAGCGAGTTTTTATTTATGAATGCTTGGAATGAATGGGCAGAAGGTACTTACTTAGAACCAGATAAAAAGCATGGATTCGCCTATTTAGAAGGAGTTAAGCAAGCAATTAGTAGAGGTATGAAAGCATACAAAAAAGACGAGTCATTCTGACTCGTCTTAAGCTTGCTTGGCGACGTCCTACTCTCACAGGGACAAGGTCCCAACTACCATCGGCGCTAGAGAGCTTAACTTCCGTGTTCGGTATGGGAACGGGTGTGACCTCTCTGCCATCATCACCAAACTATGAAGG
>NZ_JAVGCW010000022.1:0-5503 GCF_052928345.1 Bacillus sp. BSL6
TAAATAAAAAGCATTACATCAATGGATGTAATGCTTTTTATTTAGGTACAAAATTAATTTTAGGAAGAACATGTTTTTGTAAACTGTTGTCACTAAATGAACTTAATGTTTGTGTCTTTGCATCAAATTGTAGTCCCAATGCTTTAAATATAACTTCTGTTTGTACAGGAGATAGACTAAATGATATTGTATCGTCATCTAAATAAATATTTAATTCAACGCCCTCAATCATTGTTTTTCGTCTCCAATCCTAATTTTTTTGATTCGTTTTTTGTTGTTTCTTGTTCTGGAAGAGCCTTTTGTTTCCCTCTTAATACGTCGATAGAATTTAAAGGCTTATCTTCTTCGTAATAACTTAATAATATTTGTCGTTTTGTATCGTTCCCTTTCATCATGATGTTAGGATTTACGATATAAACGCCATTTTGTTTTTTCTTGATAAAATTACTTTCTTGTAGTTTTTTCATAATACGTGTCACTGTACTTACACCGACACCAACATCTTTTGAGATACTTCTATATGTACCTATAAAAAGATTGTTAGATTGGTTTGTATTTTCCGCTATGTATATAAAAACATCTAGTTGTTTGTTGTCTATGATTCCTAGAACTGTTAAGAAATCCATTAAGTACATCTTCCAAAAATTCTTAGTTCCATATACTCTTTTGGTTATTTGGTCTACATGAATAACTTCTCCAGTTTCAGTGTCTACTAATTCTCGTTTCTTTTGACCAACTAATGTTTGAGTTTCTGCATGATATTCTAAATTCTCGTCATGTTTTTCCATGAAATATCCCCCAATATGTATTTAATATATATTCAATGTGTATTCATACCTGAACACCAAATAACTCTTTATAAGAACACTAACATACTTATATAAAAAATACAATTGTGTTCACAAAAAGAATACAGACATCTTCAAAAATGAACACAATTGCTATCAAATATGAACACAAGCAAAAACGTGAAATCCGTTGATATAACTGGGTTTATCCCACTTTTTATGCACGTTTCCTCTCTTCTAATATCAAAGGGGCTAAATAGCCCCTTTGATATTTTAAAAAAGACCAACTTTTAGTTGGTCTTTTTTTCTTTTTTTCCTTAAGAGCTAAAACTTCTACAAGGAACAGGTAGTATTTTTTGAGAAAAACACTCAAAAAATCTCCACCTTTTCCGCTTTGCTCCATCCTTGCAGAAGTTTTTTCGGCTCGTGTGCTTTTCTCGCCAAGCCGACAGACAAAAAGCAAAGCAATGGTTCTCGACTTGGACAAGCAAGTATACGAGCCGAACCGCTTAGATCATTCGTTCCAAAATAGTCCTTATTCAAAAAATAGATACGTAATACGTGGGGTTTCGCCCCCACACGACGAGCCAGCACTCTAGCCAAAAAGCAAATGTAAGACCAAAAGACAAGAACAAACCATAAAAAAGTCCTCCAGATTGTTTGACTGGGGGACTTTCATGTTCACATAATGATCGAAAGCGGAAGTCAATAAATCTATCATATATCTTCAGCGATTTATTGCTGAAGATACAACTGTTTTGATAATGGAATACCCTTATTGAAAAATTCTGAGTAATCGTTTAAATAATAATCTGCTACATCACTTTGACCTTGAAACATGCATGTTATGATTCCTAATTCTTTTGCAGGTAGCAAATCTAATTCTCTATCTCCAATAGCTAGATCAATTTTGTGTTTTTGATGCAAGTAAGTATATGCTGATGGGTTGGGTTTGCGAGGAAAACCATTATCAATCGTAACCATATCTACAAAGTATTTGTCCCATCCATAATATTTTAAAATTGCTAAAACTCCATCTCTGTGTTTATGTGTCATGATTACATTCTTATCTGCAAATTTCAAAATTTCTTCCACGCCATCAAATGGTTTCATGTCTTTTGGAGACAATTCCTTTTTTAAGCTTTTAATTTTCTCTTTCTGGTCACTAGAAACATTATAGTAGTCTAGTGCATGTGAGTATGAAATCTTTAATTTTTTATAAATCTCCTGTTTATCTATCTCTTCTCCAAGTACTAGAGAGAGTATTTTGGTATAGGCAGGATATGTATTAAAAAGTGTTCCGTCAAAGTCCCATAAAATATTCAATTAAATCACCCTTTCTATTCCATTTTATCACAAGAATGTGGTAGCCATACTCTTGTTTTCTTTGTATACTCCATACACTATCAGTTAACATAACGTCTCATTATTGGTAGCAAAGAAAACGTACAAACCTTTGATACAATTGGGTTTGTACGTTTTCTTTTTGTATTATTCTATGCATCATTTTATACATTCCTATCCTGGCGTGGGTTTTCGGGTTCTCGTTTGTTACTAGATTAGCCAAAAAACTGTATAAAATCTCGCATGTTCTTAGCGTAGATTTTTTCCGAAATGCTGGCGGTACCCCTTAAGGAGGAATAATTAAATTCCTTGTTTAATTTATAGATATATATACAATTATGGAGGTTATATATTTATGGTATTACAAAGAGTAAGTTTAATAACAATCGGTGCTTTTAATTTGCCAGCCCTTCGTACTTTTTATAAAGGTTTAGGTTGGGAAGAAACTGAAATAAGTTCAGATACTTATGCTGCGTTTAAAACAGCAGGTGTTATTCTTTCTATATTTCCTATTGAGGAATTGGCAAAAGATGCTGGAGTTTCAATTCCCCAAAGTGTAGAAACATTTCGTGGTGTAGCTTTTGCTATTAACGTAGATAATCCTGAGCAAGTTGATGAAACGGTTGAAGAAGTTCGAAAAATAGGTGGAAAAATCTTAAGAGAACCAAGTGATGCTTTTTGGGGTGGAAGAACATCTTATTTTGCTGATCCAGAGAATAATCTTTGGGAAATTGCATGGAATCCGGATTCTGTATTTGATGAAAGAGGAGCTATGCTTTCTTTTTAACAAAGAGCTATTTAAATGTTTTTTGATGAAATGTAAATAACGAATTATAGATTTAAGGGGTCTCTCGGCTTGTCTGAGAGGCTTTTTTGTTTTTTAGTGTTTTGGGTATAGATAAGAAAATACAGATGGGTTAAAAATGAATTTGGAGCATTTGAGAGGTATATAACAAGTTTGGGTGATGTTGATTTTATAGAAAAAAAGAGGTGAAAAGTTAGGTAGTATTACAGAAGTAAAAACTTAAATTTCTACTTCTGTAATACTTGGGTTTTATGGTACGTAATGGTACAATTATATGTACTAAAAAGTACATTGTGGAGGTACTAAAATGGACAAAGAGAAAACGATTCAAGTCAAGTTTACAGTGAATGAAGAACAATATGAGAAGTTAGAAATGTTAGCAAAGATGAGAGAACTTTCTGTACCACAGTTTTGTAAATTAACTTCGTTACAAGTGAAAATACAACCAGCTCGACCAATTATTGTTGAAGGAAAATATGAGATGCCGGAACCAGAAGTATTGCTAATGAAAGAAGTAGAGGAACGTTATAATCCTGAGAAGCAATTTTTAAAGATAGATAAAGGGTTTAATGAACGATTATATGAATATGCGGTGAAAAAAACGAGAGGAAAATGAAGACGATCAATAGAGGTCGTTGCGTGTGTTGGTCAATCAAAACGGACCTAGCGAAGCGAAGGGAGTATTTGACTTGACCAACTGGACTATACCCGAACCCTCTCGGCACTGAACAAACTACTGTTTGTTCTTGCCAACCGGCGAGGGAGCCCCTCAAGGATTGAGGGGTTGGGGAGTTCGATTGAGGGGGTCAAGGGGAAGAGTTCCCCTTGTAGGTTCGGACAAAGTCCGAGGTTTGATTCGGCTTGCCGAATAGCCCCGCAGGGCACACCTTTACGATAGTAAAGTATAGTGTGCTATACTTTACATGGAAGTCCACCGAAAAACAGTAGAGAAGTATATATACTTTATATGGTTCTAGGGACTGATAAGGACGTAGAACCTATGGAAAAGAGGCGAAAAAATGAGTTATGCAATTTGCCGAATGCAGAAATTTAAAATGCGAGATGTGAAGGGAATTCAGATTCATAATCAGCGAGAAAAAGAGAGTCACACAAATCATGATATTGAATCGGAGCGAACACATCTAAATTATGATTTACATAATGATGGCCACATTGATTATTTGAAAACAGTGAAAGACAAAATTGAACAGAATGTAGAGACCAATCGAGCGATTCGAAAAGATGCGGTTGTGATGTGCGAATTTGTTGTTACAAGTGATAGAGAATTTTTTGATGTATTAGATATGGTTGATCCAGCTCAACAAAAAGTATTTTTTAAAGAAGCGTATAGTTTTTTAAAAGATAGATATGGTGAACGTAATATTGTGCATGCAGCGGTACATTTGGATGAGAAAACACCTCATATGCACGTTGGTATGGTTCCAGTAACGGAAGAAAATAAGTTATCAGCCAAACAAATTTTTAACCGAAAAGAATTGGTTTCACTCCAGGATGATTTTCATGCTCACATGGTAGAAAAGGGCTTTTATTTGGAACGTGGTGTATCAAGTGATAAAAAGCATGTAGAAATGCGAAAATTCAAGGCAATGACCGCAAAAGAAGAGATAAAAGCACTAGAAACTGAAATCGGACAATGTCTACAGAAAAAAGAAGTAGTAAATAAACAAATGGAACAATTAGAATCTCGTTTAAATCAATTACAAAACGCAGTGAAATCAACAAATAAAGTTGATAAGATGGAAGTTAAACATAAAGGTGGTATTTTACGCTCTAAAACTGTTGAAATGAGCGTAGAAGACTTTGAGGAACTCAAAACTAAGGCAAAGGCATCAGAAGCCTTTAAACGCGAAAATATGACGTTACATCGTAAGAATGAAGCGTTACAAGCGAATAATACAGATTTACATACAACAGTGAAGCGTTTAGAAAAAGAAAATGAAGGGTTAAAGCCATATAAGGGCAAATATGAACGTCTAGCAAAATTATTTGATGAAATGAATAAATTTTATGAGAAGTTTATTCCGAAAGAAATTCCGAGATTTCATGAAATAATTGGTTTTTGTAAGAGAAAAGTAAATGGATCTATAAATAGATTTAGTTCTCTTAGGTATTCGGAAAAAGCATTGAATGAAAATGAGAAAAAAGGATATGAATCAGCATCAAAGTTTCTTGCGACTGAACAAAAGCAACAAAGAAAAGAACGTGGAAATGAACGAGAACTTTGATAGGAGGATTATGAATGAAAAAGCTAAGGAGAAATGCAATTCAATGCCGAAAATGTGGTGACGTAATTGAATCTAAATTTACTCATGATTTTAAGTATTGTTCATGCGGATCAGTGGGAGTAGATGGTGGTTTAGAATATGCTCGTATTATTGGTGATTCAGAAAATGTGATTGAACTTCATGAATATGAGGATAAATAAAAAGCATTACATCAATGGATGTAATGCTTTTTATTTAGGTACAAAATTAATTTTAGGAAGAACATGTTTTTGTAAACTGTTGTCACTAAATGAACTTAATGTTTGTGTCTTTGCATCAAA
>NZ_JAVGCW010000023.1:0-5422 GCF_052928345.1 Bacillus sp. BSL6
ACACCCGTTCCCATACCGAACACGGAAGTTAAGCTCTCTAGCGCCGATGGTAGTTGGGACCTTGTCCCTGTGAGAGTAGGACGTCGCCAAGCAACTAAAAACACAAGTCTTTTGACTTGTGTTTTTTCGTGTTTAGTAAACAATATTATACTGTTTCAATTATAGACGAACGTTGTATTCTGATGTCTTAATGATGGATATAGGTTCATCATACGCATTGAATATAAAACTATAATCGTTATTTGGCGATATTGGTTTAGTTTCTAATTCATAATAAATGTGACTGGGGCATATTGCGTTTTTTAACTCATCAATTACTAACCGTGCAAGATAATTAGGAGAATCACTAAATTGCCAAGCTGTAACAAATCCTAGTTTTTTACGGTTCCCCAATAAGTATCCCAGTTATCTCATTTTAATAAATATTTAGTCCCTTTATAATCCTTGGGGAATTTCCTTATATGCTATGTCTTTGTGCGCATTTAAAAATTGTATCTGTGTTTTGTGAATTAAGAAAGATAATATGTTTAGAATGAATATGGTTTATAAAAACGTTCGGTCCCTATATAGCATTGTCCAGTAGACATCCATATTAATAGAGAGATGTTTAATTCTTAAATTGTGCTGTACGGTAAAGGCTCTAATTGCTTAAAGAATATTCGGGGTGATGTATTGCCACTATGCCATATTGAAGCAAGACATACTAAAGGTGAAATAGATAAAAAACCGATATTCTAACTTGAATATCGGTTTAATAATCTGTGACTGATACGAATCTATAGCAATACGAAAAGTGTAAATAAGATAGCCAGCAAAATCCGATAATATGCAAAAGGTTTTAAACCTATCTTCTCTAAAAGCTTCAGAAAAGTTACTACTGCTAGCATTGCTACTATAAAAGAGGTAATGAACCCTACTGCAAACATAGGGATGTCATCGACACTTAAATACTTCCAGCTTTTTAGTAAGTCTAAGCCTGTAGCCCCAACCATTACAGGAAGAGCTATTAGAAAAGAGAACTCTGATGCAGTCTTATAATTTACTTTTGCTAATAGACCTCCAGAGATAGTAGATCCTGCTCTAGAAAAACCAGGGTATACTGCTAAACATTGAAATAATCCAATTGTTAATGCTTGATGGTATGTTAAATCGTCCAGTGAGCAGGCGGTTGCCTCTTGCTTTTTTACTTCTGCAAAGATCATAAGAATTGCCCCTGCTACAAGTCCAATCACAACAGTATATGGCTGAAATAAGTAAGTTTTAATAACATCATGTAGTAGTAAACCAGCAACTACTGCCGGAAATACGCCAAGAAATACATGGAACGCGTTGAATTTTTTCTCCTTCCGTAGAAGAGGCTTAATATTACATAAAGATACGAGACGTTTATGATATAAAATTGCAATAGCTAAAATTGCGCCTAGCTGAATAACAATTTCAAACGTTTTTGCTCTTTCTCCTTCAAAGCCTAATAAATGCCCGACTAATATAAGGTGGCCGGTAGAAGAGATAGGTAAAAATTCAGCTAACCCCTCTACGATACCGAGTATGAAGGCAGTGATGATATCGCTCATAGTTTCACTCCTATAAATTAATGAATGTCTACTCTCTTAAAATAAAATAGTGTTGTAATAAATCCGACAATTGCTGTTGCTGCAATGATGATATAAGAATACTCTGGTGGATATGTGGGTTGTAATTCATTATTTGCGATATCTAAAGTGGCAGTCCAGGGAAATAAATCTTTATGTTTGGAATTTACGAGCATAAGATTAGTCATTGTAATAATGACTGTTAATATAATAGGCGGTACATAGCTCTTCATTACAAGAGTTAATAGAACAATAGGTGAAGACAATAGAAAAAGAAGTCCACCACAGGTTAAAAATTTTAGGGAAGAACCTAAAAGTAAAGCAGTGTTAAAACCAGGGAAGTTCCCCAATAGCCCTAATATTAAAGTAAGCGACCAAGCAACTAAAGTTAGCATCATGATCCAAAGGAAAAGAATGATGAACTTACTTATAATAAAACTAATGCGTGACACGGGGATAGTTAGTAAATTTTTTAATGTGTCTTCTGCATATTCACGGGTAAACAGATAAGCAACTACTACTCCATATAAGGGGAACCCTATAACTAAAGTAGTGTATAAGTTAACTTCAGTGAATAATTGATGGAACCAAATAGTCGGAGTTGGCTGTTTTGTTTTTATATGTATATAAGAAGCTACTACGACTAAGAAAGGCGCGACACCAGCCCCAATAATACTAATTAAAAACATATTAGAGCGTTTTAGTTTTAATAGTTCTGTATAGAGTAGGTTAACCAATTGTTCCACCTCCAACTAGCTTGGTGAAATAATCTTCTAATCTGTCTTCGCTCATCATCATTTTTAATACTTCAACATCATTTAGAACAAATGTTCTGTTGATGTATCCTTGTTGCCCGAAATGAGAGTAAATGCGAATATTCCCTTCATCATGTACCTCATAATCGAAAATTTGAAATTGATTTTCTAATAGCATCGTAGCCTTACTGTCATTATTCACCTGAAATTCTATGTATTTACGGTTTGCTTTGCGTAGCGTATCAAGAGAAACTTCTTCTAGTAACTTTCCTTCGTGAATAATTCCGATACGATCAACTAACTGTTCTACCTCGGCTAATATGTGACTAGAAATGAGTATCGTTATATTCCTTTCTTGAGCTAAAGAATGAATAAGTTTTCGCATTTCTTTAATCCCGATGGGGTCTAGTCCGTTAGTTGGTTCATCTAATATGAGTAGTTCGGGATAATGGAGAAGGGCGCGTGCAATTCCTAAACGCTGTTTCATGCCTAAAGAATACTTTCCCACTAACTTTTTTGTTTCATGTTGCAAGCCTACTATTTCTAAAGCTTCTTCAATAGCATTCTTTTTGTGAACCCCAATTATCTTTGCGTTAATTAATAAGTTTTCTTTTGCAGTTAAGTTTTCATAAAACCCTGGAACTTCAACGATAGAACCAATTCTACTTAAAATATCTTTTTGATTTTGAAATAAGTCCTCTCCGAATATTTCGATAGTTCCACTTGTAGGCTTTATAAGACCGAGTAGCATACGAATGGTTGTTGTTTTACCAGCACCGTTACGACCTATGAATCCATAAATCTCTCCCTGTTGAACGTTAATATTTAGATTATCTACGGATTTTTGATTGCCATATACTTTAGTAAGATTAGTTGTTTTTATAATTGTATTTATAGGAGACACCCACTTTCTATAAGTTCTTACTTACATGATAAGAAGGATGGTTTAACTGCATATTAATCATTTCTTAACTATTTCTTAAAAGTATTGTGTTTTGGAATGGAAAATCCAAAAGTGGTTCTTTCCCATGGATTACTTTCAACCCATATATGCCCGCCATTCTTTTCAACGAGCGCTTTAGAAATAGAAAGTCCGAGACCGCTACCACCAAAAGAGGAGTTTCTTGATTGTTCGCTTCGGTACATTCGCTCAAATATGTTTTGCAAATCATGTTTTGGAATACCAGGGCCTTTGTCCCAAATAAGAAGTTCATATTCTGTATCGGTTTCTAATAGTTCGACTCCTACTGTTTTCCCATCCTTTCCGTAATAAATGGCATTTTTCATTAAATTACCTATAATTCGTATAAGGCTAAGTTGATCTGCCATGATAGGAAAAGTAGATTCTGGTATGAGAATTTGTAGTTCAATATTATGTTTTGAGAGCTCAGGTAAAAATTCAATCAAAACTTCTCTAGTAACTTCAGAAAAGTCGAGTTCTTCTTTTTTTAGTGGAAATTCGTTAGCATCTAGCTTCGCCATATTGAATATCTCATCAACTAGGTGCTTCAAGTTATTTGATTTCATATACAGTATTTTAAGATATTCTTGCTTTTCTATTTCAGAAGCAGCAACCCCATCTTTTAAGGCATCAATATAGCCGATAATGGAGGTAAGTGGTGTTCGTATATCGTGCGAGATACTAGACAGAAGTTTTTTTCTAGATTCCTCAGACTTCTTTGCTTCAATCCGAACCTTTTCTAATTCAGCTATTAGTTCGTTTATTGAAAAAACGATATTATGTAATGAACGATCATTGCTTGTAAATAATCTTGCTTGTAAATTACCTTTTAGTACACGACTTAATTTAGTATCTATTGATTTGCGGTACTGAATGAATTGTATTCTTGAAAAGAAGAGATACATTGTAATTAAGATAAGGGTAATAAATAAAGATATTTTTATCCTTGGGTCCATTTGTATATTTAAAAGCCCGCAAATGATAAGTTGTAATGAAATAAGGAAAAGGGTTTTATCAGTCTTCAAGCTGTTCACCTACAAACTTATAACCAATTCCCCATACAGTTTGAATGAATTTTGGGTTGGAAGGATCGACTTCTATTTTCTTTCTAAGTTTTCGAATATGTACCATAACGGTATTGTCATCTTCTATATAATTATCGTCCCACACATTTCGGAAGAGCTGTGTTTTTGTAAATACTTGTCCTGGATTTGAAGTGAAGAATTTTAATAGTTCCAGTTCTTTTCCGGTTAAGTTAATTTCTTCTTTGTTTGTATGAACTGTATATGTATTTAAATCAATCAATAGGCCTTTAAAAGTTAGAGTTGTTTTCTCTTGTATATTAGCGTCACTTCCAAGAACTAAAAAACGCCGCATAAGAGCTTTTACACGTGCAATGACTTCATGAATACTGAAAGGCTTTGTAATGTAATCATCAGCACCAATGCTTAAACCTAAAATTTTATCAACTTCATGATCTTTAGCGGTTAGCATTAATATCGGTACGTTCGTTTTATCTCTAAGCTTTCTACATACTTCAATACCATCTACTTTCGGCATCATAAGGTCTAGTATAACAAGGTTATAGTTGTTTTGATTAAATAATTGTAAGGCTTCATCGCCATTAATCGCAGTATCTACCATATATAATTCTCGTTCCAAATATATTTTTAATAAATTTCGGATTTCTTTATCATCGTCTGCTATAAGGATACGTATATCTTTCATATCTTCACCTGCTTCTAATAGAGTTCATTGATAGTACAACAACCCCCTAATTATATAATATTATTTGTTAAAATAAGGTTAATAGTTTTGTTGGAGGGAAATGTCCACGTAAATTAAATTGAATATGTGTTGCAAGAATAAACTAATGAGAAGCAGAAGGTAGTTTCCGATAATGAATTTTTGTGGGGATGTATCTAGCTAAAAGAGCATAAAAGCATGTAATTAAATATCTTTATAAAAAGGTATTGACGATTGCTACTTAGAGGTGTAATATAGAACAAGTCGCCGATGACAACAACGTCGAAAGCGACAAACGAAATAAAAAACTTAGTTGACATTGAAAGATGAAAATGTTAACATAAGGAAGTCGCAAATGAGCGACTAAG
>NZ_JAVGCW010000024.1:0-5042 GCF_052928345.1 Bacillus sp. BSL6
AAATAAGCTGTCCATATGGACAGCTTATTTACATAATTACCGATATAGGAAGTTCTATTTTAGTAAACTCATAGCAACTACAATACATCCAACTATAAATAATTCTTTTTTAAATATGTATTTTTATCTTTACTTAGGATATGCTATAGTCTTTTCCTTAAAAATGTTTCCATAATATCTCTCTTAAATCTTTCATAATTGAACTGAAAAGCGATATTATGTGTTTTATAACCTGGATTTGTCACAAAACGAAAGTCTGCGATACTTTGACCAAATCCTTCTCCTTGATCGGGAATTACTTTGATGGGCACTTTTGACAGACGAACTGCATCTGGATTCAACAAATACCATATTGTTACAAAATCATGCATAGGGCTTCCTCCTATGCCAGGATTCGATTTAGAGTAGAAATTATAGTAGTAGTCTAACATAGGTTTGATGATGAGTCCTGCAAGGTCTTGTGTATTCCGGTGAAATGCATCAATTTGTTGAACCATTTCAGGTGTAACAATCGCGTGTTGGGTAACGTTTAATGGAATAATTGTCAAATTCTTCGCATGCTGCAGAATTAAGTTTGCTGCATAAGGGTCTGCGTAAAAGTTAGCTTCAGCCACAGCAGTCACGTTTCCGGGGTAAAAAAAGGCTCCACCCATGCAAATGTATTCTTTCACATTCCGCATTGCTTCTAAATTCAAAATAAATGACGTAGCCAATGAGGAAAGTCTTCCCAAATTGATAATTGTAAGATCGTCTAAATTTGAGTTTATAATTTTGTAAATATCATTTATGGGATAAATTGGATAAGGGATTTCAGGTGGAATGATAGGTCCTAGTCCTACTTTTCCATGTACTTCAGGAAAATATTGAACCAATATACCTGTTAAAGGTACAGAAGCACCGAGAAATACGGGTATCTCTTTTCTTCCCGAAATATACTTCAAATAGTTAATATTTTTTATAGCATTCTCTCTCGATACATTTCCATAATCCGCTACAATTCCCACAAGTTGGATATCCTTACGAAAAAAGGTGTACAGAATAGCAAACACATCATCAATTCCCAAATCTGTAAACAAGAGAACTTTTTTGGGCATATGTTTTCCTCCAAAAGCCATAAAATTTTATTTTTACTAAGGATGTAATGAATAGGCTTGTACTATATTTGATATATATTTGATATATATTTTATATATTCTTCAATAGTACATTTTGTTCATCTATAACTTTAGATATCTTATATGTGTTTGCATCTAAAAAAGTATTTTTGTTTTGTATATTGTATACAAGTACAGTTAACATAACGCATCATTATCGGTAGCAAATTGTTTGATAGAATCTGTGTGTTTACAATGTTTCTTGTCTGCATGTCTATCTATCTCTTATACATAATTTTATACATGGTTGATATAGCGGGGATTCTAGGGATCCCCGCTATATTTTTTTTGCATAAAATCTTGCATGGTGTGTGTCAACGGTACCGGACCGGACCCGCAAGGGAACGGGAGGATAAGGAGTTGACACACTCACTATGCGACCCTCTTGGATTGTCAAAACGTTTATCGTTTTGGCCTGCCAACCGGCGAGGGAGCCCCTCAAGGATTGAGGGGTTGGGGAGTTCGATTAAGGGGGTCAAGGGGAAGAGTTCCCCTTGTAGGTTCGGACAAAGTCCGAGGTCTTTGTTTACCATGCCTCGGCATGGATCGGCGGAGGCCGACATAGCCTCGCAGAGCCTTTTCATTGTGTACATGAAGCGTAGCGAAATGTCATAATACAGAAAAGGTTACTTTGCCAAAGTAACAAAGCTTCTGGTATAGTGGGAGCAAGGAGTTGATTCGTCATGAGCATGTCAGTTTCTTTGAAAAAGGCAACGAACAAAACCAATATCAAACACAATAACAGGACAATGAGCGAGAAGGAAAAAGAGCGGAATTCGCATATTGATTATTCACGTTCTGACGAAAATAAATATCTTGTTCAGAAAGATTTAAAGGAATTATATCGAGAAGAATTTGGAGAAGTGTTGGAGAACTATAACGCCAAACAAAAACGTAACGACCGAAAAATTGATGACTATTACAAACACATTCAGTCCAGTAAAAAAACATCGCTTCAGCAAGAAATGATTATTCAAGTTGGAGATAAAGATGATTTTTCTAGTAAACAAGATTTTGAAAGGGCTAACGAAATTTTAGAAGAATGGTTATCGGGATTTGAAAAACGAAATCCAAATTTAAAAATTTATAACGCAGTCATTCACAATGATGAAGCGAGCCCACACATGCATTTGAATTTTGTTCCAGTAGCAAGCGGATATAAACGTGGACTTGAAAAGCAAGTATCATTTGACCGAGCGATTACACAACAAGATCCAACTTTAGATAAAACTCGTCCTTTTGATGATTGGCGAGAAAAAGAGGTTAATTTGTTAGGCGAAATGTTAAAAGAGCGTAGTATTGAACGAAAAATTGTTGGCACAAATGATTATAAAGATGTTCGTGAATACAAAGAGAGAAAAGATTTACAAAGAGAAATTCAGCAGTTAGAAAAAGATTTGGCAAATAAGAAAAATAAATTGTTAGAAATGAGTGAACGATTACCAGGAGAAATCAAGATTAAAGCTGAGAGAGAGAAGAAAACAGAGGTTGTTCATAAAGGTTTATTTAAAAAAGAAACAGTAGAAAAACCAACAGAGAATTGGATTGTTGGAACTAAAGAATTAAAAAGAGTGCAAGGAATAATTAATGCTGGATATTCAGTGAAAAAAGATTATGAGCGTTTGCAGCGTACAGATTTAGTTCGAGAAAATAAAGAATTACAAGGTAAAGTTGATAGTTTAGCAGATGGTTTGGTTGAAGCTATTAACAAAAATACAGATTTGGAAGATGAGAATCGAAAATTACGTAAGGAAATAAGCTCGTTAAAAGCCCATATAAGAGATTTAAAGGAAAACATAAAGGTTTTATACCACAACACGAAAAAAGTCCTTGGAGAGCATTTTAAGGCGTTTAGAGGACTTGTTAAGAATGAACTGGATATGAATGGTGTAGATAATCAATTTGAGAGTGAACACAAGAAGGAACTGAAGCATAAACAACGGAGACATGACATGGAGCGTTTTTAACAAAGTGAGTAAAAGTTTCTCTAAATTTTGTTTGACCATTTCTTGGGATTATATGTGTGATAAAATAAAAACGAGCCATGCTCCAACATGGCTCGTTTCAAAGGGTATTCAACAAAAATACCTAAAAATCAATGTCTGTTTATAGATTATCATAATTTTATTATTAGGGTAATACCATAATTATGATTTTTGGTATTTATGTTGGTGCTCACAAAATGAGAGGAGCAACAACACATGACAAAAAATATTATTAACTTTGGACAAGCTGAAGAAAAAGCAAGAAAACGAGATTTAGAGATTGAGCAAAAACAATTTGAAGAAGAACATCATGGGATAGATCAAGACGCAGTAGATGAAGCTTTAAAGGTGTTAAGTAAAGCTACTGGTGGTAAAGAGATTTACATAGGTACTAAAAAGAGTCCTCAATCGAAAGTGAGGTTTGCTCAAATTATGCAAGAAAACATGAAGTTTTTAAGTAAGCAAGAATATTTAACTTTGAGCGAAAAAGGATTTTTAATAGATATTGCTCCTTATATTTCTTTTTACAGTAATTCTATTGTTTTTGATGTTAAAGCTAAGAATGTTGTACCTATGAATATTTCAGAACTTGCTAAGGAACTTGAGAGACCAAGAGATAGAACCAGTAAATTGGTTAATGCATTAGTGAAAAAAGGAATATTAGCAAAAGCTGAAAGTGGTATCGAAGGAAGTAATGCAAAAGCTTATTCTTTGTTTGTGAATCCACATGTTATTTTTGCAGGTGATAAGGATAATGTTCCAGAGCATTTACAAATTATCTTTTTTAAAGCTATGAAAATGCCTATATTAAAACAATTACCTAATAAATTATTTAAGAATTGACATTAGTCGATTCTTTTTTTTGACTCTTTTTATGTGTGGCAAAAACGCCACGAATGTGTGGCAAAAACGCCACACATAAAAAGTCTAAAAAAACCAGTATTATCAATGCTTTATACCACTTTTAAAACTCTCTCTCTTCTCACTCTCTATATAAGGGCTTTTCTCCATACAAGGAACGGAGAGTATTTTTTGAGAACCCCACTCAAAAAATCTTCCTCCTTTCTCCTTGCATTCCGAAATTCGCCGGGGGTTGGTATATCGCCAAGCCGAACAGACCAAAAACGAGGACTTAGGTTGCTCGACTTGGACTAGCAATTATACCCGCCGAACCGCCAGCTTTTCCGTTCCTAATATTTGTCTTTCTCAATATATATTTACGCATTTTAAGGGGCTAGCCCCTCGCTTCGCTTCACCCCAGCCTTCGCACTCACACCCAAAAACAAGGAGAAAAAACAAACATTAAATCTTTTAAGTTGTAAAATATACCTTTACAATATTCTGTAAATAATTGTAAGGAGGTGAACTGTAATGAAGTTACCAAAATGTATTAATTGTAATTATAAACTTTCTTGGCCACAGACATTTAAGCAAACGATGATTGTAAAAAAAGACCCTTTACAATGCCCACAATGCCATCATAAATTATTTTTTACTCCTAAATCTAAAAAGAGGATATTTCTCTTAGTAGCACTTCTCCCTATCTTATTTGTAATTTTGATCGCCCTACAAATTTCAACGATAATATCTGTTTCTTTATTAATTATCTACTCTATTTTAGTTATGTTAGTGGTACCATTTCTTATTGAGGTAACAAAAAATGAAGAAGCTTTGTTTTGATGAAATGAGAATATAGATAAAGTGATTTTGATAAAAAAGACAAGGATAGGGGTACCGCCAGCATTGTAGAAAAAAACCACGCTAAGCAAAAACATAAAATAAGCTGTCCATATGGACAGCTTATTTACATAATTACCGATATAGGAAGTTCTATTTTAGTAAACTCATAGCAACTACAATACATCCAACTATAAATAATTCTTTTTTAAATATGTATTTTTAT
>NZ_JAVGCW010000025.1:0-3218 GCF_052928345.1 Bacillus sp. BSL6
GGATTTTGACTTTTTTATTGGTATTGAACTACAAGGGTCCCTACAGGCTGTTTTTGAACACTCGTAGTTCTTTTTAAAAGGGATTAATTTATCAGATTTATTAAATGAATAATTCATAAAATCCCCTTTCAATCACTCTGTTGTATGGCAATTTATCAAGTAGGCAGTTGTACATAAATAGTGTATGCAGGGGATAAAAATGTGTATATAACTAGATAAGCCTTTTTTATTTTTGGCTTGGTATGAAAAAAGAACCCTAATGTTGGATAGGGTTCTTTTTAGAGGTAACAGTTGAAGAGTGGACGTATATTTCATATTTATTATGTACTTTACTCTTATATTCATTCGAATAGGAAACACATATGTTTGGAGTAATTTGCAAAGCGATTGTTGGAAAAGGAAAAATTAGCGGTAAGTGTCAATGGTAAGCGGACTGGAAGGGGTCAGCGGTTTGTGCTGATCCATGAAAGGAGCATTAAGGAATTGACACGTGCAATTGATTCTTCACCCTCTTGGCCTGTCAAAACGTCAAACGTTTTGGCCTGCCAACCGGCGAGGGAGTCCCTCAAGGATTGAGGGGTTGGGGAGTTCGATTGATGGGGTCAAGGGGAAGAGTTCCCCTTGTAGGTTCGGACAAAGTCCGAGGTTTTTTTGCCATGCAAGGCATGGTTTGGCGAAGCCAACGAGCCTCGCAGAGCACGTCCAAATGAAATTTGGTATAACGTGCTAGACCAAATTATTGGATTCTCTCAATCTTCGTGCTATGCTGATTACCAAAAGGGGGGCTTACTTGTGGCTCATGTAGAAAAATATACAAAAGGCAGCGTACAAGGATTATCGATTCATTGGGACAGAAAAACAGAAAATCATTCGAATCAAGAGATTGATAATGAGCGGTCAAATTTAAATTATGATTTATGCGAAAAAGAAGGAGATACACTTTCCCGCATGAATGATCGATTACGTGAAGTACATTGTTTGAATCGGAAAGATGTAAAAGTTTGTAGTGATTGGGTTGTTACGTTACCAGAAAACTTGAAGGGGACTTCAGAAAAAGAACAACGTGAATTTTTTGAAAAAACCTATGAGTTTTTAGCGAATCGTTATGGCGGTGAAAAAAATGTATTGTCCGCTAACGTACATAAGGACGAAACAACACCTCATATGCATTTTGCTTTTATGCCTGTTGTTTGGGACGAGAAAAAACAACGGGAAAAAGTTTCAGCCAAAGAGGTTTTAACAAGAAAAGATTTAAAGACATTCCACCAAGATTTAGATACATTTTTGAAAAAGGAAATACCACACATCTACAAAGATGGAATTTTAAATGATAAATCAATTGGTGTTGATACAGTGAAAGATTTAAAAAAGCATTCTCTAGAAATAGAGAAACAAAAAAAGGCGATGGATGCGGAAGTAAAGATAAAAGAAAAAGACTTGGAGAGAAAAATCCAATCTTTAGATAAAGAATTTGAAAGTAAAAAGAAAAAGCTTTTAGATCTCAGTGAACAATTACCACAAGAAATCAAAATCAAAGCAAAAGGGAAAGAGAAAAAAACAGAGGTTGTGAAAAAAGGATTATTTAAAACAGAAACGATAACCAAAAACACTGGGAATTGGATTATTGGAACGAACGAATTGAAAAGAGTACAAAAAATGGTGAACGCTGCCTATATGGTCAAAAGGGATTATGAACGTTTGCAAAGTACAGATTTGGTGGAAGAAAATAAAAAATTACACCTGCAAGTAGAGGGCTTGTCTAACAATTTAAAAGCATCTCATCAGATTAATGCGGAGTTGAGAGAGAGAAATAAAGAATTACATACAAAAATAGGCTCGTTACAAGCTCATATAAACGATTTGAAGATAAACGTAAAGGTTTTATATCAACAAACGAAAAAAGTCTTTAAAGAGCAATTTAAAACGTTTAGAGGGCTTGTTAAGAATGAACTAGTTGGAAGGGAAGTAGAGGATTACTTTGAGCGTGAACATAAAAACGAAATGACTAAACAACGAGGATATGATATGGAAAGGTAAAACCGCCTTAGAATCAATTCTTGGGCGGTTTATTCAACTGCATTAATTGGAGCCTTATTATTATTAAAATCTTCGAATCTAGCAAGTAAGTATTTCTCTTTTGTATCTTTACCACGATGAACAAGGCTTGGATGTATCATTATTGCTCCAGTTCTTCTAGTAATTATTTGGGCTTGCTCCAGTGTTTTTAATGTGTCTATTACAGTTTGTCTAGATACCTTGCTTTTTTCGGTCAATTCTCTTGTAGTTATAATTAACGTATTTGTTGATTTGTCCATGTTTTCTAATATGTATTTTACAACTTGCATTTTTTTATTACCTAAACTATCTATTAATTGAACGATTGCAGTTAAATATGTGATCATAAAACCATTTCTAGGAGTTTTCTTTATGACTTCATCAGTTTCTATTATTTCACCTGTATCTAGGTTTCTCCATCGACTTTTACCGTTATATATTATTTCGTTTTCAGTTTTTTGTTTTGGCATATTATCACCTTTCTCCTATATTTTTGTATTTCCATTTTATCATAATTAGACCAAAAGGTCAAAAAAAAATAGACCAAAAGGTATAAAAAATTAGACCAAAAAGTATAAAAAATTAGACCAAAGAAAATGCCCTTCAATAGCTATATATCAGCTTAAAATCTACTTTTTACCCCCTGCTTACTCTTTTCTATATATTTAAGGCGATAAATATCGCCTTAAATATATTCTTTTTTCATTTTTTTTAGAGGGCTTTCCACAATGCAATAGTCGAGTAGTATTTTTTGAGAAAATCACTCAAAAAATCTCCACTCTTTTGCTATTGCATTGTGGAATTCGGCAGGTATGGATATGTCGCCAAGCCGAACATACCAAAAACGGGGATTTAGGTAGTACGACTTGGACTAGTAATTGTACCTGCCGAACCGCCTTAATTTATCGTCCAAGAATATCACTTATGCCATATAAAATTACGTTAAGTTCCTGGGGGCTAGCCCCCAAACCCCCAGCCAGCACTCACACCCAAAAACAAGGAGGATACCAATAAAAAAGTCAAAATCCTATATAGTGGATTTTGACTTTTTTATTGGTATTGAACTACAAGGGTCCCTACAGGCTGTTTTTGAACACTCGTAGTTCTTTTTAAAAGGGATTAATTTATCAGATTTATTAAATGAATAATTCATAAAATCCCCT
>NZ_JAVGCW010000026.1:0-3005 GCF_052928345.1 Bacillus sp. BSL6
AACTGCTTAGTCGCTCATTTGCGACTTCCTTATGTTAACATTTTCATCTTTCAATGTCAACTAAGTTTTTTATTTCGTTTGTCGCTTTCGACGTTGTTGTCATCGGCGACTTGTTCTATATTACACCCCTATTCAATAATAGTCAATATTAATCTTTCACTTTTTTAGAAAAGATGAAACAGCTACTCATATTCCTCTTTATTTTTCATACATATAATTAAAATACCTGAAAGGAGTGTAGAAATTGTTCGATCCTCCCTTATTACATATCATCAACGCCCATTCAAGAAACCCACATTATCATAAGAATTTTCCTATCATTCTATTTTGGAGCCAAAAAAGTGGTTGTACTTCTCTTGCTAAGTGGTTTTTTTATCAGATTGACTTATTACAGACAGCTCTAAATTATAGTCCTTTCATTCATAATTATGAATATGACATATACAAAAGTACACCTGCCTATAGTGTTCGACTAGGTATAGCATTACGCGAAAAACAAAAAGAAACTTTTAAGCTTGTTCGTAACCCTTATAGACGAGCAGTGAGCTCTTTCGTATCCTTAATCGCACCTCCCTATATAGAAAATCCCGAATGGAAGCCCATCCGAAAGTTTTTATATCAAGATGAAAACTCCTCCAAAGGCCTCTCATTTAAACAATTTCTATACTATCTATTCATTAATGATGCTCAAGGAAATGATATTAACCCGCATTTCACACAACAATATATAGCTGGTGAAGAAGAATATGTGACCAATTATATATACTTAGAAAACTTCGATCAGGATATGAAAGCATTAGAAAAGCGTTTCGAATTAAAAACTGCACCAATAAATGAGTTCTCAATATCATGGCATCATCAAACTCCCGCCATGATTTATAAAGGGAATTTTAGCGAAGCCGATATTACTGACCCTTTATTTCCTCGCTACCCCACTTTCGAAAGTTTTTATGATACCGAATGTATACAACTCGTTCAAACAATATTTCAAAATGATTTCAATACGTATAAATATAGTAGAGAATACCTATACTGATTTCAATCTATTATCTTTGCCAAATAAAAAAACACCTAATATATATAAGGTGTTTTTTTATATTTAAACTATATACAATATGTTACTTAGCATTCCTTACTATTCAAGTTATTCTTCTTTAATAACTTACTTATCTTTTGTCTATCTGCCCATCCTACTCCTATTAAGACTAAACTTCCTCCTATTACTATCTTCCAAGTTAAAGACTCATCTAATAAAGCAATTGAAGCAACAATACTTATTAACGGTAAGGCATTTAAATATAATCCACTTACTGATGCCGAGACTGTCTCTAATGCTCTATTCCAAAACCAATACGCTAAAATTGTTGCGCCTATAACAAGATACATTACACTAAATCCAGTCTTCCATGTTTCGATTTCTGGGAAACCATAGTAAAAAGTTTCTACCATTGCAAATGGTAATAAAATAACAGCTCCAATAATTAAAGTTAATGTTGTAAAAACCTTGTTTGATAAATACTGTTCTTGTTTTGGTCTTTTCAACAATACTGTATAGAAAGCAAATAAGAAAGTGCTTAATAAAATAAGGGTATCTCCTATTAAAGATACTTCTTGATTACCGTTACTAGATGGGATGGTAATAAGAAGTACTCCAGCAGCTCCCAATACAATACCGATCCAATAATTAAGCTGAATTTTTTCTTTCAAAAAGATCGCTGAAAAAAGAATTGTAACTAACGGTAAAGCAGCATCAATAATACTAACATGTAATCCACTTGTTAAAGAAATACCGTAGGATGTGAACATAAAGTAACCAGCTACACCAGTAAAAGATAGTAAACTCATTCTTTTCCACGGCACTTGTTTATGTACGACCGATTTTTTTAATTGTTTAAATGAAAATAGCAAGCAAATTCCACTAGCGAAGAAAAGGCGAATAAATAACAAAGTAAATGGCTGAATAGATTCTAACGCCCACTTTGTTGGCGCAATGGCTGTCCCCCATAATATAACAGCCACTAATAACATGCATATTTCTTTCATAATCCCCCACACCCATCAATAATATATATTAATTATCTTAATTATAGATTTTTTGATGAATAAAATCCTTTAAAAGTGAAAAGACATTGTATAAATTGAAACTTTAATCAGTGGGGGTTTACTTCAGCGCATGTCACATAGCTCAAAAGCGTTGCGAAATGTTGGCTTGTACACGATGAAACAAAGTTACTTAAACAATAACAGGATGGCTACTGTAAAAGAAGTAGATACTGCCATGCAAGCCAATACGAATGATTGGGGCGTTCAATCAAATTTTGTTCAAGCGATTCGCAGAGCCTTATATGCAGAAGTGAAGAGCTTTTTTAAAGCGTTGGAACAATGAAAGAAAAATCCTGAGAAGTTCACAGGGCGTCCGAAGTTTCCAAATTATTCTCGTTCCACTGACAAACGAATCATTGAAATCTATCAAGTCCCTAAAGTGGATAATAACGGGTATTGGATGGTTCCGATGAATGTGGCATTCAGAAAAAATTGGGTTCCATTAAAATACGTATGCCGAAAAATTTAAGACATAAAAAAATCTTCTACATTGAGATTGTACCGAAGCAAAAAAGTCGGTTCTTGAGGTGCATTATACATATGAAATGCATGTTTCTCAAATGAAGAAACCATCCACGACTACGAGTAACGCTTTGAATTGCGATTTAGGTGTAGATAGATTAGTAAGTTGCGTGACAAATCGTAGGGTAGCATGAATGCTAGAGCGTCAAACTGTCTAGCGATAGACGAAAAGACCTAGCGCTCGAGCTCAAGTCCCCACTGTAAGGCTTCGTCTCACTGGGGGTAGTTGATTTTAAAACATCTCTATTTCATCCTTTTCTCTCATTAAGATTACTAAATTTACGGATTATGACATTTGATATATATAAATAAACACAAAAAAACCTAAGTCGAAACGACTTAGGTTTTTGCTTGGCGACGTCCTACTCTCACAGGGACAA
>NZ_JAVGCW010000027.1:0-2987 GCF_052928345.1 Bacillus sp. BSL6
GTATGTTCTTTGAAAACTAGATAACAGTGTAGCTCATATTTTTTAATTTTTAGTTTGGTTAAGTTAGAAAGGGCGCACGGTGGATGCCTTGACACTAGGAGTCGATGAAGGACGGGACTAACGCCGATATGCTTCGGGGAGCTGTAAGTAAGCTTTGATCCGAAGATTTCCGAATGGGGAAACCCACCATACGTAATGGTATGGTATCCTTATCTGAATACATAGGGTAAGGAAGACAGACCCAGGGAACTGAAACATCTAAGTACCTGGAGGAAGAGAAAGCAAATGCGATTTCCTGAGTAGCGGCGAGCGAAACGGAACATAGCCCAAACCAAGAGGCTTGCCTCTTGGGGTTGTAGGACATTCTATACGGAGTTACAAAGGAACGAGGTAGACGAAGCGACCTGGAAAGGTCCGTCGTAGAGGGTAACAACCCCGTAGTCGAAACTTCGTTCTCTCTTGAATGTATCCTGAGTACGGCGGAACACGTGAAATTCCGTCGGAATCTGGGAGGACCATCTCCCAAGGCTAAATACTCCCTAGTGATCGATAGTGAACCAGTACCGTGAGGGAAAGGTGAAAAGCACCCCGGAAGGGGAGTGAAAGAGATCCTGAAACCGTGTGCCTACAAATAGTCAGAGCCCGTTAACGGGTGATGGCGTGCCTTTTGTAGAATGAACCGGCGAGTTACGATCCCGTGCGAGGTTAAGCTGAAGAGGCGGAGCCGCAGCGAAAGCGAGTCTGAATAGGGCGTTTAGTACGTGGTCGTAGACCCGAAACCAGGTGATCTACCCATGTCCAGGGTGAAGTTCAGGTAACACTGAATGGAGGCCCGAACCCACGCACGTTGAAAAGTGCGGGGATGAGGTGTGGGTAGCGGAGAAATTCCAATCGAACCTGGAGATAGCTGGTTCTCCCCGAAATAGCTTTAGGGCTAGCCTTAAGTGTAAGAGTCTTGGAGGTAGAGCACTGATTGGACTAGGGGTCCTCATCGGATTACCGAATTCAGTCAAACTCCGAATGCCAATGACTTATCCTTAGGAGTCAGACTGCGAGTGATAAGATCCGTAGTCAAAAGGGAAACAGCCCAGACCGCCAGCTAAGGTCCCAAAGTGTGTATTAAGTGGAAAAGGATGTGGAGTTGCTTAGACAACTAGGATGTTGGCTTAGAAGCAGCCACCATTTAAAGAGTGCGTAATAGCTCACTAGTCGAGTGACTCTGCGCCGAAAATGTACCGGGGCTAAATACACCACCGAAGCTGCGGATTGATACCGAATGGTATCAGTGGTAGGGGAGCGTTCTAAGGACAGTGAAGTCAGACCGGAAGGACTGGTGGAGTGCTTAGAAGTGAGAATGCCGGTATGAGTAGCGAAAGACGGGTGAGAATCCCGTCCACCGAATGCCTAAGGTTTCCTGAGGAAGGCTCGTCCGCTCAGGGTTAGTCAGGACCTAAGCCGAGGCCGACAGGCGTAGGCGATGGACAACAGGTTGATATTCCTGTACCACCTCTTTATCGTTTGAGCAATGGAGGGACGCAGAAGGATAGAAGAAGCGTGCGATTGGTTGTGCACGTCCAAGCAGTTAGGCTGATAAGTAGGCAAATCCGCTTATCGTGAAGGCTGAGCTGTGATGGGGAAGCTCCTTATGGAGCGAAGTCTTTGATTCCCCGCTGCCAAGAAAAGCTTCTAGCGAGATAAAAGGTGCCTGTACCGCAAACCGACACAGGTAGGCGAGGAGAGAATCCTAAGGTGTGCGAGAGAACTCTGGTTAAGGAACTCGGCAAAATGACCCCGTAACTTCGGGAGAAGGGGTGCTTTCTTAACGGAAAGCCGCAGTGAATAGGCCCAAGCGACTGTTTAGCAAAAACACAGCTCTCTGCGAAGCCGTAAGGCGAAGTATAGGGGGTGACACCTGCCCGGTGCTGGAAGGTTAAGGAGAGGGGTTAGCGTAAGCGAAGCTCTGAACTGAAGCCCCAGTAAACGGCGGCCGTAACTATAACGGTCCTAAGGTAGCGAAATTCCTTGTCGGGTAAGTTCCGACCCGCACGAAAGGTGTAACGATTTGGGCACTGTCTCAACCAGAGACTCGGTGAAATTATAGTACCTGTGAAGATGCAGGTTACCCGCGACAGGACGGAAAGACCCCGTGGAGCTTTACTGTAGCCTGATATTGAATTTTGGTACAGTTTGTACAGGATAGGCGGGAGCCTTTGAAACCGGAGCGCTAGCTTCGGTGGAGGCGCTGGTGGGATACCGCCCTGACTGTATTGAAATTCTAACCTACGGGTCTTATCGACCCGGGAGACAGTGTCAGGTGGGCAGTTTGACTGGGGCGGTCGCCTCCTAAAGTGTAACGGAGGCGCCCAAAGGTTCCCTCAGAATGGTTGGAAATCATTCGTAGAGTGCAAAGGCATAAGGGAGCTTGACTGCGAGACCTACAAGTCGAGCAGGGACGAAAGTCGGGCTTAGTGATCCGGTGGTTCCGCATGGAAGGGCCATCGCTCAACGGATAAAAGCTACCCCGGGGATAACAGGCTTATCTCCCCCAAGAGTCCACATCGACGGGGAGGTTTGGCACCTCGATGTCGGCTCATCGCATCCTGGGGCTGTAGTCGGTCCCAAGGGTTGGGCTGTTCGCCCATTAAAGCGGTACGCGAGCTGGGTTCAGAACGTCGTGAGACAGTTCGGTCCCTATCCGTCGTGGGCGTAGGAAATTTGAGAGGAGCTGTCCTTAGTACGAGAGGACCGGGATGGACGCACCGCTGGTGTACCAGTTGTTCTGCCAAGGGCATAGCTGGGTAGCTATGTGCGGAAGGGATAAGTGCTGAAAGCATCTAAGCATGAAGCCCCCCTCAAGATGAGATTTCCCATAGCGTAAGCTAGTAAGATCCCTGAAAGATGATCAGGTTGATAGGTTCGAGGTGGAAGCATGGTGACATGTGGAGCTGACGAATACTAATAGATCGAGGACTTAACCATATAATATG
>NZ_JAVGCW010000028.1:0-2581 GCF_052928345.1 Bacillus sp. BSL6
TATTAGGCACGCCGCCAGCGTTCATCCTGAGCCAGGATCAAACTCTCCAATAAAGTTAGTTTGTCTAGCATCTAAAATAAAAATTGACGTTTCACGTTGTTTGTTTCGTTCAGTTTTCAAAGAACTTGTCTGTCGCTCATTTGCGACTTCCTTATGTTAACATCTTCGTTAGTTAATGTCAACTAAGTTTTTTATTTCGTTTGTCGCTTTCGACGTTATTGTCATCGGCGACTTGTTCTATATTACACCTCTAATCTCTAATCGTCAATACGTTTTTTAAAAAAACTTCATTTTTTTAAAACCCTATTTACATACCTCTTCTATCAGAATATATAAGCAACCCATATACTACTCTATGGGTTGCTTTCCATCATAAAAACTATTGTTCTTTTGAAGGTACCGAACAGCTTTCATCTGTACAAGACATATCGCTTCCACCTTCTGAAGAAAGCTCTTGTAACGTAGGTACAGGATTCTCTTCTTCCCACACTTGCTGAAGTGCACCAACAAAAGTTTCAAGTGGTTGTGCACCTGAAATAGCATACTTTTGATTAATAATAAAATAAGGCACTCCTGAAATTTGATATTGCTGAGCGATCGCTTCATCAACTCTAACATCATTTGCATATGCGCTTTTATCATTAATAACCTGTAAAGCTTCTTGTTTATCTAAACCTGAAGCTTCAGCTATAGTAGCAAGCGTATCCACATCACTTAAATTTTTCGATTCAGTGAAATATGCAAAAAGTAGATTTTCCGTAATCTCTTTTTCTTTCCCTTGATCCTTTGCAAATTTCGCAAGACGATGCGCATCAAAAGTGTTCGTCGGCTTCATCTCATCAAAATTAAAACTTAAACCCATACTAGCTGCATGATTACCTAGCTGCACGTTATTACGTTTCGCTTCTTCAATACTAATCCCATACTTTGATGCAAGCACTTCATTAATACTTGTTCCAGAATAGATTGGAGCATTTTGGTCTAATTCAAAACTTTTAAACTCAACTTCAACATCCTTCTTATGAGGAAATTGCTCTAAAGCTACTTCTAATCTACGTTTCCCAATGTAGCAAAACGGGCATACAAAATCTGACCATACTTCAATTTTCATAGAAACACCTCATTAACATGTAGTTTTCAATCATTGTAGCACTGGCACTAAGGAATTCAAAAATTTATGCTTCAAGCCTTATATACTACAACCTAAAATAAATCTATAAATAGAAAAACGATAATCAAAAGTATTACCTTCTGATTATCGCATATATAAATCTAATTATGCTTGAATATATCTTCCCACGAACTTCCATACGGTATTCCAATACGTATTTGAATCTATCTTCTCAGCTTCTCCATGTCCAGCACCTGGAACAATTAATTTCTCTTTTTCTACTTTTGCAGCATTATATACTTCATCTAACATTTCAAAAGGAACGAATGTATCCGCATCCCCATGAATGAATAGCATCGGTGTTTTACTTTTTGCAACTTGTTTAATAGCTGAAGCTTCTTCTAAATCATATCCAGCTCTTAATTTTGTAACTGTATTTGCCGCATTCATAACAGGAAACTTCGGCAAGTGGAATAGATCTTTTAATTGATACGTAAATTCATCAACAACAGTTGAGTACCCACAATCTTCAATAATAACTTTAACGTTAGAAGGTAAATCCTCACCTGAAGTCATCATTACAGTTGCCGCGCCCATCGAAACACCAAATAGTGCTATTTCAGCATTAGGATCTTTCTTTACAATTTGTTGAATCCAAATCAAAATGTCTTTACGATCATGCCAGCCCATACCAACATAATCCCCTTCACTATTCCCGTGCCCACGAAGATCTGGTGCTATGACATTATAGCCTTGTTCATAAAAGTTACGAATATATTTCGTCATTTCTGATGCCCTACCATTGTATCCATGAACTACAATCGCCCATTTATGACTAGATTGTTCATTCATATATTCATAACCTGTTAAATTCAGTTTATCGAAAGAACGTATAGTTAATGTGTTAGGCTTATACTTTGATACGAAGTTCGCATTCTTCTCTTCATTTGTAGCCAATGCATCTCCCGATGCATTTACCGTTTCTACTAAATGAGGATTATCTTCCAAAAATTCTTTTTCTTGTTTCGCATTCAACGCATAGTTATAAAAATAATTTCCAACTATCATATACACAATCGCTAGAAGGATTAAAACTACTATAGTAATTATACCTATCTTTTTCATATTATCTCCTTTTTAAAAATTAAATATCCCTATATTAAAGCACTCAAAAAATAACGGTACTATTTTAACACACCAATAGATTGCTTCCACAAAAAATAAAATAGAAAATCTGAAACTACACATCGAAAATGATGAAAGAAATTGAATACAAAAGGATAACTCGAGGCTAATAAGAAGTTAGAAACACAAAAAAGACGAGTCATTTTGACTCGTCTTACAGTTGCTTGGCGACGTCCTACTCTCACAGGGACAAGGTCCCAACTACCATCGGCGCTAGAGAGCTTAACTTCCGTGTTCGGTATGGGAACGGGTGTGACCTCTCTGCCATCATCACCAAACTATGAA
>NZ_JAVGCW010000030.1:0-1342 GCF_052928345.1 Bacillus sp. BSL6
TTTTTTTATTTATTTTATAAAAATGTACCTTTAAATTTAACGATATGGTTGAAGGAGAGTAAATGTATACTAAAATCCTTAATGCTAGCTTAACGGTGACTTAATGGTACTTTGGTAAACTTAGTTGTGTAATTATTACATAACGACAAAGGAGCCGAAATATGACACCTACCCTATACGAAATATCCATACCAGGTTACGAAAAGTTGAAGTGGTACCCTATCGAGGTGAAGCGAGGGAAGCAGACGTTTCAATTTGAGGTGTATCGCTCAGATAACGAAATATCCGTATTCTATATCGATGAACTAGGACGGAAACGAGCTGTAGCAAGTACTGAAGAGTTATCCGTAATGTTAGTAGTCAACGAAGATAAGAAGCGCTTTTTGAAATTCGTAGGAGATTCTGAGTGGGTCCTGTTAGACGGAATGTGCGCCGATAGAGGAATGAAAAAAGAAGAGATAGCCGCTTATTTATATATGAAGGCACAAATGTTGGATGAGATGGAAGGGAATTGAATAGGAAAAGAAAACCGCCTTAGTAGGCGGTCTTTTATTTCTGTGTACTAGAATTTACTTTTAGATAATGCTTTAAGAATTGGCTTTACAATTAAACCTATTAAACGAAAAACTTTAAATATAGAACTAACAACGGTCATAAAGTTAGAACGTTTTTTCATTTTATTTTCATCCTTTGATAAAAATTATAAATCTGAGATTTTTGTAACCTCTTTTTTCTTCGCTTTAGTTTCTTTTTTATATTGCTTAAAATCTTCTTTACTCACTTTGAATTTTTCACCAGTAGCCACATTCTTTACTAAGTAAGTCTTAGTTAGAGACATAAAATAAATAAGAAACAATATACAAGATATTGAAAATGTTGGGATAGCTAAGATAATTGCTACGAAAAACAATAGTACTTCTAATCCAGTAGGTACTCTTTGTAAAACTAATCTCTTTCCAGCAGCGGCTTCAGCTTGCTGTAATTGTTGAACGCGTTGTACGGATGCGATAGGATCAAAACTCATAACATAACCTCCTGATAAATAATGACAACATCATTATATCAAACATTGGAGATATTGGTATTATTTATCAATATTAGGTTCGAATTTATGTTTTCTTTTTACATAGATTTCATAAGTCAACTTAATACAAAAATCTATAGCTTCCTGATCATCCTGTATAAGTGTAATACCTGGTACCAAATTGTTTTGAAAGTCCTTAATTGCTTGTAGCATTTCTTCAGTTGTTTTCATCGTGCATTCCCCATTTCTAAATTTTTATTATGCTCCCATAAACTCTTTATCAAAGTAGAACTTGTCCATTAAGTTATTTACAATCCC
>NZ_JAVGCW010000031.1:0-1138 GCF_052928345.1 Bacillus sp. BSL6
TTACCGCTGTACTTGTTATCTAAATACACAATTTCAAAACCGTACTTTGCTTTAAATGTATTAAGTCTTCCAAGTAACGCCAATGGATTATATTTCGAACGATATTGACCCTTTAACATTTTTTCATAGCCTTTAGGATCTTCCACAATTAAAGTAAATGGAATGTCTTTCGAACGGATTAATTCATTTTCAAACGCTGTTTGCGTATCTTTTTGTAAGTTCCCTGTGATCTCATCCATGTGGGCTTTCCGCTCTACTCGGCTATCTAAATAGATATCTCGCGATATTCCCAACTCTTCATTTTTGGGAATCATGCAGCCATAATCACCTGTATCTAATTTTTGAAGCTTTACTGGTATATCCTTTTGATTTAAATAATCAAGAATATGCCCATTTACATTCTCACGAGTATCGATAACGATTGTGAGTGTTTTAAGAATGTTAGTTATTTCTTTATCTGTGTAATGAAAACGGATCATGCTATCGCTCCTTTCTTCGCATATAAAACCGCACGTTCATATATCTTTCTTGCCATTGTATTTGATTCGTCATTTTCAAACTGGCGATGATCCTCATAAACATCTGTCCATCCATTCTTTGCAAGTACAATCGTCCATTCATAAAACAATTGCAACGAATCTTCTTCATCAAGTAACCACCTATGTAATTTCTCGTTATGCTGCCACCCACAAAAATGATGGAATATCTTCATTAACGTGATTTTCTCCGAACTTTCGTCTTTCCAAGATTTAAACCAATCATAAATAGCTTGATAGTTTTGTTCAGCCGCTTGCATAATTTCCGTTGGAATTAAATTTTGTTTCTTTATCGCAACTTGATTATCTTTTTCATCAAGGTAGATATTTGCACCTGATTTCCAAATCGCACTTAAAATTAATAAAACCTGCAAATCTATCACCTCTGTTATCAAAAGTTACTTAGAAGTGTTACTAAAAAACACCGAAAATTAGCATGTGTTACTTTTTAGTAACCCCCTTGAGCCCTAGAGCCCCAAGGGATTAAGGTGCCTAGGTTACTTTTGTTACCTATTTTGAGCATTAAGCCCCCTAATAGAATACTTATATATATATTTATTTTTTGTTTATATATATTTTTAGTAACAAAAGTAACAAAAAGA